>CALUFM010000006.1 GCA_944319935.1 uncultured Prevotella sp.
GTCCGTATACCCCAATAACCGTATAACCTTAAACCTTACAACCGTAAATGCCGTTCGCCCTCTTCGAGGACGATATTGTTTGCGCATACATACCGCAAGTTACGCTTCGCTCCACATGCGGCTAAGCAACGTTGGACGTCTTCGACGCCATGCTACGCATTGTTGCCATCCAAAGGGGTTGCGAATGACCCCCATTTGCACCGCCGCCTGAAATATAGGACATCCCCGCATGCCATGACGCGGACGGAAAGCGGGCGGGGAGCTACAGACCGAAAGTTTACAAATTGTCAGGAAACGGCGGCCGCAGGGCCTCGTTTGCTGTCTTTTAGTAACAAAACAGGGCTTAGCAGTGTGATTATGACACGGCAAGCGGCATGCTCCCGTATGGCAAATGAGTAAAAATCAAATATTTATTTAAAAACATTTTGTTATTTCAATAATCTTTCCGACCTTTGCAAAATGCAAGCAGGACTGTGAAAAACGGGGGTCAATCCAAATCTGCGTGTTTCCATACGTCACACTTGTACTGTGAAAAGCAAGCGTTAAATTAAGTAAAGCTAATAATACTTTGATTTATGGCAGAAGAATTGGAAGTAAAACAATTAGACGACGTAGTTGTGCGTTTCTCGGGCGACTCGGGCGACGGCATGCAACTGGCGGGAAACATCTTCTCGACAGTATCGGCTACGGTAGGTAACGGTATCTCGACGTTCCCCGACTATCCGGCGGACATCCGCGCCCCGCAAGGCTCGCTTACGGGCGTCTCGGGATACCAGGTTCACATCGCCAGCGGCCGCGCTTACACGCCGGGCGACAAGTGTGACGTCTTGGTTGCGATGAACGCAGCCGCCCTGAAGACGCAATACAAGTTCGCCAAGCCGCAGGCCACCATCATCATCGACACCGACAGTTTCGGCCCGAAAGACCTGCAGAAGGCTGAATTCAAGACGCCAGACTACCTTGAGGAAATGGGCATCGACAGCGACCGCGTAGTGGCTTGCCCCATCACGCAGATGGTGAAGGACTGCCTCGCCGACACGGGCATGGACAACAAGGCCATACTTAAATGCCGCAACATGTTCGCCCTGGGCATCGTCTGCTGGCTGTTCAACCGCGACATAAAATACGTCGAGGCATTCTTGCGCGAGAAGTTCGACAAGAAACCGGCCATAGCCGAAAGCAACATAAAGGTGGTCAACGCGGGCTTCAACTACGCCCACAACACCCACCAGAGCGTACCGGCCACTTACCGCATAGAATCGAAGAACAAGGTGAAGGGCCGCTACATGGACATCACCGGCAACAAGGCCACGGCCTACGGACTAATAGCCGCCGCCGAGAAGGCCGGACTGAAGCTTTACCTCGGCTCATACCCCATAACTCCTGCTACAGACATACTGCACGAGCTGGCCAAGCACAAGTCATTGGGCGTGGTAACGGTGCAGTGCGAAGACGAGATTTCGGGCTGCGCAAGCGCCATCGGGGCATCGTTCGCCGGCGCGCTGGCCGCCACGTCTACGTCAGGCCCGGGCATCTGCCTGAAGTCTGAGGCTATGAACCTGGCGGTAATCGACGAGCTGCCGCTCGTGGTAATCGACGTGCAGCGCGGCGGACCGTCAACCGGTCTGCCCACAAAGAGCGAGCAGACCGACCTGCTGCAAGCCCTGTTCGGCCGCAACGGCGAGTCACCCATGCCGGTAATAGCCGCCACTAGCCCGACAAACTGCTTCGACGCGGTATACCAGGCGGCAAAAATCGCCCTTGAACACCTCACCCCCGTGGTGCTGCTCACCGACGCCTTCGTGGCCAACGGCTCTGGCGCGTGGAAGCTGCCGAACATCGACGAGCTGCCGGAAATCCACCCGCACTACGTCACCCCCGAGCAGAAAGGCCACTACACGCCGTACATGCGCGACCCGGAGACAGGCGTGCGCTACTGGGCAATCCCCGGACAGGAGGGCTACGAACACATACTGGGCGGCCTGGAGAAAGACGGCAACACCGGAGCCATATCCACCGACCCCGAGAACCACGACAAGATGTGCCACCTGCGCGCGATGAAGGTGTTCAAAATCCCCGTGCCCGACGTCGAGGTGATGGGCGACGCTGACGACGCTGACCTGCTAATCGTAGGCTTCGGCGGCACGTTCGGCCACCTCTACTCGGCAATGAACGAGCTTAGGGAGCGCGGCGAGAAAGTGGCCTTGGCCCACTTCAGCTACATCAACCCGCTGCCGAAGAACACCGCCCACGTGCTGACAAAATACAAGAAAGTCGTCGTTGCGGAGCAGAACCTCGGCCAGTTCGCCGGATACCTGCGCATGAAGGTTGACAACTTCACCCCCTACCAGTTCAACCAAGTCAAGGGCCAGCCTTTCGTCGTGGAAGAACTTGTAAAGGCGTTCACCAAGATAATTAAGAATTAAAGAAAGGATAGTGAGTACAGTGAGCAAAGGAGCAACGGAGCAGAGGAGCCAAGACAAGCCATCGAATCACCGCCATGACTTCGCAACCGGCGGACAAGGCGCCAGCCTTGGCTCATTCGCCCAACGCCTCCCGAACTCCCCAAAACTAAAAAAACACAAGCAATGGAATACACTGCCTTAGATTATAAAAAGGGACAACCGCGCTGGTGTCCCGGTTGCGGAGACCACTTCTTCTTGGCTTCGCTTCACAAGGCCATGGCGGAAATCGGCGTGCCGCCTTACCAAACAGCCGTAATATCGGGCATCGGCTGCTCAAGCCGACTGCCGTATTATGTCAGCACGTATGCCATGCAGACAATCCACGGCCGTGCCGCAGCCATCGCCACAGGCGCGAAAGTGGCCAACCCCGACCTCGCCATCTGGCAAATCAGCGGCGACGGCGACGGCCTCGCCATCGGCGGCAATCACTTCATCCATGCCATGCGCCGCAACATCGACCTGAACATGATTCTCCTGAACAACCGCATCTACGGCTTGACGAAAGGCCAGTATTCGCCGACGTCGCCGCGCGGCTTTGTCAGCAAGTCGTCGCCTTACGGCACGGTTGAAGACCCGTTCCTTCCCGCCGAGCTGTGCTTCGGCGCAAGGGGGCACTTCTTCGCGCGCGCCGTAGCCACCGACGCTGAAGGAACGGTTGACATACTGAAGGCCGCCTACTATCACAAGGGTGCGTCGGTATGCGAAATCCTGCAGAACTGCGTCATCTTCAACAACGGCTGCTACGACTCCATCTATAAGAAAGAGGTGCGCGCCAAGAACGCAATCTACGTTCGCCACGGCCAGCCCCTGGTGTTCGGCGAGAACAACGAGTACGGCTTAGTGCAGGAAGGCTTCGGCCTGAAGGTTGTCAAAATCGGCGACGACGGCGTAAGCATCGACGACATCCTCGTGCATGACGCCCACTGCATGGACAACACCCTGCAGTTGAAGCTCGCCATGATGGACAACGAACATGGCTTCCCCGTGGCCTTGGGCGTAATCCGCGACGTGGAGGCCCCGACATACGAGGCCGCCGTGGAAGAGCAGATTGAGGAAGTGAAGGGCAAGAAGAAATACCACAACTTCATGGAGCTGCTCGAGACAAACGACACATGGGTGGTTGAGTGACCCAGGCTATCCAGAATACAGGCATCCCCCTTGTCACCATGCCGCACGGCATTGGCAAGGGGGATGCCTTTTTACGTCCAATGCGCTGCGCCACGCGGCGTAACGCATTGTGCCCCAGCATATTGCGAAAGGCCGTCTTTTACAGTGCGAAAGGCGGCCTTCCGCTTTATGAAATACGGCCTTTCGCAAAGCGGTTTGCCGCCTTTCACTGCCTGCAAGCAGCCAACGCACACGAAAGCCTATGGCAAGAGAACGCCGAAGGCACAACCCCCGCCACATGGCACAGTACTTGGATATTTGCCACAAGCGTCACGACAACAGTAACATATTAACGTGCAAAACGCTGTTTTAACTCCATAAAACCGTATTTTTATACTGAAAACTTTAAAAAAACGAGGGAAAAGCTTTGACGAATGAAAAAAAATCTATAATATTGCAAACGAGATGCAAGGTTTTCACAAACCTCCGTATCAACCATGACAAGCACGGTTTGAAGTCTAAAAGTCCTGCTCCAACCATGTGCAAAGTATAACAAGGACTATCATTCAACCATTATGAAGAAACAATTACTTTTCACGGCGGCGTTGTCACTGCTCGCGGCCACAGGCGTCCAAGCACAAGGAGGTTATCAGTTTGAAAGGTTCTTTGACACCCCTTACACCGACATCGACGGGCAGTCAAGCCCCGGAGTGTTCGGAGTGTTCAACAAGGTGTCAGGCAACGGCAAGTACGCCGTTGGCTATGACGACCAGATGGCTTCAGGAGCCGTATACATGTGGAGCTTGGAGAAGCCAGACGAACTGCAGTTCATCGGCAACGACTACACCTGCCCGGGCGCGGCGTGCGACGTAACGAACGAAGGCTTGGTTGTCGGAGCTTTCAAGGGCAGCGTGGAAAACACCAACATAGAGACTGGCGAGCTTGAGACCGTGACATGCCCCGTGCCCGCATACAGGACTCAGGACGGCGAATGGCACTACCTGCCAATACCGGCAGACTACTCAGGCTCGAAGGCGTCAGGCATGAACCTCAGCATGGCGCGCGCCGTGACGTCTGACGGCAAGACCATAGTCGGGCACTTCTACGTGAGGACTGGCATCGTTGAGCGCCCATGGCTCATGGAAAAGGTGGCCATGTTCCCCGTGCTGTGGGAGCTTGAGGACGGCGAATACGTACTGAAAGACGACTTCCGCGAAGCCGGCAAGAACAGCATGCTCTACAAAGACGGCGAACTCAAGGAAGTAGGCGAGGCGGAATACAACGTGTTCTACGTATACGGCCTCAGCGAGGACGGCAAGACAATCGTCGGCATGAACACGTCGGCCACGGGCGGCTTCAACCCGGCGTTCATCCGTGACGGCAGGCTCGTGCAGCTGTTCGACTGCGCCGACCCTGACACACCGTCGTTCGACGGCGGCATCTGCAACAACATTGACGCGGCGGGCAATATATACGGCTACTTCAACTACGAGGTAGGCACAGAAGGCAACGCCAATTACAACTTCGTATACACGGCCGACGGCAAGTTGGAGTTCACCGACACATGGTACATCTGCGGAACGAAAGACGGCAAGACGAGGTTCCCGCAATACTACAACGGCCTTACAAACGTGATGGACTGCAGCGACGACGGCAAGGTTGTGGTTGGCGGAACAATGGAGTCGGCCATGGGCGGCGCTGTCAACGGCCCCGGCGTAACATATGACGACGACGTGGTGTCAGGCGTAGACCGCGTCGAAGCCATCCGCAACAACGTGGGCGTCGACTACCGCGGCGGCATCCTCGTTGTAACAGGAGAATATGACCGCGCAGACGTTTACAACGCTCAGGGCGCGCTCGTGGCCACCGGCGGACAGGGCAAGGCGTTCAGCATGGAGGGCAACCCGGCCGGAGCGTACATCGTGAAAGTGACCACAGCCGACGGCGTGAAGAGCTACAAGTTCGCAAGATAAGCGGCAAGAACACAACAAAACAAACATGTAAAGAGGGGCGCACGCGGTCAACGTGCGCCCCTCTTTACATGCGTCAGCCCCACGCCTAAACATGTACATGAGCAAGAGACCGACCACACCCAAAGGCTCAAGCAACAGGAAAACGTATTTTTATGCCGAAAAAAATCAAAAAAAAGCGGAAAACCTTTGATAAATGAAAAAAATACTATAATATTGCAAACGAGACGCAAGATTTTCGAAATACGACATAAACATCTATGACAAGCACGGTTTGAAGCCTAAAAGTCCTGCTCCAACCATGTGCAAAATACAAACAAGGACTGTCATTCAACCATTATGAAAAAACAATTACTTTTCACCGCTGCACTGTCGCTGCTCGCAGCCACAGGCGTTCAAGCGCAAGGAGAGAACCATCTCGAAAGTTTCTTCAACACGACTTACACCGACATCGACGGGCAGTCAAGCCCGGGAGTGTTCGGAGTGTTCAACAAGGTGTCAGGCAACGGCAAATACGCCGTGGGTTATGACGACCAGATGAACTCGGGAGCGGTATTCCTTTGGAACGTGGAAAACCCCGGGGAAATAACGTTCATCGGCAACGACTACGCCTGCCCCGGCGCGGCTTGCGACGTGACGAACGACGGCCTTATTGTAGGCGCGTACAAAGGCAGCGTGGAAGAGGAAAACATCAACACCAAAGAGGTTGAGACGGTTACGTGCCCCGTGCCGGCGTACAGGACACCTGAAGGTGAATGGAAGCACCTGCCAATCCCCGCCGACTACTCTGGTTCGAAAGCTGCCGGCATGATGCTCAGCATGGCACGCGCCGTGACATCAGACGGCAAGACAATAGCCGGACACTTCTACGTAAGGACAGGCGTAGGCGAGAGCCCGTTGGGCGGATTAGTTGAAAAGGCGCAAATGATACCAGTGCTGTGGCAGCTTGAGGACGGCGAATACGTACTGAAGGACGACTTCCGCAAACTCGGCACGAACAGTCTGCTTTACAAGGACGGCGAACTGCAGGAAGTAAAGGAGACCGAATACAGCGTGTTCTACATCTACGGCCTCAGCGAGGACGGCAAGACAATCGTCGGCATGAACACTTCAGGCACCGGAGGCTTCAACCCGGCGTTCATCCGTGACGGCAAGCTCGTGCAACTGTTCGACTGCACCGACCCCGACAACCCGTCGTTCGACGGTGGCATCTGCAACAACGTTGACGCCGCTGGCAACATATACGGCTACTTCAACTACGAGGTTGGCGACGACTCTTACAGCTCAAACTATTTCGTGTACACGGCCGACGGAAAGTTGGAATTCACCGATACATGGTACATCTGCGGAACAAAGGACGGACAGACAAAGTTCACACAGTCTTATGAAGGTCTCAGCAACGTGATGGACTGCAGCGACGACGGCAAAGTTGTGGTTGGCGGAACCATGGAGTCAGCCATGGGCGGCGCAGTCAACGGCCCCGGCGTGGTATATAACGAAAGCGTACTGACGGGCGTAGAGCGCGTCGACGCAATACGCAACAACGTAGGCATAGACTACCGCGGAGGACTGCTTGTTGTCACAGGAGAATATGACCGCGCAGACGTATACAACGCGCAAGGCGCGCTCGTGGCAACCGGCGGACAGGGCAAGGCGTTCAGCATGGAGGGCAACCCCGCGGGAGCCTACATCGTGAAGGTGACCACAGCCGACGGCGTGAAGAGCTACAAGTTCGCAAGATAAGATGAAAAGCGAAATAAAAACATGCAAATGAACAGAAGCATAACCAAAACCTTGAAGACCGCATGCCTACTGCTTGCGGTCTTCGTGTCTTGTCCGGCCATGGCCGACAACGACACAGAAGTGAAGCTCGGCTACTGCAAGGAGAACAGCGTGACGTTCGAGCTTGTGCAAGACAAGGGCACTGGAGGCTCCGCGCTGTACTTCCCAGAAAGCACCATGCAGATGTACACCGGGAACTACGTGACCAGCGTGCGCTTGGACGTGCAGACGGCGACAGCAGAAGACGCCGTGAGGATATTCATAACCCACGACCTTGACGAGGAGCCGCTGTACGAGCAGCGATGCACCATAAGCAAGGGCGGATGGACGACGGTCACGCTTGACACTCCGTTCCCCATCGACGGCTCGGCCCTGTACATAGGATACGAGGTGACAGGCCAGTACTACCTGCGCTACAGCAACCGCCTGCTGGCCGGCGAGGAATACATCAAGACAGACGACAAGGGCTGGAGGAAGTACACAAACATCTACAGCGCGTCGTTCTACGCACTGGTTGACGGCGACAACATGCCGGCCGGCAACGTGCGCGTTGACCATGTGTACATGCCAGGCTACGCCGTGACAGGGGAACCGCTGAAATTCAGCGGCGAGTTCACCAACCTCGCGCCAAACGACGTTGACAACCTTACGCTGACCTATTACGTTGACGGCAAGGCGGCAAAAGAAGAGACTGTTGACGTCAACAGGACGTCATACCTCGCCACAGGCTCGTTCGAGGCGAGCGGCCTGACACTCGAAGCCGGACGCCACGACGTGAGCATAGAGCTGACGGGGGTGAACGGCAAGGAGGACTCCGACCCTACCGACAACACCACGAGGACAAAAAACGTGCTTGTGATTGACGAGTTCACGCCGCGCAACATGCTGTTCGAGGTGTTCTCGACCGAGAAATGCGTCAACTGCCCACAGGCCCATACAGTAATCGCCAACACTTACAAAGACTTCAAGGACGTCATCGAATTAGGCCACCACTCGGCTTACTACGACGACAAGTTCACCATCCAGGCAAGCCTGGACTACGAATGGTTCTACACCAACCAGTCAATGCTGTTCGCCCCGGCGGGCATGTTCGACCGCACATGCTTCGACGACAACCTGCCTATGTTCTACGACGTAAAGTCGCCGGTAACGGGGTTAGGCTCTTCAGAACTGCTCGTGATACGCCAAGAGGCGTTGTCAGTACCGGCGTTCACCACGGTCAACATCGAGAAGAGCCTTGACAAGGAAGCCCGCAAACTGACGCTCGACGTCAGCGGAAAGGCCCTGCTGCCAATCGACAACCCTGAAAAGGTGCGCCTGTACGTCTTCCTGAAAGAGGACAGCATCTACACCGAGACACAGAACGGAGCCAGCGGGGGCTTCTACCAACGCCACGTGGCGCGCCTCAGCATGACGCCCACATGGGGCGACCCGATAGACGTTGAGAACGGATTTGAAGCGACCTACTCGGCCGACATCCCCGAAGAGTGCAACATCGACAACATGTACGCGGTGGCTTTCGTGGCTTACTACGACCCGGAAGACCACCTGAATTGCAACGTGCTGAACACGAGCGAGTTGCGCCTCGTGGAGAAACCGGCCACGGGCATCGGCATAACGGAAATAGACAAGGCCGAGGCCGGCATGAAGTTTGACGGCGAACATGTCATCGTGCCCGGCGGATATGACAGGCTCTGCATCTACGACATGTCAGGATGCTGCCGCCTCAACATGGCCGACGGCGGCACGTTCACGGCCATTGGCCACCTGCCCAAAGGCGTGTACATCGTAAAGGCGGAGAAAGACGGCGCCGCAAGCACCCTGAAGATAAAGTTGTAAAACTAAAGAACTACAACACAACGGCATTGCCAGACATCATCCTGGCAATGCCGTTTTTTCTTTTCCATACCACAAGGGAACCAGACTGGCACCAAGCGCGGAGCGGAAACGCGCAACGCGCTCAACACCAACAACTTACGAAAGACGGTCTTTTGCCATGCAAGAGACCGTCTTTCAGCGCATGAAAGGCGGCATTCCGCCACGCCGTTTGGCGCAAGACGCGAACAGGGCGGCCACACTTGTAAAACTCGCAAAAAAGCTGTAACTTTGTAAATGACAAAAAACAGTTGGCAGACATGGAAGGACAAACCATTTTCAAGGTGACGAAAAGCAAGACGGTAAGAATAGCAACCGCGTGCGTATGGGCGTTGGTGGCAGCCGTATTCGCGGTGACGTGGTATTTGGTTTTCATCGAACCTTTTTACATCCTGCCGTTCATAATCATGCTTGCCACCACGTTGTTCGTGTTCGGACTGCTGTTCTACTATTTCGCGATTTCACCGAAAAACGTGGAGGTGACCGACGATGCGCTCGTGCTGCGCCGCGTCATGGGGCGCAAAGTGTTCCCTTATGCCGACATAGAAGACATCGGCCTGTGGCACGGCAAGGCGTCCGAGATGTTTCGCTTCTGCGGTTGCGGTGGCTTCCACGGCTTCATAGGTTGGTTCTCAGGCGGAGGGTTAGGCTCTCATTTCGAGTATGTAGGCCGTTACGCCGACGCCTTTTACATCAAACTGCGCAGCGGAAGGACATACCTGTTGAGCTGCGACGACGCGGAAAAAGCGGTTGAAAAGGTGAAAAGGTGAAAGGTTGAAAAAGTGAAAAGGTAAAACATATATTCACGTCAGTGTTTTCACCTTTTCAACCTTTTCAACCTTTAATCACAGTCTTCCCTCCTCAACATAGCTGTAATAGCGGCCGTCGGTGATGATTAGATGGTCGAGGAAATGCAGGCGCATCAGCTCGCACGCCTTCTTCATGCGCTGTGTCAGGCGGTCGTCGTCACCGCTGGGGCGCGCGTTGCCGCTGGGATGGTTGTGGCAGAGGGCGACGACCGTGGCGTTGCACAGCAGGGCGTTCTTTATGGCGAGGCGTATGTCAACAGCGGTCTCGGTTATTCCTCCGTGCGACAGGCGCACACAGTCAATCAGCCCGAAGTTTTGGTTCATCAGCATCACCCAGGCCTCCTCCTCGCCGAGGTCTTGCATCTGCGGGCGCATGTACTCATAAATGGCCATGGCATTGTCGAACCGCTTGCGCTCCACGGCCGTCTCGCGCTGCCGCCGCTTGCCGAGTTCGCACGCCGCAAGCACCGCCACGGCCTTAGCCGGGCCAAGCCCCTTGTAACGCCCGCCGGCAAGTTCGGAGATAGTCTTCTTGCCCAATGTGTTGAGGTTGTTGCCGCAGTCGGCAAGCACCCGCTTCATCAGGTCTACCGCGCTTTCATCCTGCGAACCCGACCCGATGAGGATGGCCAGCAGTTCGGCGTTTGACAACGCCCCTGCCCCGAGCCTCATCATCTTCTCACGCGGGCGGTCCTCCTCGGCCCACTGGTTGATTGAAAGTTTTTGCATAATCACGAGGAGTTAAAGAAGTTAAGGTAGTTAAAGGAGTTAAAGACAAATGCTTCTTAAATGAAAAACGAATAATCAAGCGAGGATACGATTGTTCTCTTTTCAATTTGGTATTTCATTAGAAAATGCATTTGTCTTTAACTCCTTTAACTACCTTAACTCCTTTAACTACTAAAATCAATTATAAAACGTCTTGTCAAATGCGTGAAACTCGTCCTTGCCCCTGACGCACCGCTTCCACCACGCGGTAAGGAAGCCGCAGCCGTAACCGTAGAGCTGGATGAACGCCGCGGGGACACTGAGCAGCCCCACCTTCAGGCTCTTGTTGGCGGCGGAAGAGCCGATGAATATCAACAGGCAGTAGAG
This sequence comes from uncultured Prevotella sp., assembly GCA_944319935.1. Classification (GTDB taxonomy): domain Bacteria; phylum Bacteroidota; class Bacteroidia; order Bacteroidales; family Bacteroidaceae; genus Prevotella. Next base: position 11,104 of record CALUFM010000006.1, read on the forward strand.
CAATATGGGCAGCCACGGGCCGGCGCAAAGCCAATACCAGCGGTCGATGTCGTCATACTCCATCAGGACACGGCCGACAGCGGAGACAAGCACAAGCGCGGTGACGCCTACGGTGAACACCATGGGCAGCAGGTGGACAAGCTTCAACGACTCGGGGTATTTCTTATACAGGTTTATGCGCGCAATGCCGCTGTTGAACACCTGGCGGAAGAACTTGCGGAAGTCGGTGCGGCGTTTGTGCCACACCCACGCTTCGGGAAACAGGCGGCAGCTACAGCCGGCCTTGAATATGCGTATGCTGAAGTCGATGTCCTCGCCGAAACGCATCTTCGAGAAGCCTCCAAGGCGCAGGTAGACGTCGCGGCGCACGCCCATGTTGTAAGAACGTGGATAAAACTTGTCAAGCTTTTTCTTCCCCCCGCGTATCCCGCCCGTGGTGAAGAAGCTCGTCATTGAGTAGCTGATGGCTTTCTGCGTATCGGTGAACGAGGCGTGGGCGCGGTCAGGGCCGCCGAAAGCGTCGGCCGGGCGGTGGCTCAGCTCATCGTCAACAGCCAGCAAGTAACCGTCAGGCAGCACCACGTCGGAATCGAGTACTATCAGATATTCGCCCTTGGCGCGCTCAGCTCCGTAGTTGCGGCTCTGCCCGGGGCCGCTGTTAGGCTTCATGTAATAATGCAGGTCGAGCTGGCTTTCGTATTTCTCGCAAACGCTTTTGCAGGGCGTCGAGCTGCCGTCTTCCACGATTATGACCTCAAAATCGTTGACGGTCTGCGTAAGGAGGCTCGCCAGAAGCTCGTCGACCTCGTCAGGACGGTTGTATACGGGAACGATGAATGAGTATTTCATGTTGTCAGTAGTTAAAGGAGTCAAGGTAGTCAAAGGAACAAAAGACGCATGCCGGGTCTTTAATGCCAGAGTAATTAAAGAAGTCAAGGAAGCCGAAGGAGTTAAAGACGCATGCTTTGGTGTTACGTAAAACGGTGAAAGCTATAGTCTTTAACTCCTTCGGCTCCCTTGACTTCTTTGACTACAAAAATAAGATTATTCCTTCACGCGGCTGAGGTAGCTGCCGTCGCGCGTGTCTATCTGGATGAGGTCGCCCTCGTTGATGAACAGCGGCACGCGAACCTCCACGCCTGTCTCGAGCGTTGCGGGCTTGGTGGCGTTGGTCGCCGTGTCGCCCTTCACGCCCGGCTCGCTGTGAGCTACGCGCAGGTTTGTCTTGACGGGCATCTCGGCGTAAAGTATGGTGCCGTCAGTAGTGTCGGTTACAACCTCAACCACATCGCCCTCTTTCATATAGTCAACGCCGATGATTGAGTCACGGTTGATTGGTATCTGCTCGAAAGTCTCCTGGTTCATGAAGATGAGGCCTGTCGGGTCTTCATACAGATACTGGTAAGGACGATGCTCAATGCGCACGTCTTCAAGTTTGAAACCGATTTGGAACGTGCGCTCGAGAACGCGGCCGTCAGTGACGTTCTTCAACTTTGTACGCATTACGGTGTTACCCTTACCTGGCTTTACATGCTGAAAATCGATGCAAATCCATACTTGATTGTCCATGCGGATGCATGTACCTTTCTTAATTTCCTGTGAGTTAATCATATTATATTCGTGTAAATTAATTTTATCGACTTGCAAAATGACATGCGGCATGCCGACGGCAACGGCGCGAAAAACAGCCGCACGAACTCAAAATGCTGGTTTTCAGGATGCAAAGTTACTATTTTTTCAGAAAAAAGCATAAAAGAAGCACCTAAAAAACGCATGTTTCTTGGTTATTTAAAAAGAAATGTGTACTTTTGCAGCCCAAAGCGTGAAAACAAATAACAATAAAATAACAAGACAACAATGAAAAGAACATTTCAGCCGCACAACAGGAGAAGAGTGAACAAGCACGGCTTCCGTGAGAGAATGGCTACAAAGAACGGTCGCCGCGTGCTTGCCGCACGCCGCGCAAAGGGACGTAAGAAGCTTACAGTTTCAGACGAACATCACGGGAAATAACCGCCAGTTCGGAAGATTTTTGAACAGTAATGGGAAAGAAGTAAAGCAATGTCTTTGCTTCTTTCTGTTTTTTTCATACCTTTGCATTTAAAACAACGACAAGGGATGAAGGCTAACGAATTCTTCAGGAAGATATTCAGCTTGCGGCTTTGGGCAAACCTTGCGGCAATGCTGGTTGTCGTCGTACTGCTGTGCTTGGGCGTGAAATTCGGCATCGACCTGTACACCCACCACGGAGAAGAGATAGAAGTGCCGGACATAAAGCACAAGCTCTTCGCCGACGCCGAACACATATTGGAGGCGAAAGGACTGAAGATTGTGGTGAGCGACACGGGATACGTGAAGACCCTCCAACCTGACTGCATATTGGAACAATCGCCAGAACCGGGCAAGGATGTGAAGTCAGGGCGCGTTATATACGTTGTCATAAACTCGTCGCACTCGCCAATGCTGACAATCCCCGACATCATTGACAACTGCTCATACCGCGAGGCTCGCGCCAAGCTGACGGCCATGGGCTTCAAGGTGGGGCCTACTGAATACATCCCGGGCGAGAAAGACTGGGTGTACGGCCTGAAGTCAAAAGGCAAACTGCTGAGAACGGGGCAGAAAGTGTCTGTAAACGACATGGTAATCCTGCAAGTAGGCGACGGCATGCGCGACATGGAGGACTCCGTGACATACGCCGAACCCGAGTATTATTTCGACGAAGGTGAAGATTCGACGGCACAGCCGATGAGGCAGTCGGGCGAATATTACACCGGGGCCGAGCAGGAAAGCGACGTTGACGAATTTGAAGTGGTGACAGGCCCGGAATAGTAACGTGACCTCAAGCACCAGCATCTGAAACAGGAGACACAATGGCCGAAGACTACATTGAAGAGATAGAAGACGAAGAGGGACAACAACTATATGAACACTTGCGCGTCGTGGTTGACAAGGGGCAAGAGCCTTTGCGCATAGACAAGTTCCTGCTGAAAAAGCTGCAACACACCAGCCGCAACCGCATACAACGTGCGGCCGACGCGGGGTTTGTGCATGTCAACGACCGCCCTGTGAAGAGCAGCTACAAGGTTCGGCCTTCAGATGTCATAACACTGATGCTCGACCGTCCGCAATACGACAACACCATCGAGCCGGAAGACATTCCGATAGACGTGGTTTACGAAGACACCGAGCTTATGGTGATAAACAAGCCTGCGGGCCTTGTTGTACACCCGGGATGCGGCAACTGGCACGAGACGCTGGTAAACGCCGTGGCGTGGCACTTGAAAGACGTGCCGTCGTATGACCCCAACGACCCGGAAGTGGGCTTGGTTCACCGCATAGACAAAGACACCAGCGGCCTGTTGGTCATAGCGAAGACGCCTAACGCAAAGACGAAGCTCGGCCTACAGTTCTTCAACAAGACCACAACACGACGCTACAACGCCTTGGTGTGGGGTAACTTCACCGAAGACGAAGGCCGCATCGAGGGCAACATAGGGCGCGACCCGAAAGAACGCATGCGCATGGCGGTGTTCCCACCAGACTCAGACACGGGCAAACACGCCGTGACCCATTACCGCGTGATGGAACGCTTCGGGTATGTGACGCTTGTGGAATGCATCCTCGAAACGGGGCGCACCCACCAGATAAGGGCGCACATGCGCCACATAGGCCACCCGCTGTTCGCCGACGAGCGTTATGGAGGCATGGAAATACTGCGCGGCAACCGTACCGGCAGCTACAAGCAGTTCATAGAAAACTGCTTCAGGACATGCCCCCGCCAAGCCCTGCACGCACGGACACTGGGCTTCGTCCACCCCACCACGGGCAAGCAGATGGACTTCACGTCACCGCTCCCGGCCGACATGGAGGAGCTGATAGACAGGTGGCGCACATACATTAAAGGAAACATATTAAAACAATAACGACAATATGAAAAATCTCAAGAGAACCATAGCCATCGTGTGCGGAGGGGATTCCTCTGAATATGGCGTCTCTTTACGCTCTGCACAGGGACTTTACTCTTTCTTCGACAAGGAAAGGTACAATGTTTACATCGTTGTGGTAAAAGGGCTTGACTGGCACGTCGAACTGCCAGACGGCACAACTACGCCTGTTGACCGCAACGACTTCTCGTTCATGGAGAACGGAAAGCTCGTACAGTTTGATTACGCTTACATCACCATACACGGCACACCGGGCGAGAACGGCATACTGCAAGGTTACTTCGAGCTTGTGCATGTGCCTTATTCCACAAGCGGAGTGCTGGTTGAAGCACTGACATTCAACAAGTTCGTGCTTAACCAATACCTGCGCGGCTACGGTGTCCGCGTGGCTGACAGCTTGCTCATCCGCAAGGGATACGAGGAGATTGTAAGCGACGACGAGATTGAAGAGCGCATCGGCATGCCGTGTTTCGTCAAGCCCGCGGCCGACGGCAGCAGCTTCGGAGTGTCGAAAGTGAAGAACAAAGACCAGCTCGCCCCTGCCATACGCAAGGCCATGATGGAAAGTGAAGACGTCATGGTGGAACAATATATCGAAGGAACGGAAATCTCGATAGGTTGCTACAAGACACGCGAAAAGAGCGTGGTGCTGCCTGCCACTGAGGTCGTGACACAGCACGAGTTCTTCGACTATGACGCAAAATACAACGGACAGGTCGAGGAAATCACACCGGCACGCCTCAAGCCGGAAACCACCAAGCGCGTCGCAGAGATTACAAGCCAGATTTACGACATACTGCACTGCAACGGCATGATACGCATCGACTACATCATAAGCCGCGGAACAGGCAGCGACGGGCAGGAAGTGGACAAGGTGAACATGATTGAAATCAACACCACTCCAGGCATGACGGCCACAAGCTTCATCCCGCAACAAGTGAAAGCCGCAGGGCTAAACATCACAGACGTGCTTACCGACATCGTGGAAAACCAGTTCAGGTAATCTTATATTCAAGGCATAAGGGAGTTAAGAAGTAAAAGAACAAAGGAGTTAAGACATGTTAGTATGACGCTTGAAGCACATTATGACATTCCAACAAGGCATTTGCCTTGACTCCATTGCTCCTTTACTTCTTAACTATTTAATAAAGATACACACAATGAAAGTTCCCGCTGAATTTGACAACATACGCCCTTTCGAGCCTGAAGAACTGCCACAAGCATTCAGTAGGATGCTCGCCGACCCGCAGTTCAGGCAAGTTTTGGCGTTCGCCCTGCCCGGCGTACCGTTTGAAAAGGTGCGTGACAAGATGCTTGCGTGCAAGACCAACTTTGAATTCCAGCTATCTTTCTGCTACGGTTTCGTGCAACTTCTCATCGACAAGCTGACCACAGGCTGCGACATGGACGCCTCGGCGATAGACAAGGACGGGCGTTACACCTTCGTAAGCAACCACCGCGACATCGTGCTTGACTCCGGTTTCCTTGACAAACTGCTTATCGACGCAGGATTCAAGACAACATGCGAGATTGCCATTGGCGACAACCTGCTGTCACTGCCGTGGGTGAAAGACTTGGTAAGGGTCAACAAATCGTTCATCGTAAGGCGCGGCCTGTCGCCACGTGAGACGCTAACAGCCAGCAAACTGATGGCCGACTACATGCATTTCGTCATCAACGAAAAGCACGACAACATCTGGATTGCACAGCGGGAAGGCAGAGCAAAAGACTCCAACGACCGCACACAGCCCGCCATACTGAAGATGATGGCCATGGGAGGCGGCAAGGACAGCATAGTGAACAAGCTGCTGCGACTGCACATCGTGCCACTGTCAATATCATACGAATACGACCCCTGCGACTTCCTCAAGGCCAAGGAGTTCCAACAGAAGCGCGACAACCCCGACTGGAAGAAGTCTGCCGAAGACGACATCACGAGCATGCAGACAGGCATCACCGGCTACAAGGGGCGCGTGCATTACCAGTGCGCGCCGTGCATCGACGCATGGCTCGGCACAATCAGCCACGACACGCCCAAGACCGAAGTGTTTGACATCATAGCCAAGCACATCGACCACGAAATCCACCGCAACTACCGCATGTACCCGTCAAACTACATCGCGCTCGACATGCTTGAAGGAGGTGACACCCATGCCGGCCACTATACCGACAACGACAAGGCAGCGTTCACGAAATACCTTGACGGGCAGCTTGCGAAAATCGACCTGCCGCAAAAAGACGAGCCGTACCTCACCGAGCGCATGCTCACCATGTACGCCAACCCCGCAATCAACTTCATCAACGCCACAAAATGAACATACGGCTAAGACATGCCCTGCTGCCGCTGGCGATGTTGCTCGCCGCGTGCGGCTCCGACCCTTACGACACGGGAGAAGGCTCGCTGTCACAGATGAGGGCTGACTTCGTCGAGGCGCACACCGATGCCAACGCCTGCATGACAAGCGTTGAGACCGACGGCGGCGAACGGATAACGCTGACCCCGCCCGTGGCTTTGGAGTGGGCGGCCAAGCCCGACACCACTTACCGCGCGCTGCTTTATTACAACAAGACCGCTGACGCCAACGGTACGCTTACGGCCGAACCGATAGCCATGCAACAGGTACTCGTACCGCAAATAGTGACAGCCGAAGACATTGAAGGCGGCATGAAGACCGACCCCGTGGAGTTCATCAGCGCATGGAAAAGCGTCAACGGCAAGTACCTCAACCTTGAAATCGCGGTAAAGACAGGCACAAACGACGGCACATACAACGCCCAGACGATAGGCGTGACCTGCGACGGCGTGACAGAAAACGCCGACGGCACACGACACATAAGCCTCACCCTGTACCACGACCAAGGCGACGCGCCTGAATATTACAGCGCAGAGACATACGTCAGCGTGGCTATCACGAGACTGCCCGTCACACCTGCCGCCGGCGACGAGGTAAGTATAAGCCTCAACACTTACGACGGTGTCGTCACCCGAACATTCACACTCTAAACCAAACAAAGCCTCCGTCCCACACCCATGGCGGAGGCTTTTTTCATGAAAAGCATAAAAAATTTTACTTATTGATGTCACAAAAACGACTTTTCTGCGTAATAAGCATAAAAATACTTGCGAACCCGTCCTTAACGAGGGCGCAATACACGTCACTATAGGCAAACAAAGTTTAACATAAAAAAGGCACATCATGAACATCAAGACACTGGCAATAGCAATCACCGCGGCGGCATTGTCGCTGTCGGCTTGCAACGTAACGGGCAAGAACGCCCAATCGTACAACAGCGGCAACGCGGCAGCCCTTGCATCAGAAGGCAAGGTTACGAAGACGCTCAACCTGAAGAACTTCAGCAAAATCAAGTCTTCGCTGAACGTTGACATAAGCTACACGCAGGGCAACAGTTACAAAGTCACGGTAAGCGGCACGGCGAAAGCCCTCGCACGCGCCGACATATCGGTAAGCAACGGCATGCTTGTCATTGAAAAGAAAGCAAACAGAACAAACGCGAACAACAGCTATGACGACACAAACATCGTGATTGACATCACGTCGCCAAGGCTCACAGCCATCAGCAACACCAGTTCGCTGACATTCAGTTCCGACAGCCTAACCACTGACAAATTCTGCATAGACAACAACGGGACTCTGCAACTTAGTCCGGGTTTGGTGAAATGCGTACACGCCAAGATAAGCAATCAGGGAGTGCTCAACACTGACGGACAGATACTTGCATCCTCGGCAAGCATTGTAAACTCCGGCGTAAGCACGCTTGGCACGAGGTTCAGCGTTGACGGCGACTTCATTATGGCAAACAACGGACACATGACAATGGGCGGCAAGGTGACAGCCTACAGCGTGGACATGGACAACTCTGGAATAACTACTTACTCCGTCGGCATCAACGCCGACAAACTCAACCTCAAAGTAACGGGCATAGAGACGGGCGACATGAGCTATAAGGGCGGCGACATGAACATAAACTGCCTCGGGAACCTGACCTTAAAACTCGACGCCGACTGTGACAACCTTTTTTCAAATACCAATGGACGCTTAACAATTGACATAAAAGGCCAAGTTAACCAATGCGCAAACTACGGAGCCATCACGAGGGTCAGGCGGCTGTAGCCACAATGGGAACAACACCATTCGGCACTAAAGCAACTCCAGCCTCACGCTGTCAGGCACAGCCGATTACATTGAATTCACGGGCAAGGGAGCGGCCAACATCGACACCAAAGCCCTCAACAAGTTCTGACCTATGCGAATATCAAACTAAATCTCGTCAAACATAAAAAGGCACATCATGAACATCAAGACACTGGCAATAGCAATCACCGCGGCGGCATTGTCGCTGTCGGCTTGCAACGTAACGGGCAAGAACGCCCAATCGTACAACAGCGGCAACGCGGCAGCCCTTGCATCAGAAGGCAAGGTTACGAAGACGCTCAACCTGAAGAACTTCAGCAAAATCAAGTCTTCGCTGAACGTTGACATAAGCTACACGCAGGGCAACAGTTACAAAGTCACGGTAAGCGGCACGGCGGAAGCCCTCGCACGCGCCGACATATCGGTAAGCGGCGGCACGCTGACCATCGAACAAGACAATAGCCGCGACAACACCTACAGCAACGGCTCAAACAAGCTGCACTTCAACATCACCGCCCCGCACATCAGCGACATAACCAACCATGGCAGGATGGACTTCACCACAAGCCGCCTGAAAGGCAAAGGCACTGACATTGAGAACAACGGCGTGTTACAGTTCTCGGCCGATGAAGTCGTGGTTGAAACGTATGGCGCAGGGCTGAAGCTCACCAACCACGGCAGGGCCGACATCACCATTGGGACAACCTCAGCAGGGAAAACCGCCATTGACAACAACGGCATCCTCACGCTCAGCAGCGACAAGATGAACGCAGGTTCGATGAAACTGTCCAACTACGGCAGGATGGACTTCTCGGCCGATGTAAAAGCCTCATCGGCCGACCTCGACAACAACGGTATCTTCGAATCTGATGCGTCATTCACCGTCGAGGACTCCTACGAATACACAAACTACGGGCGATGTGACTTCACGGGAGACATCACGGCCAAAAGCATCGACATCAGCAATTCGGGCATTGACCAGCAAGACGGCAAGCTGAAAGCCGACGCCCTGAGCATGGACGTCAACGGCCGCAGCGACTACAACTTGAGCTTCAGCGGCGGCACGGCCAAACTGACATGCAGCGGCATTGGCGACTTCAACCTCTCGGTTGACTGCCAACGCCTCAACGTTGAAGCGAGCGGACGCATCGACGTGAGGCTGTCAGGCACGGCGGACAATACTGAATTCACAGGAGCTGGAATATCCAACATCGACACGTCAAAGCTCAATAAGTTTTAAGGAGTAGAGGAGAAAAGGAGTAAAGGAGTAAAGGAGTAAAGGAGTAAAGAAATAAAAGGGGTAAAAGGGGTAAAAGTAAAAAAGCATTTGTCTTTAACTACTTTGACTTCATTAACTCCTTTAACTACAAAGAACAAGCAGCAGAGCATTTGTCTTTAACTACTTAGCGAGTGAAACGAGCGTTAACTACTTTAACTCCTTTAACTACCAAAAACCACCTTAACTCCTTTAACTACTATACTAAAAAACATCATGACAACGGAAGACTTTGAACGCGAGGCGGAGCGGCTGCGGCCGATGCTTGTGGCCGTGGCCGTAAGGACGCTGGGCGACGCGCGCTATGCCGAAGACGCGGCGCAAGACGCCCTGGCGAAGCTGTGGGCCATGCACGCCGACCTTCGCCTGCCCGTGGCAGCCCTCGCCCGCGCCGTTGTCAGGAACTTGTGCATCGACTCCATGCGCCGACGTCGCTCCACGTTCACCAGCCAATACATTGAGCGCGGCGAAGCGGCCGAGGAAGAGAGCAACGAGGACGCCTTCACGCAAGTGATGAGGGTGGTTGACACGCTGCCGGCGGCCTGGCAGGTGGTGATACGCCTGCGCCACATCGACGGCATGTCCACAGCCGACATCGCGCGGCTGACCGGGGCGAGCGAAGACGCCGTGCGCAAGCAGCTCAGCCGCGCGCGCATGGCAATAAGGAAACATTATCTTGACAATTTGGGAAATGAATAACAGGAAGACAAGGGAAATGGAAGAACTCGTGGAACGCTTCTTCAACGGCGACACCACGACTGCCGAGGAGGCCCGCCTCTACCGCCTTTTCAGGCGCAAAAGGCTGCCCGCCGAACTTGAGCGCATGCGCCCTATGTTCGCGGCTTTCGCTTCAATGCAGTGTGAGGAGCCACGGCGCGTGGCGATAATGAGGACGTTGCGCCGCGCCGCAATAGGCACTGCGGCCGCGCTGGCAATCACCTTGTGCCTTACACTGTATGCCAACTTCCGCGAAGACCGCACCCTGGCGCGCCTCTACGGCGGCAGCTACGTCATAGAAAACGGGCGGCGCATCGACGACCTCAGCTCCATCCGCGAAGACATCGAGCAGACCCTCGACGACGCCCGGCGCATAGAGAGCCGCACCCACCACGACTTCATTGACAACGCCGAACAAGAGGTGCTTGACAACATAACCGACCCGGAAATGCAAAAAGAGGTGGAACAAATGTTGAACGAATAAACAAACGGCCATGAACAAACTCAGGACAATGATAACCGCGCTGCTGCTTGCGGTGGCACTGATGCCCGCCGCGGCGCAGAACAGCATCGACCGCATGATGGAAAACTACTCGTCGCGCGGCTCAAGCAGGTACACTTCCGCCGTGGAGCGCGACCCCGCCACGCGCCAAGTGAAAAGAGTGGTCAACGTGCTTGAGCTGCACTACTTCGGGATAGACGAGTTCATAAGCGCATTCAGGCGCGAGGCGCAAACGGGCAACTTCACCGAGAAGCGCGACGAAGACGGCCTGACGCTGATGCTGACCGTGCGCGGCACGCGGCAAAACCGCATATACATGCTGCGCTGCACCGAACCTTACGCATACGGGAGGCGTGACTCACGATACAACAACGCCAAGGTGACGGTGATTGTCAAGTACAAGTAAACCCAAATCGGCCATAAGACTGAAGTCCAATGACCGATTTGGGTTAAGCCAAGACATGGCAAACAGCCCCGCAAAAGGCCGTGTTTTACAACGCAAAAGGCCATCTTTCGCAACGTGAAAGATGGCCTTTCGGTTTTACGCTGACAGTCAATGCGTTACAAGATAGTTTGCAATCAATCTCCAAGAACATGTTTCCGCCTTGCGGTTACTTTACGGTCTCGGTCTTCAAGAACTTCTTGAAGTCGTCATGATAGCCGTTGAACACGTTGATGTCAACCTCGCCCACAATGCCGCTGACGCGCCCGTCGGGACAAAGCTGCCAGATGGCGAGGCGCACGTCGGGGCGGTATTCGCCGTAGCGGGCTATCCACACCTTGTAGTCACGCGTGATGTCGGGGGCTGACGGCAGGTATTTGTTCACGAACTGCTGGCTCACGTAAAGTATCGGGCGCACGCCGGTCCGCTTGTGTACTATGCTCATCCATGTGCGCACACGGCTGAGCATGGCCTCCGTTCCGCCCATCTTCCTGACCTGCGAGGGCGTAGGCTCAACGTCAAGCACGGGCGGCAAATCGCCTTTCGAGAACTTTGAGTTGCGCAAGAAATAGCTGGCCTGCTCTGAAGCCTTCGACGTCGGCGAGAAGAAGTGGTACGCCCCGCAGGGTATGCCGCGGCGGCGCGCCGCGCGGTAGTCGGAGAGATAATACGGATTGCGCACGCTCTTGCCCTCGGTTGACTTGATGTAGACGAACGAAACGGGATAATCCACCCGTCCGCTCACCTTCTTCTGGCTGATGTCTCCAAGGTGGGTTATGCGCAGTCGGCTCCAGTCGATGGCGTACTTCTTGCGCCCCTTGCCGTGCTGATAGCGCGAGATGTCTATGCCGTAAATGCGCTCTGCGGTGTAAGTCATGCGCTCGCCGCGGTAACGGCCGGCTTTCCACTCCCCCACTTGCGCCTTGCCCGACGCCGTGACGCCGCAGCCGAAACCGTTTCTCGCGCCCTGCCGCCACGCGCCGTCATACCACGCGCCGTCAAATCCGTCATATATGCCATGCCCCGAAGGCACATGGCAAGAGTCAAACTCGCCTTTGTACACGCCAAGACTGTCGGCCACCATGCCGCGCACGATGGTATCCCCACGCCACAAGGCCGTCACCTTGCGCCCCAAAGAGTCAAAGGCCACGCCGTAACCATGGCGTTTTCCCTCCTTCCATTGCCCGCTGTACACGATACTGTCGCCGGCATACAACACGCCGTAGCCGCTGTATTTGCCGCCTGACAGGCCGCCCACATAGCGATACTTGCCGTCGGCCACGGTGCCGCTGTCGCCGGGCGTGGTGTCAACACACGACGATACGAGGCACATCAAGATGAAAGTGAATATCAAAGCAATGTTTCTCATGGCAGCAAACGTTTTAGTCCGAACCCGAAACTTGACGGCCTCACAATCCTGCCGTCCACGCTTACGCCCTCAAGCTGGCCGCCGCTGCTGAACACGAGCGAACCGTCAGGCGCAAGCAACGGCGGCAAAGCGTGGCGCGCCTTGCCCGCAGCCGCGCCCTTGAACGTCTGCGCCTTGGCTCCGGCTGGTGAGAACCCGTAGAGCGCGCAGCCTGGATAAGAGGCCACGACCACGCTGTCACCCGCATCGGCTACGGGCGTAAGCCACTGGTGCAGGTACACGGCCGACGCCCCGTCGGGCTTGCGCTTGTCCACTGTTTGCAGCAACATGAAGGGCGAAGTCTTGTCCGCCGTCAGGCAAACGCACGCCGTGCGCGCCACTCCTCCGGCCGTGTCAGCCGTGAGAAGGGTGTATTTCTCGACAAGCTCCACCGTCAGCCGCCTCTTGCCCAATGCCGACCGCAACGCCCCGACGACCTTCGTCAGGCTGTCCCTCTCGGCCTTCACGCTGACATCATAGGCCGCCATTACATTGTAACCGTCGTCGTTCACGTTGTGTATGCGCATGTAATAGTCTATATCTTCTATCTTCCGCCCTATCAGCGAAAGCCGTCTTTCCATCGCGCCGATTGCGTTTTCCAACACGGGACGCACGTTGCCGCCCGCCGCTGACAACCGCTTGTGAGCCATGCTGTCAGCGTTGGCCACAAGCAACAAGCCCGGGCACGAGGGGATAAACGGATACTTGTCAACCCACGCGGCAGTGACATGGCTGACGGTCACGACCGTAGAGTCAGCCGAAGGCGACAACCCTACCGGCCGAAGGCTGTCACCCAGTTCCCTGAACCACGCCACCGGCTTGCCGTCGGCGCACACCCTGTAATACGACACGCGCTCGACCAACGCCACGGCGCGCCGCATACGCTCCGCCGAACGCGGCAGGAACGACAGCGCGTATATAACAACGGCAATCGCCGCCAGGGCTACCGGCAGCGATTGCAACACTTTCTTATATGTCAGCTTGACGTCAATCAATCTCCTCATCGGCCTCATATCCGCCCATCTCACGGATGGCGTTCTTCAACATGGTATACTGCTGGAACAAGTCATGTACGGGTTTGTGTTCATCGTCGTGCATGGGGCTCTTCAGGTAGAACGACAGCCATGTCTGTATTCCGCTCTTGCCGGCACGTGCGGCCAGGTCGCCGAAGAGCGCGAGGTCGAGCAGCAGCGGCGCGGCGAGTATGGAGTCCTTGCAGAGGAAGTCAACTTTTATCTGCATGGGGTAGCCCATCCAGCCGAAGATGTCGATGTTGTCCCATCCCTCCTTGTCATCGTTGCGGGGCGGATAGTAGTTGATGCGCACCTTGTGGAAGATGTCCTGGTACAGGTCGGGGTATTCGTCGCCGCTCAGTATGGTGTCGATTACGCCCAGCTTGCTGACCTCCTTTGTCTTGAAGTTCTCGGGAACGTCAAGCACAAGGCCGTCGCGGTTGCCGAGGATGTTGGTTGAGAACCATCCGCTTACGCCCAACATGCGCGTGCGGAAGGCGGCTGACAGCACGGTCTTCATCATCGTCTGGCCGGTCTTGAAGTCCTTTCCGGCTATCGGCATGCGTGTCTTCTCGGCGTACTGCCACATCGCCGGGATGTCAAGGCACGTGTTCGGCGCGCCCATTATGAACGGCGCACCCTCTGACATTGCGGCGTAAGCGTAACACATTGACGGCGATATGTGGGCTCGGTCGTCAGCCTTCATGGCCGCCTCGAAGGCGTCAAGGCTGTCGTGTACGTCCTTGCAGCGCGGCACGTAGATTTCTGTTGAGGCCGCCCAGATGACCACCACGCGCGAGCAACCGTTCTCCTTCTTGAACGCGCGTATGTCCTCGCGAACCAGCTCCATCAGTTCCCAGCGCGTCAGCTTGGGCTCTTTGGTCCACGTCCCTTCAAGAGCCTTGACGTAATCGGGGTCGTAAATGCCCTTCATGGGCACAATTTTCTCAAGCTCCTGCTTTACGGGATAGATGTCCCTGTCCTTCAACACCTCGGCGTGCATCGCGCTCTCGAAGGCGTTATCGGGCAGGATGTCCCACGCACCGAACACAATATCGTCGAGCGCAGGCATCGACACTATCTCTGATACGTGCTTGTACTGCTTGGCGTCGCCGCGCCCCACGCGGATTTTGGCCATCTGGCTTATCGAGCCTACGGGCTTGCCCATGCCCTTGCGAACCATCAACACGCCCGTGATGAACGTCGAGCTTACCGCGCCGAGGCCGACGCACAAGACGCCCAACTTGCCCTCAGCCGGCTTTACCATGTTATTTTCCATGTCGTTTATTTTTGTTTTTGTCATTGAATTCATGCTTTTGCCGCATGAGAGGAGATGTCTCCTTACAAATTGCGAAAGTACAAAAAAATATCAATCAACGTATGGTTTTATTCCCAATTTGGACACATTTCATGAAAAAACCACGTTTGGCGCACGCCGACATGACGCTTTGCGCGATTTATTGAGTAACTTTGCGCTATGTAAAACAACTTAAACGACAAACGTATGGCAACTTTCAACTTTGACGAAATAGTCAACCGCAGGGGTACTGACTGTGAGAAATGGGACGGCGGCGAGACCGAAGGACTGCTGCCGATGTGGGTGGCCGACATGGACTTCCGCACCGCCCCGTGCGTGACCGACGCCCTCAGGAAGCGCGTTGAGCATGGAGTGTTCGGTTACGAACACGTGCCCGAGGCGTATTACGAGGCCGCAATAAACTGGTTCAGCCGCCGTTACGGCTGGACGATGCGGCGCGAATGGATGATTTACACCAGCGGAGTGGTGCCCGCCGTGTCGGCCGTAATCAAGGCGATGACCTCGCCCGGCGACAAGGTCATGGTGCAGTCGCCGGTGTACAACTGCTTCTTCTCGTCGATAAGGAACAACGGCTGCCTGATGGAAGACAACCACTTGGTGTACGCCGGAGGCACTTACGCCATAGACTTCGACGACTTCGAGCGGCGCGCGGCCGACCCGCAGGTGAAAGTCTTCCTGCTATGCAACCCGCACAACCCCGCCGGCCGCGTATGGACGGCCGACGAGCTGCGCCGCATGGGCGACATCTGCATGAGGCACGGCGTGTTCGTCATCTCAGACGAAATACACTGCGACCTCGCCATGCCTGGCTACAAGTACACACCGTTCGCGTCGCTGTCTGACGACTTCCTGCTCAACTCGGCCACATGCACCGCCCCGACAAAGACATTCAACATAGCGGGCACGCAAATAGCCAACATCACCGCGGCCGACCCTGACGTGCGACGCCGCATAGACCGGGCCATCAACATCAACGAGGTATGCGACGTCAACCCCTTCGGCGTGACCGCCCTGCAAGCCGCCTACAACGAAGGCGAAGAGTGGCTTGACGCCCTCATCGCCTACCTGCACGCCAACTACGAACACCTGCGCGGGTATTTCGCAAAGCACCTGCCGCAAATACCCGTGACGAAACTCGAGGGGACATACCTCGTATGGCTCGACTGCGCCGCCCTGGGCAAGCCCTCGCCCGTAATAGTAGAGGAACTGAAGCGGCAGGAAAAGCTGTGGCTCAACGACGGCGAGATGTACGGCGAACACGAGCGTCCGTTCGTCAGGATGAACATAGCCTGCCCCCGCGCCACGCTGGAGCGGGGTCTCGACATGTTCCACCGCTACGCGGAGCGCGAGCTGAGACAACAGCCGTGACGCCACATGGCAACCACCCGCTTTCCAACAGGCCACCTTTTGCACGCCAAAAGGTGGCCTGTTGGCTTGTAAAAGGCCGCGTTTGGGGCGGCGAAAGGCGGCATCCTGCAAACCCTTTGACTGCCAACGACTTACAAGGAGGCACACCCCCGGCAAGACAAAAGGGAGGAAACGCCGTGGAAACAGCTTTTACAAAAAACACGGAATAAATTTTGCCATGCGTCGGTTTTTCATTATCTTTGTAGATAGCAAACATCAAAAAAGACATGACGCAGGAAGAAAAGACCAGCATTGAGGAAAGAATCGTTGACGTGCTGAAGACCGTCTACGACCCCGAAATACCCGTGAACATATACGACCTCGGCCTGATTTACAAGATTGACGTGAAAGACGACGCCACGGTTGACATCGACATGACGTTCACCGCGCCAACATGCCCCGCGGCAGACTTCATACTTGAGGACGTAAGGCAGAAGGTTGACGCCCTCGACGGGGTGAAGTCGGCCACGGTGAACCTCGTGTTCGAACCGGCTTGGGACCAGAGCATGCTGAGCGAGGAGGCCCGTTTGGAACTGGGGTTGGAGTGAAAAAACTTGTAGTTAAAGGAGTTAAGGCAGTTAAAGGAGTTAAAGACAAATGCCTTGTCGCTTTCAACTACACAGCCGACACACGCATATAACACGATATAAGGCATTTGTCTTTAACTCCTTTAACTGCCTTAACTCCTTTAACTACCTTAAAACAGACAACTATGCACAAGAACATCTACATACTGTCCGACGCCCACTTGGGCTCATGGGCCATCGACCACGCACGCACGCAGGAACGCCGCTTGGTGCGATTCCTTGACGACATCAAGACAAAGGCGGCGGCGGTGTACCTCCTTGGCGACATGTTCGACTTCTGGTACGAATACAAGTACGTCGTGCCCAAGGGCTACACGCGCTTCCTCGGCAAGCTTTCCGAACTGACGGACATGGGCGTTGAGGTGCATTTCTTCACCGGCAACCACGACATCTGGGCGTATGACTACCTCGAAAAGGAGTGCGGCGTCATACTGCACACCAAGCCGATAACCACCGAAATCTACGGCAAAATATTCTACTTGGCTCATGGCGACGGCCTCGGCGACCACGACCCGAAGTTCAACTTCATACGCCGCATGTTCCACAACCGTGCGTGCCAGCGGATGTTCAGCGCGCTGCACCCCCGCTGGGGCGTGTGGTTCGGCCTGACATGGGCTAAGCACAGCCGCCTGAAACGCGCCGACGGGAAGGAACCTCCATACCAGGGCGAGGACAAGGAAGCCCTCGTGCGCTACACCAAGCAGTACATGAAGACCCACCCGGACATCGACTACTTCATCTACGGGCACCGCCACATAGAACTTGACCTCATGCTCTCGCGCAAGACGCGGATGATGATTATCGGTGACTGGATATGGCAGTTCACCTACGTTGTGTACGACGGCCAGCACCTGTTCCTCGAAGAATATGTAGAAGGGGAAAGCAAACTATAAGAAAAGGTGTGAAGGTGAGAAAGTGAGAAGGTGAGAAAGCGCAAGCGTTTCATAATAAACAATGAACGCGGCTGCGCTTTCTCACCTTCTCACTTTCTCACCTTCACACCTTAAATCATAGCAGGTTCATCGTGTCGGTGGCAATCATCAGCTCCTCGTCTGTCGGTATTACGCACACCGTAACTTTCGAGTCTGGAGTTGATATGACCGCTTCCTCGCCGCGGATGGTCTTGTTCTTCTCGACGTCAAGCTTCACTCCCATGTACTCCAAGCCTGTGCAAGCAGCCTCACGGGTAGAGCATTGGTTCTCACCTACACCAGCAGTGAACACTATGATGTCACATCCGCCCATGGCGGCGGCGTAAGCTCCGATGTACTTCTTTATGCGGTAGTTGTACATGTCGAGGGCGAGCTTGGCGCGCTCGTTGCCGTGTTCGATGGCGTCTTCTATCTCACGCATGTCTGACGAGATGCCGGTTATGCCGAGTACGCCGCTCTTCTTGTTGAGAAGGTTTGACATTCCGTCGGCGTCGAGACCGAGTTTCTTCTCGATGAAGGTTATCGCTCCGCCGTCGATGTCGCCGCTACGGGTGCCCATCATCAGGCCCTCAAGCGGCGTGAGGCCCATTGACGTGTCAACACACTTGCCGTTCTGCACGGCGGCGATGCTGGCTCCGTTGCCTATGTGGCAGGTGATGATTTTCTTGTCCTCCATCTTCACGCCGAGATAATCGCACACACGCTGCGACACATAGCGGTGACTTGTGCCGTGGAAGCCGTAGCGGCGCACTCCGTATTGCTCGTAAAGGTCATACGGTATGGCGTAAAGGTAAGAGTGGGCGGGCATAGTCTGGTGGAAAGCCGTGTCGAAAACGCCCACCTGCGGGAGTCCGGGCATGAGTTCGCTGACGGCCTGCACGCCCTTGAGGTTGGCCGGGTTGTGCAGCGGAGCAAGGTCGATGCACTCCTCAAAGGTCTTGAGGACCTCGTCGGTCAGCACCACGCTCTTATTGAACTTCTCGCCTCCGTGAACCATGCGGTGGCCTACGGCGTCGATTTCGTCAAGGCTCTTAATCACCCCGATTTCAGGGTCGGTGAGCAGGGAGAAGATGAACTTCACGCCCTCCGTGTGTTCAGGGATGTCGTGCATCACCTTTTTCTTCGTGCCGTCTGGCATCTTCACCTTCACAAACGCTTCGTCAAGACCTACGCGCTCTGCGCCGCCTGACGTCATGACAGACTTGTCGTCCATGTTGTAAAGCGCGTATTTGATGGACGAACTGCCGCAATTCAATACTAATATTTTCATTGGATGTTATTTTTTAGGAGTTAAAGGAGTTAATGAAGTCAAAGGAGTTAAAGACAAATGCCTTACAAACTATCTGTTGGGTGTGTGTTATTGACCACACCCCTACAATACGCATTCAGGAACTTACTTGCCTCCTCAAGACTTGAATAAAGAGTATTGTAAGTTTCCAAGTTGACATATCCAAGGTCTTTAGACAAATGGACATAACACCGGCACTCCTCCAAGCTGCCTTGCGCAATATTGAAAAAGCGCAGCTTGTCAGCCTTGCTGATTTTCTTGTAGCCCTCAGCGATATTGGCAGGAACGGACACTGCGGCACGTTGGAACTGTGAACACAGGCCAAAACGCTCACTCTCAGGGAACGCCTCGGTAGCCTTATACGTCGCCAAAGCAAACTTATAAGCTTTCTGCCAAGCTATTATGTCCTCAAAACGAACTGTCATCAAGACATTTGTCTTTAACTCCTTATAACTTCCTTAACTTCTTTAACTACAGATAAGATTCAACTTACTTCTTCGCATCCATCGCCTGGCAGGCGGTGATTGCAACCAACTTGTAGATGTCATCGACAGAGCAGCCGCGGCTGAGGTCGTTTACCGGGCGGGCGATGCCCTGCAGGATGGGGCCTATGGCGTCAGCCCCGCCGAGACGCTGGACCATCTTGTATGAGATGTTGCCCACCTCAAGGCAGGGGAACACAAGCACGTTGGCCTTGCCGGCGATGTCGCTTCCGGGAGCCTTCTTCGCCCCAACTTCGGGCACGAGGGCCGCGTCGGCCTGCATCTCGCCGTCAATCTTCAACGCCGGGTCAAGCTCCTTGGCCAGCTTCGTGGCCTCGACAACCTTGTCAACTACTTCGTGTGACGCGCTGCCCTTGGTCGAGAAGCTGAGCATGGCTACGCGCGGGTCGGCAAATCCGGCCACCGATTTCGCGGTCTTAGCCGTGCATACGGCTATCTGCGCCAACTGTCCTGCGTCGGGAACGGGCGTCACAGCCACGTCGCCTACTACGAGGACGCCGTTCTCCCCATACTGGGGCTGCTTGGTGATGAGCAGCATCGCGCCGCTGACGCAAGTGATGCCGGGCTCGCACTTGATGATTTGCAGGGCCGGGCGAAGCGTCTCGGCCGTTGTACTCAACGCGCCTGAAATCTGTCCGTCCGCGCCTCCAGTCTTGATTATCATGCATCCGAGGTAGAGCGGGTCCTTGACAAGTTCGCGGGCCTGCTCTATGGTCATGCCCTTCTTCTTGCGCAGCTCAGCCAGCAGGGCGGCGTATTCCTCGCTCTTGGGATTGTTCTCCGGGTCGATGATGGTAGCCTTTCCGATGTTCTTCAGGCCCCATTTTTCGGCGAGAGAGCCGATTTCGGCCGGGTTGCCGATAAGGATTATGTCGGCCACCTCGTCGGCCAGCACCATGTCGGCCGCCCTCAACGTGCGCTCCTCAGTGGCCTCGGGGAGTACGATGCGCTGCTTGTTGCTCTTAGCGCGCTCAACGATTTGTTGTACTAAATCCATAGTTTTTTAGTTTATAGGTATATATGTGTTTTTGTAATTCCGATGTTGCAAAATTAGAAAAAATTATCCGAACCGAGATGGCCGCCGCCGTTTTTTTCACTATAAAAATGCAAGAAAAACAGCAGCTCCGCGGCTATCGCCCGGAAGCCTGCCGCCGCAAGGTTTGCAAAAGGCCGCATTCCGCCTTGCAAAAGACGGCAAACGGCGCGCCGAAAGGCCATGTTTTGCGCCGCGAAAGGCCACCTTTTGCGACACGCCGCGCAACATGTTGACATTCAACGGCTTGCGTGGCAGTGACGGATTAATGCAAAATAATCATAACAAAACGCCGGAATACAGGATTAAATTCGTAACTTCGCACGTACAAGCACAAGCCGCGCACGCGGCCTGTGCAACCATGAAACAATAAAAACGCTACAATATGGCAAAAGAAAAGAAAAGAGGCAAAAGGCTGACAAAAAACAAATTGGCGGAAATTCTGCAAGACCTGTTCCTGCGGAACCCCGACAAGACGCTCAGCTTCAAGCAGATATTCAAGGAACTGCGGCTGGCCACCCACCCCGCAAAGATGCTCGCCGTAGAGACCGTGGAGGACATGGCGTGGGACGACTTCCTGAGCAAGGTGAGCGACAACTCGTACAAGCTGAACCTGAAAGGCCAGGTGCAGGAGGGCAAGTTCATACGCAAGCCCAACGGCAAGAACAGCTTCGTGCCCGACGACGGCAGCCAGCCGGTGTTCGTGGCCGAGCGCAACTCGAAGTCGGCACTGACCGGCGACCGCGTGCGCGTGACCTTCATGGCGCGCCGCAAGAAGCACATCAAGGAGGCCATGGTCACCGAAATACTCGAGCGCGCCCGCGACACGTTCGTCGGGCGGCTGAAGGTGGAGCGCGACTTCGCCTTCCTCGTGCCCGACGGGGGCGTCTTCGCCAACAACATCATACTGCCCAAGAACAAGCTGAAGGGCGGCAAGGCGGGCGAGAAAGCCGTGGTGAAAGTCACCAAATGGCCTGACGAGGACAACAAGAACATCATAGGCGAAGTGGTTGACGTCCTCGGCGAACAGGGCGACAACGACGTGGAGATGAACTCCATCCTGGCCCAATACGGCCTGCCCTACAAGTACCCCAAGCGCGTAGAGGAAGCCGCCGACAAGATAACGGGCGAAATCACCGCCGAGGACTACGCCGAGCGCGAGGACTTCCGCGACGTGACGACCTTCACCATCGACCCGCGCGACGCCAAGGACTTTGACGACGCCCTCTCCATACGCCAGCTCGGCAAGAACCTCTGGGAGGTGGGCGTACACATAGCCGACGTGTCACACTACGTGACCGAAGGCTCCATCATCGACAAGGAGGCGCAGAAGCGCGCCACGAGCGTCTACTTGGTTGACCGCACCATACCCATGCTGCCCGAACGCCTGTGCAACTTCGTATGCTCGCTGCGCCCCGACGAGGAGAAGCTGACGTACAGCGCGGTGTTCGACATGGACGAGAACGCCGAGGTGAAGTCGTGGAGATTGGTGCATACCGTCATAAAGAGCAACCGCCGCTTCGCCTACGAGGAGGTGCAGCAAATCCTTGAAGACAACGGCGTGGTTGACAGCACGGGGCAGCCCGCGCCGCCGGCCGGCCCTGAAGGGTACAAGGGCGAATACGCCACCGAGCTTGTAACGCTCGACATGCTGGCCAAGAAGCTGCGCGCGGCGAGGTTCAAGCACGGCTCGGTGAAGTTCGACCGCGAGGAGATGCGCTTTGATGTCGACGAGAAAGGCAAGCCCGTGCGCTGCTATTTCAAGAAGTCGAAAGACGCCAACAAGCTCATAGAGGAGTTCATGCTCCTGGCCAACAAGTACGTGGCCGAAAGCATAGGGAAGGTGAAGAAAGGGCAAAAGGCCAAGACACTGCCCTACCGAATACACGACCAACCCGACCCTACGAAGCTCGAGATGCTGAGGTCTTTCATCGTGAAATTCGGCTACAAGCTGAAGACGGCGGGCACGAAGGGCGAAATATCGCGCAGCCTCAACAAGCTGATGGACGACTGCAACGGCAAGAACGAGCAGAAGCTCATCGAGAGCGTGGCCCTGCGCGCCATGATGAAAGCCAAGTACAGCATCCACAACATAGGGCACTACGGCCTGGCCTTCGAGTATTACACCCACTTCACAAGCCCCATACGCCGCTATCCCGACATGATGGTACACCGCCTGCTGACGCGCTACCAGAACGGCGGACGCAGCGCGAACAAGGAGTATTACGAAGAGTTGTGCGAACACGCGAGCGACATGGAGCAAATCGCCCAAAACGCCGAGCGCGACTCAATAAAGTACAAGATGGTGGAATTCATGGCGGACAAAATCGGCAACGAGTATGACGCGCACATCAGCGGCATAACGTCATACGGCATATACTGCGAAATCGACGAGAACCACTGCGAGGGCATGGTGCCCATGCACGACCTTGACGACGACTATTACGACTTCGACGAGCGCAACTACCGCCTCGTTGGCCGACGCCATCACCACAAATACCAGCTTGGCGACCCTATCAGGATAGTGGTGGCCAAGGCCAACCTGGAGAAGAAGCAGCTTGACTTCGCGCTGGCGGAGGACTGAACCGCAACCGGCCATCAGGGCGCGATGTCACGATTTTGCCGTCTGCATCATGCCCTTCGTGTTGTATTATGTCCCGCCGCCCATGTAACAATCATACGACCGGCAAACAACTTTCAGCGGTTAAAGGCAAGCCCGCGACAGCTTTTTTGCGACAATGCGCACGGCATGGCGGCGACAACGGGGAAGCCGTAGGCGGCGAGCCGTTTTGCGAAAGACGGCAAACGGCAATGCGAAAGGCCGCGTTTTGCAACGCAAGAGACGGCCTTTCGCACAACAAAACACGGCATGCCGGGAAGCAACTGGCACCCAGGCAGTTACGCTGACACCATAAAAAGGCGCGACGGCGACGTGTACCGATAAACAGCAACACGTCGCCGCCGCGCCTTTTTGGCCGCCCGCCAGCTTGCGTCAGATTTGCCCTGACTCCACCATAAGCACCACGCGCTCTGTCAGGCGGTCGGTCTTCTCAGGGTCGTATTTCTTCGTCAGGCTCGCGCCGAACGCCCAGGCGAATGCCTGGTAGAAGCCGGCGCGCACGGGACTGATGAACGAGCGTATCAAGTCATACGCCGAAGAGTCACACTCGCGGTAGACAAGCTTTATGAGGAGTTTGCCCTGCGAGTATGACAGTTTCTTCATCCTCGGCGTATACCGCCGCTTGATGTCGGCCTCAACACGCTTCATGTGTTCGTCGCGCGCCTTCTTGTCGGGCAGCGTCTGCAGGTATTCGTAAGTCTCAATGATGATTTTGTTCACTTCCTTCGCGATTGGCAGCACCTTCTTGACGTTGGCCACAAGACGGTTGTAGGCCATGCGCTTCTTGGCGTTCTTGAACACAGGCTGGGGGTAAACGTAGATGTTGTTCAGCTCGACGTACTGCAGGCTGTCGCCGTCAACCAGCACCTTGCTCACCTTCACCATGGGCACGAACGTGGGGTTGTCCATGTCCACGGGCCTGTCTTCAGGCTTCACGCCGTCAGCCTTGCCCGCGCCCTGCGCCATAGAAACGGCTGGCATGAGCGTCATCAGCAATGTCATTATGGATAAAAAACGTCTTGTCATGGGTGCAAAAATAGTGCTTTTTATCTGTAAGTGTGACAAGATGGTAGTTAAAGTAGTTATAAAATCGAGGATTTTAAAGAATTTGGAGATGTTGAAGAAGTTATATGATGAAAGAACTTAAATAAGTTAGAGAAGTTAAAGAAGTTACAGCCAAATGCTTTATGGCAGCATTCGAAAAAGGTAATGGCTATAACTTCTTTAACTTCTCTAAATTCTTTAAATTCCCAAAACCTACCGACACACCCGCTTGGCCACGCGCATCAGCACGAAATAGAACACCACGCCCGTTGCAAGTCCGGCTATGGCGTCAATCGCGTAGTGGGCTTGTATGTACACGGTTGACAGGCACAGCAGCACGTACAGCGGCAACAGGATGTACAGCAGTCGGCGGCTGCCACTGTGCCATGCCAGCAGCATCAGCACAGTGCTTATGCCCACATGGCTGCTCGGGAAAGCCGCCGTAGGCCTCTCGCCCGCCGCCTTCGCGCTCTCAACAAACTGATAGAACAGCCCGTCCTTGTATCCTGGCGTTTCGAGGCAGTCTTGGAAGTAGTTGAAATGGTCGTGTACGTTGGGGAAAATGCCCTGCGTTATGTTGGTCAGGCCCACCGCCTTATAATAGAATGTGGGCCCGGTGACAGGCAAGGCGATGAATATCAGATAATAAAGGAAGAACGCCGCCAGCACCACGAACGCCGCACGCTCGTACTCATTGTAACGACACGCGAAATAATACACCACCACGACCACTATCATCGGATAATAAGCGGCGTACCCGAGGCTCATAAGCTCGCTAACGACGGGCCACGGCATGGCCTTGCAAAACAGCAAGGCGGGCTGGCATCCGAACAAGTCCTGCTCCCATTGGGCGAACAAGTGGTCGAGGTTCGGCAGCATCCGGTTTATCTCGTAAGTGTCGGGATACCACCATCCGAGCAAGGCCAGTTGCACCGTTATGCGCAAGAACAGCGTCAGCCGGCACGGCATCATGCGGTAAACGGCCCACATGCCCGCCGTCATTGCGGCTATCCTGATGCGCCCCCAAATCATTTCGTTGGGGTTTTCAGCCTTCGTATATGTGAAGAACACTATCAGGAGGGTCAGCAGGAGATAGGCCACCATGACCCATTCCATAGCCAACAATCCCTTCTTCGGGTGTTTGTCTATCGTAAAAAGTTGCTTGGTGAATTTAAACATTGTCTGTTCCTGTTGTTTTGTATTTGGGCATGAGGCCTTCCGGTTGTCAGGTTATAAGGTCTCATTGCCGTTAGCCTGTCGTTTTTTTACGGTTGTCCTGACGGAGAACTTGCGCTCTTTACACCTTGAGAACGACGTCCCCGAAAACCGTAAAACCTAACGACCTTATAACCGCACGGCCTCAAATCCACTTGTTTTCCTTATACCACTGCATCGCCTCATGCACCCCGCGGCGCAGGTCATACTGTGGTTTGTAGCCCAGTTCGGCCACGGCCGGGGCGATGTCGCACCGCCAATTGCGCTGCTTCATGATTTTATACTTGTCGTTGTTCAGTGCCGTCATGCGCCCCGTAAGCCGCCCGACGCACTCGCCGCAGGCTGTTATCACGCGCAGAAGCCACAACGGCGACTTGACACGCAGCAGCCAAGGGTCGCCCAGTTCGTGGCGGATGAGGTCGCTGAAGGCGCGCGACGAATACACGTTGCCGTCGCTGAGAAGGTAGCGAGAGCCTGTTTTCCCGTTGTCCAAAGCCTTGAACACGGCTTGCACGAGGTCTTTGACGTAGATGAAAGTCAGGTCTTGCGGCTTCAGTCCGGCGGCGAAGTCAACATGCCTCTTTATGCTTTGCGCCATCATGAAATAGTCTTTCTCACGAGGGCCGTACACCCCCGTGGGGCGCAATATTATGTAAGGGAAGCCCGGCATGCCGTCCAACGCCCGTTCGGCGGCGAGCTTGCTTCGCCCGTAAGCGGTGTCGGGACGTGGTGTGTCATCGCTTGTTATGTCGGCGTATGGCGCGTTTTCCCTGACAGGACCGCACACGCTGAGGCTGCTTATGAAGACAAAGCGCGCCAAGTCGGGGCAAGCCTCACGCGCGGCGACGGCCAAGTTCTCAGTCCCCGTGGTGTTCACGCGGAAGAAGTCGTCAGCGTGCAGACACTTTGTCGCGCCCGCCGCATGTACGATATAATTGAAGTCATGCTGCGCCAGCTTGCGTTTCAGGTCGTCGGGGTCGCCCAAGTCCAGTTCGATGAAGTTAATCCTGCCGTCAGCAAGGTATCGCTTCGAACTGCTTTTGCGCACCGCCGCACACGCCTCGAAGCCTTGCCTCAACGCCTCTTCGACTATAAAGCTGCCTATGAAGCCGCTCGCTCCGGTTACCAATATCTTCTTCATAAGTGTCAATGTATGTCATGCAGCCTTGTCTCGAAGGCTGTAAAACGGGCGCAAAGGTAATCATAAATTCTGACATTCGCCGTTGTTGTGACGATTAAAGGCTGTTGTTTCATTTTTATTACAATTTTTTATGTAGTTCGTTACAGGGCTATGCTGACCGTAAGTCCGAACGAACCGCCGCCAAGCGGAACCGCCCACGGCGTGCTGCTGACCTTTCGCCCCTTGCCCCCTTTCAGTCCCTCGCGGCACGGATTGCCAGCAAACAGGCCGATGACTTCGTTCACAGGATCGATGAGAAAGGCCACAATGTTGCCCCATACACGCGAACCCCACAGGCGGTAACCGTCGCTTACGAGCTTGCGCTTGAGCTTATAGAACGCCTCGCCGAGGAAAAGGCCCGACAACGGGGTGATGATTAAGTCCTGTATGGACGGCTTTTCCATGAAAGCCTCTATGCCGTATTCCCAGAAAATGGTTGATATAGCCGTGCAATAGAGGAACGAGCCGAGGACGTTGAAGCCTATGCTGCGCGCTCCCATGTAGTAAGCCGCGCCGGCGTAGGGATGCAGTATGTAGTTGAAGATGAAGCTGTCACCGTCCCACACAGGGCCGCTCCTCACGTGGTAGCTCCACCGTTTCCAGAAAGGGCGCGACGTCACGCGCTCCTTGTTCCAATTGGTGGCACCGTCAGGCAGCAACTGCAGCACTCCGAGCGTGGTCACTCCGCCGGCGAACAGCACGCCCGTGTGCAGCCACATGCGCCCCCAGTCAGGATGGCTTTCACGCCTCGAGTAAGGCAGGTCGTAGATGTTTACCTTGGCTTTGCGCCTTTTCGGCTCCGCATCGGCATTCCGGGCGCACACCCCAATGCTGTCTTCCACGCAAAGGGAGTCGGCCGCCACCTGCGCCGACGCCGGCATGGCGTTGCATGCCAGCAGCATTATCGCGTTGACCAAGTTGTGTAAAAATTTCTTCATAAGCGGGTAGTGATATGGTGTCTTTATGCTGCAAACTTAATAAAAACGCCATATCCGATGAAGAAACACGGACGTAATAAAAATTGAGAAAACTTAAATAAAGTATATAGTTTTCCCGTTTTGCGCCATTCGTGGCCTGAAACGACAAACAGGGAAAAGTAAAAAGGTGAAAAAGTAAAAAGATGAAAAGCCGTTCGGGCAGCGTCAATCAGGTTTCACCTTTTTACTTTTTCACCTTTTCACCTTTACTTCACGTACTCGGCGAAGTCAGTCAAGTGCATGTCGCCCTTGCGCGCCAGCGTGTCGTGCATGGCGAAGGCGGCGGTGAGGCAGTGGCCGGTATGGCCTACGGACGCCATCTTGACATACTCGCGCAACAGCGGGCGGTAGTCAGGATGGGCGCAGTTGTCGATGATAAGTTGCGCGCGCTGAGCCGGACTCTTGCCGCGCAGGTCGGCCACGCCCTGCTCGGTCACGATGACGTTGACGTCGTGTTCCGAGCTGTCCTGATGGCTGACGAAGGGCACGATGGAGCTGATGAGGCCGCCCTTGGCCGTTGACGGGCAGGTGAAGATACTGATGTAGGCGTTGCGCTCGAAGTCGCCCGAGCCGCCAATGCCGTTCATCATCTTCGTGCCCGATATGTGGGTTGAGTTGGCGTTGCCGTAGATGTCAACCTCGATGGCCGTGTTGATGGCGATGACGCCGAGGCGGCGGATCACCTCGGGCGAGTTGGAAATCTCGCTGGGGCGCAGCGTCAGGTGCTGCTTGAAGTAGTCGATGTTGTCGTAGATTTGCTTGAGGCACTCGTTTGAGACGGTCAGCGAGCATGACGAGGCGTCCTTCACGCGCCCCTCGAGCATCATGCCGACGACGCTGTCCTGAAGCACCTCGGTGTAGACGTTGAAGTCAGGCACGCTCTTCTCGTGCCCCAGCGCGCCGAGTATGGCGTTGGCCGTGCTGCCCACGCCGCTCTGCAGGGGCAGGAACGACGGCGGGATGATGCCGCGGCGCATGTCGGCCACAAGGAATTCGGCCACGTTGTGCCCGATTTGGTCGGTCACGGGGTCAGAGTCCTTGAACGCCCTGGCCTCGTCGGCCAAGTCGCATTCAACCACGCCCACAACCTTCCTGGCGTCAATCTCTACGTAAGGCGTGCCTATGCGGTCGCTCACGCGGGTGATGGGTATGGGCTGGCGCATGGGCGGGTCGAGCGGCTCGTAGACGTCGTGCAGGTATTTCGCCTCAGGGCTGTGGAACGAGTTAAGCTCCAGTATTACGTGCTTTGCCAGGCGGGCCACCGTAGGGCTGATGCCTCCGGCCGCCGTAAGGTAGGCGCGGCAGGTGTCGGCCCCCTCGTCGATGTCGCACACTTCGAGTATTGCCCAGTCCATCTCGCCGAAGAACCCGTAGCGCAGTTCTTGCGCCATCTGGCTCAAGTGGACGTCGTTGTAGGCTATTTTGCCGGCGTTGACATGCTTGCGGAAGTCGCCGTTGGTGGTGTACGGCGCGCGGTAGCGTATCGCATTGGCGTTGGCCAGGTCGCCGTCCGCGCTCTGGCCGGTTGACGCTCCCGTGAAAATGCTTACCTGGAACTCGCGCCCGGCGTCGTGTTCGGCCTGGGCCCGCTTGGCCAGTTCCTTCGTCACGGCCTTCGCCGTACCAGCCGGAGTGAAGCCGCTGAGGCCGATGTTCTCGCCGTTTTGTATCATCGAGGCGGCCTCGGCCGCCGTTATCCGTTTGTATGCCATAATGGAATATTTTAAGGTTTATGTTATCATAGTTGCATGGTGTGGCTGCAAAGATAATAATTTTTCGCCAACATGCGCGCGAAATGGCAATTATATTTGTTCACGTCCGCCGCGCCGGCAACCCACGGCGCGGCTGCGCCCGCCCGCCTCAGCCACGCCGCCAAGGCTTCGATTTTTGGCGCGACCGCAACATCCTGACAGCCAGCCACTTGCGGCACGCCATGCAAAACGTGGCATTTCGCCTTGCAAAACATGGCCTTCCGCCACGCCGTTTGCGGCCTTTCGCACGGCAAAAGGCCGCATATCGCAGAACCGTGGAAAATGACACGCAATTTTGTTTTTATCTTGATTATTTTTTGATATACGGCGATATTTGCTTAACTTTGTATGGTTGTTCATTTAACATTTCATGCTTATGAATATCAAAGTTGGAGACAGGGTTTTGATTTCGCCCGATTTGACAATGCGCAAGGATTGGTGCGAGGGGACAGTCATCCAAGTGGAAAACAATCCTTTCGTGGGAATTGTAGTGTCCGCCGAGACAGAGGATGCCAACATCTTTTTCGGCCGGGCTGACATGTTTAAACTATTGAAAGGGGAAACATGTTTGCAATAAGTTTTGACATGCTCGTATCCGACCTTGAAGCCAACTACGGCAAGCCGTACAACCGGGCATATTACGAAATAAAAGAAAGCCTGAAGCAAAACGGCTTCGAGTGGATACAAGGCAGCACATACCTTACGGTTGACGGCAACTTAGGCAACCTTTACAAGGCGATTAACGACCTTTCAAAATACGAATGGTTCAGACGCTCCGTAAGGGACATACGCGCCTACAAGGTAGAAGACTGGTCGGACTTCACGCAGATAGTAAGAAATGGTTGACACATTTTTTGCCACTCATATCAATAAAGAACGCCTGATTAATTTTCACACACGGCAAAATTACACTAAATTTGCATCTCAAACAAACATATAAAGACATGGAACAGAATTTCTTAATCTACAATACGCTCACAAGGAGGAAGGAACGCTTCGAACCGCTGCACGCCCCCAACGTGGGCATGTACGTATGCGGCCCCACCGTCTACGGCGACCCGCACCTGGGACACGCACGCCCCGCCATCACGTTTGACGTGCTTTTCCGCTACCTGAGGCACCTCGGCTACAAGGTGAGGTACGTGCGCAACATAACCGACGTTGGCCACCTTGAGCATGACGCCGACGAAGGCGAGGACAAAATAGCGAAAAAAGCGCGCCTCGAGCAGCTTGAGCCGATGGAAATAGCGCAGTATTACACCAACCGCTACCACGAGGCCATGCGCGCCCTGAACGTGCTGCCGCCCAGCATAGAGCCGCACGCCACGGGGCACATCATCGAACAGGAGGAACTGGTAAAGGAAATCCTGGCCAACGGCTTCGCCTACGAGAGCAACGGCAGCGTGTACTTCGACACGGCGAAATACAACGAGAAGCACCGCTACGGCATACTCTCAGGCCGCAACCTGGACGACGTGAAAGACGCCAGCCGGCAGCTTGACGGCGTGGGAGAAAAGCGCAACCAGGCCGACTTCGCGCTGTGGAAGAAAGCACAGCCCGAGCATATCATGCGCTGGCCGAGCCCCTGGAGCGACGGATTCCCCGGCTGGCACTGCGAATGCACGGCCATGGGCAGGAAGTATCTGGGCGAGCATTTCGACATCCACGGCGGCGGCATGGACCTCATCTTCCCGCACCACGAGTGCGAAATAGCGCAAGCCGTGGCCTCGCAGGGCAGCCAAATGGTGAAATACTGGATGCACAACAACATGATAACCATCAACGGACAGAAGATGGGCAAGAGCCTCGGCAACTTCATCACGCTGGAGCAGTTCTTCAAAGGGGAACACAAGCTGCTGTCAAAGGCTTACTCGCCCATGACAATCCGCTTCTTCATACTCTCCGCCCACTACCGCGGCACGGTGGACTTCTCTGACGAAGCCCTGCAAGCCAGCGAAAAGGGGCTTGCCCGCCTGCTATCGGGCATAGCCGACCTGAAGCGCGTAAAGGCGTCGGCCGACAGCGACGCGAAGGTGAAAGAGTTTGTCGCCGCCCTGCGCCAGAAGTGCTACGACGCGATGAACGACGACATGCAGACGCCAATAGTCATCAGCATCCTCTTTGAGGCTTGCCACCTTATAAACACCATCATCGACCACAAGGCCGCCATATCGGCAGCCGACCTCGACGAGCTTTCAGCCGTGATGCGCCTTTTCGCGTTCGACGTTCTCGGACTGCAAGAGGCTGAAAGCGGCGGCAGCAAGGAGCGCGAAGAGGCTTTCGGCAAAGTGGTTGACATGGTTCTCGACCTGCGCGCCAAGGCGAAAGCCGCCAAGGACTGGGCCACGAGCGACCGCATACGCGACGAACTGGCCGCCGCCGGCTTCGAGGTTAACGACACAAAGGACGGCAGCGTGTGGCGGCTTGACAAGTAGGCAGCCCCAAGCCCCACCCATCCTCCCCATAAGGGGAGGGGACAGATAGCTTTGTTTTATATCTAATATGATGAAAATAAAATATAAAATCAGGGGTAATCATGTTCCTCCCCTTATGGGGAGGTTAGGTGGGGCTTTGTTTTGCGCGTTCTTGTTATCCCTCATCCTTGCTTGTTCCAACAGCAAAAAAACATACGTCATCGGCGTTTCGCAGTGCAGCGAGGACAACTGGCGCGAGAAGCTTAACGGCGAACTGCGCGACGCCACATACCTGCACGACAACGTGGAGCTGCGCTTCGTCTCGGCCGACGACAACGACAAGCAGCAAACGGAGCAAATCAACGCCCTCACGGACGGGGACGTTGACCTGCTGATTGTCTCCCCGAACCAGATGAACACGGTGACAAAGCCAATTGACCGGGCGTACGACAAGGGCATACCCGTAATCCTTTTCGACCGCAAGACAAGCTCAGGCAAGTACACGGCGTTCATCGGGGCGGACAACGAAAAGATAGGACGCACCATCGGGGAGTACGTCGCCACGCAATTGGGAGGCCGCGGCACAGTGGCCGAAATACGTGGACTTGAAGGCTCGTCGCCCGCCATCGAGCGTCACAGGGGTTTCGTCACAGCCATCAAGAAATACCCCGGCATACGCCTGTTGGCAAGCGAAAGCGGCAATTGGTTGCAGCAAAGCGGCTCGGATGTGGCCGCCGGCATGTTCGCGAAAGGCATCGTGCCTGACTACATCTTCGCCCAAAACGACCGCATGGCACTGGGCGCGTGGAGCGAGGCCAAGCGCAGGGGATTGGACAAAAAGATAAGGTTTGTAGGCATCGACGCGCTTCCCGGCAATGACGGAGGCATAAAACTGGTGCGCGACGGGGTGCTTGAAGCGTCATACATCTACCCCACCCGCGGCGACCTCGTCATGCACTTGGCCCTCAACATACTTGAAGGCAAGCCTTACCAGCGCGACAATTACATGAAGGCGGCCCTCGTAACGAGAGACAACGCCGAGACGATGCTGATGCAAACGGAGGAAATGGGCTACCTCAGCGGCCAACTGGAAAAGCTGCACGGGCGCATAGACTTCTTCTTCACACAGTACAGCCACCAGAAAGTTTACTTCATACTGAGCGTCGTCATACTCGTACTTGTGGCCGTGGTGCTGGCCGCGCTTTACCGCATGGCCATAGTGAAGCGGCGCATGGAGTGCGAGACGGCCGACGCCAAGCTGTCGTTCTTCACCGACATGAGCCACGACCTGCGCACCCCGCTGACGCTTATAGCCGACCCCGTGGAGCGCATCCTCGACGACAGCAACCTCACTTCGCGCCAACGCGACATGCTGGCTGTGGTCAGGCGCAACTCCGCCTTGCTGCAAAGGCTTGTCAGCGAGATACTCGACCTGCGGCGGATACAGGAGGGGAAGATGCAGCTTACGGTGACGGAGTTCAACCTCGCCGACTACATGAGGCTGTGGGTGGACGGTTTCCTGACGCTTGCCGCCACCCATAAGGTGAGCCTCACGCTTGAGGCGGGACATGCGCTGGCCATCAAGGCTGATTATTATAAGGTGGAGCGCATTTGTTACAACCTAATCAGCAACGCCCTGAAATACAACAAACCGGGAGGAACGGTCACCGTGAGCCTGACGTCACGTGACGGGAAAGCCGTCATATCAGTGGCCGACACGGGCATAGGCATGTCGAAAGCCAACGCGCAACACGCCTTCGAGAAGTTCTTCCGCGCCCGCCAAGGAGGCGGGGGCACGGGCGTGGGACTGGCCATCGTCAAGGCGTTTGCCGAACTCCACGGCGGCAGCGTGTCAGTAAACAGCGTCGAGGGCGAAGGCTCAAAGTTCGTTGTAGAGCTGCCATTGTCGCCAGCCGGCAAGCAAACAAGCAGACAAGCAGACAAGCAAACTAGGCCGGTAGACACCCCAACCAGCCAAACAGACACCCTCCCCAGCCCTCACGAAGGAAGAGAATCTGACACGCAGAGGCAAGGAAAGGAGTGGACAGGAAGCGTGAATGTTGACATTGACGACACCATCAAGGCAAGTCAAACGCAGTCACCTGGGGAGGGCGGGGATGGACTTGCACGCCCCATCATCCTCGTCGTTGACGACAACGCCGACGTGCGCCAATACGTAGCGGGGATATTGGCTGACAATTACGACGTAAGACAGGCCGCCGACGGCAAAGAAGGGCTTGACGCCGCACTGAAAGACGTGCCCGACCTCATCGTCTGCGACGTGATGATGCCCGTGATGGACGGCCTCGAAATGTGCCGCCACGTGAAACGGGAGACGGCCACGAGCCACGTGCCTGTCATCCTGCTGACATCCAACACGCAGGAAAACCAGCGCGCCGAGGGCTACGACTGCGGCGCGGACGCCTACATAACAAAGCCCTTCAGCAGCAAAGTGCTACTATCGCGCGTGCGCAACCTATTGGAAAACCGCAAGCGGCTGAAATACATTTACGGCACGGCGGCAGACGCGCAAGAGCCTGAACCGGCCGACGCCGACAGCCGCTTCATGGCCGACTTCCGCCGAGTGGTGGGCGAACACATCGCCGACTCAAGCATGAGCGTAGAGACCATAAGCACGGCCTTGGGGCTTAGCCGCGTGCAGATGTACCGCAAGGTGAAGCAGCTCACGGGCCAGTCGCCCGTCGAAATCATCCGCATAACACGCCTGAAGCGCGCCGAACACCTGCTGAAGACCACCAACCGCACCGTGTCAGAAATTTCATACGACGTCGGCTTCTCGTCGCCGTCATACTTCTCGAAGTGCTTCAAGGACCACTTCGGCCGCCAGCCGGGCGAGAACAGGAACTGACCTGACAGCCAAGCAGTTATACACCGTATTCCAATAGGCCGCCTTTCGTATCGTGAAAGGTGGCCTATTGCGTCGTAAAAGGCATCCTTTCGCAACGCCGTTTGCCGCCGTTTGCTACGCCGCCGCTTCATCCCCGCCTTTCCGCCGCAGGCCAAAATCGGGCATCAGACTTCCGTTTTGTTTTTTCGTTGACAACTTGCAATAATCGTTCAAAACCATATCAAATTTGTTTCATGAACGTTTTTTTACAACAAATGAAATAAAACTTTCATAAAACAACACGTCTTACTTATAATTTTGCGGCATCGAGAACATGAAAATTTTACTAATCTAAACGTAAAGTTATGATGAAAAACATTAGACGTATGCTGCTAAGCGCAGTATTCTTCGCCATCGGCGCAACCGCTTTCGCCCAACAACAGGTTGACGTTAGCGGCAATGTGAAAGACGATACTGGCGAAGCCGTCATCGGCGCAACGGTGATGGAAGAAGGCACGAAGAATGCCACAGTGACCGACTTCGACGGAAACTTCCGCCTGAAAACCGCCCAAGGGGCAAAGCTGAAAATATCCTACATAGGATACAAGACGGTGACCGTTGCCGCCGGAGCAGCGGTAAATGTTGTCTTGCAGGAAGACAACGCCCAGTTGAATGAACTCGTGGTGACCGGTTACACCACACAAAGGAAAGCCGACTTGACAGGTTCAGTTGCGGTAGTATCCACAGACGACCTGAAAACCAGCCCCGACCCAGACCCCATGCGCGCCTTGCAAGGACGTGTGCCAGGCATGACGGTGACGGGCAACGGTTCGCCTATCGGCACAGGTACGGTGCGCATCCGTGGCGTGGGTTCAATCAATTCGTCGCAAGACCCGCTGTTCATCATCGACGGAGTGCCCACAACCATGTCGCTAAACTCACTCAACACGAACGACATCGAGTCAATGCAAGTGCTGAAAGACGCGGCCTCAGCCTCAATCTACGGTTCACGCGCGGCCAACGGTGTCATCATCATCACCACCAAGCAAGGCAAGAAAGGCGGCAAGCTGAAGGTGGACTTCTCGGCCAACCTTACCGCCTCGTTCTACACTTCGCAGTCGCTGATGAAGCTTTGCAACACGAAACAGTACGCCACGGCCATGGCTCAGGCCGCCCTCAACGACGGTCTCGACCCCGTGGCTTACGCCTCCAATTACGGGCTTGACCTCAACGCCGCCAGCGGAACGCCCATAACCGTATGGGACCCCGCCACCGGACAATATGTAGATTACACGGTGAACGGCCGTTATGACGGCTTTATCAATGCCGACAAGACGATGCGCTTCTCTGACACTGACTGGCTCGATGAAATCTCACGCACTGGTTTCTCGCAGAACTATGACCTCTCAATCTCCAACGCCACTGACAAGTATTCGGCTCTGTTCTCGCTCGGCTACAAGAAAAACGAGGGAATATTGAAGTATTCTTCTTTTGAAAACATCTCGGCCAGGATAAACACCTCTTACAATATAAACAAGATGCTGAAAGTAGGAGAGAACTTTACGCTCACATGGTCGAAACAAGTTGACAGCGCGCCGATGGAAAACGCGTTGAAGATGGCACCCATCGTGCCTGTCTACGAAACTGACGGCGAGACGTTCGGAGGCCCCGTAGGCAGCATGCCTGACCGCCAAAACCCATTGCGCGAGATGTACATGAACAAGGACAACCACCTTGACTACTGGCGGCTCTTTGGCAACGCGTACGCAGAGTTGACACCTATCAAGGGCTTGACGCTGCGCTCAAGCTTCGGCATAGATTATTACACGTCGTTCATACAGTCGATGTCGCACACCTTCCACTCCGACATCGTGAACAACGACATCGCCAGCACCACCCTCTCTAACAAGAACGACATGAACTGGACGTGGTCCAATACGGCCACATACAACTTCACCTTGGCACAAAAACATGACTTCCAAGTATTGCTCGGAGCTGAAATGTCAAAGCAAAGCTCTATCGACTGGTCTGGCTACAACGAAGGTTACGCCCTTGAAGACCCCGACTACATGTGGCCAAACGCCGCAACCGGCACAGCCCGCGTTACCGGAGCGAGGGTCGGTTACCGCCTCGCCTCGTTCTTCGGCAAGGTTGATTACAACTTCGACGACTTCATCTTGGCCTCGTTCACGATACGCCATGATGGTTCGTCACGCTTCGGCAAGGACCACCGTTGGGGTACTTTCCCCGCCGCAACGCTTGGTGTCCGCCTATCAAAGCTAATAAAGGCCGACTGGCTTGACGACTGGAAGGTGCGCGCTTCATGGGGAAAGACCGGCAACCAGGCCATCGACAACAACGCGCAGTTCGGCCTTTACGTAGTGGATTACGGTCTCGACCGTGTCACTTCGACAGCATACGACATTCTCTTGCAAGGCTCTGGCACATTCCCATCAGGCTATCGCGCCACCCAGCTGCCAAATCCCAACCTGAAATGGGAGGCCGCCACACAATACAACATAGGTACAGACTTCACTCTTTTCCGCAATTCGTTGTATGGTTCTATCGACTGGTACATCAAGGATGTTGACGACATGCTCATCAACCCGGCCTACATCGGCACGAAAGGAGAAGGCGGAGCAAGCTGGATGAACGGCGCGTCGCTGCGCAACTGGGGTATGGAGTTCATGCTGGGATACAGGAACACGTTGCCATGCGGCCTCGGAATAGACATCAATGCGAATGCTGACTTCTATCGGAACAAGGTCACTTACCTGCCATCGGTGGCAACCGGCTCTTACGCCCACACTTCCAAGGAGAACCTTGTGCAGTCAGGCGAGCCTTACGGGTCGATTGTAGGCTATGTCGTAGAGGGTCTTTTCCAGAATCAGGAGGAAGTTGACGCATCAGGACAGACCAACGCCCGCGTCGGAGGACTTAAATACAAGGACGTTGACGGCAACGGAATAATCACCGCCGACGACCAAGACTGGATTTACAATCCCGTGCCCAAGTTCTCTTACGGCATCAACATAGCACTCACGTACAAAGGTTTCGACTTCTCGATGTTCTGGCAAGGCGTCTGCGACAAGGACGTTTACAACAACCAGAAGTTCCAGACTGACTTCTGGTCGGTCACCGACATCGGCTCGAACAAGGGCAACCGCCTGCTTGATGCATGGAACACCAACAACACGGACTCTAACATTCCGCGCCTGACTACTGTCAACAACGGCGACGAAGGGCGCGCCTCAAGCTATTTCGTGGAGAACGGCTCTTACCTGAAACTGCGCACATTGCAGGTTGGATACACGTTCCCGCTGAAGCTGATATCAAAGCTCAAGATGACAAACGCACGCGTCTACCTGTCAGGGCAGAACCTTTGCACCATCAAGAGCAGCAGCCTTACTTGCCCCGACCCTGAGAACCCTGACTGGAATTACCCGTTGTCAACATCGGTGTCGTTCGGCTTGCAATTAACATTCTAACATTAACCGTTTACAACAATGAAAAAGATATATAACATATTGGCGGCTTGCGCATTGGGACTCACGCTTTCGAGCTGCAACGATTTCCTTGATTACGAACCTACGGCGGTGGTCAATGAAGACAAGGCTTTTTCCGACCCTGCCGGCATGGTGACGTCGGCTTACGCAATGTTGGGCGACTGTTGGTACACGTATCCGTTCAACTTGTTCCCATACGGCGACGTTGCTTCGGATGATTGCCTCAAGGGCGGCGGCAGCACCGGCGACACAGGTTACCACGCTTTCGACATTTGGACAACGCTTGCGCCAAACACTCCGGGCGAGATGGACGAGCTGTGGTATCGCCTTTACTGCGCGGTGTCACGTTGCAACCGCGCCCTTCTGTCGCTCGACAAATACGGAGAGGACGTTCTCGGGGCTGAGACGACGCGGCAGCGCGTGGCTGAAGTCAAGTTCCTCCGCGGCCATTTCTACTATAAGTTGCTGACCGTTTTCCGCAAAATTCCTTGGATTGACGAGAACGTAGAGGCAGCGGGAACGCAAGAACAGACAAGGAACGACGAGTTCACATACGACCAGTTGTTCCACAAGGTCATCGACGATTTCAAGGCGGCATACGACGTGCTGCCCGTCAAGGGCCCCGGACAGGACGGCCGCGCCAACAAGGTTGCCGCCGCAGCTTATCTCGCCAAGTGCTACCTCAACCTTGCCTGGGGCGACGGCTACGAGGCAAACACTGGCGTTGACCACATCAACCGCGACTACATGGACAGCGTGATTGTGTACACAAACGACGTTGAGAACTCTGATTACGACTATCTTGAGGACTATGGCGACATATTCCTGCCCGAATACAACAACAGCAAGGAATCGGTGTTTGCCGTACAGACGTCAGACTACGAGGACGACCACACGACTTACGGACGCGCCAACTGGTCGAACACGCTTAACGGATGCTGGGGCATGTGGTCGTGCGGATGGGACTTCCACAAGCCTTCGCAGGACCTCGTAAACGCTTTCAAGACCAAGAACGGGCTGCCGATGTTCGACGATTACGACAAGACCCAGGACTACCCCATCAACGGACAGCCCACCACGCAGAAGTGGGACCCGAGGTTGTTCCACACCGTAGGCATGCCGTCGTTCCCCTACAAGTATGAGGCCGAATACACTCAGACGATGGCGAACTCGCGCGATGCCAACGACTACGGCTATTACACGTCGCTCAAGGAAGTGCCGCAACGCTCAAAGGGCGAGACCTTCAACGGTTCTTGGCAAGCCTTCGCAATGAATGACTACGTTTTCCGTTATACAGACGTGATGCTCATGCGCGCCGAGGCTCTCATCGAACTTGACCGCCTCTCTGAGGCACGCGACATCATCAACGCCATACGCCAGCGTGCCAAGAACTCCATAACGAAGCACATAAGCTATGCCGCCGACCAGTGCGAAATCGCCCTTTACCCTGAGTCTTACTTCCAGGACAAGGCAACGGCGCGCAAGTGCCTGCGCTGGGAACGCCGCCTGGAGATGGCCATGGAGAACGGACGCTTCTTCGACCTGCGCCGCTGGGGCGTGGCATCGACTACGCTCAACGCCTATTTCGAGAAGGAGCAGAAGGCCACTTACAGCATCTACGACCACAACGGCAACCTGATGGCCGGCGCGCCGCAGCCCGCCGTTGACGCCCAGGGCAACGTCACCAACCGCAACCTGCCTCATGGGGCGTATTACCGTGACGCCCACTTCACGGCCGGCAAGAACGAGTTCTTCCCCGTTCCGTACAATCAGATGTTCTACATCCCCGGGCTTTACACCCAGAACCAGAACTACAACTGACACTCCAAGTAAGCTCTTGAAACACAACGGGTTACGAACCGTGCGGCGAAAGGCGGCCTTTTGGCCTGCAAAAGACCGTCTTTCACAAGCCGAAATGCCGCCTTTCGCAAGGCAAGAAGCCGCCTTTTGCAAACGCGCGGGTCGCCGCCTGTAGTGTAATGAACATTTGCCTTAAACAATAACGACGATAAACAGTGACAATAATGAATACTAAGAAGAACCTATACACAGCCCTACTCGGCGCATTCATAGGCCTTTCGGCGTTGGACGCGCAGGCCGAACAGAAGCTGGCCGTGAGCCATCTGGCCAACCAACAGAACATAGTGGCCGTCACGGAAGCCGGCAAATACCTGCTGCTGCCCGTGCAAGACGACGCGCCTGAGGCCAAGGTGGGCGTCATTTCGGGCAACACGCAGGTGGGCGTCATGGCCAACGTGCGCCTCGCCCGTGAGCGGGTGGACTATTACGTGCCGTTCAGCCTGGCCGGCTTCGAGGGCAAGGACGTCAAGATTGACATCCAGGGCATGCCCGCCGAGGCCGCGTGCTGGAAGAATATGAAGCTCTCCGACACGTTCGACTTAAGCAATAAGGAGAAGCACAGGCCGCTGTACCACCACACTCCGGCCTACGGCTGGATGAACGACCCTAACGGAATGTTCTACAAGGACGGCGTGTGGCACCTCTGTTTCCAGCACAACCCCTACGGCTCCGTATGGGGAAACCTGAGCTGGGGACACTCTACCAGCACCGACCTTGTGCATTGGAAGTATGAGGGCGACCCTGTGATGCCTGACGCCTGGGGGCTCATCTTCAGCGGTTCCGCCGTTGTTGACAAGGACAACACCGCCGGTTTCGGGCGTGACGCCATCGTGGCTTTCTACACGTCGGCCAAGCCTACGCCGTGGGGCGACAACCAGATGCAGTGCATGGCGTACAGCACCGACGGCGGAAAGACGTTCACCAAGTATGAAAACAACCCCGTGCTGACCTCAACCGAGCGCGACTTCCGCGACCCGAAGGTGTTCTGGTACGCCCCCGGCAAGCACTGGGTGATGATGCTCGCGGTAGGCCAGGAGATGCAAATATACTCTTCCGCCAACCTGAAAGACTGGAAGTATGAGAGCAGCTTCGGCGCGAAGCAGGGCGCGCACGGCGGCGTGTGGGAGTGCCCCGACCTCGTCGAGCTGCCCGTCGAGGGCACAAAGGAGAAGCGATGGGTACTCATCTGCAACATCAACCCCGGCGGCCCGTTCGGCGGAAGCGCGACGCAGTACTTCGTGGGGACATTCGACGGCAAGAAATTCACCAACCAGTATCCCACCAAGACGAAATGGATGGACTACGGGAAAGACCACTACGCCACCGTTACTTTCAGCAACGCGCCCGGCGGACGCTGCGTGGCCATGGGCTGGATGAGCAACTGGCAGTATGCCGCCATCGTGCCGACGAAGCAATACCGCTCGGCCAACACCATAGCGCGCGACCTCAGCCTTTACCGACAAGGCGGCGACCTGCTGCTGCGCTGCGCCCCGTCAAAGGAGATAGAGGCGGCCAGACAGGCGAAGAACAGCCTCAAGAAGTTTGACGTGAAAGACGCTTACAGCATTGAGAACCTGCTCGACGGCAACGAAGGTGCTTACGAGATAGAACTTGAAATAAAGAACAACGGCGCGGAAAAGATAGTCTTCACCCTGCAGAACGCCAAGGGCGAGAGCGTATTGATGTATTACGACGTGGCCACGAGGCAGTTTGTCATGGACAGAAGCGACAGCGGCGAGACATCGTTCAGCCGTGACTTCCCCGCCATGACGGTAGCTCCCGCGCCTGACGTGAACGACGTGAAGCTGCGTTTGTTCGTTGACCGCTCAAGCATTGAGGCGTTCGGCGACGGCGGCAAGTTTGTCATGACAAACCTCGTGTTCCCCTCCGAGCCGTACAACTCGATGAAATTCGAGTCAGTACGCGGTTCGTTCACGGTGAAAGAGATGAATGTGTATAAGCTGAAATAAGGTCATACGGTTGTACGGCCATGCGGTTTTACGGTTTCACCGGAAACAGGCGGACTGACAACCGCACAACCATAAAACCGCAAGACCGTACAACCCCATAACCGCAAAACCATATGAAAATGAACAACAAGACTGATTATATGAAGTTGGTGCCCGTGATGCTGTGCTTCTTCGCCATGGGTTTCGTCGACCTTGTGGGCATCGCTTCAAACTATGTGAAGGAAGACTTGGGGCTGAGTGACTCGGTTGCGAACGTGTTCCCGTCGATGGTGTTCTTCTGGTTCCTCATCTTCTCCGTGCCCACGGGCATGCTGATGAACCGCATCGGGCGCAAGAACACGGTGCTGCTGTCGCTCGCCGTCACCATCGTTTCGCTCCTCTTGCCCCTCTTGGGCGACGGCTTCTACGTCATGCTGGCCTCGTTCTGCCTGCTCGGCATAGGCAACGCCCTGATGCAGACGTCGCTCAACCCGCTCATCTCCACCGTAGTAAAGGGCGGCAACCTTGCCAGCACGCTGACATTCGGCCAGTTTGTGAAGGCCATCGCCTCGTTCCTCGCCCCTTACATCGCCGTATGGGGTGCCATGGACGTACTCCCGACGTTCGGTTATGACTGGAAAGTGCTGTTCCTCATATACCTTGTCGTGGGTGTCATCTCGGCCCTGCTGCTGTTTGTCACGCCGATAGAGGAGGAGAAGGCCGGTGACAAGCTGACAAGCAGACAAGGCAACCAGCAAACTGACGGCAAGCAGGGCAAGTCGGCTTGCCGGCTTGTCTGCTCGTCGCTCGTTGACTGTTTCCGCCTTCTCGGACGGCCCATCGTGCTGCTGTCGTTCATCGGCATCATGTGCCATGTGGGCATCGACGTGGGCACCAACACCACCGCGCCGAAGCTCTTGATTGAACGCTTGGGCATGACGCTCAACGAGGCGGCCTTCGCCACGAGCCTTTACTTCATCTTCCGCACCGTAGGCTGCCTTACCGGCTCGTTCTTCCTGCGGGTGATAAGCAACCGTTCGTTCTTCGTCATCAGCGTCGCCATGATGGCGTTGAGCATGGTCGGCATGTTCTTCGGAGAGTCAAAGGCCGTGCTTTACGTTGCCATCGCCCTTGTAGGCTACGGCAACTCAAACATCTTCTCCATCGTGTTCTCACAGGCGTTGCTGGCCATTCCCGACAAGCAGAACGAGGTTTCGGGGCTCATGATAATGGGACTTTTCGGCGGAACGGTGTTCCCCCTCGTCATGGGATTTGCTTCAGACGCCGTAGGACAGGCCGGAGCAGTGGCCGTGATGGCCGTCGGCGTGGCGTATCTGTTTAGTTACATAAGAAAGGTAAAACAATGAATAACAGCAAACAAGCAGACGAGTGACAAGCAAACAAGACATAAGCCGTCAAGGCAAATCTCCTTGTTGACTTGTCTGCTTGTCACTTGTCTGCTCCAAAAAAACATACAATCATGGAAACAAATATCATCGTAGGACTGGGCGAGGCGTTGTGGGACGTCCTGCCCGAAGGAAAGAAACTCGGCGGCGCACCAGCCAACTTCGCTTACCACACAAGGCA
Source organism: uncultured Prevotella sp. (assembly GCA_944319935.1). GTDB lineage: Bacteria > Bacteroidota > Bacteroidia > Bacteroidales > Bacteroidaceae > Prevotella. Next base: position 54,582 of record CALUFM010000006.1, read on the forward strand.
GTTCGGCCTCAACTCGATGGCCGTAAGCGCGGTGGGCGAAGACAAACTGGGCGACGAGACGCTGGCCGCATTGGACGAAAAGGGGCTTGAATACCACATAGCCCGCGTGCCTTACCCCACCGGGACGGTGCAGGTGACACTCGACGAGGGCGGCATACCGACGTACAACATACGCGAGAACGTGGCGTGGGACAACATCCCCTTCACGCCCGAACTTGAGGAAATCGCCCGCCGGTGCCGCGCCGTGTGCTGGGGTTCGCTGGCCCAGAGGAACGTGGTTTCGCGCGAGACGATACACAAGTTCCTCGAAACCATGCCCGACGGAGGCGGCCGGCTGAAGATATTCGACGTGAACCTGCGCCAGAACTTCTACAACGAAGAAGTGCTGTGCGACTCGCTGCGCCACTGCAACGTGCTGAAAATCAACGACGAGGAGCTGGTCATCATAGGCCGCATGTTCGGCTATCCGGGGCTTGACATGCGCAACAAGTGCTGGCTAATCCTCGGCAAATACAACCTTGACATGCTCGTGCTGACGTGCGGGACCAACGGCAGTTACGTGTTCACGCCGGGTCGCGTGTCGTTCCAGGAGACACCGCGCGTGGAGGTGGTTGACACCGTCGGAGCGGGCGACTCGTTCACAGGGGCGTTCTGCGCCGGCATACTGAAAGGCATGTCCGTGCCTGACGCCCACAAGATGGCCGTTGACGTGTCGGCGTACGTCTGCACGCAGAGCGGCGCGATGCCCGTGTTGCCGGGCAGCATAGTCAACAGGATATGATTTGGCCGTGTTTTTTGAATGTTTTTATTCAGGTATATAGTTCATAAAGTAAAAAGATTTTCCATGCCTGGTTGGGACAGTGACGCCTGTGACAGGCATCCTCTCCTATATCCAGGCACAAACAGTTGGTAATCAGGATGTTATCAGACTTAAACCAAAAGGGCACGTTTTGCGTCGCAAAACGTGCCCTTTTACAATACAAGAAGCCATCTTTCACAAGACGAAAGATGGCTTCTTGTTCTTAGATGATTATTCGCCCGTCAGGCTTTTGGAATTATTTGGCTAATGGCCGGAAATATTTTTCACGTTGACTTAAAATCAACACAACACAAAAACGCCGCTTTCCGCAATGCGGAAGGCGGCGTTCCATATTTCAACCAGCCAGGTTATTTCTCAGAGTACAGCACCTGCACCACAGTCTGGCCCACCGCTCCGAGCGTGGCCTTGTCGATATTCTCCATCGTGTCGTTTACCGTATGCCATGTAGGGCCGAAGCTGCTCGTCTGGCAGTCGGGGTAATACGGTATGATGTCGATGGTCGGTATCTTCGCCTTTTCGTTCACGGGGATGTGGTCGTCGGTGACATATCCGCCGTCTTGGTCGATGAAATATCCGCCAAAGCCTACCGTCTTGGCCGCCGCCCACACACGCTTCACGATGTCGGGGGCGTATTGCATGGACATGCCTTCACGCCAGAACTGCGCGCCTTGGCCGCCAACCATGTCGAGCAGGATGCCGAAACGCGCCTTGTAGCCCTGCTTGTGAGGGTTTGACGACCAGTGTTGCGCACCCAAAGCCCACGAGTCGCCGTTGTCGGTGGCGTCGCTCCAGCGCGGCACTCCCCAGTCCTCGGCGTCAAAGCACACGAAATCTACGCCCACGTTGAGCTTCGCCGTATCGGCGGCCAGCAGCCTTGCCAACTCAAGCATCACGGCTATGCCGCTCGCACCGTCGTTGGCCCCCACCACGGGTTTGCGCCAGTTCGCGCTGTCAGGGTCGTTGTCAGCCCAGGGGCGGGTGTCCCAATGCGCGCACAGCAGTATGCGCTCCGACAGTTCGGGGCGGTAACTTGCTATGATGTTCATGCTCTTCAGCGGCGTGCCGTCATATCCGTTGAGCGTCACGCGCTGTTCGATGACCTCAAGACCGTACTGCTTGAACTTGCCGACTATCCACTCGCCGCACTGCTTGTGGGCGTCGCTGTTCATGACGCGAGGCCCGAAGTCGCACTGCGTTTTGCAGAATAGATACGCGCTGTCAGCGTTGAACGCCGGGCCAACCGCCTGTCCGGCGATGTCGTCACCGCCGTCTTGCGCAGCCTTCTTGTTGCTGTTGCAAGCCGCGAAAAGCAGCAACAGCGAGAATAAAAGAATGGTTTTCCTCATTGTTTTTTATTGTTACGGCTGTTAAAGAAGTTGGAGATGTTAAAGGAGTTAAGGACAAATGTCTTGCAAATCGGCAACGGAAAAATCAACAACGGGCAACCTGGCGTACCTCAAAAAAACATCGGATTACGCGCTTTCATTTCCAGTCTTCATCTTGAAAGCATTTGTCCTTAACCTCTTAAACCGCTCTAACTCCTTAAATACCTGATTTTACTTTCTGCACTTCAGCCATCACCCTGAGCCAGTTTCCGCCCCAAATGAGGGCTATGTCTTGCTCGCTGTAACGGCGGCGGAGCAGTTGCAAGGTGAAGTTTATCATCTCCGAAGAGTCGGCTATGCCGCTTACGCCGCCGTCGCCGTCAAAGTCAGTGCCCAAGCCTACATGCTCGACGCCCATTATCTTGATGGCGTGTTCAAGGTGGGCGACGGCGTCAAGGATGCTCGCTTCCCGTCCGTCGTTGCGCAAAAAACCGTGATACAGCGTGACATGCGCCACCCCGCCCTTGGCCGCAAGCGCACGGAGCTGGTCGTCAGAGAGGTTTCGCGGCACGTCACAAAGGGCCTTGCAGTTGCTGTGGCTGCACACTATTGGCGTAGAACTGATGTCAATGGCGTCGTAAAAGCTCTTTTCAGCGGCGTGGCTTAGGTCCACCATAATGCCGCATCGGTTCATCTCACGTATCACCTCCGCGCCAAACGCGCTAACGCCGCCATGTGTTTCCGCGCCGCGGGCACTGTCGCAGATGTCGTTGTCGCCGTTGTGGCAGAGCGTAATGTACACCACCCCGCGTGTCGCAAAATGCCCGACGTTGGCCAAATCATGCTCAAGTGCCAGCCCGTTCTCTATCCCGAACATTATGGAATGCCGCCCCTCGCGCTTGTTCTTGTACAACTGGGCTGGCGAGACGGCATGGCTAAGATGCTTGTTGTTGGCTTCTATTATGCTTTCCAGCGTGTCGAAGATGTGGTCGGCGTATGCTTTCGGACTGTCAAACCTCGGCTCTACCTTGTCGGCGAACGCCTCTCCGGGCTTCGGCTGGGGCAAGTAGGCGGCCATTATGACTGCATCCTGCCGCCCGTCGGCCATCTTGTGCATGTCAACAAGTATGCGCGGGTCGCGTTGTTCAAAGTGTATGCCTTGCGGAAAGAACATCGGCGTGTCGCAATGCGTGTCCAAAGTCAGTATCCGATGATGTAGTTCCTTCGCCTTGCTGAACTCCGCCGAACGTCCGACAAGCCACTTGAACAAAACCTGTCCGCCGTCTTCAAGCCACTCGGGATGCCACTGCACGCCGATGATTGGCTTGTGTTCGCTGCTCTCAATGCCCTCAATTATCCCGTCAGGGGACATCGCGCTAACCCTGAAACGCTTGCCGCAAGCCCTCACCGCCTGGTGATGTATCGAGTTGACGGCCATCGTCTCCACCCCATACAGCGTGTAAAGCGTTGACGACTTGTCAACCGTCACGGTATGAGTAGGCTCACGTCGGTCGGCGTCCTGGCTGTGCTTTATCATCGGATGCACGCCTGACGCGCCGCCGTCAGCGGCAAGTCTTCCGGCGGAAAGCCCCTCGGCGATGTCTTGCTCCACCTCGCCGCCGAGCGCGGTTGCCATCACCTGTATGCCGCGGCATATCCCGAGGATGGGCAACTGGCGGTTGAAGGCAAGGCAGACTGTCATAAGTTCCGCCTTGTCACGCTCGCGGTTGATACCGTGGAGGCGAGGCGAAGGCTCTTCGCCGGCCCACAACGGATTGACATCACCGCCGCCGGTAAGCAGCAGTCCGTCAACCCTGTCAAGCGTGTTGACTATCACATCCACGTCAGCCACGGGCGGAACGATTACCGGCACGCCGCCCGCCTCGACCACCGACTTGTAATATCGGTCGGCCAGACGGGCCTCGCCATCGGCGAAATTGCCCGTAACGCCAATCACGGGCTTGCGCTCCGCCTCGGGGAAACGTGAATAAACTTCGTCAAGGCAACCTTTAAGGTCAAACTGTCTCATCGTAGCGTGCTACTCTTTATTTCTTCGTTTCCTGCGGCACGGGCACTTCCCTCTTGATGCTTTGCTCAAGTGAGATGAGCGTTTCCGTGGCAACCACGCCCGGGATGCTCTGCATCTGGTTGTTCAGCAAGTCCATCAACTGCTCGTTGTCACGTGCGTACAGCTTCACAAGCACCATGTAAGGGCCCGTGGTGAAGTGGCATTCCACGATTTCCGGGATATGCTCCAACTGCTCGACTACCGACTTGTACATGCCTCCTCGCTCAAGGGTTATGCCTACGTATGTGCATGTTGAATACCCAAGGCTCTTGGCGTTGACGTCAAACCCGCTGCCTGTTATCACGCCGTTCTCGATGAGATGCTGCACGCGCTGGTGTATAGCGGCGCGTGACACGCCACACTCTGCAGCCACATCCTTGAACGGTATGCGGGCGTTCTTAGACAATATGCTAAGTATTTTCCTGTCAAGACTGTCTATTTTTTCCATTATTCAAGGCTTATGTTATTGTTTTTCGAGTAAAAGTTACAAATATGTTGCACTTTTGGAAATGCGAGCAAATTTAATCATTAAAAATGAAACGCACAACATTTTGACAGAAAAAAAGGCGTGTTTTACACATTATGAAACACAAGAGGGAGACTTTTCACAGTCTCCCCCGCGTCTTTCGTGACAAAAGATAGTTACTTGCCAGTTTTGCCCTTGCCTGTTACGGCCGGCTTGGCCACGCCTACACGCGACTTCGACTCTGACACTTTAGGCTTCGCCGTGTCAGCCTCGGCCTTCTTGACGTCAACCACTTCGACGGTGAATACCAGTGCGCTGAAAGGCTTGATTTTCCCTGCCTGACGCTCTTTGTAAGCCAAATAATAAGGTATGTAAAGCTCCCACTTGCTGCCAACGGGCATCATCGTCAGGGCTTCAGTCCATCCCTCAATAACTTGGTTGGGGCGGAACGTGGACGTCTGGTCCTTGCGCTTGTAGCTGCTGTCAAACACCGTGCCGTCAATCAGGCGGCCCTCATACTTCACAGTGACCTCGTCGTTGACACCGGCCACAGGGCCGTTGCCCCTCTTGAGCATCTTGTACTGCAAGCCGCTGGGCAACGTCAGCACGCCAGCCATGCGCTTGTTGCGGGCGAGAAAGTCCTCACCAGCCTTCTTGTTGGCCATGTTGCGGTCGTTGATTGCCTTCATGAAGGCGGCGTTGAAGTATTCCGACGCCACCGAGTCAGGCATCACCGACATGTCTTTCTTCAGCGAGTTGACAAACCCCTTGACGAACAACGCATCGCTGACAGAATCCGTCTGACCGGCAAACTCTTCCTTCAGGAAGGGCAGCATGCGCTGGCTGACCATCAGGGCAACCTGCTCTCCGGCGTAGTAAGCCTTTGTCTTCTCGTCTATGCCGCGGTTCATCGCGTCCTCAAAACCACGGGTGAAGTCGGCCATGTAAGCCGTGTCAACGCCGTAGTTTTGCTTCAAGAACGGCAACAGCCCGTCCGTGCGCACCATGCCGGCGGCATAGCTGAGCGAGTCGCCGGCCGTCTTCAGCTCCACCTTGGCGTCAGCCTTGTCGCCCTTGCGGTCTTTCTTTTTCTTTCCAGCCGCGTCGGCGACATTGAAAACAACGCCCGCCGCAACGGCGAGCGTGATGATTAACGTCTTGTTCATTTGTATTTTAATCAATTTAGAAGGAGGGAAATAGTAAAAGGACAAACAGAAATGCCAGACAATACACATCAGCTTATAGTGTACGACCGCCATGCCTTACAGGGCAGTCACAACCGCCAAGGCGTTTTCACTTGTTCTTTTGCTCTTTCCCTCCTTACTTCTTTTCCCTTGTTCTTACTTCTTCTCAGCACCTATGCCTACGAGTTCCATCTTGAACACGAGCGCGCTGTAAGGCTTGAAGTTGGGCGTCTCACGCTCGCCGTAAGCCTGGTCTTGCGGTATCACCACTTCCCAGACGCTGCCTACGGGCATGTGTGTCAGGGCTGTGCGCCATCCCGGTATGAACTGGTTGGGGCGCAACTGGATGGGCTTGCCGTCCTCGTAAGAGCTTTCAAACACCTTGCCGTCGATGGTCTTGCCCTCATAATGCACGCGCACCACTGACGAATCCGCAGGAACCGCGCCCTTGCCTTCCTTGATTACACGGTAAAGCACGCCGCCGTCAAGCTTCTTCACACCGGCCTTCTTTGCGTACTCGGCCACAAACTTCTCGCCCGCAGCCTTGTTTGAGCCGTACTGCTTGGCCAGCTCGCGGCTCCTTATCTGCTGTATCTTGATGTTAAGCAGCATCTGCGCCTGTTCCGGAGTTATGACGGGCTTCTCGCCCTTTGCGCCGGCAAGGAAGCCTGACATGAGGTTTTTCAGCGAGATTGTCTTGGTGGAATCAGAACCGAAAAGCTGGTTGTTGATGCCCTTCACCATCTGGTTTGAAATCATCTGGCCAATCTGGATGCCGGCGTAATAAGCCATTTTCTTCTTGTCGTCGCCGGCGTTGACACCAGCGTTGAGTCCGCGGTAGAACTCGTCCATGTAAGCGGTGTCGATGCCCATGCCGCGCACAAGATAGTCTTCCAGTCCCTGTGACTGCATGATACCGTAGGCGTAGCTAACCGAGTCGATGTCGCTCTTCAGGTTTGCCTTGGGAGTTGAGTTGCCGCATGACATGAAACCTGCGGCTACGACAGCCGCAAGGGCTGCCAATGTAAGTTTTTTCATTGTCGTTATTTGTTTTTTGTTAATCTTCAACTTTTACAAATCAGGAGTTAAAGTAGTTAGAGTAGTTAAAGTAGTTAAAGACAAATGCCTTGCCATTTGCATGTCCAAAAAACATTGATAAAGCCACAAGGCCATTGTCTTTAACTACTCTAACTACCCTAACTACTTTAACTACTGAAAAATTTTACATTACCTCTATCAGTTCGACGTCGAACACCAAGGTTGCGAACGGCGGGATTGACGCGCCCGCGCCGTGTTCGCCGTAGCCGAGGTGGTAAGGTATGAAGAAGCGGTACTTCGCGCCCTCCTGCATGAGCTGCAGGCCCTCGGTCCATCCGGCGATGACCTGGTTGAGGGGGAACACGGCGGGCTCGCCGCGCTGCACGCTGCTGTCAAACACCGTGCCGTCAACCAAGAAGCCCTCGTAGTGGCACTTCACCTTGTCCGTAGCCTTCGGCTTGTGGCCGTTGCCTTCACGTATCACCTTGTATTGCAGTCCGCTGGGCAGGGTCACCACGCCCTCTTTCCCGGCGTTCTCGGCGAGGTACTTCTCGCCTTCGGCCTTCGCCTTCTTGCCCTTTTCGGCCATGGCGGCGTTGGCTTTCTCTTCCTGTTGGCGGAAAAATTCCTGTACGATTGTCTGCGCCTCGCTGTCTTTCACCTTAGGCTCTGCGCCCGCCAGCATGTCCTTTATGGCCGCGGCGAAGTCGTCGATGTTCAAGCCCGTAGCCCCCATCTGCACCAGTTGGCGTCCGATGCCGAGACCCAAAGCGTAACTTAACTTGTCCATTTCTTACTAATTGATTATTCTTTTACCTTATATTAAAAACCCTGCAAAGGTAATGTTTTTATCGGATTACGGCTGCATTATTATGGAATTTTCACTAATTTTGTAGGGAAGAAATAAGAATAAGGAGTTAAAGAAGTTATCGCTCGCTGCGCTCGCTGAGAAGTTAAAGACAATAGTCCTGCTTCAAGACCGCAGCCACACAGCCAAAACAGGTCATGACCTGACCAATATCGAACAACGGAGCATTTGTCTTTAACTTCTCAGCGAGCGCAGCGAGCGATAACTTCTTTAACTCCTTTAACTTCTAAAAGACGTAACAACAATGAAAAAGCTTTTTGTCCTTACAGGTGCGGGAATGTCCGTAGAGAGCGGACTTAGCACCTTCCGCGACGCCGACGGGCTGTGGGAGAACTACCCCGTGGCGCGCGTGGCCACGCATGAGGCGTGGCTCGACGACCCTGTCTACGTGAACAACTTTTACAACATGCTGCGCAAGAAGCTGCTCGACGCCAAGCCCAACGAGGGCCACCGCCTTGTGGCTGAGCTGGAGCGGCGGTATGACGTGACCGTGGTGACGCAGAACGTTGACAACCTGCACGAGGCGGCGGGCAGCTCGCACGTCATCCACCTGCACGGAGAACTGATGAAGACATGCTCGAGCCGCGACGTTGACAACCCGCGCTACTGGCGCACCATGACGCCCGGCGACCTTGACGTGAAGCCCGGCGAGAAGGCCGGCGACGGCTCGCTGCTCAGGCCTTACATAGTGTTCTTCGGCGAGGCCGTGCCCAACATCAGCGTGGCGGCCGACTACGCGCGCCAGGCCGACCTGTTCGTCATCATCGGCACGTCGCTCAACGTCTACCCGGCGGCGGGCCTCGTGCAATACGCCGGGCCGCAGACGCCCGTCTACCTCATCGACCCCAAGCCCGTGATGGCCGCCGGCCGGCACAACGTCACGCACATACAGAAGGGCGCATCAGAGGGTATGCGCGAGCTGACCGGCATCCTCATGAAGGACGAATGACGGCGCGTTCCGCCACAGCCTGTAACCATCTGTAAACCAGCAGGTTGCAGACAGCCCTGCAAAAGGGCGCGTTTCACCTCGCAAAAGGGCGTCTTTTAGCTTGCAAAAGAGCGTCAACCGCAAGCCAAAAGACGCCCTTTCACATTGCAAAAAAATTTCACCAACCATCATGTCTTCCCCATCCGGCTCATCGGCCAAATCCAATCATTTCACTAAACAAAACGCCGCCAACTTGAAAAATACCCGTTTTATTTTCTTAGTGAACGATATTTTTCTTAATTTTGCGCCAATATGCCAATCAAGAAAAACAACGAACAAACAGATAAACACTTATGGAAGACTTGGAAAAAGACGGAGTGCGGCTGCCAGACAACGCATTCCGAGAACTGAAAGAGGGAGAGAAATACCGCCCGGTGATGGACCCGCAGAAGGTTTACCCGGAAGTCAACGGGTGGTCAGTGACATGGGGCGTGCTGATGGCGATGCTCTTCTCGGCCGCAGCCGCCTACTTGGGCTTGCGCGTGGGGCAGGTGTTCGAGGCGGCCATCCCCATCGCCATAATAGCCGTGGGAGTGTCAACAGCGGCCAAGAGGCGCAACCCTCTGGGCGAGAACGTCATCATACAGAGCATCGGCGCATGCTCGGGCGCGGTCGTGGCGGGCGCAATCTTCACCCTGCCGGCCATCTACATACTTGAGGACAAGTATCCGGGCATGGGCGCGTCGTTCATCGAGGTGTTCCTCAGCTCGCTCCTGGGCGGCGTCCTCGGCATACTGTTCCTAATCCCGTTCCGCAAGTATTTCGTCAGCGACATGCACGGCAAGTACCCCTTCCCCGAGGCCACGGCCACCACGCAGGTGCTGGTCAGCGGAGCCAAGGGCGGCAAGCAGGCCAAGCCGCTGCTGCTGGCCGGCCTCGTGGGCGGACTGTATGACTTCATCGTGGCAACCTTCGGCTGGTGGAACGAGAACTTCACCACGCGCGTCATCGGCCTCGGCGAACAGCTCGCCGACAAGGCGAAGCTCGTCTTCAAGGTGAACACGGGCGCGGCAGTGCTGGGCCTCGGCTTCATAGTAGGCCTGAAATACGCCCTCATCATCTGCCTCGGCTCGCTGTCGGTGTGGTGGCTCATAGTGCCGCTGATGTCAGTGCTGTTCCACGGCGACGTGCTGAACCAGTGGGACCCGCACATCGCCACCGCCGTAGGCGACATGTCGCCTGAGGACATCTTCAACTATTACGGCAAGTACATAGGCATAGGCGGCATAGCCATGGCCGGAATAATAGGCATCATCAACTCGTGGGGCATCATAAAGAACGCCGTAGGGCTGGCCGCGCGCGAAATGCGCGGAGGCAAGGGCGGCGGCAAGCAGGTGGCCCGCACGCAGAGGGACATACCGTTCAAAATCATCGCCATAGGCGCAATAGCCACCATCCTCATCACCTTCGTGTTCTTCTGGGCCGGCGTGATGAAGGGCAACCTGCTGTTCGCCGTGGTGGGCATACTGCTCGTGGCGGTGATAGCCTTCCTCTTCACCACCGTGGCGGCCAACGCAATCGCCATCGTGGGCAGCAACCCCGTGTCGGGAATGACGCTCATGACGCTCATCCTCGCCTCGGTGGTAATGGTGGCCGTAGGCCTCAAGGGCACGGGCGGCATGGTGGCCGCGCTCATAATGGGCGGCGTCGTCTGCACCGCGCTGTCAATGGCCGGGGCGTTCGTCACCGACCTGAAAATCGGTTACTGGCTCGGCACAACGCCCAAGAAGCAGGAGACCTGGAAGTTCCTCGGCACGCTGGTTTCAGCCGCCACAGTGGGCGGTGTCATGATATTGCTCGACAAGACCTACGGCTTCGCCAGCGGACAGCTCGCCGCGCCGCAGGCCAACGCCATGGCCGCGGTCATCGACCCGCTGATGAACGGCGTTGACGCGCCGTGGATTCTCTACGGCATAGGCGCGCTGATAGCAATCATCCTCACCGCATGCAAGGTGCCGGCACTGGCTTTCGCCCTCGGCATGTTCATCCCCATACAGCTCAACATACCGCTGCTCGTCGGCGGCGCAATCAACTGGTACGTGACATCCCGCTCAAAAGACCCTGAAGTCAACAAGGCACGCGGCGAGAAAGGCACGCTCATCGCCAGCGGCTTCATTGCCGGAGGCGCGCTCATGGGAGTGGTAAGCGCATTGCTGCGCTTCGGCGGAGTGAACCTCGTTGACAACGAGTGGCTGGCCAACCCGATGTCACAGGTATGCGCGCTTGTGGCTTACGTGCTGTTGATTACATATTTCATAAAAGCAACTAAGAAATCATAATACACAACAAAAAGCACAAACACGAAATGAAAAGACTATTTTTGGCATTGTCACTGGCACTTGCGGTCATGGCCGCAAGTGCCATTCCCGCTAAAAGGGGAACATGGAAAACTATCAGGTTGGCTGACGGCAGCGAGGTGAGAGCCGAGCTGCGCGGAGACGAGTTCGGCCACTACTGGCAGGCGGAAGACGGACGGCGCTTCATAATAAACGCCGAAACGGGAACCGCCGAGGCGGCCGACGTAAAGGCGATGAAGGCCAACGCCGCTGAGAAACGCAAGCAAGCGTCGCAGCGCAGGCTAAAACGCGCGCCAAGGGCGAAAGCCTCGACAAGGGCGGACGACCCCGTATACGAGGGCGAGAAGAAGGGACTAATCATACTGGTGCAGTTCGACGACGTGAAGTTCAAGGCGGAGAACACGCCCGAACAGTTCCGGCGCATAGCCAACGAGGAAGGCTTTGCCGAAGGGAATTTCACAGGAAGCGTGAAAGACTACTTCAAGGCGCAGAGCTACGGACGGTTCACAATCGACTTTGACGTGGCCGGACCGGTGACGATGCCTAACGGCTACGCTTATTACGGAGAGAACGGCATATTCGGAACTGACAAGACCGGCAGGATTGGCGAGATGATAGAACAGGCCTGCAGGGGCGTAGAGGGGCAAGTGGACTTCAACGACTACGACTGGGACGGCGACGGAGAAGCTGACCAGGTATACGTTCTCTACGCCGGACACGGGGAAGCCGACACCGAAGACCCGAACACAATCTGGCCTCACGAGTATGAACTCAGGTACGCCCTCGGGGTGTGCCCGATGGTCGGGGGCGTGTACATCAACACTTACGCGTGCGGTCCCGAACTGGGAGTGGGCGACTATACGGCCGGAATTGGCACGATTTGCCACGAGTTTTCGCACTGTCTCGGCTTCCCGGACATGTACGACACTGACGACAACGTTAACTACGGAACGGGCTATTGGGACGTAATGTGCATGGGAAACTACAACAACGACAGCTTCACGCCGGCGTCTTACACAAGCCTCGAACGGTGGTACGCAGGATGGATTGAGCCAACCGTACTTGACACCGACATCACCGTGGAGAACCTTGGCGCGCTCGACAAGACCGGCGAAGCTTACGTCATCTACAACGACGAGGACACTGACGAATACTACCTGATAGAGAACCGCCAGCACGAAGGATGGGACGCAGGGCTGCCGGGGGCAGGGATGCTGATACTGCACGTCGACTTCGACGAGCGCGCTTGGCAAAACAACACATTCAACAACAACACTCCGCAGCACTGCACAATATTCCCTGCAGACAACAGCCTGGGCTATAAAATGGACGACTTGGCCGGAGACGTATATCCGTACAACGGCAACAACTGCCTGACCAACACGTCACTGCCAGCCGCAACGCTTAACGGCAAGAACACGGACGGCTCACGACTGATGAACAAATTCATAACAGACATCACTCAAAACGACGACGGAACGATGGCCTTTACGTTCAGCGACCTGTCAAAAGCCACCGAAGACTACAACCTGCCACAGTCATACATCTTCTATGAGTCGTTTGACCAGTGCAACGGCAACGGCGGAAACGACGGCGTTTTCAACGGTTCGGAAGCAGGGAGCGGCAGCCTTGCCACAGACAACGACGGCTGGGCATTCACCGAAGGGCAGGGAGCAAGCCAATGCGCGATGTTCGGTTCCGCCACCACAGGAGGCGAAGCCGTGACACCCGCGATAAAGGTTGACGGCGAATGTGAGGTGTGGTTCAAGGTCGCACCCTATGCCACAGACTCACCCAAACTGACAGTGGAAGCAAACGGAGGCAACGCTTCGCTGTCGAGAACCGAATTCATGATGCGCGAAGGACGATGGACCGTATTCAACACGACGCTTACCGGAGACGGCGATGTGCGCCTTACATTCAACAACGGAGGCCAACGCTTCTTCCTTGACAAGGTTTGCCTGACGACCGACAATGTTGACACAGGCATAAACAACGCCACAACAGGCATGCAAAACGCCGCTCCTGAAGGAATATACAGCATTGACGGACGGCGGCTTGGAACTGACTTTGACGCGCTGCCAAAGGGAATATACATCGTGAACGGCAAGAAAATCGTGAAATGACAAGCTGCAAGCTTATGTCAAAACAAAAGCCTTTGCGCGACCGTAAGCGGTCATCGCAAAGGCTTTTCCTTTTATCCTTACAGACGCCTGACGGCTTTATGCGTCATGCGTCGATGTTGGCGTAAGTGGCGTTCTGCTCTATGAACTGGCGGCGCGGCTCCACATCGTCGCCCATTAGCATTGAGAAGATTTCGTCGGCCTCGGCCGCGTTCTCGATTGTAACCTGCTTCAGGAGGCGCGTTTCGGGGTTCATGGTGGTTTCCCAAAGCTGCTCCGGGTTCATCTCTCCAAGACCTTTGTAGCGTTGCGTGTGTATGCTCTTGCCGTCATCCACACCCTCTCCGTACTTGTCAAGGAACGCCTGACGCTGCTGGTCGGTGTAACAGTACTCCTTGACCTTGTTCTTGTACGTGCAAAGGTAAAGCGGCGGCGTTGCGATATACAAGTGACCTTCCTGTATAACCTTCGGCATGAAGCGGTAGAAGAGCGTCATGATGAGCGTGTCGATGTGCGAACCATCGACGTCGGCGTCGGTCATTATGATGATTTTGTCGTAACGCAGCTTGTCGATGTTAGCTTCCTTGTCGTCCTCGCCGTCAACGCCGAAGCGCACGCCGATGCTCTGGATGATGTTCATAACCGACTCGCTTTCGAACACCTTGTGCCACATCACCTTCTCTACGTTCAGGATTTTACCCCTCAACGGCAGTATGGCTTGCGTGAAACGGTTGCGCCCCTGCTTGGCCGAGCCGCCCGCCGAGTCACCCTCGACGAGGAAAATCTCACACTCCTTGGGGTCTTTGTTAGAGCAGTCGGCCAGCTTTCCGGGCAGTCCTCCGCCGCTCATGGGGTTCTTGCGCTGCACGCTTTCACGCGCCTTTCGCGCCGCGATGCGCGCCGTGGCGGCAAGGATGACCTTGTCGCATATCATCTTCGCCTCCTTGGGATGTTCCTCAAGATAGTATGTCAAGGCTTCAGACACGGCCTGCTGTACGGCTCCTGTCACCTCGCTGTTGCCCAACTTGGTCTTCGTCTGGCCCTCAAACTGTGGTTCGGCAACCTTGATTGATATTACGGCTGTCAGTCCTTCGCGGAAGTCTTCGCCGGCTATTTCAATCTTGGCTTTCTCTATTTGTTTCGATATTGCGGGGTCGTTGTCGGCATACTTCTTTAAAGTGCGTGTCAAAGCCATGCGGAATCCCACGAGGTGGGTTCCTCCTTCTATGGTGTTGATGTTGTTGACGTAAGAATGGATATTCTCCGAATAGTCGGTGTTATACATCACGGCGACCTCGATTGGTATGCCCTGCTTCTCCGTCTTCAGGTAAATCACGTCGTCGAAAAGGTGAGTGCGGTGGCGGTCGATGTAGCGTACAAACTCTTTCAGACCGTCAACGGCATGAAACACTTCCTGCTTCGTATTGCCCTCTTCGTCGGGACGGAGGTCGGTAAGCGTGATTTTTATGCCGGCGTTGAGGTAAGCCAGCTCACGCATACGCTTGGCTATGATGTCATACTTGTAAACAGTAGTGGTGAAGATTGTGGGGTCCGGCCAGAACTGCTGGCGTGTTCCGCGCAGCTCCGTCTCGCCTACCACCTTTACGGGATACAGCGGTTTTCCCTTCTCGTATTCCTGCTGGTAGATTTTGCCGTCGCGGAACACCTGCGACATCATGCGGGTTGACAGCGCGTTGACACACGAAACGCCCACGCCGTGCAGACCACCCGACACCTTGTAAGAGCCTTTGTCAAACTTGCCTCCGGCGTGCAACACGGTCATGACCACCTCCAACGCCGACTTGTGCAGCTTCTTGTGTTCGTCCACGGGTATGCCTCGGCCGTTGTCCTGCACGGTTATCGAGTTGTCTTCGTTGATTGTCACTTCAATGTGAGTGCAATATCCGGCCATGGCCTCGTCGATGGAGTTGTCCACGGTCTCGTTCACCAGGTGGTGAAGACCCTTCTCGCTGATGTCGCCGATATACATGGCGGGACGCTTGCGCACCGCTTCCAAGCCCTCAAGCACTTGGATGTTGCTGGCCGAATAATTGTTCTCGTTGATTTGATTTTCTGCCATTTTCAAGTTCGTGTATATTAACGTGCAAAGATAGTAAAAAAATACTGTTCTGCGAAATTTTAAATCTTAAAATCTCTTTCTCTGGAAGCAAGACGCCGACGCCCGTCCAGGCAAGGGCGCGGACGCCGGAAACAGGCGGGAAGAGCCGCCCCGGAACGGCTTTTGGCACACGCTTCCACCCCTCTTGCGGCCGCCCGGCGGGATGGTTACGCCACGCCGGCGGCACAAGCGCACGGCAACAAAAAAAACTACGACTCCCACCATGGTGAGGGTCGTAGCCATAAAATGTCTCTCTTATTTATAATTTCACTTATCCAAGCTTACTGATATGGCAAGCCAAGCTCGACTTCAAGTTGGCAGCCTTGTTCTTGTGGATGATGTTGGTCTTGGCAAGCTTGTCAAGCATCTTCTGAACGCTCGGGTAAAGCTTCAGAGCCTCGTCCTTGTCAGTCATGGCACGCAACTTGCGCACAGCGTTACGCATGGTCTTGGCGTAATATTTATTGTGCAACGTCCTCTTCTCGTCCTGACGGATTCTCTTAACTGATGATTTGTGATTAGCCATCTCTTATATGTCCTTTTCCTTATTGTTTTTTGTTGTAGTCCCTAGGAGAGTCGAACTCCTCTTTAGAGAATGAAAATCTCTCGTCCTAGCCGATAGACGAAGGGACCGTGGTTGTTTTTTGCGGTGCAAAGGTATGGGTTTTATTTCAAACAGCCAAACATTTTTCAATATTTTTCTCATTTTTCGGTCAAAAACATGTATTTTTGCATGAAAACGGGCCGTACCGCCCGCATAAGGGCCTGCCAACGCCCACCGCACGGCGGCGCACGCCGAAACACATAAAGAGCCACTTTCACGACATGCTGACGACAACAAAAGCCATCGTGCTGCACTCATTCAAATACGGCGAATCAAAGCTGATAACCGACCTGCTCACGCCCGCCGACGGTCGGGTGGCGTGCGTGGCCACGGTCACGAAGTCGCCGCGCGCCAAGCTGAAGAAGCAATACTTCCAGCCGCTCACCGTCATTGAGGCCGTAATCGACATACGCCAGCGCGCCCGCCTGCAGCGGCTCAAGGAGGCGCGGGTGGCCGTTCCCTTCACGTCAATCCCCTTCGACCCCTTCAAACTGTCAATCGCGCTGTTCACGGCGGAGTTCCTTCAACACGCCACACGCAAGGAGCCGCTCGACGCCCCCACGTTCAGCTACATCCTGAACAGCATCCTCTGGCTTGACGGCTGCGGCGGCCGCTTCGCCAACTTCCATCTTGTCTTCATGATGCGCCTGTCGAGGTTCCTCGGCTTCTACCCCAACCTCGACGGCTACTCGGCGGGCTACCGCTTCGACCTGCGCGCCAGCGGCTTCCGCCCCGACGCCCCCCTGCACAGCGACTGCCTTCCGCCCGATGAGTCAGCCCGCATCATCCGCCTCTTGAGGATGAACTACGCCAACATGCACCTCTTCAAGATGACGCGCCAAGAGCGCAACCGCATGGCCGAAGTCATCCTGCGCTATTACCAAATCCACATCCCAGACTTCCCCGAACTGAAGTCGCTGCCAGTGCTGCAAGAGCTGTTCGCCGACGACTGACGCGGCAGACGCACAATCATCTGGAAGTCAAACAATTAGCCACCAGCGGCCTTTCGCCTTGCAAAAGGCCGCCAATGGCAACGCAAAAGGCCACGTTCCGCAGTGCGAAACGTGGCCTTCTGCAATTCATCCGCAGCCCAAGTGCATGGAAGTTCTTTTTACATGAACAGCAGCAAGCTGTTCAACGCATTTAAAGTCATGGCAGACCTGCGTCAGAAGCCGAAGCCTATTGTGCCGTAAAAGCCGTTGTACGTGCCGATGCCCGCCGTGCGCGAGCTTACGTGGCGGAAGCCTACGCCGATGTCCATCTTTATGCCTCGCCCGACGCGGAACACCAAGGCCGCGTCATACAACACATGCTTCCAGTCGGCGTTGCCAACGCTCGCGGCCACCGTGCCGCGCACGTCAAGCTGCAAGGCCTCGCCCTTGTCCTGGAAAAGCGTGTAGCCCAAGCCGCCGCCGAGGTTCGCGCTCTTGGTGTAACGCTGGCCGCTGTCCTTGCCATACATGCCGTACAGCCCGCCCGCATGCACGAAGGCGTACATCCTCGGGATGAACCTGTAACCCAGCTTTCCGCTGAACTCCAGCGGCGTTACGTCGTTGCACCGTGTGCCCACGCCAACGCTCAACTCGCCCATCAGCCTCTCCGCGAACACTGACGTGCTTCTCTCGGCCGCACTCACGCCGCCGTCCGCCTGAGCCGAGGCGGCCAGCGCAAACAACATCAGCGGCAACACCGCCAACAGTCTCTTCATTTTACAAGATAAATACATAGTCGACAATATTTCTTAATACTATTTTCCAACAAAACGGATACTCCACATCGTTTTCTTATTTAATGTACATCAATCGAACCACCTGGATTCCACTCAGTAGAATTATCCAAGCCTGTATAAATACCATTAAATGTATAACCTTTCCACAACCTGTTGCTTGCCTGACCAATTATCACGCCGTCCGTCAGGTTTTGCTTGGTTTCTTTGTCCAAACCTGAATTTTGTATCAAGTCAAGCACAGCTTCATAATATTCACCTGTGTCAGTCTCAGGGTCGATATTGTCAAACCCTTCCAGTATTTCCCTCAGCACGTCCATTATGTATGTATCGCCAAGACCAGCGTCCTCGACACGTGCAAAAAATTCTTCTTCTGTTTCGGCCTCTTCAGCAATCTGCATGATTGTGTTGGCAACGTCCACTCCAGTGTTGATTTTAGCCTGGTCATTCAGGTCGTTGCCGTAATACTTGCACAAATAAGGCTCTTCCTTCATGGCGTCGATTATTATCTGCGCCTGTTCCTGCTTGCTCTTCTTCACAAATGAGGCCACCTTCACCGTATCAGAAAAGACTTCACACAACACCTTGTTATGGTAATAACCGATGCTGTCGCCGACACTAATAGGATTAGTCGGCACCACATGTTCCAAAATTGCAACACTGCCATCTTTTCCCAATCCACGGCCAAAACCGCCTGTGCTGTCATTGTCTTCAGTGTCTTTAGGCGGCGAAACAATACGTGTGGTGGGATACCACGTCGGCATGACAGCCACCTGGTCAACCTTGAAAAGCAACGCTCCGCCGACTATGCCCGAAGCGGTGATGCCACCGGGAACGCCACCCAAGACACCGCCTACTGCGTCAGCGGCAATCGTGGCGACAACCTTAGCAAATCCTTTAACAAACCTTTTGAACCACCCTCTTGTCATTGGATTCTGTTGTTCGCCAAAAGTCGCCAACTTGTAATCATGGATGTTGTTTTGCAGTGTCATCAACTCCAAGTTTCGTTGCACTTGCTCAAATGTGCTGTCAGAAACTTCTGTCCCATTTTCCGCAGACAGCCCCATGAAATTCTCTTCACTACTGCATGAAGCCAACGCAATCACCGAAAGCGTTAGCAAAAATAGCACAAATTTTTTCATAAAAATAAATTTTTAAAGTTAGAATCGATTATTTATCATTATTTACATCCTACTTTAGGACAAAGACGCACTACAAAAGTAGTTATTTGAAAAGAAAACGTCAAAAAAATATGAAATTTTCAGTTTCAATCTGTTACACACTACATTTTGCATTTCATACTGAATATTAGCATGTTACACGATTTTTCAAATCACAAAACATTCAAAATTGTAACACTTGATAGAATATTTTCATGAAAAAAACACTTCCATTTTATATAAAAACTATTTTTTTGATTGTATTTTTGCGACCAAATAAGAATGAACATTATTATGAAAATATCACCAATCACAACTATTCTCATTTTCATCCTTGCTGTAAGCTGTAGCAAAAACAGCCAAACGATGAAAGCACTTGCACTAATCGACTCACTACAAAGCAACCAACGTTACGACTCGGCATACAATGAAATGGCGAGGTTTGACACAAGTAATATAAAAACAGACGGCGAAAGGGCGTACTACTACCTACTGAACACCGAAATAATGGCAACCAAAAATAAAACGACCGACAACGACTCGGTGATAAATTACAGCATCAGATACTATAAGAAGCACGGCGACAACAGAAAACTCGCCTACGCCTATTATTACAAAGGTGTTTACCTGGCTGACAAAGGGGACAACATCGGCAGCATGGCATCCATCAAAAAGGCCGAAAACGCCGAGAAAAAGGTTGGCATACCCATGCTCAGATATCTGATAAACGTCAACATGGCATACCTGAACACAGAAGAAGGGGCGAACAAGACGGGACTTGAATACGCCCGAAAGGCACTTGCCGACGCCCAAGCGGCCAAAAGCGCAAACCTTACATGCCTCGCCCTGAACAACATAGCAATGTGTCATTATTATATGGGGAATAAAGACAGCGCATGGTTTTACATTGAAAAAACGAAGCGGCACGCCTATAAAATACCCACAAAGGAAGACCGAGCTGTCATACTGTCTAATATCGGCGTGACATATTATGACAACGGAATGTACAGTGAAGCGGACACTCTGTTCAGACAGGCAATCGAGTTATTGCCAGTCAGCACCACACAAATAAACTTGGCAAAGAACAACTACGCATTGGGCAACGACGACAAAACAGACTCTCTTTTAACCGCGGCATGGGTGACAGCCGACTATGAGGAAAAGGCCGAAATACTATATTTTCTCTCAGAGCGTGCTGAAGACAAGGGTGACTTAAAGACTTCTTCAAAACTCTACAAACAGGGAAAAATAATGCAAGACAGCGCGAAAATGGACAAAGACACAGAGGAAGCCATCACTACGCAACAGGCTTACGACATGGAAAAACAGGAAGAAGAGACGTCACGCAGGGAAATGATGGCGGGCGTCATTATCATCATTGCAATAGCAATACTCGCAGCAGTGGCAACAAGATACCATCAAAAGAAGATTAACAAGGCGAAGAAAGCCATTGCCGACAACGGCACGACGATAAAGGAACTGACGGCGAAGGTGGACGAGCTTGAGCGGGCCGACCGCAAGCACTCGCGCGAGGCTGACGCGCTGAGGCGGAAAATAAGGAAGCTGAAGGACGAGCAGAACGAAATACTGGGGCGCGGCCAGCGGCTCTACGACGACATAACGGCGGGCGGCACTACGGCCACATGGAAGAAGCAGGACTTTGACGAGTTCATCGAGTTTTATCGCGTCAGCCACCCGGACGTGGTGGCCGACGCCGAGGACAACTACCGCCGCCTGTCGTCAACCAACATATTCTACCTCATCCTGACAGACATGGGGCACGGCGACGACGACGCCCAGCGCATAATGTGCATGACGGCGGGCGCGCTGCGCACGATGAAGTCGAGGATTAACGGCAAGCGGAAAAACGCCTGACGGCCACGCCTTTCAAGGCAGAGACAGGACGGCGCGCAAACACCTGATTATCAAGCGATTAGCAAAAGGCCGCATTTCACGATGTGAGATGCGGCCTTTTGGCTTCTAATGTGCGGCCTTTCGCCTTGCGGAAAGCCATGTATCGCAAACTGGCTTCAAACCGCCACCCGTAGGGGCAGACCCGTGTGTCTGCCCTTCATTTACCTCAACTGGGCATTTGCAAGGGCAGACACACGGGTCTGCCCCTACAAATCGCGCCATGGCATACCGTTACGCCATATTACGAAAAACGGCTGCAGGCGGAGCGTTCCGTCTGCAGCCGTATGCCTGTCCGGGAAAAACCGTCAGGCCAAAAGGCGTTTCACTATGCCTGAGATGACGCCGCCGTCGGCGCGGCCGGCCATCTGCTTTGACGCCACGCCCATCACGCGGCCCATGTCTTTCATGCCCTGCGCGCCCGTGGCGGCTATGATTTCCTTCACGGCGGCCTCTATTTCAGCCTCGGTGAGGGGCTTGGGCATGTATTCCTCGATGACCGCCACCTGAGCCAGTTCGGCGTCGGCAAGGTCTTGGCGGTTCTGCTGCGTGTACGTGGCGGCCGATTCCTTGCCCTGCTTGGCCAGCTTGGCGAGCAGCTTCAGGGCCGCAGCGTCCTCAAGGGTGTCGTTCGCCCCGGGGGCTGTCTTGGCTTCGATAAACACTTTCTTTATGTTGCGCAAGGTTTCAAGGCGCACCTTGTCGCGGGCCTTCATGGCCTCTTTGATGTCATTGCTAACTTGGTCGAATAATGTCATGACTGAAAATTTATAGCCCCTCCCCGCCTCCCCCGTGGGGAGGAGCTTAGTTACTTAAATGCATATCGCCACCTCTCCTCCCCACGGGGGAGGCAGGGAGGGGCTTTGTTTTCACGCGAACTTTATCGTCCCTTGTATTTTTCCGCCCTCTTCAGGCTCGTTTTTCTTGACGTGCCCCATGGCCTGGTTCTTTATTTCCTCAAGTTCCTGGCGCGTGCGCTTGTACGTGGGTGTTGACTCTACGGATGAAATCACGTCGTCGTTGTCAAGGTCTTCCTGGCGGAAAATGTATATGTGGGGGCGGCGTTTGTATTTCGACGTCTTGCCGTCGCCGCCGTATATGCGCTCACGGCGCGCGCGGCGTTCGGCCGCCTTCTCCTCTTCCTCGGCGCGGCGTTCGTTCTCCTCCTGGGTGTGCTTCTTCACGTGGCTGCTCATTCCGTCAACGTCCTCTATGCCGAAGCCAGTGGCGAGGATGGTAACCTTGATTTTGTCGCCCAGTTCGGGGTCGGTGGCGAGTCCCCATTTTATCTCGAACTTGGTGTCAAACTTCGCCATGAAGTCGTTCACGTCGTTCATCTCCTCCATCATCAGGCTGCCCTTGCTGTTGCCTTTCTCGCCGCTGAAGGATATGCTGAGAAGGATTTTCTTGGAGTTGAAAATGTCGTTGTCGTTGAGCAGGGGCGAGTTCAGGGCGTCGTCGATGGCCTTCTTCACGCGGCCTTCGCCCTCGCCGTAACCAGTACTCATGATGGCCACACCGCCGTCTTTAAGCACGGTCTTCACGTCGTTGAAGTCGAGGTTGATAAGCCCGTGTACGGTTATTATTTCGGCGATGCTCTTCGCCGCTACGCTCAGGGTGTCGTCGGCCTTGCCGAAGGCGTCGAGGATTGACAGCTCTGGATAAATCTCGCGCAGACGCTCGTTGTTGATGACGAGCAGCGCGTCAACGTGTTTCGACATCTCCTCAACGCCGTCGAGAGCCTGGTCAATCTTCTTCTCGCCCTCGAAACGGAACGGAATGGTGACGATGCCGACGGTGAGTATGCCGAGTTCTTTTGACACACGGGCTATCACCGGGGCGGCTCCCGTGCCGGTGCCGCCGCCCATGCCGGCGGTGATGAATGCCATCTTGGTGCCGTCGCTGAGCATCTTGCGCACGTCCTCGATGCTCTCCTCGGCGGCCTCGCGCGCCTTTTCGGGCTTGTTGCCCGCGCCGAGGCCCTCCTTGCCGAGCTGCAAGTGTACGGGCACGGGGGAATCGTTGAGTGCCTGGTTGTCAGTGTTGCAAAGGACAAATGACACGTCGTGTATGCCCTCGCGGTACATGTGGTTGACGGCGTTGCCGCCACCGCCGCCCACGCCGATGACCTTTATTATGCTTTTCTCTTTCTCCGGCTCGCCGAAATCGACTATGCTGCGTCTCTCATCCATATCTTGTATCTTTTTATTCGTTACGGTAATTCGGTTTTGTTGTTGTCTCACTCGTCTGGCTCTTTCAAGAACTTGTCAACCCATCTCTTGAGCTTCGAAATGCGGCTATTCCCGTTCTTCTTCTCTTCCTTGCCGTCTTCGTCGCCGTTTTCCTCAGCCTCAGCGGCCTTCTTGGCCGCCTCTTCCGCCGCCTTGCGCCGCTGCTCGGCCATGTCTTTCTCAGCCGCCGTCAGCACAACGCCCGGACTCACCTCTCCCGCGCTGCGCGGAGTCTGGTGCAGGTCGGCCGTAGTGGTGCCGGCCTTGCCCGCCTTCTCGCCGCCAAAGAGGTCGGCCGTCTCGGGTGTTTCCTCGCCGGCGCAGTTCATGTCGCCCTTGGCCAGTATGCCGAGGATGGTGTTCATCATGCAGTTGTGGGCGGTTATTTCAGGATTGCTTGAAGTTATCGTCTGCTTGACGAAATTCGCAATGCGTATCTTCTCTATGTGAGTGTGGTTGCGGAAGGCCTTGCCTATGTCCTTCATGTTCGCCCCGCCACCGGTCAGGACAATGCCTCCCAACAGGCGGTCGGCGTACTCTGAAGGCACCTGATACCACACGTTCTCTATAATTTCCTGCAGCCTTCCCTCGACAATCTCGATGAACTTGCGGCTCTCCACGCTGCGCTCGTTGTCGATGGGGAGCATCAGCGTGTTGTCGATGTCGTTGTTGTCAGTGAACGCGCAGCCGTATTTCACCTTCATCTTTTCGGCCACGCTCTCGTCCATCTGCAGCGAAGCGATGTCTTTCGTAATGTTGTTGCCGCCCAGCGGGATGACCGCCAAGTGGCGCAATATGTTCTTGTAATACACTGAAACGGTCGTAGTGTCTGCGCCAAGGTCAACCAGCACGCAGCCTGAACGACGCTCAGAGTCTGTCAGCACGCTGTCAGCCAAGGCCATGGGGGCAAGATACATCTCGGCGATGGCCACCCCGGCATCGTCGAAACACTTGTTCAGGCTACGGTAGAACGTGTTGCGCCAGATGATGTTCAGGAAGTTTCCCTCAAGCCGGCTGCACTGTATGCCTACGGGGTCGAGCTGCAACTGGCTGTCAACCTTGTACTCCTGCGGTGCCACGTCAAGTATTTCCTTGTCCAGGTAAGACATGTTGCGGTTGATGTCCATCAGCTCGTTGACCATGTCCTGAGACACAATCGCGCCCCCGGGCAGGTCTTTCACGATGACGTTCTTAACGCTCCTGATTGACTGTCCGCCAACCCCAACGTACACTTGGGCTATCTCCGCCTTGAGGGCTGTTGACAGTTTCTTTACTATGTTGGATATGCACTGTACCGTTTGGTTTATGTTGTAGACGATTCCCTTTCGTATAAAGGAAGACGAGTCCTCCTTAACCACGGCAAGCACGGATATGCTTCCGTCGAGGTTTTTCTTGCCCGCGATGCCCGTCATCTTTGACGAGCCAAGCTCAATTGCTACGATAAAATCCTTTGCTGCCATACGTTCGCTGTTTATCTCGTTGTTATTTGTTGCTCTGTCTATTTGCTCTTTTTGCATATTATCTGGTTGTCAAACTCGAGGTCGATGTACGAATACTTGTTCCATCCGGCCTGGCTAAGCCCGTATTTGTAGAACTTGCCGAGGCGGTCGAGCTTCTTCGCCGTGAAATCGGCTATCATGGCCTTGCGCCTGTTGACGTATTTCGTCTGCGGCAACACGCCTATATACACAATGTGGTCGCCCACTCTCGGCACCAGCTCCACGCCAAGGTCTGGCAGGATGTTGACCTGCACAATCTGGTTTTTCCAGAAGTCGTCCTTCATTATCTCGATGGCGAGGTTGGCAAGGTAGTTGCGCGCGTACCATTTTGATATGTTGCCAGTGGCGATGATGAGGTCAGACGTATAGTTGGAGTTTGGCATTATGCCGCCATGGTCGTCAAGATAGTAGTCCTCGCCGCGCGAGTTCTTCACGCGGATGACGGGCAGCCGTTGCGTGACGCTTATGTAGACGCAGCCGTCCTTGGTCTTGTAGCACTGGGCTGTCTTGACGAACGGACTGTCTTTCAGCTTGTCCTCGATGTCGCGCGGGTTGACGTCGGCCATGCGCTTCTTGTAAGGATACAGCCTGTTGCGCTCAAGTATGCGCTTGATTTCGTCAGCACTGAGAAAGCCGTTCGTGCTGCCGTCCTCTATGCTTATCGTCACCTTGGCGCATACGGGGTAGGTGTCTTTGGGGTTGTTGAACGATGTCATGGCCAACACCACATAGACAGCCAAGGCCGCACAGAGCGTCACCTTCAATATGTTTCTCAGCCTCGCCTTCATTTACTTGTACTTTTCCTGCAATATCTTCTCTATCTGCGGCACGTAGTTGTCAATGTCGCCCGCGCCCAAGACGACAAGCACCTCGAAGTCATGGTCACTCACATACCCAGGCACGTCTTCCTTGTGGAGCATCGTCTTCTTGACGCCCGGGGCGAGATTGTCGTATATCAACTGCGACGTAACGCCGGGGATAGGCTCCTCGCGGGCGGGATATATGTCGCAAAGCACGACCTCGTCAAGCAGGCTCAGGCTCTCGGCGAAGTCTTTGTAGAAGTCGCGCGTGCGGCTGTACAGGTGCGGCTGGAAGATGACCGTTATCCGCTTGTCTTTGTACAGTTCGCGTATGCTCATCGCGCTCTGGCGTATTTCCTTCGGATGATGGGCGTAGTCGCTGAGGAATACGATGCGGTCGGTCTTCAGCTTGAAGTCGAAACGGCGGTCTACGCCGCGGTAAGTCCTCATGCCGTACTTCAGTTCCTCGGCCGTGCATCCGCAAAGCTGGGCCATGGCCATGGCGGCGATGCCGTTGTCGATGTTGACAGGCACGGGCTGGCCGAGGCGCACACCGTCAACCCGCTCGACGGGCGAAACGAAGTCGAAGGTGATTTCGCCGTTCTCTATCACTATGTTCTCGGCGTGGAAGTCGCCCTCGTCGCGGCTGTACGTGTACACTGTCACGCCCTCCTGCACACGCTGGCGCATCTCCAGCCCTGTGTGCAATATGAGCGCGCCGCCGGGCTTTATCAGCTCCGTATAGTGGGCGAAGCTCTCAAGGTAGGCTTCCTTCGTGCCGTAGATGTCGAGGTGGTCGGGGTCGGTTGACGTGATGACGCTCATCAGCGGGCGCAGCCAGTGGAACGAGCGGTCGAACTCGTCGGCCTCTATGACCACGTAGTCGCTCTCCTTGCTCAGTATGTAGTTTGAGGCGTAGTTCTTCGTTATGCCACCGAGAAAGGCGTTGCAGTCAACGTGGCTCTGGTGCATTATGTGGGCGCACATGGCCGACGTGGTTGTCTTGCCGTGCGTGCCGGCCACGCACAGGCCCTTGTGGGCGCGCGTGAGGATGCCCAGCACTTGCGCGCGCTTCTCGACCGTGAAACCCTTTTCACGGAAATGCGCCAGTTCCTTGTGGTCGGCCGGGATGGCCGGGGTGTACACCACGAGCGTCGCGTCCTTGTTGCGGCAGGCGTGGGGCACTTTTTCTATGTCTTCGTCATAGTGTATCAGCATGCCCTCCTTTTCAAGTTGTTCGGTCAGGGCGGACGGTGTCTTGTCATAACCTGCCACCACGACGCCCCTGTGGAGGAAGTAACGGGCGATTGCGCTCATGCCGATGCCGCCAGCTCCCACGAAATACACTGCTTTTATGTCTGTTAGTTCCATTGTCTTTTCCAAGTAGTTAAAGGAGTAAAAAGGTGTTTCCGTTCCCTGCGGTCGCTAAGGAGTTAAAGACATTTGTCTTGGCTCTTCCTTCCCTCACCTTCTCACTTTCTCACCTTCTCACTTTTTTCTTGCGCCAGCCTTACCACCTCGTCGGCGATGACGTCGGCCGAGTCAGGCAGGGCGAGCTTCTTTATGTTCGCGCCGAGCGAGGCCAGGCGCGCGTCGTCGGCCACGGTCTTGACCGCCAAGCCTATGACCTGCGCGGGCGCGTCGGCGTCTTTCACGTACAGGGCGGCGTCCTTCTCGACAAGGGCCATGGCGTTTTTCGTCTGGTGGTCTTCGGCCACGTTGGGCGACGGCACGAGTATGACGGGCTTGCCTATGAGGCAGAACTCCGAGATGCTGCTCGCCCCGGCGCGGCTGATTACGAGGTCGGCGGCCCGGTAAGCCGCGCCCATGTCGCTGATGAAGTCGGTCACCTTGAGCATGGGCAGGTCGTCGCGCCCTTTCAGCCGCTCGGCTATCGACGCGCTGTAATACTTGCCCGTCTGCCAGATGAACTGCACTCCTGAGGCCTTTATGTCGTCAAGATGCTGCAGCACGCTCTCGTTCATCGTCCTCGCACCGAGGCTTCCGCCCACGATGAGTACGGTGCGCTTGCCCTCGTCAAGCCCGAACGAGCGCAGGGCTTCGGCCTTGGTCAACTTCGTGTCAAGCAAGGCCTGGCGCACGGGGTTGCCCGTCTTCAGGATTTTTTCGGCCGGGAAGAACCGCTCCATGCCGTCGTATGCCACGCAGATGCGCTGCACTTTCTTGGCGAGCAGCTTGTTCGTCACGCCGGCGTACGAGTTCTGCTCCTGTATCAGGCAGGGCACGCCCTGCTTGGCGCACTCGTTCAGCGTGGGGCCGCTGGCGTATCCGCCTACCCCGACGGCCGCCATCGGCCTGAACTCGCGTATTATCTTCTTCGCCATGCGCTGGCTTTTCCATATCCTGTACAGCACGACGATGTTCTTCAACATGTTCTTACGGTCGAAGCCGCAGATGGGCAAGCCCACTATCTTATAGCCGGCGGCCGGTACGCGCTGCATCTCCATGCGCCCCAACGCTCCCACGAACAGGATTTCGGCGTCAGGGTGCTTGGCGCGGATGGCGTTGGCTATCGACACGGCCGGGAATATGTGGCCGCCCGTACCGCCTCCGCTGATTATTATCCTCAATTTTTCGTCCATAAAGCTTCGTACCTTATTATTCGGCAAAAGTAATCAAATTTTTTCTTTTACTGCAATTTTAAAGCATATTTTTCCAGCCCGCATGAAAAATATCAAACCTCAACACCAAGCCCGCACACGGCCGCCGCAGATGGCACATGGAACGGCCGTAGGCGCAAGGCGCAACCGGCACGCCGGCACGAGGCCGCACGCACCGAAGTGACACTATGCAACCATTGTGACGGAACGGGCTTACACTTTGAT
Source organism: uncultured Prevotella sp. (assembly GCA_944319935.1). GTDB lineage: Bacteria > Bacteroidota > Bacteroidia > Bacteroidales > Bacteroidaceae > Prevotella. The sequence continues at coordinate 82,655 of CALUFM010000006.1, forward strand.
TTCGCGACGGCGTCCTGAAACGCCTCCATCCGCCGCCGACCGGCCGCCGGGCGGTTTCAAGCGGCTCCACGGGCGGCCATCAGCCCGCCGTCAGCCGCATAACGCGACACGAAAGGCGGCAAAACGCAACGCAAGAGGCGGCCTTCCATGCCGCAAAACGCCGTCTTTCGCACCGCTGCGTCCAATCCCTCAACAAGAGTCCCATCGGCGAGAAAGAAACAAAAAAGAGCAAAAAGACGTGCGAACGGCGTATTTTGGCACGTCAACGGCCAAACAAGCGGCATGCAAAAGGCCGCATATCACCAACCACGCAAACAAAAAAGGGGCGTCAGCCATTTGCCGACGCCCCGATATTCAAACAAAAGCCATCGCCCATACAGGCAACGCCCGAATTACATTATGTCGCCTTTCAGCCGAAACAGCTTACACCCTGCAACGTGCCCAGGCGTCTCACCTGAGCCAGCTCTCGGGGTTCAGCATGGACATGCCGCGCCACAACTGGAACTGCAGCATGTTGTCGCCGCCGACGGTGCCGAGCGTCTGCCCCGTGCTGACACGCTGGCCCTTACGCACGCTGACAGAACTGAAGTTGCAGTAAACGGAGATGTAATTGCCGTGGCGCACCATGACAACCATCGTCCCGTCAAGGTTGCTCACCGCGCTGACCTCGCCGTTGAACACCGAACGCACCGCCGCGCCGGGCTGGGCAAGCAGGGTTATGCCGTTGCTGTTGAGCCTTACGTTCCTCAGTCCGGGCACGTTGTACTGACCGTAATGTGTCATTATCCTGCATGAGCCGGCAAGTGGCATAGGCAGACGACCGCGGTTGCGCTCGAAACTGCCGCTCAGCTTGCGGTCCTCTGTGTCAAGCGTCATGGCCGCATCCGCGCTTTTCTTCGCCCGCGCCACTTCCCTGTCGTTGCGTTCTTTCTCTACACGCGCCTTGCGCTCGGCCGCTATGCGCTCCTCCTCGGCCTCGCGGGCCTTGCGTTCGGCTTTCTCGCGGGCCTTGGCGTCCTTCTCGGCGGCTGCCTGCGCCTCGGCTTTCAACCGCTCCTCACGCGCCTTGGCCTCGGCCACACGGCGGGCGTTCTCACGTGCGGCGGCCTCGGCGGCGGCCTTCTTGCGCGCCAGTTCCTCGGCCCTGCGCTTCGCCTCGGCGGCCGCTTGAGCCTTCCTGCGCGCCTCGGCTTCTGCGCGCGCCTTCGCCTTGGCCACCTCTTCGGCCACAAGGCGGTTGATTTTGGCGTTAAGGTCGGCGTCCTTCTTGCGCTGCTCGGCCAATATGTTTTGTATCGTCTTCTGCTGCTTTTGCAGGCTGTTCACCATCTGCTGCTGCTCGGCTTGCTTGCCCTCCATGGCCGCATGCTCCTGCCTGCCCTTGCTGAGCAGGGTGTTCTTCTGCCCCCTTACCAGCTGCAGCTCTTTGTGCTTGGCCTCTATCTGGCGTTGCTTGGCCTTGACCATCTCGCCCTGCGACCGCTGGAAGGCGGCGTACTCACGGACGAAACGCAGTCGGCGGTACATCTGCGCGAAGTTCTTCGCGCTGAAAATGAACATCAGCTTGTCTTGCACGGTGCGCTTGCCGGCGAGGTAGCGCATCGACTTTATGTACTTGGCCTTGCGCTCCTCAAGCTGTTTTTCCAGCATTGCGAGCTGGCTTTGCAGCATGCTTATGTTGCCGTCAAGGTGCGCAATCTCGCTCTGGATGGTGTCGATTGACTTCTTGTGGCGGTCAATCTCGGTATTAAGCACCATCAGGTCGCCAAGGCGTTTCTTCACGTCGGCCTTGTTGGCGCGCAACAGGCGTTCCTGCTGCTTTATCTTGCGCTGCACGCCGGCACGCTGGTTGCGCAGCCCCTTGATTGACGAATTTGAGTATTTGGCCGTGTTTTTCTTCTTTGCCGTGCTGCGTTTCTTGGTCACGCGCGTCGTCTTCGCCTTCTTCCGCGTGGTTTGTTTCTTGGTCTGCGCGGAGAAGGGGAAGGCTATAGCCAACGCAAAAAATAAAATCAGGAGTCGTTTCATTTACAGTTTCATCAGTCTGTTCATCACGTCTTGCACGCTTACGTGCTTGTATTTGCCCGACACCGAGGTGTAAGTCTCCCAGTCGCCTGACGTGTCGATGCCGTCAAGTGACATGTTCAGGCTCATGCGCTTGCCGCCTTTCACGGCGTCGCTCTTCATAATAAGCGTTATGTCCATCGGGAACTGCTTACGCCCCAACGGCTTGAACGAGCCGTAGTTGCACGTGACCGTGGTCGTGCCGGACGTCTTGCCTGAATACGTAACGTCAACCGAACGGAGCTGTCCGCTCGTCTTGTCCGCACTCCAACGGTAGCTCATGCTGCCGCGCTTGAGCGAAACTATGGTGTTCGCCACGGCGTCATTGAACGTAACGGAGAAGTTTTTGAGCGATGAATCCGTTATTTCTTGCGTTCCGGGGATGAACAATTGGTTCCAGAACAGGGCTTGCAGGGCATAGAAGTCAAGCCCGTTGTCGCGCAAGAAGTCAACATCCGCATAGCTTGCCTTGACGTATTCCTTGTTGATGCGGTCCATAAGGATGACGTAATCCTTGGCAAATTCCAAGCGGCCGACCTCCATCAGGCCGAACGGCGTCAACTGTATGCGTATCACCTCGTCCTTTTTCATCTTCAGCGAACCGCTCACCGACAGGTCTTTCGAACCCGTGTTGATGGTGAACTTTATTTTCGAGGATATGCTCTTGGCATAGACTTCGTTGTCATACACCTTCCTCATGAAGTCAATCTTTTGTGTTTCTGACGATGCCGCGCCCCTTGACACTCCCGTGGCTGACGTCGTTCCGTCAACCGCCACCTTCTTCGTGCCGCACGAAACCACGGCACACGACACGGCCACAAGCATCATTCCACACAAAAACAGTTTACTTGTCTTCCACATATTTCTTTAGTTTTATCTTTCTCCTGAGAGCCTTGTCGTTCTCGGTTCCTATCTCCAAAGCCTTCTGCCAGTATTCCAGCGCGCCGTCGATGTCTCCGTTCAGGGCGTGGATGTCTCCCGCATGTTCTATTATCACCGCGCTTTCCGTGGTGTCGTTCTTAACCGCCATGTCGATGTATTGCGCCGCCTCGGCGTATTTGCCCTGCTTGAACAATATCCAAGCATAAGTGTCAAGGAAGGTAGAATTGTCCGGTTCGGCCTGCACCGTGCGGTAACTCATCTGCGCGGCTTTCTCCAATTGTGTATTCTTTTCAGACAAATAATAGGCATAATTGTTAAGGCAGCCAAGGTTGTCGTCCTTCCACTGCAGGCAACTGTCATACGCGGCGTAGGCTTCCTTGTCAAGACCTTTTTCATGAAGGATGTCGCCTATGATGGCGTAAAAGTCGGAGACAAGCTCCGGATTGCTTTGGTCATCGATTTGGCCGACACCCTTGCGGAACGTTTCAAGCGCGTTGTCGTCATCGTCTTTTTGGACGTATGCAAGACCGAGGAAGTAATAAAAGGCCATTTCATCGGGATTGTAGTCAAGTCCTTGGCGTGAAAGCTCCACCACGCCGTCAAAGTCTTGCTTCGTCCACACTGACTGTATGAGCTGCAGACGCGCGCCGACATTGTCGGGAGAGATGGCCAACACCGTTTCAAGAACTCGCGAGATAGAGTCTTGCGGCATCTGTTTCAGCGTCATGTAGGCGGCATACAGCTCCGCCATGTCTGACGTTTCCTGCGGTTGGGCGAGTATTTTCTTGAACAGGCTGATAACCTCCGTGCTGTCGCCGCCTTGCTTCTCGTTGTCAGCAACGACCTGACGCATCAACGCCATCTTGCCGTCAACGGGCGTCTTTGCGTTGACCAGCATCTCCTCTTGCAGCGAGTCAGCCCGCTGCACTTGGCCGGAAGCCTTGTAATAGTCAATCATCGACATGCGCGCCATGACGTTTTCCGGGTCGGCGCGCAACACTTCTTCGTATTGCCTGTAAGCTTCCTCCAGCTTGCCGTTCTGCAACAGCCAGTTGCCCATCATCACACGGTAGCCCATGTCGTTAGGATGCTTGGCCGACATGGTTTTCAGTTCGTTGAACTCTTCTTCTTTCTTGCCCTGCAATGAGTAGATTCTCATCTTGGCGAGCGTAAGGTCTTCGTTCTCGCCTTCAAGCGTTTCCATGCGCTCCAGCACGCCAAGCATGCTGTCATAATCCTTCTGCTTGCCGTAAAGTTGCGCCAAGATGTCAAGCACGTCCGAACGTTCCGGACTGTTGTGCGCCAGTTTCTCATACGCCTTTATGGCCTCGCCCATGTCGCCGATGCGTATGTACGCCGTGCCGAGACGCTCAAGATAGGCGTTGTTCGCGGGGTCAAGCTCGGCCGCTTTTTGCAAGTCTTCAAGCACGGCGGTGTCTCCTTTAAGCACTCCGTCGTAAGAAGACAGCATGAAATACGCCTCAGCCGCGTTGGGATTGATGCGCAGGCAATGGCGCAACAGGTCGTAAGCGGCATCGAAATTTCCGTTTACCTGCTGCCTCACGGCCTCGTAATAAAACATCTTGAAGCGCAAGCTGTCGTTGCGGCTTATGCCCGGGACAAAGGCTACAGCCCCGCCTTCCGCGCCGCCTGAAGTGGCCTCACGCCCCGAACCGCCACATGCTGACACCATCAGCACGGCCGACAAGCAGGCAAGAACATGCGAAATTAACCGTTTCATCGATTCATTCAAATGCTTTTCCCCATCTCATTTCACTCCGGTATGGCCGTATCCGCCCTCACCGCGCTCTGTATCGCCAAGCACGTCAACCTCTGCGAAATCGACGGTCTCATGCCGAGCCACAACCATCTGGGCTATGCGTTCACCGTCGTTGACGACAAACTCTTCGCCCGAAAGGTTCACCAAGAGAACCATCACCTCGCCCCTGTAATCAGAGTCAATCGTCCCCGGCGAATTGAGTACGGTTATCCCGTGCTTCAAGGCGAGACCGCTGCGCGGACGAACCTGCGCCTCATAGCCTTCGGGCAACGCGATATGAAGCCCCGTGGAAATGAGCTTCCGTTCAAGCGGACGCAAGGTCACGGGGGCGTCGATGTTAGCCCTCAGGTCAACGCCCGCGCTCTGCGGCGTGGCGTAGGCCGGCAACGGCTGACGCCCCTTGTTGATGATTTCAACTCGTATCATTATGTCTTTCTTTTTATTTATAAGGTGCAAAAATAAATAATAATATCCACATATCAGCTATTTTACAACTAAAAAGGAAGATTTTAGCCATTTTTAGACTACTTTTGCGGCGTTAAATAATGCATAATTCATAATGCACAATGCATAATAAGGCTGCGCACTTAATGCACAATGCATAATTCATAATGCACAATAAGGCTGCGCTTTGGTATGAACGGGATGCTGCAATACTACATGAACGAGGCGTTTGGCCGGAATACGACGGTAAGCCTGCGTCACGGCGCAGCTCTATCATGCATTGTGCATTATGAATTATGAATTAAAAAAACGATTATGAACTGGCAACAACTTATATCCAACAAACGCCTCGGACAGGAACACCGACACGCGGAACGCCACGACGACCGCTCTGAATTCAAGCGCGATTACGACCGCCTCATCTTCTCCGCCCCGTTCAGGCGCATGCAGAACAAGACCCAAGTATTTCCCCTGCCGGGCAGCGTCTTCGTACACAACCGCCTCACCCACAGCCTCGAAGTGGCCAGCGTGGGCCTATCGTTGGGCAACGACGTGGCCCATGCCATAATGAAGAGCCGCCCCGAACTGGCCGACACGCTGTTTCCGCAAATCGGAACCATCGTCAGCGCGGCGTGCCTTGCCCACGACATGGGCAACCCCCCGTTCGGACATTCGGGCGAAAAAGCCATACAGACATTCTTCACCGAGGGCAACGGCCTGTCGCTGAAAGACAAGGTTAGCCCTGAGTTCTGGACTGACATAACCCACTTTGAGGGCAACGCCAACGCATTCCGCCTGCTGACCCACCGCTTCAAGGGGCGGCGCGACGGCGGTTTCGTCATGACTTACTCCACGCTCGCCTCCATCGTGAAGTATCCTTTCGCGTCAACCCTCGCCGAAAAGGGGCACGGCAAGTTCGGCTTTTTCAGCTCAGAGAGCGGCATTTTCAACAAAATAGCCGATGAAATGGGCATAATACGCAAGTCTGCCGACGGCCACCCCCTTGAATACGCACGCCATCCGCTGGTGTATCTCGTCGAGGCCGCCGACGACATCTGCTATGAAATAATGGACATCGAGGACGCCCATAAGCTGAAAATCGTCTCGTTTGAGGAGACCGAGCGTCTTTTCTTGGATTTCTTCGATGAAAAGGCGCAAAACCACATACGCCAAAGGATTATCGACGAAGGCATCACCGACGACAACGAAAAGGTTGTCTACATGCGCGCCTGTGTGATAGGCGCGCTCGAAAGGGCTTGCGCCAACGCCTTTGTTTGCCATGAGCAGGAAATCCTGGAAGGAAGTCTCAAAGGCGGACTAATCGACAACATGGACGAAAGGCTCGCCAAGGCATACAAGAGATGCGCCGACCTGTCAAAGCGGAAAATATACAAGAGCAAGCCCGTGCTTGACGTCGAGCTGAGCGGTTTCAGGATAATGGCGACGCTGATGGAGGCCATGACCGACGCGGCGGCCAACCCCGACCGCTTTTATTCGCGCCAACTCATCAGCCGCGTGAGCAGCCAGTACGACATCGACTCGCCCGACCTTGAGACCCGCCTCATGGCCGTCATCGACTATATCAGCGGCATGACCGACGTCTACGCCCTCGACATTTACCAGAAAATCAACGGCATCAGCCTGCCGATTGTGTGAGCTTGCGGCGTAAAAGACCGCAAAACGCATTGTAAAAGGGCACGAAACGCAACGCAAAAGGCCACCTTTCACACGCTGAAAGGTGGCCTTTTGTAATTATATTGACTATCAGCGACTTACAGGTTTGCCGTCAGATGCTGAATTGAGCGTTGACGACATCACGCCGCTGTAATCAGTCACCGTGTAGCGGCGTTTGTCAAAGATGTTGCGCACCTCGGCCGACAGGCGCACCTTCTTCATGCGCCATACCACCGAGGCGTCGGCCAGCAGCGTGTTGACCACTTGCGCCGTCTGCAGCTCGTTGCGGTAATGCACGGCTGACAGCGAGATGTCAACAGGGCCTACGGTCTGCGTGTAAGAGAGGCGTTGAATCCAGTCAAGCAGCGCATTTTGCCCCATTCCATCGGTAACAACCTCGCTCAGCGAGAACGTTCCGCGGTAAGTGAACTTGCCGAACTTTGGGGTGAAAACCACCTCCGGCGACGCCGACACGGAGTGTGAACTGTAACCGGTGACCTCACCGGCCGACAACTGCTGCCCGTCCGTATACGTGTAGGCAAGCTTCAAACCGGTTTTCAGGTTTACGCTGAAAAAGCCCTTTGCCAGGAATACATTTGCCGATGCCGACTGTGAGTGCCAGTCATGCGCCACGCCGCTCAGCAGGTAATCGCCGTCAGAAATGGTCATGTCGGTCATCATGTTACCGTGATAATACCCGTAAACCATGCTCGCGCTGGCGAATAAACCTTTCACAGGACGCTTGTATTCATAAGTAGCCAAGGCCGTAAACACGCCTTGGCGCGGCATCACTCCGCTGTTCACCACGCGCGTGCGGTAATCGCTGCGGTAGTCGCTGACGGCTATGTCGGCCCAGCCTCCTGTCGTCATGTTGTACAAGGCATGGAAAAACCACTCGCCCCTAACGCCGCTCTTGACGGTGGCCGTCAGCGACGGCGAGGCGTCAAGGTAATGTTCCTTGCGCTCGGCGAAAAGCTGCCATTTCAGCGGCACTGACCACCTGACCACTACCTTGCCGCGCCCGCATTGCCAATCAGGGGTGGCGTTGACGCTTACAAGGGTGTTGCCGCCGCGCACACGCAGGTGGTCAACGCCGAAGCCGAAGGCGTAGCGGTGGGTCAGCCGCGGCCGTTCGAGCGTAAGCCGGGCGTAGTTGTCGGTATGATACAATGTGTTTCTCAGCTCCTGCGTGCTGCCGTTGACGGCCATTTCCATCGGGGCGTAGCGGAAGTCAAGGTTTGAGTACACCTGCCAAGAGTGCCCGTCGCGGGTGAAAAGGCTGGTGAACGTGTTCGACACCCTGAGCTGCCGCGTCTTCACACGCTGCGCCACTCCGTCTTGACCGCTGTCGCCGAAACGCGAAAGGCCGTCGGCCATCGAACCTTCAATGAGGAAGTACTCGTTGCCGTAGCTCTTTTCGGTGTTTGTGTTGTGGGTGAAATCAATGTAAACACGGTCATGCCGTATTGAGGAAATGTCGGTTTCATCAGTCGTAACGGGGCTGTCGCCGTCAAACCAGTACACCGACGTGTTGCCCGTCTCTTGGTTTTCGTCCGTGTGCAGGTAGCCGGCCGTCAGCCGTTGTTCGCTTCCGCCCTTGGTCTTGCGCGTCTGCTTGGCCGTGTAGTCCTGCGAACGGTTGAAGCGCACGCGCTCCTTGTCGATGGGCGAGACGACATCCGGCACGGCGAACCATCCCGGAACGGCAGCCCCCATGGCGTAAGCCGCGGTGCCGCCCGTGGCCAGCACCTCGTCGTCGGCTGACAAGTCGCGCCCCAAGCGGTCATATTCCGCGCCGTACATGCGCTGCAGCTTGCGCCCCACCTGCAAGGCGTCGGCCCGCCCCTGCGGCCTGGTCTTCCCCAGCGGGAAGCCAACCACCAGCTCAGGACGCAACGTCAACGCCCACCGGTCGCGGGCTTCGGGGCGCAGGGTTATGTTCATGGCCACGTCGTCGGTGAACACCTTGCCCTGCAAGGCCTTGATGGGCTGGTCATGCTCTACCACCTCCGCCCGGTCAACGTCTTTCGCCTTGAGCGTCTCGTTCAGCTTGTTGTAACGCCCGCCGGTGAGGTCAAGCCCCTCGACCGTGAAGCGCGAGATGTCTTTCCCGTTGAAACTTATCTTGCCGTTGTCGGCCACGTTGACGCCCGGCAGCTTCTTCAGCACGTCGTTCAGCGAGTTGTCACGCTCGTCGGCGAAGCGTTTCAGGTCGAACACGGTGGTGTCTTGCTTGCCGTAAGCGGGCGTACCCTTCACCTGAACCTCCTTCAGCACGAACGCGCTCGGCGCAAGCATCACCCTGACGGGGCGCGAGAGGCTGGCCTCAACGGCCTTTTTCCTGTATCCCATGAACGTCACCTGAAGGCGGTCGCCGGCCTTGGCCTCAACAGAGAACCGACCCTTGGCGTCGGTGCGGGTGAAACTTACGGCGCGCCCGCCGCGCAACAGCGTTACGGCGGCGTTGGCGAGAGGCTTCAGCGAGACGGAATCAAGCACCTCGCCCGTGGCCTTGTCTTGCGCAGCCGACGGCAAACAGAGCATCGCCACGGCCAATAACAGCAGCAATCTCGCCATCGCCTTACTCTGAAAGTTCTATCAGACTGTATTTTATGTTTTTCGGGTCAGGCAACCGGTTGCCGTCGTCATCCTGCAATATCATCTTGGCGTTAGGCTGGTAAAGGCGGTTGTAGCCGAACGGGTCGGCGTGATACCTCTTATATTGCTCCATCAGTTCATCGAAGGTCACGTCCTCATAGCCCTCGCCCTTGTACTTCATGACGCTGCCCGCCGGGGCTTGGCGCAACGCCGTGGCATCGAAAACATAGAAGCTGTCGGCATCGTATGCGCGAAGTATTAGACCGGGCAGCCCGCCAAGCTTCCACGGCCCGGCGTCCAAGGGTATGTCTTCGGCGTACCACGCGCTCCACGTCCTGCCCTTGTATCGCGTCTTGGCGAGGCGGCACTGATAGCCCAACAGGATGGCCGCGCTGTCGGGAACGAGCTGCCACTCGGGCGTCTTCACGGGTTCGGTGTAGGCACAACAGTTCACGTTGCCCACTTCGTCGATGAACGCGAAGCATCCGTCCTTGGGGTAATTCTTGTACAGCTCCCAACAGACTTTCCGTGAAAAATACGCCATCCTCTCGCCGCGCTCCCAGCGTATGCTGTTGAGCGAGTCGTCACGAAACGCCGCATAGCTGTAAAAGCGAGCTGTCTTGTCACCTATTTCGAGGCGCATCGGTTCAGTGTAATGCGCCCAACCTCCAGACATGTTGTCAACAACGGATTTCATATCGTAGGCCACAACGTAGCGAACCGTGTCGCCGATGGCCTTGCCTTCAAAGTCATCGGCAGCAGCCGAAGCGGCCACGCCGCTTCCCGAGAAAGCCGCAACAGCGGCGATTAATGATGAAAAAATGCTTTCATAGCCATGTATTGTTTTTTACAAAACGCAAAGTTATAAAAACAAACGCACATTAACGGCATGCCGTCAATAAAAAAGCAGAAGGTTTTACCCCCCCCATTTATATTTTTTAACACAAGAAATGTCAACTCGCACCTCGCCCTCCCGTAACCGTCTGATTATCAACGCCATTATAAAAGGTCATGTTTTACGATGCAAAACGCGGCCTTTTGCATCGCAATATGCCACCTTTCAGACTGCGTTTTGCCGCCGTTGGGAAACCGCACGGCCACCCCTTGAACATCAACAAGCAGGCATCCAAATAATGGGCGGACTCGCATGCCAGCCTGACAAACGCACGAAAGGAAGCCTGCAACAAAAAAACGGCATCCTAAAAATCAGCCCGTCCGGTCACAAAGGCCGCAATTTGTTTTTGCAATTACAAGAAAAAGGGTTATTTTTGCATGTCGTTAAAATACAGATAGACATGGACGTGAAGATAGAAGATAGCTGGAAACGGCACATCGGCGCGGAGTTTGAAAAGCCTTACTTCGCCGCGCTTGCGGCGTTTGTCCGCGACGAGTACCGCCAAGGCACGTGTTACCCGCCGGGACGGCTGATATTCAACGCCTTCAACCTGTGCCCGTTTGACAAGGTGAAGGTGGTAATCATCGGCCAAGACCCTTACCACGAGCCTGGCCAGGCGCAGGGGTTGTGCTTCTCGGTGAACGACGGAGTGCCCTTTCCGCCGTCGCTCGTCAACATATTCAAGGAAATCCAGGCCGACCTCGGCACGCCCGTACCAGAGAGCGGAAGCCTCGTGCGCTGGGCGGAACAGGGCGTGCTGCTGCTCAACGCCACGCTGACCGTGCGCGCGCATGCCGCCGGCAGCCACCAGCGGCACGGCTGGGAGGAGTTTACCGACGCCGTAATCCGCGAACTGTCAGCCGCCCGCGAACATCTCGTGTTCATCCTCTGGGGCAGCTACGCGCAGGGCAAGGCGCAGCTCATAGACGCCTCGCGCCACCTCATACTGCGCTCGGCCCACCCGTCGCCGCTGTCGGCCCACCGCGGCTTCTTCGGCAACCACCACTTCAGCCTTGCCAACCAATACCTCCAAAAATACGGCATGGAACCGATAAAATGGTGAAAATCCTTTTTCAATGCATAATTCATAATGCACAATTCATAATTAGGCATACGCCGTGAGTTGGCGCGCAGCCGATTATGAACATAAGTATCCGCAATCGTCCCATCCGCTATCCCAAGGAGTTTTCATGGCAATACATTTGTCCTTTAACTCCTTAGCGAACGAAGTGAGCCATAACTCCTTATAACTCCTCTAACTCCTATGGATGGAAGCTCTGCGGACATTCATTTTATGAATTATGCATTGTGCATTATGAATTGATAAAATCTTGAGTTATGAATTACGAATTGATAATACAGGTTGGCGACGTTCTCGTGTCGCCTGATGTCATTACGGAGTATTTTTGCTGCGACCTTGACGCTTGCAAGGGCGCGTGTTGTGTTGAGGGTGACGCCGGCGCGCCCGTAACTCTCGATGAAATCGGCGAAATAGAGGACTCGCTCGACACCGTATGGCCGCAGATGTCGGCGGCGGCTCAGGCCGTAGTTGACCGCCAAGGGGTGGCCTACAGCGACATTGACGGCGAACTCGTGACGAGCATCGTGGGCACGAAGGACTGCGTGTTCACCTGCCATGAGGACGGCGTATGCCTTTGTCTGCTGGAAAAGGCGTACCGCAATGGCGAGTCGAAGTTCTGCAAACCCATAAGCTGCGCACTCTACCCGGTGCGCGAAAAGCGGCTCGCCGGGGGGCTTACAGGCCTGAACTACCAGAAATGGAGCGTGTGCGCGGCGGCTCGGAAGAAAGGAAAGGAACTCGGGTTGCACGTCTACGAGTTCCTGAAAGAACCGTTGACGCGCCGCTTCGGGCAGGATTGGTACGACGAATTAACGGCCACCGTCAACGAGCTTCACCGCAGCGGGCAACTGTAGACGCCAAACCCCTACGGCCAAACAGAGCCTTTGCGAGGCACAGGACACGGCGAAACGACATACGGAAAAACGCTGAAAAAACAACGCAAGCCCCCGTTTCACAATGTGAGACGGGGGCTTGCGCATCATCGTGAGGCAACATCCTCACCCATGGGCAACGTCATTTCTTCTCTTTATATATAATGCTGTTCGCCCCTGAGGTTATCTTCAACGCCTCAGGATGCTCCTTGATGAACGAATCAATATGGCGTATGCGCTTCTCTTCAAGTATCTCGTCAACGGCTATGAGTATGCCCGTCTCCTCCACATCGCCAAAACCGTAATTGATGGCGGTGCCGAACATCTTCATCGTAGGACTCAACCCCATGTACGCATTGACAAGCGGCGGGATGTTGTAGCCCAGCTTGCGCACCTCGCGGTTGAGTATCCTGTAGTCCGCCTTGAACGAATCTTCGCAGAAAAGCTGCTCCAATTCGGCCGTGTCAGTATCTATTTTAAGCGGTTCCATCGGGATGATGAGGTTGTCGGGGTCGTTGAAATGCTTCTTCAGGAAATACAATATCATGTCGCGTCCCTTGCGTACGTAAGAGGGATACATGGTCATCTTGCCGAACAGATACTTCATGTCAGGGCGAATGACGGTCAACGCCCCGAGGCCGTCCCACAAGTTGTCAAGGGCGAAAAGGCTCTTCGCCCCCATCTTTGAGCTTTGGTATTCGAGCGAGACAAACGAGCGTCCAAGCTCCACCGTCCAAGGCATGTAGTCGTTCATGAACTTCTCCGAGAAGTGGAACATGTGGCTCGTGGCGAGTACGGGCTGGCCGTTGGCGTCAATCTCGGCGTCGCAACCGAACATGTAACGATATCCGCCGATGATTTCCTCCTCTTCCGGATTCCACACGATAAGCTGCTTGTAGCAATTCTCGCACGTGTCGAAATCGTCAATGTCAACGCTCTTGCCGCTGCCGCCACCGGCCTCGCGGAAAGCGATTTCGCGCAGACGCCCGATTTCCTGCATTACATTTGGAGCGTTGTGAGCCGTGACTATGTAGATTTCATTGTGGCTCTTGTTCGTCATCCTGAGCTGCCTGTCGGGCGTGAGTTCGCTTTTAAGCAGTTGTTTGTCTACCGGCCTTATTATTTCCTGTTCCATCTTTGAGAAAAAATTGTATGTCGTTGTTGATATGCCGTTTGTCAGAACGGCTATTGCGTCACAGCTTGTAAACGATGTCTTGCACGTATTTCGCCCATTCCATCGGTGTTTTCGACTTGTCGAACGTCTGCCACGGGATGGGCTTGCCTATGGCCACGCGGAAAGTCTTGTGGCGGTTCTTGTACATCTCGTCGGCAAGATACAGCATGGCGATGTTGAACTTGATGCCCAACCGCTTGCACAGGTTGGCGAGATTGTAGAAGAAGTCGGAGTTGCGCCCGCCGAAATGTATGGGCACCACGTCACGGTGAGTCTCTACGCTCTTCGTGATGAATGTCTTTTTCCAAGGCAGGTCGTGTATCTGCCCGTCAATCCTGCGCGAGCAGATGCCGGCCGGGAACATCACGATATGGTTGTCGCCGCGGAACACGGCCTCGACCATCGCCGGAAAACTGCGGCTCTGCTGACCCGTCTTGTTGATGGGGACGCACAGCGGGGCGAGGCCCGGCAGGTTCATCAGGAGGTCGTTGACCAGGTACTTGAAGTGCCCGTCATAGTGCCGGCCGACTATCGCGCCGATGGCAACGCCGTCCTGTCCGCCGAGGGGATGGTTGCTGACGAAGGTGTACAGGCGGCCGTCGTCTTTGGGCGGAAGGTTCTCCTTGCCGACAATGTCGAGCGTCGTGTCAAGATAGCGGAGGCAAGACTCAAGCCATTCCACGCCAACCTTGTCGCGGTTTTGCCAAAGGAAGTCGTTCACCTCGTCCTGATGGACTATGCGCTCAAGCCACTTGACGAGCGGGGCGGGCACAAACTTGGCCTTGCTGCCCATCTTTCCTTTAAGAATTTCCTTGATGTCAATCGTCTTTTCCGTTATCTTATCCATGATTTCCCTACTAACACCATGCAAAAATAATCCAACTTTTTCAAAAACAGACATCTTTTATTAAAAAATATCTGAAAAAACATTGTTTTGAAACAAAAAAGCAACAACTATCCTACTGACCGTCTGCAACTTACGCGCAATCGGCAAACATACGGCTGCTGCGGCGTCGCCAAGAATGCATATTTATGCGTCAAGAATGGATAAACATGCACTGTAAAAAGTAAAAAAGCGTTACAAAACAATTTGACAAAATAGAAACGGCGAAGGACTAAAGCACCGATGAAACCGCCAAAAATCACCGTTTGATGCGCAAGAAACGGCTTCCCCGCACGCCGTTTGCGGCCTTTCGCCACGCGATACGTGGCCTTTCACAACGCGACAAGCACCGTTTCAACCGCCAATCAAGCACGTTTCAGCCGTCCGTTTGCGCCATTTTCGATGCCGGGAGGCAACTTCACAATACTTCACAAACCGTAAACCGCACGATGACAGGCAGTTAGGCACAACGCCGTTTTTCACCGTTTTCACGGCGAGAACCCGCCTCGCCGCCGGCGACGGCCTTCTCACGCATCAAAACGAGGCGGCACACGCCACGCCGACAAAGCAAAAAGCGCATAAATATTCATTTTGACGAGAAGCGTTGGAGCCGCCCGCCAGAAAGCAAACAAGCCCCGGTCGAGCCTGACGGAGGGCTTCAACGGAACGCCGTATTTCCACCCGTTTTCTCCTTATTAAATAAAAATTATCACTTTTGTGGAGGAAAGTGGTGCGTTGTGGGGAAAAATACTTATCTTTGCCACCAGATAACCAAACGTGCCAACCAATGCGTTTCTTAGGCAACATAGAAGCTAAAATCGACTCGAAAGGCAGGGTGTTCCTGCCTGCCACGTTCCGCAAGGAGCTCCAGGCGGGCGGCGAAGACTTTTTGGTTGTGCGCAAGGACATCTTCCAGCCGTGCTTGGTGCTTTACCCGGCAAGCGTGTGGAACAGGCAGACGGACACTCTCCGCTCGCGCCTCAGCCGCTGGGACGCCACGCACCAGGCCGTTTTCCGCCAGTTTGTAGCCGACGCCGAGGCCGTCACGCTTGACGCCAACGGGCGTTTCCTCATTATGAAACGCCACCTCAAGGCGGCGGGAATCAACCAGTCGGTAAGGTTCATCGGCATGGACGACACCATCGAGATATGGAACGGCGAACAGGCCGACACGCCGTTCATGGAGCAAGAAGAGTTCGGGAAAACACTGGAAGCGATAATGAAAACCGCCGCAAGCGGCGCGCAGCCGCCAGCCAATGACGACGGCGCAGCCAACCGATAATACGACAATGGCAACCACAGCGAATACATATCACGTGCCCGTGCTGCTGAAAGAAAGCGTTGACGGGCTTGGCATACGCCCGTCGGGCGTGTACGTCGATGTGACGTTCGGCGGAGGCGGACACAGCCGCGAAATCCTGTCGCGGTTAGGTGACGGAGGCCGCCTGTTCGGCTTCGACCAGGACGCCGACGCCGAGGCGAACGTCCCCGGAGACGCAAGGTTCACGTTCGTTAGGAGCAACTTCAGGTACTTGAAGAACTGGATGCGCTATCACGGCGTTGACGGCATCGACGGCCTGATAGCCGACCTCGGCGTGTCAAGCCACCACTTCGACGACGAGACGCGCGGCTTCTCGTTCCGCTTCGACGCCCCGCTCGACATGCGCATGAACAAGCGCGACGGCATGACAGCCGCCGACGTACTCAACAAGTATGACGAGGCGCGGCTGGCCGATGTGTTCTACCTGTACGGCGAGCTTAAAAACTCGCGCCGCATAGCCTCGGCCATCGCCAAGGCCAGGGCGAGCAAGCCTCTCGCCACCACGCAAGACCTGATTGACGCGACTGCCCAACTGCTGAAACGCGAGCGTGAGAAGAAGGACATGGCAAAGGTTTTCCAGGCCCTGAGGATTGAGGTGAACCACGAGATGGACGCGCTGAAGGAGATGCTCGCCGCCGCTACGGAGCTGCTGAAGCCGGGCGGGCGGCTGTCTGTGATAACATACCACAGCCTTGAAGACCGCATGGTGAAGAACGTCATACGCACGGGCAACGCCGAAGGCACGGTGAAGCAAGACTTCTACGGGCGCGTGTCAACGCCTTACACGGCGGTAAACAACAAGGTGATAACACCGAGCGAAGCCGAACAAGAAGACAACCCGAGAAGCCGCAGCGCGAAACTGAGGATAGCGGAAAGGAAGGAAGAGGACGAATGAAAGAAAACGACAAGATAAAAGAAGCCCCTGAAAAGGAAGAGGAGAAGCAGGACGGGACAGAACAGAAAGCGTCGCCGCTGAGCGAAGTGCTGATGGGGCGCGCCACCGAAGAGGACGCGCCGCTGACGTCGGGATACACCCTGCACAAGATTTTGGGTGGCGACTTCCTCACGGCCGCCGCCATAAGGAAGCAGTTGGGCGTGATAATACTCGTCGCCTTCCTGACGATGATTTACATCTCGAACAGGTACAGTTGCCAGCAAGACCTGCTTGAGATTGACAAACTGAAAAAAGAACTGAAGGACGCGAAGTACAAGGCCCTTGCAAGCTCGAGCGAACTGACCGAGAAATGCCGCGAAAGCAACGTGCTTGAAATGCTGAAGAACAACAAGGACAGCGTGCTGAAAATTCCCACACAACCACCCTACATTATAAACATACCGGAAAATGAGTAGCATGTTTGACAGGAAAAAGGTAATAAGACGCTACAAGGTCGTGGCTTACGCCATGCTTGCGGTGGGCTTGCTTATTCTCGTAAAGATTGTGTACATATCCACCGTGAAGCGCAGTTACTGGATGGCCGTTGCCTCGACGCTGAAGCGCGACAGCGACACCATCCTGCCGATACGCGGCAACATCCTGAGCTGCGACGGGCGGCTGATGGCAAGTTCGCTGCCGCAATACGAGCTGTACATGGACTTCAAGGCGGGAGGCGACGAGAACGAGAAGCGCGACTCGCTCTGGGAAGCCAGCGTTGACAGCATCTGCATCGGGCTGCATGAAATCTTTCCGGAAAAAACGGCAAAAGAATTCAAGGAGCATCTTGAGGAAGGACGCAAGAAAGGCAGCCGCCACTGGCCCGTGTGGAAAGGCCGTGTGAGCTACAACGTGATGTCGGAAGTCAAGAAGCTGCCCATGTTCCGCCTGTCGGCCAACGCCGGAGGCTTCCACTTTGAGCGGTTCAACGCCCGCCAACGCCCGTTCGGTTCGCTGGCAAAGCGCACCATAGGCGACCTTTTCGGAGCCAAGGACTCCGCCCGCTACGGCCTCGAACTGTCATACGACTCGATACTGCGAGGCAAAATCGGCAAGAAGAAACGCCAGAAAGTAAGGAACAAGTTCCTCGACCTCGACGTGCAAGCACCCGTGAACGGCGCGGACATAGTCACCACCATTGACGTCAACATGCAAGACCTGGCCGAGCGTTCGCTCATCGACGAGCTGAAGCAAGTCAACGGAAACGTGGGCGTAGCGATAGTGATGGAGGTGAAGACGGGCGACATCAAGGCCATCGTAAACATGGCGAAATGCGCCGACGGCGAATATTACGAAATCAAGAACAGTGCCGTTTCCGACCTGCTTGAGCCGGGTTCGGTGTTCAAGACGGCGTCGCTCATGGTCGCGCTGGACGACGGCGTGGTTGACACGACGTACAAAGTAGACACCGGCAGCGGCATCTGGGACATGTACGGGGCGAAGATGCGCGACCACAACTGGCACCGCGGAGGCTACCAGGTGCTTACTCTTCCGCAGACATTGGAGTACAGCTCGAACATCGGAGTAAGCCGCATAATAGACAAATATTACGGAAAGAACCCCGAGAAGTTCGTCCAAGGCCTCGACCGCATCGGCATACGCGAGGATTTGAAGCTGCCCATCGTCGGTTACGCGCCGCCCCGCATCCGCATGCCCAAGAAAAACAAGCGCGGCCAATACACCAACTGGAGCAAGACGGCACTGCCCTGGATGAGCATAGGATACGAGACCCAGGTGCCCCCCATCTCGACCCTGACATTTTACAACGCCATCGCCAACAACGGCACGATGGTGCGCCCGAGGTTCGTCAAGGCCGTGATGAAAGACGGGAAGGTGATAAAAGAATACCCCGTAGAGGTCATAAAGCAGCGCATCTGCAAGGAAAAGACTCTTGGCGAGATACGCACCATACTTGAACATGTAGTGAGCCAAGGCCTCGGAAAGAAAGCCGGCTCTGAATCGTTCAAGGTAGCCGGCAAGACAGGAACGGCCCAAATATCCAAGGGAGCGGGCGGATACAAGAGCGGCACGATGAACTATCTGCTCAGCTTCGTCGGCTTCTTCCCCGCCGACGCGCCGCGTTACAGTTGCATAGTGTGCATACAGAAACCGGGACAGCCGGCTTCGAGCGGCTTCAGCGCGCTGGTTTTCCACAACATTGCGGAAGGAATCATGGCGCAAAGCATCAAGCTTGACGTGTCAGACGCCCGCGACTCGCTCTCAGTACTCGTGCCCGACGTCAAGAGCGGAGACCTCAACGCGGCCAGCTACGTACTCAACTGGCTCGGCATAAAGACCAACAAGGACTGGAACGGGGACTATACCAAGGGCAACCCGCTGTGGGGCGTGGCTACGACAAGCACTTCGGGCGTGTCGCTGAAGCAAGGAAAGAAATGCGCGAGCAACATCGTGCCCGACGTGAAAGGCATGGGGGCGCGCGACGCCGTGTACGCCCTTGAGAGCCGCGGGGTGAAGGTCAGGCTGACGGGACGCGGCAAGGTGGCCCACCAAAGCCTCGCTCCCGGCAACAGGATAAGGAAAGGAGAGACGTGCATACTCAAGTTGGAAATATAAAAAAAGAACCCGATGACACTAAAAGAACTCATAAAGAACATACGTCCGGAAAGCATAACGGGCGACACCGGAATTGAAATCAAGGGCGTGAACATCGATTCGCGCCGCATAGTCGACGGCCACCTGTTCGTGGCTATGAAAGGAACGCAGGTTGACGGACACGCATTCATCGCAAAGGCCATCAGCCAAGGGGCTGCCGCCATACTGTGCGAGGACATGCCGGAGGAGACGAGCGACAGCGTGACCTACGTGCAGGTGAAATCAACCGAAGACGCGGTTGGCGAAGTGGCGACGCAATTCTACGGCGACCCCTCGCGCAAACTGAAGCTCGTAGGCGTGACGGGCACCAACGGAAAGACCACCATAGCCACCTTGTTATATAACATGTTCCGCAAGCTCGGGTACAAGTGCGGACTGCTGTCAACCGTCTGCAACTACATAGAGGACGAGCGCATTCCCACCACGCACACCACGCCCGACCCCATCGAGCTAAACCAACTGCTCAGCCGCATGGTGGAAGCGGGATGCCAGTACGCCTTCATGGAGTGCAGCTCGCACGCCATAGCGCAGAAGAGGATTGGCGGACTGAAGTTCGCGGGGGGCATATTCACCAACCTGACGCGCGACCACCTTGACTACCACAAGACGTTCGAGAACTACCGCAACGCCAAGAAGGCCTTCTTCGACGGCCTGCCCAAAGGCTCTTTCGCCATAACCAACGCCGACGACAAGAACGGCATGGTGATGGTGCAGAACACCAAGGCCACGGTCAAGACCTACTCAACGCAGCGCATGGCCGACTTCCGCGCCAAAATCTTAGAGTGCCACTTCGGCGGCATGTACCTTGAGATTGACGGCCGCGAGGTGGGCGTGCAGTTCATCGGCAAGTTCAACGTGAGCAACCTGCTGGCCGTCTACGGCGCGGCGTTGATGCTCGGCGAGAAAGCCGAGGACGTGCTTGTGGCCATGAGTACGCTGCACAGCGTCAGCGGAAGGCTCGACCCCGTGCATTCGCCCGAGGGCTACACGGCCATCGTTGACTACGCCCACACACCCGACGCATTGGAGAACGTGCTGAAAGCCATCCACGAAGTGCTGAACGGCAAGGGGCAGGTCATCACCGTGTGCGGCGCGGGCGGCAACCGCGACAAGGGCAAACGCCCCCTGATGGCGCAAGAGGCGGTGAAGCAGAGCGACAAGGTCATCATAACGAGCGACAACCCGCGCTTCGAAGACCCGCAAGCCATCATCAACGACATGCTGGCCGGCCTTGACGCGAAACAGATGAAAAAGGTAATCAGCATAGCCGACCGCCGCGAGGCCATACGCACCGCATGCATGATGGCCAAGAAAGGCGACGTCATCCTCGTGGCCGGCAAGGGGCACGAGAACTACCAGGAAATATGCGGCGTGAAGCACCACTTTGACGACAAGGAGGTGCTGAAAGAGATATTTGCGGAGGGGTAATGAGGCAACGCCCGTCGGCCTATCAGGCCTATTAGGCTCATCAGGCCTATTAGCCTAAAGGAAAGCCGCCAACTGCCTGACAACCAGCAGCATCGCAAAAGGCCGCGAATGGCGGCGCGAAAGGCCGCCTTTCAGCCCCCAAAATGCCGCCTCCGACAAGGCAAAAGGCCGCAAGTTGGAAAATTAGAAATCAACAAGTAAAAATCAAACAACGCCCGAGCGGCAAGGCATTCGTCCTTTAACTCCTTAGCGAGCGCAACGAGCGAAGTTTCCTTGAGCGAAGCGAGCAATCACTTCCATAACTCCTTTAACTTCTGAAAAGACATGTTATACTACCTATTCCGTTTCTTAGAACAGTTCGGCATACCTGGCGCGCACGTGTGGGGATACATCTCGTTCAGGTCTCTGCTGGCACTCATCCTGGCGTTGATAATATCGGCGTGGTTCGGCGAAAGGTTCATAAAATACCTCAAGAGCAAGCAAATCACCGAGACACAGCGCGACGCCAAAATCGACCCTTTCGGCGTGAAGAAAATCGGCGTGCCGTCGATGGGCGGCGTAATCATCATCGTGGCCATCCTCGTGCCCGTGCTGCTGCTGGGGCGAATGCGCAACATCTACCTCATACTGATGATTGTAACCACAGTGTGGCTTGGCTTCCTCGGCGGCCTTGACGACTACATCAAAATCTTCAGGCACAACAAGGAAGGCCTGCCCGGGCGGTTCAAGATAGTGGGGCAAGTGGGCATCGGCCTCATAGTAGGCCTCGTCCTGTGGTACAGCCCCGACGCTAAAATCAACGAGAACCTCGCCATAGAGAAGCAGGACGGGAAGGAAATCGTGGTGAAACACAGGCCTGAGGCGCGCAAGTCGCTCAAGACCACCATCCCCTTCGTCAAGGGGCACAACCTCGACTACGCCAACCTTATGAGCTTCTGCGGCAAGTACAAGACCGTGGCCGGCTGGGTGCTGTTCGTCATAATGACGATATTCGTGGTGACGGCGGTGTCTAACGGCGCGAACCTCAACGACGGCATGGACGGCATGTGCGCGGGCAATTCGGCCATAATAGGCGTCGTCTTGGGCATCTTCGCTTATGTCAGCAGCCACATAGAGTTCGCGGCCTACCTCAACATAATGTACATACCGGGCTCGCAGGAGCTTGTGGTGTTCATGTGCGCGTTCATCGGCGCACTCATCGGCTTCCTCTGGTACAACGCCTACCCAGCGCAAGTATTCATGGGCGACACCGGCTCGCTGACCATCGGCGGAATAATAGCCGTATGCGCCATAATCATCCACAAGGAGCTGATGTTGCCCATCCTGTGCGGCATATTCTTCGTCGAGAGCCTCAGCGTAATCATCCAAGTGTGGTACGCCAAGATGGGTTCGCGCCGCGGGGTGAAGCAGCGCGTATTCAAGCGCGCACCGCTGCACGACACGTTCCGCACCCAGCAAGAGCAGCTCGACCCTGAAATCAAGTACCTGTTCAAGAAACCCAAGGGCGCGGTTCACGAGTCGAAAATCACCATCCGCTTCTGGATAGTGACCATTATCCTCGCCGCCCTGACGATAATAACATTGAAGATAAGATGACTTTAAGCAGACAAGTGACGAGCAGACAAGCAGACAAGGGGATTACCCAAGAGTGCTTGAAAGCAGCAAGGCTAATGGCTCGTCTGCTCGTCACTCGTCTGCTTGTCAACTAAAAATAAAGACATGAAACGCATAGTAATACTTGGAGCCGGCGAAAGCGGCGCGGGAGCCGCCGTACTGGCAAAGAAACAGGGCTTCGACGTGTTCGTATCCGACATGTCGGCCATCAAGGACAAATACAAGAAACAGCTCGACTCGCACGGCATAGCCTGGGAGGAGGGACGCCACACCGAGGGGAAAATCCTCGACGCCGACGAAATAATAAAAAGCCCCGGCATACCCAACGACGCGCCGATGATAAAAAAGTGCGTGGAAAAAGGCATCCACATAATCAGCGAAATAGAGTTCGCCGGACGCTACACCGACTCGAAGATGATTTGCATCACGGGCAGCAACGGCAAGACTACGACCACTTCGCTCATCTACCACATCTTCAAGAGCGCGGGCTACGACGCCGGACTGGCCGGCAACATAGGCAACTCGCTGGCCCTGCAGGTGGCCGAAGACCCGCACGAATACTACATAATAGAGCTTAGCTCGTTCCAGTTGGACAACATGTACGACTTCCGCGCCAACATAGCCATCCTGCTCAACATCACGCCTGACCATCTCGACCGGTACGACAACTGCATGCAGAACTACGTGGACGCCAAGATGCGCATACTGCAAAACCAGACCGAGGACGACTCTTTCATCTATTGGAACGACGACCCGGTAATCAGGCGCGAGCTGAACAAGTATGACATAAAGGCCATACAACTGCCGTTCTCCGAGCTGAAGGAGAAAGGTTCCATCGGATACATCGAGGAAGGGCAGTACAAAATCGAGAAACCTACGCCATTCAACATGGAGCAAGAGGAGCTGAGCCTTACCGGGAAGCACAACATCTACAACTCACTGGCGGCGGGAATAGCCTCAAACGTGGCCGGCATAAAGAAGGAGTTCATACGCAAGAGCCTGAGCGACTTCCCCGGCGTTGAGCATCGCTTGGAGAAAGTGACCAAGGTGGCGGGCGTGCAATACGTCAACGACTCGAAGGCAACCAACGTCGATGCGTGCTGGTACGCGCTTGAAAGCATGAAGACGCCGGTCGTACTCATCCTCGGCGGAAAGGACAAGGGCAACGACTACAACGCCATCAAGGACTTGGTGAAAGAGAAGTGCGTGGGCCTTGTCTACTTGGGAGCTGACAACACGAAGCTGCACGACTTCTTCGACGGTATGGGCATCCCGGTGCGCGACACCCACTCGATGCGCGACTGCGTGGCGGCCTGCTACGACATGGCGCGCCCCGGCGACACCGTCCTGCTAAGCCCATGCTGCGCCAGCTTCGACCTGTTCAAGAACATGGAAGACCGCGGAGAGCAGTTCAAGGAGCTGGTAAGGAAGCTCTGACACACGACGCGACAGCAACACAGGACTTGAAGAAGCTGCAGAACGCAGGGCGCGCCACAGGCATGAGACGCCGGCCAACCTGCCGGCAAGCCACCAGGCTCAAGCCTCAACAAGCATTCCCAATCCAATAAAACCACATATACCAACATGCTAAAAAACAAATTGACAGAGGGCAAATTCAAGGGCGACGCCGTTATCTGGACGGTGTTCCTCTTCCTGTGCATCATCAGCATAGTCGAGGTGTACAGCGCGGCAAGCAACCTGTCGTTCAAGAGCGGCAACTACATCGAGCCCGCCCTGAAGCACACAGGACTGCTGCTGGTGGGCATCGTGGTCATGATTTTCACCATGAACATCAAGTGCCGCTACTTCAAGATAGTAACCCCGTTCGCCCTGCTGTTCTCATTCATCCTGCTTGTCATCGTGCTGTGCATCGGCGAAAGCACAAACGGCTCGCAGCGTTGGATTGACCTGGGCATCGTCCAGTTCCAGCCGTCAGAGCTGGCCAAGGGCGCAATCGTGCTTGCCACGGCCCAAATCCTCAGCGCGATGCAGACGCCCACGGGGGCCGACAAGCGCGCCTTCAAGTACATCTTGGTGGTGTGCGCGATGATAATCCCGCTAATCATGGTCGAAAACCTTTCAACCGCCGTGCTGCTATGCACGGTTGTCTTCCTGATGATGTTCATAGGCAAAGTGCCAAAGGCGCAGCTCGGCAAGCTGCTGGGCACGGTCATGCTGGCCTTGGCCTTGGTGGTGACGATGGTCATGGTCTTCGGCCACGACGAGAAGAAAGAGGCCGCCCAGTCGCCCAAGCAGCAGTTGGTGCAGCAGGAAGAGAAGAAAGACGAGACCGTCGTCGAGAAGGTTTTCCACCGCTTCGACACGTGGAAGGCGCGCATAGACGACTTCCTCAGCAACGACTACGTGCCGCCATCGGAGGTTGACATCACCGGCAAGGACGCCCAGACGGCTCACGCCAACATAGCCATAGCCTCGTCGAACGTAATAGGCAAGGGCCCCGGCAACTCGGTAGAGCGCGACTTCCTGTCGCAGGCGTTCTCAGACTTCATCTACGCCATCATCGTCGAGGAGCTTGGCATCTTCGGCGCAGTGTTCGTCTGCATGCTTTACATAGTGCTGCTGTTCCGCACGGCCACCATAGCCAACCGCTGCGCCAACACGTTCCCAGCACTGCTCATCATAGGCTTCGCGCTGCTGCTTGTAGTCCAGGCGTTGTTCAACATGGCCGTGGCCGTAGGCCTCGTGCCCGTCACGGGACAGCCGCTGCCGCTCATCAGCAAGGGCGGAACGTCAACCATCATCAACTGCGCGTACATCGGCGTGATACTCAGCGTAAGCTATTCGGCCAAGAAGAAAGACGACGCCAACAGCCCCGCAGAGGCCAAGGCAGCGGCGTAAGCAAGCCCCGGGAACACAAAACCGGAACATCACACGGCACAGGCAAAACCAGAAAGGCCGCCTTTCGCATCATGAAAGGCGGCCTTTCTGGTTGCAAAAAGCCATGTATAGCATTGCAATACACGGCCTTTTGCAACACACTGAATGCCAATATGTTACAAAAACCATCATCACACGTCACGACGCCACTGCTCCCCGGCGGCAAGGCGAGCCGCGGCCAAGCCTGGCATTTAACACCGAAAAAAACTTTTTATGCCGAAATATGTTTGACCATAAACTATTATTTTATATCTTTGCAGGAAATATGGAATAATTAATGGGAAAAATAGAACTGACCGACTCCTCGATAGACGCCATCATAAAGCATGGCGACGTGAGCCACATAGACAACGACCTGTTGCTCTTCGACGACTTCACGCACATCCCGATACCCGTCACGGCATGCCGCACAACCGACATAATAATCGGCCTGTGCCTTGAAGGCGAGTCGAAATACACGACCAACACCATAGAACACACGGTACACGCCGACGACGCAATCATAATACCTGACGGCCAGGTGGTTGACGCATACGTCCCCACCCCCGGCTCCGAAGGAATCGGCATCATGATGTCGCGCGACTTCTTCCACGAAGTGGTGAACGACATCCACGAGCTGTCGTCGCTCATCCTCTTCTCGCGCAGCCACCCCGTGTTCAAGCTCACCGCCGCCGAAAGCCGCAACGTGGTCAACTATTTCCGCCTGATCAACGAAAAAGTCAACGACGCCGGCAACCACTTCCGCAAGGACGTGGCGCGCCACCTGCTCGCCGCCATGATATGCGAACTCGGCAGCGCGATTGACCGCATACACTCCGCCTACGGCAAGAAGCAGACCCGCGCCGAGATGATATTCACCGACTTCATCCGCCTCGTGGAGAAAAACTACAGGCAAGAGAGGCGCGTTAGCTGGTACGGCGAGCAGATGTGCATCACGCCCAAATACCTTTCCGAGACCGTGAAGCAGGTCAGCCGCCGCACGCCCAACGACTGGATTGACAACTACGTGGTGACGGAACTGCGCGTGCAACTGAAAAACACCACCAAAAGCATAAAGGAAATAGCCCGCGACATGAACTTCCCCAACCAGTCGTTCCTCGGCAAATACTTCAAGGAACATGTCGGCATGTCGCCCATGAACTACCGCAGGGCCTGAGGCAAAGCCGTGAATGGCTACTGCTAATAAATTATAATAATCGGCGGCTGACGGCGGAGCGGAGCGTTTTTTTGCGTATTTTTGCGTTGGGAAGGCGTCTGCCAGGCGTGCGCAAGGTTGTGACAAGGGCGGCGTTGGCACGCTTTTTGATGGTAAAGTCATAGATTTACAACTTTAAAACGATACGATTATGCTTAACAAGAAGATTGAAGAGGCTCTGAACGAGCAAATCAACGCCGAGATGTGGTCGGCTTACCTGTACCTGTCAATGTCGGCTTACTGCCACTCAATAGGCCAGCCCGGCATGGCAAACTGGTTTGAGGTGCAATTCCAGGAGGAGCAGGACCACGCCAAAATCCTGTTCAACTACATCAACCAGCGCAACGGCCGTGTGACTTTGAAGAAAATCGACGAAGTGCCGACGGAGTGGAACGGCATCCTCGACGTGTTTGAAAGCACGCTGAAGCACGAGCAGAAGGTTACTTCGCTCATCAACGACCTGTACGCTTTGACACACGAGAAGAACGACTTCGCAACGCAGAGCATGCTGAAGTGGTTCATCGACGAGCAGGTCGAGGAGGAGGAGACCGCCCAGAACATCATCGACAACATCAAGATGATAAAGGACAACGGCTACGGCATCTACATGCTCGACAAGGAGCTTGGGGCGCGCACGTACACTCAGGCAAGCCCGCTGAGCGGCTCGGCAGAATGACGATTCTCTTAATTTAAAATTGAAAATGGAGAATTGAAAATTATGATTTGCTTTGTTGGTTAATCGAAAGTGATAAACAAACATGGTAATCATAATTTTCAACTCTCCATTTTTCATTCTCAATTTAGGCAAATCATAATTCTCAATTCCCAATTCTAAATTCTCAATTTGAAGAAAGGATGATGCCTTTCTTCTTAAACATCTCAAAGTCTTTTTCGCTTCTAAGCATCTTGCCCAGGGGCACGGCGCGGTTGTGGTCGTTGAGATACACGAGCCGCCGGGGCGTGTAACGTCCGCTGGCCACCGAGCGGCTGTCGTCTCGCATGGGCGTGGATATGCCGGAAAGGTCGAGCATAGTGTGGAACACGGCGTCACTCGTGGCCACCAGTTTCGTGCGGTTGGCGGCCAGCGCGGCCTCAAACTGCGGATAAGTCCGGCGGTAAGCGGCCGACGTCCAGACCAAGAACGGCACGTGAAGCTCGTAATACGACGGCACAGGCGAAGCGTGAAGGAACAGGCGGCGGCTGTCGTCGAAGATGTTTTCGCCGTGGTCTGACGTGTAAACCAACGCCGACACGGCTCCCGTTTTGTCAAGTTCGGCCATGATAGAGCGCAGCAGGCTGTCGGTGAAACGGATTGTGTTGTCATACGCATTGACGAGCGAGGGGCGGTTCTTTGGCTTCGCCTCGGTGGCATCGTCAGGCAGGAAACGGGCCGACCCGCGCGGGTAACGCTCGCGGTAGTTGAAGTGAGAGCCGTAAGTATGCAGCACGATGAGTTCCTTCTTGCGCCCCTCGGCCAGCACACGGCGCACCTCTGGCAGCAAAGCCTCATCGCCCAAAGCCGCCGCTTCGGGGTTGCGCTCCTTTATGAAAGTCCACTCGTCGGCCTCTTCCCCGAAGAAGTCGATGAACGAATGGTTGCGCCTTTGGTTTGAAATGAACACCGTATGGAAGCCGGCTTCCTTGAAAGCGGTGATGACACTCTTCTCGTAATAGATGCTGTCAAAGTTCTCGGCTGACACCGCCGACATCAGCATGGGCACGCTCTTATGGGTGGTATTCGACTGCGTCACGGCCTTCGTGAACGCCACAAGCCCCTCGGCTTTGCCCGTCAGGGGCGTAGTGTCGCGCCCGTAGCCGTACAGGCCGAAGCTGCAAGCGCGCGCCGTCTCGCCAATGACGAGGACATACACCTCACGGTCAGCCGCCGCGTGCGTTGCCTTGGCGTTGAAAGTGAAGCCCGCCGAAGTCTCGGCATAAGCGTTAGTGTCGGCCGTGCGCTCAACGGCAAGCCCAAGATTATAGAACACGTTGACAGGATACAGGTGCAGCTCGGCACGGTAATCACGGCTGGCGGCATAGCTCACGCCGAGCGAAACAACGCCCGCGGCAGCGACAACGGCCGCAATACGCCGCTGAAACGACATGAACGAGCGCGGCAGACGGTCCTTCCTGCGCACGGAAACGACGGCCAGCACAAGCACCGGAACGTACACAACGACGACGAAAGCCACGGCCGGAATGAGGTTGTCAAGCAGCTCGAGAGCCTCGCCGGGATTGGTTGTCACGAGGTTGAGGAACATGTCAACGGCGATGATTGAATGCCCGAAAAGATATAAAAGCACCAACTGGAAC
Source organism: uncultured Prevotella sp. (assembly GCA_944319935.1). Classification (GTDB taxonomy): domain Bacteria; phylum Bacteroidota; class Bacteroidia; order Bacteroidales; family Bacteroidaceae; genus Prevotella. Next base: position 111,315 of record CALUFM010000006.1, read on the forward strand.
GCTGCGAAGAACACAAGCAGGAACAACGCCCACGCCATCTTGCCCGGACAACGGTTGAGAGTCATCAGCAGCCACACCACCCCCACGGGCAGCAACACGTTGGCCACACACGCCGCAATGCCCATGCGCTCGGTGAAACAAAGCGCGACATTGGGCAAGCATATCACCACAATGGTGAGAAAAAAAAGGCTGCGCGCTGAGGCACAATCACGGAGTATGGATTTTATCTTGTTCATATCTTTTAGTTTTCGGGAGTTGAAGGAGCTGTTCTCAGGAGTTAAAGGAGTTAAAGTAGTTACCGCTCACTGCGTTCGCTGAGGAGTTAAAGACAAATGCTTTGCAAAATGTCTGCAACCCATATCCTGTCTAACTCCATAAGCCACATTGTAACTTAGCCCTAAACAACAAGACTATTGTCTTTAACTCCTCAGCGAACGCAGTGAGCGGTAACTACTTTAACTCCTTTAACTACTGGAAAAAAACTTCTTTAACTACCGGAAAGACACCTCAAAAAGCCTCGTTGATGTTGAACACGAAGCCCTGCAGTCCGCTCTTTCCGAAGCCGTAGTCAAGGCGTATGTTGCCGTTCTTCTTGAACTCCCAGCGGTAGCCTATGCCCCAGTTAGGCAGCAAGCGGTCGAAGTGGATTGCGCTGAACTTGTCGAAGACCGTGCCCACTCCAGCCCACACAACCACGCCGTTGCGCTTCCATATGTGCTGGCGCAGCTCCACCTGAGCCTCCATCTTGTGCTTGTCGCGGTAGCGTCCCTTATAATATCCGCGCATGGTTGACGAGTTGCCGAGCAACGCCATCGTAGCCCACGACGGGTCGCCGAAGTTCAACGTGCCGCGAAGGTCGCCGCCGATGACCGCCCCACGCCACAGCTTGGCATACGTGTTGAAGCGGAAGTCGGTGGTGGTGTAGGCGTATCCGCTGCCCATGAACTTGGGGTGGAACAGTTGGGTGACCGTGGCATACACGCCGCGCGTGGGGCGTGTGATGACGTCACGCGAGTCATAAGCGAGCGTAAGGCCTACGCCGAGGTTCCACAACGTGCGGTCTTGGCCGTCCAGCAGTTCGGGGCGGTCGATTTCGATGACGTGGGCGTAATCGTAAGTAAGCGACGGGCCTACGAACACGTTGCGCGCCACCTGCCACAGGAAGTTGGCCTTGGCGGCTATCTTCCACCTCTTCATCTCGCCCTCGTTGGCGTCGTTGTTGCCCATTTCGTAGCCCATTCCCCAAAACTTCTCCTTGAAATAGTTGGCCGATATGTCATATTCTATGCGCCCCCTGTTGTACGGGAAGACGTGAGTGCCGAATACGCCGATGGTGTAAGAGCTTTTGGTTGTCACGTCGCCGAAGATGGCCACGTCAGACATCTGCGAGACGGTGTCGCGCCGGTCTTGGCGGTAAAGGCCCATGCCGATGACGCCGAGGCCGAAGCCCGTGTCAGAGCTGAAGTGCGGGCCGGGCAGCACGCTGAAGTCGAACTTCTTGTGCTTCTTGTTCTTGTTGGTGTTGTTGATGTAGTTCAAGACCCAGTTGATGAGTCCTTTTTTCTTCTTGACCGTGTCCGGCTGTTGCTCGGTTTGTATGGTTGCCGTGTCTTGTCGCTCGGTTACGGGCGCGACAGCCCCTGCCTTGGCCGTGCAAAGCATCAGTAAGGCGGCGAGTAGCAGTCTTGTCATTTCATTTATGTTTAAGCAGGTCAGTAAACCAACCTGACGTTGTCAATCCACAGGGTGTTGCCCGGAGAGCCTATGTACGCCCCGCCGTGGCTCGACGAGAATTGCAGTATGAGGTGCGTGGGCGTCTCGTTCGCCGAAGCCCACCCCACTTCTTTCACGGGCACGCTCTTGCCTTTGCTGTTGCGCGCGTAGTCAGTCGAGCGCAGCCCCATCGTAGCGGCGTCGTAATGCGGGTTGTGGCGTATGTCGCCGTATAGGATTTCGTAGGTGGCGTTGTTTACCCACCCGCCGGTACTCTTGCCGTATTTCACCACCAGCGTGCCTACGCGCTTGGCCGTGATGTTGCCCTTGCTGTCCTCGGTGCGCTTCTGGAGGTAAAGCACGGTGATGCCGTAATCCTTGCCCGCAATGGTCTTCGCGCCGCTGAAGCCGTTTTGCCTTACCCGGTTGGCCGTGCCGGCGGCCTTGAACATGTAGTCGTATTTCAGGGCCTTCGGCCGCTGGTTGAAGCGTATGCCGTTGTTCATGGCCTTTGGGCCGTCCTTCGTCCCGGTGATGGGCTCTTTCATGTCGCCGAGGAAAAGCGAGCCGGCGGCCAGCACCTTCATGTTCATCAGGCCGAGGACTTTCACCTTCTCAATGTGCGTCACCAGCTTCGCGCAGTAGCCGCTGCCGTGCTTGTCGCGGTAGACAGAGTTGTTGGTCTTCACCACGCCCATCACTTTCGCCATGACGTTCGACGTGCCCCAGGGCGAGCCTCCGCCGTTGGTGTAGGGCTTGTTGCCCGTAAGCGTGGTGTTGGGGCCTACCTCGTAGAGGGTCTTGGTGGCACCGCCGATTACGCCTGACTCCTTGATTTTCCTTATCGTCCAACGGTTCATGTCGCCGTAAGGCAGGAGGACGTCCTTCCCCGCAGCCGCTGCGTCAATCGCCACAAGGCAGGCAAAAAACGCTACAAAGATATTGCAGACATGTTTCATTTCTGTTACGACTATGATAAAATACGAATGCAAATATATGGAAACTTTTTGGTTTAAAATAGTTTTTACTTCTGTTTTTACCATAAAAATGTTAAAGCGAACAGTTTTAATGCAAAAAGGGACATTCCGCACAGGCATCCGTCTCAAGAAGCGAGGGGAACGGCAAAAAGGCGGAAGGCGGCAAACGGCGGCGTGAAAGGCCGTGAACGGGACGGTAAAAGGCCGCGTTTCGCATCGCAAAACGCGGCCTTTCATAAAGCCCTGGCCGTCAATGCATTACAGCGGACAGCAAATCTTGGACAAGTTTACAATTGAAAATGGAGGATTGAGAATGGAAAATTATGATTTGCCTTGCCGCCGATGATTGGCGACAACCGCGCGGGGCTACCGCTGCCGGCCATCCCCACCCTCAATCCGAGGCCAACGGTCAAGCGTCCTTCTGCCTCGTGCCCATGCGCGCCTCGACGACGTTGATTACGTAGTCGCCAAGCTTCTCGCACTCAGATATGATGTCCATGTACATCGTACCGATGGCGTAAGTGTACTCGTGGGCGTTCACGTCGTTGATGTTCTGGCTGCGCAGTTGGTTGCGGTAGTTGTTGATTTCGTTCTCGATGTTGAACGAGCGGTTGGCGTCAAACTTGTCCTTGCGCCCGCCCAGCATGACGTTCATCTGGGTGAGGCTGTCGTCGGTCAGCTCGAACATCTGGTGCAGGTGTTCATACTGGCGTTCGGTGAAGTCCTCCTTGCCGCGCTCCTTGCGGCTGAGCGTGCGCGCTATGTTGTAGCAACTGTCGCCGATGCTCTCTATTTCGGATATTTCGCGCAGCATGGCGCGGATTTTCGCCTTGGTCTCGTCGCTGAGGTGGGCGTCGCTGACCTTGTCGAGGTATTTGGCGATTTCAATCTCCATGTTGTCGCTGATACCCTCATACTTCTCTATGCGGCTGAACAGCTTGTTGAAGTCGGCGTCGCCCTTGGTGCCCAACAGTTCGCGCACGAAGCCGAACATCCTCTGCGTCCTCTCGGCGAAGAGCTGGATTTCCTTCTGCGCCTCAAGCACTGACAGCTCCGGAGTCTTCATGATGGTGTCGCCGCCGATGTAGCGCAGGCGGAACTCGTCCTCGCTGTCCTTGGTCTTGGGCTTGATGAGCATGCGCACGGTCTTCTCGATTTGCGGGATGAGCCAGATGAGGATGAACGTGTTGCAGATGTTGAACGCCGTATGGAAAGCGGCCAGGACAACGGCCAGGCGGGCAGGGTCGAGCGTGTCGGTATTGGGGTCGTAGCCCACGAACGAACACACCGTGTTGACGAACGGATAGAACAGGCACAGCACCCAGATTACTCCGAAGACGTTGAACACCAAGTGGGCCAGGGCGGCGCGGCGCGCCTGGGTGTTTGCCCCGAGGGCGGCGAGGTTGGCCGTGGCCGTCGTACCGATGTTCTCGCCCATCACGAGGGCAATGCCGAGGTAGATGGGCAGCACGCCGCTTGAGCAGAGCATCATCGTGATGGCCATCAGGGCGGCCGACGACTGCAGGATGCAGGTCAGCACGGTGCCTATGAGCAGGAATATGATTATGGTGACATAGCTGCCCGTGTCAAACGAGCTGAAGAAGCGGATTAGCTGCTGGTTGTGCCCGAGGTCCATCTCGTCGCCCGTCTGGCTGAGCAGGGCCAGCGAGAAGAACATGAACGCTATGCCGAAAAGGAAGTCGCCTATGTACTTGTGGCGGCGGGTGTAGATAAGCAAGATGCCGATGATGAACGCGGGGAACACGGCGTCCATGAAGTCAAAAGAAAAGCCCAAGCTCATAATCCATGCCGTAAGCGTGGTGCCGATGTTGGCTCCCATGATGACGGATATTGCTTGGGCGAGTGTGAGAAGTCCGGCGTTGACAAACGAGACGGTCATCACCGTTGTGGCCGACGACGACTGTACGGCGGCCGTTACGAACATGCCGGTGAACATACCGGTGAACCTGTTTTTGGTCATTGTGCCGAGAATGTGGCGCAACTGCGAGCCGGCCATCTTCTGCAGGGCCTCGCTCATGACCTTCATTCCATAGATGAGAAGAGCCAATGACCCGATAATCTTAAAAAAAATCCAAATCGACATATTTTAATATAATTTGATGTCGGACGTTGCGCGGTGTCGAAAAAACGGAGTATCTTTACCAACGCTTTAACCAATACCGCATGAAAAATGATACAAATGATACAAATTCGTTGCAAAAATAATAAAAAAACGCTAAACGTCCCAATAGGTAGCACTCTTTCTGAGATTTTTCGTGAATTAAACTTAAATATGGACTACGGCCCCATCAGCGTGAAAGTCAACAACAAGGTGGAGGGCCTGCATTACCGCGTTTACCACAACAAGGACCTTGAATATCTCGACATCACCTCGCCGTCAGGGGCGCGCGCCTATACGCGCACGCTGTTCTTCGTGCTGTGCAAGGCCGTGCATGACCTCTGGCCCGACGCCGACGTGGTGATTGACATACCCGTGTCGAACGGATACTACTGCAACATACAGACAGGACGGCCCATCACACAGTTTGACGCCGAGGCCGTGCGCCGGCGCATGCAGCAAATAATAGAGGCCGCCATGCCCATACACCGCCACGAATGCGCCACCGAGGACGTCATAAAGATGTTCACTGAAATGGGCATGACGTCGAAAGTCAAGCTGCTGAAAAGCGTCGGACGGCTGTACACGACGTATTACGAAATTGACGGGTACAAGGACTATTACTACGGCACGCTGCTGACAAACACGAAGCAACTGTACCTGTTCGGCCTCGAAAAGTATTACGACGGACTGCTGTTGCGCATCCCGTCGCGCGAAGACCCGTCACGGCTGGGCGAACTGGTAAGGCAGGACAAGATGTTCGACATATTCAAGGAGCATCACCGCTGGCAGAAAATACTCGGCATGACTACCGTGGGCGACTTCAACGAAGCCGTGCAACGGGGCATGTCAACAGAGCTTATCAACGTGTCGGAGGCCCTTCAAGAGAAGAAAATCTCACAGATAGCCGACATGATTTCAATGCGGCGCGGGGTGAAGGTGGTGCTGATTTCGGGACCTTCGTCAAGCGGCAAGACAACCTTCTGCAAGCGTCTGTCAATCCAATTGCTCACCTGTGGCATCAAGCCCGTGCAGATTTCGCTTGACGACTACTTCGTTCACCGCGAGGACACGCCCAAGGACGCGCGCGGCGAATATGACTACGAAAGCCTGTACGCGCTGAACATCCCGCTGCTGAACCAGCAGCTAAACGCCCTGTTCCGCGGCGAGGAAGTGGAGCTGCCGCGCTACAACTTCCAGACGGGGCGCAGCGAACGCAGCGGACGACGGCTGAAACTGGCCGACGACGAGGTGCTTGTGGTGGAAGGCATCCACGCCCTCAACCCTGAACTTACAGCCCAAATTCCCGAAGAGCAGAAGTTCCGCGTATACGCGTCGGCTCTCACCACCATACTGCTCGACACGCACAACTACATTCCCACTACCGACAACCGACTGCTGCGCCGCATCATCCGCGACTACAAATACCGCGGAGTGAGCGCGCAGGAAACCATCAAACGATGGCCAAGCGTGCGCGCCGGGGAGAACAAGTGGATATTCCCTTACCAGGAAAACGCCGACGCCATGTTCAACACGGCCATGCTGTTCGAGCTTGCCGTCATCAAGAGCCAGGCCGAACCGCTGCTTGAGCTTGTGCCTGAGAACGCCGAGGAACACTCTGAGGCGTACCGACTGTTGAAGTTCCTGAAATACATCACGCCCGTGCCCAACCGCCAGTTGCCGCCCACTTCGCTGCTGCGCGAGTTCCTCGGAGGCAGTTCGTTCAAATATTAGCAGACAAGCTTACAGCAGACAAGTGACGAGTTCACAGCAGACAAGTAACGAGCAGACAAGGCAATAATAAATGAAAAACGAGCAGACAAGGCATCAGGTAATCTCCTTGTCTGCTCGTTACTTGTTTGCTTGTCTGCTCGTTACTTGTTTGCTTGTCTGCTGTGAACTCGTCACTTGTCTGCTGTGAACTTGTCTGCTGAAGAAACATTGTCAATGAACAGCAGCAAGCGGTTGGTTATGTTGACATCGCTGACGCCACTGTCGAAGTCGAGCGAAAGAATGTTCATGTCGGGGAAAAACTGCTTTATGCGCTTCTCTATGCCCTTTGACACGATGTGGTTGGCTATGCATCCGAACGGCTGCAGGCTGATGACATTCTTTACCCCTTGGCGTGCGCACGACATGATTTCAGCCGGCAACAACCAGCCTTCACCGAACTGCGCGCTCAGGGTGATTACCTTACGGGCCTCGTCGGCCTCTTGGAATATGTCGCTGAACGGCGTGAAGTAACGAAAGGCTGACGCGGTACGGTTGACACGGGCCACGTGTTTCATTATCCTCTTGTACGCCATGCCGTAAATGAAATTGGTGATTGACTTGCGGCGCAAGTGCGTCTGCTCGTCAACACGCTTGTTAACGAAGCTCTGCATGAAGAAATCAAGCAGCAGCGGCGGCACAACCTCAACGCCCTGCGATATGAGCCAGTCAGTGACATGCTTCTGGGCGAAGGGGTTGAACTTCAAGAATATCTCGCCGACAACACACACCTTGGGGCATGGTTTTTCCTTGCAGATGCGGTCAAACTCTGTCGCCGCCATGCCGATATAGCTCACGAGGTCGTCATGACGCCCCTCAAGGATAAGCCTTTCGCCTACTTGCAGGTAGAGGTCTCGCAGCCTTGCGGCTTGTCCGGGCTGCTTTTCGCGCACGACGGAAGCATAATAGAATTTCGCCATGCAGTCACTGTAAAGCAAAGAATAAAGGGCGATGGGCATCAGCTTAAACCAGTTTACACGGAAACCGGGCTGCTTGTTCTCAATCGAACTGCCGAAAGCGAACGCCACAACGGGCACTTCGCCGTAACCAGCATCCACCAAAGCCTTCTTTATCAGCGACACGTAGCTGCTCGCGCGGCACTGTCCGCCCGTCTGTGTCATGGCCACAGCGGTTTCTTTCGGGTCATACTTGCCGCTTTCAAACGCCTTTATGATGTCGCCAACTATGAGCGTTGCCGGGTAGCACACTTCGTTGTTGGCGTATTTCAAGCCCCATTCGCACGACTCGGTGTCACTCAAAGGCAGGTTCTCAACGTCGTATCCGGCTATCTTCATGATGGCGGGTATGAGCGGAGAGATGAACGGAGTGAAGTAAGGAACAAGGATTTTGCGCCCCCAGCAAGCCTCGTCGAACGTCGGAGTGGTATTGAAACCGCTCTCTTCATGCCGCTTCACGCCACTCATGGAGGCGAGCTTCAGGCTCTCGATGAGCGAACGGACACGCAGCTTCATCGAGCCGACGTTGTTGATGTCGTCGAGCTTCAGCAGCGTAAGCACCTTGCCGTGGCGCATCAGCATGTCGCGAACCTCGTCAACAAGGAATGCGTCAGGGCCGCAGCCGAACGATGTCATCTCGACAAACTCCATGTCACTCTGCCCCGCACTCCACTTCGCCGCCTCCAGAATACGGTTGGGATAAGCCCACTGCGAGAGATAATGGGCGTCGTCAACGGCCACGTGCTTGCCACGCACAATGTCGTCGGTTATGACATAAATGCCCATGTCCGCCAGCATGTCAGACACCTTGTGCTGTATCAGCATGTCTGTGTGATAAGGCCTTCCGGCCAGCAATATGGTCAAAGCCCCTTTCTTGCGGGCCTCGCGGTAAACGCTTTCGTCATAAGAAACAATGGCGCGGACGTAGTCTTCCTGCGCCTTTACGGCAAGGCTGAAGGCGTGGGACACGGTCTTGCCATCCACCCCAAGGCCGCCAAGATACTCCTTGCATTGCTTCAACAAAAGGCTCTTGTCCTTGAAACTTATGGTAGGCGAGTCAACAGGCACCGCCCCTGACTGCACCCCTTTGACAACTTCGGCGTATCCGGTGACAATCGGGCAATTGTAACTGTTCTGCCCCTCGTCCTGGTGTTCGTAAACTACAAATGGCATGAAGATGCGGTCAACATGCTTGTCTATCAGGTCTTGGATGTGGCTGTGTACGAGCTTGGCCGGGAAACAGATGTTGTCTGACATCACCATGCACGCGCTCCGCTCGTAACTCTGGTAATTGGACAAGGCCGACAGGCGCACCCCGATGCCGCAAGCGGTGAACAGCGTGTGCCAGAAAGGATAGTCCTCATACATGTTAAGGCAACGGGGTATGCCGACGGTCATGGCGGGCGAACCTTCCACCCCGCCCCTGTCAAACAGCAATTCGTTCTTGCGCTCGTATGCGTTGACGCCTTTCGACGGCTTGTCTGAGCCGCCGTTGGCAAACACTTTCTCACACTTGTTTCCCGAATAATACTTCTCGCCGTTGCCGAAAAGGTAACGCACGACGAGGCACTGGTTGTCACATCCCTTGCAGTGGAGCGTCTTCTGCGTATAGTCGGCCTTTGCCAGCATGTCGTCAAGCGACATGTCACAGTTCTGGTGGCTCTTGGCATACAGCGCGCAGCCATACGCTCCCATCAGTTCAGGCATGTCGCAACGCGCCACCTCAGCCCCTGTCATCAACTCAAGGGCACGCACCACGGCGTCGTTGCGCATCGTGCCGCCCTGCACAACGATATGGTTGCCAAGCTGTGACACGTCCCTCAGCTTCAGCACCTTGTACAGGCAGTTCTTCACAACCGAATAAGCCAGCCCGGCGGCGATGTCACTTACGGTCGCGCCTTCACGCAAAGCCTGCTTGACTTTCGAGTTCATGAACACCGTGCAGCGCGTGCCGAGGTCGCACGGAGCGGCGGCACGGCAAGCCTCGGAAGCGAAATCGCCGACGGGAAAACCAAGAGTCTTGGCGAACGTCTCGATGAACGAACCGCAGCCTGAGGAGCAAGCCTCATTTATCTCGATGCGGTCAATCACGCCGTTGTTTACGAATATGGCCTTCATGTCCTGCCCGCCGATGTCGAGAATGAACGAAACGGCCGGGTCAAGATAATGGGCCGCCATGTAGTGGGCGATTGTTTCCACGATGCCGCCGCCAAGCTGGAAGGCCGCCTTTACCAGGTCTTCGCCGTAACCGGTTGAGCAACTGCCTTTTATGTTGAGCCGTGCGCCGCGCTCTCGGCACTTCTCCCGCAACAGCACAAGCCCTTCTTCGACAGTTCCTATGGGGTTGCCCTTGTTCGCGCTGTAATAAGAATACAGTACGCGCGAGGCCGCATCGGTTACAACAATCTTTGTGGTAGTAGAGCCTGAGTCGATGCCGATGAAGGCGTCTTGCACGCCCTCGCGCAGCTCGGCTGTGCCGACAGTATGGCGAGACATGCGGCCAAGCCAGCCGGCATACTCCGCCGCGCCGCCAAATATAGGCCTGAGCGCGCCGCGCCGGCCGTCGCACGAACGCGGAGAGGCGGCCATGTCGGCGATGACGGCCGACAACCTGCGCGGCCGTTCGCCGTCAACAGCGGCTAAGGCCGCACCAATGGCGGGCAGCAACGTGCCGTGTTCAGGCATGACGATGTCGCCATCAGACAGGGAAAGATAGTCCTTGAAAGCCTTGCGCAACGAGGGGATGAACGTCAGCGGACCGCCGCACATCAGCACAGGGGCGGTAATCTCGCAACCGTGAGCCAGCGTGACGACCGTCTGCACGGCCACGGCGTGAAGTATGGAAGCGGCAATGTCGGCCCGGCTTACGTTCTTGGCTATGAGGTTCTGGATGTCAGTCTTGCAGAAAACGCCGCAACGCGACGCTATTGGATAAGTGTTCTCGGCGCGTGCCGCCAAGCCGTCAAGCTCGTCAACGCCCACACCGAGCAACACGGCCATCTGGTCGATGAACGCGCCGGTGCCGCCGGCGCAGTTTCCGTTCATGCGCAGGTCGGCGGCGCGCCCTTCGCGGAAGAACACCACCTTGGCGTCCTCGCCGCCGATGTCGATAAGCGACGACGTTTCGGGATAATATTTCTGGACGGCCTTTGTGGCGGCCACCACCTCCTGGACAAACGGCAGCCCGCACTTCTCGGCGAAGCCCATGCCCACAGAACCGGTCAGCCTGACGCCGGCCTCGATGTCGCCGCAACGCCCCATCAGTTCGCCCATGAGGCGTGCCACCACCTCACGCGCGTTGGCATTGTGACGCTCATAACGCGAAAAAAGCATCTCGCCGCCATCGCCGACGGCTACCGCCTTGACCGTGGTTGAGCCTATGTCAATACCTACTGTTACCATCTAAATGTTTCAATCAGTCTTCTTTATCGGCTGCAAAGTTACTAATTTACATTTTCACACGATTGCCCGCAACAAGAAAAAAAATGTCCTGAATGTCATTTGTGTTATCCATAAGTATCCACACGCACGAGCCTAACGGTCAAAATTCGGTTTTCTCGTCAATCTCATACACCACCGTATCCGTCGTCTCATACAGGTCGTCCACCGTCAGGCCGACCTTCTCCATGTAGTCCGTCTGTACGGCCTTCAGCATCTTGGCGTATTGGTTAGTGGTAGTGTTGAGATGGCGCATCACCATCTTCGTTGTCGTGGCGGCGGTGCGCTCCTTGGCCACGTTGTCGGCGCAGGTTTTAGTGCCGAAGGTAAGGATGATGCCAAGCGTAGTGCCGACCAGCCCGCTGAGGGTGGAGCGCACCCAGGCCGACCGTTTCAGCTTAAAAACAAATCCCCTGAAGCCACGCGGCTTGTTTTCAGATGCATCCATATTGACAACGTAAAGGTTGGCAACAAAAAAGTTAAAGCCCGGGCGACGCGGGCCAACGACCGGCGGCGACGGCTTTAACTTCATGACGGGCTTCAATTGGGGAGACGCGTCTCCCCAATTGAAACCAAGATTATCGTAATCAGATGTTGTCCTCGATGAGGTTCTCGCCGGTCATGTCGGCGGGCTGCTCAAGCCCCATGATGTGCAGGATTGACGGGGCGACGTCGGCCAGACGGCCGTTCTTCACGGTCGCGCTGTTGTTGTCGGTCACGTAGATGAAGGGCACGGGGTTAAGCGAGTGGGCCGTGTTGGGCGTGCCGTCGGCGTTGATGGCGTTGTCGGCGTTGCCGTGGTCGGCAATGATGATGGCCTCGTAGCCGTTGGCCTTGGCGGCCTCGATGACGTCCTTCACGCAGTGGTCAACGGCCCATACGGCCTTGGCAATGGCGTGGTAGACGCCGGTGTGGCCCACCATGTCGCCGTTGGCGAAGTTCACCACGATGAAGTCATACTCCTGCGTGTTGATTGCGCCTACGAGCTTGTCTTTCACCTCATACGCGCTCATCTCCGGCTTCAGGTCGTAAGTGGCTACCTTGGGCGACGGCACGAGTATGCGGTCCTCGCCCTCGTAAGGAGCCTCGCGGCCTCCGTTGAAGAAGAACGTCACGTGGGCGTACTTCTCGGTCTCGGCCGTGTGTAGCTGCTTCTTGCCCTGCTTGCTGAGGTATTCGCCGAGGGTGTCCTCAACGTTCTCCTTGGGGAACAGCACGTGTACGCCCTTGAACGAGGCGTCATACGGCGTCATGCAGTAATACTGCAAATCCTTCACGGTGTGCATGCCTTCCTCGGGCATGTCCTGCTGTGTCAGCACCTGGGTAAGCTCCTTGGCGCGGTCGTTACGGAAGTTGATGAAGATGACCACGTCACCCTCCTTGATTGTGCCGTCAACGGTTGAATTGTTGATGGGCTTGACAAACTCGTCAGTAACGCCCTCGGCGTAACTTTCCTCCATGGCGCGCACCATGTCGTCATCCTGCTTGCCCTTGCCCTCTACGAGCAGGTCGTAAGCCTCCTTAACGCGCGCCCAACGCTTGTCGCGGTCCATGGCGTAGAAACGGCCAATGATGCTGGCCACGTGCGCGCCGTTGGCCTTGCATACGCCCTCAAGCTCGCGGATGAAGCCCGCACCGCTCTTCGGGTCAGTGTCGCGCCCGTCCATGAAGCAGTGTACGTAGACGTCCTTCAAGCCGTACTCCTTGCCTATCTCGACGAGCTTGAACAAGTGGTCGAGCGACGAGTGTACGCCGCCGTTGGAGGTCAAGCCCATCAGGTGAAGCTTCTTGCCCGTCTTCTGGGCGTAGCTGTAGGCGTTCACTATCTCAGGGTTCTTCAATATAGAACCGTCCTTGCATGCGCGGTTGATTTTAACCAAGTCCTGATAAACAATCCTGCCCGCGCCGATGTTGAGGTGTCCCACCTCTGAGTTGCCCATCTGGCCGTCGGGCAGACCCACGTCCTCGCCCGAAGCCTGGAGCTGTGAATGCGGGCTTACGGCGTTAAGATAATCAAGATACGGGGTGGGCGTGTTGAAGATGACGTCGCCGTCCCCATGCTTTCCGATACCCCATCCGTCGAGTATCATCAATAATGCTTTCTTTGCCATAATCTTTGAAATCTAAAATCCAGTGCAAAGTTACTGCAAGCTGGGGGAAATGCAAAATAAAAACGGGAGAAACGATGCTTTTATTTTTATCTTTTTTAGGAGTTAAGGAAGTTAAATAAGTCAAAGGAGTTAAGGACACATGTCTTACAGGGAACGACCCTAAAAAAAGAGCGGTTGCCAATACCTGTCATTTAAAATGTATGCCACAATCTTTCCATCCAATGCGCATTGGATGGAAAGATGGCGGCATAAAGAAAAGATATTATATTTTTATTCGTTGCGAGCAAGCCAATATCAATAATAACCTACCGAATCTGCAACCAAGGAGTCTACCGCATAATAATCATCCATAGCTACGCTGTCATAAGCCGCCACATCGTCAACACCCTCGGGCGTCTTCTTGTTCGACTTGCGGGCGTTCCTTGCCAAGTCAACGCGGTAGCCGTCGTCGAAGTAGTAGCACAGCGTTATCACGCCTTCATCGTAGGCAAGCCCGGCGGCTGTGCCCTTGGGCGACTCCATGTATCCGCCGTCCACAGACTTGTAGCCCTTGGCCTTCAGCAGCTTCTCAAACTCTTCGGCGACCTTCGCCTCAACCGGCTCGTACTCTGATATGTCGTATGTGATGAACACCCCGCGCAGCTTGGCGTCGTAATTGAACACGTAACCGGCCGGATACCTGTACGTCCAGTAATAATACGTCTCATACCTGTATGTCTGCCTTGACAGGTACTTGTCGAACAACAGCAGCACCGTCCTGCCAGTGTTCTCGTTATTGATGGTCAGCGTCATCTCGTCAGAATAATAGCTCTCGCCGTATGTAAGCTCGGCCTTGAAGTCGCGCAGGGTCATCTTCCCCGTGTATCCGGCGCACGATGTCTCAGTGAAGCTGTTGGCTATTTTCTGCGCATAGTCCTTGGGGTCGAGGTAGTTGCTCTTCACCACGTTCACGTAATCGAGCGAATAATCTGAAATGTTCACATTGGTCACGTCCTCCCCCTTGTCGTTCACCAAGGTCTTAGTCTTGCCGTTGCCCACCACGAAGACGTCATCGCGCAGCTTGTCGATTTCCTCGTACTTGAAGTCAAGCACGACATTGTCCTCATAGTCTATGACGCCGAACTTGTCGTCCTTTTTCGCGAAATACCGGCCTTCGCCAATGTTATATAGCAGGTCATACTTGGCGCGCAGGATGATGTTGTTCTCCTTGTCCTTCAGGCCGAACATGTCACCCTCAATGAACACCGAGCGTCCGTCGCCATACGTGCAAAGGTTCACCATATAAGTTGACGTAGTGTCATTGAGATTGCACAGGCTGTAAACCTTCTTCCCTGTCTTGTCAAGGTATATGATTTCATCGTCTTTCACCACCGGCAGGTAGCCTTCGCTATACGAGCCTATGGCCTTGTAGTCTTTCGAGGTGAACTTGAACAGTTCCTTGCCGTCGGTGTCAACGGCGTAGTACGTCGTCACGTCGCTGGCCACGTCTTTCGTGGCGCACACGGCCACGCCGTCGTTGAACCACGACACATCGTCATACTTGGCCTTGATTACAATGTTGCCCTTCTTGTCAAGGAAGCCCCACTTGTCAGCATCATCCATGAACGGGGCCAAACCGCCTTTGAACCTGCCGCAACGCTCTATCGACTTGTCAAGCACGGCCACTTCCTCACACTTGGTGTTAATCAGCGTTATCTGCTTGCCCGGTAGCGTGGCAGGCACTATGTCAGAACCGACGAAGTCTATCGCCATGTAATACGACGTCTTGTTGAGTGGTTTTTTCACGTCCTTCACGCTGTAATAGTCGAACGTGCCCTTGTCGTTCTTCACGAAGAACACATCGTGGTAAATGGCCGAAGGCTTGTTCTTGAACTCGTCCCTGAACACCACTTCGCCCGTCTTAACATTCAATATGCTCCACGTATCCGACCCTACCAACTTCACAGGAAGATACTCATATTCTATGTTCTCATCTTCATTGGAACAAGAAACCGTCATAACAGCTAACAATGACAGCAAGAAAAACTTCAAACATCTCACCATAGCATCAATGATTTTAAGTTAATAGACATATAATATGCAAAGATAATGATTTTTCTTGAAAATCATGTTAAACAACAAAATTTTAAAAATTACGTTAACAGTAACGTTTGTTCGACTCCATGGCAGATAGGCCATGAAACGCGCTTCCCGCACAAATGTGTCATTACTATTATGCATAACAATCAGCAAAAACACCCGCCGTAGGTGCAGACCCGTGTGTCTGCCCTTCATGTCATTCATCTTCGCCGCATTCGTTCACCCTCCATATTGCCAAATGCGGCTGGGCAAAATGAAGGGCGGACACACGGGTCCGCCCCTACGGCGGCGACGTGGGACATTCGCAAACAAACAGGTTTTATGCCTAACCGGCGTCTACCGTAAATGCTGTCCGCACCCTTCGGGGACTGGCTCGACGTTTGCAAAACGTCCAAACAAACTGCGGACGCATGCCCGCTTGCGGCTTTTCGCCACACGAAATGCCGCAAACGGCAAAACAAAAGGCCGCATTTTGCAGTGCAAAATGCGGCCTTCCATAAAGCCTTTGGCTTACAGGCTGTTACGCGCGCGGAACATTACGCAGCGCAGACGCAGCCGTATGCCATGTTATTTCTTCATCACCTTGGTGGTCTCCGCGCCGTTCTTGACGATGAGCAGGCCTGTGGCCGGAACGTCGTCGATGCTGAAGCCGGCGGCGGGAGCAGAGTAAACCTTGACGCCGTCAACGGTGTAGACGTTGACAATGCCGTCTGACGGGTTGCCTACGGTTACGCCTTCAATGCCGACGCACCACTGCGGGTCGCCCTCGGTGATGGTGGTATCCCACCTGCCAACGTTCAGGATGAAGTTGTTGTTGTTCCTCTCGTTGCTCAATACGGGATACCATGTGTCGTCGCCCGTGGCCTTCACGGCGAAGTAAACCCTGTACTCGCCCTCGAGCAGGTTGGCGAAGCTTGCGCGCAAATTGCCGGTGAGGCTGATGCCCGCGCCATAGTTGGCGTTGCTGATAGGCATGATTTCGTCAATGTCAGGCGAGCTGAGCTGGGTGATTGTGCCGTCTTCCATGTTCTCTGCCACTACGGCCACCACGCCGCTGAAGAGGTTTGAGCTGGCGTTGAACAGGCCGTTGCCGCCACGCTGGCTTATCAGCAGGTAGTATCCGCTGACTTCCATGTTGAGGTCTCCGTTGAGTCCCCAGTGCGGCTGGGCGGTGTAGGTGAAGCGGTTGTCGTCGGGACGGCGCACTACGACCATCTCCTGCGACAGCGAGAAGCCGTTGAGCAGGGTTATGTCGAAATAACCGTCAGCCACGCCTTCCCATCCCCAGTTGACGTGCATGAGGCCGTTCTCGTCGTAACCGTCGATGACGAACGAGTGAGCCAGGCCGTCAGCGCGCACTCCTGAGAAGAGTATCGGGCAGTGGTCGTTGAGTTCCCTCCATACGACGTTCATCCACTCCTGCAACGGCCAAGCCTCGCGGTTGTAGATGTCGATGTCGCTGTCGTAGCCGAAATACGTCTTCAGGGCGCGGCAGGCGTTTACAGAAGGCGTGCCGCTACCCGTCTGGTTGTACTGCATCTCGGTGCTGACGCCGCAGTGGTAAAGCAGCGTGGCCACAGCCGTAGCCTGCGCGTCGTTGTACGTGCCGGCGTAAGAGTCGAGCATGTTTGCCCAGTCATACGTCGTCTCGCCGTAGTTGGCCGAAAGCGTCTGAGCCTGGCCGCCTACGGGCGTGAACTGGTATGACGAGCTGCCCGTACCGGTAACGGGCCACTCGTGGTAGTTCATTATCTGCGACATGGCCGTAGACACGCAGCCCGTCATGTAATGGGCCTCGCCCTCGGCGGTAGTATACACGGGGGTGAGGTTGTTGTACGGCGTCTCCTGTCCCCACGTCGTGGTGAGCAGCGGGGCTACGCTGTTAGAGTAAGTCGCGGGGCGGTCAACCTCGGCGCGGGTGTTAGTGCCCTCGGCGAGCTGACGCTCAAGCGATTCGTCCATGGCGTCCATCCACCACTGCAAGGCCAGAGGGGCGTCATCGCCCACCTTGCCGTCTGAATAGCCAAGCACAGGGGCGAACCTGTCATCGTTGGCGATGACGGCGAAACCGCCGTTGGCATATCCAAGCACGGTGTACTGGCTGCCCTGCTTCAACACCTTCAGGTCACCGCCTGCAACCGAACGCGCACCCGTCTGGGCGGCGGGTATAGCCTGGCGCGCCGCCGACTTCATCTCGGCGAGGCTTCTCGGCCCGGCTATAGCGAATGCCGGCAAAGCCAGCATAAGAGCCATTGATAAAGCTGTCTTGTTCATTTTCTCCCTTTCCTTATAGTTTTTACTTGATGACTTTCTTTACCTGCGAGCCGTTCTTGATAATCAGCACGCCCTCGGCCGGAACATCGGCTACAGAGAATCCTGCTACAGGGGCAGAGTAAACCATGCGGCCTGACATGTCGTAAACGCGCACGATGCCGTCGCCGGTGTTGTCGCCCACCTCAACGCCGCTGATGCCAGTCGTTGCGGTCCAGTTGGGATTGTTCTCTGCGGTGAGGCTCAGCGTAGAGCCGCTCTTGGTCAGGATGTAGCTGTTGTTGACGGTTTCATGGCTGCGCATGGGCTGCATGGTAGCCTCAAGGGGTGACTGCGAAGCCACGAATATGCGGTATTCGCCGTCTGCCAAGGCTTCAACGCTGACAGGGTCTTTCTGTCCGAAGAATTCAATCTCTCCGTATTCAACAGCCCTTGACGCTGAATAAGAGTTCAATGTCCTCAACACCGTCCTCTTGCCCGTAGACATATTCTCGGCAACGAGGAGGATGTCACCATAGAAAGACTCAACGTCAAGGTTGGCGGCAGAGATTTGAGAGAATGTCAACTGGCTGCCGTCAGTGCCCATCTCAAGAGCCCTTGTGAGACTCCACATCGAGAAGTATCCGGGATTGTAACGCTCGTCGGTCTCAGGACGCACTACAACCATGTTCTGAGAGAGGAACGAATTGTAGTTGGCCGAAGGAGGATCGAGCAGCGAGATGTCATAGAAACCGTCGTCAGAGCCTTCCCAGCCCCAGTTGACACGCACAAGGCCGTCGGCGTCATATCCGTCAATCACGAAAGAGTGACCGCCGAACTCTTCAGCCTGGCCGCCGTAAAGCACGGGGCAACCGTCGCTAAGCTCACGGTAAACGATGTCCATCCACTCCTGCTGCGGGTAGTAGTCGCGCATGTACATCTTGATGTTGTCGTTGTAACGGAAATAGTTGCGCAACGACAGGCAAGCCACATTGTGCAGCGCGCCGCTCGCGCCTACCTGGTAATTCATCTCCACAGAGATGCCGACATGCGCCATGAGGGTGGCCACAGCGTTTGCCTGTATCAAAGTGTATTTGCCCTCTTCGTAAACCGGAAGCATGTTGGCATAGTCATAATGTGCCCGGTCATAGTCGGCCTCGAGGCTCTGCACTTTTCCGCTTGCGTCAGTGAATGTATAAGACGAATAGCCTTCGCCCGTCTCAGGCCACTTGTGGTAATACATTATCTGAGATATGGCCGTGGCCACACACCCCGTAAGATAGTGGGTAGACGCTCCGGTACTCGAGCTTATATATGTGGGGCACATGTTGTAATACGGCGCGCTTTGCCCCCATTTTGTGGTCATCAGTCCAGGCACTTCGGACTTCAGACCGTCAGGGATGACGCGTGTAGCCGCCTTGGTCTCGCCGGCAGCCTGAGCAGCAAGAGCCTCTGACATGGCGTTCATCCACCACTGCAGACCGGGATTGTCACCATTGGAAAGCTTGCTGTCGCTATAACCGAGTACGGCGGGGAAGCGGTCGTCATTCGCGATGACGGCGTAACCGCCGTTCTCATAACCCAATACAGTAAGCTGAGGTACGGTTTTCAGCACTTTCAAGCCGTCAGCCGCGTTAGCTGATGAACGTGTTTTAGCCACAGGGATAACCTTGCTCGCTGCGGCTTTCATCTCTTCAAGACTCCTCGGTCCTGCCATGGCAACAAGCGGCAGGGCAAGAATCAATGACATCGAAAGTAATACTTTTTTCATAGCTGTATTTTGTAATGGTGTTTATGTTTTAAAAGAGGGCGCATCAAACATCATGAAGCGCCCTCTTCTGGATTTCCGAACAAGGCTTTATTCAGCCTTTGTGAATGTTACGTCTTTGTATCCGTTGAACGAATAGAAACCACCCTGGTAGCTGAAGCCCAGCAAGAGCTGAGTGCCGTCAGCCGGGAACTTTATCTCCGTAGGCGGCCTGATGCCGTCAGGCTGGAGCTGCCATTCGTCAGAAGTCCATGTCGCTGTCGGCTGGAATTCGCCAGTCGGGCTTACAAGTGCCCAGCGCAGGTCAACCGTGACAACCTCTGTTCCAGTCACAGGGTCGTAAGTCTGAACCTGTCCGAGGTTGTCGCCGCACGGGAAGGCCAGCGTACCTGTATTCGTAGCTGCATCCAGTGAGTAGTTCATCGTCCAGACAACTTCCGCTCCGGTGAGGATTTCAGTCGAGGTGAACGTCAGGCGGCGGTTGTAAGCGGCGTCGCTCATGCTTGTTGCACCGTCAACAGTTACCAACGCTGCTATCGGTGCCGGCTGTCCGTTTGCGTCAGAACCAGTAGCGTTGAAGTACCATGTCCCAAAGAAGTTGAAGTACGGGTCTTTGTCATCGTCTATGATGGTAACCTGCGTTGTCTGTGTAGAAACCTCGGCACCCTCGACAGAAGCGATTGTCAGGTTGAAGCTCCTGTCATCATTGATTTCATTATCGTTGATGACCTTCAACTCAACATTGATTGTACCAGTACTCAAAGTGTCGGCGTTGAGGTTGAGAGTCTTGTCTGTGATGATATAGTTCTCACCTTCAACCGCGCCGTTCTGGCCGGCAGGAGTAGCCTCGATTGTCACATGGATGGGGCCGTTGCGCTTCCCTGTAACGTTGATAGGGATTTGAAGATATCCAGACGAGGCCTCGCTTATTTCAACTGTGCTGCTTGCAAAGCCCAAGGTGCATTGCGCTGAGTTGACATCGTCATCCTCGCAAGAGGCGAAGAACGGCACAGCCGCTGCAAGCAATATTAATGATTTTATAAATTTCATGATTCTTTATTCTTTTAATGTGATTAGAATTAATAACCAGGATTCTGCACAACATTCGGGTTGGCGTTGACTTCCGCTTGCGGTATAGGCCATACAATCTGGTTGTCAGTGGCACCCTTAACCAAGCCTGTCGTAGTGGCAGAACCCGGCTGGAGACACATAGATTCGTTCTGCGGCGTGCCACGGGTTACGCCCAGATGCCAACGTTTGAGGTCGAACAGGCGCATGCCTTCGCCGAGGAACTCACGCTGACGCTCCTCACGGATTACCTCCAAGAGGTCTTGGCCTGTGAGGCTTCCCAGTTCAGAGCTGATGTTGAAGTTCCTGATGCGGTTTCTCATCTGTTCACCAAGATAGCTGCGAGCCTGAACATCTTCACCCATCATAGCGTAAGCCTCTGCTGCGATGAGGTACATCTCAGAGATGCGGAACACTTTGGGCTGAACCATTGCGCGAGAATACTCGTCACCTGAGTTCAGGTTATACAGGTAGCCTTCATACGGATACTTTGAGAGAATGTAGACAGAGCCTGATTCACCAGTGTTGGTCTGCATGTCTTCCAAAGAGAAGTAAACAGACTTACGATAGTCACCCTCAGGATAAAGGTTGATGACAGCCTGTGTAGGCAGATAGTCAGGAGACTGGCCTTCACGTGCCGGCCAATAAATCTGTCCCATCTGTCCGACGCGCTCGTCAACATTCCGTACAGAGAGCTTGAAGATGGTCTCGGGGTCAGTAGTGCTTGACGTGCCATGCTCCCACATGTTGTTCAGGTTGTTCACGCTGTTGGCGAACCTGTAAGTGGTAGAGTTGGCAACCTCAGAAGCCAACTGAGCGGCCAACGGATAGTTGTCCATTGAAAGGGCTACACGTGCCTGCATTGCCTTGACAGCATCGGTGGAGATGTAGTAGTTGCTACGCTCAGGAGCCACGGTGATGTATTTGGCCGCGCTGTCCAAGTCTTCAACTATCTGTGCGTAAGTCTCGCGGAGAGTCTTGCGGGCAGGATAAGTCGCTACGTCATCAGACGGATAGAAGTCAAGACGGTAAGACACACCGCTGTTGGGGGCGTCAGCCGTAGCGTCGTCCTCATAGTCTATGCAGAAATACTGAGCCAGGTTGTACAGGGCGAAAGCGCGTGTGAAGAAAGCTACACCCTTGGTCTCGTTGACTTCCTTCATTGCATCAGGAGTGAAGACTGTCTCATTTGACATGTCACACTTGTTGTAGCCGTCAATGACGAAGTTAGAGGTCGCAATGACAGCCTGGTAGTTACCGTAAACAGTACCAGCCTCCTGCAAGTTCTCGGCGTAACTCCATGTGTACATGTAACCAAACGTTCCCAAATATCCAGCAACGGCGTTGAACTCGTCACACTGGATGTCAGGGGCATTGATGGCAGATGTATTTCCAACTGATATACGCATCATCCTATAAAGGTTGTTGCGCATCGACTCGAAGTCGGTAGGCGTCACCAAGGCCTCGTCAGTCGGGATTGAATCGTAAGGTTCTTTGTCCATGTCGCAAGAAGCGAATGTAAGCGCAAGAGCCATTACAGGTAATAATATCTTTTTGTTCATTGTTGTTACCTTCTTTAATTTGATGTTTATGTGCATTGATTAGAATGTCAATTGTGCGCCGAAAGAGTACTGGCGTGTGTTCGGGTAGTTACCGATAGACAGAACGCTGTCAACTTCAGGGTCATATCCCTTATAGCTTGTGAATGTCAACAGGTTACGGCCGGTGAAGAACACCTTGGCACCCTTGAAGATTCTGGTAGCCTTCATCCACTTCTCGGGGAATGTGTAAGACAACTGCAAGAACTTCAGGCGCACGAAAGAAGCGTTCTCGAGGAACTGGGTATCAATCTGCCTTACAACATTAGCAGCGGGAACGCTTGTAACGTCGCCAGGCTTCATCCACATGTTCAGCATGTTGGTAGACTGGTTGGTTGTGGCTGCGAACTGCGGGTTTTCAAGCATGTAACGCTCGCTGTTGTACATGTAACGGTCGAACATGCCAGAGAACTGTACGTCAAGCTGGAAGCCTTTCCATGCAAGGGTCGTACTCAGACCGGCTGTCCAAGGAGCAATTGAGTTCTTGCCTGTCTGCACCTTGTTGGCGGCAGAGTAAACCTTGGTGTAGTTGCCGTCCTTGTCGAGCCATACGCTCTGTCCGTCAGCGGGGTCAACGTGGTCCCAACGTACCATGTAGAACTCTCCGTAAGGATGGCCGACCTCAAGCTGAACGAAGTCGCCTGAAGAATAAGAGTCAAGACCCTGGAACAGCTTGGTAACCTCGTTAGAGTTGTAGTTGCCGTTGACCTTAACGTTCCAGTACCAGTCCTTGTTGCGGATAATGTCAACACCGATGGTGAAGTCAACACCACGGTTGCGCATCTCGGCAACGTTACCCCATCCTGAAGCGAAACCTGTCGTATAAGAATAAGGTATAGACATGAGCATGTCTGACGTTATCTTGTTGTAATACTGTACGTCGAAGTCAACGCGGTTGAAGAGACGGCCTGACAAGCCAACGTTGAATGTCTTAACAGTTTCCCATGTCAATTCGTCGTTACCCGGAGTGGCGAGAGCTGTTGAAGAGCCGTTGTTGTAAGAACCTGTCGCACCAATAAGAGACATGGCCATGTACGGGTTGATACCAGAGTTACCAGTAGAACCGTAACTTACCCTTGCCTGCAAGTCGTTGAGCCATGAGCGTGTAGACTTCATGAACTTCTCGTTTGTGATGTTCCACATCGCAGCGGCAGCACCGAAAGTACCCCAGCGGTGACCGTCGGCGAAGAGAGAAGAACCGTCGCGGCGGACAGAGAGGTCAAGGAAGTAACGGTTGTCGAAAGCATAGTTCAGCATACCGAACCAAGAGTTGCGCACCTCTTCACTGATTGAATGGGCAGGAACGCTGACACCACTCTGAGTTGCGGCCGACATCAGCATCAAGCGGTTGTCAACAAGTCCGTTTACAGAAGCACCGAAAGCAACAGTCTTTGTATTGGTAGACTCTTGACCTAACAGCACTGTGAAGTCATGCTTGCCAAGGATGTTGAACTTGTACTCTGCCGTGTTGGTGACAGTCCAACGATAATACGTTGAAGCCTGCTCCATAGCCGTACCGAAAGGATTGTCCGTGATACCGTCTTCCTGCATGGTGTTGTAGAACTTGCCGCTTGTGCGGAGAACGTTCCAGTCAAGACCTACGGCCGAACGGATGTTCAAGCCCTTGATGGGGTTGATGTTTACAAATGCGTTTTCGTTGATACGCACGCGGTCATAAACCATCGGCTGCATGGCGGCGAGGTAATCAGGGTTCCAGCAGTTCATCATGGTGAACAGCTTGTTGACTTCGCCGAATCCTTCAAACTTACTGTTGGCATAGTCGATTGAGCCGTCGGGGTTGTAAACCAGGCCGAGGATTTCGCGCGGAGTCTGCGTGGGCAGATAAACGTGTGCTGCCACAGACTTGTTGTGAAGGTTGGTACCGTCAGTACCCCAAGTGGTAGAACGTGTCTTGGTGTAGGCGAGGTTGGTGTTAGAACCAATCTTCAACCAAGGAGTGATGTTGGCCTCAAGGTTCGTACGCAATGTCTCACGGCGGAGGCTTGAGTCGTCATAAAGACCGCTGGCGTCATAGTGAGAGAACGAAACGAGGTAGTTCATATTCTGCGAACCGCCGCGCACGCTGGCGTCGATTTGGGTGATAGGAGCGGTGTTGCCGAGGTATTCCTTAGCCCAGTCGGTGCTGATGTTGTTCTTGATGTAGAAGTTCTTCATGTCCTGGAATGACTGAGTGTTGGCCAAAGCCGGAGACATCATTTCCTGGAACTGGAACCACTGGGCAGAGTTCATCATGTCCATGCCGTCATGAGCGATTTCAGATATAGAGTACTGCGCTGACACCGAGATTGTCGGAGCCTCGCCGAACTTACCTTTCTTAGATGTCACGATAACGACACCGTTGGCGGCGCGTGAACCGTAGATGGCGGTAGAAGAAGCGTCCTTCAACACTGTCACGTTCTCGATGTCGTTAGGGTTGAGCGACACGAACGTAGAAGATGAGATCTCGCTACCGTCGAGAATGTAGAGAGGTTCTGTTGAAGCGTTGATTGACGTAGTACCGCGGATGGTCATTGTCGAGGTTGAAGAGGGCTCACCAGAAGAGGTAAACACCTGCAGACCTGCCACCTGGCCCTGAAGGGCGTCAGCCACGTTGGCCGCGGGACGGTTGGCGATGGCCTCGCTTGACACAGAGCTGACAGAACCGGCAATGGTTCCGAGCTTACGTGCAGAACCGTAACCTACGACAACAAGCTCGTCGAGCGAGGCGTCGTCCGGCTCAAGAGTCACCTTCATGTTGTTGGCGGCTTTCACCGTAACGGTCTTCATACCGATGTAAGAGACCGAAAGCTCCGCCCCCTGGGGCGCGCTGATGGTGAACTTACCGTCCACGTCGGTTACCGCACCGGTATTAGAACCGGGCACGCGGACCGTGGCGCCGATGACGGGCTGGCCGTCCTCTTGGGACACCACTGTTCCCGTGATTGATGTTTGCGCCAATGCCATTCCTATCGATAGGAACAGGCCGGCCAAAATCATTGTTAGTTTTCTTTTCATAGATACTCTCTCTTAATTAATTTGATTAAGTTATTACATTTATTACAATTTGCAAATTTAAAGATAAATTCAACATGAACAAAATAAGAACGAGAAAAAAGTGCGTGGACGTCCGTTTTTTAACAAAAGAGATAAGTATTTCAGCCTTTTTCCTCGATAAGTGACGTTTTTACACCAAAAATTCTTTCACTTTGTATAGCAAAAAGGCCGTATTAACAGTGTATGTTTACAACCATTATCACGTTTTGAAAACAGGCGGAATTGACGCAAAGTGCGTAAAGCCACGCAACTACGCACATCGGGCGCAACCACGCCCGCAAACCGCGCCTGAAGCACGGCATAGCTGAAAGTTACATTTTGTCACTTTTGGCCTTTGTTTGTGAACATACGTCAAAACACTGCCGCGCAATGGTGACGCCGCCATTACGCAAACGGGGCGCAAACCGCCGTAAGGCATTTGCCAGCCCCATGTGCCAGCCCTTGATTTTGCCCCTTCGGCAGTTGCCAGGGCAGACACAGGGGCCTGCCCCTACGGCAGCGGTTTTTAAATATTTTAGACAAGCAAGCCCCACGCCGAACTGGCACTAATATATAATAAGGTGGACTTACATGCGCCAGTACACCCCGTCACACGAGGGGAAGCCGACCGCAACAGGCCTGGCCCGGCAGGGAACGCGCCCGCCCGCGGCGAGACCTGACGAGGGCGTTCCCGCCCGCCTTCTACGCAACCGCGCATGGCCGCCGTGCCCGGCGGGCGCGCATGGCCGGGCAAGAGGTGGCCTTTCACGTTGCAAAAGGCCACCTCTTGCCGCGCGAAAGACGGCCTTTTGAAAGGCGAAAGGCCGCATCTTGCGACACGCCGCACGGCGGCGGCCCTTTACGTTTAGCAACTTTAACCGCACTTGTCATTGCCGTTAGCGTGATTTTGCGTAACTTTGCACCACAATGATCAAGAACATCCTCCTCGTGGCATTGGGTGGAGCCGTGGGCAGCGTGGCGCGCTACCTGCTCTCACGGGCGGTTGACGGCACGGCCATGGCGGCGTTCCCGCTGGGCACGATGGCGGCCAACGTGCTTGGCTGCCTGGCCATAGGCGTCGTCGTCGGACTGGCGTCGGGCGCGGGCGCGCCTGTCAGCCAGGAGATGAAGCTGCTGCTCACCACGGGCTTCTGCGGCGGGTTCACGACGTTCAGCACGTTCATGAACGAGTCAGTGACGCTAATCAAGGGCGGCGACATCCTGACCTGCGCCCTCTACATTGGCGCAAGCGTGGCCTTGGGGCTGGTAGCCGCGGCGGGAGGACTGCAACTGTCAAAACTTTATTTCCAATGAAAATATCAGCTATACGAACGCTCGCATACGCCGTGGCGGCCTTGGCGGCCGTCACGCTCGGTTCGTGCGACGACAAGAAGTTCCGCGTTGACGGAAGCATAACCGATGCCAAGGACTCGGTGCTGTACTTTGAGAACATGAGCCTTGACGGCCCCGTGGTAATCGACTCGGTGAAGCTCGGCGGCGACGGCGAGTTCAGCTTCAGCGAGAAGTCGCCCGAAGCACCCGAATTCTACCGCCTGCGCATAGCCGGGCAAATAATCAACCTCAGCGTTGACTCAACCGAGAACATCACCGTGAAGGCGGCCTACCCCACCATGGCCACGGGCTACACGGTGGAAGGCTCGGCCGAATGCGCCACCATCAAGGAGCTGGCCCTCAAGCAAATAGCCCTGCTACAGAGGGTGATAGCCGTGGAGCGGGCGGCAAACATCAGCTTCGACCAGACACGCGACAGCATCGCCCGCCTGGTGGAAGCCTACAAGCACGACATAAAACTCAACTACATATTCAAGGCCCCGATGCGCCCATCGTCGTATTTCGCCCTGTTCCAGACGCTCGGCAACCGCCTCATCTTCAACCCGCGCGAGAACGAAGACGACATAAAGGCCTTCGCCGCCGTGGCCACGAGCTGGGACGTGTACCACCCCAAGTCGCTGCGCGGCGAGAACCTGCACAACATCGCCATACAGGGCATGCGCAACGTGCGCATAATGCGCAACCAACAGGCGGCGCAAGCCATCGACGCAAGCAAGGTGAAACAGGCCAACCTGATAGACATATCGCTGACGGACAACCAGGGACGGGCGCGCAGCCTGACGTCGCTGGCGGGCAAGGTGGTGCTGCTCGACTTCCACGTGTTCAGCTCAGAAGGCTCTACGAAGCGCATAATGCAGATGCGCGAGCTGTACAACAAGTACCACGGGCGCGGGCTGGAAATCTACCAGGTGAGCCTCGACCCCGACGAACACTTCTGGAAAACCACAACGGCCGCGCTGCCGTGGATAAGCGTGCGCGACCCGCAGGGGCTGCAGTCGCAGAACCTCGCGCTGTACAACGTCAACTCGCTGCCCACGTTCTTCCTCATCGACAAGACCAACACCCTGCGCAAGCGCGACGTGCAAATAAAGGACTTGAACGCCGAAATCGAGGTGTTGCTCAACGAGTAAGGCACCGGGGCATGCGCATCCACGGCAGCCGGCGCAACAATCTTACAAGCCGGGCGCACAAAGGATGAAAGGCATCCGCCCCTGCCGTGGCGGCTTGCGCCAAGGCTGACGCACAGGGTCACCGCCACTTCGCAATTCAGGCAAAAAGGGAAGCCGCCCGGCCGACCTGCTGACGAAATACGGAACGCGGCCTTTCGCAATGCGGAAGGCCGCGTTCCGGCATGCAAAAGGCCATGTTTCACGACGTGAAACATGGCCTTTTGCAAACCGCTGGTTTTCAAGACATTACACGGGCACGGCAAGTTTTCGGAATAATTGGAGGCGACAAGGGCCGTAATTGGAATATTATTCTTACTTTTGCAGCGTTTTTCAAAATACCAGGCAATGAAGATAATACAGTTCATCAAGGAATGGACGCTGCCCTGCGCCATGGCGTTCGGCGCGTGCGTCTACCTGCTGTTCACCGAAATACCGGCACTCGTGCCCATCGGCGAGACGGCCGGGCCGTGGTTCATCGAAATACTGCCCGTGCTGATTTTCATGACGCTGTACGTCACGTTCTGCAAAATCCGCCTTCACGACCTGCGGCTGCGCACGTGGCACGTGTGGATGCAGGTAATCCGCATAGCCGTGGCCGCCGCGCTCGTGCTGGCCATAATGAACACCGCCGACCACACGCTGCGCCTCGCCCTTGAGGGGGCTTTCGCCTGCGTCATCTGCCCCACGGCGTCGGCCGCGGCCGTAGTGACCGAGAAGCTGGGCGGCAGCATAGCCTCGATGACCGTCTACACGCTCATCGACAACGCCGTGACTGCCCTGCTCGTGCCGCTGCTCTTCCCGATGCTCGAGAAGCACGCCGACGTGACTTTCATGTCGTCGTTCGCCACAATACTGCAACGCACGGCCGTAGTCCTCATCCTGCCCTTCATCTGCGCCATGGCCACGCGCCGCTGGCTGCCAAAGGCCGCCAAGGCCATCAAGGGGCGCAAGAACCTCGGCTTTTACTTCTGGTCGGTAAACCTGTCAATCGTGATGGGCATGACGCTGCACAACATCTTCACAGCCGGCATCTCGTGGCTGTCAATGGCCGCGCTCATACTCGTGCCGCTCGTGGTGACATTCGTCCTCTTCGGCACAGGCAAGAGCGTAGGCCGGCGTTTCGGCGACAGCGTGGACGGCGGCCAGGCCCTCGGCCAGAAGAACACCGGCGTGGGCATCTGGCTCATAATGGTCTACCTGAACCCCGTCGTGGCCATCGCGCCCTGCGCCTACGTGGTGTGGCAGAACTCGCTGAACGCATGGCAACTGTGGTGCATGGAGAAGTACGGACGGCTGTTGTGGTAGCTTTTTTAGGAAGCTAAAGAAGTCAGGGAAGTCATCGCCCGCCGCGTGGGCCAAGAAGTTAAAGCCAAATGCCTTGTTGCTTAACGCCAATTCGGCACAAGGCTTGTTTGTCTAAAAATATTACAGACCGCTGCTGGTTTGCAGCCAATTTGCATAACACCGGCGGAGCATTTGCGCGCAATGTGGCATTTCATGGCCAGCAAGCCATGAAACCATGGCTGCGGATTAAAAGGCTTTTAGGAAATTGGCAACGGCCAAATGAAAAATCAAGAGCCGCCGTCACTCCTGACGGCGGCTCTCTTTCTTCACGTTAGTATGTTATGAAAAAATTTGAGAGAATTGAAGCTTCACAGCTTCGCTTTTTGTTTTATTAAACACTGTTTTATAGAGAAAGCATAGAAAAATTTCTTATTCCATTATCTTGGCCGTGGCCGGGGCATGCTTCACGGTGTCCACCTTGGCCGTGTCGCCCATGGCCACCGACTGGCCTCCTTGCGTCTTCTGGTATGTCGCGGCGGCGGGCTCTTGCTTGCCGTTGTCGGTGAAAGCCACCTGCGCGGCGTTGCCCAATGTGAGGAAGATGGCCACCACTGCGGCCGCCTTGAACAGCGGCATGAGCCTTTGTGCCAGGCTGATTGTGCGCGCCTTGACGGGCTCCGGCTCGTTGACCAACGCCATCATGCGGGCGTCGAAGTCGTCGCCGAGGGTGTCGTCAGCCGTCTCTGTCTGCTCGTAGCAGAACAAGTCCTTGTATTTCAGGAGGCTTGCCGGCACTTCCTTTTGGCTGAAGAACGTCCTGAGTATCTGCTCCTCTTCGAGCGAAGTCTCACAGTTCCAGTAACGTTCCAAAAGCTGTTCTATATACTTATAGTCCATACTTGTCAATTTCGTTATACTTTTGCTTGACCGTCTGCCTTGCGCGGAAGATGTTGACCTTAACCTGTTCCTCGGTCATTCCCAACGCGGCGGCCACTTCCTTGTAGCTTTTTCCCTCGAAGTCGCGCAGTTGCATGCAGCTCTTTTGCTTCTCGGGCAGCGAGTCAACGATGCGCCTCACCTGCTCTACCCTGTCCCTTTGCATCATCCGCTCGTAAGGGTCGGAAGCCGTATCGGCCGAAGCCGCTTCGCTGTCGCCGATGGGCTGGTTGTCAGCTCCCGCCTTCTTGACCTTGTCCAACGCCAAGTTGCGGCACACGGTGAGGCTGAAAGCCTCGATGGAGTCGATGTCTTGCCAGTCGTCGCGCCTGTTCCAGACTTTTATCAGCGTGTCTTGCACTATGTCCTCGGCCTCCTCCCGGCTGAGGGTTATCCTCAAAGCCAAGCGGTAGAGAACGTTTTTTAGTGGCAACACGTCGTTGCGAAAACTGATATTTTTCATCTGCTCTCTATTTGAATGACGATTCAGCGGGGCAAAAGTTACAGCCCGCACAGGAAAAAGTCGTTGTTTAACAGTATTTAATAAAACAGGGATTGTTACATCGGCGAGCGTGACATGGCCCGCCACTTGAACCGTATATGCGCGCCATTGTCAGCCCGCTTGCAAGCATCTGGCAATCAGGCGATTGGAAAGAGGCCATGCCTCAGGCTGCAAAAGGCGGTCTTTTACAGCCTGGGGCATGGCCTTTAAAAAGGCGAAACGCCATGAGTCAAAACGCAGGCAAGCGTCCACGGCTTGACTTTTTACTCCAAATATGTGTATCCGTAAAGCCCTGAGCGGTAGTTGGAAAGGAACTCCTTTCCTTCCTCGAGCGAGATTTTGCCCTGCTTGACGCTCTTCGCCACCCACACCTCGAGCTGGCGCACAAGCTTCTTCGGGTTGTACTGCACATACTCCAAGACCTCCTCGACGGTCTCGCCGTCGAATATTTGGTCAATGTGGTACTTGCCGTCCTTCACCGTTATGTGCGCGGCGTTGGTGTCGCCGAACAGGTTGTGCATGTCGCCGAGTATTTCCTGGTAAGCCCCTACGAGGAACACGCCGAGGTAATAAGGCTCGTTCTTGCGCAACGCATGTACCGGCAGGATGTTTGAGATGTTGCGGTTGGTCACGAAGTTGGCTATCTTCCCGTCGCTGTCGCACGTTATGTCTTGCAGCGTCGCGCTGCGTGTCGGCCTCTCGTTGAGCCTCTGCAGGGGCACGATGGGGAAGATTTGGTCGATGGCCCAGGCGTCAGGCAACGACTGGAACAGCGAGAAGTTGCAGAAGTATTTGTCAGCCAACAGCTTGTCCAAGCCCTTCAACTCCTCCGGGATATGCTTCAACCGCTTGGCTATCGAGTTGATTTCGCGGCACACGCTCCAGTACATCCGCTCAATCTCGGCGCGCGTCTTGAGGTCAACCATGCCATGTTCGAACAGGTCGAGGGCGTCCTCGCGGATTTGCTCGGCGTCGTGCCAGTCCTCCAGCATGGTGCGCGGGTTGAGGTTGTCCCATATATCATAAAGGTCTTTCACCAGCTTGTGAGAGCTTTCCGTAGGCTCATACTCCTCGTCCATCTCGGGCAGCGAGGCCGTCTCAAGCACGTCGATGACCAGCACCGAGTGGTGAGCCGAGAGCGAACGGCCGCTCTCCGTGATGAGGTTGGGGTGCGGAACGCCGTAACGGTCGGCCGCCTCGACGAAAGCGTAGATGCAGTCGTTGACGTATTCCTGGATGGAGTAGTTGACCGAACTTTCGCTGTTCGGCGAACGGGTGCCGTCATAATCCACGCCGAGACCGCCGCCGCAGTCAACGAAATCGACGTTGTAGCCCATCTTGTGCAACTGCACATAGAACTGCGAAGCCTCCTTCAGGGCGGTCTGTATGCGGCGGATTTTTGTGATTTGGCTGCCTATGTGGAAGTGGATTAGGCGCAGACAGTCCTTCATCCCCTTCTTGTCAAGAATTTCAAGAGCCGTCAGCAGCTCCGAGCTTGTCAGCCCGAACTTGCTCGCGTCGCCGCCGCTCTCCTCCCACTTGCCGCTGCCCGACGAGGCCAACTTTATCCTTATGCCGAGGTTGGGCTTCACGCCGAGCTTCTTGGCGGCCTTGCTTATGGTCTCAAGCTCGTTGAGCTTCTCCACCACGATGAAGATTCTCTTGCCCATCTTCTGCGCCAGCAGAGCCAGCTCTATGTAGCTCTGGTCCTTGTATCCGTTGCAGATTATGAGCGAGTCGCTCTGGCATTGCACGGCGATTACGGCGTGCAGCTCGGGCTTCGAGCCGGCTTCAAGGCCGAGGTTGAACTTCCGTCCGTGGCTGATGATTTCCTCTACGACGGGCTGCATCTGGTTTACCTTGATGGGGTATATGATGAAATTCTCCCCCTTGAATCCGTATTCGTCAGACGCTTTCTTGAAACAGCTCCACGTCTTCTCAATCCTGTTGTCGAGGATGTCGGGGAAGCGCAGCAGCACCGGCGGCGTGACGTCGCGCAGGGCGAGTTCGTCGAGTACGTCGTGCAGGTCAATCTGCACGTTGTCCTTGCACGGAGTGACATACACGTCGCCGCGCTCGTTGATGCCGAAGTAGGATGTCCCCCACCCGCTGATGTTGTAAAGCTCGTTAGAGTCTTCGATAGTCCATTTTTTCATCTGGGCCTTGTTGTTTTTTATAGTTAACCTTTTTAATATAGACTTGACGGCTGACAATCGAACGTTATGACCGCCCTTGCGGGCAAAAACACATTCAACCCCGCAAAGGTAATCATAATTTCCAAATCCCGGCCATCAAATCCTGATTATAATGCGAGTATTCCACGCAAGTGCGTCACGGTGGTCTTTATTTTCTCGTAGTTGTCAAGCAGGCTGACGTCAAACACGTGCTTGGCCTTCATGTAGTAGGCCTCGCGGCGCGCGAGCTGGGCGGCTATGAACCGGCGCATCTCCTCCGGCGTCTTGCCTTCAAGCAGGGGGCGGCGCACCTTGCCCATCCTGAGGTGGGCGAAAAGCACGTCTGGGTCGGCCTTGAGGTAAACGGTGTCGCCCTGCGAGTTCATGTAGTCCATGTTGTCGAAGAAGCAGGGAGTGCCACCTCCGCAGCTCAATATTATGTCCTCGAACTCCGCCGCCTCGTGAAGCATCGTGCGCTCGAGCCGCCTGAAGCCGTCCTCGCCGCGTTCGGCGAAGATTTGCGGCACAGTCTTGCGCATCCTCTCCTCAACGTACCAGTCGAGGTCGTAGAACTGCAAGCCCGTCTCCCTGGCCAGGGCCTTGCCTACGGTGGTCTTGCCCGCGCCCATGTATCCGAGGATGATTACGCGCCTCATGGGTCACTTCTTCTTCGAGTTGTTTATGACATTCATGCACTCCTCGAGCGTAAGCTCCGCCGCGCGCTCGTGCATGGCCTTGGGCAGGCGGTAGTTCTTGCCGTCATACGCGAGGTAAGGGCCGTAGCGTCCGTTCATCACCTCGAGCTTCGGCTCTTCGTCGAAAGCCTTGATGTGGCGTTTGGTTTCCTGCAGTCGCTTGGTCAGGATCAGGTTTATCGCGCCGTCGAGCGATATCTTCATGGGGTCGTCGGTCTTGGGCAGCGACACGTACTTCTTGTCGTGCATGACGTAGGGGCCGAACCTGCCCGCCCCGATTACCACGGGCTTGCCCTCGAAGTCGCCGAGAGTGCGCGGCAGGCGGAACAGCTCGAGAGCCTCGTCAAGCGTGATGGTCTCCATGCTCTTGTCGGCCGGCAGTTGGGCGAAGCGCGGCTTCTCCTTGTCCTCGGCCTTGCCGATTTGCACCACGGGGCCGAACCTTCCGATTTTCACAAACACGGGCTTGCCCGTCTTGGGCTCCGTGCCGAGCTGGCGTTCGCCGGCCTTGTGTTCCTCGCGCGAGTTCATCGTCTTCTCCACGTTCGGCTCAAAGTCGTTGTAGAAGTGCTTTATCATGCTCGTCCACTGCGCCTTTCCCTCGGCTATGGTGTCGAACTGCTGCTCCACCTTGGCCGTGAAGTTATAGTCCATGATGCCGGGGAAATACTTCATCAGGAAGTCGTTGACCACGATGCCTATGTCAGTGGGCAGCAGCTTGCCCTTCTCGTTGCCGGTCATCTCAGCCTTGGTCTTGTTCGTTATGGTGTCGCCGTCGAGTATGTCAACGGTGTAGAATCGTTCCTCGCCCTTCTTGTCGCCCTTCTGCACGTAGCCCCTTTGCTGTATTGTGCTGATTGTCGGGGCGTAGGTTGACGGGCGGCCGATGCCCAGCTCCTCGAGCTTGCGCACGAGGCTGGCCTCGGTGTAGCGCAGCGGGCCTTGGCTGAAGCGTTGCGTGGCCACCACCTCGTCGCGGCGCAGGGGCTCGCCCTCAACCATGACGGGCAGCGTATGCGACGTGTCCTCCTGGCCGTCGGCCTCGTCGTCAGACGACTCGCGGTAGACTTTCAGGAAGCCGTCAAACTTCACAACCTCGCCGTTGGCGATGAAATGCTCGTCCATGCCGTCCGCGCTGATGGTCACGGTGGTCTTCTCGAGCAGCGCGTCGGCCATCTGGCTGGCCGCCGTGCGCTTCCATATGAGGTCGTAGAGCCTCTTCTCCTGCTGCGTGCCGTCGATGGCGGCGTCGGCCATGTAGGTCGGGCGGATGGCCTCGTGGGCCTCCTGCGCGCCCTTCGAGTGGGTGTGGTATTGGCGCGGCTTGCTGTATTCCTCGCCCCAGAGGGAGGTTATTTCCTGCTTGCTCGAGTTGACGCAGAGCGAAGACAGGTTGACCGAGTCGGTACGCATGTAGGTTATGCGTCCGTTCTCGTAAAGGTGCTGGGCCACCATCATCGTCTGCGACACGGTGAAGCCGAGCTTGCGGGCGGCCTCCTGCTGCAGGGTGGAGGTGGTGAACGGGGGCGCGGGCGTGCGCTTCATGGGCTTCTTCACTATGCCCGTGACGGTGAACTCGGCCTTCTTGCAGCGGTCGAGGAAGTCCATTACCTCGTCGTGCGAGGTGAACCTCTTGTCAAGCTCGGCCTTCACTTCGGCCGTCTGCCCCTCGCCGGCGGGCACGGCGAACACGGCGTTGACGCGGTAGTACGTCTCGCTCTTGAACGCCTGGATTTCCCTTTCGCGCTCAACGATGAGCCTCACCGCCACGCTCTGCACTCGGCCGGCCGAGAGGGCGGGCTTCACCTTGCGCCACAGCACGGGCGAGAGCTTGAAGCCCACGAGGCGGTCAAGCACGCGGCGCGCCTGCTGGGCGTTGACGAGGTTCATGTCCAAGTGGCGCGGGTGCTGTATGGCCTCGAGTATGGCGGGCTTGGTTATTTCGTGGAAAACGATGCGGTTGGTGTTCTTCTCGTCAAGCCCCAGCACCTCGCAAAGGTGCCACGATATGGCCTCCCCCTCGCGGTCTTCATCGGACGCGAGCCACACCTGCTCTGAATTGTTGGCGTTGTTCTTCAGCTCGGTCACGAGTTTCTTCTTCTCCTCGGGTATCTCATAGTCGGGCGTGAAGGTGTCAGTGTCTATGCTTAGTTCTTTCTTCTTCAGGTCACGTATGTGCCCGTAGCTGGACATCACTTTGTAGTCTTTGCCCAGAAACTTCTCGATGGTCTTGGCCTTGGCCGGACTCTCGACGATTACCAAATTCTTTTGCATCACGTTCAGTCTACGTTTTCAATTAGGGCGCAAAAGTAAGCAAAACTTTTTCAGACACCTTATATAATATGTGAAATTTCCATTTTTTAAGAAATTTTAATCCTTCCGCAAGCCCGGCCACCCAAAACGCCCAGCCGCAACAGCACCCACGCCACAGCCCCGGCAAGCCGCCGCGCAACGCCCTGGCAGCCAGCGCGTTTCCCGTTTGCCGCATTCCGCCTTGCAAAACACGGCCTTCCGGCACGCAAAAAGCCACGTTTCACAGCATGAAAGGCCGCATTCCAGATGCATCCCGGCGGCAAAACTGACGCCGGGCGAAGCGGAATGCACAAAAATCACAGTACCAAAATATTTCACAAAAAACATGCAGTAATCGTCAAAAAATTTGGAACGATAGGTTTTTCTGCTTAATTTTGCACCCAATTTCACCATATTAATATAAAATGAAGATTTACCATCTGCTGCTCGGCGCGGCCCTGTGCTGCTCGTTCACGTCATGTTTCAAGGACGAGCCGCTCAACGCCGAATGCGACATCGAGCAGGCATACGTCCATGTTGACGACCCCACGACGATATTTTACTCAAATACCGACACGCTCGTGAACGTACTGTCAGACGCCGACGGGATAACATTCAGAATCAAGGCCGGCTCCGACGTGTCGGCCATGGCTCCGATATTCCGCCTCACCGAAGGAGCTACCATCAGCCCCGCGAACGGAAGCACGCAAGACTTCAGCGACGGCAGGACGGTGACATACACCGTGACCAGCCAGGACGGCTCTTGGCAACGCCAGTACAAAGTGTCGTTCACCACGTACAACCCCATCAGCAAGTTCGACTTCGAGAACTACAAGTTAGTTGACGGGCAGAACGGAGGGCAATACTACCAGTGGAGCGACCTCAACCCCGACGGCACTGAGGCTGGCAACTGGGCCACGGGCAACGGCGGCTTCAACATCAGCATGGGCACGGCCGCGCCAGACGAATACCCGTCATCACCGGCCGAGGGGCACACGGGACAGGGCGTGAAGCTCACCACGAGCGACACCGGCCCGCTGGGCAACCTGCCCGGGATGAACATGCCCATAGCCGCCGGCAACCTCTTCATCGGCTACTTCGACGTCAGCAAAGCCCTGACGCAGACCATGCAGGCCACCAACTTCGGGCTGCCATTCGACCGCAAGCCACTGCGACTGACCGGCTGGTACAAGTACCACCCGGGCGCGCTCTTCATCGACAGGTACAAGAACGAATACCCCGGGCGCACCGACATCGGCGACATATACGCCGTGCTGTACCGCAACCACGACGACAACGGCAACAGCTTCGTGCTGCACGGCGACGACGTGAAGACCAGCAAGTACATCGTGGCAATGGCGCAAGTGCCTGAAATACTGACCACTGACGACTGGACACACTTCGACGTGGAATTCACCTACAGCGCAGACATCGACGACGAGACGCTGCTCAACCAGGGCTACAGCCTCGCCGTGGTATGCACATCGAGCATCGAAGGGGCGACGTTCAGCGGAGCCATCGGCAGCACGCTCTACGTTGACGAAATCGAAGTTATTTGGGACGAAACAAACGAATAAGCATGAAGAAAACCATCATATCACTGCTGCTCGCCGCCGCCACAGCAATGCCCGCATGTGCAGGAGGCCTGCTTGACAACCTCGTGTACAACCTGCGCTTCGGCTACAGCATAGGCGGCACGGCCCCCATGGGCATGCCCGCCACCATCAGGAGCATGGACAAGTACACCCTCTCGCCGAACTTCAACCTCGGCCTCGGCGTCTACCGCGACATAACCGAACACTGGGGCGTAAGCACCGGCCTGTTCCTCGAGAACAAGGGAATGAAGGTTGACGCCACCGTGAAAAACTACCACATGGCCATAGTACACGGAGGACAGCGGCTGGACGGCAACTTCACCGGCGGCGTGAACATGGACGTGGAGCAGTGGATGCTCACCCTGCCCATACAGGCGACTTACTCCTTCAACAGAAACCTGCACCTGAAGCTCGGCCCATACCTCTCATACGTGCGCTCGCACAAGTTCACCGGCTACGCCTACGACGGCTACATACGCGTTGGCGACCCGACCGGCGCGAAGGTGGAAATCGGCTCTGACGCTGGCAGCCGCGGCACATACGACTTCTCTGACGACATGCGCTCGTGGCAGTTCGGCATGTTGCTCGGCGTTGACTGGTACTTCCACAAGCACTGGGGCGCGTTCGCCGACCTTTCGTGGGGCTTCACCGACATCTTCCACGAAAGCTTCGACACCATCGACCAGAACCTTTACCCCATCTACGGGACAATAGGCATATCATACAGAATCAAATAAAACAACATTATTAAAACATCGACAAATGAAGAAGATTTACACATTCATGGCTGCGGCCGTCATGGCTTTGACCGCCAACGCCAAGGACTACGTAGACCAACTGGCCATCACGCTCAACGGCTCGGAACCGATAACAAGCGAGGCCACGATTTCAGTCAACGCAGTTGAGGGAGAAAATCCCACATACACCATCGTTCTCAACGACTTCAGCTTCTCAGGCTTACCCATCGGCGACGTGACCATAACCAACGTCAGCGGCACTACTACAAGCCCGGCAGGCGGATACACGTTCTTCAACGAGGTGAAAAACCAGGAAGCAGCCATAACAAACGGCAGCTCGATAGCCATGCTGCTCGGCGGAAAGGTCAACGTGTCGATACTCCCCGGTGGGTGGATGAACGACAAGGAGCTGCATTTGGTAATCAACCTCCCCGTCGTGATACCCGCAATGGGACAAGACCTTGATGTTGTGGCCATGTTCGGCGACGGCGGATTCCAGCTCCCCAACCCTGGCTTCGAGGACTTCCACAAGGCCATATACACCGCTACGGACTGGCTCGGGAACCAGACCGAATACTCAAGCGACGAGCCTAACGCATGGCACTCGTTCAACAGCGGCGTGGCGACAGGCGCAGCGGCTTCGCTCACAGCAATGGCCCTGCAGAACGGCAGCACATCAATATCTGACGACGTGCGCCCCGGCTCGACAGGAACGAAGAGCGTGAAAATATCCAACTCTGACGTATTCGGCATCGCCGCTAACGGCACCATGACCACGGGACAGCTTCAGGCGGGCAGCATCGACGCCGCAAGCACAGACAACTGCTCGTTCCTCGACTTCACGAACGAAGCCGTTGACGGCAACAACGCCCCCTTCTACACCGTGTTCACAGGCACTCCCGACGCTGTGTCGGTATGGGTTAAATTCAAGCAAGGCACAGAAATGCCTGAATATCCCTACGCTACGATGAGCGCGATAATCACAGACGGCACACGCTGCCAAGACCCCGCGCCTGCCGACGCCTCAACAGCCAACATCGTGGCAAAGGCGCAGAACAACACAATCGCAAGCAACGAAGCCGAGTGGCAGCAATTAATCGTACCCTTCGACTATGACACTTACACCGGCAACGACGCCGTAGCAAAGGCCGTACTCGTAACGTTCTCGACAAACGCAACACCCGGGAAAGGCAGCACCAACCCCGAATCGCGCGACGAGCTGTACGTTGACGACATCGAGTTCATATACAACGCCGGCCTCAGCAAGCTCGCATACAACGGCACGGAAGTAGCACTTGAGGAAGGAAAGTATGAATATGAGATTGAAGACCTTGCCGCCACGAATGTGACAGTCGACCAAATCGAGGCCGTTTCAGACGGACGCGGAGCTTACGTTACAACCACCGTAAACCCGACTCCCAACGGTTACAAGGCCATCACGACCGTGATTTCAAACGACTTCAAGACAATCAACACCTACACCCTGAACATCAACAACGTGACCACAGGCATAAACAGCGTGGAGAACGCAGCCGACAACACGATTGAAGCCATCTACAACATCAGCGGACAGCGCATCAACGAGATGCAGAAGGGCGTCAACATCGTGCGCATGTCTGACGGAACAACCGTTAAGGTGCTGAAGAAATAAATCTGAGACAAAGGATATCCATTATAAAAAAGTCCTGGATGCTGTTAAGGCATTCAGGACTTTTTTGTACATTTGCAATGTGCAAAGCTCTAAGACAAAGAGAAAAGGCCACTTGTAAACGTTCATGGCGCATGAATGTTTTGCACACAGATGACCGTGAAAAGCCATAATGACACTTATATAAACGGCCTCGAAGAGGTCGAATGATGCTTAACCGCATGTGGAGCGACAAACGGGAGCGGAACTTGCGGCTATAAAACGAAACATTATCAACGGCCTCGAAGAGGTCGAACAACACCAATAATGAAAACAAATGAGTTATACACGATTATTATATCATATTGTTTTTCGCCCTAAAAACAGCATTCCCGCAATAACGGAAAAATACGAAGAATGTCTTTACAAATATATTTGGGGGTTCATAAAAAGGAAAAACGGCGTTTTATACCGGATAAACAGTATGCCAGACCACATCCACATGCTGGTCCAGTTGCCTCCTTCATCATCCCTGTCAGACTTTATGCACGACCTGAAAACCGCCACGAACAAATATATGAATGAAGAAAAAGACAAGTTCCCGTTATTCAGCGGATGGGGCAAATCATATTGCGCATACAGTTGTTCCGCATCAGACATTACGGACATATCCGATTACATCAAGACTCAAAAGGAACATCACAAAAAGACAAACCTTCACGATGAGTTACTAAAAATATCAAAAGAATGCGGCATCAATATAGAAATGAAATATTTTCTTAAAGAATGAAGACTATATTTTCATTCGACCTCTTCGAGGCCGCACAATATAAAAACATGGAAAACCGCAAGTTCCGCTACGCTCCACATGCGGTTAAGCACAATTGGACGGCTTCGCCGCCCTGACAACAAATATTCATGAAACAACATATTATGGAAGAACAATATCGGAAACAACAGCAAACGAACTTTTATGAAAAATACGCTTGACTGTTTTCACTGCCGCTATAAGAAACCGGCAACCAACAAGTAAAAGCAAACAACAAAGCTGTCATCCCAGCTTCTTTGTTTCATTTCCACTTAAATCACAAACGAAGCATTTGCCTTCAGCTCCTTAGTGGGCGAAGCGAACGGTAACTTCTTTAACTTCTCTAACTTCTTGATAAAAGCATGGAAGCCCTTTTGCAATACGCATGGAAGCACAAGATGTTCCCCCTGAAACCATTGGAAACAACCGACGGGCAGCCCGTAGAGGTGATAGACACGGGACTGCAGAACACCGACGCGGGGCCAGACTTCTTCAACGCGAAGGTGAAAATCGGCGGCACCGTATGGATAGGGAACGTCGAAATACACGAAAAATCATCATACTGGACGAGGCACGGGCACGACCGCGACGCCGCTTACGACAACGTCGTGCTGCATGTGGCCTCGGCAATTGACGCCGACGTGGTGACGGCCGCCGGCCGACGAGTGGCGCAGGTGCGGATGGACGTGCCCCAGGGCGTGAAGGACAACTACGCCGCCCTGCTGCACGAGGACCGCTACCCGCCGTGCTACGCCATCGTGCCAAGCCTCGGCCGCCTGACCACGCACAGCCTCATGAGCCGCCTCCTGGCCGAACGCCTTGAGCAGAAGACGGCGGCCATCAACCACAGGGTGGAGCTTTGCGGCGGCTCGTGGGAGTCGGCATTGTTCGTAACGATGGCCAGGAACTACGGCTTCGGCGTTAACGGCGACGCCTTTGAGCGTTGGGCTATGTCAGTGCCGCTCGCGGCAGCCGGCCACCACAGGGACGACCTGTTCCAAATCGAGGCCCTGTTCATGGGTCAGGCGGGGCTGCTTGCCCCCGACGCCATACCCGAACACAGCCGCGACGAGGCCATGCGTGATGGCTACTTCGAGCGGCTGAGGCGCGAATACGAGTACCTTGCCCACAAGTTCGGCCTGAGGCCCATCGACCGGACGGCGTGGAAATTCATGCGCATGAGGCCGCAGAACTTCCCGCACATCCGCCTGTCACAACTCGCCCGCCTGTATCATTCGCGCCAGGCCGACCTGAGCCGCTTGGCCGAATGCGCCTCGGCGGAAGAGATGCGCAAGCTGCTCGGCACGGAGGTGACGCCCTACTGGGAGACGCATTACACCTTCGGCCCTGCGAGCGGACGGCGGCGCAAGGCTTTGTCGGCTGCCTCGCTCGACCTTATAATAATCAACACGGCCGTGCCCATGCTGTTCGCCTACGGCCGCCAC
The DNA here is from genome assembly GCA_944319935.1 of uncultured Prevotella sp. GTDB lineage: Bacteria > Bacteroidota > Bacteroidia > Bacteroidales > Bacteroidaceae > Prevotella. Next base: position 152,812 of record CALUFM010000006.1, read on the forward strand.
CGCCACGACGAGGCGATGTGCAGCCGCGCACTCGACATCATGACGCAGCTAAAGGCGGAAGACAACCACGTCACGCGCCTGTGGCGGCAGTGCGGACTGAAGGCTGAAAACGCCGGCGACAGCCAGGCGTTGATACAACTGAAGCGCGAATATTGCGACCGCAAGGACTGCCTGAGGTGCAGAATAGGGTATGAGTTTTTAAGGGTCAAATAGTCGAAGGAGAGTTTTTGAGGAGTTAAAGACGAATGCCTTGCCAGTAGTTAAGAAGTTATGGAGCAAAGGAGTTAAGGCAAATGCCACGCCGCTTCAAGCATTTTCTTCAGCCGAACATAACACACTGATAATCAATACATTACAAAACGAATTACAAAAAGCCGCATTTTGCCGTGCAAAATGCGGCTTTTTGGCGCATGAAAGACCATGTATTGCGGAGCCGTTTGCGGCATTTTACCACCAGACGGGAAAAGAGCCACGCCACACCGCAATGCAAATGTCTTTAACTTCTTTAACTCCTTTAACTTCTTTAACTCCTCAAAAAAGCCCTATCTTTTGATAAGATAGGCTACGCTTCGGAAATGAAAATAAAAGTTCGTTTCACTTCCTTTTATTTTGCATTTCGCTCAGCTTGCACTATCTTTGCACCGATTATGGAGTATATTTTCACTACGCGGATGATGGTCCGCGACTACGAATGCGACATCGAGGGCATCGTGAACAACGCAAACTACCTGCACTACGCCGAGCATACGCGCCACCTCTTCCTGCAAAAGTGCGGGCTGAGCTTCGCCGAGATGCACAGGCGCGGCACTGACGCCGTGGTGGCGAGGATGAACCTGCAGTACAAGACGCCGCTGAGGTGCGACGACGAGTTCCTGTCATGCATCAACCTGAAGAAAGAGGGGCTGCGCTACGTCTTCTACCAGGACATCTACCGCGCCTCGGACAACAAGCTGTGCTTCAAGGGCGTGATTGAGCTTGTCTGCCTTGTCAACGGCAAACTGGCTCACAGCAAGGAGTATGACGAAGCTTTCGGCTTCGCTTCAAAGTGAGGATTGACGATGGAGAATTGAGAATTATGATTACCTTTACATATAAACCGTTGGCAAACAACGAGGCTAATCATAGTTTTCCATCTTCAATTATAAATTCTCAATCAAGGAAAAGGATATGGACGAGACTCTCGACATACTGACGCTGGCCGCCGCCATGCGTTCAAACCCCGACGCGGCGGTGCAGCTTTACCGCGCGGCGGGCGGCGCGACGGCCGTCATGGACAACCGCCGCAACCTGCGCGACATCCTTCCGGCATGCCCGCAGAGAGTGGTTGACGCCCTGGCCGACATCGGCGAGGCGCGGCGGCGTGCCGAGAGCGAGATGGAATATGCCATGCGCTGCGGCGTGAAGACGCTATGCCTGGGCGACGGCGACTACCCGCAAAGGCTGAAAGACTGCCCTGACGCGCCCTTGGTGCTGTTCTACAAGGGCACGGCCGCGCTCAACCGCAGCCGCGTAATCAACATGGTGGGCACGCGCCGATGCACCGCCTACGGGCAAGACTGCGTGCGGACGTTCGTCAGACGGCTCGGAGAACTGTGCCCGGACGTACTCATCGTCAGCGGACTGGCCTACGGCATCGACATCTGCTCGCACCGCGAGGCGTTGGCGTGCGGCATCGACACCGTGGCCGTACTCGCCCACGGGCTTGACAACCTCTATCCCCCGCGCCACAAGGACACTGCCACGCAGATGACGGCGCACGGCGGACTGCTGACCGAACACTTCACCCACACCAACGCCGACAAGCTGAACTTCCTGCGGCGCAACCGCATCGTGGCGGGCGTGGCCGACGCAACCGTCGTGGTGGAGAGCGCGAGCCACGGCGGCGCACTCGTCACGGCGCGCATAGCCGGAAGCTACAACCGCGACGTGTTCGCCTTCCCCGGACGCATGGGCGACGAATGCTCGGAGGGCTGCAACAACCTCATCCGCGACAACAAGGCCGCCCTCGTGACTTCTGCCGACGACCTCGTGAAAGCCATGGGATGGCAGACCGACAAGGAAATGGAACAAGCCCGCCGGAAAGGAATAGAGCGCACGCTCTTCCCCGAACTGACAGCCGACGAACAGGCCGTGGCCGACATCCTCGAGAAGGACAACGACCAACAGGTGAACACGCTGTCGACACGCATGGGAATGCCCGTCGGCCAGCTCACCGCCGTGATGTTCTCGCTCGAAATGAAAGGCGTGGTAAAGCTTCTGGCAGGGGGAGTGTATCACTTGATAAGAAGTTAAAGAAATTATAGAAGTTAAAGAAATTATAGCCATTTGCTTTGCTCTAAAATGATTGATTATAACATAATTTCCAATAAGGCATACGGCTTTAACTTCTATAACTTCTTTTAATTCTCTAAATTCTAAAACAATAAAAGGCATGAACATAGGCAACATACAATTCGGCCAGAGGCCGCTGTTCCTCGCTCCGATGGAAGACGTTACCGACATCGGCTTCCGCAAGCTGTGCAAGCGGTTCGGCGCGGCCATGGTCTACACGGAATTCGTCAGCGCGGAAGCACTTGTCAGGGCGGTGAAAAGCACCGTTAACAAACTGACAATCAGCGACGACGAACGCCCCGTGGGCATACAGATATACGGCCGCGACGCGGAGTCGATGGCCGAAGCGGCGAAAATCGTGGAGCAGGCCAAGCCCGACCTGATTGACCTCAACTTCGGCTGTCCGGTGAAGAAGGTGGCGGGCAAGGGCGCAGGGGCGGGCATGCTGCGCGACGTGCCGCTGATGCTGAAAATCACACGCGCCGTGGTTGACGCCGTGAAAGTGCCCGTAACGGTGAAGACAAGGCTCGGATGGGACAACCAGAACCTCATAATAACCGACCTGGCCGAACAACTGCAAGACTGCGGCATACAGGCACTTACCATCCACGGACGCACCAGGGCGCAGATGTACACGGGCGAAGCCGACTGGAGCCTGATAGGCGAAGTGAAGCGCAACCCGCGCATACACATCCCCATAATAGGCAACGGCGACATCACCACGCCTGAAGAAGCCCGACAGGCCTTCGAGCGTTACGGCGTTGACGCGGTGATGGTGGGGCGCGCCACGTTCGGGCATCCGTGGATATTCAAGGAAATTCGCGATTATCTTGACGGCCGCGAGCCTGACCCCTCGCTGACGCTTGACCGCAAAATCGACCTGCTTGAAGAGCAGCTACGCATCAACGTGGAGCGCATAGACGAGTACCGGGGCATACTACACACACGCCGCCACCTGGCCGCGACGCCCATATTCAAGGGCATCCCAAACTTCCGGCAGACGCGCATAGCCATGCTTCGCGCCGAGACCGTCAGCGAACTGACCGACATCTTGGAGCAATGCAGGGAGACGCTTCACAAACAATAAAGGGAGCCAACCCCTTTAACTTCCGACAAAAAAACATCATACAGGCATGAACGATTACCAATCACGCACACGGCTGCTCATAGGCGACGAGGCGGCCGACAGGCTGAGCCGCACACGGGTGATAGTGTTCGGCGTGGGCGGCGTGGGCAGTTGGTGCGTTGAGGGGCTGGTGCGCTCAGGCGTAAGGCGCGTCACGATAGTTGACCCCGACCGCGTCTGCCCCTCAAACGTCAACCGCCAGCTCATGGCCACGGCAAGAACCATAGGGCAAGTGAAGGTTGACGCGCTGAAAGACCACCTCCTGGACATCTGTCCGGAGGCTGAAATAGAGGCGCGCCACGAGGCTTTTCGCGCCGAAACGGCCAGCCAGTTCGACCTTGACCAATACGACTTCGTCATCGACGCGATTGACAGCCTGCAAGACAAAATGCTGCTAATCCGCACGGCATGCGCGTCAAAGGCCGTGCTGTTCTCATCAATGGGCGCGGCGCGCAAGCTCGACCCGACCCGCGTCAAGACGGCAGAATTCTGGAAAGTGCAAGGCTGCCCGCTGGCACGCTCGCTGCGCCAAGGCTTCAAGCGGTCAGGACTGATGCCGTCAAGGAAATTCAAGTGCGTCTACAGCGACGAGCTGCTTGACAACGCCGGCACACCGCAAGAACCGCGCGCCAACGGCTCAATGGTCCACATAACCGCCGTGTTCGGCTTCACACTGGCCGGAATGGTGATAGAAGAAATGGTAACGAATGGAAAATAATTTAGCAGTTAAGGTAGTCAGAAGTAGTTATAACTGCTTTAACTACTCACAATAACCCATCAAGACAATGGCAACACAAGGTTACAAGACAAAAGATTTCGGCGTACCCACAAAGCGGTATTGCCAGACAATGCAACTGAAAGACGACGCAGAGCTTATCCGCAAGTACCGACAGGCCCACGACAAGGAGCATTTCTGGGACGAAATAAAACAGGGCATCAAGGCCGTAGGCATACTCGAAATGGAGATTTACATCCTCGGCAACAGGCTGTTCATGATTGTGGACGCGCCGCTCGACTTCAACTGGGACGAGGCCATGGCGCGCCTCGCCACGCTGCCCCGCCAGCAGGAATGGGAAGACCACGTGGCATCGTTCCAAGACTGCGCCGCCGGAGCGACGTCAGACGAGAAGTGGCAGATGATGGAACGCATGTTCCACCTTTATAAATGACACGCAAGGCGGCCATCCCCAATGGCCGCCCAATCAGCCCACAACCAATGACAAGCCGGCCAGCAACAAACAAAAAGCCCGAAGATTCCTCTTCGGGCTTGCTGCGCTTCAAGATGGGCTTGAACCAACGACCCCCTGATTAACAGTCAGGTGCTCTAACCAACTGAGCTATTGAAGC
>CALUFM010000007.1 GCA_944319935.1 uncultured Prevotella sp.
ATAGCTCAGTGGTAGAGCACTTCCTTGGTAAGGAAGAGGTCCCGAGTTCAAATCTCGGTTACAGCTCTACGACTTTCTGATTGTATCAAAGAAGCAGAAAATACACGATTATTCATTAAAATAACAAATAAGTAAAGCTATGGCTAAAGAACATTTTGAACGTACCAAACCGCATGTTAACATTGGTACTATCGGTCACGTAGACCACGGTAAGACTACCTTGACAGCCGCCATCACTACGGTGCTTGCAAAGAAAGGTCTTTCTGAAGTTAAGTCATTCGACCAGATTGACAACGCTCCTGAGGAGAAAGAGCGTGGTATTACTATCAATACAGCGCACGTAGAGTATGAGACTGCTACACGTCACTACGCACACGTTGACTGCCCGGGACACGCCGACTACGTGAAGAACATGGTTACTGGTGCGGCTCAGATGGACGGTGCCATCATCGTTGTCGCTGCAACTGACGGTCCTATGCCTCAGACACGTGAACACGTGCTTCTCGCTCGTCAGGTGAACGTTCCCCGCTTGGTAGTGTTCCTGAACAAGTGCGACATGGTTGAGGACGAGGAAATGCTCGAACTCGTTGAAATGGAAATGCGCGAGCTGCTCGACCAGTACGAGTATGACGGCGACAATACTCCTATCATCCGCGGTTCTGCACTCGGTGCTTTGAACGGCGTTAAAAAGTGGGAAGACAAGATTATGGAACTTATGGACGCAGTTGACAACTGGATTCCGCTGCCTCCGCGTGACCTCGACAAACCTTTCTTGATGCCTGTTGAGGACGTGTTCTCAATCACAGGTCGTGGTACAGTTGCTACTGGCCGTATCGAGACTGGTCGTGTAAAGGTTGGTGACGAAGTTGAGTTGCTCGGTCTTGGCGAGGACAAGAAGTCAGTCGTTACTGGTGTTGAGATGTTCCGCAAGATACTTGACGAGGGTGAAGCTGGTGACAACGTAGGTCTGCTTCTCCGCGGTATCGACAAGAACGAAATCAAGCGTGGTATGGTACTCTGCCACCCGGGTCAGATTAAGCCTTACAAGAGGTTCAAGGCTCAAATCTACGTCCTGAAGAAAGAGGAAGGTGGACGTCACACTCCGTTCGGAAACAAGTATCGTCCTCAGTTCTACCTCCGCACAATGGACTGCACAGGTGAAATTTCTCTGCCGGAAGGCGTTGAGATGGTAATGCCTGGCGACAACGTTACTATCACTGTAGACCTTATCTACGCCGTAGCATTGAACGTAGGTCTGCGCTTCGCTATCCGTGAGGGCGGCCGTACAGTAGGTGCTGGTCAGATTACTGAAATCCTCGACTAATACTTGGTCGGCATGATACATTTAGGTTCTCGCCTTTGACGACGAGAACCTATTTTACGGGAATAGCTCAGTTGGCAGAGCACTGGTCTCCAAAACCAGGTGTCGGGAGTTCGAGCCTCTCTTCCCGTGCAAATAGAAGATAATATGTTTACGAAGATAACAAATTATTGCAAAGCTTGCTACGACGAACTTGTGCATAAGACAACGTGGCCGACACGGGCTGAACTTACTCACACCGCAATGGTTGTATTATCTGCTTCCTTGATCATTGCGATTGTGGTGTTCCTTATGGATTCCGTGTTCAGGTTTGTCATGAGTACGATCTATCCTAATTAAATCGTAAAGAGGAAATGGCTGAATCAGGTAAGAGATGGTATGTGTTGCGTGCCGTTAGCGGTAAGGAGGCTAAGGTAAAAGAGTATATCGAAGCTGAACTTAAGCACAACGCGCAACTTTCGACTTATGTTTCCCAGGTGCTTATACCGATGGAGAAACATGCGACTCTGCGTAACGGCAAGAGGGTGGTCAAGGAGAAGATAGCTCTCCCTGGCTATGTGCTTGTTGAGGCGGAGCTGAAAGGTGACGTGGCTCATACTTTGCGTTTCGTGCCTAATGTGTTGGGCTTTTTGGGAGGTCTGGACAATCCTACTCCTGTGAAACAGGCTGATGTCAATCGTATTCTCGGTACGGCCGAAGAGTCGGAACTGGCGGAAGAGGTAAACATTCCGTTCAGCGTAGACGAGACGGTGAAAGTTACGGACGGACCGTTCAGCGGCTTCAGCGGCGTAATCGAAGAGGTGAACACCGAGAAGCACAAACTCAAGGTCATGGTCAAGATTTTCGGGCGTAAGACTCCGCTTGAGCTTGGTTTTATGCAGGTCGCAAAAGAATGACGCATTGTTACGGATGTGGGGTTCTTTTATAATCATCAATTTTTAATTAACAAAAAGAAATGGCTAAAGAAGTTGCTGGATTAATCAAATTACAGATTAAGGGTGGCGCTGCGAATCCTTCTCCTCCCGTAGGACCTGCTCTTGGTTCTAAGGGTATTAACATCATGGGATTCTGCAAGGAATTCAACGCCAGGACTCAGGATAAGGCCGGGAAGGTTCTTCCAGTCGTTATCACTTATTACGCTGACAAGTCATACAGCTTTGAAATCAAGACCCCGCCGGCTGCAGTGCAACTTATGGAGGCTGCGAAGGTGAAGGGCGGTTCTGCCGAGCCTAACCGTAAGAAAGTGGCTTCTGTCACTTGGGAACAGGTTCGCGCTATAGCTGAGGACAAGATGGCTGACTTGAACTGCTTTACTGTAGAATCTGCAATGAAGCTTGTTGCAGGTACGGCAAGAAGCATGGGCATCACTGTTAAAGGGGATTTCCCTGGTAAATAATTTATTTATAACTTCAAGAAAATGAGTAAACTGACAAAAAATCAAAAATCAGTAGCTGATAAGGTTGAAGTAGGGAAAGCATACTCTTTGAAGGAAGCCTCTGAACTTGTCAAGGAGATAACCACGACAAAGTTCGATGCTTCTCTTGATATTGATGTACGCTTGGGCGTTGACCCGCGTAAGGCCAACCAGATGGTCAGAGGCGTTGTGTCTCTCCCTAACGGAACTGGTAAGGTTACACGCGTGTTGTGCCTGTGTACACCAGATGCTGAAGCTGCTGCAAAAGAAGCAGGTGCTGATTATGTTGGTCTTGACGAGTATATCGAGAAGATCAAGGGCGGATGGACTGACATTGACGTCATCATCACTATGCCGTCTTGCATGGGTAAAATCGGACCTCTTGGACGTGTCCTTGGTCCGCGTGGCTTGATGCCTAACCCTAAGAGCGGAACTGTGACAATGGATGTTGCCAAGGCTGTGAAAGAGGTTAAGCAAGGTAAGATAGACTTCAAGGTTGATAAGACTGGTATCATCCATGCGTCAATCGGTAAGGTGTCTTTCTCTCCTGAGCAGATTTACCAGAATGCGAAAGAGTTCATCGGTACTGTAATCAAGCTGAAGCCTGCCGCCGCTAAAGGTACATACATCAAGAGCATCTATATTTCGAGTACTATGAGTAAGGGTATCAAGATTGATCCTAAATCAGTTGAATAACTCTAAAAGTTTTGAAAGATGAGAAAAGAATTAAAAGATACCATAGTAGTAGAACTCGGAGAGAAGCTGAAGGAATACCCGCATTTTTACCTTGTTGACGTTACAGGCTTGAATGCTGGTGCTACGAGCAAGCTTCGTCGTGAGTGCTTCAAGAACGAAATCAAGATGGTTGTTGTGAAGAACAAGCTTCTTCACAAGGCTTTCGAGGCTTCTGATGTTGATTATGAGCCCTTATATGGAACTCTCAAAGGCAGCACTGCCGTTCTTTTCTGCAATACGGCCAATGTTCCGGCCAAGTTGCTGAAGAATTACAAGAAGGAAGGCATTCCCGCTCTCAAGGCCGCTTATGCTGAAGAATGCATTTATGTAGGTGCTGACAAGCTGGAAGAACTGGCTGCCCTCAAGAGCAAGAACGAGGTTATCGCAGAGATTGTCGCTTTGCTCCAGTCTCCTGCAAAGAACGTTGTTTCTGCTCTTCAATCAGGCGCAAACACAATACATGGTGTACTCAAGACTTTGGGAGAGCGTCCTGAATAATCAAATCAAAACAATTAACATTTAAAAACATTAAAATTAAAATAAAATGGCAGATATTAAAGCTATTGCTGAAGAATTGGTAAATTTGACAGTTAAGGAAGTTAACGAGTTGGCAACAGTCCTGAAGGACGAGTATGGAATTGAGCCCGCTGCTGCAGCCGTTGCTGTTGCTGCTGGTCCTGCTGCTGGTGGTGCGGCTGCTGATGCTGAGGAGAAGACATCTTTCGATGTTGTACTCGCTGAGGTTGGCGGTGCTAAACTGCAGGTTGTAAAGGCTGTTAAAGAGGCTTGCGGCCTTGGCTTGAAAGAGGCTAAGGACCTCGTAGACGGCGCACCTTCAACACTGAAGGAAGGTCTGTCAAAGGACGAGGCTGAGAACCTGAAGAAAGCCATCGAAGAGGCTGGCGCAAAGGTTGAGCTTAAATAATTCAAGCTTTTGAAATATTACGGGTTAAGATTCTCCCAGTCGGAGAGTCTTAACCTTTTTGTGTCTTAATATGGATACAGTCATCCACCGCTGTGTCTGCTGGTAGATTTTAGTATTGCAACAGCCGGCTGTTGTTTGGTTAAGGTGGCATTTATAACGGTAACAAAAATCTGTAATGGCTTCAAAAATTGTTGATAACAGAGTGAATTTTGCCAGCGTGAAGAATCCGATGCCGTATCCGGATTTTCTTGACGTGCAATTAAAGTCTTTCAGGGACTTCTTACAGTTGGACACTCCGCCTGAAGAACGCAAGAATGACGGTTTGTATAAGGTTTTCGCAGAGAATTTCCCTATCACCGACACGAGGAACAATTTCGTTCTTGAGTTCTTGGATTACTATATTGACCCGCCGCGTTACACTATAGACGAATGTCTTGAGCGCGGGTTGACATACAGCGTACCCCTAAAGGCCAAGATGAAACTGTATTGCACGGACCCGGACCATGAGGATTTCGGCACATTCATTCAGGACGTTTTCCTTGGCACTATACCTTACATGACTGATAACGGCACGTTCATCATCAACGGTGCCGAGCGTGTGGTTGTGTCTCAGTTGCACAGGTCGCCGGGCGTGTTCTTCGGCCAGGGCGTGCATGCCAATGGCACAGTGCTTTATTCAGCCCGCATAATACCGTTCAAGGGTTCATGGATAGAGTTCGCTACGGACATCAACAATGTGATGTACGCCTACATAGACAGAAAGAAGAAGCTGCCTGTCACGACTTTGCTCAGGGCGATAGGATTTGAGACTGACAAGGATATTCTTCAGATTTTCGACCTCGCGGAGGAAGTGAAAGTCAACAAGAAGAACATGAAAGACGCCTTGGGTCGCAAGTTGGCGGCAAGGGTGCTGAAGAGCTGGAACGAGGACTTTGTTGACGAGGATACTGGTGAAGTTGTGTCAATCGAGCGTAACGAGGTTATTCTGGAGCGTGAGACTGAAATCACGAAAGAGAACATAGACGACATCATTGACAGTGGCGTGTCTACGATTCTCTTGCACAAGGACGCGGATTCAGCAAGCAAGTATTCGATTATTTTCAATACATTGCAGAAAGATCCGAGTAACTCAGAGAAAGAAGCCGTTCTTTACATCTATCGCCAGTTGCGTAACGCCGACCCTGCAGACGACGCGAGCGCAAGGGAAGTCATACAGAACTTGTTCTTTTCAGACAAGCGTTATGACCTTGGCACGGTAGGCCGTTACCGTATCAACAAGAAGTTAGGTCTTGACACGGATATGGACGTCCGTATCTTGACGAAAGAAGACATTATAGAGATTATCAAATATCTCATCCAGTTGGTTAACTCCAATGCGACGGTTGACGATATCGACCACCTGAGCAACCGTCGTGTGCGCACCGTCGGTGAGCAGTTAAGCAACCAGTTCTCGATAGGTCTGGCGCGTATGAGCCGCACAATCCGTGAGCGCATGAACGTGCGCGACAACGAGGTGTTTACTCCGACTGACCTTATCAACGCCAAGACCATATCGAGCGTAATCAACTCGTTCTTCGGAACGAACCCGCTGTCGCAGTTCATGGACCAGACCAACCCGCTTGCCGAGGTTACCCACAAGCGTCGCCTGTCGGCTCTCGGTCCTGGTGGTTTGTCACGCGAGCGTGCCGGTTTCGAGGTGCGCGACGTACACTATACCCACTATGGACGCCTTTGCCCGATTGAGAGTCCTGAAGGTCCTAACATCGGACTTATTTCGTCGCTTTGCGTGTATGCAAAGATTAACGACCTTGGTTTCATCGAGACTCCGTATCGCAGGGTGAAAGACGGAGTTGTAGACTTGGACAACGACCACATCGTTTACCTTACGGCAGAAGAGGAGGAAGACCACATCATAGGTCAGGGCAATGCACCTCTGAATGATGACGGTACGTTTATCCGTGACGTCGTGAAATGCCGTCAGGACGCTGACTTCCCGGTTGTTCCGCCGTCGGAGGTTGACCTCATGGACGTGTCGCCGCAGCAGATTGCTTCAATCGCCGCCGGTCTCATTCCGTTCTTGGAGCATGACGACGCCCACCGTGCGTTGATGGGCAGCAACATGATGCGCCAGGCAGTTCCGTTGCTTCACAACGAAGCCCCGATTGTCGGTACCGGCATCGAGCGTCAGGTCTGCGTTGACTCGCGTACGATGATTACCGCAGAAGGCGACGGCGTTATAGAATATGTTGACGCTACGACAATAAGAATATTGTACGACAGGACAGAAGAAGAGGAGTTCGTAAGCTTTGAACCTGCGCTCAAGGAGTACAGGATACCGAAGTTCCGCCGTACAAACCAGAATATGACAATAGACCTCCGTCCGATTTGCGACAAGGGGCAGAGGGTGAAGAAAGGCGACATTCTGACAGAGGGATACGCCACCGAGAATGGTGAGCTGGCTCTCGGCCGCAACCTTCTTGTGGCGTACATGCCGTGGAAGGGATACAACTACGAGGACGCCATTGTGCTGAATGAGCGCGTTGTGCGTGAAGACATCCTGACCTCTGTGCATGTTGACGAGTATTCTCTCGATGTGCGTGAGACCAAGCGAGGCATGGAAGAGTTTACGAGCGACATCCCGAATGTCAGCGAGGAAGCCACGAAAGACCTTGACGACAACGGTATCATCCGTGTTGGTGCGCGTGTTGAGCCTGGAGACATCCTCATTGGTAAGATTTCGCCTAAGGGAGAAAGCGACCCGTCGCCTGAAGAGAAACTGCTCCGTGCAATTTTCGGTGACAAGGCAGGTGACGTGAAGGACTCTTCATTGAAAGCCAATCCTTCGCTTACGGGTGTTGTCATTGACAAGAAGTTGTTCTCTCGTGCGGTGAAGACGCGCGCTTCAAAGCAGCAAGACAAGGTTGTGCTTGCCAAAATCGACGAGGAATATGCAGCCAAGATTGACGACTTGAAAGACATCTTGGTGGACAAGCTCTTGACTCTCACCGAGGACAAGGTTTCTATGGGTATCAAGGATTATACTGGTGCCGAAATCATCACTAGGGGCAGCAAGTTCACCATGGCTCAGCTCAAGAACCTTGAGTATGACGGCATCCAGTCGAACAACTGGACAGATGACGAGCATACGAACGAGCTTATCCAGAAGCTGATAATGAACTTCATCAAGAAGTACAAGCTGCTTGACGCAGAGATGAAGCGTCGCAAGTTCGCCATCACCATTGGCGACGAGCTGCCTTCAGGAATTTTGCAGATGGCCAAGGTCTATGTTGCGAAGAAACGCAAGATTGGTGTTGGTGACAAGCTTGCCGGACGCCACGGTAACAAGGGTATCGTTTCAAAGGTTGTGCGTCAGGAAGACATGCCGTTCCTTGAGGACGGACGCCCTGTAGATTTGGTACTCAACCCTCTGGGTGTGCCTTCGCGTATGAACCTTGGACAGATATTCGAGGCTATCCTTGGAGCTGCGGGCAAACGCCTCGGCGTGAAGTTCGCCACTCCGATTTTCGACGGTGCGAAGCTTGACGACCTGCAGGAGTGGACCGACAAGGCTGGTCTGCCGCGCTTGTGTTCAACCCACCTTTATGACGGCGAGACGGGTGAACAGTTTGACCAGCCCGCAACGGTCGGCATAACATACTTCCTCAAGCTCGGCCACATGGTTGAAGACAAGATGCACGCCCGCAGCATCGGCCCGTACTCTCTGATAACCCAGCAGCCGCTTGGAGGTAAGGCGCAGTTCGGTGGCCAGCGTTTCGGAGAGATGGAGGTTTGGGCCTTGGAGGCATTCGGCGCAAGCCACGTTCTTCAGGAAATCCTTACAATCAAGTCAGACGATGTTGTAGGCCGTTCAAAGGCTTACGAGGCTATAGTGAAAGGCGAACCTATGCCTACGCCGGGAATACCAGAGTCGCTCAACGTGCTGCTGCACGAGTTGCGCGGTCTCGGCTTGAGCATAACTCTCGACTAACAACAAGACCTCTTTACATAACAAATACAACTAAGAAATATGGCTTTCAAGAAAGATTCAAAGATAAAGAGCAATTTTACGAAGATAACCATCAGTCTTGCGTCACCTGAGGAAATCCTCGAAAATTCTTATGGCGAGGTAACAAAGCCTGAGACCATAAACTACCGTACCTATAAGCCTGAGCGCGACGGCCTTTTCTGCGAGCGCATCTTCGGTCCTACCAAGGATTATGAGTGCGCCTGCGGCAAGTACAAGCGCATTAGATACAAGGGCATCGTCTGCGACCGCTGCGGTGTGGAAGTTACCGAAAAGAAGGTGCGCCGTGAGCGTACCGGCCACATCGAGCTTGTTGTGCCCGTAGCCCATATCTGGTATTTCCGTTCGTTGCCCAACAAGATTGGTTATCTTTTGGGACTGCCTACGAAGAAGCTGGATTCTGTGATTTACTATGAGAAGTACATCGTAATCCAGCCTGGTGTCATGGAAGGCAGGAAAGACGCCGAGGGTGTTGAGATGAACGGCTCGCACAAGATGGATTTGCTTACGGAGGATGAGTACATCGACATCATGGACAATCTGCCCGACGGCAATGAATATCTTGACGACAGCGACCCGAACAAGTTTGTAGCCAAGATGGGAGCGGAGGCCATTTACGATTTGCTCGTGAACATCGACCTTGATTCTCTCTCATACGAACTCCGTGACCGTGCGAACAGTGACTCGTCACAGCAGCGCAAGACCGAGGCGTTGAAGCGTCTCCAGGTTGTTGAGGCGTTCCGTACGAGCCGCAATATAAACAAGCCGGAGTGGATGATTATGAAAATCATCCCTGTCACTCCTCCTGAGCTTCGTCCGCTCGTTCCGCTTGACGGTGGACGTTTCGCTACGTCAGACCTCAACGACCTTTACCGCCGTGTAATCATACGTAATAACCGCCTCAAGAGGCTTATGGAAATCAAGGCTCCTGAAGTCATCTTGCGCAATGAGAAGCGTATGCTGCAGGAAGCTGTTGACAGCCTCTTCGACAACTCTCGCAAGAGCAGTGCCGTCAAGAGCGAGTCAAACCGTCCGTTGAAGTCTCTTTCTGATTCACTTAAAGGCAAGCAGGGACGCTTCCGCCAGAACCTTCTCGGTAAGCGTGTTGACTATTCAGCGCGTTCTGTCATCGTCGTAGGTCCTGAGCTGAAGATGGGCGAGTGCGGTCTGCCGAAGCTTATGGCCGCCGAGCTTTACAAGCCGTTCATCATCCGCAAGCTCATTGAGCGTGGCATCGTCAAGACGGTGAAGAGTGCGAAGAAGATTGTTGACCGCCGTGAGCCTGTTATTTGGGATATTCTTGAGAATGTGATGAAGGGTCACCCCGTGCTTCTCAACCGTGCCCCGACGCTTCACCGTCTCGGTATCCAGGCGTTCCAGCCGAAGCTTATCGAGGGCAAGGCTATCCAGCTCCACCCGTTGGCATGTACGGCGTTCAACGCCGACTTCGACGGCGACCAGATGGCGGTTCACCTCCCGTTGAGCAACGAGGCTGTGCTTGAGGCGCAAATCCTTATGCTCCAGAGCCACAACATCCTCAACCCTGCCAACGGCGCGCCTATCACTGTGCCGTCTCAGGACATGGTTCTCGGACTTTATTATATCACGAAGCTGCGTCCGGGCGCAAAGGGTGAGGGACTTACGTTCTATGGCCCGGAGGAGGCAATCATCGCGCACAACGAAGGCCGTTGCGACCTTCACGCCCCTGTCAAGGTGATAGTTAAGGACGTTGACAAGGACGGCAACTATTACGACCACATGGTTGAGACTTCTGTCGGCCGTGTCATCGTGAACGGAATCATCCCTGACGAAATCGGATTTGTCAACAAGATTATTTCTAAGAAGAGCTTGCGTGACATCATCGCCGACGTAATCAAGGCCGTGGGCTTCGCCCGCGCTTGCGAGTTCCTTGACGGTATCAAGAACCTTGGTTACCGTATGGCTTACCTTGCAGGACTTTCGTTCAACCTTGACGACATCATCATACCGAAAGAGAAAGCCGAACTTGTTGAGAAAGGTAACGAGGAAGTGCGCCAGATAACCGACAACTACAACATGGGCTTCATCACTGACAACGAGCGTTACAATCAGGTTATCGACGCTTGGACTCACGTCAACAATGAGCTTGGCGATGTCTTGATGAAAGAGATGACTGAGGCAGACCAAGGCTTCAACGCCGTCTACATGATGCTTGACTCTGGAGCCCGTGGTTCTAAGGACCAGATACGCCAGTTGGCTGGTATGCGTGGACTTATGGCGAAGCCGCAGAAAGCCGGTGCCGAGGGTGCGCAAATCATTGAGAACCCGATTCTTTCTAACTTCAAGGAGGGTATGAGCGTGCTTGAGTACTTCATCTCAACCCACGGTGCCCGTAAGGGTCTTGCCGACACGGCTATGAAGACGGCCGACGCTGGTTACCTTACACGTCGTCTTGTCGATGTCTCGCATGACGTCATCATTACGGAAGAAGACTGCGGCACGCTGCGTGGCCTTGTATGTACAGCCCTGAAGAATGGCGACGAGGTTATCTCCACGCTTTACGAGCGCATCCTCGGCCGTGTGTCAGTGCATGACATTATACACCCGACTACGGGCGAACTGATTGTTGCGGCGGGTGAAGAAATCACCGAGCCGATAGCGCAGGCAATCGAGGAAAGCCCCATCGAGAGCGTTGAAATCCGTTCCGTGCTTACCTGTGAAAGCAAGAAGGGCGTCTGCATGAAGTGTTACGGACGCAACTTGGCAACGAGCCGCATGGTTCAGAAGGGCGAGGCCGTAGGTGTCATCGCAGCCCAGGCCATCGGTGAGCCGGGTACTCAGCTTACTCTTCGTACCTTCCACGCCGGAGGTGTGGCGGCCAACGCCGCGGCCAACGCTTCAATCGTTGCGAAGAACGACAGCCGTATCGAGTTCGACGAGCTTCGCACCGTGCCGTTTGAGGAAGAAGGCGAGAACGGACCTGTACAGTGCGAGATGGTTGTCAGCCGTCTGGCTGAAATCCGTTTCGTTGACCCGAATACGAATATCATACTCTCTACGCTGAACGTTCCATACGGTAGCTCGCTCTACTTCAAAGGCGGTTCGGTTGTGAAGAAAGGCGACATCATAGCCCGTTGGGACCCGTTCAACGCCGTAATCGTTACCGAATACGCCGGAACGTTGAAGTTCCGTGACGTTATAGACGGTGTGACCTTCCACTCAGAGACCGACGAAACCACCGGCCTTACCGAGAAAATCATCACCGAGTCGAAAGACAAGAGCAAGGTGCCTACCTGCGACATCATTGACGAAAACGGCGATGTTGTCGGCACATACAACTTCCCTGTGGGCGGCCACGTTGTCGTTGAAGACGGCCAGAGGGTCAAGACTGGTGCCACGCTCGTCAAGATACCGCGTACAGTCGGCAAGGCTGGTGACATCACCGGAGGTCTTCCCCGTGTCACCGAGCTGTTTGAGGCGCGCAACCCGTCCAACCCCGCCGTTGTCAGCGAAATCGACGGTGAGGTCACCATGGGCAAGGTTAAGCGTGGTAATCGTGAAATCATCGTCACATCGAAGACAGGCGAACAACGCAAATACCTCGTTTCGCTGTCAAAGCAAATCCTTGTGCAGGAACACGACGCCGTGCGTGCCGGTACGCCGCTCTCTGATGGTGTAATAACTCCTAACGACATTCTCGCCATCAAAGGCCCAACCGCCGTCCAGGAGTACATCGTCAACGAGGTGCAAGACGTCTACCGTCTGCAAGGCGTTAAAATCAACGACAAGCACTTCGAAATCATCGTGCGCCAGATGATGCGCAAGGTGCAAATCAACGACCCGGGCGACACTACGTTCCTTGAGCAGGAAATCGTCGATAAGCTCGACTTCGCTGAGGAGAACGACCGCATCTGGGGTAAGAAGGTTGTCGTTGACGCAGGTGACAGCGAGACGCTGAAGCCCGGCCAAATCGTTACCGCGCGCAAGCTGCGTGACGAGAACTCTACGCTGAAACGCCGCGACTTGAGGACTGTGCAGGTGCGCGATGCCGTGCCCGCCACGTCAACGCAAATCCTCCAGGGTATTACGCGCGCCGCTCTCCAGACCAAGAGCTTCATGTCAGCCGCTTCGTTCCAGGAAACTACCAAGGTACTCAACGAGGCAGCCATCCGTGGCAAGGTTGACTATCTTGAGGGCATGAAGGAGAACGTCATCTGCGGCCACCTCATCCCGGCAGGTACAGGTCTCCGCGAGTTTGACAAAATCATCGTCGGCTCACGCGAAGATTATGACCGCATGCAGGCCAACCGCAAGAACGTCATCGACTACAGCGAGAAAGAAACCGTAGAGGCTGAATAAATCCCTACGTTATATAGACAACAAAGGCGGCGTGGATTGTTCCACGCCGCCTTTGTTGTCTATATAACGTCAGTTCGGTATAAGGCTTGTTTATCTGCATCTATTTCCATCCGCAAACGTAGGGGCAGACCCGTGTGTCTGCCCTGCCAAGTGGAGTGTAGCAAAATGAAGGGCTACCACACGGGTTCGTCTTTTTAGGGACGAGGATTGATTTTTGCATGCCATCCAAGCAAACTGCGGATGGACCTTTTGGGGCGTGCGGATACGATATATCCTATTTCTTGGATGAGAAATAGGAGAAAACAAAAAAATGGGGCGTGGCGAAACGGTGCGGTTGCATTTCATGCGGCCTTTCTCACGCTCGACAAAGAAAGCATGCTGTCTTTGCTCTCGCTTAACCGAAAGGTTGCCCTGAACCGCGTTGTTTCGCCACGCCCTTGCTTTTGTTTTTGTTGGTTGGTTGAGATTCCCTTATTTCACTATTACCTTGCAGCTTTCTCTTTGCTTGCCGCTGCTGACGTTCACCACGTTTACGCCCCTGCCCAGGCGTGCCGCGCTGATGGTCACTTGCGTCTGTCCGGCTGGCACGTCCTGCCGCCACACGGTCTGTCCGGCGGCGTTGGTCACGGTTACGGTGCGTGCGGCGTTGTCGCCTTTGCCGAGGTCAACGGTGAAGCTTTCGCCCCTGTCGGCCACGCGCGGCTTTACGTTGACTGTCATCACCGCTTTGAGGCTGTTTACGCCCGTAGACGTTGGGGTGACGCGGTAGAGGTAGTGCTTGTCGTAGTCAGCCTCGGCGACAAGGTAAACGTTGTTTCCGAGCTTGTACAGGCTGAAGTCGCAGTACTGGTAGTTGTCATCGTCGTTGAAGTTGACGGTCTGCAAGGTGTTGCCGTTCTCAGACATTATGCTGAATCCCGTTATGCGGGCTTCTTTCCTTGAATAGCTTTCCCCTTCCGTAATGACCGTTTCGCGCAGCGGCATTATGTATTCGTAGGCGTCGTCATCGTTGAATACGCGCTGGGTCAGGTAGGTGTAAACGCCGTCGTAAGGCTCAAGCCCGATGTTCTCGGGCCCGTAAGTCTTGGTGCTGTAATTCTCGTCCTTGATTTCCCATTGCCCCGATGCCTCGTTGTAAATCTTGTACGTTTCGCCTTCTTCAAACTCTTCCATTTTCACGGCGATGCTTTTCACGAGGTTCATGTTCTCGTCGTACACGTTGATGGTGTTGTTGTTGGCTGAAGGCTCGTCGTTGCCGTCCCACAAGGCTATTTCGGCGTGGGGCACGCCGTCGGGAGATATTTCCCCGGGTATGAACTCGAGGTCGCCGCTTATTTCCGTCTGTCCGCTCACCTGCGCGCTTGCGCCGGCGCATACGGCGGCCAGGATGGCTGACATGAGTATTGTTTTCTTCATCTTGTCCGTGTTAAAGATTGGTTTAAACGAATGTTCTCAAATAGCCAAGGAAGTTGCCAAGCGACGCCCGGCAACTTCCATGGCTACGGTATGTTGGGGCTTTTGTTGGCGGTTACTTTACCGTGAGGTAAGTCCATTCCTCCTCACGCTCGTATTCGTCGTCCCACATTTCATATACTACGGCCTTGTTTCCCTCAAAGGTTATGGTAACGTAGTCGCCGTACCATTCGCCGTCCCATGCGTATTCCATCTCGCCCGCGCCGCGGTTTTGCCATTTCCACTCGGCCAGGCCGATGGTGTTGTCAACGAATTTCACCAAGTATGTGCCTGACTTTGAGAACATCACTTCCTCTGCCAAGTCGGTTCCGTAACTGCCGGTGTTCTCAGGTGTCACGGTCTCCTCGTGCTTTCTGCCGGTTTCCTTGTCGGTGATGACGTCGCGCACTTTCTCCACGCGCCACGTGCGGCAGAGGGCGTTGGTCATGTTGTCGCCGCCCATGGTAGGCTCTTTCCTGACTGTATATGTCGCTGGCACGTTGCCCTGCGTGGTGACTTCTATGCCTGTGACGTCGCCGCCTGTGTAGTCGAGCCTTATTCTGCCGAAGCCCTCAAGGGAGTACTCGTTGTCGCCGAGGCTGGTGAACGTGCCGTAAATCACGTTGCCGTATTGTGTGGAGCGCGTCTGCGCGCCGGCTTTTCCGCTGTTGAACAGCGACTTGTGGCCGCCCTCTGCGGCGCGGCTCGTGGCCGTTTGGCTTGCTGCTGCATAGTAGCCTCCGCCGTAGTTGAGCGTCACCACGTAGTTGCCGCTGGCTCCCAGCTCGATGCTCTCGTATGGAGAGCCGGCCGCCGTGATGGCGTACTTTCCGCTTACCCCCTCATACTGCGGAGTGCCGAGGTCGGGTGCGCCGCCGTTGTTGTCGTCATCGTCGCTGCAAGCCGTGAAGCCCGCGCCATTAACAGCATGGCCATGGCCATGAAAAACAGATTTAACTTCTTCATGATAATGTTGTTTTGGTTATGATTGATAAATTGAAAATATGACAGGTCAGGGTGTATGCCCTGCGTTGCGGGCATACGGGCATGCGCCAGTTGCGGCGTCGTGACGCGCGCGGCGATGCGGCCTTTGCGGCTTCGCGCAAAGGTTGTAGTTGTTGAAAAAGTGATGGTGCCGATGCTTCTGCGGCAAATCTTCCTCGCTGTTGCATAGAATAATGTTATACCGAGACGCCAAACGCTGCATGGCGTGCTGCGGTTTAAGATTATTCTGCAAGACGGGACGCAGATATGTAAACAATGTAAGTCACAGCGGAGAAGAGCCGTCCCATTACTTTCGGTCACGGCCTCGTGGCCGTGCTGAATTGCCAAGGTAATGTAATCTCCGGTCAGGTGTTCCCCTGATTTGCGTTGCAAAAGTATGTATTTTTATTTTACATTCGGCATTTTCCTGTGTGAATGTTTGTTAAACGGAAATAGACCGTCAGGGTGCGATGTCCCGGTTTTGCAGTCAACATCATGCTTTTCGTCTTGTTTTATGTCCCCGCCGCCGTCAGGTCGTTCGCCGGGTGATGGCGTTTCGCCTTCTAAAAGGTGGCCTTTCAGGGCATGAAAAGCCACCTTTTGCAAGGCGATATGCGGCCTTTTGCAGGGCGGTCTGTAACTGTTTGGTTTACAGTGGTTTAGTATATGCGCAGATTTTCATGGCCTTTGTTGTTTCAACCGGAAGTTATTCGTATTTTTGTGGGGCGTGCGTCCCGCTCTGTGGCGTTTGCCTTAAGCGGGCGACGGGATTTTTATGACATCAATAAAGTTAAATTTAAAAAGAACCATTATGAAGCGTTTGTTGAGAATTTTCAGTTTGTGGATGGCGGCGATGCTCTCGGTATCGTATGCCTCCGCCCAAATCAAGGATGGCGAAGCCACGGTGACGCAAGGCAGTACGACCATGGTTGCCATCGGTGAGGCCTATCAGCGCACCCTGAGGCAGGCCACGGGAGTGTCTTACACGTGGACAACCAGCGGTTCGGCCATATCCATACAGTCGCTCACGAGTACCAACTGCACCATCAAGGGCAACACCGCAGGTTCGGCGAAGCTCTACTATCATTGCTCGTATTACATTGACGGGTTTTACCGCACCATGGATTTCTATTACGACATAACCATCAAGTCGAACACCATCTCGGTGACACGTGTAGACATGTCGCCGTCTTCGGCTACGATGAAAGTCGGCGAGACGCTGCAGCTTGACGCCACCGCGTATCCGACCAACGCCACTAACCGCCGCCTGAATTGGACAACAGAAGATTACAGCGTGGCGTCGGTTAGCAGCAGCGGCTTGGTTACGGCCCGTGGCGAGGGCAAGGTGTGGATTTGGGCAAGGGCTACTGACGGCAGCGGTGCCGGCAACTATTGCGTGATAACCGTTGAAGAGCCTGTAAAGGTGGAGACGATAACATTGTCGGAAACTGAGCATACGATGAAAGTGGGCGACGTGTTCACTTTGACGGCGTCGGTAAAGCCGGACGACGCTTCGAACAAGGCCGTGACATGGAAGTCTGACGATGCGGATGTGGCTACCGTCGCGGGCGGTGTGGTCAAGGCTGTTTCGCCTGGTACATGCAACGTCTTATGCTTGTCAACTGACGGTGGCAACGTTTTCGCCGTGTGCCAAATAACCGTAGAAGAGCCGGAGCAGAAATGGCTCTCTGTCGTGTTGCCTAATGGCTCTTTTGCCGTTAACGTCACTGATATGCCCGAGGTCGGGTTGAAGATAACGCCTGACGACGGCTATGCAGTCCATTCCGTGACAATGGACGGAGAGGAGTTGCCCGTAGATGCGTCAGGGACGGTGTTGGAGTTGCCAGCGTTGGAACATAGCAGTACGGTGAATGTGGTGTTCGTTTCCACAACCCCGGACGGCATTGAAAGTGTATATGGAAATGCAGGCTCGCCGCATGTCACGGTCGCTGGCGGGAGCGTGCGTGTCCATGGTCTGCCGCAAGGAGAGTCCGTCAAGGTGTATGACCAAAGCGGGGCGTTGGTGAAAATCACTGACGATGATACGTTCTCGCTCGACGGCAATGGCGTTTATATTCTGCGGATTGGCGGCAAGTCTTTCAAGCTCGCCATGTGAATGGAGAAGTGAAAGTCTGCTACCGGGCTTGTTCAGATGTTTACGGACAAGCCATTCCCGGCCACCGCGCTGAACTCGGTGCCACTTGTCGCCTGTCGGCGCGTGTACATGCCGTTTGCTGCTCAAACATAAGCAGCAAACGGCATATTTTCTTGTTTTCGTCTTTGCTTACGGGTTTATTTTGTATTTTTGTATCCGCTAATCATGAAACGTCCCGATGGAAAATATCGACAACTACATACTTGACTTCCTGAAATACACCGCCGGCGTGTCCGAGGACATACTGTCGTGGGTGTATCCGCTGACGGCGGCGTTCGCCGTGGCGTTGTTCTCGCTGTTGTGTACGGCGTTGTTCCGCTTCGTCATAATGCCCATGGTGCAGCGCGTCACCGAGAAGACCAAGGCCAAGTGGGACGACTACCTATTTCATCCGCGCGTGATGCGCGCGTTCCGCCGCATCATACCGCCCGTCATCTGGTACGTCACGCTGCCGTATGTGTTCGCCGAGCATTCGGGGTTGCTGTCGTTCTCGCTCAAGGCGTGCAACATCTACCTCGTGGTTGTGTCGCTCCTGTTCGTGAGCGAGTTCCTGCATTCCCTTTATGAGATTTCGGCCGAACACCAGAAGCTGCGCAACCGCCCGCTGAAAGGCATCTACCAGATGTTCAACCTGCTGGCGTTCGTCGTGGGGTGCATCCTCATTGTGAGCATCGTCATCGACAAGAGCGCGACCGCCGTGCTGGCCGGTTTGGGAGCGTCGGCCGCCGTGCTGATGCTCATTTTCAAGGACTCCATCCTCGGCCTCGTGGCCGGCGTGCAGCTTTCGGCCAACGACATGCTGCGCCCCGGCGACTGGATAACCATGCAGAAGTACGGGGCTAACGGATATGTGCGCGAGGTGACGCTGACCACGGTCAAGGTGCAGAACTTTGACAAGACCATAACCACCATTCCGCCTTACGCCCTTGTGAGCGACGCCTTCCAGAACTGGCGCGGCATGCGCGAGGCCGGCGGCCGCAGGTTGAAGATGTCAATCAACATCGACGCCAACACTGTGCATTTCTGTACGGCCGAGGAGATTGACGGATATGTGAAGAAGGGCTATGTGCCCGCCGACCGCTACGCCGACGCCGGCTTCCCGATTGCCAACACGCAGGTCTACCGCGACTTCATGTTCAACTACATGGAGAACCACCCCGACGTGAACAGCGACCTAATGATATTGGTACGCATGCTCCAGCCCACGCCGGAAGGGCTGCCCGTGGAGCTGTATTGCTTCTCTACGTTTCCTGACTGGCAGCCCTTCGAGATGTTCCAGAGCAGCATGCTTGATTACGCAATCGTCATGGCGAAGGAGTTCGGCCTGAGGGTGTTCCAGCGTCCTGCGGGCAGTGATTTCAGGTGAATGCGCAGGTTTGTTTTCCGCAGTAAATCCTTTTAATAACAATATTTGGGATTTCTGGCAATCGGTCTTTGGGATTTTTTGCCTATCTTTGTAGCCTGATAGGTTGCGCCGGGCGGTTGCCTGACAAGCGTCAACCGCGCCTGTCCGCATGGCCTTCGCGCCGGCCGGACAGTGAAACTAACCGAGACGTATGGCAATTCATACAGGACAATTAATTTAACAATAATCTTTACACTTTAAATCAAAGGAAACTATGTTAGTTGAGACAAAAGCAAGAGTAGGCGTTTTTTCAATCGCCTTGGGGGCTTACCTTCCCCAGTTCCCGTCGCTGGTGCCTGAGTTCGAGGCCCAGTATGAGGCTTTCAAGAAGATGATACCTGACACGGTTGAGATAGTGGATGGCGGCTTGGTTACAACCAAGGAGCAGTCACAGGCGGCCGGCGACAAGTTCCGCGCCGCTGACGTTGACATCGTTATGATGCAACTCCTCACATACGCGACGTCTTACAACATGCTGCCCGCAGTGAAAGACCTCGACGTGCCGGTGGTTCTTGTCAACATCCAGAAGCTGAAAGCCTTGGACTACGACCACACCGACATAGCCTCATGGCTGGGCGAAGGCTACGCTTGCGGCGCGGTTGGCGAGATGGTTGCCGACCTTGAGCGTTACGGCAAGCGTCACGCCGTCATCACGGGCGTGGTTGAAGGTGGCGACCCCGAGGTTCAGGCGCAGATTGACGACTGGTGCCGTGCAGCCCAGGTAAGGCGTCGTTTCCGTGACACCAACATCGCCCAAATCGGTCGTCCGTATCCCGGCATGATGGACTTGTACATCGACGAATCGAACCTCTACCGCCGCATGCACCTCTACACCAAGCAGTTTGACTGGGAAAAGATGTGGGCCATAGCTGACAACATCACCGACGAGGAAGCCATCCGCGCCAAGGCGCAGGACATACTCGACACCTTCGACATCGAGGGAGGCGGCAGCATAGAGGAAGTTTGGGAGATGGCCAAGTACGTCGTGGCTTTCGAGCAGTGGGTGAAGGACGAGAAGCTCGGTCTCATCGCGTCGCATTATGACGGCTACGCCCAGGGCAAGGCCGGCGTGCTTGACAGTATGCTCATACCCGCCTTCTCAATGCTTATCAAGCAGGGAACGGCTTGCGCCGTGGAGGGCGACATGAAAGTGGCCATGGCGATGAGCATAATGAAGACCATATCAGGCACCGGACAGTTGGCCGAGATGTACTCAATCGACTTCAACGACGACATCGCCATCATCGGCCACAGCGGCTCGGGCGACGCCGACATATCAGACAAGAAGCCGACGATGAAGATTGTCAAGGTGTTCCACGGCAAGACCGGCGGCGGCTACCTGACGCAGTTCTACCCCTACCTCGGTCCCGTTACTTACCTTGCCATCACGCAAGACGGCGAAGGACACTTCAAGTTTGTCGTGGCTGAGGGCGTCAACGAGCCGGTCAAAATCCTGTCGTTCGGCGACACGAACATGCGCACACGCTTCACCTGCGGCGCGCGCGAGTTTGTCACCCGCTGGAGCGAGTGCGGCCCGACCCACCACTTCGCCGCAGCTACAGGCCGTCACATAGACACCATCTTGAAGGTGGCAAAGATATTCAACGTGCCTGTTGACGTTGTGACAAGGTAAGGACGAGCCTTGATGCTTGGATGATTCATGAAGCAAAGCCGCTGACTTGCACGGCTTTGCTTCATTTGTTTTTGTGCCGGCAAAGTTCCCGCGTAGTGTTAAACCCCAATCGGTCATTAGGGCACTAATCATATATTTTTTATTGATTATCAGCTCTTCATCCGTCTTCCGCACTGCCGCCGTCATCTTGCTTTCCGTTTTATCTCGATGTAGCCCGCTACATCTTCGACAAAAACGAAAAACAATCCGCCTGACAGCAGTACGAAATACGGATAAAGCCTAACGACCGATTTGGGTTAAATAGGCCTTAATGCGACAGTTTCTATGCCCTGAGGCAATGCCAGTATGCTTCTTTTGCCTTAATTTTGCATCACGGAAAGTCTTTTTTGCAATGTTTCTTACAGGCAACAACTAAATCGTTTGGATATGAAAGTATTGTTAATCAACGGAAGTCCACGCGGCAAGGGCAACACGTACATCGCCCTGTCAGAGGTGGCAAAGGCCCTTGAGGCCAACGGTGTTGAGGCTGAAATCGTGTCAATCGGCGCGAAGGCGGTGCAGGGCTGCATAGCGTGCGGCCGTTGCGCCGAGCTTGGCCGTTGCGCGTTCAACGACGCATTATATAATAAAGTGAGGGAAAAGCTTGAGACGGCCGACGGCATAGTCATTGGCTCGCCCGTATATTACGCCGGCCCCAACGGCTCGCTTTGCGCCCTGCTTGACAGGTTGTTTTACTCGGCTTCGCCGCTTCTGCGCTACAAGCCGGCGGCAGCCGTGGCCGTGTGCCGCCGTGGAGGGGCGAGCGCGACGTTCGACCGCCTGAACAAGTATTTCACCATAAGCTGCATGCCCGTGGTGTCTTCGCAGTATTGGAACAGCGTGCATGGACTGGTGCCGGGCGAGGCTTCGCAAGACGCCGAGGGACTGCAGACGATGCGCACGCTGGGCGACAACATGGCGTGGGTGCTGAAAAGCCTGAAGGGCGGAGGCCAGCCTGTGCCTGAACGCGAGGCGGGCATAATGACGAACTTCATCAGGTGAAGGCTCTGGGCGGTGCTTTTATCCATACTTTTCGTGAGGGCGGGCCGGCGTGCCCGCCCTTTGTAGTTATGCGGCATGTCCCTTTTCGGCAGGGGGCGGCACGCGTGTCCGCCCTTGCAAGGAATGGCGTATGCCCCGTGCCAGGCTTCCCTTGAAAAACGAAAGGCGGCAAACCGCATTGCAAAAGACTGCGAAACGCATGGTGAAAAGCCACCTTTCGCATCGTGAAAGGTGTCCTTTTGCAAAGCCCGTTTCCGTGCCCTTGTTCATGAAAGCGTTTCTCTCATGTTGCGCCGCCGCTTGGCAGCGTGTCATTTTCACGTTTGGACCAACTTAGACCAAAATCCGTTCGTCCGTTCATTCTTAATTGCGTAGATTTGCAAAGGAAATGTTTGCGCGGACATGAAAAAGAATGCGGAATTGCAAAAAAATCATTCAAAAGCCTTGAATGTTTGTAAAAAATCGCTAACTTTGCCAATGCCGCCACGCATGTAATCGGCTTGCGGCGGCATGAAAATATCAAGTTCACGCGCAGACGGCGGCGTTCAGGGAGTAGAATCTGGCAGTTCGTTTCCGATGATGGCCGTCCTGTGTTGTGGTGAGCCGCACTTCACTGCGTGCGCTTTTCCATGCATCTGTCTTGAATGCACCCTCGGTAAGGGCAGACCAAAGTGTCTGCCCGATAGTAGCTGTAATGTGCGCGCATGGCAGGGGGAATGCTCCGCATCTTCTTTTTGTGAATGCTTTAAATCTTGGTATGATGATGAAAAAGAATTTTTTGTTGTTCAGCCTTGTGGCAATGGTGTTGTGTGCCACCAGTTGTTCTGAAAGCGGACTTGGCGAGGAACGCATGGAGCGTTTCAGGCAGGAAGTGCTTCCTAACGACGCATACATGCAAGTGATGGATGAGTTCGGCAGGTTTGACGACGAGGTGTACGCCGCGCAGCTTGACGAGGTTTACCAGGCGGAGTCTCGCAAGATAGCTGAAACAGACCGCATGGCCGCGTGGTTTTTCGGTTCTGACATAATGAAGGGGCTTGACGGCGACCAGAAAACTGTGCGAAGGTTGTACGAGAACTTGGGCGAAAGCTTTTTGACGTTGGGACATGACGTTGTTGAGCAGGTGAAGTCAAACCCCGACTCCGTGAAAAACATACTTGACGCTATTGTGAAAACCTATCAGGGTGTGGCCGTCCCAGACTCGTTGAAGGACGTGTGCGGCACGTACCCGTTTTCAGAACTGGTTTGCGAAGCAAGTCAAGCATCGCAGGTCGCTGACAAGTTGAAAAGTATCGGGGCGGATATGTGGAAGGCAAACCTCCGCCAAACTTTTGAACTGGCGATAAAAGACAACAACGGTTGGGTGATAGACAACCGGAAGCTGGCGGCTAAAGACGCCAAGAACAGGTCGCAGTCGAACGTCATATTCCGTTACGTGCTGGCCGTCGTCGTGCGCGACGCCATCGTTGAGGCTCAGAAGGGACAGAAAATCCTGTACATCCACCAAAACGAGGAGAATGAAAACGTCTTTGAGGTCGGCCTGTCAAGCAAGAACGCTTACCGCTTGGCGTTCGACGAGGGCGGCCACATGGTGTACAAGCAGGTTGGCTTCAACGAGCTGTACATGGGCGAGGGCGTTGGGAAGTGATGCTGAAACCAATTAAAAACAAATAATCATGAAAACAAAGAAAACTATGAAAACTTGCTTGCTGGCCGCCGTGTTGTGCGTTGTGGCCTTGACGTCTTGCGGCGATTCTGACTTGGCCGACGCCATGATAGGCAGGTGGCAGGGAGAGTTTGAAGCCACCGATGACGACGGTGCGACATCGGAACAGAGCCTGGCATTTGATTTTACGACGTCAGACGACATTATGGACGGCGGCAAATTCACCGAGCAGAGGACTGAGACGTTCACGTTTGAGGACGAGGGGCTGGTGATGACATGCACGGCCACGGCGAACATAACGGGCGAGTGGGAAGTGCTGATGGGCGACTTGAAGCTCACTTATGACCTTTCGTCGCTGGATGTCACCATCGACGACATTGACGCGCGCCTTTCAAGCGACGCCGACGACATCGCCCGTGAAGCTTTTGCTGATGCCCAAGATGCGGGAATGTTTGATGCCGACGATGAGGAGAACCGCCAGATGGCTTACGAAGAGTTGCGCGCCCAATACCAGGCTGACAACGACGAGGACACTTATTACTCAGACCTGAAAGTCGAGGGCGGCGTCTTGTCTTTTGACACGGGTGACTTCGGGCGTGTTGAGTTGCATCGTATAACAGACTGACAGAGTGCGACAATTTTTATATTTTTATATGAACAACTAAATAATTTTGGATTATGGCATTACCATCACCAGGGAAAAAGGCAAAAGAGTTGCTTTTCCCAAATTGCGTCATTGTTGAAGACAACATCACAAAGAACCTTGCGCTCGTTAAAGTTGGTGGCAAGTATTACTTGACGAACACTAAGAGCGACGGCAGTAGCGGAACAAAAGTTTATATGGAGTTCACAATCAGCGACGCACAATTACGTCAAAGATTGCCGTTGCTGGTTTCGCAGCTTGGTTCAGCCCAGAAAACAAAGAACACCATTTGGACTGTGGTAAGCGTCTTTTTCATATTCATATTGGCCTTGGCTGCGCATACTTGGTGGAGCGCTTTGATTATAGCTGCCGCCACGTTCTTTGTATTGCAAAACGGTCGAGGTTTCTGTTTGGGCAAAAGCAAGGTTGTGTCCATTGTGATTAAGGCCTTGGGTGGAACAGACATCCAAGTGAATTATAGATGACTGATGTCTACAAATCGGGTAAATGCGGATATTCATTAAAATATATAATGTAAAAATAAAAGGCATGAGAAAATTTAGATTGTTTATCGCGACATGCGTGTTGGCCGTTGCCTCACTCGGTCTTGTTTCTTGCGAATTGACGGTTCAAGACGTCGAAAAGACGACTAAAGAAATTATAGTGGAGGAATACGAAAAGGAAGGCAGCACCATGGAAATCGATGACTTGACGTTGACCCAAAGCGAGACTAAAAAGAAAACTTATACAGGGACGGCCACAGGGACGCTTGACGGTGAGAAAGTCAGGCTTTCAATAACGTCAAACGTGGTAAGTCATGACAGCGGCGACATTGTTGTAGCGAAGTGGGAGGTTGAGTCGTTGGAGTGACTTTGTAGTTGTCAGCATATTCTCGCTTTACAGCGGATATGAGACCCGTGCGTGGCAGATGATTGCCATGCGCGGGTCTTTGTTACGCCTGGCTCGTGTGCGTTAACTTTTTTAAACCCGAAAAAATATTACAAAGGACGTTGTTTTACATAATCTTTCGCTATATTTGCAGGAAGATACGCTGCGTTTCTAAAATTAGGCAACGGCTTGTTTGTGAGCTTTTGTCGTGCGTTTTGTTCGATTTGCGCTATCTTGTAGTTATAAACCAAAACTTCCAACGCTATGAAATACAAATTGTTAGTACTCGATGTTGACGGGACATTGCTCAACAACGAGAAGGAAATCAGCAAGCGCACCTTGTCAACACTGTTGAAGGCGCAACACACAGGAATACGCATTGTGCTTGCTTCGGGCAGGCCTACGTCGGGCTTGCTGCCCTTGGCGAAGGCATTGGAGATGGGCAACTTCGGCGGTTTCATCGTTTCTTACAACGGTGCGCAAATCATCAATGCCGAGAATGGCGAGGTGATGTTTGACAAGCGCATCAATCCCGAGCTGATACCGTATTTGGAGAAGAAGGCGCGCAAGAACAATTTCTCAATCTTCACCTATCACGACGAATACCTGCTGACCGACAACGCGGACAATGTGCATATCCGCAGGGAGGCCTGGCTGAACAACCTGAGGATAATGGAAGAGGAAGAGTTTTCAATCGCCATCGACTTCGCGCCATGCAAATGTGTGCTGGTGAGCGACGACGAGGAAGCCCTGCGCGGGTTGGAGGCCCACTGGAAGCGGCGGCTTGACGGCGTGCTTGACGTGTTCCCGTCAGAGCCTTATTTCCTTGAGGTTGTGCCGTGCGGCGTTGACAAGGCGAACACCTTGGGCGTGCTTATGGAGCAGTTGGGCGTAAAGCGCGAGGAGGTAATCGCCATTGGCGACGGCGTGGCCGACGTCACCATGCTGCAGCTTGCGGGCAAGAGCGTGGCCATGGGGCATGCGCAAGACTCCGTGAAAATCTGCGCTGACTACGTGACGGCCTCAAATGAGGAGGACGGCGTGGCTCAGGCCGTGGAGAAATTGGTTTTGGCGGAGGTGCATGCGTCGGAAATTCCGCTCGACTTACTCAACGCCCAGGCCAAGCACGCCTTGATGGGCAACCTCGGCATACAGTACACTTACGCTTCGCCCGGCCGCGTTGAGGCCACCATGCCCGTTGACGAGCGCACCCGCCAGCCTTTCGGCATACTGCATGGAGGGGCGACACTGGCCTTGGCTGAGACCGTGGCTGGCCTCGGCTCGATGATTTCGTGCCAACCTGACGAAATCGTAGTGGGTATGCAGGTAAGCGGCAACCACGTCTCCTCGGCGCACGAGGGCGACACGGTGCGCGCCGTGGGAACCATCGTTCACAAGGGACGCTCATCCCACGTGTGGAACGTTGACGTGTTCACTTCCACCAACAAACTCGTGTCGAGCATCCGCGTGGTGAACAGCATAATGAAGAAGAGGTGACTATAAGTTTTGTATGGAAATGGAAATAGAGCGTGTCAGAACGGGCGGTTTTGGCGCGCTTTGTTTTTGTTGGGTGTTGTGTTGCTTTGTTTTCATGGTGCTGAGTATTCTGTTTTTTATGTGATTTTGTGGCGCATGTTGGCCTCTTAGCCTTTTTTAATTGCTCAAATGCGCATTTTTGTGCGGTTGTCTCGTGAAAAATTAGTAAGTTTGCAACTCATAATAGAGAAAGAAAAGGATAATGGGAAAAATCATACTTACCGGCGACCGTCCTACGGGACGTCTTCATTTGGGACATTACGTGGGTTCGCTGCGCCGCCGCGTGGAGCTTCAGAACGAAGGTGACTTCGACCGTATGTTCGTGTTTATCGCCGACGTGCAGGCGTTGACGGACAACGCGGACAACCCGGAGAAGGTGCGCCAGAACATCATCGAGGTGGCTCTCGACTACCTCTCGGCCGGGCTTGACCCGCAGAAGGTTACGCTGTTTGTGCAGTCGATGCTCCCTGAACTGGCGGAGCTGACCGTGTATTACATGAACTTGGTGACCGTGTCGCGCCTTCAGCGCAACCCTACGGTGAAGACGGAAATCCAGATGCGCAACTTCGAGACGAGCATCCCCGTGGGCTTCTTCACTTACCCCATAAGCCAGGCGGCCGACATAACGGCCTTCAAGGCTACCACCGTGCCGGCCGGCGAGGACCAGGAGCCGATGCTTGAGCAGACGCGCGAAATAGTGAAACGCTTCAATTACATATACGGCGATGTGCTGGTTGAGCCTAAAATCATGCTGCCGACAAACTCTGTCTGCTGCCGTCTGCCGGGAACTGACGGTAAGGCGAAGATGAGCAAGAGTCTTGGCAACTGCATCTACCTGTCTGACACGTCGAAGGAGATGCAGCAGAAGGTGAAGAGCATGTACACCGACCCCGGCCACCTGAGAGTGGAAGACCCGGGCAAGGTGGAGGGCAACACCGTGTTCACTTATCTTGACGCATTCAGCACGGATGACGATTTCGCCGAGTTTTGGCCTGAGTATAAGAACCTTGACGAGCTGAAGGAGCATTACCGTCGCGGCGGACTTGGCGACATGAAGTGCAAGAAGTTCCTCATCAAGGTGCTTGACCGCCAGCTTGAACCTATACGTCAACGCCGCCACGAGTTCGAACAGGACATCCCCGAGGTGTACAACATACTGAAACGCGGCTCTGAGGCCGCGCGGGAAGTGGCCGCGCAGACGCTCCACGAGGTGCGCGAGGCGATGAAAATCAACTACTTCGACGACCTCGAGCTGATACGCCAGCAAGCGGAGATGTATAAGAATAAATGAATAATGAATAATGAGAAATGAATAATGAATAATGAATAATGGGGGGGGTGTATGGGCCGGTCAGTGTCTTTGCAGGGCGTATGCCTGATTTTTCATTTCTCATTCTTCATTTTTCATTCTTCATTCTTCATTCTTCATTTCGCAAGATAACACCTTATATTATATAATTAAACGCAATGGAAAACAATAACAACAACAAGCAGGGACAGCTCCAAATAGAGCTGCCGCAGGACGTGGCGCAGGGACAGTATGCCAACTTCGCCATAATAACTCATTCAAGTTCAGACTTCGTTCTCGATTTCGCCCGCATACTGCCGGGCGTGCCTAAGGCCATGGTCAAGTCGCGCGTGATACTCGCCCCCGAGCATGCCAAGCGTCTGCTTATGGCTCTGAAAGACAACATCGTGAGGTATGAGAACGCTTTCGGCACAATTCAGTTGCCGCAGCCGGAGAAGGGCACCATCGCGCCTTTCAACATAAACAAGGGCGAAGCCTGATGTACGGGTGCATGGCGGACAGGCGTTTCCGTCGTCGTGAAAGACGGTTGTCTTTCCTGTCGGCGGGAACACCCGTTGCCTGATGCCTGGTGTCTGCCAATGTCGAGATGCGGATGTTCGTGAGTTTTTGAACATCCTTTTTAGTTGTGTGGTAGTTAATTTATTTTAATATAGCCTATATTATTTAAATTTACGGTGCGTATAGGCTTTTGTAATTCCTTATAATTAGGTAGTTTGGATATTTATTCGTACCT
The DNA here is from genome assembly GCA_944319935.1 of uncultured Prevotella sp. Taxonomy (GTDB): domain Bacteria; phylum Bacteroidota; class Bacteroidia; order Bacteroidales; family Bacteroidaceae; genus Prevotella. Next base: position 28,203 of record CALUFM010000007.1, read on the forward strand.
TTGCAGCCCAAAAAGGTCTGTGTAGTCAGACCATGCCTGAACATCGGAAAATAACAAAATAAATATATAACTAAAAATTAACAACAATGCCTACAATTCAACAATTGGTAAGAAAAGGTAGAAAGGAGCTTGTTGACAAGAGCAAATCGCCCGCTCTGGATTCATGTCCGCAGCGTCGTGGCGTTTGTGTCCGTGTTTACACAACAACCCCGAAGAAACCTAATTCGGCAATGCGTAAAGTTGCCCGTGTTCGTTTGACAAACCAGAAGGAAGTTAACTCTTACATACCGGGAGAGGGACACAACCTTCAGGAGCACTCTATCGTACTGGTACGTGGCGGTCGTGTGAAGGACCTTCCCGGTGTACGTTATCATATTGTACGTGGTACTCTGGATACGGCAGGTGTCGCAAACCGCACACAGCGTCGTTCAAAGTACGGTGCAAAGCGTCCTAAGGCTAAGAAATAACGACGCGTGTAAATTCAGGCCGAACAAAAGATTTTTTTATTAAACGTTTTGCTGGAGATTTGTTATAAAGGTTGAGTAAGCGTTTCCAGAGGGAAAGCTGAAGAACAAGTGAACAGCCCCATGCAAAATTAATTTCAAAACAAGAAATGAGAAAAGCAAAACCAAAGAAGCGTGTGATTCTCCCGGATCCCGTTTACAATGACCAGAAGGTCTCAAAGTTCGTGAACCACTTGATGTATGACGGAAAGAAGAATACATCATACGAAATTTTCTACAAAGCATTGGATACCGTAAAGGCGAAGATGGCTAACGAGGAGAAATCGGCTCTCGAAATATGGAAAGCCGCCCTCGACAACATCACTCCCCAAGTGGAAGTCAAGAGCCGCCGTATAGGTGGAGCCACATTCCAGGTGCCTACGGAAATACGCCCTGACCGCAAGGAGAGCATCTCGATGAAGAACATGATTAACTTCGCCCGCAAGCGCGGCGGCAAGACCATGGCTGACAAGCTGGCTGCCGAAATCATGGACGCTTACAACAACCAGGGCGGCGCGTTCAAGCGCAAGGAGGATATGCACCGCATGGCTGAGGCTAACCGTGCATTCGCTCACTTCAGGTTTTAACAACATAGTTAGGTAAAAAGAAATGGCAAAGCAAGATTTACATTTGACCCGCAATATCGGCATCATGGCGCACATCGATGCCGGTAAGACTACCACTTCTGAGCGTATCCTGTTCTATACGGGTAAGACTCACAAGATTGGCGAGGTTCATGACGGTGCCGCTACGATGGACTGGATGGCACAGGAGCAGGAGCGTGGTATCACCATCACTTCTGCCGCAACTACTTGTTACTGGAAGTATGACAACAAACAGTTCAAGATAAACTTGATTGACACTCCGGGACACGTTGACTTCACCGCTGAGGTTGAGCGTTCGCTCCGTGTGCTTGACGGCGCGGTCGCTACATACTGTGCCGTTGGTGGCGTACAGCCGCAGTCAGAGACTGTTTGGCGTCAGGCTGACAAGTACAATGTGCCGCGCCTCGGCTATGTCAACAAGATGGACCGTTCGGGCGCTGACTACTTTGACGTTCTCCGCCAGATGAAGGATGTGCTTGGCGCAAATCCCGTGTCATTGGTTATTCCTATCGGTAGCGAAGAGACTTTCAAGGGTCTTGTAGACCTTATCAAGATGAAGGCTATCTATTGGCACGACGAGACTATGGGTGCCGAGTATGAGATAGACGACATCCCCGCCGACCTCAAGGATGAGGCTGATGAGTGGCGCGCCAAGTTGCTTGAAAGTGCCGCTGAGTTCGATGAGGCTTTGATGGAGAAGTATTTTGACGACCCCAACACCATCACTGAGGAGGAGGTGATAGCCGCCATCCGCAAGGGTACTCTCTCAATGCAGTGTACTCCTATGCTTTGCGGTTCTTCATTCAAGAACAAGGGCGTGCAGACATTGCTTGACTATGTGTGCGCATTCCTGCCCTCACCGCTTGACACGCCTAACATCGTAGGTACGAACCCGACCACGGGTGAAGAGGAAGACCGTAAGCCATCGAATGACGCGCCGACGTCAGCCCTCGCATTCAAGATTGCAACTGACCCGTATGTAGGCCGTCTGGTGTTCTTCCGTGTTTACTCAGGTAAGGTTGAGTCTGGTTCATACGTTTTCAACACCCGTTCTGGCAAGAAGGAGCGTGTAAGCCGTTTGTTCCAGATGAACTCTAACAAGCAGGTTCCGATGGAAGCCATTGACGCCGGCGACATAGGCGCAGGTGTAGGTTTCAAGGATATCCGCACTGGTGATACGCTTTGCGACGAGGCTCATCCTATCGTGCTTGAGTCAATCACCTTCCCCGACCCGGTTATCGGTATCGCTGTTGAGCCGAAGAGCCAGGCTGACGTTGACAAGCTCGGCATCGGCCTCGCGAAACTCGCAGAGGAAGACCCGACATTCACCGTACATACCGACGAGCAGAGCGGCCAGACCGTCATCTCAGGTATGGGTGAGCTTCACCTCGACATCATCCTCGACCGTCTGAAGAGGGAGTTCAAGGTAGAGTGCAACCAAGGCAAGCCCCAGGTTAACTACAAAGAGGCCATCACCAAGACTGTCAACCTGCGTGAGGTTTACAAGAAGCAGAGCGGTGGTCGTGGTAAGTTCGCCGACATCATCGTAAACGTTGGTCCTATCGACGAGGATTACAAGGAAGGTGGTCTGCAGTTCATCAACGAGGTGAAGGGTGGTAACATTCCTAAGGAATTCATCCCGTCAGTGCAGAAGGGCTTTGAAAGCGCAATGAAGAGCGGCGTACTCGGCGGTTATCCCATGGACAGCCTGAAGGTTACTTTGCTTGACGGTTCGTTCCACCCCGTAGACTCTGACCAGTTGTCATTTGAAATCGCAGCCATCAACGCTTACAAGAATGCTTGCGTTAAGGCTGGCCCTGTGCTGATGGAGCCTATCATGAAGCTCGAGGTTGTTACACCTGAGGAGAACATGGGTGACGTCATCGGCGACTTGAACAAGCGTCGTGGCCAGGTAGAAGGAATGGACGAGACACGCAGCGGCGCACGCATTGTTAAGGCAATGGTCCCGCTGGCTGAGATGTTCGGATATGTAACAGCTCTCCGTACAATTACTTCAGGCCGTGCGACAAGCTCAATGGAGTATGACCACCACGCACCGCTGTCAAGCTCGATAGCGAAGACTGTGCTTGAGGAAATCAAGGGCCGCGTGGATTTGGTTTAATCAATCAACAATAAAGAGAATGAGGCGTCACGTTAGCGAATGACTCTTAACGGGCGTACCTCTTCTCTTTGCAAGTTAATTTAAAATTAAAATTAAAAATCATGAGTCAGAAAATCAGAATCAAGCTGAAGTCGTACGACCACAAATTGGTTGACAAGTCAGCAGAGAAAATCGTGAAGGCTGTGAAAGCTACAGGAGCCATCGTAAGCGGCCCTATTCCATTGCCTACACACAAGCGCATCTACACCGTGAACCGCAGTACGTTCGTAAACAAGAAAGCACGTGAGCAGTTCCAGTTGAGCGACTACAAGCGTCTTATCGACATTTACAGCTCTACAGCCAAGACTGTTGACGCCTTGATGAAACTCGAATTGCCGAGCGGTGTTGAAGTAGAAATCAAAGTATAGTGTTGAATTATTTAATATTTAATTGAAATGCCAGGATTAATAGGAAGAAAAATCGGAATGACATCCGTTTTCAGTGCCGACGGCAAGAACGTGCCGTGCACTGTTATCGAAGCTGGTCCTTGTGTTGTCACTCAGGTGAAGACTGTCGAGAAAGACGGCTATAAGGCTGTTCAGCTTGGCTTCGGAGAAGCTAAGGAGAAGAACACCACAAAGCCTTTGATGGGAGTCTTCAAGAAAGCTGGTACGACACCTAAGAGACACTTGGCCGAGTTCAAGTTTGACGAGGAGTACAACCTTGGTGACACAATCACCGTTGACATCTTCAACGATACGACTTTCGTTGATGTTGTTGGTACGTCAAAGGGTAAGGGATTCCAAGGTGTAATGAAGCGTCACGGCTTCGGTGGTGTAGGTCAAAGCACCCACGGTCAGGACGACCGCGCGCGTAAACCGGGTTCAATCGGTGCATGTTCATACCCTGCAAAGGTGTTCAAGGGAATGCGCATGGGCGGACAAATGGGTGGTGACAGGGTTACAACCCAGAATCTCAGAGTGTTAAAAGTGATACCGGAGCATAACCTCATCCTTGTGAAAGGTAGTGTTGCTGGTTGCAAAGGTTCAACCGTTTTAATTGAGAAATAATGGAAATTAACGTATTAAATATCAAAGGTGAGAACACTGGAAGAAAGGTTACGTTAAACGAATCTGTCTTCGGAATTGAACCTAACGACCATGTTATTTATCTTGACGTAAAACGTTACATGGCCGCACAACGCCAGGGAACGGCCAAGGCCAAGGAAAGAAGTGAACACGCAGGTTCTACACGCAAGCTCGGACGCCAGAAAGGTGGCGGCGGCGCACGTCGTGGTGACATCAACTCTCCGTTGCTGAAAGGTGGTGGCCGCGTATTCGGACCAAAGCCCCGCGATTATAGCATTAAATTGAACCACAAGGTTACGATTCTCGCACGTAAGAGCGCTCTTTCATACAAGATGAAGGAGGATGCCATTATCGTAGTGGAAGACTTCAATATGGACGCTCCGAAGACTAAAGATTTTGTAAATATAGCTAAAAATCTTAAAGTTGACGGCAAGAAGCTGCTCTTTGTTTTGCCGGAAACAAATAAAAACGTATATTTGTCGGCTCGTAATTTGCAGCGTACTGAAGTGATGCAGGCGTCAAACATCAATACTTACAAGGTATTGGATGCTGACGTTCTTGTCATGACTGAAAATTCGCTGAAGACAATCGACGAAATCTTAAACAAGTAAAAAGGAGATAAGTATTATGGCATTTATCATAAAACCATTGGTCACTGAGAAGATGACCAAGATTACAGACAAGTGGCCTAACCGCTATGGCTTCATTGTTCGTCCTGAGGCTAACAAACTCCAAATTAAGAAAGAAGTCGAGAGTCTGTACAATGTTACGGTTGAAGACGTTAACACGATGCGTTATTCAGGCAAACGCTCTAGCCGCTATACGAAAGCTGGCCTTATAAAAGGGCAGAAGAACGCGTTTAAGAAGGCAATCGTCACTCTGAAAGAGGGCGACACAATTGATTTTTACAGCAATATTTGAAAATAAAAAATGGCAGTACGTAAATTCAAACCGGTAACTCCGGGTCAAAGACACAAGATTATTGGTACGTTCGAGGAGATTACTGCATCCGTACCAGAGAAGTCTCTCGTTTACGGTAAACGTTCTACCGGCGGTCGAAACAATACTGGTAAGATGACTATGCGCTACATCGGCGGCGGTCATAAGAGAAAGTATCGTTTAATCGACTTCAAACGTGAGAAAGATGGTGTTCCTGCTGTAGTTAAGACAATCGAATACGACCCGAACCGTTCGGCTCGTATCGCATTGTTGTATTATGCAGATGGTGAAAAACGTTACATTATTGCTCCTAACGGACTGCAGGTTGGCGCAACCCTGATGTCGGGAAAAGACGCTGCGCCTGAGATTGGTAATGCGCTTCCTTTGGCCAACATCCCCGTCGGTACAGTGATTCATAACATTGAATTGCGTCCGGGACAGGGTGCGCTGCTCGTTCGCTCGGCTGGTAATTTTGCTCAGTTGACTTCTCGTGAAGGCAGTTATTGCGTTGTGAAGCTCCCTTCTGGTGAAACTCGCCAGATTTTGAGTGCTTGTAAGGCTACTGTAGGTAGTGTGGGCAATTCAGACCACGCCCTTGAACAGTCTGGTAAGGCTGGACGTTCTCGTTGGCTTGGCCGCCGTCCTCACAACCGTGGTGTCGTAATGAACCCGCACGATCACCCGATGGGTGGTGGTGAAGGACGTCAGTCAGGAGGTCACCCGCGTTCACGCAAGGGCTTGTACGCTAAGGGTCTCAAGACAAGGGCTCCTAAGAAGCTTTCTAACAAGTATATCATCGAAAGAGCTAATAAGAAGTAATCAAGTTAACTAGTAAATTATGAGTCGTTCATTAAAAAAAGGTCCATATATCAACGTTGCGCTCGAAAAGAAGATACTCGCCATGAACGAGAGCGGGAAGAAGAGCGTTGTTAAGACTTGGGCTAGGGCATCAGTGATTTCTCCTGATTTTGTGGGTCACACTGTTGCAGTTCATAACGGAAACAAATTTATCCCTGTCTACATTACTGAGAACATGGTTGGACACAAGCTCGGTGAGTTCTCTCTCACGCGCCGTTTCGGAGGCCATGCAGGTAACAAGAAGTAGGAACAGGCAAACCATTGAAAATAAAAAGAAAATATAATGGGAGCAAGGAAAAAAATAGCGGCTGAAAAAAGAAAAGAAGCCCGCAAGACATTGTATTTCGCAAAGCTTAAAGGCGTGCCTTCTTCTCCGCGCAAGATGCGTTATGTCGTGGACATGATTCGCGGAATGGAGGTGAACCGTGCCCTTGGCGTTCTCAGGTTCTCAAAGAAGGCTGCGGCCGTTGACGTTGAGAAGCTTCTCCGTTCGGCAATAGCCAACTGGGAGGTGAAGAATGACCGCAAGGCTGAAGACGGCGAACTTTATATCTCTAAAGTGTTCGTTGACGAGGGTGTCACGATGAAGCGTATGAGACCGGCACCTCAGGGACGTGGCTACAGAATCCGTAAGCGTAGCAACCACGTTACTTTGTTTGTAGATGCCAAAACTAATGACGAAAAATAAGTAAGCAGAATGGGACAGAAAGTTAATCCAATAAGCAACCGTCTCGGTATCATCAGAGGTTGGGACTCAAACTGGTTCGGTGGAAAGAACTTTGGAGACAACCTCGTTGAGGATATGAAAATCCGCAAATACCTGAACGAACGTCTGGCAAAAGCCAGTGTATCTCGCATCGTCATTGAGCGTACGCTGAAACTCGTCACAATAACAATATGCACTGCTCGTCCGGGACTTGTAATTGGCAAGGGCGGACAGGATGTTGACAAGTTGAAAGAAGAGCTGAAGAAGCTCTATGATAAGGAGATTCAAATCAATATCTTTGAAGTAAAGAAGCCTGAGCTTGATGCGTCAATCGTAGCTAATAACATCGCACGCCAGGTTGAGGGTAAGATTGCTTACCGTCGTGCGATAAAAATGGCTGTAGCTAATACGATGCGTGCAGGGGCTGAGGGCATCAAGGTGCAGATAACCGGCCGTTTGAACGGTGCCGAGATGGCTCGTAAGGAAATGTTCAAGGAAGGCCGCACACCATTGCACACATTCCGTGCGGACATTGATTATTGCCAGGCTGAAGCCCTTACGAAAGTAGGCTTGCTCGGCATCAAGGTTTGGATTTGCCGAGGAGAGGTTTACGGCAAGCGTGACCTTTCATTGAGCTTTACCCAGGAAAAGCAGGGTGGACGCCCCAACGGCAGGTCAAGGGTGAACCGCAAGAGAAACAATAACCGTTAAAGAAAGAATCTATCATGTTACAGCCAAAAAGAGTAAAATATAGAAGACCTCAAGACGGGCGTGGCAATAAAGGCAACGCCCACAGGGGTACACAGTTGGCTTTCGGTTCATTCGGTATCAAGACACTTGAGGCCAAATGGTTGGACAGCCGACAGATTGAAGCTGCGCGTGTAGCTGTGAACCGTTATATGCAGCGTGAAGGCCAGGTTTGGATCCGTATTTTCCCGGATAAGCCTATAACACGTAAACCTGCCGATGTCCGAATGGGTAAAGGTAAGGGTGATCCAGCAGGATGGGTTGCTCCTGTAACTCCGGGGCGTATCCTCTTCGAAGTTGAAGGCGTTTCTTTTGATGTTGCTAAAGAGGCGTTGCGCCTTGCCGCACAGAAATTGCCGGTTAAGACAAAGTTTGTTGTGAGACGTGATTACGATAAAAACGCTTAATTATGAAAATCAAGGAAATAAGAGAGCTTGAGACCAAGGATTTGGCTGAGAGGCTGGAGGCAGAGGTCGTTAAGTATCATGAAATGAAGTTGAATCACGCTATTACGCCGTTGGAGAACCCATCACAAATCAAGGCTGCGCGTCGTGATATAGCACGCATGAAAACAGTTCTCCGCCAAAGGGAACTTAACAAATAACAATGGTTCAGATGGAAAAAAGGAATTTAAGAAAAACGAGAACGGGTGTCGTGATAAGCAACAAGATGGATAAAACCATTGTTATTGCCGCCAAGTTTAAGGAGATGCACCCCATATATGGCAAATTTGTCCAGAAGACAAAGAAATACCATGCTCACGATGAGAAGAACGAGGCCAACATCGGCGATACTGTTCTTGTAATGGAAACTCGTCCTTTGAGCAAGACAAAGAGATGGAGGTTAGTTCAAATAATCGAAAAAGCTAAGTAATTATGATACAGGCAGAATCAAGACTTACAGTATGTGATAACAGCGGTGCGCGCGAGGCTCTGTGCATTCGTGTGCTGGGTGGTACGCGCCGTCGTTATGCAAGTGTTGGTGACGTTATTGTCGTTGCTGTCAAGAACGTCATCCCGTCAAGTGATTTGAAAAAAGGTGCAGTATCTAAGGCTTTGATTGTTCGCACAAAGAAAGAAGTACGTCGTGCCGACGGTTCATATATCCGTTTCGATGATAATGCTTGTGTTTTGCTCAACAATGCAGGCGAACTTCGTGGCAGCCGTATTTTCGGCCCAGTTGCACGCGAACTTCGTGCGGTAAACATGAAAGTCGTTTCTTTGGCACCTGAGGTTCTTTAACATTAAAAGTGAAAAGTAATGAACAAGTTACATATAAAGAGAGATGACAAGGTTATTGTCTTGGCCGGTGAGGACAAAGGCAAGACTGGCAAGGTTCTCAAGGTGTTGGTGGAGAAGCAACGCGCCATCGTTGAAGGTGTCAACATGGTTTCAAAGAACATGAAGCCAAGCGCAAAGTATCCGCAGGGTGGCATCATCAAGCAGGAAGCACCTATACATGTTTCTAACTTGAGCTTGATTGACCCGAAGAGCGGCAAGGCAACTCGTATTGCCATCAAGAGAACAGAAGACGGCAAGAAGGTTCGTATCGCTAAAAAATCAGGGGAGGAAATCAAGTAATGAATACAGCAGAATTAAAGAAAGTATACGCGGAGACAATCGCTCCCGCATTGCAGAAGCAATTTAACTATTCTTCCAAGATGCAGATTCCTGTCCTGAAGAAGATAGTTGTCAACCAAGGTCTTGGTGATGCGACACAAGATAGGAAAATCATTGATGTGGCAATCAACGAGATTACAACCATCACGGGACAGAAGGCAGTTGCCACATATTCAAGGAAGGACATCGCTAACTTCAAACTTCGTAAGAAGATGCCTATCGGTGTCATGGTGACTTTGCGCCGCGAGCGTATGTATGAGTTCCTTGAGAGGCTCATTCGTATAGCATTGCCGCGTATCCGTGACTTCAAGGGTATCGAAAGCAAGTTTGACGGTCGTGGCAATTACACGCTCGGCATCCAGGAGCAGATAATCTTCCCTGAAATCAATATCGACACGATAGATAAGATTCAGGGTATGAATATTACATTCGTTACATCTGCTCAGACAGACGAAGAGGGTTACGCTTTGCTTAAGGCATTTGGTTTACCTTTCAAGAACGCTAAAAACGATTAAGATATATGGCAAAAGAATCAATGAAAGCCCGCGAGGTTAAGCGCGCCAAACTTGTTGCGCGTTATGCGGAGAAGCGTGCGGCTTTGAAGAAAATCATCGCGACAACAGACGACCCTGCTGAGGCATACGAGGCCGCAAGGAAACTGCAGAGCATCCCGCGTAATGCGAATCCGATACGTCTGCACAACCGTTGCAAGATAACAGGCCGTCCGAAAGGCTACATGCGTCAGTTTGGCTTGTCTCGTATCCAGTTCCGTGAGATGGCTTCTGCAGGTCTCATACCTGGTGTGAAGAAAGCAAGCTGGTAATAAAGAGGAATTTCATTTAATATTGTCGGGGTAGTCCCGATTAATTAAACTTTTATTTTTATGACAGATCCAATAGCAGATTATCTGACGAGGTTGAGAAACGCAATCATGGCTCATCACCGTGTTGTGGAAGTTCCAGCTTCAAACTTGAAGAAAGAGATTACAAAAATCCTCTTCGAGAAGGGTTACATCTTGAACTATAAGTTCATTGATGACGGTCCCCAAGGTTCAATCAAAGTAGCATTGAAGTATGATCCTGCAACTAAGGAAAATGCTATCAGATGCCTGAAGAGGGTTTCTACTCCGGGCTTGCGTAAGTATACAGGCTACAAGGACATGCCGAGAGTTATTAACGGATTGGGCATTGCTATATTGTCCACATCCAAGGGTGTAATGACAGACAAGGAAGCCACAGACCTGAAGATTGGTGGCGAGGTCCTTTGCTATGTCTATTAATTGGGAGGATTTAAAATGTCAAGAATAGGAAAATTGCCAATTAGTATTCCCTCAGGTGTTACAGTGACTCTCAACAATGGTGTAGTTAATGTAAAAGGCCCGAAAGGGGAACTTTCGCAGAAGGTGGATCCTTCGATAATCGTTAAGATAGAAGACAATCACGTTCTCTTTGAAATAGATGAGAACAGCCCCGTGAACAGCAAGCAGAAACAAGCTTTCCACGGCCTTTACCGTGCCCTTGTCAACAATATGGTTGTAGGAGTCAGTGAAGGTTACAAGAAGGTGCTTGAGCTTGTCGGTGTGGGTTATCGTGTTTCTAACCAAGGCAATATCATAGAGTTTGCGTTGGGATACACTCACCCTATTTTCATCCAGTTGCCTAAAGAGGTTAAGGTTGAGACAAAATCCGAAAGGAACCAGAATCCTATCATTATATTGGAATCTTGCGACAAAGCATTGCTCGGACTTATTTGTGCAAAAATCCGTTCTTTCCGTATGCCTGAACCTTACAAAGGAAAAGGTATATTGTTCCAAGGCGAAGTCATCCGCAGAAAGTCTGGTAAGACTGCAGCTGCTAAGTAACTTTAAATTTTACGATTATGACAACAAAGAAAACAGAAAGGCGAATTAAGATAAAGTTCAGAATTCGTAAACGTGTGAACGGAACGGCTGAACGTCCTCGTATGAGCGTATTCCGTAGCAATAAGCAAATTTATGTCCAGGTTATTAATGACTTGACTGGCACAACGTTGGTTTCAGCATCTTCGCTTGGCATGGAGAGCATGCCTAAGTGCGAGCAAGCTGCCAAGGTTGGAGAACTCATAGCCAAGAAGGCCACAGAGGCTGGAATATCGAAAGTCGTGTTTGACCGTAATGGTTATCTTTATCATGGCCGTGTCAAGGAGCTTGCAGATGCAGCACGTAAAGGAGGACTTAATTTTTAATCGATTATGGCAATGAACAAAGTTAAAATAAATAGTGACGTTGAGTTAAAAGACAGATTGGTTGCTATTAACCGTGTTACCAAGGTGACAAAAGGTGGTCGTACCTTTACGTTTGCAGCGATAGTCGTTGTGGGTGACGGTAACGGAGTAATCGGTTGGGGTCTCGGTAAGGCTGGTGAAGTTACGGCTGCAATATCCAAAGGTGTTGAAGCTGCAAAGAAGAACTTGGTCAAGGTCCCTGTTCTTAAAGGCACGGTTCCTCATGAGATTGAGGCCTCTTTCGGTGGTGCGCGTGTGTTCTTGAAGCCTGCCGCTGCGGGTACTGGTCTTGTGGCTGGTGGCGCTATGCGTGCGGTTCTTGAGAGCGCGGGCGTGAAGGATGTGCTTGCTAAGTCGAAAGGCTCATCCAACCCTCACAACCTTGTCAAGGCAACGATTTATGCGTTGAGCCAGATGCGTGATGCGTATACTGTGGCCAAGACACGTGGAATAAGTATGGAAAAAGTATTTAGAGGATAAAGGATACGAAAATGGCAACAATAAAAATCAAACAGGTTAGGAGCAAAATCGGTGCCCCGATAGACCAGAAGCGTACACTTGACTCTCTTGGCTTGCACAAGATTTCTCAGGTTGTAGAGCGTGAGGATACTCCCGAACTCCGTGGAATGATACGTAAGGTTCACCATTTGGTAACTGTTATCGAGTAAATAAATTTTTAAAAGGACGATTATGAAACTAAATAATTTGAAGCCAGCTAAAGGTTCAACGCATTCACGCCGTCGTTTGGGACGTGGCCCAGGTTCAGGTTTGGGTGGAACGTCTACACGCGGTCACAAGGGTGCGAAAGCTCGTTCTGGATACAAGCGTAAGATTGGATTTGAAGGAGGACAGATGCCTTTGCAGCGTCGCGTTCCGAAGTTCGGATTTAAGAATATCAACCACAAAGAATATTTTGCGGTTAACATCTCAACGCTTCAGGCTCTTGCTGAATCAAAGAAACTTACAAAGATTGGTATCAATGAGCTTAAAGAGGCTGGACTTACCAACGGCAAGGAATTGGTTAAGATTCTTGGCAATGGTGAGCTTACGGCCAAGCTTGAAGTGGAGGCTAACGCCTTTTCAAAATCTGCCGAAGAAGCAATCAAGGCAGCAGGTGGTAACACAACTATAATCTAAGTAAATGAAAAAGTTTATTGAGACACTGAAGAACTGTTGGAAGATTGAGGATTTGCGTCAGCGAATCCTCATCACCATAACGTTTGTCGCAATTTATCGTTTCGGGTCGTTCGTGGTTCTTCCGGGAATTGACCCCTCAAAGTTGCAGGAACTGCAAACGCAAACCAGCGGCGGTCTTATGTCGCTGCTGGACATGTTCTCCGGTGGTGCGTTTTCCAATGCGTCAATCTTCGCGTTGGGAATAATGCCTTACATCTCAGCTTCCATCGTGATGCAGCTTCTGGCTGTTGCGGTGCCTTACTTCCAAAAAATGCAGCGTGAGGGGGAAAGCGGACGAAAGAAAATCAATTGGTATACGCGTATCTTGACCGTGGCCATTCTTTTCTTCCAAGCTCCCTCTTATTTGATGAACTTGAAAGCGCAGGCTTATGGAGCTTTGGCTTCAGGCATTGACTGGTCTATTTTCATCTGGCCAGCGACAGTACTCCTTGCAGGCGGTAGTATGTTCATCCTTTGGTTGGGCGAACGTATTACGGACAAGGGTATCGGTAATGGTATTTCATTGATAATCATGATTGGTATCATTGCGCGTCTGCCCCAGGCTTTCATTCAGGAAGTCACTTCTCGCTTTACTGCGATTTCAGGTGGCGGTCTTGTCATGTTCATCATTGAGATTGCCATACTTTACGCTGTTGTATGTGCGTCTTTGCTTTTGGTTCAAGGTACACGCAAGATACCTGTACAGTATGCAAAACGTCTTGTTGGCAACAAACAGTATGGTGGAGCGCGTCAGTATGTCCCGTTGAAGTTGTTTGCGGCTAACGTAATGCCTATCATCTTTGCTCAGGCATTGATGTTCATCCCGTTGGCTATTTATCAATATTCAACAGACCAAAGCGGCGTGATAGTTCAGTCTTTGATGGACCATAGAAGTTTGCTGTATAATGTGGTATTCGCACTTTTGATAATCGCGTTCACGTATTTTTATACAGCAATAACTTTGAATCCGACTCAGATGGCTGAAGACATGAAGCGTAATAATGGATTTATTCCTGGCATAAAGCCGGGTAAGCCTACTGCAGATTATATCGACACAGTGATGTCGCGTATAACATTGCCTGGATCATTGTTCATAGCATTCATAGCCATAATGCCGGCTTTGGCAGGACTGCTTGATGTACAAGACGCATTCTCGCAATTCTTTGGTGGCACATCGCTTCTTATTCTTGTTGGTGTTGTTATAGACACACTGCAGCAGATAGAGAGCCATCTGATGATGCGGCACTATGACGGATTGTTGAACTCTGGACGAGTTCGCGGCCGAGGCAATACTGTTTCTGCGTATTGATTGCCGCTTCTGTGCTGAATGAAGATATTTCTGAAGACAGAAGATGAAATAGGGCTGATGCGTAAGGCCAACAGCTTAGTAGCTAAAACACTCGGCGAGATTGGGAAACTAATCATGCCGGGTGTTACTACTCGACAGTTGGATGAATTGGCAGAGGAATATATAAGAGACCACGGGGCAGTACCTGCGTTCAAAGGGTATCCAAATCCGTTTGGGCATCCATTCCCTGCCAGTATCTGCACTTCTGTGAATGATACGGTTGTTCACGGTATTCCGGATTCCCAAACCGTTCTCATGGACGGAGATATAATTTCTGTTGATTGTGGAGTCGTTCTTGATGGTTTTTGCGGTGATTCTTGTTACACGTTTTGTGTCGGGAATGTAAAGCCTGAAATAAGAATGTTGCTCAAGGTTGCAAAGGAAGCTTTGTGGATGGGCATAGCGAATAGTGTTGCCGGACGGCATATCGGTGATATTGGTAGCGCAGTTCAAAAGCATTGTGACTCGCAGGGATATGGAGTTGTCAGGGAATTGACAGGCCATGGGATAGGACGTAAGATGCATGAAGACCCTCCAGTTCCCAATTACGGCAAAAACGGAAGTTGCGTATTGCTTAAAGACGGGATGTGCATAGCCATAGAACCAATGGTGACGATGGGTGACCGGTTTGTGTGCATGATGCCTGACCGGTGGACAATCAAGACGCGAGACGGTAAACCTGCCGCTCATTTTGAACAAACAGTGGTAGTGCGGAGAGGCAAGGCCGAAGTTTTGTCTTCGTTTGAAGAAATAGAACAATTGGAAGGTACTTTATATTAAAAAATCAATGGCAAAGCAAGATGCGATAGAACAGGACGGGACAATAGTGGAAGCGTTGTCAAACGCAATGTTCCGAGTTGAGTTGGAAAATGGCTGTCCGATAACAGCTCATATTTCTGGTAAGATGCGTATGCATTACATCAAGATTCTTCCTGGTGACAAGGTTAAGGTTGAGATGAGTCCATACGATTTGACAAAAGGCAGAATAGTGTTCAGATACAAATAATTTATAGAGATATATGAAAACCAGAACATCAATCAAGAAACGTACACCGGACTGCAAGATAGTACGTCGTAAAGGTCGTTTGTACGTTATTAACAAAAAGAACCCTAAGTACAAATTGCGTCAGGGCTAAACATTAATTATTTAATTCAATAACAAAAAATGGCAATAAGAATTGTTGGAGTAGATTTGCCCCAGAACAAGCGTGGCGAAATCGCATTGACTTATATCTACGGTATAGGTCGAAGTAGTTCAGCAAAGATATTGGATAAAGCCGGCGTGAGCCGTGACCTGAAGGTCTGCGAATGGACAGACGACCAGGCAGCTAAAATCCGTGAGATTATCGGCGCTGAATACAAAGTGGAAGGTGATCTCCGTTCAGAGATCCAGATGAACATCAAGCGACTCATGGATATTGGTTGCTATCGTGGAATACGTCATCGTAACGGTCTTCCTGTTCGCGGTCAAAGTACTAAGAATAACGCTCGTACCCGTAAGGGTAAGAAGAAGACTGTTGCTAATAAGAAAAAGGCTACTAAATAATAATTAGTTATGGCAAAGAAATCAGCAACATCTAAGAAAAGAAATGTAAAGGTTGACGCTATGGGACAGCTTCATGTCCATAGCTCATTCAACAACATCATAGTGTCTTTGGCCAACAGTGAAGGACAGGTTATATCTTGGTCGTCAGCAGGAAAGATGGGTTTCCGTGGCTCAAAGAAAAACACTCCGTATGCAGCTCAGATGGCTGCAGAGGATTGCGCAAAGGTTGCATACGACCTTGGCCTGCGTAAGGTTAAGGCATATGTAAAGGGACCGGGTAACGGACGTGAGTCGGCCATCCGTGCCGTACATGGCGCAGGCATTGAGGTTACAGAAATCATAGACGTAACACCGTTACCGCACAACGGATGCCGTCCTCCGAAAAGAAGAAGAGTTTAATTCAAGTACACATTTACGTCCGCTCCGTTCTCTGTGTAAGACCTACGGAGCGGCATTTAAAGCAATTTTATAATAATTATGGCTAGATATACAGGACCGAAATCAAAAATCGCACGTCGTTTTGGTGAACCAATCTTCGGCGCGGACAAAGTTTTGTCCAGGAGAAACTTCCCTCCTGGACAGCATGGCAACAATCGTCGCAGAAAGATGTCTGAGTACGGTGTCATGTTGGCAGAGAAGCAGAAAGCTAAATACACGTATGGTGTACTTGAGCGTCAGTTCCGTAATTTGTTTGAGAAAGCTGCAAAGGCTGACGGTATCACCGGTGAGGTTCTTCTCCAGAGCCTTGAGTGCCGTCTTGACAATATCGTGTTCCGCCTTGGCATTGCCCCCACACGTGCTGCTGCACGCCAGTTGGTAAGCCACAGGCACATTGTAGTAGACGGTCAGGTTGTAAACATCCCGTCTTACTCTGTAAAGCCCGGCCAAGTGGTAGGTGTGCGTGAAAAAGCCAAGTCGCTCGAGGTTATCGAGGCCGCGCTTGCTGGATTCAATCACAGCAAGTATCCTTGGTTGGAATGGGACGAGAATACAAAGAGCGGCAAGCTCCTTCACAAGCCAGAGCGTGCTGACATCCCTGAGAACATAAAGGAACAGTTAATCGTTGAGTTGTATTCTAAATAAATCATTAAATTAATGGCGATATTAGCATTTCAAAAACCTGATAAAGTAGTGATGCTGGAGGCCAATGACAAATTCGGCAAGTTCGAGTTCCGTCCTCTTGAGCCTGGCTTCGGTGTTACCATTGGCAACTCCCTGCGCCGCATCCTTCTTTCGTCGCTTGAGGGTTATGCTATCAACACTATCCGCATTGCGGGTGTGGAGCATGAATTTTCCTCTGTGCCAGGCGTTAAAGAGGATGTCACCAACATCATCTTGAACCTTAAGCAAGTAAGGTTCAAGCAAGTAGTAGAAGAATTCGAGAACGAAAAAGTTAGTGTCACCGTGGAGAATTCTACCGAGTTCAAAGCTGGAGACATCGGTAAGTATCTGACTGGATTTGAAGTGTTAAACCCTGATTTGGTGATTTGTCATTTAGATGCCAAAGCCTCAATGCAGATAGACCTTACCATAAACAAGGGTCGCGGCTACGTCCCGGCCGACGAGAACCGTGAATTCTGCACTGACGTAAACGTTATTCCAATCGATTCTATTTACACTCCGATTCGTAACGTAAAATATTCAGTAGAGCCGTATCGTGTCGAGCAGAAGACCGACTACGACAAGCTGGTTATCGAAGTTACAACGGACGGTTCCATTCACCCGAAAGACGCGCTTAAAGAGGCTGCCAAGATTCTGATTTACCATTTCATGCTGTTCTCTGACGAGAAGATAACTCTTGAGAACAACGACGTTGAAGGCAATCAGGAGTTTGACGAAGAAGTTCTCCACATGCGCCAGTTGCTCAAGACCAAGCTCGTTGACATGAACCTTTCGGTTCGCGCCCTCAACTGTCTGAAAGCGGCTGACGTCGAGACACTCGGCGATTTGGTTCAATACAACAAGACCGACCTCTTGAAGTTCCGCAACTTCGGTAAGAAATCGCTTTCAGAGCTTGATGATTTGCTCGAGAGTCTGAATCTGTCGTTTGGAACTGATATTTCGAAGTACAAATTAGACAAAGAATAATCGTGCCGCCACAAGCAGTCGGTCTACAGACCGATTGCCGTGGTGAGGCGGTTTTCTCAAAAAGAATTAACAAAAATGAGACATAATAAGAAATTCAACCATCTGAGCCGTACTGCATCTCACCGTAAGGCCATGCTCGCTAACATGGCAATTTCGCTGATAATGCACAAAAGAATCACTACGACTCTCGCAAAGGCCAAGGCCCTCAAGATGTATGTGGAGCCCTTGATTACCCGTTCAAAGAACGACACAATGACATCGCGTCGTGTTGTCTTCCGCTACTTGCAGAACAAGTACGCTGTGACCGAGTTGTTCAAGGAGGTTGCTCCGAAGATAGGCGACCGTCCCGGAGGCTACACCCGCATCATCAAGCTGGGTACACGTCAGGGTGACGCCGCAGATGTTTGCTTCATCGAGCTTGTGGACTTCGACGAGAACATGGCCAAGACTCCGAAGGCTGCCAAGAAGACTCGTCGTAGCCGCCGCTCAAAGGGTGCTGAAGCCGCTCCCGCCGCAGAGGCAACTGCAACAGAGGCTCCCGTAGCAGAAGAGGCTAAGGCCGAAGCTCCCGCCGAGGAAGCTCCCAAGGCTGAATAATCAAGTTAGGAAGTATATCTCTATTATAACGCTCCTTTCCGTGATGGGAAGGGGCGTTCTTTGTTTTATGGTTAATCCGTGTTAATGATGCGAATACATTGTTTTGATGTAAAGGTATTTGCAAAGGCTTCTATGGCGAATGCTTCCGTATGGGAGAATATGGGGCTCATATATGAGAAAGCGTTTACTCTACGCTTTGTTTTGACGCATCGAAACTTCGCGGCTTTCAATCCAGTCAAGTACAGGACAATGGTCGCTGCTCATGGGCTGTTTTACCCAAATCAGTCATTAGGATTTCTCACTGCCATACAACACTAAGAAATCCTAATGACCGATTTGAGTTTATCCGCGGTTTTTAATGTCACAACGTCACAACGCGGCGAAGGCGTTGACGGCCAAGATGCTGCACGGTGACATTAAGAGGAACGTCGCATTCACGTCTGTCATCATGCATGTGGCAACGGCGAATGCGTAATCCATGTCAATGTCACTATGAACCTGTTGGTAATCAGTAATTTCGGTTGAGTAGTGATACCTTGACATTAACCCCAGTGTACAATGACAATTTTCTGCCTTGTGCGCCGTTACGGTTGGATTGCCGTCGGGCATCGCCGCCGTTGGTTGCGACGGTGTGCGCATCGGAACGGAAAGCGGACGCATTGACGTTACGGGATTACTGCCGACGACGAGATTTCAATAACGACCGTTGACGGTGCATTGGTTTACAAGGGAAAGGGCAAGAAGGTGGATGTTCCCAATTCAGGCGTTTATATTGTTGGCATAAGGGGCGTCATTGTAAAGTGGTGGTTCGGTAAAGCTTGTTTTTATATATCCGAAAAAGGTGCAAGTGTCAGGTGGGGATTATGCCTTGTTGACGCTTGCACCTTTTGTTTTTTTGCTGTATTGTCGTGAAGATTTGTCCACGTTTTTAGTGTTGCCTGTCCGCTTGCCAGGCATCCGTCTGTTGTCTTCATGTAAATCGCCGTCACGTATTTCCTGGGATCAGTCGTCTTCCACTATGACTTCTGGCAGGTTGATGGCCTTTACTGTCCTCATCCAGTAAGCACGCAGGTCTTCCCAGTGGTAGAAAGGTCCGTGGTCTGTCTGTACGGGCAGCATGGCATCGCGCTCGTTGAGCAGCACGCGCACAAGGATGTCGTCGCTGCCGGCCTTGCGGTAGAAGGCCATCTGCACGTTGCCGCACATGGGTATGATGCGGTACGTGCGGTAAGTGTCGGCTATGCGCTGCCAGTCAGTGGTCGGTTGGGTCAGCTTGCCGCATCCCATCAGGGCGGCCAGAGGCGCCAGTTGGGTGTCGTGGCCGTAGCGCAGGGTGACGGCCGTGTGCCCCGAGGCTATTACGGTGTCGGCCGTCAGCACGAAGTTCTCAAGCAGGTTGCGCCCCAGCTTGTACATGCATTTGTCGCTCAAGGGCGACGGCCCCTTCTCGTAGTACCATTCGAAGTTGTTGCGCTGCCACAGGTCGTAACGCTCTTGCGGGGTGAACAGGAAGCCGAGCGACTCCGCGCCGTAGCTGCTCTGGCTGATGCCGTCAAGCTCGAATAGCTGTTGCATCAGCGTTGCGGGCTGCGCGATGTTGGCCTTCACGTAATCATCGCCGGTGAAGAGCTGCCTCATCAGGCGGTCATGGTGTACGTATGCGCTGTCAGCCCTGCGGTACACTTCGTCGCTGCCGGCCAGGTGCCGCTTGTCGTAAGCCTTGCTCTTGTATTTCAGGTAGGGCACGTCTTTCAGGCTCGCGTCCATCGTGATTACCAGTCTCGGGTTGAGCCGAGCCAGCTCCGTGCAGCCGTTGGCCATCGAGAGGAAGGCTCGGCTTTTCACCGTAGAGCGTGCGTCAACGTGCGTGCCGTCGGCGAATGCTGCCGGCCATCGTCTCATCATGCGCCCCACGAGCAGCCGGTGTTGCTCTGCGCCTTTCTTTGTAAGTTCGCCATAGCGCCCCTCGGCCTCGGCGGCCAGGCTTCTTATTATTTCGAGGGCGCGCCGTCCGTCGGCAGTCAGGTAGCCCGCGCTGTCGGCCTTGGCCAACGCTGCCATGGGCTCGGTATATTTTTCCTTGTCCGTAAGGAAGCGTGAGCCGTGGCGTGCGAAGACCGAAACGTAGAAAGCTTCATATCCCGCAGGAGGCGTTGCGGCTGCGGGTTCGGTGGGTTCGTAGGCGAGATATTTTCCGGCGGCCAGCTTGGGGTTGTGTTCTATCTCGTCCCATGCCGTCTGCGCGGTTGCCCCCAGCGTCAGCAGGGCGGCGACGATGACGGTTGAAAGTCTTTTCATGTCGTTATGTCTTGTTATGTTTTGCGCGGCAAAGTTAGGCATTTCCCGCCATCTGTGTTTCGGTGCGGTGGCGAGTTTGGCGCATTGTCACCGAATTGTAACATTCTCCATCCGTCGTGGCCCTCTGTGGGTTGTCTCATGCCCCGGTTGCTTACTGACAGCCGGAGACGGCCTTCTGCCTTGCAAAAGGCATCCTTTCGCACGCCAAGAGACGCTCTTTTGCAGCCTGAAAGGCGGCCTTTTGCCAATGCGCTGATTGTCAATGCTTTGTGAATGCGTGGCTCGCGTTTGTCAATTGTGCGTATGCCTGCGCCTTTAATTCCGCATGCACGGGCATTCGTCCTTAACTTAAAATAGGGAAAATCCTATCGCTTTTAGGAGTTTTTCGCGCCCGTTGTCATTGATAATGTTTATCTTTGCATAAGATAAGCAGCATCTCGGGAACGAAAACAAAAGCTTGTTTCGCTCGCTGTTGTTTTATGTTCCGCCCGGTTAGCGTTATCTTTGCACAGACATACAAGGACGAAGGAGGTAGTCATGAAGAGGTTTATGATAATGTCGTTGGCGGCGGTCACGTTGCTTGGCGGCTGCACGACGTATGCAGGTAGCGGCGCGTTTTCGGGCGCGACGCTTGGTTCGGTCATCGGTTCGGCTATTGGCGGCATCACTGGCGGCCCTCGCGGCAGCGATGTAGGCACGCTTATCGGCATGGCCGGAGGTGCGGCCATAGGTGGCGCGGTAGGCGCGCAGGCCGACAAGAAGCAGCAGGAGTACCGTGAGGTTGATGACGCACGCTTTGAGCGCAAGTACCGTGAACACCGCGAGGCGGCCACGCGTGACAGCGGCTATGGCAGTCAGGATGACGACCGTTATTATGGCGACGAGAGCGGTTTCGACCCTGAAGGGCGTGGCGACGATGTGCTTTACGACTTCAGGGGGTCTGATTATACGGGCGATTACACCGCCTCTCACCCTGTTGACGTGGCCCCGTCGGTCAGGTATGACGACATAAGCTCGCCGCGCCGTGACGCCGCCCGGCCCCTTGAGGTGTGTGGCGCGCGCTTTGTTGACAGTAATGAAGACCGCAAGCTGAACGCCGGAGAGCTTGGCAAAGTCATCTTCGAGGTGTACAACACGTCACGGGAACCTGTGTATGACGTACAGCCGATGGTGGTTGAAACGACGGGGAGCAAGCACATGCAGATATCAAACACCATCCACGTGGAGCGCATAATGCCGGGCAAGGGCGTGCGTTACACAGCCGTGGTGAAGGCCGGCAAGCGGCTCAAGGACGGCCGCCTGACATTCCATGTGTACGCCGTTGAGGGCAACCGGGGCGTAGTGTCGAATGTCAGTGAGTTCAACATCCGGGCCAGCAAGAAGTGATGCGCGTTTGAAGTTTTTGTGATTGAGATTTTAGGAATGGCCTTGCCATGAGGCTTAACCGTGCTGGAAAAATGAAAAGGAAAATCATAATAGCCGTTGTTTCGGTTTTTGCAGTGCTTGCGTTGGTTGCGTTCGGCGCGGGCTGGTACATGTTGGATTACGCCCTCGCGCCGGCAGCCGACGCGCAGGACATGGCGAAACGTTACAACAGGATGTACGCTGAATACCCTTACATGCGGCCGTGGGTTGACAGCCTGAAGTCGGCCAAGGTGTTGCGCGACACGTTCATAATAATGCCTGACGGCGAACGCCACCACGCCGTGTACGCGCGCAACGACAGCGCGGCCGGCCGCACGGCCATACTTGTGCATGGATACAAGGACAGCCACATAGGCATGCTGCCCATAGCTAAGGTTTACGCCGACATGGGTTGCAACATCCTGTTGCCCGACCTGCACGCCCACGGCCTGAGCGACGGCGGCGATATACAGATGGGATGGAAAGACCGTGAGGACGTGATACGCTGGATAGGCGTGGCTGACAGCCTCTTCGCCGGCGAGTATGGCCGTCCGCGCATAGTGCTGCACGGCGTTTCGATGGGAGCGGCCACGGTGATGAACGTGGCCGGCGAGAGTCTGCCGGCGAGCGTGAAGGGCTTTGTGGAAGACTGCGGGTACACGAGTGTGTGGGACGAGTTCAGCCATCAGCTCGGCGAACAGTTCGGACTTCCGCCCTTCCCAGTGCTTTATGCCGCCAGCGCATTGTGCAAGTTGCGTTACGGATGGACGTTCGGCGAGGCATCACCCGTAAGCCAATTGGCCAAGAGGGACGTCCCGATGCTGTACATCCATGGCTCGTCAGACGATTATGTGCCGTCGCCGATGGTGTTCCCGCTTTACAATGCCAATCCGCGTTACCTGCCCGAAGGCGGCGTCTACCGCCCGTATAACGACATCTGGATAACCGCCGGCAGTGCCCATGCCCGCTCGTTCCATGACTATTCGGACGAATACGCCGAAAGGGTGGGGCGGTTCGTCGATAAGGTTCTTCGCTGAACGGCTAAATGCTTGTGTCAAAGAGTTGTGCTGCCAATGCTGCACAACTCTTTGACTTTTGACTCTATATTCCTTACAGCCACGTCTTTTTTCATGGCTACGGCCAAGTCAGTGCCGTCAGGCGTCGCGCTTTCAACCTTGGCGAAGCCAGCTTTCATCAAGTCTTCTTTGTCGTTGACGCGCCCGGCCAGCAGCCATGCGGGCACGCCTTTCAGCCTTGCGCGCTCCATTACGCGCAGGGGCAGCTTGCCCATCAGCGTCTGGCGGTCGGCGTGTCCCTCGCCTGTGATGACGCATGTCGCGTCGTCCAAAGCCTTGTCGAAGCCTGAAATGTCAAGCATCAGGTCAGCCCCCGACCGCCTTTCGGCTTGCAGGTATTGCATGAAGGCGTAGCCCAAGCCTCCCGCCGCCCCGGCTCCCGGGGCTTGTGAGCGGTCGTATCCGAAGTGGCGAGCCGACGCGCGGGCGAACCTCTCGGTGCGTTTTTCAAGCAGGGGCAGCATTTCCGGCGTAGCCCCTTTCTGCTGTGCGAACACCGCAGCCGCGCCGCTGGGCCCGCAAAGCGGGTTGTCAACGTCGCACGCCAGCGTGAAGCTGCACCTGCCCAAGTCGGCCGCCAGGGCGTCGCCGATAGTTCCCCCGCGCGGCGCGAGCTTGTCGGTAAGGGCGCGGAGCATGCCTATGCCGGCGTCGCTCGTGCCGCTGCCGCCGAGGCCTATTATGAATTTGCGGCATCCCCGCTTCACTGCCGCCGCCAAGAGTTCGCCCATTCCGTAGCTTGTAGCCCTCACTGGGTTGCGCTCATCCTCCTTTATCAGCGACAGGCCGCACGCCCTGGCCGTCTCTATTATGGCCGTGCCGTCAGGCGTTACGCCGTATTCAGCCTCAATCCTGCGCATCAGCGGGTCATGCACGTATGTGCTGATTATGTCGCCGCCAAGGGCGGCCATGGCGGTTTCAAGCATACCTTCGCCGCCGTCAGACACCGGCATGCGCACCACTTCCGCGCCGCCGTCGCACCCATGCAGGGCCTCGGCCACGGCGTCACACGCCTCGGCCGCCGTTAGGCATCCCTTGAACGAGTCCATGGCCACGACATATTTTTTCTTCTCCGTCATTGTCTTGCTTTTGTTTTTATTCGTTCTTTTGCGCTCCAAAGATACGCATTTTATTTCGGTCGCGGTCGGTCGGCGGTGTGGATTGTGGTGGCTTGGCGTGCTGTTTTCGCCTGGATGAGCCGCCCCGCAGGGCTCCCGCCGCTCCCGTTTGCGGCAAATTGCGCCGTGAAAGGCCGTCAATCGTGTTGCGAAAGGCCGTCTTTCACATCGCAAAAAGTGGTCTTTTGCAATGCGTTGCAAGTCAGCGTGTTACGTGTCTTGCGGCAAACCGTCTCACGGCAAGGCGTTTTGGGCTTCGGCGGTGATGGCCGTGCGGTAAGTATAACGATGCTTAACGGCGAAAAAATCTTTGCCTTACGTCTTGCATTGTCAGAAATTTTTGTCTAAATTTGCATACCGAAATCTGATAAAACGAAAAATATGCTTAATTTAGACGAACTTTACAAGGCACGTTATGTGCTGAGTAAGATACTTAGGCGCACCGAACTTGTACACGCGCCCAAGCTGAATCCAGAGAGTGACATTTACCTTAAACCGGAGAACTTGCAGATTACAGGCTCGTTCAAAGTGCGCGGCGCGTATTACATGGTGTCGCAGCTTAGCGACGAGGAGAAGAAGAAAGGCGTCATCGCCTGTTCGGCCGGCAACCACGCCCAGGGCGTAGCCCTCGGCGCGACGAGCAACGGCATCAAGTCGCTCATCTGCCTTCCTGAGGGCGCGCCCATCAGCAAGGTTGAGGCCACACGCCGCCTCGGTGCCGAAATCTGCCTCGTACCAGGCGTTTATGACGACGCTTACCAGCGCGCGCTGCAACTGCGCGACGAACATGGTTACGCCTTCGTGCATCCCTTCAACGACGAGCGTGTGATAGCCGGACAGGGCACCATCGGCCTTGAGATGATTGACGACCTGGCCGACGTAGAGGCCGTTGTCGTGCCAATCGGTGGTGGTGGACTTATAAGCGGCGTGGCTTTCGCCATAAAGTCGCTCAACCCGAAGGTGAAAGTCTACGGCGTACAGGCTGCCGGCGCGCCAAGCATGTACCAGAGCATACACGAACACAAGGCCGTGACGCTTGACAGCGTATCGACCGTCGCCGACGGTATCGCCGTGAAGACCCCGGGCGATTTGACCTTCGACATCTGCTCGAAATACGTTGACGACATAGCTCTCGTGAGCGAAGACGAGATTTGCGCAGCCATACTCCGCCTGCTTGAAGAGAACAAGATGGTGGCCGAGGGTGCGGGCGCGGTGAGCGTGGCTGCCGCCATGTTCAACAAGGTGCCTATCAAGGGCAAGAAGACCATCTGCCTTGTGAGCGGTGGAAACATCGACGTGAACATCCTGAACCGCGTCGTAAACCGCGGTCTCGACAAGGACGGGCGCATCTGCACGCTCACCATGGAACTTGCCGACAAGCCCGGGCAGTTGCTTGAGGTCATCGAGGTGCTGGCCTCTCTCGGCGCGAACGTGTTGAGCGTACACCACGAGCGCGGCGTGTTCGGCCAGAGCGTCAACGCTTGCGAACTGAGCGTAAGGCTCGAGACGCGCAACCACGAGCATGTTGAGGCCATCAAGGAAGGATTGCAGAAAAAGGGGTTCAACCTCAAATAAATTTTCATAAAGCATAAATTTGAACAAAATGAAAGCATTACATTCAGACAAGGCACCCAAGGCTTTGGGTCCTTACAGCCAGGCAATAGTTGCCGGCGGATTTGTGTTCGCGTCAGGCCAAGTGCCCATCGACCCCGCAACGGGTGAGTTCGCAGAGGGCGGAATCAAGGAGCAGACACGCCAGTCGCTCACCAACGTGACCAACGTTCTCGCCGAGGCGGGCATCGACCTGAGCCATGTTGTCAAGACAACGGTGTTCCTCTCAGACATGGACAACTTCGCTGCTATGAACGAGGTTTACGCTACCTTCTTCAAGGAGCCGTTCCCCGCTCGTTCCGCCGTTGCCGTAAAGACGCTGCCCAAAGGCGCGCTGGTAGAGGTGGAAGTTATCGCCGAGCTGTAATCTTTGGTATTTAAAGGGATAAAGAGAGGAAAGGCAAGCCGTGCCGCGTCTCATGTTCAGACGCCGCCGCTTGCCTTTCCTTTTTTGTTTTGCCGCCATTGGCGGCTTTTCTTTTAGCCTGTCGCCCTTGCCTTTGTCCGTGCGGGGCGATGCCTTCCTTGTTTCCTGTGATGGGTTTCTGGCGTTTCCCGTCTTTGTCTTGTGCCCGATGCTGTGATGGGAAACCGTTGTAAATAAAAAAGTTCACGACATATTCATGTCATGAACAGCATGTGTGACGATATGGTTTGCCGCCGATGCCGCGGCTTTACGTCATTTCCTGTGGCCGTGTTGGCGGTTTGGGTGTGTGTGGTTGTGCGTCTTTATCTCATGCATGGCTTTCTTTTTGTCGCCTGTCTTCATCCATATCGGGGTGAAGTCGTCGCCCTTCTCGGTTACTTCAAAGTCGAATTCAGGCAGCTCCGTGTAGTCAGTCGGCTTGAAAGGCACGCTCATCAGCGGCCTGTATTTCTCCACTTTCACCATCGTTATGCCGGCCGCGAGCATGTCTATTTTCTTCGCCGCGGCGTATGACAGGTCAATCATTATCCGGCTGCCGCAGCGGTCTGTGACCTTTACCACAACGCTTTTGCCGTTCTTTATGTTGGTGACCTTCAGCATGGTGCCCAGCGGATAGCGTCTGTGCGCGCATGTCAGGCTGTCCTTGTGGTAGCGTGTGCCGTCGCTCATGCGCCGCCCGTGCATGCTCTTTGAATAATAAGTGGCCATCCCTTTCTCCTGTGCAGGGAGAAAGGAACAGCCAACCATTGTGAAAAGTATTATGAGAAAAACTTTATAAGTCACTCTTCTCGCGAACTTTATACTATGCCCTGAGCCATCATCGCGTTGGCAACCTTCATGAAGCCGGCGATGTTTGCGCCCTTAACATAGTCAACATAGTCACCGCTCTCACGGCCGTACTTAACGCACTGCTCGTGGATGTTGTGCATGATTTGGTGCAGTTTCTCGTCAACTTCAGCCTCGCTCCAGCTCAAGCGGATAGAGTTCTGAGTCATCTCGAGACCTGATGTAGCTACGCCACCAGCGTTGACAGCCTTGCCAGGAGCGAAGAGCTGCTTGGCAGCCTGGAACTTCTGAACGGCCTCTTCGCTGCAACCCATGTTGGAAACTTCGGCGATGCAGATGGGCTTGTTGGCCAAGAGCATGTCAGCGTCTGCGCCGCTAACCTCGTTCTGGGTAGCGCAAGGCAGGGCGATGTCGCACTTAACTTCCCAAGGCTTCTTGCCTGCAACGAACTTAGAGCCGGGGAACTTGTCAGCGTAAGGAGCGCAAACGTCGTTGCCGCTGGCGCGGAGTTCGAGCATGTAGTCGATTTTCTCGCCGCTGATGCCTTCCGGGTCATAGATGTAGCCGTCAGGACCAGAGATGGTGATAACCTTTGCGCCGAGTTCGGTAGCCTTTGTAGCTGCGCCCCATGCAACGTTGCCGAAGCCGCTGATAGCCACTGTCTTGCCCTTGATGTCGTATCCGTGGGTCTGGAGCATCTGGTTAACGAAATAGAGTGCGCCGAAGCCTGTAGCCTCAGGACGTATCTTAGAGCCGCCCCACTCAAGGCCCTTGCCTGTGAGGACGCCCTGGAATTGGTGCTTCAGTTTCTTGTACATGCCGAAGAGGTAGCCAATCTCGCGTGCGCCAACGCCGATGTCGCCAGCGGGAACGTCCTCGTCGGGACCGATGTGACGGTAAAGCTCTGTCATGAAGGCCTGGCAGAAACGCATAACCTCAGCGTCGCTGCGTCCGCGCAGAGAGAAGTCAGAGCCGCCCTTGCCGCCGCCCATAGGCAGAGTGGTGAGTGCGTTCTTGAATGTCTGCTCGAAGCCGAGGAACTTCAAGATTGAGAGGTTTACTGACGGGTGGAAACGCAAACCGCCTTTGTACGGGCCGATGGCGCTGTTGAACTGTACGCGGTAGCCAATGTTTACATGAACTTCACCCTTGTCGTCAACCCAAGGCACACGGAATGTGATAATACGCTCCGGCTCAACGAGACGCTCGATAAGCTTTGCCTTTTCAAACTCGGGGTGCTGGTTGTAAACGTCTACAATTGAAAGCAGCACTTCCCTTACGGCCTGCAAGTACTCAGACTCTCCTGGATGCTTCTGCTCCAGGCTTTGCATTATTTTTTCGACTTCCATAGTATAAGTTTTTGTTAAACTAACATTGTGTCATTGTTCTTGTGCAAATATAGACCTTTATCGTGTAAGCGCAAAGGAAAAAACGGATTTTTTGTTTGCCGCGCTTACTTTTTGTAATTTTTTCACAGTTGAGCGGCGTTATTTCGCGCTGTATGCGTTAACAGTGGAGCGGGCTTTGCGGGCTTGATGTCGTGGCGTGTTGTAAAAGGTGGCCTTTCATGGCGCAAAAGGCCACCTTTCGCAATGTGAAAGGCGGCAAATCGGAATGCGATTTGCCGCCTTTTATATTATGGTGTGCGGTATGGCTTGCCGCTGTCGGTGCCGGGATGGGGCGCGGGCTGTCATAGGGCGGGTTGCATATGGGCGTGAACCGGGTGGAGTATGGGCATGAAAAAAGAGAGCAAGGATGAACCTTTGCTCTCTTTTCGTAGCGGGGGTGGGACCCGAACCCACGACCTCCGGATTATGAATCCGACGCTCTAACCAGCTGAGCTATCCCGCCATTGGTTGTTGTTTGCGGGTGCAAAGGTAATACAATTTCTTTACATACCAAAAAATATTGGACTTTTTGTTGCTCTTTTTCCGTATTTTCCGTATTTTTGTGGCATAATACTCATATACCATGGGCTATGGAAACGAAAAAAATCAGTATTGAGCGTGAACTGCGCTCCAAATCGGCCAATATCATTTGGTCGCTGATGAGTACGCCTGAGGGGCTTTCCAAGTGGCTTGCCGATGAGGTGGCTTTTGACGGAAGCCTGTTTACGTTCACTTGGGGGAACGCCTGGAGCCATCATGAGACGAGGACGGCGGCCGTGCTTGAGAAGAAAAACCGCGAGTACATACGGCTGCGGTGGAGCGAGGACGAGTACCGCGACACTTACATTGAGCTGCGGATGATGAAGAGCGACATAACGGGTGATTATGTGCTGATGATTACCGATTTCGCTCCTGACGGCGACACTGACACGCTTGAGGACATCTGGGACGCGAACATGGAGACCTTGCGCCGCTCTACGGGGCTTTGACAGGAGTCCGCCTTTCCGCGTCTGCGGGGCTTGCGCGGTGCCTGATGGGGGTGTCGCATTGGCGGGTGCGCTGTCGGCCCGCCGGGCATGTTGCCGCAAGAGTTGCGTTTTTTTCATGTCTTTAGCTCTTTTCGTGCTTGCGTAAGTTTGTTTTTTGATACTTTTGTGCTAATTTTGCAAGCTGGAAAAGTGCAGCCGCACACCTTATATATATTTAATGTTTCGAGTAAAGAAATTAGATAAGTTCATAGTAAAGCAGTTTGGCCTGCTTTTCATCGGCACGTTCTTCATATGCCAGTTCATATTGATGATGCAGTTCCTTTGGAAATACGTCGATATGCTGATAGGCAAGGGCTTGTCTTTGGACGTGCTGGCCCAGTTCTTCTGGTATCTCGGCCTCATGCTCGTGCCGCAGGCGTTGCCGCTGGCAATACTGCTGTCGTCGCTGATAACCATGGGCAACCTCGGCGAGAGCAGCGAGCTTACCGCCATCAAGGCCGCCGGCATATCGCTGCTGCAGGCGTTGAGGTCGCTTATAGTGGTAGTCGTGCTTATATCGTTGGGCTCGTTTTATTTCCAAAACGTGGTCGGGCCTAACGCCAACATGTCGTTCTCGCGCCTGTTGCTGTCGATGAAGCAGAAAAGCCCTGAGCTTGAGATACCCGAGGGCGTGTTCTATGACGGCATACCGCAATGCAACCTGTACGTGCAGAAGAAAGACCTGAACACGGGTATGCTGTACGGCGTCATGATATACAAGATGACCGACAGCTATGAAGACGCCGCAATCATACTGGCCGACTCTGGCATGTTGCAGTCAACGGCGGAGAAGAAGCACCTGCTGCTGACGTTGCACAGCGGGGAGTGGTTCGAGAACATGAAGTCGCAGCAGATGGCCGGCAACGCTGGCGTGCCTTACCGCAGGGAAACCTTTGTGAAGAAGACAATATTGCTTGACTTCGACTCTGACTTCAACGTGACTGACGCCGGGGCGTTGTCCAACAACGCAAAGGGCAAGAGCCTCAGGCAGATTAACCTTGACGTCGACTCGCTGAAGCATGTCTACGACAGCGTGGGGCGGTCGTTCTACGTTGACGCCAAGAGGCGGTATTACTCTGTGCCCCAGGTCAGCAAGGCCGACTCGGCGCGCGCTGTGAAGATGGCGTCAACCAAGACGTTCAGTTTCGATTCCATATACGGCCGCCTGCCGGCCGACAAGAAGCTGGCCGCCGTTGACGACGCGCTCGAGAAGGTGAACAGCGAGATGAACGACCTCGACTTCAAGGGCATGCTGACGGCCGACGGCGACAGGCTCATAAGGGAACACCGCATAGAGGGCATCAATAAGTTCTCGGTGGCACTGCAGTGCATACTGTTTTTCTTCATAGGTGCGCCGCTGGGCGCGATTATCAGGAAGGGCGGCCTTGGAGTGCCGGTCATAATATCCGTGCTGGTGTTCATCGTTTTCTTCATCTTCGACAATTCCGGATACCGCATGGCGCGCGGAGGCATGTGGACTATATGGTTCGGCAAGACCATCGCCCTTGTGGTGCTTACCCCGCTGGCCGTTTTCTTCACCCACAAGGCCAACAACGACTCTGTGGTGTTCAACGTCGATTTCTACCGCAACTTGTTCATGAAGCTGCTCGGGCTTAGGGTGAAGCGTGCCGTCTACAGGAAAGACGTGATAATAAACGACCCCTACTATGCGGCCGATGCCGGTGAACTGAGGAAAATCAACGCCGAGGTTGACGATTACGTGCGTGAACACAACCTGCTGCTTGCGCCTAACGTGGCGAGCGTGTTCTTCAAATATGTGCCCGACCATACCATCGAAGGCATAAACGAAAGGATGGAGGCCGTGATAGAGGACTTGTCGAACACTAAGGACAAGACGGTGCTGTCACTGCTGAACGAGTATCCGTACATGGCCGTGAAGTCGCATACGCGCCCGTTCGAGCATAAGTGGCTCAACGTCGCGGCTGCGGTGCTTGTGCCCGTAGGCGTGTTCCTTTATTTCAGGATGTGGAGGTTCAGGCTCCGCCTGATGCGCGACCTCAGGGTTGTAAGGCAGACTAACGATGGCATGATAAGGCGTATAGAAGAGATGGAACAAGGCGGCATAGGACGTGCTGCCGCCATATAATATATAATAAGGTGAAACTTGATTATGGAAAACTTGAAAATCAATACAATTGAAGAAGCCCTTGAGGACTTCAAGAAAGGTGAGTTTGTCATTGTCGTTGACGATGAAGACCGTGAAAACGAGGGCGACCTCATAATAGCCGCCGAGAAGATAACGGCCGAGAAGGTGAACTTCATGCTTAAACATGCGCGTGGAGTGTTGTGCGCCCCGATAACGCTGAGCAGGTGTGACGAGCTTGACCTGCCGCGCCAGGTGGTTGAGAACACCTCGGTGCTGGGCACGCCGTTCACAGTGACCATCGACAAGCTGGAGGGCTGCTCCACTGGTGTGTCGGCGCATGACAGGGCCGAGACAATCAAGGCTCTTGCCGACCCTGCTTCTACGCCCAAGACATTCGGCCGTCCGGGACATGTCAACCCGCTTTACGCACAGGACAACGGCGTGTTGAGGCGCAGCGGACACACTGAGGCCGCCATCGACTTGTGCCGCCTTACCGGGCTGTATCCTGCCGGCGCGCTGATGGAAATCATGAACGACGACGGCACGATGGCGCGACTTCCGCAACTGTTGGAGTTCGCCGCGCAGTACGGCCTGAAGGTGATAAGCATCAAGGACCTTATAGCCTACCGCTTGCAGCGTGAGTCGCTCATAAGCGTAGGCCAGATGGTTGACATGCCTACGGAGTACGGGCATTTCAAGCTTGTGCCGTTCCGCCAGACAAGCAGCGGACTGGAACACATGGCTCTGATAAAAGGTGAATGGAAAGAGGACGAACCGATACTGGTGCGTGTGCATTCGTCGTGCGCCACGGGTGACATCTTCGGCAGCAAGCGGTGCGACTGCGGCCAGCAATTGCACAAGGCCATGCAGATGATTGAGGCCGAAGGCAAGGGCGTGCTGATATACATGCAGCAGGAGGGCCGCGGCATAGGCCTGATGAACAAGATAGAGGCGTACAAGCTGCAAGAGGAAGGTTTTGACACCGTTGACGCCAACGTCCACCTCGGCTTCAAGCCTGACGAGCGCGATTACGGGTGTGGAGCCCAGATGTTGCGCCATCTTGGCGTACACAAGATGAGGCTGATGACTAATAACCCGACAAAGCGCGTGGGGCTTGAGGCTTACGGCCTTGAGATTGTCGAGAATGTGCCTATCGAGGTGAAGCCCAACGAATATGACTACGAATACCTGAAAACAAAGAAGGAACGTATGGGGCATACGTTGCATTTGTGAAAATCCTGTGTCGTTAAGTCTTCGGCTTTGATAAAATTCTCAAGTGTAAAGAAAATATAGTACCTTTTATTCTTTGATACCGAATAAAATACTTAATTTTGCAGAAACAAACCTTATTTATAATATAATATGACACAATTATCAGAACGTCTTAATCGTTTGGCACCTTCAGCAACTCTTGCGATGTCGCAGAAAAGCAGTGAGATGAAGGCGCAAGGTATCGATGTAATAAATATGAGCGTCGGCGAGCCTGACTTCAACACGCCTGACCACATAAAGGCAGCGGCCAAGAAGGCTATCGACGACAACTATTCAAGATATTCTCCTGTTCCTGGATACAAGGATTTGCGCGAGGCCATAGTGGCCAAGCTCAAGAACGAGAACGGGCTTGACTATACGGTGAATGAGGTGCTTGTTTCTAACGGGGCGAAGCAAAGCGTGTGCAATACGGTTCTGGCTCTGGTCAATGACGGCGAGGAAGTGATAATCCCCGCGCCTTATTGGGTCAGCTATCCGCAGATGGCCAAGCTGGCCGGCGGCGTGCCGGTGATAGTAGAGGCCGGGTTTGACCAGAACTTCAAGATGACTCCTGAACAGCTTGAGGCCGCGATAACGCCAAAGACGAGGCTCGTGATACTCTGCTCTCCGAGCAATCCTACGGGCAGCGTCTATTCCAAGGCCGAGCTTGAAGGGCTTGCCGAAGTCATAATGAGGCATGAGGACATTTATGTCATTGCCGACGAGATTTACGAACACATCAATTACGTAGGCCGTCACAACAGCATAGCCCAAGTGCCAGGCATGAAAGAGCGCACGATAATCGTCAATGGCGTTTCTAAGGCTTACGCCATGACCGGATGGCGCATCGGATACATCGCCGCGCCTGAATGGATAGTCAAGGGCTGCAACAAGCTGCAGGGCCAGTACACAAGCGGGCCTTGCTCTGTGAGCCAGAAAGCCGCCGTTGAGGCTTACACCGCGTCGCAGGAGTGTGTAGAGCAGATGCGCCAGGCGTTTGAACGCCGCCGCGACCTTATAGTGAGCCTTGCGAAGGACATACCTGGTCTTGAGGTGAATGTGCCTGAGGGAGCGTTCTACCTGTTCCCGAAGTGCAGCAGCTTTTTCGGGAAGAGCGACGGAACTCGCACAATAAGCAACTCTACCGATTTCGCGCTTTACCTGCTTGAAGTCGGCCATGTGGCCACTGTCGCGGGTGACGCTTTCGGCGACCCGGAGTGTTTCCGTATGAGCTACGCAACGAGCGACGACAACATACGTGAGGCCATGAGCCGGATAAAGAAAGCCGTGTCGCAGCTCAAATGACATGCAGACAGAACCGTATGGGGATATGCAGGGCATTGTCAGAAGTTAAAAACATTGTTAAAAAGCGTTTGATAAATGCCATTGTTTCCCATAAATGGTTATCTTTGTATGCTTGTTTGTCCTAAATGCGGTCTTTTGAAAGATATTAGTCTGTTTTTATCTATTGAAACTTTATAACTTAATCAATTAACTAATAAACTAAATTCAAAATTATGGCAACTACACAAAAAGCGGCAAGCCCGAAGAAAAGTCAGGGCTTCCAAGGTATCAGAGCAGCGATTTGGGTAATCGTTGTATGTCTTATCATTGCGGTTTGCATATACAAGCTCTTGCTTGGCAATCCTGCAAACTTCGCAGGCAACGACCCCGCTGGTCACCCGACCAACCTTCTCGGTACAATTTATAAAGGTGGTATCATCGTGCCTGTCATCCAGACACTCTTGCTCACCGTTATCGCTTTGAGCATTGAGCGTTGGCTCGCTCTCCGCACCGCATTCGGAAAAGGCTCTTTGGCAAAGTTCGTCCTCAATGTTAAGGCTGCTGTGAACAAAGGCGATTTCGCTGCCGCTCAGAGCATTTGTGACAAGCAGAGGGGGTCTGTTGCGAACGTTGTATCTGCTTCAATCCGCGCTTACAAGGAAATGGAGAACGCTCCTGGCTTGAAGAAAGCTCAGAAAGTAGCTAAGATACAGCAGGCTCACGAGGAGGCTACTCAGCTTGAAATGCCTACGCTGCAGATGAACCTCCCGATTCTCGCTACTATCGTTACTCTCGGTACTCTTACCGGTCTTCTCGGTACGGTTATCGGTATGATTCGTTCATTCCAGGCTTTGGCTGCTGGTGGTGGTGGCGACTCACTCGCTCTTTCTACTGGTATTTCTGAGGCGTTGATTAACACCGCGTTCGGTATTTTGACTTCTTGGTGTTCGGTTATTGCTTATAACACATTCACAAACAAGATCGACAAGCTGACATACGCACTTGATGAGGTTGGTTATACTATTGCTCAGACATACGAAGCCAATCACACGGAAGAAGCTTAATTTTACTAACCCTTTAAAATTTTATTACTATGGGTAAAGTAAAAATTAAGAGACAATCCACCTGGATCGACATGACCCCGATGAGCGACGTGATGGTGTTGCTGCTTACGTTCTTCATGTTGACATCAACATTCGTGAAGAATGAGGCGGTGAAAGTCGTCACCCCAGGCTCAGTGTCGGAGATTAAAGTTCCAGAGAACGACGTCCTGACCATCCTTATCGATAACAAGGGTAAGGTGTTCTTGGGCTGGGACAAGCCGGGCGACATGGAGAATGCTCTGAGCGCAATGGCTGGCCAGTTCGGTACATCTTTGACCGCTGCGCAGATGAAGAATGTGCGCAACGCTACCAATATCGGTGTTTCAATGGATGAGATGTCGGCATTCCTTAATACGGAGTCTGCCCAGATGAACGCTTTCCAGCAGAGCAAGGGCGTTCCGACAGACAGTATTGACGGCGGCATGAGCGAGTTCCAGCTTTGGGTGCAAACGGTGACCGAGAGCAACCCGGACATGAAGCTCGCCATCAAGGCTGACGAGAAGACCCCTTACAGGGTCATCAAGAAGGTGATGTCTGAACTTCAGGACATGAATGAGAACCGTTACTATCTTATAACGTCATATAAAAAAGTGGAGGACTAAGTCATGGCAAAAAAGAATACGAGTAGGCAAAAGAAAGTTGACCTTCGCGTGGACTTCACCCCGATGGTGGACATGATGATGCTTCTTATCACTTTCTTTATGCTGTGTACGTCATTGAGCAAGCCTCAGACTATGCAGTTGACGATGCCGAGTAACGACCAGAATGTGCAAGAGCAGGACAAGACTGCCACCAAGGCTTCACAGACTATTACAATCTATGTGGCCGGTGGAGACAAGATTTTCTACATCGCTGGACTTCCCAATTACAACGACCCTTCATGCCTGAAGGAGACTACTTGGGGCAAGGACGGTATCCGCAGCGTGCTTATAAACCACGTTACCGAAGACGGAACTGTGCCTGTGGCTGAAATCTTGACAGCCAAGGCCAAGCTTGATGAGAAAAAGCTGAAAGACCCTGCCAAATATCCTGATTCCATCTACAATAAGGAGCTTGACAAACTGAAGAATGGTGAAATTGACGGACAGAAGATTCCTACGTTGACAATCATCATCAAGGCTACTGACGACGCTTCTTATAAGAACTTGGTTGACGCTCTGGACGAGATGCAGATTTGCAGCATTGGTAAGTATGTCATCGACAACATTTCTCCTGAAGACAAGCAGCTCCTCAGCAAGAAGGGCGTTCGTTTTTAACTAAGGAGGAGAAAGTCGTTGGTTAACATTTAAAACGAAAAGACATGGCAAAAATAGATTTGATATCTAACGCATGGTGCGACCTCGTGTACGAGGGAAGAAACCAGGAATACGGAGGCTACAAGCTTCGTAAGGGTACTGGTAAGCGCAACATCTGGTCTATCTTGATCGTGCTTATTGCTGCTGTTGTTATATTCTCTGCCATAGCAATCAAGAACGTAATACAGGCCAACCAGAAGGTTGCCGTAACTACTGGCGTTGAGCTTTCTCAGATTCAGCAGAAGAGACAGCCGAAGGTTGAGAAGAAAACTCCTGTTAAGATAGAGGAAGTAAAGCCGGTTGAGAAGGTTAAGAGTTCAATCAAGTTTACCGCCCCTGTCATCAAGAAGGACGAAGACGTTAAGCCGGAGGAGGAAATGAAGTCTCAGGACGACCTCCAGAAGACAAAGACCACCATCGGTGCGTTAAACGTTCAAGGTAATGACGAAATCGGCGGTGAGGTACTCAAGGCAAAAGAGGAAATCGCCCAGCCTGAACCCCCGAAGCCCGAAGAAAACAAGATTTTCGACGTGGTAGAGGAGAGGCCTTCATTCCCGGGTGGTGACGCGGCCTTGATGCAGTGGCTCAACAGCAACATCAAGTATCCTGTCATAGCTGCCGAGAACGGTATACAGGGACGTGTGGTTGTACAGTTCGTCGTAAGCAAGACCGGCGCAATCTCTGACGCCAAGGTGCTTCGCGGTGTGGACCCGTCTTTGGACAGGGAGGCGTTGCGCGTGGTAAACAGCATGCCTAACTGGACTCCGGGTAAGCAGAACGGTACTACGGTGAACGTTCGTTACACTCTGCCTGTGACATTCAGATTACAGTAATTTGAGCAAGATGAAGAAAGAACTATTCTACGGTTTAGTAGGATTTACACTGCTTTTGGGACTTGTTTCGGCTTGTGCCGACAAGTCCAAGAGCGGTAGGACAGATACTTATTCGTCAGGAGCGATTTCGTTCGCTTCTGACGAAAGTTTTAGTCCAATCATAGACGAGGAGATACAAGTTTTTGAGAGTATCTATCGTGAGGCAAAACTTACGCCTATTTACACCAACGAGCTTGATGCCGTCAATATGCTTATGACTGACAGCATACAGCTTGCAATAACTTCGAGGAATTTCACGAAGGAAGAATTTGAAAACCTTAAAGCCCGCAATTTTTTGCCCGTGGCCATTCCTTTGGCTTACGACGGGCTGTCGCTTATCATTAACAGGGAGAACACCGATTCCTGCATATCGGTGAAAAACATCAAGCGCGTGTTAAGCGGCGAGGCAAAGACATGGGCCGACATCGTGCCCGGCTCCAAGCGAGGTGAGATTCTTGTGGTATTCGACAACAACAAGTCAAGCACTGTACACTTCTGTGTTGACTCATTGCTTGACGGCAAACCCATCAACAGCCCCAATATCGTGGCTGCCAAGACGAGCAAGGAGGTGATTGACTATGTTGAAGACACTCCCAACGCCATTGGCATAATCGGTTCAAACTGGCTGAACGACAAGCGCGACACCACAAACACCACATTCAAGAAGAACATAACAGTAATGTCGGTAAGCAAGTTGGACAATGCTACATACCAAAATAGCTGGAAACCTTACCAGGCATACATCGCCAACGGGCGTTATCCGTTGGTAAGAACGATATATGCGTTGCTCAACGACCCGATAAACGGTCTGCCTTGGGGCTTCGCCCATTTCATAGAGTCGCACAGGGGGCAGTTGATAATACTGAAGTCAGGTCTGCTTCCGAGGTATGGCGACATAACAATCAAGGCGGTAAACGTTGGCGACGATTAAACCTTTTCTCGGTTCGCGTAGTCAAACAAGTAAGAGTTTGTATTGTAGAGAATGAATGTTTGAAATTATTTTTGGATTATGAAAGCGATTAAATATTTATTGACAGGAGCTTTGATGACAGTTGTATCAGCTCCGGTGATGGCACAGAACACCGACCAGCAGGTCGCAAACATCACAAAAGTTATAATGGACAACAAGTCTAACCTCGAAGCTGTTGAGGACCAAGTCAAAGATTTCGTTAAGGAGAACAAGAAGAACCCGTTGGCCTTGGCCGGCCTTGGCCGTGCGTTCTTTGACGCAAAGGATACCACAAGTGCCAAGAAGTATGCCGAGATGGCCATTGACCGCGGCAAGAACGAGGCCGAGGGCTACATCCTCCTTGGCGACATCGAGGCCATGAAGAATGACGGTGGTGCCGCAGCCACATGGTATCAGCAGGCTACAATCATGGACCCGCAGGAGCCGCAGGGCTACATCAAGTACGCCAGCGTTTACCGCAAGCGTAGCCCGGAGCTTTCAGTGCAGATGCTTGAGAAGCTGCGCACCGTTGACCCTTCTTATCCCGTTGACGCAGAGGCTGGCCACTTCTTCTACACGGCCAACAAGTTTCAGGACGCAGTGAAGTATTACGGCAAGGTTGACCTCAACCAGTTGAAAGACAACTACCTCACTGAGTTCGCCACGGCCGAGTATCTTTTGGCTGACTCAAAGAAGAGCCTCGAGGTGTCTTTGTTCGGCGCGAACAAGAATCCGCGCAGCGCGGCCATGAACCGTATCACTTTCTACAACTACACTGACCTGAAGGACTACAAGAACGCCTTGAAGTACGCTGACGCCCTCTTCAACAACTCTGACAGCGCGAAGATTTCAGCCCGCGACCATCAGTATTACGGCTACGCATACATGGGCGACAGCGCGTTTGACAACGCCATCGAGCAGTTTAAGAAAGCTTTGGAGATGAACGCCGAACTCAACGACGTGCGCAAGCAGTTGTCTGACGCTTACATCGCTAAAGGCGACTTCACCAATGCGCTCGCTTATTATGAGGAATATCTCAACAAGGCAGAGAAGAAGTCTGTTACCGACCTTGACGGCCTCGCCCGCCTTTACATGCAACAGGCCGCAAGTCCTGCCCAAACCGAGGAGGCAAAGAAGGCAGCCCTTATGAATGCTGACAAGATTTACGGCCAGATGGCTCAGGACGCGCCTTCTAACAAGTTGTACGCAACGCTCCAGCGCGCCCGTATCAACTCTCAGCTCGACCCCGAGACAACCCAGGGACTTGCTAAGCCTTATTATGAAGAGTACGCCAAGTTGGCTCAAGCTGAACAGGCTGACAATCCCAAGTTGCTCATTGAGCCGTATTGGTATCTTGGCTATTATTACATGAATGTTGAGAAGAACAACGAGCAGGCTAAGGCTTATTTCCAGAAAGTGAGCGAAATCGACCCGGAGAATCCTCAGGCCAAGGCCGCTCTTGACGCTTTGCAATAAGCCAAGCATTTATTTGTTTTGATATATAAGGGATGCGCTTCCGTTCGGGGCGCGTCCCTTTTTTCGCTTGTCTGCGCCATGTCTGTTTGATGTCCTGCAATTTCGCGGCCTTGTTTTGGCGCATGTATTCGATACGTTTTTGTTTTGATTTTGCGATAATTTATATGAATTCGGTATGAGCAAAATTTAAAGTAGGAGGGGCATTCCTAAATGTCCGCACAGATGTGCCGCCACTATTGCGCAAGTGGGTTGCAAGCCGCCGCTGTAGGGGCGGACCCATGTGTCCGCCCGCCATTTTGCGCATATCATTTGGTTGGGCAGACACACGGGTCTGCCCCTACTTTAAATTTGCAGCGGTCGGGGGGTATTTGCAGATAAATAAATTTTTACCGAACTGGCGTCCTTTTACCGTATTAACACCATATCCTCAGTTTATTCAAATCCTCCAACTGACATCGTTTGCCTTAAAAATGGCCTTATTATTATGAAAAGCAGCAAATGTGGAGAAAACGATATGCGGCTTGTTGCAACACGCAAAGAGTTTTTATTCACCAATTTGATGTCACAACTTCACAATGCCATGTAATAAGTTGACAGCCATAGCGTTACACGGTGACATTAAGAGGGCGTCACATTCACCACTGTCACCGGACATGTGACAGTGGTGAATGTGGTATTTATGTTTATGTCACCTTGCAACCTGTTGGTAATCGGCATATTGGCCGCACTGTGACATTGTGACATTAAATGTCGGCGTGAAATCATCATTATTTCTTATACCGGACTGGCGTTATAACCGTGAATGCCATACGCCCCTTCGAGGACGGTTTATGATGTCATGGCCTACCGCAAGTGCCGTTAACTTCGTTCACTCCACATGCGGCTAAGCAAAGTTCGCCCCCTTCGTGGACGGGTTCGCCATTCATGCGCCATGTGCCAAAACTGCGTATTCACCTAAAAGGTGGCGTATTGGCTTGCCAAAGGCTGTCTTTCATGTTGCGGTTTGCCGTCTTTTGACGTGCAAAAGGCCGTGTTTTGCAAAGCCGTTGTTTTTGCGCTGGTTTCCAAGGGGCGTTGCTCGTGTGGTATTGCGGCCGTGCGTCGCCGCGTGCGGGGCGGCCTTAGTGCCAGGTTTGTGCCTTTTGCGCCATGTCAGATGCGGGGATGCCGGGCGTTCAGGCTTGTCCTTGTGTGGGGCGTTGCTCCTTCCGTTTTGTAGCCGGTTTTGCCGTGCGTTATGCCTTGCGCCCATGGGTTGCGCAAGCGTGGTTCATTTCCCGGCGCATAGTTCGGGTTTTTGTTAACAGATTTTTACCACACCGCATGTCATTGCCGAGGGTCTTTCAAAGACGGTTTTGCATAAAAATTGGAATATCTTGCATGTTTAAGAGTTAATAAATGTTATGATTTGTATTAAATTTAGCATGTTGCTTGGTCTTTTAATATATTTTTTCCATTTTTGCAAGTGGATTATATCAAACATTCAAGTTATAAATCAAAACAACATCTTGTGTAAAAACAAAAAACTATCAAATAACCTAATTATTAACTAAAACCCTATCATTATGAAGAAGTTTTTATCTTTATGCTTGATGGCACTTGTATGCTGCGTCACCGGGGCTTTGGCTCAGGCGAACCCAGAGTTTGTGCCTGTCACGGTTGACCCTGCCGACGGCAGTACCGTTGCAACCCTTTCTGAAATCAGGGTGACAATGCCTAAGACTCTTGGCAATCTTGACAAGTCGGCCGGCACAGTGAAAGTGTACGCAGAGGGCGACGAGACCACTCCCGTCACCACGGGTACTTGCGCTATGGACCCGTGGGCGTCAGCCGACGTTGTGATAACCTTGGCCCAGGCCGTTACTGAGGCCGGCAACTACGTTGTGGTAATACCTGAAGAGACCATTTACGAGGACTGGTATGGCGACAACTGGGCTCCCGAGCTGCGTCTCAATTACACCGTTGAGGGCGGAGCCGCCCCCGTGGCTGGTGTCACTGTAGAGAGCGTAACGCCGGAGCCCTGCAACGAGGAAGGCACATACGTAACAGAAATTCCTCACACCGTGACATTCACGATGAGCAGCGCAGACTTCACTGTTGACGCTTACGGCGTGACCCTGCAGTATGACAACCTGCCTTTCCCGGCGTCTTTGGAAGGCCAGTACACAGTTGAGGGCAACACCATTACCGTCAACATCCCCGAAAAGTACTGGACAAAGGACATTGTCATGGTATGCATCAAGGCAAAGTCAGCCGACGGCACACCCATTACTTACATGAACGACCAGCAGATTGTTGCCACATACGAGGTACAACCCCAGGCCGAGGTTTACGAAATCAGCCCCGAGCCTTACTGGGAAGGCGGCGACTACAGCACAGAAATACCGCAGACCGTAACCGTTACCATGAGCAACGAGAACTTCACCCTGGCCGAGACTGGAGCCGTTACCGTGCTTGCCGGCGAGGAAGTGCTTGACGACTACATGTTCAGCTATAAGAAAGAGGGCAACACCATCGTTGTCACCATCGAGCCTATGGGCAGCGGCGTTACAGCCGTTACCGTTAAAATCAAGGCGACATCGGCCAACGGCGAGGCCATCACTTACAACGACACCGAGGGCGAAGGCCTGATAGTATTGCCTTATGAGGTTTCACGCAGCTCGTTCGTTCCTACGTCAACAAATCCTGAAGAGGGCGTAGTGGCCAGCCTCAAGGAAATAACCTTGTCATTCCCTGACATGGTAAGCAACTTCGATAACAGCAAAGA
Source organism: uncultured Prevotella sp. (assembly GCA_944319935.1). GTDB lineage: Bacteria > Bacteroidota > Bacteroidia > Bacteroidales > Bacteroidaceae > Prevotella. The sequence goes on from CALUFM010000007.1 coordinate 70,626, forward strand.
AGTGCTGCTCAATAACGAAAGCGGCGAGACCGTCACTACTGGTACCGTAGGCTACGGAATTGGCATGGCTGACGGTTTGGTAACCTTGGCGGAAGAAGTGACCGCTCCTGGCACTTATACTCTTGTAATTCCTGAGGCTGCGTTCAGTTCTTACAGCGGATTGTACAGCCCCGAACTGATATACACCTTCACTATCGAGGCTTCTGCAGAGCCTGTTACGGTAGAGAGCATCAGCCCCGAGCCTTACGTTGATGGAGGCGAGTACACGGAAGAAATGCCTGCAGAGGTGGTAATCACCATGTCTGGCGAAGACTTCACGGTTGCCGAGGGCGGCGTTACTTGCTACTACGGCGCGATGGGCCTTGCCACTCCGATTGACGAATATACCGTTGAGGGCAACACCATCACCATCCCCGTGCCCGAGAGCATACAGGGCGAAACCAGCTTGCTCTTCCGCATAACTGCTACCGACGCTGAGGGCAACGCCATCACTTATGGCAGCGACGAGTGCATCGAGTTCGCTTACGAGATGCCTAACAACAGCTACGTTCCTTCTACAGTTGAGCCGGCTGACAACAGTACGGTTGAGAGCCTCAAGGAGTTTGTCCTCGAGTTCACCCCTTGGGTTTCACAGGCTGACAACACCAAGACGGCAACCCTTGAAGACGCCGATGGCAACGTAGTGGCCACAGGTACGTTTGGTTGGACAGGCGAGTTTGGTCAGAATGTCCTGATAACTCTTGACAACGAAGTCACCACAGCCGGAACTTACACCCTCGTAATACCCGAGAAGTCGTTCTCTCCTGACCTCAACTACGATGTTTACAACCCCGAACTGAGGTACACTTACACTGTTACAGGTACGGTAGGCATCAATGGCGTGAAGGTCAACGCTGACGGCACAGTGAAGGTTTACACTCTCGACGGTGTTTACGTAGGCGAAGGCCAGGCTTCTGAGGTTCTCGGCAAGCTTGCCAAGGGCATCTACATCGTCAACGGAACAAAGGTTGCTGTTAAGTAATCAGCCCAAAGGTTCCTGATTGATATTGGAATGATTGTGTGGCGAGAGGCGTCAGTCCTCTTGCCACACTTTTTTTATGCGTGTGCGGCAAGTGCGGGCGTATGCGCCGGCCGTGGCTGCCACTGTGTATGTAGCAGCAAGCAGAGGCTGTCAAAATGCTAATACAACGTCAGTTCGGTATAAGAATTATGGCTTGTCCGCGGTTCGGTTTGATTGCAGACAAGCTATGAGATGCCACCTCCCGTATAAACGCGCCGCCAATATTACGTAAGCGGGCTGCGAACATTCGCAGTAGGGGCGGAGCAGTGTGTCCGCCCTGCCCACTGGAATGCGCAAAACAGAGGGCAGACACATGGGTCTGCCCCTACTGCGGATGTTCGGGATATTTGCAGATAAACAAGCCTTATGCCGAACCGATGAGTGTTTTTTGGTGATGTTCGCTTCCTTTCGGCGGCGTCATTTCACCTCGTTTTTCAGCTCACGCCCCGCCGCCCAGTCGGCGATGTTTTGCAGGGTGGTGGTCGCAATGTTGTGCATGGCTTCGCGTGTGAAGAACGCCTGGTGTGAGGTGACGATGACGTTGGGCATCATCAGGAGCAGGGCCAGCTTGTCGTCGTCAATCATCTTGTCGCTGCGGTCTTCGTAGAAGAAGTTCTGTTCCTCTTCGTACACGTCAAGTCCGGCAGAGCCTACGCGCCCTGTGCGCAGCCCGTCTATCAGGTCTTCGGTGTGTATGAGCTTGCCGCGCCCCGTGTTGACAATCATCACTCCCGGCTTCATTTTCGCTATGCTGTCCTTGTTGATGATGAATTTTGTGTCGTCGGTCAGCGGGCAGTGCAGCGAGATTATGTCGCTTTGCGCGTAGAGTTCGTCGAGCGTCACCACGCGAGCCTCGTGTTCCTTGGCGAAAGCCGTGTCAGGGTAGGGGTCGTAGACCACTACGTCCATGCCGAAGCCCCGCAGGATTTTTACAAGTTCTTTGGCTATTTTCCCCAAGCCAATGATGCCCGCCGTCTTGCCATACATGTCGAAGCCCATCAGTCCTTGCAGCTTGAAGTTGCCTTCGCGCGTGCGCGATACTGAGCGGTAAACCTTCCTGTTAAGGCTCAGCATCAGCGTTACGGCATATTCGGCCACGGCGTGCGGCGAGTAGGCCGGCACGCGCACCACGGGCATCTTGCCCTTGGCGGCGGCCATGTCAACGTTGTTGAAGCCGGCGCAGCGCAGGGCTATCAGCCTTACGCCGTAATCAGCAAGCATGCCGATGACGCGCGCGTCGCACTCGTCGTTGACGAACACGCACACCACGTCCTTGCCTTGCGCAAGCTGGGCTGTGCGCACCGACAGGCGGTCTTTGTAGTAATGTATCTCGCAGTCAAGCCCTTGGCTCTCCTTGTCGAACGACTCTCGGTCGTAACTCTTCGTGTCGAAAAATGCTATTTTCACTGCCATGGCGTTTCGTTGTTTTGTTAGTATGATGCGAAGATACTAAAAAATCGCGAGCCGGGCACGCTTTTCAGGATAAATGTTCCATCTCGCCGCACCATCGGTGGTTGCGTAATGACGTGTCGGCGGTATGCCTGACGAACCGCGAAAGGCCATGTATTGCGTTGCAGAAGGTGGTCTTTTGCGAGCTGAAAGGCCACGTATTGCAATGTAAAAGGCGTCCTTTTGCAACGTGTTGGAAATCAACTGCTTGCGTAAGCCGCAGCGTGGCGGCAGTTCACTTGCATGCCGCTGGCCGCCACTTTACGTGTTCTCATGGTTTGCCGCCGCTTATCCTAACCAGAATCGGTCATTAGGCTTCTTTCTTGTTTTTCGTTCCCGCCAGGCGGCTAAGCGTCCGTTCCCGTCGCAGGTATGGCGGGCCATGTCAAGGCAAGGCGGAATTTCAGCCGGCGGTGGAAGCTAAAGGTAAGGCGAAGAGTATGATGCAGACATGAAAATTAGGGCATTGCGCCCTAAAGACCGGCTCGGGTTTAATTTTATCCGTAAAGACCGGCCTGTTTGACGGTAAAATAAGTATCTTTGCAATATGATAAGCCGCATACGGCAAGGACAATGTCTTGACAGGAAAAACAGACGAGTAAATGAGACAGATAATCAACCACTTTACTGACGATGACCTTTACAAGTTCACGATGTGTTGCGCCGTGATTGACAACTTTCCGCGCGCGCAGGTGAAATACACTTTTACCGACCGCGACAACACCGTTTATCCTCCCGGCTTCGCCGACGAGCTGGCTGAGCAGGTGGCCGCGCTTGAGGGTGTGACAATCACCGACGACGAGGTTGACTTCATGCGCCGCAAGTGTTATTACCTGCCATCATGGTTTTACAATTACCTGAAGGGCTACCGCTTCAACCGCAAGTGGCTGAAGGCGTGGCAAGACTGCGACGGCCACCTGCACGTTGAGATAGAGGGCAGTTGGGCGGAGACGATTTTCATGGAGGTGAAGGTGCTGGCCATCATCTCCGAACTGTATTACGTCATGACGGGGCGTCACGACGGCCTTGACTACGACGCTTATTATGAAAAGACATACGCCAAGGGACGGCGGCTGTTGGAGCATGGCTGCGTGTTCAGCGACTTCGGGGCGCGCCGCCGCGCGTCGTTCGAGGCCGAGGACACCGTCGTGCGCGCCATGAAGGACTGCAGCGAGAGCCGCGTTTGGCCGGGCCGCTTTGTAGGCACGAGCAACGTTTACCTGGCCATGAAGTACGACCTGCTGCCCGTAGGCACGATGGCGCATGAGTTCGTGTGCGCCATCGGCGGCATGTACGGCCCGCAGATGGCCAACCATATCGCCATGAACCTGTGGAGCAACACGTTCCGCGGCGCGCTTGGCACGTTCCTTTACGACAGCTTCGGGTGGGACATCTTCAGCTTGAACTTCTCTGAAGACTATGCCAACCTGTTCAAGGGGCTGCGTGTTGACAGCGGCGACAACCGCGAGGAGCTGATGAAGATAGTTGACAAGTACCGCTCGCTCGGCGTTGACCCGAAGACCAAGCAGATAATATTCAGCAACGCCTTGGACGTTGACTCGGCTCTTGAAATCCAGAGCTACGCCAAGGATTACTGCCAGCCTTCGTTCGGCATAGGCACCCACTTCACCAACGACTTTGACGGGCTGAAGCCCATGAACATCGTCATCAAGCTGGTTGCGGCGAAGATTACGGAGTCGTGGAATTTCTATAACGACACGTGCAAGCTGAGCGAAGACCGGGGCAAGCACACTGGCAACCCCGAGGTTGTAAGGCGGTTTATGGAAGCCCTGCACATAAAAGGCGAAGCGTGAGCCTCTGCGCGTTAGTGTTGCCAATGGCGTCAGGCTTGCAGGCGGGCAAAAAGAAAGGCGGTTCGACATGTCGAACCGCCTCCGTTGTAATTCTAAATAAATAAATTAGCCTAAGCTAATAGCTTCTGACGGGCATACATCAGCGCAAGTTCCGCACTCTGTACACATGTCAGGGTTGATTGAATACTTCTCGCCCTCAGAGATAGCTCCTACCGGGCATTCGTCGATACAAGTACCGCAAGCGATACAGTTTTCACCAATTACGTAAGCCATGATAATCTTGTTTTTATTTAATTAATAATGTTTTGTACCTACATTTGTACACCGCAAAGGTAATACATTTATCCTTAATACCTATTTTTGGGTATCCGATTTTAGATTGTTTAACGGTTGACGGCCTTTTTGCGAGCCAATAATGAACGCTGTCGGGCGGCGTTTATTATTGGAGGCCTTGGCCGGCGCATGTTCACTTGACGCCTGGCTTTTGGCCTTTTATTGGCTGTCCCGCTACTTCTTCCACAGCTTTGTCATGTCCTCAAGCGTCTTTCCCTTAGTCTCGGGCACAAGTCTCCAGACGAAGATGGCGGCAAGCACGCAAATCGCGCCGTAGAGGGCGTAGGTGAACCAGTGGCCGAAGTTCGGGTCGGTGGCCGTCCGCATGTTGAACATCGGCACGAACGAGGCACTTACAATCCAGTTGAATATCCACTGGAAGGCCACCGCGATGGCCACGGCCGCGCCGCGGATGGTGTTCGGGAAGATTTCGGCTATAAGCACCCAGCATATCGGCCCCCACGACATCATGAACGACGCGCTGTACACCATGATGCTGACCATCGTCACTAACTCAAGTCCTGCGTGGCCGAAAGTCAACGCCACGCCGAACGCCCCGACGGCCATGCCCGCAGAGCCGGTTATGAGCAGCGGTTTGCGTCCCCACTTCTCAACGGTGAAGATGGCCACGAGCGTGAACAGGATGTTGACCACGCCCATCATGATTGTCTGCATCATCGGGTTCTGCATGCCCATGTCGCCGAATATGCGCGGCGCGTAATACAGCACGGCGTTTATGCCGACAGCCTGTTGGAACACGCTGAGCATGATGCCGACGAAGATTACAAGCACGCCGTAGGTGAACATGCGCTCGGTCTTCTCGGTGATGGTGTTCTTTATTTCTTCAAGTATGTTGCGGCCTTCGGCCTCCCCGTTGATTTTTGAAAGCACGGCGAGAGCCTTCTGGTCTTGCCCGGCCATGACGAGATAGCGCGGCGTTTCGGGCACAAAGCAGATGAGTATGGCGAACAGCCCGGCGGGAACGGCCTCGCTGCCGAACATGTAACGCCAGCCGGTGGTGATTGTCCAAGGGTCGCTGCCGGGAGCTACGGCGTTGACGCCCTGGCTGATTTGCTCGATGACGGGGTTGGTGTGGTCGCCGAGGATGAAGAAGTTGACCATGTAGACCACCAACTGTCCGAAGATGATTGCGAACTGGTTCCATGACACTAAGGTGCCGCGGATATTCGATGGGGCCACCTCCGCGATGTACATCGGGCATATAGCCGAGGCCAGGCCTACGCCCACGCCGCCTATGACGCGGTAGATGTTGAAGGCCACGAGCAGCGGATAGTTTGGCACGCCATGCTCGAAGAACAGGAATTCGGGCTCCATTGAGCCCAAGGCCGATATGAAGAACATCACGCCAGCGAAGATGAGCGACCGCTTGCGCCCCCAGTTTGAGGCCAGGTAGCCTGAGAACGCGCTGCCGATGATGCAGCCTATGAGCGCGCTGGCGCACGTGAAGCCGTGCCACGAGTCAGTGTAGGTAAAGTCTTCTGCGCCGAGGAAGAAGGCCTGCAAGCCCTTTTCGGCTCCTGAAATCACGGCGGTGTCATACCCGAAGAGCAGTCCGCCCAGCACGGCTACAAGTACGATGGAAAACAAGTAAGCCTTGCTGCCAGATTGATTTTGGTTCATGGTAAAGTTTTTTAATTGTTGATTTGTTTTTAGTCTTATTCTTAATATAACCCCGTTTCTGGCGTATTATTGTGCTTTTGGTGATGTTTTTCGGTTCATCCGCCGTTTAGGTGTATGCCGTATAAGCGTCGAGCCCGTCCCCGAAAGGGGGCGAATTTTGCTTAGCCGCATGTGGAGTGACCAGCGGGAGCGGAACTTGCGGTATGCCGTGACACAATAAGCCGTCCTCGAAGAGGGCGAATGGCGTGTTGGGTTATGCGGTGGCGGGTTCTTACGGTTATGCGGTATGTCCGTATACCCCAATAACCGTATAACCTTAAAACCTTACAACCGTAAATGCTGTTCGCCCTCTTCGAGGACGATGTTTATGGCCATCTGAAACCGCAAGTTGCGCTTCGCTCCACATGCGGTTAAGAAAAGTTGGACGTCTTTGACGCCCTGTTGCCGTAAAAACTTTTACACCTAAATTGAGGACGGGCCTGTTTTTCTGCCTTGTATCATATTGTCGCCGCCTTGGCTGGTTTGCTTTCATCCTGATTTCGTATGGCGGCTTGAGGTTGCGTTGTTTTCGCATGAAAAATGTTCGGCGTGAAATACGCTGGTTTCCGGTGTGCAAATGTAAGTCTTTTGATGTCAATGTGTTATGCGGAACGGCGTGGTTTTGTGCAACTTCTGCGCCCCATTGTGTTGCGGAACATGGCCTTTTGCAAGGCGAAAGGCCGTAAACGACATTGCCGTTTGCCGTCATCCGGGTGGGGTGTGGCGGTCTTTTTAGTGCCGAATGGCATATAAAACAATGAAAATGCATACCGTTCGCACGAAAAGTGAACTCCTGTTAACCTGTATGCCTGGTTGAAACGCCCGTCGGTTTGCCTGTTTTGATAAAATATTCAGCATTTTATGACATGACACTTTGCGATGAATCATGCAAGTATTCTTGACGTGATGCTTTTTGCTTCTTATGCTTTATAGCGTCAAAATGCAAATAAAATCCATAAAAAGTGTGGACTTTTCAGGTTTTATCATTATCTTTGCCAAATGAATGTGGGCTTGGTTTTATGGATATCAGGTTTGAAAAGAAATATTTGGAAGAACTGTATTTTCACGGAAAAACGTCCGACAAGAAGCATCGTTTCCAGCCGAATGTAGTCTCAAAATACAGAAAAACGATAGACTTGCTTGAGTCTTTGTCTGTTGTTGAAGATTTGTTCAGGTTCAAGTCCTTGCACTATGAGGCTCTTGTTGGCGATAAAGCCGGGATTGAATCTGTCAGGGTGAACGACCAATATCGCATCGAATTTAAGACAACGAGGGTTGTTTCAGAAGTAGTTGTCACCGTATGCAACATATTGGAATTGTCTAATCATTACAAATAAAGCCATTATGGAAACTGTTAAATTCGGATATACTCCGACGCACCCGGGCGAGGTGCTGAAGGATGAAATAGAATATCGTAAAATCTCCCAACGCCAGTTGGCCGAGCGCATGGGCGTATCATATAAGGCCTTGAATGATTTGCTTAACGGCCGTCGGTCATTGACTGTAGTTACGGCCATGATGTTTGAGGCGGCCCTTGACATCCCGGCGGACTCGTTGATGAGGCTTCAGGTGAAATATAATATGCAGAAAGCCAGCAGCGACAGTAAGTTTCTGGAGCGTCTTAAGCAAATCCGCAAATATGCGGCCTTGTTCTGACAGTTGCTGGTTTATGTCTTTTTAACGCCAGTTCTGCATGAGGCTTATTTGTTTGCAGATATTTCAAACCGCCTCTGTAGGGGCGGACCCGTGTGTCCGCCCTTCATTTTGTCGTTTCCCTTTTGGCATGGCAGGCGCACGTGGCGGCTCCAGCAACGGCGGTTTGCGGCTCGTTTGCATGATAGAGTCGGCGCACATGTGCGGAATATGGCATTTTATGGCTTGTCTGACATTAAACAGAACTGCGGACAAGCCATAATTCTTATGCCGAATTGGCGTCCTTTTTCCGCTTTGTCTTCAATGAAAGCAGGTATGCGGTGACGCCTACGGCCACAGCCGCCATCAGCGTTTTCAGTGCCCAGTGGTCGAGAATGATGAAGAAACAGTGCAGCGATGTGAGCCAAAGAAGCGACAATGCTATCACCTTTGCGCGCAACGGCATCGAGCGGTTCTCGCGGAAGTCGCGTATGTAAGGCCCTAACTGCTTGTGGTTTAGCAGCCATGCGTAGGCGCGCGGGGAGCTGCGGAAGAACAGCGCGGCCGCCAAGAGGAGGAACGGCGTGGTGGGCAGCAGCGGCACGAATATTCCGGCTATGCCGCACGCGAGCGACAGGCAGCCTAACGGTAGTAGCACGTATTTCATGCCGCAAAAATAAGGATAAAAGCTGACAAAACGCATGTCCTTGCGCCGTTTTGTCGCCATTTGTGGCCGCGGCGGCTGTGGCGGGCAGCCTTTGCGCGCGTTTGTGATTTTGCCCGAAACCGTCAAATATTCGCTTTTTTTATATGTAATAAGGTGGATTTTTAGTAATTTTGCACCGATTTTGACTAATTCATCGAATGAAGTTCAGCGACGTTATAGGGCAAGAAGAGGCCAAGCGGAGGTTGCGGCAGATGGTCAGCGAAGACCGTGTGCCCCACGCCATGATGTTCTGCGGGCCGCAGGGCTGCGGCAAGATGGCCCTCGCCGTGGCGTTCGCCTCTTACCTGCTGTGCCGCGACCATGCTGACGGCGACTCGTGCGGGGCGTGCCCCCAGTGCGCCATGACGGCGAGCCTGGCTCACCCTGACCTGCACTTCTCTTACCCCGTAATCCGTCCCTCGGGCACGGGTTCAGAGCATAAGATGTCGAGCGAGGACTTCGCCTCAGAGTGGCGCGACCTGCTTTCGTCAGGCCCTTACTTCACGATGGACAGTTGGCTCGCCGCCATGGGTGCCGCCAACCAGCAGGCCTTGATAGGCGTTGGCGAGAGCGACCTGCTGCTGCGCAAGCTCAGCCTGAAGTCAAGCCAGGGCGGATACAAGGTGGTTGTGATGTGGCTGCCTGAGAGGATGAACGCCGAGTGCGCCAACAAGATGCTCAAGCTGATGGAAGAACCGCCGCAGCAGACGGTCTTCATCATGGTGTGCGAAGAGCCGGAGAAGCTTATCGACACCATCCGCAGCCGCGCCCAGCGCATCGACATACGCCGCGTTGACGAGGCGGCCATCGAGACTGCGCTCGTTGAAAGGCGCGGCATCGACGCCGACTCAGCGCGCCGACTGGCGCGAGCGGCCGGAGGCAGTTGGCTCGCCGCGCTTGAAGAGCTTGACGCCGACAACGAGAAGCGTCAGTTCCTCGACATGTTCGTCTCGCTGATGCGCCTCGCTTACATGCGCAAAATCAAGGACTTGCGCAAGTGGAGCGACACCGCTGCCGCGCTCGGACGTGAGAAGCAGCGGCGCATGTTGGCGTATTTCCTGCGCCTGGTGCGTGAGAATTTCATGTACAACTTCCACGACCCGCAGCTCTGCTACATGACGCGCGACGAGGAAAAGTTTGCCCGCAACTTCGCCCCTTATATCAACGAGGCCAACGTTATTGAAATGTCTGACCTGATGAACCGCGCCATGCGCGACATCGGACAGAACGCCAACGCCAAAATAGTGCTGTTCGACATGGCTACGAACATCATCGTCTCGCTGATAAGGAAGCCGTGAAAGCACATCCAGGCATCCCCCGCGGCGGGGAACAAGGGCTTGCGTGACGGCGTGAGACAATGAAAATGATGGATGAATGACACCCTCCACGTGTAAACGGTAATGTCACCATTCCCCATTGGGGAGGTCGGGAGGGGCTTATATATTTTTGCTTATGGACTACAAAAAAATGAAACTGAAGATATACAACGGTTGCGACCGTGGTTTGAGCATACGCGGCTGCGGCCGTCAGGACCGCCAGCTAAACACGTATGACTGGCTGGCCGACGTGCCCGGCAACGCCCAGACAACCGACCTTGTGGAAGTTCAGTTCAAGAACACCCGCAAGGGTTATTACCGCAACGTCAACAATATAGACCTCAAGAAGGGCGACATCGTGGCCGTGGAAGCCAGTCCGGGCCATGACATCGGCGTTGTTACGCTGACGGGCAAGCTCGTAGAGCTGCAGATAAAGAAAGCCAACCTCAAGTCGGCTGACGACATCAAGCGCATCTACCGCATAGCCAAGCCCGTTGACATGGACAAGTATTACGAGGCGAAAAGCCGCGAACACGACACCATGATACAAAGCCGCCAGATAGCGAAGAGCCTCGACTTGCAGATGAAAATCGGCGACGTGGAGTATCAGGGCGACGGAAACAAGGCCATCTTCTACTATATCGCCGACGAAAGGGTGGACTTCCGCCAGCTCATCAAAGTCTTGGCGGAGACGTTCCACGTCCGCATAGAGATGAAGCAAATTGGAGCCAGGCAGGAGGCGGGCCGCATCGGCGGCACAGGGCCTTGCGGGCGTGAGCTGTGTTGCGCCACGTGGATGAAGAACTTCGTGTCGGTAAGCACCGGGGCGGCGCGTTATCAGGACATATCGCTCAACCCGCAGAAGCTCGCCGGCATGTGCGCAAAGCTGAAATGCTGCCTCAACTACGAGGTTGATGACTACATCGAGGCCAGCCGCAAGCTGCCGAGCAAGGAGATGGTGCTGCAAACCCAAGACAACGACTACTACCTGTTCAAGAGCGACATCCTGGCGGGAATGGTGACATACTCCACAGACAAGAAAATCCCGGCCAACATAGAGACAATCACCGCGCGGCGCGCTTTCGAGGTAATCGAGATGAACAAGCGCGGCGAAAAACCCCTGTCACTGCTCGAGGACGGAGCCGTCAAGCGTCAGGACAGGCCGGTAGACCTGCTTGCGGGCGAGAGCATAACGCGCTTTGACAAGAGCAAGAAGCGCAAGAAGGCCAAGCCCCGCAACGGCAAGCAGCCCGAACGCCGCCGCCAGGACAGACCGGCGGCACAGGCGGCGAAGCCCAACGGCGGAAGGCAGGGCGGCAAGCCGGAGGGCAGGCAGCAACGACAGGCTGCGGGAGAGCCGCAGACGAAGGAATAGGCCTTTGCGCCTACGCAAGGCCGGCAAGGCGCGAAGGCACATTGTCGGCGCGTGTGAAGAGTTGTAAAGCGTGGAGATGAAACACCTTTTATATATATTGTTGTCATTCGTCTGCTTCGCCGTCATGACGGCGGCGTGCGATGACAGCGTGGCCTACGACAAGTACAAGCCGACACAGGCGGCAGGATGGTACAAGGGAGACACCGTTGTCTTCGACGTGCCGCGGCTGCGCCAGGCCGGCAGTTACGGGCAGAACGTAGGTTTGCGCGTCACGGCCGACTATCCGTTCACCGCCCTGAGCATCGCCGTAGAGCGGGTGGTAGAGCCTGGGCACAGGCGGTATTGCGACACCCTTTCATGCCGTGTTTATGACGACGAGGGCAACATCATAGGCCGTGGCGTCAGCAAGTACCAGTATGACATCGCCCTGCCTGACATCACCCTGAGTGAAGGCGACTCGATGCACGTAAGCGTCCGCCACCTGATGCGCCGCGAGACGATGCCCGGAATATCCGACGTAGGCTTCCGCCTGACGCGCAAGTGACCGCCGTTATCGCGTCATAAGCATAACGTCTTGATATACAACGTTTTACAAAAGGCCGTGTTTTGCAACGCAAAACACGGCCTTTTTGCTTGTGTTTCACGCCCTTTCGTATTGTAAAAGGTGGCGAATGGGAAAATGGATAGAAATATTATAAAATGTAATTTAAGGTGAGTATGGCTTGGGGGTATTGATTTAATTTTATAATTTTGTAACCATGTATTATAAAAAAGGTAAGAGCAGATGGATGTAAAAGATAATGAGAAAGCTATTCGCGCCATTGTCGGGGCATACGTTGAAGCTTATGCTTCTGGATTTTCTGATAGACACATCTCTGAGAAAGATGACGATGACGGCACTATTAATATGAAAATCAACAATGTATTCATTGCTGCTTTGGGACCAGAAATCCAGTATTATTCGGCTTTGGCACGGTCTCTTGACAGTTCGTTGGGCAATATGCTGGAAAAGATGGCTATCAAGATAGCGTCGCTGCATTATATTGTAACCCAGCACGTAGAGGGCAAACTTTATAAGGAACAAACCGATTATATAGCTGAAATTCTTGAAAAATACAAGCGTCATGCGATGGCTCCACAGATTTCGGATTATATTGGTATAACGAAGAGGAGGGGAGATGTGATAGAAAAACGTCATGAAAGCGACTATTACTTGATTGACGAAGAAACGGATATGCGGTATCTCATAGAATTGAAAATCGGTGGCGACCTTGACAATAAAAAAGCACGTTCGGAGAAAGAAGCCCTGTTGGAGCAGTATTGTATCCTTACAAATGAACTTGGATGTGAGGAACGGGTTAAAATATTGTTTGCAACGGCCTATAATCGTTACGGTGAAGGCAAACCGTGGACACAGGGGAGAGTCAGGCAATTCTTTGCTGACGAGGAACTATGTATAAGCCGCGACTTTTGGAATCTTGTCTGCAAATCAAGCAATGGCTTTGATATTGTGATAGATGAGTATCGTAAAAACGCTCATTTTATTAACGAGGCGTTGGATAAGATAAAATCAATATATTTGCCAAATGCGTAACCCGGACTGGAGAAAATGTGTGCTTTGCGGTGACAGTAAGGACATAATCAAACGGATACCTGATGATTCCATTGATTTTATCTTTACAGACCCCCCTTACAATATAGGCAAACACTCAACCGGCAACATACCTCTGCCAGGCCGTACACCGATGAATAATGATGTGGCGGAGTGGGATTGGGTGGATTTTAATCCTGAGGACTGGGCCGACGAGTTTATAAGAATATTAAAGCCTACTGGCAATTTGTTTATTTTTACATCATATAATCAGATAGGTAGGTGGTATGATTGTCTCGACCATAAGTTTGATACGACTAACTTTATGATATGGCATAAGACAAATCCGGCACCAAAGATTTTCAAAGCTGGTTTCTTGAATAGTTGTGAAATGATTTTCACTTGTTGGAATAAGGGACACACGTGGAATTTCTTATCACAATCGGAGATGCATAATTTTTATGAAAGTCCGATATGTATGCGGCCTGAACGCCTTTCAAATCCGAAACATCCGGCGCAAAAACCAGTCGCTCTTTTGAAAAAAATAATAAGGATGGCGACCAACGAGGACGATATAGTATTTGACCCTTTCATGGGTGTTGGCTCGATAGGAGTTGCCGCTTTGGCGTTAGGACGTAAATATATAGGGGTGGAAATTAATAAAATATACTTTGACGCAGCTAAAAATAGAGTTGCAGAAGAAATGGAAAAGGTGAGGAATACAGATGTTCACGATGACTCCATTGCCAGCGAGCCTGTGCCTGTTGGGCGGAGTTCACAATGGGACTTGACAGATTTTAGAGATATTATGGCGTTTTTGGCAACAGCTAAGAAGGCTAAGTCGGAATTAAATAAAACTTCTGATTTTAGGAGATCAATGTCTTTACCCCCAATAATCAAATGGGCTGGTGGTAAGGAAAGGGAGTTGAAATACATCCTTCCAAATTTGCCTAAATCTTTTAGGCGCTATTTTGAACCTTTTGTCGGTGGTGGTTCGGTTTTTATGTCTATTAATGCCGACAGATGTTTTATTAACGATTTGTCGTCAGAATTGATATGTTTGTATCGTTGCATTGCAGAACATAATGTCCGTTTCTTTGATTATTTGCGCCAGATAGACAACTCTTGGCATAAAGCTGGGACATTTTATTTGGAAAATGTCGTGTTGAATGAATTATATGAATCGTATAGGAACGGTGATTTTTCAGATGAAAAATTGAAGACTGAAATTGACGGCTTTTGCGAGCAAAGGGGAACGGAAATTTTCTCGTTAGTGCCTGTTGATTTCGCCTTTGACACGAATGTGTTGTTTGAGGAGATGCGGAAAAACCTGTACCGCAAGATGAAGCGGATGAAAGTTCTTGAACATTCAAAAAACAGATTGCCTCAAAAGGATCTTTGCGACAATATAGAGACGGCGATAAGAAGTTCGTTGTATATGTATTTCAGATACTTATACAATGATAAGGAAATATTGCAAGAGGACGTGATTCTTCACTGCGCGCTGTTTTATTTTATACGGAACTATTGCTACAGCGGGATGTTCCGTTATAATGATAAGGGTGATTTTAATGTGCCATACGGAGGTATTGCGTATAATTCAAAGACCTTGGCGAAGAAAATGGACTTTTATTCGTCTGATGCTTTGCTCTCGCATTTTCGTGGTGCAGTAATAGAAAATCTTGATTTTGAGGATTTTTTGCGTAAGCATAAACCTTCAAAGGATGATTTCGTATTTTTGGATCCTCCTTACGACAGCGAGTTCAGTACTTATGCACGGAATGAGTTTGCGAAAGAAGACCATGTTCGTTTGGCTGATTTCATGATAAAAGAGTGTGAAGCGAAATGGATGTTGATAATTAAAAATACGGATTTCATTTATTCTCTTTATAATAAAAGCGGAATAAAGATACGCTCTTTTGATAAGGAGTACATGGTAAGTTTTATGAATCGTAATGACAAAAAAGTAAAACATTTGCTGATAACTAATTATTGAAGTATGAAGAACGATGCGATATGACAATGTTGATTTTGTGTTCCGTGTGGACACTGACATAACATCTTGTATCTAACACTTTGCTAAAATGGCATCTTTTGCGCTGCAAAAGATGCCATTTTAGCGTGCGTTTTGTGCCCTTTTGGAACGTGAAAGGCGGCGGATGGGAAACGGGGCGATAAGGATTTTTATCTGTTTTTATTTGCGCTTGTCGGCTGGTTTTGTTATCTTTGCATAAGATAAGCCGCACCTCGGAAACGAAGATGAAGGCGAGCGGGACGAGTTTTTATTTTGCGTTTCATCCGGTTGGCTTTGTTTTTGTATGATAAGGATAATAATGTTTTTGATTTCTAAGATATGAAATACATACTTACTGCACCTGAAAGGATTAACACGACGGTTGACTTGCCGGCTTCGAAGAGCATCTGCAACAGGGCGTTGATTATCAATGCCTTGGCCGGCGGAGGGGTGATGCCTGACAATGTGTCTGACTGTGACGACACGAGGGTAATCATCGACGCCCTGCGCGACATGCCGGAGGTGATTGACATCCACGCCGCGGGCACGGCGATGCGCTTCATGACGGCTTACTTGGCGGTGACGCCCGGCAGCCATTTGCTGACGGGCACGGAGCGCATGAAGCGGCGGCCCATCAAGGCTTTGGTGGACGCGCTGAGGTATATCGGCGCGGACATAGAGTATGAGGGGGCTGAGGGATACCCGCCGCTGCGCATCAACGGACGCAGGTTGGACGGCGGACGGCTTGAGATGTCGGGCGGCATAAGCTCGCAGTATGTGTCGGCGCTGCTCATGGTCGGCCCCGTGCTGGCCGACGGCCTTGAGCTGAGGCTCACGGGCGAGATTGTATCGCGTCCTTACATCGACCTTACGTTGTGCATGATGAGGTTCTTCGGCGCGGACGTCGAGTGGACTGACGTCGACGTGATAAAGGTTGCCCCGAAGCCTTACGAGGCAAAGAGGTTTTTCATAGAGAACGACTGGAGCGCGGCGTCTTACTGGTATGAGATGCTGATGTTGTGCAAGGACGCAGAGTCAGAGGTCACGCTTACGGGGCTGACTGACGGTTCGCGCCAGGGTGACTCGGCCGTGAGATACCTGTTCAGCATGCTCGGAATAAGGACGATGTTCAAGACCCGCGAGCGCGGCGTGCCCACCACGGTGACGCTGAAGCGTGTCGAGACGAAGCCGCCGCGCATGGACTATGACTTCATCAACCAGCCTGACCTGGCGCAGACGTTTGTCGTTACGTGCGCGCTGGCTGGCGTGCCGTTCAGGTTCAGGGGGCTGTCGTCGCTGAAAATAAAGGAGACCGACCGCATCGAGGCGTTGAAGACGGAAATGAGGAAGCTGGGCTACGTGGTGCGTGAGACGGCCGCCGGCGAACTGAGTTGGGACGGCGAGCGTTGCGAACCTGCCGCCGACATCGTGATAAAGACATACGAAGACCACCGCACGGCTATGGCTCTCGCTCCCGCCGCAATGTTGTTCCCGGGGCTGAAGATTGACGACCCGCAGGTTGTCGGCAAGTCGTATCCCCATTTTTGGGACGATTTGCGCCGCGCGGGCTTCGTCATCGAGGAGGCGTGATTGCGCTTGCCGCTGAGGCGGGGCTTGCGTTGTGGTTTTGCCGCGGGCTGCCGCCATGGCGCGTGATACGGATTGCAAGGCGGGCTTTTGTCCGCCTTTTTTCTATGGTTGCAAGGCTGTTGAGGCCTTATCGGGCAATAGAATTATGGTGTTAGGCAATAAAACCACTGTTTGCAAGTTATATAATAGTGATATTGTGGCTTCCGCCCAAACAAGATGCGCATAAGACTTAAAAGACATATAATCCCCCTTGTGGTTGTCGCCGTCATGCTGACGGCCGCAGGTTGCTCTACGGAGAAGAACACCGCGCAGAGCCGTTGGTGGCATTCTTTCACCGCCCGTTACAATACTTATTATAACGGCTCGGTGGCGTATATCGACGGTTCGCTTGAGAAAGAGCAGGGCAACAAGGACAACTACACCGAGATGCTCCCCCTCTACACCGTCGGCAACAAGAACAGCCGCAGCCTTGGCGAGGCCAACTTCGACCGCGCCATAGAGAAATGCCAGAAGGCCATAAAGCTGCACAGCATCAAGCGGAGGCCGCAGTGGACGAAAAGCCGCAAGAAAACCCCTAAGGACATCGAGTGGTTAAACCGCAAGGAGTACAACCCCTTCTTGTGGAAGGCGTGGATGCTGATGGGGCGCGCGCAGTTCATGAAAGGCTCGTTTGACGAGGCCGCGTCAACTTTCGCCTACATGAGCCGCCTTTACGCCACTCAACCGGCCATCTACGGCAGGGCGAGGGCTTGGCTGGCGAAGTGCTACATCGAGCAAGACTGGCTCTATGACGCCGAGGACGTCATAACGAAGATGCGCCGCGACTCGATGCACTGGCGGGCACGCAAGGAGTGGGACTACACCTACGCCGACTATTACATCCACACCGGGCAGTACGCCGAGGCCATACCTTATCTGCGGAAGGTCATCAAGCACGAGATGCGCCGCAAGCAGAAGGCGCGCGAGTGGTACCTGATGGGGCAGCTTGAGGCCGCCCTCGGCAACGAGGACAAGGCTTACAAGGCCTACAAGCGCGTGTTGAGGCTAAGTCCTCCGTATGAACTTGCGTTCAACGCACGCATCGCCATGACCGAGGTTATGGCCGGGCGCAAGTCGAAGAAGATGATAAGGAAGCTGAAGCGCATGGCGCGGTCAGACAACAACAAGGAGTATCTTGACCAGGTATATTATGCCATCGGCAACATATATCTCAACCAGAAAGACACGCTCAACGCCATTTCGGCATACGAACTGGGCAACGAGAAGTCAACGCGTAACGGCATAGAGAAAGGCGTCTTGCTGCTGAAGCTCGGCGACCTGTACTGGGAACGAGAGGACTACAGCAACGCCCGTCGCTGTTACGGCGAGGCTATCGGCCTGTTGGACAAGGAGCGTGAGGACTACGAACAAATGTCAGAGCGGTCGAAAGTGCTTGACGAGCTGGTGCCTTACACTGACGCCATCCACCTGCAAGATTCGCTGCAGGCCCTCGCCAAGATGCCCGAGGCAGAGCGAAACGCTGCCATCGACCGCGTGATAGAGGCGTTGAAGAAGAAAGAGGAAGAAGAACGCAAGGCACAAGCGGAGGCCGAAGCCCAGCAGTATCTTGCCGAACAGGGCGGCGTGGGCAGCCAGACGGGGCAGACAAACATGACAACCAACACCACGGACAAGAGCGGTACGTGGTACTTCTACAACCCTACGGCGGTCAGCCAGGGTAAGGCCACTTTCCAGAAGTTGTGGGGGCGGCGTGAGAACGTTGACGACTGGCAGCGCGTGAACAAGACTGTCGTGGCCATGGCGGTCAACCCTGACGAGCTGACCGACGAGCAACGAGACTCCATCGCGGCAGCGGAGGCCGTGCAGGACTCCATCGACAAGGCAATGGAGAACCCTGAAAACAATCCGCACGAGCGTGAGTATTACATGAAGCAGATACCTTTCACGCCCGAGCAGGTGGCTGAAAGCAACAAGATAATCGAGGACGGGCTGTTCCATGCGGGCGTGATTTTCAAGGACAAGCTTGACAATCTCACGCTGGGAGAGAAGAGCTTGCGCCGCCTTACCGACAATTACAAAGACTACGAGAACCTTGACGACGCTTATTATCACCTGTTCCTGCTGTATTCGCGGCGGGGCGACAGGGCCTTGGCCGCCACCTATCTTGAGGCCTTGAAGCGTGATTACCCCAAGAGCGAATGGACGGTGATGCTGGCAGACCCGAATTTCGTGGAGAACTCCCGCTTCGGCGTACACATAGAAGACTCGCTTTACGCCGCGACGTATGACGCCTTCAAGGCAGACAGGTTTGCCGAGGTGAAGGCCAACACTGAGCTTTCGGCTTCGCGTTTCCCCCTTGGCGCGAACCGCGACAAGTTCATCTTCATCGGCGGACTGAGCAAGCTGAACAGTGGAGACAGCAACGGCTGCCTGGCTGACATGCAGGAAGTGGTCAGCAAATATCCTGAAAGCGACGTGGGCGAGATGGCCGGCATGATAATCAACGGCGTGAAGGCCGGCCGCCAGTTGTATGGAGGCAAGTTTGACATCGCCGACATCTGGGAGCGCAGGACAGTGGTGTTGAACGACAGCGACTCCATCTCCGCGCGCAAGTTCGTGGCCGAACGCAACACTGACTTCTCGTTCCTGCTGGTGTATTCGCCCGATTCTGTTGACGAGAACAAGCTGCTGTTCGAACTTGCGAGATTCAATTTCACAAACTTCATCGTCAGGAATTTCGATGTCGTCATTGAAGAGCAGGGCGGCCTCCACCGTATGCGCGTCAGCGGATTCATGAGTTATGACGAGGCGTTGCAGTACGCCCGGCAGCTCCATTCCAACCGCAATGTCAACACCTTGGCGCGCAAGGCCCGCTCGATAGTCATCAGTGACGCCAACCTCGAACTGCTTGGCACGCAGTACAGTTACAACGATTACGACAAGTTCTATGAGCAACATTTCGTGCCGTTGCGCGTAAGCACGGTGCGGCTGCTTACCGAACCCGCCGAGATAGAATACGAGCATCCTGAAGACAGCGGCGGAAGCGGAGGCGACGGTCTGTATAACGGCGGCGTGATAGAAGACGGACTGTTCATAGAAGACGAGCAGCCGGCTGCGCCGCAGGAGAGCGGTACGTTCGTGGTTCCTGACGAGCCGGAGACAAGGCCGTCGGCCGGTGAGCAGGAGGGCGGCACGCTGATAGTGCCCGAAGAGTCTGCCGGCAACGCGCCGCAGACTGACAGCGGCACAATCGTAATACCCGACGCGCAGGAGGAAACACCTGTCCCCGAACCGCAAGACGGAGGCGACACGTTCATGATAGAAGACGAGCCGCAGAATGCGGGACAACCTGTGGAAGTGCCTGACGCACAGGGCGAGACGACCATTCCAGGCGAGCCTGAGGACAGCCCGCAGCCAGACACTGGGCAAAAGGCGGCAAACGAGCCGGCGAAAGACGTGGAATCGCAGCCTGAAACGCCGCAAAACGCAAGGCAAAATGCCGCCCATGGCGAACAGCGGGAAAACAACCAGCCGCAAGACGGGCTGATAATAGAGTTCAACGACGACTTTGGCGGCACTGACGACAACCCTGGAAGCAACGCCACAGAGGACAACCGCCAGGACGGTTACGACCTTGAGGACGAATATTACGACCTCGAAGGATTTTAATAAAATGACAAGCAGACAAGTAACGAGTGACAAGCAGACAAGTGGAAAGGCGAAATGCCTTGTCTGCTCGTCCGCTTGTCACTTGTAAACTAAATGACTGACAATGAGCAACGGATTACTTTTATGGGCTGACGACGAGATAGAACTGCTCCGCGCCCACATAATCTTCCTTGAAAAGAAAGGGTATGACGTGGTGACCGTGACCAACGGCACCGACGCCATCGACCAATGCCGGCAGAAGACTTTCGACCTAATCTTGCTCGACGAGATGATGCCAGGCCTCAGCGGACTTGAGACCCTGCAGCGCATAAAGGAACTATCGCCGGCCACGCCGGTCGTAATGGTGACCAAGAGCGAGGAGGAGAACATCATGGACCAGGCCATAGGCTCGAAAATAGCCGACTACCTTATAAAGCCCGTCAACCCCAACCAAATCCTGCTTTCGCTGAAAAAGAACATCCACCAGAAGGAAATCGTCACTGAGGTTACCCAGAGCGGATACCAGCAGAGCTTTCAGGACATAGCCCTGCAAATCAGCGAATGCAAGACGTGCAACGACTGGATGGACGTCTACCGCCGGCTCGTGCATTGGGAACTTGAGCTTAGCGGCACCGACAGCGGCATGTCCGAGATGCTGAAAATGCAGAAAGAAGAGGCCAACAACGGCTTCGCCAAGTATGTGAAAACCCATTACATGGACTGGATGTACGACCTTGCCGCCGGCATGACGGTTTCCAACCGGCCGGCGTCGAAGCTGCGCCTTGCCCGCCCCAACGCGCATGACAAGCAGCCAAAGGCCGAGGAACGCCCCCTGATGAGCGTTGACATATTCAAGAAAAAGATATTCCCTCTGCTCGACGCGGGCGAGAAGGTGTTCCTCATTGTCATCGACAACTTCCGCTTGGACCAGTGGCGCGTCCTCTCACAGGAAATCGGCGACATGTTCGACATTGACGAGCAGACATACATGAGCATACTACCGACGGCCACGCAGTACGCCCGCAACGCCATCTTCAGCGGTCTCATGCCGGTGAAGATAGCCGAGATGTTCCCCGAACTGTGGGTTGACGAAGACGAGGAAGAGGGCAAGAACCTCAACGAAGGGCCGCTCATCAAGACCCAGCTTGAGCGTTTCCGCCGCCACGACACGTTCTCTTACCACAAGGTGAACGACTCTACGGGCGCGGACAAGTTCCTGCAGAAGTTCAATTCGCTGAAAGGCAACTCGCTCAACGTGCTTGTCATCAACTTCATCGACATGCTGAGCCACGCCCGCACGGAGTCGAAGATGGTGCGCGAACTGGCCAACAACGAGGCTGCCTACCGCAGCATAACGCTCAGTTGGTTTCGCCATTCGGTGCTGGCCGACCTGTTCAAGATGCTCGCCCAAAGCGATTTCACGGTAGTGATGACCACCGACCATGGCAGCATACGCGCCTCGAAGCCCGTCAAGATAATAGGCGACCGCAACACGAACACCAACCTCCGTTACAAGCTCGGCAAGAACCTGAACTACAACTCAAAGGAAGTGTTTGTCATAAAAGAGCCTCACAAGGCCATGTTGCCGGCTCCCAACCTCAGCACTTCATACGTCTTCGCGACGGGCGACGCCTTCTTCGCCTATCCAAACAACTACAACTATTACGTTTCTTACTATAAAGACACCTTCCAGCACGGCGGCATCTCGATGGAGGAAATGATTGTCCCGCTCGTCACGATGAGGGTTAGGAAAAGATAGTTTAATTTGCAGACAAGGGGCGAGTAACGAGCAGGCCAGAGACCAGTAACGAGCAAACAAGTGACGAGGCTGATTGGCTTGTCTGCTTGCAGCTTGTCACTTGTCAACTAAACAATACGGGCTTGTCCGCTTGTGGCTTGTCACTTGTCAACTAAAAAATAAATATATGGATATAAAAATCAACAATCTTGAGACCATCGACGAGGCCGCGCGCCAGTTCATCGACAACATGGGGCGCGCCCGTGTATTTGCCTTTTACGGCAAGATGGGTGCCGGCAAAACCACGTTCGTCAAGGCCGTGTGCCGCCGGTTGGGCGTAGACGACGTGATAACGTCGCCCACGTTCGCCATCGTAAACGAATACACGTCGGCCACAACGGGCGACACAATCTACCACTTCGACTTCTACCGCATAAAGAAGCTCGACGAAGTTTATGACATGGGGTATGAGGAATACTTTTACGGAGGCAACCTCTGCTTCATAGAGTGGCCCGAACTGGTGGAGAGCCTGTTGCCAGAAGATGCCGTGAAGGTGACAATCAGCGAGGCCGAAGACGGCACGCGCACCGTCAGCTTCTGAATTTTCGGCTGTATGGGAACGCCCCCGCAAGCTAATGTTTATATGGCTTGCGGGGGCGTTTTGATTTGGTTTAAAATGTATCTTGTGTAAAGTGTGGCGTGATACGATGAAGAATTTACAACTTATTCAAAGTAGAATGACAAGACAATCATCTTGCTTCGCGCTTCGTTCACAGACTTGGCGTACATCACTTTGTTTTCGTCACGCAGTTGGTCGGCGTGTTTCGCGTCCAAGCTGTTGAGCAGGCTGTAGCAGAACTTCAGTTCGGGGCGCAGCTTGAAGAACGGCAGGTAGATGTCGCAACCCAAGCCGATTTCGAGGAAAACGTCGTAACGCTTCAGCTTGATGTAGTCGTTGTCGCCGCCCGAAAGGTTTATCATGGGGTTTATTCCACCCATAATGTAGGGGCGTACGTTGTCGAGTCTCGGCGCACAGAACAGCAGGTTGAGCGGCGTGGCGATGTAGACGGTCTTCATGTCTTGCGTCTGTGTTATCGGCGTTCCGTCCTCAAGTTTGTCCGTGAGGTTGTAGAATGTCAGGTGGCGGTTGCCGAAATACATCGTCGGGGCGACCCTGAAAGCGAAATAAGTGCCGAGGCGCAACTCTCCGAGTACGCCTACGTTGAAGCCCATGTCCCACCGGTCTTGGTCGCAAGTGATGATTTTCTCGGTCTGCGTGCCGTCTGTGTTCATCACCATTTGCGGCCCTATGTTGTTGAACTCGATGTCCTGGAAGTGTGTGCCGACCACGACGCCGAAGTGGAACGGGCGCAAGTCGGTGTACGGCCTGTTCTGTACGGCGTTGCCTTGCGCGCTTGTTCTCAGCGTCAGGGCAAGCAAGATGAATATGTGGAAAAGTCTGTTTGCCATCATATATTATAACGGTCAGTTCGTCATAATATTTTATTTACCCGTCAACGCTTTCTATTTCTTTTCTACTTTGACGGTTATTTTCCCGATGTAAATGCCGTGTTTGCCGTTTTGGTCGTTGGGTGTTGCCCTGTTGTCAAGGTTCTTCATGTATTTCATTTCCTCGAAATACGAGTGCGAGTGGCCGCCAAGCACGATGTCGATGTTCCTTGTCTGCCGCATCATTTCGGTGTCGTCAGTGCCGAGTATGTCCCATCCCAAGTGTGAGAGGCATATCACTATGTCGCATTTTTCGTCTTCCTTGAGTTTCTTGGCCACGCTGTTCGCCGCCTTTACGGGGTCGTTGTATTTCACGCCTTTGCATGTTTCGGCCATCACGAGACCTTCGAGTTGCGGCGAAAGGCCGAATATCCCGATTTTCAGTCCGTCCCTTTTGATTATGGTGTAAGGCTTTACGATGCCCTCAAGTGCCGTTCCTGTGAAGTCGTAATTGGCGCAAACGATGGGAAACTCGGCTTTCTTGAACAGGCGGGCCATGTTTTCCACGCCGAAGTCGAACTCGTGGTTGCCTATCGTGGCGGCGTCATATTTCATCATGTTCATCAGCCCGATTTCCACATCTCCTTTGAACATGGTGTAGTATGGCGAGCCTTGCGAGAAGTCGCCGCTGTCGAGCAAGAGCAGTTTCGGGTCCTTTTCACGTTCCTGCTTGACCATTTCCACCCTGCGTATGAAGCCTCCTCGCCCGGCGAGCAGCGTGTCGGAGAGGTTGGGGTTGAGCGGGAATATGCAACTGTGGGTGTCGTTCGTGTGTAGGATTACAATGTGTTTGCCCCTTGCCTGCGCGCCGGCAAGCAGAATAGTGGCCGTCAACAGTGTTATTATGATGCGTTTCATTTGTCTTCTGTTTTTATCCTTCCTTCAATTCTTGAACTTACGCTTTCGCCCTTGGCCATCTTCCCTTTCATGTACTTTATTATCAATTGGCGCACGTTGTTGTCGCCGCTTCTGGGCGAGTTGACGTCGGTGGAGCTTTTGAAAGCCGTCATGTTGTCGTTGCCTTGGGCCACGTAGTCGATTGTTGCGATGCGGTATCTGGCGTCAGGGGCAATCTCTTTGCCGTGCAGTTTGGCAGACTTCAGCTTGCCGTCATCGGTTATTACGAGTTCGACACCGTGGCTTACGCCCTCTCCGCCCACCTGGGCTATCTGGCTGAACAGCTCGTTCACCTTGTCGCCTGTCAGCGTAACGAAGCATATCTTGTTCTCAAACGGAGCCACGTCAAGCACGTCGCCGTAGGTAATGTCGCCCTTGGCAAAGGCCGAGCGTATGCCGCCGATGTTGTAGACGGCGAAGTCAGGCTGTTCGCCGTATGCCTTTCCGCTCCATACGAGGATGTCGGCCAGCAGGTTTGACAGCAGGCTTTCCGGCCTGTCGGCCGACATGTATTCGGCCGCTTTGCCGACAACAGGGCTCATAATGCTGTCCACGCGCTGCTTGTAAGGCGCGATGAAAGCCGCCGCGGCCTTGTCAGGCGAGGCGTCATAAGTGCTGTCAATCAATATGCGTGAACGTTGGAAACTTGTGATTTCATAACCTGTCGAACATGAAGTCGCAACCAGGATGGTGGATATTAATCCGCAGAAAATCAGTTTTTTACACATATTTCTACCTTAAAAACGGTGCAAAGGTAGCTAAAAACGCAAACGAGGCAAAGAAAAAGGCAAAAAAATCAAGTTACGTTTGGATGTCATGCCTAAAATGAGTACCTTTGCACCGCTTTCCGCGTAATCGCTGACAGGAAGAAGAGTAGCCTCGTTATGTTGCGCAGGAACGATGAACAAATTTAATTATCAAACACAATGGATTTAATTAAAGTTGCTGAAGAAGCATTTGCAACCGGCAAGAAGTTCCCTGAGTTCAAGGCAGGTGATACTGTGACTGTCGCTTACAAAATCGTCGAGGGTTCAAAGGAGAGAATCCAGCTTTACCGTGGCGTAGTGATTAAAATCTGCGGCCAGGGTGACAAGAAACGCTTTACCGTGCGCAAGATGTCAGGCACTGTAGGTGTAGAGCGTATCTTCCCGATTGAGTCTCCCAACATCGAGAGCATCGAGGTGAACAAGTATGGCAAGGTGCGCCGCGCCAAGTTGTACTATCTCCGCAAGCTCACAGGTAAGAAGGCTCGTATCGCAGAGAAGAAGGTTGTCGCAAAGAAAGAAGACTGATTTTAACGTAATGCAAAATAAATGGCATGCAGGGTCGTCGGCCGTGCATGCCATTTGTTTTTTACAGGTTTGCCGTTGCCGCCTTGTCAGCGGTTTTCGGCGTTTCGTCTTATTGTTATTTTCCCGTCATCGGCTATGTTCAGCTTGCCGTCCTTGATGTCAGCGGCGGTGAGGCTTCTTATGTGTCTGGCCACGATGTTTGTCGAGTCGCGGCGCGGGCCGATGCCCCTGCGCTGTGTGAACGAGTGGATTTTGCCGCCGAGAAAGCGTCCTTGGCGGTCGATGCCGGCTTCTATCACGGGGGCGTAGCTTGACACTCCGCTCAGGCTGATGCCGTAAGGCGTGCAGAAGTTGCCGAGGCTGTAGGCTATCAGGCGGTCTTTGTACATCTCGATGCAGCGTGTCACGTGCGGGCCGTGGCCGTATACGATGTCAGCCCCGTTGTCAATGCAGAAGCGGGCGAACTTGCGCAGGTCGCCGCGGTCTTCCCCGATGTATTTCTCCTTGCCGTAAGGCAGGTGGCTGAAGGCCTTGCCTTCGCCCCCGCCATGGAACGACACGATGATGATGTCGGCCTTGCTGTTGAGGCTGTCAAGGATGTCTTTTACCTTGTCCAGGTTGTTGTGCTTCAGCGTGTACGAGTTGTGCCCGAACGCGCAGAAGCCGTATTTCACCCCTCCGCGCTCTACTATGGCGCATTCTTTGCGCCCGTTTATCCCTGAATATTCAATGCCGAGGTTGTCGAGTGTGCTTTCTGTCGCTTTCACGCCGGCCAGCTTGAAGTCCATCGTGTGGTTGTTGGCCATGCAGAGATAGTCGAACCCAGCTTCTTTAAGCAGCGGGGCCATGGTTGGGGGCATACGGAAGAAGTAAGAGTCGGCTGACTTCCTGGTGTCCCTTTGGAACGAAGTGTCGCATATCGCGCCCTCAAGGTTGCCGGTGGCTATGTCGGCTTGGGCGAGTATGTCTTTCACGTCGGCGAACAGTTTTGAGCCTCCTGCGGCGGGCAGGGCGTTGCTTGGGTAGGTTGTGCCCATCATGATGTCGCCCGTCATCGCTACGGTCAGCGTGTCGGCCGCTGATGGTTGCAGTGCGGTTTCCGGCGCGTCGGCCGCCTGTCTGGCGTCATTGCCCGTTGCGGGCTTCTTTGCGCCGGGGGTTGGCGGCGTGCAAGCAGCCGCGAGCGTGGTCACGCACAAAAGGAATGACAAGATGAAAGTGGGTTTCATGGCTGGTGAAGTTTTATGTTGTTGATAAAAAATCAAGAGCCGGGAATTAAGAAATGCGCATCACTGTCATGCGTGAACACATGCTGCCTTAATTCCCGGCTCTTGGTTGGCTGCGGTTTCCCGCCCGTTATTCCATCACCCTGCGCGCGCCTACGTAGCGGCGTGAGTAGTAACGTTCGTTCGAGTTGCTCACCTTGACGCCCTTTATGCTGGCGTGGATGAAGTTGAAGCTGCCGCTTATCGGGTCAACGTCAACAACGATGCCCACGTGCCCTATGGGGCCGCGCGAGTTCGAACCAGTGAAGAACACCAAGTCGCCCGTGCGCAGCTTGTCCTTGTCTACGGCCTCGCCTTGGGTGTACTGTGAGCGCGACGTGCGGTTGAGGTCGATACCCATGTTCTTGAACACGTAGCTCGTGAAGCCTGAGCAGTCGAAGGAGTTGGGGCCAGAGTGCCCCATGCGGTAACGCGCCCCGAGGTGTGAGAACGCCTCGCTAAGAACGTCGTCTATCTGTGAGAATTGGTAGTCTTCGTCATACGCCTCGTTGTCGTAGAGGAAGTCGAAGTTGTCTATTTCTTCATATTGTTCTTCTTTGTCGTTGTTGTCGTTGTCCGCGCTGGCGGGTATGCCGGCCGCAAACGTCATGAGGGCAATGGCAAATATCTTCAGCTTGTTCATGTTTGATGGTTTCAGTAATAGTATTTTGAGGGGTTCAAATTTTTCGTTTGCGAAGTTAATGAAAAAAAGGCGGAAAACAAAGTCTGTTTACATCTTTTGTGGGTGTGCAAAAAGCGTGCCAAACTATGGCGTAAAACATGTTATCTGCTGTTATGCTGCATTTTACGGCAAGATGGCTGTAAAAAAACTTCAACCCGTTTTCTTTACATTCTTTAAGAAATAAGTCTTTCATTATTTAACTACTTTGTGCCTTTTTGCAAGTCGTTGATTTTCAGCGGTTTTGCAATAGGTGCCCTTTTGCGCCGCAAAAGGCCGCCTGTCATCGTGTAAAAGGTTGCCTTTTGCAGCCTGAAAGGCAACCTTTTGCAAACCGCCTGACAGTCAATCGCTTGCAGGCATTCCGTGTGGCGTTGGGGAAAAAGGCGGTCAACGGCTTGCCGGTTAGCGTTTTTTACGCTATCTTTGTACGGCAACATCAATACAAACAGCATCATGGAAAAAGACGACAAGCAAGGCAAAAAACAGAAATCAGCCGGCGGCAGTATGGTTGTCGGCCTCAGCCTGGGCGTGGCCTTCGGCATAATATTCGGCAACTTGCCCGTGTGGATGTGCCTCGGCATTGGGCTCGGACTATTTGCTCCGAGCTTCTTGAAGAAAAAGGACAACGACACCGACGACGGAAAGGATGATGCCGACGGTGACGATTGAGGCCGCCAAAAGTCTGTTTCTGACGCATTTATTTTGAATTAAGCCGATTTTGCTGTAATTTTGCACACCGAATTGTAATATTACAGACGATGAAAGAATTAGCATTAAAGTACGGATGTAATCCTAACCAGAAACCTTCGCGCATATACATGGAGGAAGGCGAACTGCCCATAGAGGTGCTTAACGGCCGCCCCGGGTACATCAACTTCCTTGATGCGCTCAACAGTTGGCAGCTCGTGCGTGAGCTGAAGGCCGCCACCGGCATGCCCGCCGCGGCCAGCTTCAAGCACGTGTCGCCCGCAGGAGCCGCAGTTGGCCTGCCGCTCAGCGACACGCTGAAGAAAATTTACTTCGTAGACGATGTCAAGATAGAGCTTTCGCCCTTGGCATGCGCTTACGCAAGGGCGCGCGGTGCTGACCGCATGAGCAGCTACGGCGACTTCGTAGCCCTGAGCGACACGTGCGACGAGGCCACGGCCACGCTCATCAAGCGTGAGGTAAGCGACGGAGTCATCGCCCCCGGCTATACCCCCGAGGCTCTCGCCATACTGAAAGGCAAGCGCAAGGGCACTTACAACGTAATCAAGATAGACCCAAGCTACACTCCTGCGCCCATCGAGCGCAAGCAGGTGTTCGGCATAACGTTCGAGCAGGGACGCAACGAGGTGAAGCTGGACGACCCCGCCCTGTTTGAGAACATCCCCACCAAGAACAAGGCTTTCACCCCCGAGGCCAAGCGCGACCTCATCATCAGCCTCATCACCCTGAAGTACACGCAAAGCAACTCGGTGTGCTACGTCAAGGACGGACAGGCCATCGGCATCGGAGCGGGCCAGCAGAGCCGCATCCACTGCACACGACTGGCCGGCAACAAGGCCGACATCTGGTGGCTGCGCCAGCATCCGAAAGTGATGAACCTGCCTTTTGTTGACGGCATACGTCGCGCCGACCGTGACAACACCATCGACGTGTACATCAGCGAGGAGCATGACGACGTGCTGGCAGAAGGCACTTGGCAGAAGTTCTTCAAGGAGAAACCGGAGGTGCTGACCATCGAGGAAAAGAAGGAATGGATCGCCAAGAACACCGGCGTGAGCCTCGGCAGCGACGCCTTCTTCCCCTTCGGCGACAACATAGAGCGCGCCCACAAGAGCGGCGTTGAGTACATAGCTCAGGCCGGCGGCTCCGTGCGCGACGACAACGTAATCGAGACTTGCGACAAGTACGGCATGGCCATGGCCTTCACCGGCGTAAGGCTGTTCCACCACTGATTTAAAGGTAAAAGGGTAAAAAAGTAAAAAGGTAAAATCCAAATCTTGGAATTATCGCATTGCTTTTTTACCCTTATACCTCTGTTTTTTACCGTTTTACCGTTTTACTTTTTTACCTTTACAAAAGTGGCAGACATCGACGACATAATAGCTGGCGGCGGAATAGTGTTCCGCCCGGCCAAGAAGAAAGACGACAACGGCGGCGGCAAGGTGAAGACCAAGGCCAAGAAGAAGCAGTACATCACCGGGGCGCACGGCAGCGGGTCGGCCCGCCAAAAGGCCAAGTACCGTGAGCAGCGCGCCAACAGGCACAAGAAATAAAGACGGAACGCCATTCCTCGTATCGGCGTTCCGTCTTTTTCATTCTTCCATGTTCTACAACCCGTTTTGCAAGGCATGTCCTTTTGCGTTCTAAAAGGCATCTTTTTGCCGCGCAGTTTGCCGCCTTTTTCATCATGAAAGACCGTCTTTTGCATGACGGCTTGCAATAGCCTGATATTCAGAGGGTTGCATCTTGCTAGGAACTTGCGCCGTTACTCGTGGCCGTAGGCAGTCGGCGTATGTACGAATGAGGGCGTTCACGGTTGGAAGGCGATGCTCTTCATGCGGCGAACTGTAGCGGAATGGCGTGTTGGCGATATGTTTCTTAATCTTAAAAAACGGAAGTGCTTTTTGCCGTTAGGCTCTATTTTAGTAACTTTGCATTGATTTTTCGGCGGTTAACCTGACAAATCGTTTTTCAAGCCGAGGCTTGTCATTGCATGGGTAAAAGCTAACGGATATGCGCAACAGGGACAATTTCACATTTCTGACGTCCGCGCCGGTTCACAACGTGATACTTACGATGGCCGTGCCGACCATCATAAGCATGCTCGTGACGAGCGTCTACAACATCGTTACGACGTTCTACGTCGGCCGTATCAGCACTCAGGCCACGGCCGCCGTGGGCATAGCGTTTTCCGTTATGTCCATCATCCAGGCCGTAGGGTTCACCTTCGGGCAAGGCTCGGGCAACTACATCTCGCGCGAACTCGGGGCGCAACGCCACGAAAACGCCTCGCGCATGGCTTCCACCGGTTTCTTCTGCGCCATAGCCACGGGACTTCTGCTTGCCGTCGTGGGCATGTTTTTCCTGCGCCCCTTGGCCTTGCTGCTGGGTTCTACTGACACCATCCTGCCTGACGCCGAGCGTTACCTGGCTTTCGTCTTGATGGGCGCGCCGTTCATGTGCGGCGCGTTGTGCCTCAACAACCAGATGCGTTTCCAGGGCAACGCGGCTTATGCCATGTTCGGCATAATCACGGGCGCGGTCATCAACATTTTCCTTGCGCCGCTGCTAATATTTGTTTTCGGCATGGGCATAACGGGCGCGGGCCTGTCAACCTTGGCGGGGCAGGCGTTCAGCCTGTTCGTACTTATATGGATGACCCACAAGGGCGGCACCATCCGCATACACTTCAGCAACTTCACTCCGCGCAAGGCTTATTTCAGGGAAATACTTGCCGGGGGCACGCCTTCGTTCACCCGTCAGGGCATGGCCAGCGTCGGCGTGGCTATGCTCAATGTGGCCGCCGGGGCTTTCGGCGACGCCGCCATCGCCGGCATGTCCATCGTCAGCCGCGTGACGTTCGTCATCTTCGCCACCGTCATCGGCCTCGGCCAAGGCTTCCAGCCGCTGTGCGGCTTCTGTTACGGCGCGAAGCTCTACGCCAGGGTGCGCGAGGGTTATTGGTTCATAGTGCGTTTGGGCACAACGTTCCTTGTCTTTTGCGCCGTGTTGGGCTTCCTGTTCTCGTCAGGCATCATAGCCATTTTCCGCCATGACCCGGCGGTGATAGAGGTTGGCCGTGTGGCCTTGCGCTGGCAGTTGGTGACGCTGCCCCTCGGAGCGGTGGTGATGTACACCAACATGATGATGCAGACAATCCGCAAACCGTGGCAGGCCAACATCCTCGCGGCTTCGCGCAACGGCCTGTTCTTCATCCCCCTCATCATCATCCTGCCTCATTATTTCGGCCTTCTCGGCGTGGAGATGTGCCAGGCTTGGGCCGATGTGCTGTCTTTCATCCTGTCAGTGCCCATAACGGTGAGCGGCTTCAAGGCGTTGAGGGATTGAGAAAGGAAGATGGAATTTGAATATCCTGTCGGCTTATTGACGATACGCGGATTAGGCGTAATAAGCAAACGTGTATTCAATAAGGTGGCACGCTTGGTTTTAGAGACGCAAAATTTTGCGTCTCCCGTTGATGTTCCCTTTGTTTGGTGGCATGGCCTACTTTGTCGTAAGGCCTGTGTTTCTGCAAGAAAGCTGGTCGTGGAAATGCGGAATCACCGCCTTGCGCATTCCTCAAGCATGCGGCTCAGCGTCTCGTATTCTTTCTTGTACCGCTCCACCCGTGCCATGTCATTGTCAGTGGGGTGGGGTATGCGTGATATGTCCATGTTGTGCCGCAGGTCGTTCAGCTTTACACGGATGGCGAGGCTGTGCCCCCTGAAACGCCTGATGTAGGCTTCACGGCTGGGGGCTGTGCGCGAGTTCATCAGGTTTAGGGCATCGGCTATCTCGCGGCATTCCGCTTGCGTCATGTCCGGGCATTCCGTTTTCAGCGTAAGGACGATTTCATCCACCGTGCAGGGCGTGTCCTCGGCGGCGTCATGCAGGTAGCCTACGGTCTGCTCTTTCCAGTCGTTGCCGAGTGTGGCCACGGTGCTAAGGTGGCCGTCGAAATAGTCTTGCCCGGCCTTGTCCTTCTGTCCTGTGTGCAGCTTGCGGGCAAGGCGTGCGGCTGCTTCTGCAATGCGGGTGTGGCTGTCGCCCGTCCGCATTGCAAGTCCGTCAGCTCCTCCATGGGCTGAGCGTGATGTCTGTTCGCCGATGTTGTTGCCCATGCTGCTTAACATCCGCTGCCGTCTATGCGGCATGACGCACCTTCGACGTTCTTGGGGCGTGGCTTGAGGCCGGCTTCTTCTGCCCTCAGCGTCACCGTGCCGTCGTCATGCACGAAGCAGGGGATGCCCACCGCGCCCACGCGCCTTATCGCGGCGAACGCCGGACTGTTGTCACGCAGACGCAGAAACTCTTTCAAGTTCTTTACGTGCGCCCCTATGTCTATCACTTCGTATTGGCTGTTTCCCTCCACCTGCTCGTCTACGTAGGCGCAGTCTGGGCAAGTCTTCATTCCGTAAATCTTAATCATTGCTTTGTTTCTTTAGGTTTTACTTGCAAGGATTATGCGTTAGAGCGAGGCGTAAATAGGCTTGCGCCTCGCCCTTTGTGGCATGACCTATGCAAAAATAGGGTTTTCTTTGATAATCTATTGCTTTTGTATTGACATATCTGTTGTCCGTTAAAACACTGCGGTTTTCTTGATGTTGTTTACTGGTGTTCAGTACAACAAGTTTGCACCGTTGTTTTATTTAATCCCGGATGGTTTCATTTCGCAATAACGCTCGTACCATTGTTTCTTTTCGGGCGTGTCTATCGGGTCGTAATCGCTGATGATGCAACTGGTATAAAGGTCGTCGGCAAGGGCGAGCGTGATGTTCGAAAGCTCGAGCGTATCCTCAAATACCTTGCCTTGAGGACAGAACAGGCGTTGGCGTTTGATGGCTTCATATCCGTAAATCGCGCCCATGATGTTTCCGCAGACAGACCCTGTGGAGTCGCTGTCGCCGTCGTGGTTCACGGCTGCGATAATTGCTTCCTCCACGCTGTCAACATGCCTGACGGCGCAATACAAGGCGATGGCCCATGCCTCTTCGCCCGTCCATCCCTCGCCAAGCAGCCTGATGTTCTCAGCGTCAGTGCTGTCATTCCCGGCAAGGTCTACGGCTTTTCTTGTCAGGTCTGCAAGGATGCGTTTGTCTTCTTTATACTGTCCCGCATAGATGGCGTCGAGTGAGGAAATGGTTTCAAGTGCCAATTCCCTTATTTCCCGCTTTGCCTGCTCCGCATCCATACATGCCAGCTTGTAAAGCAGGTGGGTTTGCATAGCTGCAGGCAAGAATGCCAACGGATGCTTGTGAGTGACTTCCGCCACTTTCGCTCCGGCTTCGTCCATGGCGGGAATGCTGTAAAACCTTTTGTTCCGGCCTTTGTATCCTGCAGCAAGCAGTGCCATGGGTGCCACACGCATGATTCCTCCGCAGCCTTTGCTGTTGTTCATCACAGTTTTGTTGTTCAGCAGGCTTTCGCAAGCCGACATGCAGGTGCGGCCCGGTGCGCGGCGGTGTGCCAGTTCGGACAGGTCGCGAAGCCAGGTGTAGTGGAAATCATTTCCCAAAATCTTTTTTTTGATGCCTGTCTGGGTGTAATACCAGTCAAGATAAGCCCCGTCAACATAGTTCTCTGGCGCGCCGCCTATTCCGCGCATATATCCGCGTGTCACGCCCATAAGCATGCCGCATGCCGTGAAGAGCGTCATCTGTGTGTCGTCACTTACCCATGCCTTGCCGTCTTTCGCCAGTTCGAACTGTGTTATGCCCCTTTCTCCATATTGTGACAAGATTTGGCTGCGGCTCATGAACTCCACGGAATAACCCAACGCGTCTCCTGCCGCACCGGCCATCAGGCATCCCCTGATGCTGTCTTTTATGGTTTCTTTCCGGGTTTCAATATAACGGCCGGCATTGCGGGAGAAGTTCCTGACAAACTCTTCTTGCCCGTATGTTTCCGGCGTTTGGCTGTAAGCCGACTTCGGCATTTCCCTAAAGAAATTGCGCAGGGTTGCCAATGCGTCGAAGCCTTTATGTCCATTCAGTTGTATTGCTTTCAGACAACCAACGACCGTGCTGGTACGTCCAAGGCCTCTCCGGCTGTGGATATAGGTATAGCCGCCCGCTTTTTCCAAATTGCCCAGCTTGTCCAAGAGAAGATTGACCGACTCCAGTGACTGGGGTATGCCGCCGTCAGGAATGGGGAAACGCAGGTAAGTGACATCGTCGGGCAGAAGATGACGGTAGGGCTTCAGCTCTCCT
This sequence comes from uncultured Prevotella sp., assembly GCA_944319935.1. GTDB lineage: Bacteria > Bacteroidota > Bacteroidia > Bacteroidales > Bacteroidaceae > Prevotella. The sequence continues at coordinate 105,134 of CALUFM010000007.1, forward strand.
TCTTCTGTCAAGTCCACAAAATGCTTCACTCCGAAATGCAGCATGTTCTTTATTTTCCGCTTGGCGGCTTCCTCGTCCTTGTCGCCCGGGTATTCCCCGGCAAACAAATATCCGTGTAAGTAATACGACTGATAGAGCGGCCGCGAAATGAAAGCCAAGAAGCGGTCGTTGATGTCGAGCAGGTCGGCGGGAAGCAGGGCGCGGCATTGCTCAATGAGTTCCGTACTGAATCCGCCTCCCATGGTACTGAAATGTTCTGCGCTGGCTATAGAGGCGGTCATGGCACCTATTGTATCGGAATCGCCTCCCATGGAGATTGCAAGCCGCAACGCCTTCTCCGGAGGATAAATGCTGCGCTCAAGATAAGCCTTGATGGCAATGGGCACACTGCCTTGGCAGGTCACGTCAAACCCATAGCCGTCGCGTATCTCTTCCAAGTTGAAGTCAAGGTCATATCCTATGTCCTCTTTGACAAAACGCATTATCTTGGCTTTGTCAGCCCATTCGGTCTTCTTTATGAACACACAGCCCGCGATGGCTTGCGCTCCCTTGACGCCTTCGGGATGGTTGTGTGTGACTGAAGCCGTGATGCGCGCCAGCTCCAAGGCTTCTTCCAGCGAGTTGGCATACAAGCCCACGGGGCTTACCCGCATGGCCGAACCATTGCCAAAACTGTTGTAAGGCTGCGTGTTGTCGCTCATCAGCCATCTGCGGAACATCCCTCCGTAGCCGGCGTTGAGATACTTGCGCCCCAGGCGTTGCATGCAAGCCACAAGCGAATCTTCCTTGTGGGCATGGTCGGTCATCAACCATTCCGCCACGGCAAGGGTCATCACAGTATCGTCAGTGAACCGGCTACCTTCGGGAACCAGTTCAAAATCCTCTGTCTTTATGTTGTACCATTCTCGGGTGCTGCCCACGATGTCGCCGATTATAGCCCCTAAAAGTTCCATGTTGGCATGTTTTGTTGAGTTTTTTGAAATATAACCTGAATCCTTTTCGCTTCAAACAGTCATGTTCGCCAGCGTTGAAGCGGAAAAGGAAAGCTAAATTAGAGATGTTGGCGTGTGTCGGCGGCATCATTGCCGCCTTTCGCCGTCTTGCATGCTCGTTAATAGTCACCGTTTTTCTCTTCCTCGTCAAAAGCCTCGTCCGCCATGGCTGTGTATTTCTTGCGTCGTTCATCTGCTGACATCGGCGCGGCCCCATCAACGGACTCCGTCTCCTTGAAATGTGACAGGCGTGTAAAGAAGTTCATGCGTGTGTGGCTGTCCTTTAGCATGCCGGCAGCCGTGCCGGCCGCACTGTATGCAAAGTTGCGGGCGTTGCGGATGGACAGGTCTTCCGCCACTTCTACGGCATTCTGGTTCGCTCCCATGTAGGTGAATGTCCACCCTTCGCCGCGCAGGCGTTCCACCAGGCTCTTGATGGCCTTGCCGCTGTATTCCTTGGAAGCGTTTTCCATGCCGTCCGTGATGATTGTTACAACCACAACCGCGTCTTCCATGTCCTTTACGTGCCCTTGCATGGACGTGAGCGTGAAGCCCATCGCGTCGTAGAGCGGCGTAGTGCAACAGGGAACATAGTCGTCCATGCTCAACTGGCGGGCTTCCTGCACCGGTGTCTTGTCGAACACATGTTTTGTCTCGCAATTGCAAAATGTCACCAACGACACGTAATGCTCCTGTGTCTCCGCGAATTTCTCTTGTGCTTTCCTGATGCCGGCCAGCGTCTCGTTGAACCCGTCTACGGCGGCACGCCGTATGCACTCCATCGAACCGCTACGGTCAAGGATAATAACATTGAACACTTGGGTCTTCTTCAAATCTTTCTTTTCCTTGTTGTTTTCCATAATTGTAATTCTTAAGTTAGGTACAAATAGATAGTTGTGTTAGTGAAAGACAAAGTTACAAAATATTTCGGAAAAATCTCTCTGTCATGGCCGGAAAGTTGATTCTTTTCATGGCCGGGCATTGCTTCTCTTTCTTGTTCAGGCAAATCCTTGTCAGTTGTCCTGCAAATGTAGGTTTGGGATAAGAAGACAAACGGATCTGTGGAGAGCTTCATTATGCAAGATTTTCATCCAGTGGGCACAATAAGTAGAGCAGCTTGACAAACAGGCTCTTATGTTAATGTCTTTTGGGCGAATTGCGCGGGAATGTGAAAGACCGTGTTTCAGCGTGCAAAAGGCGGCAAACGGCGGTGCGAAAGGCCATGTATTGCAAACCGAAATGCCGTCTTTTGGCCAGCACCTGATTGTTGCGGCGCACACGCCTTGTGGCATTGGTGTCCCAAGGATATCATCGACAATTCATATAAGTGTTTGAGAATGTGCATATTATAAGCCAAAAACCGTGAGGTGGATTTCAAAAGACAATTAAAAACTAACTTTGTGTCAAATATAAAAAAAGCACAATTCCATTAAGTCTTCATCCAATTTGCCCAATGTCTTACCCATGACAAGTTTTCTACCGTTTGGTAAGGCGGTGCTTATGTGAAAGACTTCATTTGTTGGAAGCGTCTGCTCGTAATGATATGGGCTTAGTTGATGTCGATTTTATGCAAAACCAAGGTTCCGGCTTCGCATATTTTATCAGAAGATGATACTTTTATGGCAATGCCTGAAAATAGGAAAAACAAAGCAAATTCCTTTACAATCTTTTTCATATTTTTGCGGCGTTAATCTAACAAGACCGAAACTTTAACTTAACTAAAATGACATACTATTTATTCAATCGCAGCTCATTTATGAGGATTATAACCGTGCGCTTACGCTGGGGATTTGTCCTTGCGGGCGCGTTGTTGGCAGCCTTCACGGCCGACGCACAGCACAAACTTTGCAACCCTTCGGCCACGCAGGAGGCGCAGAAGGTGTACTCGGCGTTGTGGGATGTGTACCAGAAGCAGACGTTGTCGGCCACTGTGGCAAACGTAGACTGGAATATCAAGGAAGCCGAGAACGTGCATGAGTGGACTGGCAAGTGGCCTGTGATGAATGTGTTTGACTTCATCAACTTCCACAACTCGAAAGACGTCAACCCTAAGGGTTGGCTCGACTACAGCGACATCACGCAGGTGGAGGCGTGGTGGAAAGCGGGCGGGCTTGTAGGCTGTATGTGGCACTGGAACGTCCTTGCAAACAACGGCAAGGATCTAACCTGCACTCCTGGCACGGAGCCTGGGCAGACGAGTTTCGACGTATCGAAGATTGACGACATAAGCTCGAAGGAATACAAGCAAATCGTCAAGGACATCGACCAGATAGCCAAGTACCTCGGCAAGATGCAAGATGCCGGCATACCCGTGATATGGAGACCGCTGCACGAGGCCGCGGGCAACATCTACGAGTTTGAGGGCGGCAAGGCATGGTTCTGGTGGGGCTGCGGCGGAGCCGAGACTTACAAGAAGCTGTGGCGGCTGATGTATCACCGCCTGGTTGACGAACATAAGCTGAACAACCTCATCTGGGTGTGGACTTCGCAGGTGGCCGACAGCACGTGGTATCCCGGCGACGAATACGTTGATGTCGTGGGGCGCGACAATTACAAAGCCCTGCAATACCCCCTGATGAAAGAGTACAAGACCCTCTCTGAAAGATACCCCGGCAAAATCGTGGCTCTGGCTGAATGCGGCAACGGCGACGAGGTGGCGATGTCGCCCTGGAGCAAGATTTGGCAGCGCGGCTCACGTTGGTGCTGGTTCATGCCTTGGTATGATTACAGTTACAACGCGGGGCAAAGCGAGGAACACAAGTTCGCCGGGAAAGACTGGTGGACTGACGCCTTCGGCAGCGGTACCGTGCTTGACCGCGATGCCTTCAAGGCCCTTCTTGGCAAGACATATAAATACGTACTCGTAAAAGACGACCAAGTGCTATGAGAAATTTCAAATTCATTTCAACGTTTTGCGCGCTCTTGATGGCGGCTGTTGTAGCTACGGCTGCTGAGCGCACCATCCTGCTCGGCCCCAAGACCATCGGCGCGGGATGGAAAGACAACATCGTGATACTGCCCCAGCAGTTCGCCACGACACAGGTGGGCGACATCCTGACCGTATATGTCGATGAAGTGAAAGGCGGTGCGCAGGGTGCGTTCCAAGACCCTGCCGACTGGCAGGCCATTGCGCCCGAATATGCCTACTTCGGCGTGTCAGGGCCTTTCCGCCTTAAAGTCACCCAGGAGATACTCGACAAAATCAAGCAGCGCGGCCTGGCCATAGGCGGCCATGACTACCGCATACTGCGCGTGACGCACATCCCCGCTGCCGAGATGGTGGAGAAGGTTGTCTACCGCGGCCCGTCAGTCTTGATGAAAGATGACTGGAGCGCGAGCGCGGCCGTGCAGAAGGACTGCTTCAAGGATGTGAAAGTGGGCGATGCGCTCCACTTCAAGGTGAGCCGCGTAGAGGAAGGGGCTGCCCTGAAGGTGATGGACTTCAGGTGGAACGCCATGGAACCTTCGCTTGACGGTGTGCCGGTGGGTAAAGACGGAGTAACCGTGCCCATAGTGGAACAGTCGCAGCTAATCAAGCTCCAACTTGCCGGTTCTGACGGCGTAAGCATGCGCGTTGGCGGAAAGGGGTACAGGCTGGAGAAAATCTCGGTGGTGTCGTTCACAGGCGTACGCGACGAAGACCTGACCAACGCCCAGCGCGCCCCCAAGGAGTACAAGCTGCAGCCCGGCGAGCTGTTTCATGGCGAGAAGGTGCTGCCGCAAGACTGGAGCGGCAACCTGCGCATCACGGCGGAACCGTTTCAGGAATGCACTGAGAGCGACTGCATAGTGGTCAGCTACAAGGACATTCAGCAGGGATGCGAACCCCAAATATCGTTTCGCGAGAACAAGGGGAAGTGGCTCGACCTTACGGGCAGCCAAGAGCCGGTGTGGTACAAGCTCGACGGCAACGACGTGGTGCTGACGCTCGACGCCGCCATGCTTGACAAGCTGATGACAGACGGGCTTGTGATAACGGGCGTCGGGGCGACGATAACGAAAGTGTACATCATCCATATAAATTGACAATTTATTAACATTTTCAAGTAATCTAATTATGTATAAATGGATTTTATGGTGCGTCATGCTGTTCGCATGGTGTGCCAACGTGAACGCACAACACACGGTCACGGGCCAGGTTGTTGACGGTTCGGCCAACAACGAGCCTATGATTGGTGCAACAGTGCAAGTGCTGGGCACGTCAGTGGGCGTGGTTGCCGACCTTGATGGCAACTTCTCACTCGCAATGCCGGCAGGAAAGGAACTCATCCAAGTGTCCATGATTGGCTATAAGACACAGGTCATCAACGTCAAGGGCAAGTCTTCCGTGAAGGTGGTGATGCAGGAAGAAGCCAACGAGATGGACGAACTGGTGGTAGTCGGATACGGAACGATGAAGAAACGCGACCTCAGCGGCTCCGTAGCTCAAATCAAGGGAGACGACCTTATGAAAGGTGGAGCTACTGACATCGCCCACGGATTGCAAGGCAAAATCGCCGGCGTGCAAATCAACCAGAGCGACGGCGCGCCCGGAGCGGGCGTCAGTATCACCGTGCGTGGAGCCAACTCGTTCACAACAAGCTCACAGCCGCTGTACATCGTGGACGGAGTCCCATTCGGAACTAACCCCAACGGCACACCTACCTCAGGCGCAAACGAGGGCAACAACCAGTTCACCTCGCCATTGTCGATGCTCAATCCCAACGAGATTGAGAACATCGAGGTGTTGAAAGACGCTTCGGCAACGGCCATCTACGGCTCGCGCGGTGCCAATGGTGTTGTCATCATCACCACGAAGAAGGGAAAGCAGAGCGACGGAGGACGCCCGAAAATCGAGCTTAACGTCAAACTTGGACTACAGACGATTGGCAAGCGCGTCAAGGTGCTTGACCCTTACACTTACGCCCTCTACCAGAACGAGCAGTATGCCAACAGTCATTATTATGAAGGCAGCACGGCCGCATACCCTTATCGCGGCGAGTGGAACTACCCGTATGTGAACGGCAACTATATCTATACGGCCGGAACATACAACCCCGGGCCTGAGGACTTCCTCAACCCTGGCGTCCGCACTGACCAATACGGCAACATCGACGAGGTGGCCATAGCCAACTGGCAGGACGAAATCTACCGCACCGGCTTCCAGCAGGACTACAATGTCAGCGTAAGCAACGGCACAAGCAAGGGCTGGTACAACTTCTCGGGCAACTACACGAAGCAAAGCGGTATCATAAAGAACACCGGATATGAGCGTTACGGAATATCAATCAACATCGGACGCCACGTTACTGACTGGTTTGAAATAGGTACAAGCTCGTTCTTTACCAACACTACGACCGACTTTCAACGCACAGGTTCGCAGAACACCGGCGTCATCCGTTCGGCTCTTATCTTCCCTCCGACATACGGAGTGCATACCTCAACCGAACAGCTTGACGAGCTTAACTGGCTCGCAACCAACCCCGTGAACTACATCAACGGCGCGAAGGACCAACTGAAGCAAATCAACTGGTTTTCAAGCAGCTATCTGGAAGTTAAGTTCGCACCGTGGTTGAAGTTCCGCCAGAACCTCGGTCTCGGTTACAACGACGACCACCGAGGCACGTATTATGACCGTCACACGCAGGAAGGACGAACTCCTAACAACGGTTTGGGCGGCAAGGCCACGAACATTTGGAAGAGCTTGACGTCAGAAAGCATCCTTACGTTTGACAAACGGTGGGGTGTACACTCCCTGAACGTGATGGCCGCCATGACGTTTGAGAAGGGAACAGGTGAAAGTTCATCAATGTCGGCAACCAATTTCCCGACCGACTTCACCAAGGACGGCGACATGAGCCTTGCCTTGGACAGGCCTACAATATCCAGCAGTACCACAGAACAGGCTCTTGAGTCGTTCCTCGGACGTGTCAACTACTCGCTGCTTGACCGCTATCTCTTCACCGCCAGCGTGCGTACCGACGGCAGTTCGAGCTTCGCGAAGAACAACAAGTGGGCCACGTTCCTGTCAGGAGCGTTTGCGTGGAGGGCCAGCGAGGAGAAGTTCATACAAAACCTCAACATCTTCTCCAACCTGAAGTTCCGCTTGAGCTTCGGCCAAACGGGTAACCAAGGCATCGGAGCTTACCGCACCCTCACCGTCCTCAATGCCGCAAACTATCCTTACAACGGTTCGTTGGAGAGCGGAATGTCCATGATTGACTGGCGAGGGCCAACCAACCCGAACCTGAAATGGGAAACAACGGACCAGTTCAACGCCGGTATCGACATGGGATTCTTGGACAACCGCTTGCAGCTCACTGTTGACTATTACTACAAGAAGACGCGCGACTTGCTGCAGAACGTCACCATACCGGGCAGCTCCAGCTTCACACAGATGCTCGTCAACAGCGGCAATGTCACCAATGAGGGACTTGAGTTCTCGCTCAACTACGACGTGTTCCGCAACAGTCCGGTAAGATGGAGCATCTCGGCCAACCTCTCGTTCAACCGCAACAAAATCGGCGGACTTGACGGCGACCAGTATGCGACATCGCTCTGGAGCGCGGCTGACCAGGCCTTCCTCCAGCGCAACGGATGCCCGATAGGTACTCTTTATGGATATGTGGAGGACGGATTCTTCGATAATCTTGCCGAGGTGCGCTCGTTCCCGGCATACGCGAACTTGTCAGATACAGAGGCTCGCCGCTACATCGGTGAGATAAAATACCGCGACTTGAACGGCGACGGGCAGATAACGGCGGCCGACAAGACAATCATCGGCGACACCAACCCTGACTTCGTGTATGGTTTCACGAGCAACCTGTCATGGAAAAACTTCACCCTCTCGTTCATGCTGCAAGGCTCTCAGGGCAACGACATCCTCAACTACAACCTCACCGACATTGAGATGGGCAACTACGGAAACATCACATGGGAGGCATACAACTCACGCTGGACGGCCGACAACACCTCAGCCGCGCGCTGGCCGAAGCCTACTGCGGGCTACAACCGCACATGGCTGTTCAGCGACCGCTACGTTGAGAATGGCAGTTACCTGAAGATGAAGTACATCACATTGGCATACGATTGGCTCAAGCCGTTCCCCGGAATACAGAAAATCAACATATCGTTCACTGCCAACAACCTCTTTACGATAACGAACTACAGTTGGTTTGACCCTGACGTGAACGCCGGCGGCACCAACGCTGCCACACCGGGCGTTGACAGCTACTCATATCCGAGCGCACGCACGTTCACCCTCGGACTCAACTTCACATTCTAACAAAGAAACGACAAGACAATGAAAAAGATAATATTCTCAGTCCTCGCGCTCTTGATGGGCGCAGGCGCATTGACCGGCTGTTCAAGCTGGATAGAGGAAGACCCCGAGAGTCTTATCACTGACGACATGTTGGGCGACAGCGAGGACGCTGCCAAACAATGGGTGACGGGAGTCTACAGCAAGTGGGTCAACGACATGTTCCGTTGGGGATATTTCCCGAGAATGCTCGAGCAGGACGCCGACTACATATCAGGCCCTGACTGGCTGTTCGGCACGTTCGGCGCGGGCAACTTCCAAGGCGAGCCCGAAGTGCCCGACGCGCTTTGGAACGGATGCTACAACCTCATAGGGCGGGCCAACCTTGCGGAGCGCGAAATAAGGGCGATGAACGACATCAGCGACGCCGTGAAGAACAACGCCATAGGCGAAGTGAAGTTCCACAAGGCGTTTGCTTACTTCCTACTCGTGCGTGCTTACGGCCCCGTTCCCGTGCAGCCTGAAGTTGACACCGAAGACAAGAACGAGCCGAGGCAGAGCGTTGACTCGGTTTACAACTACATAATAAGCAACCTTGAGGACGCTGCGGGAATGATGTACAAGAACACCGACGGCGGATACGAGGCCGGACACGTCAACGCCGGCAGCGCAGCCGGCCTGCTGGCCAAGGTTTACGCCACCATGGCGTCAGCCGCAATGCCCGTAGGTACCCAGGTCACCGTGCGCACGGGGCCTGCCTACAACGGTACCGACGACAACAAGACATACGCCCCGCTCGTAAGCCGCACGCTGTCTAAGACCGCCGTCAGCGGTTATGAGGACATGGACTCGCACGCCCTTTACACCCTTGCCGCGCAGTGGGCGAAGGCCGTAATCGACGGCGAATATGGCACATACGAGCTGCTTCCTTACTCCGAACTGTGGAAGAAGACGTCGGCCACGGCTTCAGAGTTCATGTTCTCTGTGGCTTCAGCCGATGGCAACGACACTTACTCGACGCAAGTGCATACCCAGTATTCGGGCTATCTCATGGCTTCAGGGTCAGACTTCATAGCGAGCGGCGGCTGGACGGGCTGCACGCGCCACTGGTATGACCTGTTCGAGCATGACGACTACCGCATCACCCAGGGCGTAAGGCATCGTTGGCGCGTCAACGGCCATCAGGACGGCAACCTCGGCTTCTACTATCCCAACACGCCGGAATACACCCTCATGGCCACCGGCCTCGACCAGGACGGCAACCAAGTGGCTTCGCCTTCAGGCATTTATGCCGACGGCGTGCAGTATTATTACAACATGACGAGCGAGTGTCTGGCTTTCACCACGAAGTATGACGACGTGACAAACAAGGCGACCGAGAACGCCGACGCCAACTGGCCGTTCCTGCGTTACGCCGACGTGCTGCTCGTCTACGCCGAGGCTGAGAACGAACTCGGCCATCCTGACGAAGCCTTGACGTATCTCAACAAGGTGCGCCAACGTTCAAACGCCAGCGACGGCGTGCTGACAGGCAACGGCGCGCTTGACACACAGGAGAAGATGCGCAGTGCCATCATAGAAGAACGCGCCAAGGAGTTCGCCTGCGAGGGCGACCGCCGTTGGGACCTCATCCGCTGGGGCATCTACCTCGATGCCATGAACGCCTTGGGCGGAAGCGACGACTCGGGCATCAACAAGATGCGCACGTCGCGCAACCTCCTGTTCCCCATCCCCAACGCCGAGCTTAACACGAACAAGAGCATCACCGAGAACAATCCGGGATGGAACTAATTTTAACAGCAGCAAGCCGTCAGTGGCAAGCAGACGAGCTGCCAGTGACGGGCAAGCAATGAGCAGTCAGCAGACGAGTTGCAGGGCAAATCTCCTTGTATGCTTGTCACTGTGGACTTGTCAACTAAAAAATAAAACGACAATGAAAACAAGAATATTGAAATATGCCGCCGCGGCAATGGCCATGTTCGCCTTTGCAAGCTGCAACGACATCGTTGACTATGACGACGGCTACACGGCCCTTGAGGATATGGCGAACACGGGCGCGCCGAAGATAACGGGCGTATACAACGTGGCCGACACCCTGCTGACGACACCGCTGGCCGAGGGGCAGCCTGGCCAGATGGTGCGCATTGTGGGCGAAAACCTCAACAACGTGAAGACCATAACGTTCAACACCGTGGAGGCCGACCTCTCGCAGGTGTACACCTACTCCACGTCGGCCAACGTGGTGATACCCTCGGAACTGTCGAGGGAGAGCCAGAACAAGATAGTTTACACAACCGACAAAGGTACGGCTGAGTTTGATTTCGTTGTGCCGTACCCGCAGTTGCGCGTTGACGGAATGGTTTGCGAGTATGTCAACGCCGGCGATTCGGTAACTATCACCGGCCAGAACTTCGACTATTACGACTTCGGCAACTCGTCGCAGGTGACCGTCAACGGCACGCCCCTCGGCGTAGGCTCAATCACCAACACGCAGATGAAGGCCCTTGTGCCCGAAGGCACGGCTGACAACAGCACGCTCCTGTTTACCTGGACCGACGGCACCAGCGGCCAGCAGATGACGGCCACGCTGACATTCCGCCCCAACCAGAACCTGCTTTACGGCGACTTCAGCGACGTCACGCCGAAAGCCGACGGCAGTTACAGCGCGACAGTCGAGGGCGACGACGCCCTCACCACGGGCGCGGCGGCTCTTGGTCGTCCACACATACACGTAACGGGCACGTCGGACGCTTGGGGATGGAACACCATCGACCTTGAACGCAACATGATTGACGCGGGCGACCTGACCAACCTTGACGACTACGTGTTGAAGTTTGAGGTGCTGACGGCCAGCGACAACGGTCTTACCGAGGCTTCGCCGTTGCAGTTCTCGTTCAACTGGGGAGACAGTTACACGTGGAACCCGGGCGACGGTTTCGGCCTGAACACCCACGGAGAGTGGCAGACCATTACGCTGCCGCTCGCCCCGATGGCCACCAACGGCATTGTGGCTCCCGGCACATGGATGACGCTCAGGCTCGTGCTTAGCCCCTCGGCGACATACACGGCCGACTTCCGCCTTGCCAACTTCCGCATAGAACACAAGTAAACCCTGACGCATGTGGCGGCCAACGTGACCGCCACATGCAACTTTCTGAGAACCAATACGTTACATACTGGCTTGCGAAAGATGGCGTTTTGCGTTGCGAAAGGTCATGTTTCATCGTTCATTTTGCCGTCTTTTGCATCGCGAAAGGCCGCCTTTCACAAGCTCACCTTTGGCCATCGCCGGCTGGCGCGCTGACATGCTCGCCGGCGAAGGAAGAAAACAACAAGCAAAAACAATTTAAAATCAGGACATCATGAAAAAGATTTTTACATCACTGCTCATGCTTATGGCAATGGCAGTTTCCGCCAACGCGGAGATGAAGACCGTGTGGGAAGGCTCACACGAAATCGGCAACTGGAACTGGGACGTGCGTCTTGAAATCGCGGCCGACGCCTTTTCGGCACTCGCCGACGGCGACAAGATGGCAATAACGATGGCCCCCAACGTTGAGGCCGCCGGCGCGGAAACGTGGTACCAGTATGACATCACCGCCAACGACTATGTTGAAGGCCGCGACCCGCAGCGCACACCGATTGCCAGCGGTGACATTTCTGAGGCCGGCGACGTGACAATCAACCTTACCAGCGAGCAGGTAGCCCTGCTCAAGAGCAGCGGCATGGTCATCAACGGCCACTATGTCACCGTGACCAAAATCGCCGTAGGCACTGACGAGGGCGGCGAGACGCCTGAGCCGGAGCCGACCCCCGTTGAGGGCACTGCCACCGAGTTGTGGAGCGGAACGACCGCCACCGGCGACTGGGCGGAAGCCTTGGCCCTCAGCTATGACAACAAGCCGGCTGCCCTCGCCACGGCAAAGGTGGGCGACGTGATAGTTGTCACATACGACGCTACGGGCGAAGGCGCGCACGTGCAAATCGCCAATCCTGACGGATGGGTGGCTTTCGACGAGAACTCTGAAGCCGATGCTCCCGCCCAAGGCGCAGGTCAGACTTTCACTTACACCATCGACGATGTGCCCACTCTTGAGCTAATCCAGATGAACGGCATACTCGTAAGGGGCAAGAACATCACCATCACCAAGGTTGAACTTGTCACTGACGACGACCACTACGATGCTGTAGCCATCACAATCGGCGAGGCCGGCATAGCCACTTACAGCAACTCAAGCAAGAGTCTCGACTTCAACGGGGCGGCCATCAAGGCTTATTACGCCACTGGCGTCGAGACAGGCAAGGTGACTTTGAGCCCGACAAGCACCGTCCCGGCCTATACGGGTATCATAGTGAAAGGCGAACCGGGCGTCTACGTTGTCCGCACGGGCGAGGCCGAGGCCGTTGAGACCAACTATCTGCGCGCCGTAGGCGATTGGAACCAGAACATCCAGCCGTCAGTTGATGGCGGCTATCTCTACACGCTGGCAGAAAGCGGCGAGCCGACATTCTCCCTCGTGGCCGCAGGTACGGAGGTTGAGGCGCGCAAGGCGTATCTTGAAACAGCCACGGACATCACCCCCGCCACCGGCAACATTGAGCTTGTCTTCTCTGACGACCCGTCAACAGGCATCACAAGCGTTACCGTAGGAAAGAAAGGTGACGACGCTTACTACAACCTGCAGGGCGTGCGTGTGGCTCACCCGACGAGGGGCATCTACATCCACAACGGCAAGAAAGTCATCATAAAGTAAGCAAACGACATACATGCGACTAAAAGAGAGCCTTGCGCCGGCATACGGCGCAAGGCTCTCTTTCTGTATGACTGTTTCTCCCGGGTGCTTATTTCACTTCCTCAAGCAGGAGAACGCGGCTGGCCCAACTGTTCAGTTTGTTGTAGTCAACGTCGTGCGTGTAAGGTATCTCAAGACCGTTGTCCATCAGGAACTGCCCCGTAAACGTCTTTCCCTCGAATTTCAGCGGCTTGTTGTCTATGCGGTCAAGTTCGTGTACGCGGTAAGTCTTCGCAGGGTTCAGTCCCGCCATCTTCACGCGCGGCAGGTGCTGGTTGACGAATGTCTCCGTTTTCCACCAGTAGAACACGGCCTTGTCTTTAGCCTCTGACACGTACATGAGCGATGCCACGCCGAGCTTGTCGTAGGGAGAAACCAAGCGGTATATGTCGCCGAACTGCACCACGGGGCGTATTTGCTTGTATTCCGCTATGGCGTTCTTGCAGAGAGCCTTCTCTTCTGCGGTCATGTTCTTGGGCTGAATTTCCATTCCGAGGCGTCCGCTCATGGCCACGTCGATGCGGAACTTGATGGGTATGTTGCGGAAAGTCTGGTGGTTGGGGTTCGAGCCGATGTGAGATCCCATGGCGATGGCTGGGAAGAAGTAAGACGTTCCCCACTGCATGTAGATGCGTTGCAGTGCGTCGGTGTTGTCGCTCACCCAGAATTCGTCGAAGTAAGGCAACACTCCCCAGTTCGCCCTCGCGCCTCCGCTGGCGCAAGCCTGGATTACCAGGTCGGGATATTTTGCCCTTATGCGCTGGCATACCTTTTCGAAACCTCGGTGGTAGTTGATGTAAAGGTGGCTTTGGTTGTCCTTTGTGAGGTATGTAGAGCCGTGGCTCTGTATGCCCATGTTCGAGTCCCACTTGATGTAGGCTATCTCGGGATACTTTGTCATGAGGTTGTCAACGATGCCGAATACGAAGTCCTGCACTTCTGGATTGCCCAAGTCGAGCATCAGTTGCGTGCCTCCGCGTCCTGTGGCGGGCTCTCTTCCAGGTGCGTTTATTATCCATTCGGGGTGTTTCTCGTACAGTTCGCTCGTTGTGTTGGTGGCCTCCGGCTCGATCCAAATGCCGAATTTCACGCCGTTCTTCTTGGCGTCGCGCAGCAGGCCTTCTATGCCTTCGGGCAGCTTGCGGCTGTCAACGGTCCAGTCGCCGAGCGCGGCGTTGTCGCTGTTTCGCTGGTATTTGGAGCCGAACCAGCCGTCGTCCATCACGAAAAGCTCGCCTCCCATCGAGGCGATGTCTTTCATCATCTGCTCCATTCCCTCTTGGTTTATGTTGAAGTAGACGCCTTCCCAACTGTTGAGCAGTATCATTCGCTCCTTGTCGCCGTGCATGAGGCGGTACTTGCGACCCCACTTGTGGAAGTTGCGGCTTGCCCCGCTGAGGCCCTCTTGGCTGTAAGTCAGGGCGAGGGCGGGCGTTGTTAACTTCTCGCCGCGCTTCAGGTTGTAGGCCGAGTTGTCCTCGTTTATGCCGGCGAAGAAGTGGTGGTAGTCGCTTTCGTCGGTGTCAATGCGCAGCTTGTAATTGCCGCTGTAGCAGAGTGCCGCGCCTATTACCGCGCCGGAGTTTTCCCTCGGACGGCCGTCAAGGCTGAACATCACCTCGGCGTGCGCCGTGTGCGAGTTGCGCAGTCCGTCCTTGTTCTTAATCACCTTCATGCCAGGCTCAAGCGGTTCTTGCGCCAACTGTGCCTCGTTTGCCCACGCGCCGTAGAGCGACGAGAGCCATACTGTGCCGCGGCGGACGGGCAGATAGCCCGAGGCGAACTGGTTAAGCACCACCGTGCCTTTCTCATTGTGGCTGATTTCAGTCCAAGTCTCTATTACGTCAACGTCGTTGAACGCCTTGTAGAACACGTCGATGTAGAACGGATACACCTTGTCTTTCATGTGAACCACGGTCACCGTGGCGTTGTTTTCGGCCTTCTTGTCGATGCCGGTGACAACCATTTGCAGCGACATGTTGCCGTCAGCGTGCTTTACTGACAGTGCTGTTTCGCTTTGGCAGTTCATTCCATAGACGGGATACGCCGCGTATGCCGCGCCGCCGGCGTTCGTCAGGCCGGCCAAGTCGGCTGGTGTCAGGCGGTCGCCGTAATACAGTTGCTTCAGTTCTCCTCCCCCGATGGTGTCAAGCACCATGGCGGTGTGCGGCGTGGCCACCTGTATCGGGTCCGCCGAGGCATGCAAGCCGAACGCCAACGCGCCCGTAAACATGCAAAAACTCGTCTTGATGTTCATCATTGTTGCTAAGTTTTCTTGATTATTTACCGTGTGCAAAATTAACCATTTTAATCCGTAGCAGGCAATACTTTTTTGCTTGTTTATAGTATAAACGTGAAAACCTGCGAAAACGTAGACGGCCAGCCTGTGCCATGTCAACAAATCATCATGTCGGCGCGGCGGTGTGATTTTTTTCACATTTTCCGTCGTTTGTTGTGCTTTAATTCATGATTTTGTATTATTTTCGCAACTGACAATAGTTTGAACGTTGACCTTTTTATATAAATATATCATGGAAAAGAACAACAATGAGTATCACATCTTGCGCGAGATAACACCGCTTTCAGAGAAGGACTGCTTTTACATCGCCGACCGCCACAAGACCGAATTCACTTACCCTATGCACTGCCACGGCGAGTACGAGCTTAATTTCATAGAGCATGGGGCGGGCTTGCGCCGCATTGTGGGCGACTCTGTCGAGACCACAAAGGACTACGACCTCGTGCTGATAGCCACCTCTGAGCTGGAGCATGTGTGGGAGCAAGGCGAATGCAAGTCGGAGGACATACGCGAGATAACCATCCAGTTCGCCCCGCATTTCTTCGACAGCCTCATTGACACCAACCAGTTTGACCGTGTCAGGAGCATGCTTGACAAGGCGCGCAACGGCCTCTGCTTCCCCTTGGACGCGATAATGAAAATCTATTTCCTCATCGACACCCTGCCTGAGGCCAAGGGATTTTACGCCGTAACGCAGTTTCTCACGATGCTTTACGAGCTGTCTTTCTTCACTGACGAGGCCCGTGAGCTGTCTTCTTCGTCGTTCGCGAAGGTGACTCAGCAAGCCAACAGCCGCCGTGTGCTGAAAGTTCAGCAGTACATCAGCGAACACTACCGCGACGAAATCCACCTCAACACGCTCGCCGACATGGTAGGCATGGCCCCAACGGCTT
This sequence comes from uncultured Prevotella sp., assembly GCA_944319935.1. GTDB lineage: Bacteria > Bacteroidota > Bacteroidia > Bacteroidales > Bacteroidaceae > Prevotella. The sequence goes on from CALUFM010000007.1 coordinate 121,351, forward strand.
TCAGCCGGTTCTTCAAGCAACGCACGGGCAAGAAGCTGTCAGACTACATCACCGACATACGCCTCGGCCACGCGGCGCGCCTGCTGGTTGACACTACGATGTCAGTGGCGGAGATTTGCTATGACTGCGGCTTCAACAACCTGTCAAACTTCAACCGCATATTCAAGCGGAAGAAGAGCTGTCCGCCTACGGAATTCCGCGAGACGTACTTCAAGAAGAAGGTCATCATCTGACGGCGCGCGGCCAGGCGGTCGCCAATGGCATGTTCGGCAGACATGCCTATCAGGCTTATCCGGCCTATTGGGCTTATAAGCCTGATGAGCCTAATAGGCCGAATGAGCCGGATAGGGCGAACAAGCGATTTGTGATTGACGGTCTTTCGCTTTCCAAAAGACCGCATATTGCACGCTAAAAGGCCGTCTTTTAACTTGTAAAAGACGGCCTTTTGCAATGCGTTGAGCGTCAGGGTGTTATGCCTGATGCGCTCGCGCGTCTGCTATTTCCTGATATATTTCTTTCCGTTTACTATTACTATGCCCTTGTAGTCCTTGCCAACGCGCATCCCGGCGATGTTGTATGCAATGTTGTTTGCGGTTGTTCCGCTTTCAGTTTCTGCGTTTGTTATACCGGTGCTTTCCTCCAAGTGAGCCTTGAAAAAGTCCATGTAAACGTTGTACCAGTCGGCGGGCGTCTCGTGCTGGCACTCCGGGTTGACTACGTAATGCTTCTCCTCAGACTTGAAGTTGTTGTAAGGAGCGAAGTTGGTGTGTGGCGGGCAGACGGGGTCTTGCAGTCCCATGGCCGTCGTTACGGGGCATGTCACGAGCGTGGCGAGGTTCTTCGTGTCGAAGTAAGACAGGAACCTGTACATCTCCTCGTCGCTCATCGAGAGCTTTTCTTGCATTGCCTTAGCTGTGGAGGCGGGCCACGAGCCAACCTTGAAATAGTCGGGGAAGTCACCCATGAACTGAATGCTCGGCGCGATGGCGTTCAGGCGGTCGTCGCCGAGGGCAGCCCCGGCGATGGCGAACGCGCCGCCCTGCGAACCGCCTGTCATGAATATGTTTTCCTTCTGCACGTTGTCCTGCGAGCAGACGAAGTCGATTGAGCGCACTACGTCCATGTAAGCACCGCGGTAATAGTAAGTGTCCTTGTCGCCGAAGTTGTAGGCGAACCATTCGTTAGGCTGGTAGTCCTCGCCGTAGAAAGCGTTTTCGTCCTTGTAAGGGTCGCGGTTGTTGACGAGTTGTCCGCGGTTGCTGATGTTCAGTTCTATCCATTCGGGGTTGCCGTTGGTGTCTGGTATGTAGATTTGCGACAGTCCGCCGCTGTCATATCCGTTCTGTGTGATGACTACGGGGTATGTGCCTTCGGCCTTCGGCACGGCGTAATAGCCGCGTATGGTGACGGGTTTGCCGTCGCCGTTTCCGATTGACTGCATCTCTACGAAGTAGATGTTGCGCGCGCCTGTTGACAAGTCTTCCTGTAAAGTGAGCTTCGCGTCGATTGGTATGGCTGCGAGTTCCGCCTTGGCCTGTGCCCAGAAGTCGTTGAAGTCGGGCTGCATGTCTGGCTCAGAGATGATGGCCGTGGGGTTGTAACCAATGTTGAAGTCGCGCACGAGGCCGTAGTTGGCCTCCACTACGGCGTGGTAGAAGCCGGGCTTGAGGTCGAGCGGAATGGTGACGGCCTGTGTGCCGCCCGCCGGGACGGTCACTTCCTTGGTGTAAGTGTCAACGTCCTCATACGCGTCGGTGCGCAGTTTTACGGTTACGCTGGTAGTCATGTCCTTGCCTTCGAGGCTTTGCAGGTTTACCGTTATCTGCGGGTTTTCGCCCTCTTCCCAGCATTTCACGGCGTCTGCGGCCAGCGTGCAGCTCATTGAAGGGATTTGCGCGGGGTCGATAAGGTCAACGCTTGTGAGGTTGAAACCGATGCCTGAAACGATGCAGCCGCCCTTCTGAAGTTCTGCGAGCATGGCGTCGGTGATGTCAAATTCAAAGAATGAAGCCGTAAGCTGCACGTAGTCGGTGGCGTCGGGCATGTCAGTCCACGTCCCGGTGGATATGTGTCCTTGCGCCCCGATGGCGAGGTTGGAGTAGTTGAAGCGCAGTTTCCAGCCGGCTTGCGCGTCGGCGAAGGCGGCAGCGTCTATTGTCTGCCAGCCGTTCTGCGCCCCCTCGCTCCAGTCTATGGTTTTGTCGCCCGTCCATATGGTGTGTACCGGGTCGCCCTTCTCGCCCTCGCCAAGCTCCTGCTTGTGTATGAGGTCGATGCTCGTTGCGGTGAAGCCGCAGCCGGTAACGACAAAACCGTTGGCCTTGATTTCGTTAACCACGTCTTCGGTCAAGGTGATGCGCGCCTCGTAAGGCATCGTTGCGTCTTTTTGCAGTTGCACTCCTACGCCTGGGGTGAACTCCGCCCAGCCTTCTGTTTTGCGCAAAGATATTTGCGGCCAGTCGGTAGTCTGCGACACGGCGGTCACGGTAATGGCAAGCTCGTCGCCTGATGCGGCCTGCTGAAGGCCGTCGGCTGCGACTTGCTGGCCGCCGCCCCAACCGTCGGTACAGGTCAGCGTGCCGCTCCACAACGGGATTTTCACGTCCACGGTCGCTGCCTTTACGCATGTTGCGCAAAGCAGCAGCAACATGGCGAGTAATGATTCCTGTTTCATAGTCGTTTATTTGTTTAGGTGAATAATTATTGCCCAAGGCAAGTTTCCGGTTGCAAAATTATCGCAGAGGGCATCGTTTGCCAAATACAATCTTGTCGGTTGATGGTACTTTTCCCGTTTCCTGTGGTTTTGTCGTCCGTGTGCAAATATGTTGGAGGCCGGCGGAGGGGGACACGGTGTGGCGGATGGCTTTCCAAAAGGTTGTCTTTCGCGTTGCAAAAGGCCGTCAATCAGCTTCTAAAATGCCGTCTTTTGGAAATTGAAAGACGACCACTTGGCAACGTGTTGATTTTCAATATGTTGCACGGCGATTTCTGTATTCCTCGCAACATGGTGTAAAGCGTGGCGTGGCTGGCAGCCTGTATATAATAACAAGGTGTAAATTGACGCCCGTTTGCGAGCGTTTCATTATGCGTTCGTGGCATTATCACGGCTTGTAAGGAAAAGTATTGTTTTGTGATAAAATTGTATTTGTGATTGATTTCACAAGTTTGTAATTTTGCAAACGAATTAACCTTACAAGTGGAATTAACCGTTTAAACAATTTACAATGAACCTGAAAGCAAGGATATTATCATTATTTTGCCTGTCGGCGGCACTGATGTGCCCCATGGCAGCCGGCGCGCAGCAAGGTGGCGGACGGCAAGGCTGCAAGACAGACGGCAAGAAGCACACGGCTGAGGCGCGCGCCATGCTGGCCACGTTGAGGGCTCTGCCCGCCAAGGGCGTGTTCATGTTCGGCCACCACGACGATCCTGTTTACGGCATCGGGTGGGAGAACGAGCCGGGGCGCAGCGACGTGAAGAGCGTCTGCGGCGACTGGCCGGCCGTGATGTCGTTTGACCTCGGGCGCATAGAGCGCGGCGGCGACAAGAACATTGACGGCGTGCCGTTCGGCAAAATAAGGCAAGAGGCCGTGGCGCAGTACGCCCGCGGCGGCATGGTGGCCTTCAGTTGGCATGCCGACAACCCCGTGACGGGCAACGACTCGTGGGACACGTCTGACACGACGGCCGTGCGCTCGGTCATGCCCGGCGGCAAGAACCACGGCAAGTTCATCTCGTGGCTCGACCGTGTGGCCGACTTCCTGAACTCCATCAGGACGGCTGACGGCGTGAAAGTGCCCGTCATTTTCCGCCCCTGGCACGAGCATACGGGCAGTTGGTTCTGGTGGGGGCAGGACCTTTGCACGGACGAAGAATATGCCGCCCTGTGGCAGATGACTTACAAGCGCATGCGCGAGAAAGGCGCGGACCAGGTGATTTGGGCTTATTCGCCCGGTCTTGAGCCGCAAGACTCAGCCGCCTACCTTGAGCGTTACCCCGGCGACGGCATCGTTGACCTTATCGGGGTGGACTGCTACCAGTTTGACAAGCGCGCCGACTACATAGCCAACCTCGACCGCATGTTGCGCATAATGACCGAGGTGAGCAAGGCTCACGGCAAGCCAATGGCCGTGACAGAGACCGGACTTGAGGGCTTGGCCGACCCTGCGTGGTGGACGGGGACGCTGATGCCAATCATCGAGAAATACCCCATCAGCTACGTACTCGTCTGGCGCAACGCGCACGACAAGCCTGGACACTTCTACGCCCCATACCCCGGACAAGCCTCGGCGGCCGACTTCGTGAAGTTCTACAACGACGGGCGCACGCTGTTTGCAAAGGACATGGAGAAGGCTTTAAAAAGTAAAAAGGTAAAAGAATAAAAAAGTAAAAAGATATTCCATATGAAAAGCTTTGACGAGAAACTGAAAGATTTGCAGGCACGCCACGAGGCGTTGCTTGCGCGCAAGAACGAGCCGGAAAGCGAGGGCAACGGCGTGTTCACACGTTACAAATATCCGATAATCACCGCGGCGCACACGCCCTTGTTCTGGCGTTACGACCTTGACGAGCGTTCCAATCCGCATCTGATGGAGCGCATCGGCATGAACGCCGCACTCAATTCGGGCGCAATCAAGCTCAATGGCAAGTACCTGCTGGTAGTGCGTGTCGAGGGGGCTGACCGCAAGTCGTTCTTCGCTGTGGCCGAAAGCCCCAACGGAGTGGACAACTTCCGCTTCTGGGACTATCCCGTCACCATGCCAGACGACACCATACCCGCAACCAACATCTATGACATGCGCCTCACCGCGCACGAGGACGGCTGGCTCTACGGCGTGTTCTGCGCCGAGCGTCATGACGACACCGCGCCCGCCGGCGACCTTTCGGCAGCCACGGCGACGGCCGGCATAGCCCGCACCAAGGATTTGAAGACGTGGGAGAGGCTGCCCGACCTGAAGTCGAAGAGCCAGCAACGCAACGTAGTTCTGCACCCGGAGTTCGTCAATGGCAAGTACGCTTTCTATACAAGGCCGCAGGACGGCTTCATCGACACCGGCAGCGGAGGCGGCATAGGATGGGCGTTGGTTGACGACATAACCCACGCCGAGATAACAGATGAGAAAATCATAGACGCACGCCACTACCATACCATCAAGGAAGTGAAGAACGGCGAAGGCCCTGCGCCTATCAAGACGCCGTGCGGATGGCTGCACCTGGCTCACGGAGTGCGCGGCTGTGCCAGCGGACTTCGTTACGTACTGTATATGTACATGACAGCTCTTGACGACCCGACGCGCGTCATCGCCTCGCCCGGCGGTTACTTTATGGCACCCGAAGGCTGCGAGCGCGTGGGCGATGTATCAAACGTTCTGTTCTCAAACGGCTGGATTGCCGATGAAGACGGCACTGTCTACATCTATTACGCGTCGTCAGACACACGCATGCACGTGGCCGTATCGACAATCGACAAGCTGGTTGACTATTGCATGAACACGCCCGAAGACGGTCTTACGACCACCGCCTCGGTGGAAACTCTCAAGAAACTGATTGACAAAAACATGAAGACAATGAAGAATTTATAATGAAAAATGAATAATATGGCTGCGTCATTGAGCGCGGAACAAGCGATTTTTCATTTTTCATAAATCATTATTCATTCAGCTTATGATAAGGCTTAGGGAAAAGATAGGTTACGGCTTCGGCGACATGGCGTCGTCAATGTTCTGGAAATTGTTCGGAGCCTACCTCATGATATTTTACACCGACGTGTTCGGTTTGCCGGCCGCCATGGTCGGTACGATGTTCCTCGTGACACGTATTTGGGACTCGGTGTTCGACCCTGTCGTGGGCGTTGTTGCCGACAGGACAAGCAGCCGGTGGGGCAAGTTCCGCCCTTATATATTGTGGCTGGCTGTGCCTTTCGGCATGATTGGCGCGCTGACGTTCTACACTCCGCCGTTCGGCGACACGGGCAAGCTGGTTTATGCTTACGTGACTTATTCGTTCATGATGATGGTTTATTCGGCCATCAACGTGCCGTATGCTTCCCTGCTCGGTGTGATGAGCCCCAATCCGAATGAGCGCAACACGCTTTCCACGTTCCGCATGATGTTCGCTTACATCGGCAGTTTTATCGCCTTGCTGCTCTTCATGCCTATGGCCAACGCCTTCAGCGGCCACAGCAAGGCCGTGGAAGACCAGCAGACGGGCTGGTTCTTGGCCGCCGCTGTCATCGCGACGCTATGTGTCATCCTCTTTTTCGGCTGTTTCTCTTGGACGAAAGAGCGCGTCAAGCCAATCAACCGGCAGAAAACGTCGCTCAAGACTGACATCAAGGACTTGCTGCACAACCACCCGTGGTGGATTCTTTTTGTCGCAGGAGTTGGCGCGTTGGTATTCAATTCAATCCGCGACGGTGCCGCCGTGTACTACTTCAAGTATTACATCGTTGAAGAAAACTACCATACCGTTTCGCTGTTCGGCGTCTCCTTCGTGTTGAGCGGCCTGTTCCTGTCACTCGGACAGATGGCGAACATCGTGGGAGTTGTGCTTGCTGCCCCGGTAAGCAACAAGCTCGGAAAGAAGCGGACGTTCACTCTCTCAATGCTGATGACCGCCATTCTCAGCGTCGTTTTTTACTGGTTTGACAAAGACGACTTGGTTCTCATCTTCGTTTTCCAGTGTTTAATAAGCATGTTTGCAGGCAGCATATTTCCCTTGTTGTGGTCCATGTACGCCGATTGCGCCGACTATTCCGAGCTGAACACGGGCAACCGCGCCACCGGGTTGATATTTTCCGCTTCATCGATGAGCCAGAAATTCGGTTGGGCAATAGGCACTGCGCTTACAGGATGGTTGCTGTCTTACTTTGGTTTCGAGGCCAATGCCGTGCAAAGTGCGGAGACGATAGATGGCATAAAGATGTTCTTGAGCTGGCTGCCGGCCGGTGCTTCGGTCATATCCGTAATCTTCATACTCTGTTATCCGTTGGGAGAAGAGAGGGTTGCGAAAATCATACAACAGTTGAACATTAAACGCAAGCAAACAAATGAACAATAATATAACCACGCTCCGCAGCGAAGTGGAGCATGAGTTGACGACGGACATACTGCCGTTTTGGATGGAGAAGATGGCTGACAAGGCCAAAGGCGGCTTCTACGGACGCATTGACGGCGGCGACATTCTGCACGCCGACGCCCCCAAAGGAGCCATACTCAACGGCCGCATTCTGTGGACTTTCTCAGCGGCTTACCGCATATTGGGCAAGCCTGAATACTTGGAAACTGCCACACGGGCCAAGCGTTATCTAATAGACAAGTTCTACGACAAGGACTTCGGAGGCGTATATTGGTCGCTCGATGCTGACGGCGAATCGTTGGATGCCAAGAAGCAAATTTACGCCCAGGGCTTCGCCGTCTATGGATTGAGTGAATACGCGCGCGCCACTGGCGACAACGAGGCCCTCGAATACGCCGTAAAACTGTTTGAAACGATTGAGAAATACAGCTTTGACAGCGAGAAGGACGGTTATGTTGAGGCGTTCACGCGCGACTGGCAATCCATCGCCGATATGCGCCTTAGCGACAAGGACGAGAACACAAGCAAGACAATGAACACCCACCTGCACATACTTGAGCCTTATGCCAACCTTTACCGTGTGTGGAAAGACACACGCTTGGAGCGGCAGTTGAGGAACATGATTGACTTGTTTGTAAATAGAATACTCAACAAAGAGACGTATCACCTCGACCTTTTCTTCGACAACGACTGGCGCACTGACGGCAACATAATATCCTACGGGCACGACATCGAGGCTTCATGGCTAATCCACGAGGCCGCATTAGTACTCGGCGACGAGGCTCTGTTGAAACGGATTGAGCCTGTGATAGTAAGCATAGCCCGCGCCGCCGACGAGGGACTGAACCCCGACGGCAGCATGATTTACGAGCAAATAGCAGACAAGCAGACAAGCAGACGAGCAGACGAGGAACAAGCAAACGAGCAATCAGTAAACAAGTTCACAGCAGACAAGCAGACAAAGGACGGGCTTGTATGCTCGTCTGCTGACAGCTTGTCTACTGACAAGGAGCTGCACTGGTGGGTTCAGGCCGAGAACGTGGTGGGGCACGTCAACCTTTACCAGCACTTCGGCGATGAAAAAGCCCTTGACACGGCTGTTAAATGCTGGCAGTTCATAAAAGACAAGCTCGTTGACCACGCCAACGGGGAATGGCATTGGAGCCTGATGCCCGACGGCACGGTGAACCGCCGCGACGACAAGGCAGGCTTCTGGAAGTGCCCTTACCACAACGGGCGCATGTGTATGGAGATAATCGAGCGTTTCAAAGGTTGCTGACAGCCATGTTTCAGGTGTTTTCATGTTAATGCGAAATACAATGCTTAGTGTTAAATGTGTTATTTTTGCAGTGCTGGCTTGCGTCCCGATGTTATGCGGGGCGCAAGCCCCGGCTTCTGCGTTTGTCCCTGCTGACGACCCCAACATTGTCTATATGGGACGGACAAGCTGGCGCACGCCGGGCTGCGTAAGCTTCACTTACCCCGGCGTAAGCATCTTTGCCGACTTTGAGGGCACGTCGTTGCAGATGAAGGCGAAGCCCGGCAGCGGCGACTTCATGGTGGAGATAGACGGCGGACTGCCTTTCCGCATACACTTCGGAGAGAAAGATTCGGTAATGACCTTGGTCGAAGGACTGCCCGACGGCACGCATTCCGCACGGTTGATGTATGCCG
>CALUFM010000008.1 GCA_944319935.1 uncultured Prevotella sp.
AACTCATTACCTGAAAACGAAGTAATTCTTCTAACTCTCTTGATTTCAAAGAGGTATATTCCTTATACAGATTTACAGAAAATCCGACAAAACGCCAAAACATTGCCGAAAACAATGGATTTATGTCATCTGGCTTGTTTTTTTTCGCCACATTATAGTAAGTTGCGCCACGCCTGAAACCTCATAAAACCGTTATTTGCGCATGATTTGTTGTGCTGCCTCTAACTTGTTGATTGTCAATGGGTTTGCAATGTGCCGTCTTTCGCCTTGCAAAAGATGCCCTTTCATACGGCAATATGCCGCTTTTTACCACGTGAAAGGTGGCGTATTGCAAAACAGGTGTGTGCGTAATGACGCATCATGGACGCGTAAATAAAAAATGGTTATATTTGCTTTTATTTCCATTCCACTTGATTTGCATTATCTTTGCATTGTTTTTTATTGTGTATTTTCATTAATTGAAGCATGAATTGGTTGATACTGATTGTGGCGGGACTGTTTGAGGCGGGTTTCGCCTTCTGTCTGGGTAAGATGAAAGAGACTGTTGGTGTTGAGCATTGGGCTTGGTGCGCGGGTTTCTTGGCAAGTCTCTCATTGAGCATGGTGCTGCTGGCCAAGGCCGTACACACCATACCCATAGGCACGGCTTATCCCGTGTGGACGGGCATCGGAGCGGTAGGCACGGTTGTGGCGGGCATCGTTTTCTTTAAAGAACCTGTCACATTTTGGCGCATGTTTTTTATTTTCACGCTTATAGCGTCGGTCGTAGGTTTGAAGATGGCGCATTGAGTTTTATACCCGAACGGGTGTAATATAAAATAAAATTAATGAAAATACACCCGAAAAGGTATAATTTATATATTTATTTGTTATATTTGTACCCGATAGGGTGTAGTTTAATGCATAATTCATAACGCACGATTCATAATTGGGTTGCACCGTTGGTTGGCATTAGGGGTATGGAGAATCCATGATGAAGATAAGAAATGGCGAATGAAGAACAATGCCTTGACTAATTATGATTACATCGGCGTAGCCCGATTATGCATCATGAATTGTGCATTGTGAATTGAAAAAGTGGATTATGAATTGTGATAACGATTTGCTGATAGCCGACTTCGTGAAGGCGATGCGCAAGAAATTCGGCCTTACGCAGGTTGACCTGGCCGACAAGTCGGGCGTGGGGCTGCGCTTCGTCCGCGAGCTTGAGCAGGGCAAGCAGACGCTGCGCATGGACAAGGTGAACCAAGTGCTGCGCCTGTTCGGTCACGAGGCGGGACCGGTGCAAGCCCCTCCCATCCTCCCTGGTGGGGAGGGGCGCGGCGGCGTATGACGTTCGTTTAGCCGCAAGGTTTGATTTAATGTATGATGGCAATCAGGTTCCTCCCCTCATGGGGAGGCTGGGAGGGGCTGCAAAAAAACAGACATGAAACGTGCGTTTATATATCTTTACGACCGCTTGGCGGGCATGTTGACTGAGGACGAGAACGGCTTCACGTTCGAGTATGACCCCGCTTACCTCGCCTCTGCCGACGCCGAGGCCGTCAGCCTGACGCTTCCGCTCAGGGCGGAGCCGTACAGGGACACCGTGCTTTTCCCGTTTTTCGACGGTCTGATACCCGAGGGCTGGCTCTTGGGGATAGCCGAAAAGAGCTGGAAAATCAATCAGCGCGACCGCATGTCGCTGCTCCTCGCCTGCTGCAAGGACTGCATCGGGGCCGTGAGTGTGGTGGACTGCGGGAGTTAAGAATTAAGAATTAAAAGTTAAGAAAATATGCTTGAAAATTGCAAAGGTGATTTTCTTAACTCTTAATTCTTAACTCTTAACTCAAAAAGGTGATTTTATTGACTTTTAATTCTTAACTCTTAACTCAAAAAAGTGAAGTGCTTATATTGTTATAAAGACCTGAAAGAGGGGCAGGTTGACTATCATCCGGCCTGCGCCCGCAAGTTCTTCGGCGTGAGCAACGCGCCCAAGCTGCCCTACGTCCGTGCCCAGCTTGGCGACCTGGCGCGCAAGGTTGTCCGCGCCCAGACGACGCTTACGGGCGTACAGGCTAAACTGTCGTTGGACGTAAACCAAGGGGAGGGGGACGAGGACGACCGCTTCACCATCGTGGGCCTGTGGGGGCGGTTCATCCTGAAGCCGCAAACCAACCATTACCGCGCCCTGCCTGAGCTTGAAGACTTGACCATGCACCTTGCCGAAGCGGCCAAAATCGCCACCGTGCCGCACAGCCTCATACGCTTCAGCGACGGCGAGCTGTGCTACATCACGCGGCGCATTGACCGCCTGCCGGGCGGGGCGAAGGTGCCCATGGAGGACATGTGCCAGCTCACCGAACGCCTTACAGAATATAAATACAAAGGCTCTTACGAGCAAATCGCCAAGGCCATACGCCGCTATTCGTCAGCACCACAGCTTGACGTGGTAAACTTCTGGGAGGTGGTTGTGTTCTCGTGGCTGACGGGCAACGCCGACATGCACCTGAAGAACTTCTCGCTGTACAACCCGATGCACGGCGGCTACATGCTTACTCCGGCTTACGACATGCTCTCAACGACGCTCGTTATGCCCGAGGACACCGAGGAGCTGGCCCTCACCCTCAACGGCAAGAAGCGCAAGCTGCGCCGCTCTGACTTCATAAAGTCAATCACCGCCTCGGGCGTTGACGAGAAAGTGATTGACAACATGGCGAAGAAATTTGGCAAGGCCCTGCCCAAGTGGTTCGAGCTGATTGACCGTTCGTTCCTTCCAGGCGACCTGAGCCGCGCGTACAAGAACCTCATCCTGCGCCGTATGATTATGCTTAGGTGAGGATTTAAAATGCTTACATAGCTTATTTTCCAGTTTTCGCTTTTCAATTTCCACTTTTTATGCTATCTTTGCATAAATGGCATAGACAAAATAGGAGGAACAGGCTATGTGAACATTTGGTTCAATGGAATGCCTCTGGCTTTACTTGCAGTCGCTGCCGAAAAACCAAAAGAAATGGCTGTTGGAAAAGCTGATGGAAAACTTGGCTGTTGAAAAATAAACCAACAAGGAAAAGTGAACTTTCCGCTAACAGCAAATGTGGGGCTGAAATAAATTTGTAAGTTATGGCACTGAACACAGACAAGAACCTGAAACTATATTACTCCATCAAGGAAGTGGCCGAGATGGTAGGCGTATCTCAGAGCATGCTGCGCTTCTGGGAGAAGGAAATCCCCATGCTGAAGCCCAAGACTACGGGCAACAACGTGCGCCAATACACCGATGCCGACATAGAGAACGTCAAGGCCGTGTACAATCTCGTGAAGGTGCGCGGCTTCAAGCTGGCCGCCGCCCGCAAGATGCTGCGTGAGAACAAGCAGGGCGTTGACGACAACACCCGCATGATAGAAAGCCTTATCCGCGTGCGCGACGAGCTGAAGGAGCTGAAAAAGCAGCTTGACTATCTTACGTAGTCTGACAAGAATAGGTTCCTCTTATTGGCGATTTAGCCAAGCGATGTGTTCATAACATGACTTCCTGCCTTGTAAAAGGCATCAAAATGTCATTCAAAAGACGGTCAAATACACCTTAAAAGGTGGTTGACTGAGACCCAAAATGCCATCTTTCGCGCGGCGAAAGATGGCATTTGACAATATAAAACAATTGTATTTCGTTCCAATTCATCTTTCAATCTTTCACCGTGCATTGTAATCTCTTGTCATTCAGGGTGTTATGCGGTGAAAGACATGCTTGGGCATCTTTCACCGTCTTTCATAATCCTGCGTATATACGTCAGTTTGTTTTTATGATACCGTAATCGCTTTTGCCGGTGAGTGATGGTGAAAGATGCCATAACATGTCTTTCACCATGCAAACCGTTGGTAGTCAACACGTTATCGTATGCGGTGAAAGATTGAAAGACAAATCACGGAAAAAAGTACAGAATTCATCTCACTGAGTAAAATGAATAAGGTTTTCACTGTCATCTGTCAGTTTCAGACATAACGTTTTGACTGTAAGCCTTTTGAAAGCTGACAGACGAGTGAATTCATCCGTCTGTCCTGTCAGCCGTCCGTTGTAGTCCGATGCTCTTTTGTTTAGCTAAGACTGACACACGCTGACACTTCAACGTTGCTCTGTCAGTCCGTAAGTTGTTGGCAATCAGCAGGAAATCTTCAAAACTGACAGATGACAGTTATCTCGGCCTTAATAAAGCCGCATTATCTTTTTGTACTCGATTATCGTTCGCCACAAAGAGCGATGTTTGTGACAAAGGCTTCAACATAAATGTCACGCAGTATCCTTCTGATTGTCAATGGCTTTCTCTATGCCGTGACGTTGTGACAGTAAAAATGAAGGAAAATACGACTCGGCAATATCGTTAATAAATAAAATGTCACCTATTGCGCTGAATGAGAAACAGTAATGTATGCATCAAAATCAGCCCCCTTCATTTTCATTCAAATATTTGTTGTATCTTCCCCTACGGTAAACAACCATTATTATCATTGGAAAGAAAATGATGCAGGCTATTATGTCCATTATCCAACTTGAAGCAGACTTGTTATAGTCAACTTCTCTATTATGTTTTCGTATTTTTTCAACATCCATAAGCCAAGTTACTGTTCCTTATTTAAGTCAATGTTTAAAAATAATGAGCCGACTAACCCAATGGAAAAACCTTTATAAGGAAATCCCCCCCCTATGATTTCAGAGATACAGATGATGTATCCAAGCGCGTAAAAAGTATAGCCAAGTTTCTTATATGTACTCATGCAATTTATGTATTAATCCATGTTCTCCCAATCCTTTTTCTTTCTATTTTCCTCTTTCTTTTGGTTTGCATGGTGTATCAGGTATGCACCAAGGGCTGCGAAAAACATTCCTCCCATAGGCGAAGCCTTGCCCCCTATTAATGCGCCAAAGAAAGACAAACTGCCGAAAACGAGCAATACCCATCCCCATATCTTCATATAGTTTCTCCTTTACTCATTTGTCCACGTCTACGAAATCAACATCTTTTTTCTTTGAGCAAAGTACAACAATCAAGCCCAATATGACATTAATGAGTGCCAAGAAAAACGCCCAACCGAAACCGATTTTACGCTTCCGTCCCATACATCCAACGCCATATGCCAATGCAACGGCAATACATAAGAAAAATAACCGTTCCATATATCATTTTTTTAATTGTGTGATGATAAATCATTATTCCATTGAGACTTGTCATTTTCTTCAATAACTCTTTGCTTCGCGCGGTGAATCAGATACGCACCAAAAATTATAAAAAATGAAAGTATCTGTAAGAGGCTTAAATTTTCATATGATATAGGTGTAAGTACTATCAACAGTATGGTTGAAGCCGAAAATATGACCATACCCAGTACTTTAGATTTCTGCTTGTCATATTTCGGACTTTTATTTTTTGTCAAGAATTTGCCAAGCATTATCATAGCTATGGGTAACACTGTATATAAGAAAATGTCATCAATAAATGCCTTACTTATAAACGAAAAAGTGTAAACAGGTCTTCCTATCGGCCTTACAGAATGCAACAATCTTATAGTTCCATTCAAAAAATATATCCAACCAAAAACCAATATAACATATCCCCATATCAGAAAACTTGATTTCTTCTGCTTATCGTTGCCATCAACGTTAAAGAACTGATTTGGCTTTTTCGAGTACAACGTAACAATAAGACCAAAAATAATGTTGGCGGCAGACAAGGCGAATGCCCACCAAAAACCTATCTTACGCTTCCTGCCCAAGCAGCCTATGCCGTAGGCAATCGGTAGTATGACTATGCAAAAGGCCAATAATTGTTCCATAATCATAAATTTATGTTTAGTTCTTTTATTGCACGGTCTTTAAGTTTGCACAATTCATCATAATTATGCTTGTTCTTTACCAATAGAGCGAATATTTCCGTGGCAACCTTCATTTTCTCCGGCTCTGTAGCGAACTTATCCGGGTGGCATTTGCCTTTCAGTTGGTCGTACAAGTCTTTTGCCATGAACGCACTGCGCATAACGCCGTCAAAGTCGACCGAAGTGTTTTTATCTTTCAGCTTTTTCTTCATCTTGTATCTGTCAGAACGGAAATATGCTATTACGCCTGACACAATGACGAGTACAGCGACCAAGGCGACAGTGTAACAAACCCACGTTACGTCCATTCCATTGGCACTTTTCGATTGCATAACATTCTTTACGCTGTCAATAACCAAACTGTCTGTTTTCATGTCAAACCCTCCTAATTATTAGATTGGGACAACAGCCCGCCCATCTGCGCATACTCAATCAGTTTCCAGCGCAGTCCGTAAATACCAGTGTCGTCATGGATTTCGAGCGTGTCCCATCCCAATGCGATAAGCCGTCTTACCAAGCTGGTGTTTGCAATGACAACATCTCCGATGAACATCATTTCTTCTTTTGACAAAGCACGCCCAGACAAAGCTTTTATGCGGAAGCCAGTGTACATCCAAGCCGAAAACTGATGACGGTATGCACTGTTACCGCGAGACACGCTCGCCCGTAATAACGTCGGTGAAAGTCCTGTAATAAATGAGTCTTTGGCCGACTTGTTGAAACTGCGGATTAGTTTGTTCCGTTCTGAGCGGTCGCTAAACCATTCGATAATATTATTCCAAACATTTGTCAACATAACCATGTATTTAAAGATTAATAAATGCCCAATTCTATGTTGAAAATCATTTATGTCGACAAGATAGTATCCGTGTCTTTGGATATTTCAGCAATCCTCATACGCTTTTTGTATAGGTAGTTAAGGAAAGTCTTGTTGTTTATACTCCTTAGGTTGATAAGTATATTGGGGAATTGCTGTTCATGGTCACCATATATGGTGAAATTCATATTTTTCCCCAAATGCCTACCGACATCTTGTTTCGACAATCCCATCGATGAAAATATCTGTTAGGAGATATTGTTCGCTTCGTCACTGAACGCACTCGATGAAGATGCTCCTTGTACGCAAGCAACAAGTTGTACTATCGCATACTTTGATTGGGTGACAGCCTTGTTAATGTATTTATTTTAGCATTAGAAACATCTACCCCACCTTACTTTCTTGCTATTCTCTCCTTTATTGTCCTTTCCGTATACAGTTGTCGGATAGTCTATTTTTCTACTTGTCCGATAAGCAATATATACAGCTAAAACAAGAAATAATATTATGAAAATCTCGCCCATACATTTTCATGAGTATTGCCCTTTTCACTCCCTGCAAAAGACATTGTTCTTAATATATAAGGTTGGTACATATATACAAATAAGGCGTAGGAGCTGTACCGTCGGCTCGTTCCGCATACCTTAGGCCTTCGCATTGCCCTCCATCGACAGAACGAGCAACGCAGAGCCTACGCCGATATGTATGCGCTTCATTCACACAATGAAGCACGATGATACATATCACAGTAGGCATCTACTGTTGCCTTGTTCTTGGCGATGGATTGAAGTTGCGAAGTTCAGGTATGCCTCGAACAAAGCGTTTAGTAAACGCCTTTTTTCATATATGGCCGCAACGCCTATTTTGCCTTTAGTGGGCGCAACGAGCAGATGCGACATGGCAAATATAGTGACTTTTGTCAATATCTGCAAGTTTTCGGGGTGAAAACTTGCAGAATGACAGATACTTGCCCTTTATGAAACAGGCAACAGCAGATTTTTATCTCGGATTTTATGTGTCATCATAACTGCTATTGTTTTTTGTGCAAAAGTAATCAATCGGCTGTATCACTCCAAAATATTTTTCATGGCAAGCCTTGTCATGGCATGTTTGTTTGCTTTTTCAAAATATTCTTTTTATTTTCGCCGATTAATATCGGTATGTGTCATGGAGTATAAAATAATAAGAAAGAAAATCAGATACACAACATTGGACTTTCTCTCTGCCAATGATGTGTTTTTCGCGGAGAGTGGTTACAAACCTGCACTCAACAGGTGTATCATTAAGAATTTGGAAAACATCAAGAAGCTGTTTTACGAATATGAATTGAACTTTTATTATATGCCGTATCTTGACATAGATATGGACGAAGTAATAGCTTACCGCGCTCCTTACTTGCAACCAGGAACGGTAAACAACAAGCGGTGGGCGAGCGATACTTTTCTTGACTATCTGGCAAGACCCGAATTGCGCCACCGACTGCCTCCATGCCTGATTACCCAATATATTGACAATATCGCTTACGCATATTTCTTCTCACCCGGCAATGAAAGCGGCGTAATGCCTTGCTTTGAGGCGCTTCGTAATGAGATATATGGTGACATTTAGGAAGACATGGCTTCGCTGAGCGAACTTGAAGAGCCTGACGGTGAATGGCTTTCGGCGGATGAAAGTTTCAGCGACGACATAGAGAAGCTGATGGGCGATGTGAAACGCAAAATTGAATACCTACGTTACAGCGGAGTGAGCCAGTGGGCATTGGAACAACTTGTAAAACCGGAAATAAGGTTGAGTAAACTTGTGGTGACGGATGATTGCAGAATAATATTGCCGGATTACAATAATATGGAGATTGTGATGCAGCCGCTTGTCAAGTCTGTTTACTTGTTGTTCTTACGACATGGGGAGGGAATATTGTTTAAGCATCTGCCTGATTACCGTGACGAACTTTATCAGATATATAATAAGGTAAGAGTGTATTCTGCGCCGCCAGTAGGCATGACTGACGAAAAAATACGTAACAGCATACGACTTGCGACTGACCCATTGTCAAATTCAATCAACGAGAAATGCGCACGCATACGCGAAGCGTTCGTCTCACGTTTTGACGACAGCATGGCAGCATACTACTATGTGACGGGGCGGCGCGGTGAACCAAAGCGTATCATGCTGCCAAGAAATCTTATTGAGCTTAAATGATGACTATTATAAGGTTATTGTGGCGACTTTATCATATAATGATTATTTAAAAAAACAAATAAGCTGCCGTCGTTCATCAAGAAGTCGTAAATGTTCATAATAACAACGCCGTCATCGTTTTGGTAAGTCGGCGTAGGCGTGCCCACGATGACGTACTTCATAAAACTGTCGTTGATTTTCGTCAATGACTTTAGTTCTTGTTCCATTTTCTCTTTAGTAGGCATAGCGTATGCAGACTGGATGTAAAGCCGTTTGTAACCTTGGTTGCATACGAAGTCAACCTCAAGCATTGTGCGCTTGCGCTTTCCATCAGCGGTTGTCTGCGTTATGGGAAGCTGCCCCACGTCTACGGAAAAGCTGCGTAGGCGAAGTTCGTTGTATATCAGGTTTTCCAACAAATGCGTAAACTCCGTCTGGCGGAAATTCAGCCGCGCATTACGCAATCCCAAATCAGAAAAATAGTATTTTGACGGGGTGTTGATGTATTTCTTTCCCTTAATGTCATACCTGACAGACTTTTCAATAAGGAAAGCATCTTGTAGCAGGTCGAGGTAATTTTTTATTGTTTCTTTAGATAATTTGCTGTGTTTAATTGATTGAAAACTGTTTTCTAATTTCGTCGGATTGGTAAGTCCTCCGATGTTTGAGGCTATCAGGTTGATAAGTTCTTCTATGTCGTTGTCTTTCTGAATGTCGTATCGCTCTTTTATGTCGCGCAGGTAAGTATGGGTGAACAAACCTTTCAGGTATTCGCTTTTCTGCTCAATGCTATCCATCGTTACGACTTGCGGCATACCGCCATACATCATATATTCATAGAGCAATGTTTCACGGTCGCCATTCTTAACTGATGAGAACTCTTTGAAGCTCAACGGAGAGATATGAATTTCGTCACCACGGCCTCGAATTTCGGTTATGACATCCCTTGAAAGGAATTTAGCATTACTGCCTGTAACGTAAACATCCACATTGGGAACTTTGAGAAAACTGTTGAGAACGTCTTCAAATTCGGGCACAAGCTGTACCTCGTCAAGCAAGACATAATACATTTTTGCGTCAACAAGTTTTGCGTCAATATAAGCTAACAGATTATCAGGATTACGTAAAGGCAGGTTGCGACGGTCTTCAAGGTCTACCTTTATTATATGGCCATCGTCAACACCGTTTTCATGCAGGTGTTTTTGAAAAAGGTTGAACAGCAAATATGATTTCCCGCACCTGCGTAAGCCTGTGATAACTTTTATCATCCCATTGTGTTTGCGGGCAATGATGCGATTTAAGTGAATGTCCCTTTTGATTTCCATATTCGATATTTTTGTGCAATGTCACACTTTTGTCGAATGTGAAAGGCTGTTATTTCTCTTATTACGGTGGCGATGATTTGCCGTGCGCCGATGTTTTTATATTTACAGTAACGGGCGGTCTGCTCGTTGGCGGGGCTTTTCCTGTTGCGCCAACCCTACGGTGCGATGGGGCTGCTAAGCGTGCAATTCATGGAAGGGCTGTGGTTAGATGTCTTTGGAAGCGGGACGACAACCAGCATCTGGCGTGCAGTCAAGCTGTAAACGATTGTAAATATGATGACATTTTTGTGTTTAATCAAAATTTTGCACTATCTTTGCAAGTTGAATAATTACGCACATTGATGGAACAGAGCATGAAACCGTTGTTGGGAATGTCGCTCCAGGAGCTTAAAGACGTGGCGAAGTCGCTGGGCATGCCGGCTTTTACGGGCGGACAGATGGCCAAATGGCTTTACGCGAAACATGTAAGCTCGATTGACGACATGACAGACATATCGAAGGCGAACCGTGAGAAGCTGAAGGGGCAGTACGCCATTGGCTGTGTGCAGCCGACGGACAGGGTGCAGTCATGTGACGGCACGGTGAAATACCTGTATCCGACGGCTTCGGGAAAGTTTGTCGAGACGGTTTACATTCCAGACAAAGACCGTGCCACGCTGTGCGTGTCGTCGCAGGTGGGATGCAAGATGAACTGCCTGTTTTGCCAGACGGGCAAGCAGGGTTTTGAAGGCAACCTCACGGTGTGCGACATCCTTAACCAGATATATTCGCTGCCTGAGCGTGACACGTTGACCAATATCGTGTTCATGGGTCAGGGCGAACCGATGGACAATCTTGACAATGTGCTGAGGGCTACGGAGGTGTTGACGGCTGATTACGGTTACGCCTGGAGTCCCAAGCGCATAACTGTGAGCAGTGTCGGGCTGAGGGGCAAGCTGAAACGTTTCATCGAAGAGAGCGACTGCCATCTGGCTATCAGTCTGCATTCGCCCATACATGAGCAACGCGCCATGTTGATGCCGGCCGAGCGCGCCATGCCGATAACAGACATCGTGGAGATGTTGCGCGGTTACGATTTCAGCCATCAGCGTCGCCTGTCGTTCGAGTATATAGTGTTTGGCGGGTTGAACGACTCGCAGACGCATGCCCGTGAGATAATCAAGTTGCTCAAGGGGCTTGACTGCCGTGTCAACCTGATACGCTTCCATCAGATACCGGGTGTAGACCTTCACGGTGCGGACGAAGGCCGCATGGAGGCGTTCCGTGATTACCTTACGGGGCATGGAGTGTTCACGACGATAAGGGCGAGCCGCGGACAAGACATCTACGCGGCGTGCGGTCTGCTCAGCACGGCCAAGAAGGAGGCCGAGGGCAAGCCATGAAAACGTTTGCCGCCGTTGTGGCCGTGGTCGTGGTCTTGACGCTTTGTGCGTGTGACGGGCAAGGCTCAATGTTGCCGAAAAGCGGCGGCCGGCCATATGAGGTGCTGGTGGTTTCAGGCCGTGACGGCGGATGCGGACGGCAGCTTGTCGAGGCCTTGTCGCAAGATGCTGCGGGATTGCCTCAGCCGGAGCCTCAGTTTGACGTGTCGCTGATTGACAGTGCGAACTTCAACCAGACTGCAAGACTGGCGCGCGCGATAGTCATAGTGACGGTAAACCCGGAACAATTTACTCAGACCCGCATAAGATATGAAAAGAATGTGTGGGCGCGTCCGCAGATGGTCGCGTATGTAAACACTCCGTCAGTTCAAGCTTTACGGGGCGACTTGGCAAAAGTGTCACGCCAGTTGGCGATGCTGTTCACGCGGGCTGAGATTAATGCCGCTATCGCGCGTCTTTCAGACGGCGGCAATGGCAAGGCCTCAGACACAATCGCCGCCATGTTCGGTTGGAGCATGAAAGTGCCTGCGGACATGAAGGCGGGCAAGCGGGGCGATAACTTCATCTGGCTGTCAAACAACGCATCAAGCGGCATGCGGAATCTTTGTGTGTATTCATATCCGGGCGACAGCCTCGTTCCTGCGAGGGCTTTGGCCGCGCGTGACAGTGTGATGAAAGCCAACATCCCAGGAGAACGTGACGGCATGTATATGCAGACGGCGGCCGGCACGATGGCATGTGGCATGTCAAACGAGAAAGGCCGCACGGTGATGATAGCCCGCGGATTGTGGGAAATGCGTGGAGATGCCATGGGCGGGCCGTTCGTGTCGCATTCCATCGTTGACACTTTGCGTCATAAGGTCATAGTGGCCGAGGCGTTTGTCTACGCTCCCGAAATGAAGAAACGCAACCTGTTGAGGCAAGTCGAGGCGGCGTTGTATACGTTGGCGAAAGCCGATAAAAGCAAATGAAATGGATAGAGCCGAGGCGCGCGGTTGCCGTAAGGACACGCCAAGGGGCTCATATAATAAATAACTCTTTTAATAAACAAGCATAATGGAAAACAGGAAAATACGTGTTGCGATAACGCATGGAGACACAAACGGCATAGGCTATGAGGTGATATTCAAGACTTTTGCCGAGCCGGCCATGCTTGAGCTGTGTACTCCAATCATATACGGTTCGCCGAAAGTGGCTGCTTACCATCGCAACGCGCTTGGCGTGCAGGCCAATTTTACAATCATCAATTCGGCTGAAGAAGCCCACAGCGGCAAGCTGAACCTGCTTACGACTTTTGAAGACGAGGTGAAGGTCGAGCTTGGCACTTCTTCCAAGGAAGCCGGCATGGCGTCGTACAAGGCTTTGGAGCGTGCCATGGAGGACTACAAGAACGGCTTGTTCGACGTCCTTGTGACCGCGCCAATCAACAAGAACAACATCCATGGTGACGGATTCAGCTTCTGCGGGCACACCGAATATCTTGAAGAGCGTGCCGGCGAAGGGAAGAAATCGCTGATGATATTGCTCAACGATGTGATGCGCGTCGCCTTGGTGACCACCCACCTGCCCATCAAAGACGTGGCTCAGGCCATAAACAAAGAGCTGATAATTGAGAAAGCCACAATCTTCAACAACTCGCTCAAGCGTGATTTCCGCATATCCAATCCGCGCATAGCCGTGCTTTCGCTCAATCCCCATGCTGGCGACGGCGGCTTGTTGGGCGCAGAGGAGCAGGAGATAATAGCTCCGGCGATACAGGAATTGTCGTCAAACGGCGTTTATGCGTTCGGGCCTTACGCTGCTGATGGCTTCTTCGCGCGTGGCGGTTACGATTCGTTTGATGGTGTCTTGGCAATGTACCATGACCAGGGGCTTGCCCCGTTCAAGGCTCTCGACCGTGGCGACGGCGTTAATTTCACAGCCGGTCTGCCCATCGTGCGCACCTCTCCCGACCATGGCACGGCGTACGAGATAGCGGGCAAGAATGTTGCCGACGAAAGCTCGTTCCGCCATGCGGTTTATCTTGCGCTTGACGTGTTCCGCAACAGGGCGGAGTATGACGAGCCGTTGGCTCACCCTTTGGAAAAGCTGTACCACGAGAAACGTGACGACAGCGAGAAGACACGCTTCAACATCCCAAAGGCTAAGCCGAAAGAAAACCAATGATTTTGTGAATTGGGAGTTAAGAATTAAGAAAAGTTTTTTGTCAAGCCGCCAGGCCGTATTTTCTTAATCCTTAACTCTTAATTCGTATTTAAACACTTCACTCTTTGTCATGAAGAAGAAATATCAAAACCTGTTTTTCCTTTTCGGCATTGCCGTTTTTGTGGTAATGCTCACCCAACTTGACTACCGCGAGGTGTGGTCGGGGCTTAGGAGTGCGGGTTATTGGTTCTTTGCAGTGCTGGCGTTGTGGGCGTTCCTTTACGTGTTCAACACGGCTACGTGGTATATCATAATACGCAGCGGTTCAGGGGGAAAGACAAACATCAACTTCTTTTGGCTGTATAAGATAACGGTGTCGGGCTTCGCGCTGAACTACACCACGCCGTGCGGACTGATGGGCGGTGAGCCTTACCGCATAATGGCATTGTCGCCGAAAATCGGCGCGGAGCGCGCCTCTTCGTCAGTGATACTTTATGCGATGACCCACATCTTCAGCCACTTCATCTTCTGGCTGTTGTCCATATTGATTTACGTGTGTACCGAGCCGCTGGACAACTTCATCGTCAACGTCATCCTGTTGGCATCCTTGGCGTTTTGCGTCCTTGGCGTATGGTTTTTCATAAAGGGCTACCGCAAGGGCATGGCCGTAAGGCTCATGAATTTCATGCGGCATGTTCCGGGAGTGAAGAAGTGGGCGAGGGGGTTCATTGAGCGGCACAAGCAGCAGTTGGACACCATCGACTGCCAGATAGCGGCCCTGCACAACCAGAACCGCAAGTCGTTTGCGGCCGCCGTGCTGCTTGAGTTGGCGTGCCGCGTCTGCTCGTCGTTCGAGATAATGTTCATCCTGCTCGTCCTGACGGCGGATGTAAGCTTCGCCCAGTGCATCATAATTCTCGCCTTCACCAGCCTGTTCGCCAATCTCCTGTTCTTCATCCCGTTGCAGCTCGGCGGGCGCGAGGGCGGTTTCGTGATGTCAACTGCAGGTCTCGCCCTTTCGGCCGGAGCGGGCATCTTCGTGGCGTTGATTGTCCGTGTGCGCGAGCTTGTGTGGACGGCTATCGGCCTGTTGTTGATAAAGATGGAGAAGAAGAACAGGCCGCAGTGACGTTGCGCCGGCATTATTCCCCGGCGATGTGCGCAGCCTTTGTATTGTGTTGATATTCAGCGTATTGTAAGAAGCCGTATTCCGCTTTCCGGAATGCGGCTTTTTAGCGTGCGTTTTACGGCCTTTTGCAATGCGAAAGGCCGTGTTTTGCATTGCCGTTGCCTGTCAGTCTTTGGCCGCCTTGCCCTGCGTGGCTTGGCGCAAGGCCGGCGTGGACTGCGTAGTGCATGGCCGCCTTGGTGTCAATGCGGCGTTGGCGCGTCGGTGTTGCATTGCTTTTGTGTTTTGAAAAAATGTCATTATATACGGAAGATATACGTTAAAATGTATTTTTAATAAGAGTTTTAACATTAAAAAGAAACAAATTTTAGCTAAAATCTAAATTTTAACACTTCGTATTGTTTTGCTTTTGTTGATATATCAAGGACGCTGCCGCGGCGTCGCTCTACGGTTCGCGCGCTGCCAACGGTGTCATCGTCATCACGACGAAGAGCGGCAAGGCTGGAAGGACGAACGTGTCATTCCGCAGTGATTGGGGCTTTTCCAACATGGCTGTAAACTACCGCCCGTCGCTCAGCGGCGACGACCGCCGTGCGCTTCTCTACAAAGGCCTTGAGAACTATGCGGTTTACCAGGGAGGCATGTCCGCCGAGGATGCGGCGGCCTTCGCCGACAGCAACATTGACGCCTTTGCCGCCAAACCGGCGGCGGGCTGGACTGACTGGCTTGACGAGTTGACCCGCACTGGGTCGCACCAGAACTACCAGGTGGGCGTCTCCGGCGGCAACGACCGCACCACGTTCTACGCCTCACTGGCCTACAACAAGCAGGAAGGCATCCTCTACGACCAGGGGCTTGAGCGTTTCACAGGCAACGCGAACCTGACCCACACATTCGGAAGGTTCGAACTCCAGGTGACGAGCCAGTTCTCACGCTTGCGCCATAACAAGGTGAACGAGTATCTCAGTTACGACGGCGCGCTGTTCAACTACGTGGCTGCGCAAAGCCCTTCGGACACCCCTTACAACGAGGACGGCACGCTGAAGCAGTACAGCGGGGCGTACAATACCAACCCCCTGTATGAAGACGACCACAGCTCAAACGTCTACACGATGACAAAGGCGTTCAACACGGTGAAGCTGAGCTGGAACATCTGGGACAACCTGAAGCTGAGCGAGAAAATATCTTACGACTATATGAGCGGTAACGAGGACGTACTTTGGGACAAGCAGTCGCAGAATGGAAGCAGTTACGGCGGCGTGATGCAGCGCATAGTGAACTCTTACGGGCAGCTTAACACGCAGACCCAGCTCTCTTACGACAGGACTTTCGGGCGTCACAACATCAACGCCTTGCTCGGTTTCGAGACGGAGGACTACAAATACACTTACAACTACGTGTCAGGACAGGATTATCCGGGCAACCTCTACGAGCTGGCCAACGCCGGAACCACAAGCGCGGAGACGGCCAAGAATTCATACAGGATGACGTCGTTCCTCGGCCGTGTTGACTACAACTACGCTGGACGTTACTACATCGGGGCAAGTTACCGCGCCGACGGCACGTCGCGCCTCTCGCGCGAAAACCGCTGGGGTTCGTTCTGGTCGGTGTCGGGCGCGTGGCGTTTCACTGACGAGAAGTTCGTGGAGCCAATCAAGAGCGTGCTGACCGACGGCAAGCTGCGCCTTTCCTACGGTGTGAACGGCACTCAGCCGTCAAACTATTACGGCTACATGAACCTCTACTCATACGGAATTAAGTATGACGGAATGTCGGGAATGGGCATCACGAGCATATCAAACCCCGACCTGAAATGGGAGAAGAACGCTACGTGGAACATCGGCCTTGACCTTACTTTCATCAACCGCATAACCCTTTCGCTCGACTACTACCAGCGTAAGACCAGCGACCTGATTTACGACCTGCCCGTATCGCAGACCGGAGGATACTACAACGGCGACTATACCTACACGATGCCGACGAACATCGGCGAAATGACCAACAAGGGTTTCGAGATGACAGTCACGTCAGTCAACTTCGACACGAAGGACTTCAAGTGGACCACGTCTCTCAACTTGGCGCACAACAGCAACAAGCTGACCAAGCTCGACGGCGAGAACGACCAGATAATCAGCGGTCCGTTAATCCACAAGGTAGGCGAAGCCTACTACTCTTACTACCTGTACGAGTACGCCGGAGTTGACCCCGAGACGGGCAATGCCCTGTATTACATCAACGACGGGAGTGACAACGCACGCAGCACTACTACCGAAATATCAGAGGCCAGCCGCCGCATCATGGGCAAGCACGAGGCCGCAATCGAGGGCGGACTCACCAATACGATGCGCTGGAAGTGGATAGACTTCGGCTTCACGCTGACCTACTCGCTCGGAGGCGACGCCTTCGACTACAGCCACGCACTGTATGGCGGCGACGGAGACTATTACTACGGCAGCGTGCCTTCTTACTACAAGCTGGACGACATGTGGCAAGGCCCCGGCGACACGGACGCCAAACTTCCAAAGTTCGAGTACGGAAACTCCGTCACTTACCAGTCGTCACGGTGGCTTATGCCTACCGACTACCTGCGCCTGAAGAACCTCACGCTGGGCTTCACACTGCCGAAGACGTGGGTAAGCAAAATCGGACTCAGCAAGGCGCGCGTCTACTTCTCAGGCAGCAACCTGCTGACGTGGAAGTCAAGCAAGCTGCTGGTTGACCCCGAAATGCCCGTCAGCGGCGTCTGCTTGGTGGAAACGCCGGCTTACAGGACGTACACTTTCGGACTGGAAATTGATTTCTAATCATAAAAAATTACGACAATGAAAACAACATTCATATATAAAGCATTGGCATTCGCCGTGATGGCGGTAGGCACGTCGTCGTGCGTGAACGACTGGCTCGACCAGGAGCCGTCCACCGGCGTTGACGCCGGGAGTGCCGTGACAACCACGGCAGACCTTGAAAGCGTGCGTGCCGGCATGTACGCCGCACTGAAAGGAAACAGCGACCTGGAAGACTATTACGGCCGACTGATGTTCATCTACGGCGACGTAAGGGGCGAAGACGTGCAGTACAACTGGATTGACGGCTCCGGCCGAGGCGACTTTTACTATTACATGAACTACAGCACGGCCAGCAACTTCAACGGCAACACGCCGTGGCAGACGCCCTTCGTCGTGCTGGGACGCGCCAACTACGTGATTGACTACGCCGATGGCGGCACCATTGCCGACGCCGAGGACAACGCGGCGACGATAGCCCAGTATGAGGCCGAGGCCAAGGTGGTGCGCGCGATGGTGCTGTTCGACCTTACGCGCATCTACGGAAAGCCCTACACAGAAGACGGCGGAGCGTCCCTTGGCGCGCCTATAATGACCGAACCAGTGGCCGACGCCGGTACGAACAAGCCCGCGCGCAGCACGGTGGCCGACTGCTACGTGCAGATAGAGAAAGACCTCAACGAGGCGGTGAACTCAGGCGCGCTGCCTGAGGAGAAGACGCAGGGCTACGTAAACCTGTGGACGGCGAAGGCCTTGCAGGTGCGCGTGTACATGACAAAGGGCGAATGGGGCAACGCCCTCACCGTGGCGGAGGACATAATAAACAACTCGCCCTACCAGCTATGGACCACCTCGGAATACGCCTCGGCATGGAACAAGAACAACGCGGCGCACACCAACGAGATGATACTTGAGATGAAAATCACCGACGCGACCGACTGGACCGACCGCGAGGGCATAGCCTACACATACGCCGACCTCTACGCAGCAGGCGCGGCGAAAGGATACGGCGACATCATGGTGACAAAGACGTTCTCGGAGGAAATGGCGTCCGACCCGCAGGACGCGCGCAACGGCATCCTGCTGAAGCCCGCTGGCGACCCAAGCGTGTACGCTTCTTACGGCAGCGACTTCACGGAACACGGCGTGTTCATCAACAAGATGCCGCAGCCTGACGCCAACAGCAGCGTGGCTTACTCAAACGTGCCGCTGCTGCGCCTTTCCGAGGTGTACCTCTCGGCGGCCGAGGCGGCCTACAACGACCACGACCCAGGCACGGCGGCCACGATGCTCAACGCCATAATAACCCACCGCACGACTGACGCCACGAAGACCGTGACCGCAGGAAACGTCACGCTTGACCGCATATACCTCGAACGCCGCAAGGAGCTTGTGGGCGAGGGACAGCGTTACTTTGACGTGTTGCGCCGCGGCGAGACCGTCACCCGTTACACTGACGTGAACAACCGCGGATGGCACGACGCCCTGAGCGAGGAGGCGCGCACCTTCAACCGTGACTCGAAGAAGGCCCTGCCGCTCATTCCGCAGAGCGAGATGGACGTCAACAAGAACATGCAACAGAACTCTCTCTACTGATGAACGTGACGAGAGAAGAGTACTCTCAAATAGTTCCTGTGGCGTGCCTATGTGAATAGGCACGCCATATTTTTTCTGCATGTGCCAGTCTCTTTGTAACGTCCTGTGTGCCAGTGAGTTGCAAAAGGTCGTCTTTCGCGCTGCAAAAGTTGGCCTTTTAGCGTGCGTTTTGCCATGTATTGCGGTGCGATTTGCCGCCCGTTGGGGTTCATTCGTAGTTCTGATGTGTGTCTTTCATTTTGCATTGTTGGGGTATGGATGCACAAGGGGCGTATGCAACGGCATTAGTTTGGCGGAACGGCAGACGCCAGACATGAGGCGCAAATATTGAAAAAACATAATTTTAATGTTGTTTGTGCGTTGATTTGGAAATAAATGCGTAATTTTGTCAGCTAAATGAATACTACGGAACTACAGAAAGTTAAGCAGCGGTACAACATCGTCGGCAACAACGACGGGCTGAACCGTGCCATCGATGTCGCCCTGCAGGTGGCGCAGACTGACTTGTCTGTGCTGATAGTAGGCGAGAGCGGGGTGGGCAAGGAGGTCATTCCGCGCATAATACACGACAATTCGCCGAGGCGCAGGGAGAAATATTTTGCGATAAACTGTGGTTCCATACCTGAGGGCACGATTGACAGCGAACTGTTCGGGCACGAGAAGGGGTCGTTCACCGGGGCCATCGGCGAGAGCGAGGGATATTTCGGCGTGGCCGACAAGGGCACCATCTTCCTTGACGAGGTTGGCGAGCTGCCCCTCGCCACGCAGGCGCGTCTGCTGCGTGTGCTTGAAACAGGCGAGTACATCCGCGTGGGCGGGCAGAAAATAATGAAGACAGACGTGCGCATAGTGGCCGCGACAAACGTGAACATGCGCCGCGCGGTGAGCGAGGGACGATTCAGGGAAGACCTGTACTACCGCCTCAACACCATACCCATACAGATGCCGCCGCTGCGCGACCGTGGCGAGGACATCATTCTGCTGTTCCGCCTCTTCGCCATGCAGATGGCCGAGAAATACCACCTGCCGAAAATCACGCTGACCGACGAGGCGCGGACGGCCATGCTGAAATACAAGTGGCCGGGCAACGTGAGGCAACTGAAGAACATAACCGAGCAAATGTCTGTGCTGAGCGAGAACCGCGTGATAGACGGCGAGGCCATACGCAAGTTCATACCTGAAGACGCCGAAAGCACACAGCTCGTTGCCCCGGGCGGTGGCGGCAGCCACTCGTTTGAAAGTGAAAGAGAGATACTTTACAAGATATTGTATGAGCTGCGTGGCAACGTCAGCGACCTTAGGCGCGAGATGAACAGCCTGAGGAAGCAGATTGACGCCGCGCGCGGCGGCATAACTGCGGGCGGAGGGGCAAACCTACCGTCAATCATACCGAGCGCGGACACCGCCGTGCAGGACGTGGGCAGGGCTACGCCAGTGGTGCAAGACGCCGTTGCCGAGGAAATATCAGAGCAGGAGAGCCTGAACCTTGAGAGCCTCGGGCGGCAAATGGTAGAAAAGGCCTTGGAGCGCAACGGCGGCAACAGGAAGAAGGCCGCCAAGGAACTTGGCATATCAGACCGCACCCTTTACAGGAGGATTAAGCAATATGGACTTGACAAATAAGAAGAGGAGACGCTGCCTTGGCGTTGCTGTGGCGTTGACGGCTGTTGTGGCCGTGCTTCTGTCGTGCCAAGTGAAATACGGCTTCAACGGGGCGAGCATCGACTATTCAAAGACGAAGACGATACAGATAGCCGACTTCCCGATACGTTCGAGCTACGTTTGGGCACCGATGGCGAGCATTTTCAACAATGAGCTGAAAGACATTTTCGCCAACCATACGCGCCTGACGCAGGTGAAACGCAACGGTGACCTGAAGATAGAAGGCGAAATCACGCAATATTCGCAGCGCAACAAGGCCGTCACCGCCGAGGGCACTTCGGCTCAGGCGGAGCTGTCGATGACGGTGAACGTGAGGTTCACCAACAACGCCAACCACAGCGAAGACTTTGAACGGCAGTTTACGGCTACGGCCTCTTTCGAGACGACACAGTCGTTCACCGCCGTGCAGGAAGAACTCGTGACGCAGATGGTGGAGGACATAGCCGACCAAATATTCAACGCTACTGTAGCTAACTGGTAAACAACGGGCACAATGGACTTGGAGCAACTCATAAGGCATCCTGAGCTGATGGACAAGGAAACGCTGTATGACCTGCGTTCCCTCCTTGCGTTGTATCCGTATTTTCAGACAGCCCGCCTGCTGTTGTTGCAGAACCTGTACTTGCTGCACGACCCGTCGTTCGACGAGGAACTGAGGCGGTCAGCCGTTTTCGTGACCGACCGCAAAGTGGTGTTCAACCTTGTTGAGGCGGCGCACTACAAGCTGCGCCAGGCCGAGGAACACAAGGAAAAGCCGCAAGAAAGCAACGGCCAGTCTGAAGGCAGCCGCACAATATCGTTGATTGACCGCTTCTTGGACTCAATCCCGCCAGAAACGGAAGAAAAGAAAAACGGCGAAGGCAAGAAGAAGCGCAAGCCTACACCGGCCGACGCTGCGATAGACTACGTGGCATACCTCATGGAAAGCGAGGAAGGCGAGCCTGAAACGGCTGAAAGCCCGGCCATGAAAGGGCAAGACCTGATAGACAACTTCATAAACAACGAGAACGGAAAAATAGAGCTTAAAGACGAGCCTGAATATGTGCCGGAAATAGAAAACAACGACAAAAAAGAGGGCGACGAGAACTATTTTACGGAAACACTGGCCCAGATTTACATAAGACAGGGGCGATATTCAAAGGCATTGGAAATTATTAAGCGTTTAAATTTGAATTATCCAAAAAAAAATGCTTACTTTGCAGACCAAATCAGGTTCTTGGAAAAACTGATAATAAATAATAAATATAAATAAAGCAATGTACACATTATTTGTAATCTTAATCGTAGTGGCGGCACTGCTCATGATAGGCATCGTGCTGATACAGGAATCAAAAGGAGGGGGACTGGCATCAAATTTCTCGTCTTCCAACCAAATCATGGGCGTACGTAAGACAACTGACGTGGTTGAGAAAACCACTTGGGGGCTTGCGATAGCAATGGTGGTGTTGAGCGTGATTTGCGCATACGTAGCACCGAGTTCTACCGCAAGCGAGAGCGTAATTGAGAGAAACGCCACTGAACAGCAGCAAACGAACCCGAACAACCTGCCTGGATTTGGCGCAAGCCAGACTAAACAGGCCGCTCCTGCGAATACAGGTGACGCGGCAGGACAGGCTGCTCCGGCAGCTCCGCAGGCTCCGAAAGCACCTGCAAAATAAGCAAAATGAAAAAAATACGGGATTTATTTGGCTATTTCAAATAAATCCCGTACCTTTGCACTCGCTTTGATACAGATAAGTATCATGGCAGACATGGTGGATGTAGTTCAGTTGGTTAGAGCGTCAGATTGTGGTTCTGAATGTCGTGGGTTCGAGCCCCACCCTCCACCCTCTCAAAAAAAGTAATCGCTAAATCTTTAAAATAAAAGATTTAGCGATTACTTTTTTGAGGTTTATGCTATTGTTAAATCCGTTTGATTTTGATGAGCGATATTAGCGTCAGATAAAAGTTTTGCAGTTCTTATTTGGCGTTGCCGACCTTGTCACACTTCTTTTTGAGGAGTCATACTGGTCAGGAACGGTTTGTATTTTTCTTCCAATGTTTTGATGTCTACAAGGTATTGAAGCTTGTATTGTGCAAGATGGTTAAATCTTACATTGTTGGTATCCAGTTTGTTTCCTGCTTGAACACATTTTCAACCGTCACTTTGGCGGCTTCCTTTTTGGTGAGCTGCTTGCTCCATGGCGCGCGGTCGGCAGTGTTTGCGCCGTCACCAGTGTTGTTGTATTCAAGGTAGCGGGCGGTTTGTTCGTTGGAGGGGTTCTTCCAGTTGTGCCATCCTTGCGGCACGATGTGGCCGCCGAGCGTGCAGTTCATGAACAGGGTGTAGGCATAGGGACGCCACGGGCGGCCAAGGAAGACCTTGTTGACACCTGTGGCTGCGGTCAGCGTACAGTTGTTGAATACGTAGCCGTAAGCTACATCCTTGGGTGTTGAGGCGGCTGTTACGTATGAGTTTGCTTTGCAGTGTATGGTGCAGCCTTCAAACCACACTGTAGAAGGGCCGAAAATGAAGTCTGTCGTGCCTTCGATGTAGCAATCCTTGAAGTAAATGCGGGTATTGCCAACGCCTGTATAAACGGTGTCTTGGTTGCCGAGGAGGCGGCAGCCGATGAATACAAGTCGGTCGCCCTCGGTGTGCAGGGCTACGGCTTGGCCGAGTTTCGCGGCGTTGTTCTCGATGGTGATGTTCTTGAATGTGATGTCGCAGCCTTCAACCTTTACCGTGTACGTGCGGAACGTGCCCATGGGTTGGTTTGTCCCAGTGAGGCGGATGTTGGCATGGTCGTCGTAGGTTATAATGGTCTTGTCGGCACTTTCACCGCAAATCTCTATATTTGTAAGCCATGACGGGATTATGAGCTTCTCTTTGTAGACACCATTCTTTACGTAGATTACCTTGTGGTATTCCATGAATGCGCGGCAAACCTCGACGGCTTCGCCAATGGTGCGGAATTGCCCTGTGCCGTCACGCGAAACGAATAGTGTGTCGGGGTTGTCGTATGGGTTAGCCGCATTGGCCGTCATTGCGCAGATTATGGTTAGTAGCGTGATGAGAGTCTTTTTCATTGTTTTTCTTTTTTATGTGAGGTTGAAAGATAAGGAGAAGGGCAGGGAAGCATAAACCAGTTGGTAATGTTTCCCCGTTATGCAAAACTGCCCATTCTTGCCTCTTCTCTTTTGCTCCTTTCGGGAATCAAACTATTTGGGTTATTTCTTGCAGTCCGTCTATTTTTTTCAGTTTCCCGACGATGTTCTTAACGTCATCTCGGTCATGTATGCGCAGCTCGATTGTGCCGTCGAAGATTCCTTCTTCACATGACAGGGTGACCCTGTGGATGTTTACGTTCAATTCTTCTGATATGACTTGGGTGACGTCGCTCAGGATTCCAATACGGTCGATGCCTTTCAGTTCTATCGTTGCGTCGAAAAACAGTTGCTTGTGCATGTCCCATTTCGCGTCGAGTATGCGGTTGCCGAAACCAGCCTTGAGTTTTGCCGCAACGGGGCACGAACGTTTGTGAATCTCGATATGGTTCATGCCGTCGATGAAGCCGAGGGCGTCATCGCCGGGGATGGGGTGGCAGCAAGTCGGGAAGATGAACTGACTGATGTTCTCGTCAGTGATATAGATGGGCTTCTTGCGGTTGAAGCCTTCTTTGACGGTGAAATAGTTTTGTTTCTTCTCGTCTCCGCCTTTCTTCTTGTCTTTGCCGACGAATGGCACGAACTTGCGCCAGCTTGCGCCTTTGCCCTGCTTCTTTTTGCCGGTAATCTCGTCAATGTCTTTGTCACCGAGGATTATTGTCTTGTCACCGAGAGCCTTGAACAGCATGTCTGGCTTTTGCACTTCATGGAAGTCGCACAGCTTGTTGATTATTGACGAGTTGGGTTCGAGCGAATGTTTTTGTAAGAAATCGTTGAGTATCTCTTCCCCTTTCTTCTGAATTTCTTTCGCCTCACGCCTGAGTATTGCTTGTATCTTGCTTTTAGCCTTGGCTGTTGACGCGAAGTTAATCCACGACGGCTGTACGTGTTGCGAGTTAGACGTTAGAATCTCGACCTGGTCGCCGCTTTGCAACTTGTGGCTAAGCGGTACGAGCTTGTGGTTGACCTTTGCCCCGATGCAGTGGCTGCCGAGGAATGTGTGTATCTGGAAAGCGAAGTCCAAGGCGGTGCATCCCGCTGGCATTGTCTTTATTTCGCCTTTCGGCGTGAATACGAATATTTCAGAAGCGAAGAGGTTCAGTTTGATGGCGTCGAGGAAATCCATTGCGTCGGGTTGCGGGTCGTCAAGTATTTCCTTGATGGTGCGCAACCAGTTGTTCAGTTCGTCGTCTTCGGTTATTTCATCGCCTTCCTTGTATTTCCAGTGTGCGGCAAAGCCTTGTTCTGCAATTTCATCCATACGGTCAGAGCGTATTTGCACTTCTATCCATCGGCCTTGCTTGCTCATGAGGGTTACGTGCAACGCTTGGTAGCCGTTAGCCTTGGGATGGTTGACCCAATCACGCAGACGGTCAGGATGTGACTTGTATATTTGGCTTATGGCCACATAGATGTTAAAGCATTCGTTGACTTCCTCTTCGCGTTTCTTGGGCTTGAAAATAATCCTTACGGCGAGGATGTCATATATCTGGTCGAACGTGACGTGCTTGTTCTGCATCTTGTTCCAAATGGAATAAGGGCTTTTCACGCGCGCCTTTATCTCATATTCTATGCCCATCTTGTCAAGGGCTTCGCGTATTGGAGTCGTAAATTCGGCGAACAACGTCTCGCGTGACGCTTGCGTGTCGGCAAGCTGGTCTTCAATTTTCTTGTATTCCTCAGGATGTTCGAACTTGAAGCTGAGGTTCTCAAGTTCGGTTTTTATCTTGT
Organism: uncultured Prevotella sp.; assembly: GCA_944319935.1. Lineage (GTDB taxonomy): Bacteria > Bacteroidota > Bacteroidia > Bacteroidales > Bacteroidaceae > Prevotella. The sequence goes on from CALUFM010000008.1 coordinate 25,743, forward strand.
TCAGGCCGAGGCGGTTTGCAAGAGGGGCGTATATGTACAACGTTTCGCCGGCAATCTTGTATTGCTTGTTTGCCGGTTGGCTGTCAAGTGTGCGCATGTTGTGCAGGCGGTCGCAGATTTTTATGAGGATGACACGGATGTCGTCGCTCATTGTAAGCAGCAGTTTCTTGAAGTTCTCAGCCTGGGCTGAAGCCTTTTCGCCGAAAATTCCACCTGAGATTTTGGTCAGCCCATCTACTATTTGCGCAATCTTCTTGCCGAAGATGTTTTCAATGTCTTCTACAGTGTAGTCGGTGTCTTCAACAACGTCGTGCAGCAACGCCGCGCTGATGCTGGTTGAACCAAGTCCCATTTCAGAGCATGCTATCTGTGCTACCTCAATGGGGTGCATTATGTATGGTTCGCCTGACAGCCTACGCACACCTTTGTGCGCCTGTTTTGCGAAGTTGAAAGCTTTTGTTATAAGGTCTACTTTCTTGCGGTGGCGTGTTTCCAGATAACTGTCCAACAAGTGTTGGAATGCGCCGTTCACTAATTTCTCCTCAGCAGCTTCTCTTGCCTTGTCCGTATTGTTTTGTTCGTCCATAACCGTGTTCTTTTGATATTATTTATATAAGGTGGGGTGGATGACATGGTTGTCATCTCACCCTGATTTTCTTTCCTGCACGTATCGTATTGCCTTTTATGCCGTTGAGCTGGCGCAGCTTTTTTACGGTGGTATGGTTGCGCTCGGCTATTTCAGAAAGCGTGTCGCCCTTTCTGATGGTCACCCTTTTCGCTCTTGTGCGCCGTTTTTTCCGTGAGTAGCTTTTCCTTTTCTTTGCGGAGCTTTTGCGTGTGTAGCTTGACTTGCTCGAATTGTCTACTTCCACGAGTGAGCGTCTTGTGAAGAGAGTTTCTGTTTTGTGGTTATATATTGAATCCTCGTTGGCAATGAATGTGTTGGTCGCTGTCGCCGGCATACGTATTATCGAGGGCTTGTTGCTGCCGTTCACGATGTCTCGGCGGTATTGCGGGTTGAGCGTGCGCAGTTCGTCAATGTCGATGCCGCACACTTCGGCAATCTGTTTAAGGTGTACGTCCTTTGTTACGACAATCGTGTCTGTTTTTGCGGGCAGTTTTGTGCGCATGGGGCAGATGTTATGCTCGCAGTAATAGTTCATGACATAGTTGGCCGCGATGAATGCCGGCACGTATCCGCGTGTCTCGCGTGGCAGGTATGGGTATATTTTCCAGTAGTCGGCCTCGCCGTTGGCGCGGTGGATGGCCTTGTTGATGTTTTCTGGACCGCAGTTGTATGCCGCGATGACAAGGCTCCAGTCTCCGAAGATTTTGTATAAATCCCTTAGATACTGTGCTGCGGCGTATGATGACTTTATTGGGTCACGGCGTTCATCCACGAGTGAGTTCACTTCAAGTCCGTAGTGTTTGCCAGTCGCCACCATGAACTGCCACAAGCCGGCAGCTCCGGCATGTGACGTGGCTTGCGGGTTGAGTGCCGATTCGATGACGGGCAGGTATTTCAATTCTAACGGAAGTCCGTAGGCTTCAAGAGCTTCTTCGAAGATGGGAGTGTAGAAGTTTGACGCGCCAAGCATGTAGCTGACAGAGTGGCGCAGGCGGCCAGTGTACCTGTCGATGAATTTCTGCACGATGTCGTTGTACGGCATTTCCATCACGTTGGGCAGCCTTCCGAGCCTCTCGATGTATACCTCTTTGGGGTATGATACGTTTTCGTCTTTGTAGTTGCAGTCGTTGTCAGGCTGCAGGTATGTCTTTGAGTAGTATAAGTTCAGGAGGCTGTCTACCTCGTAGTTCATGGCCTCCGGCACGTCTATCACTTCTTCCTTGCCGTCATTGTCGGTGACGGTTATCTCTTCTTTCTCGTCCTGAGCCTGCATCACGCAGTTTCCGCCGAGTAAAAACGCGGCAATAACAATAAATAATTTCTTGTTCATAGGTTGTGTTATATGTGCGAAATCTTTGAAGTTTGTATTTGTTTAAGTGTCAGAATGTTATCGAGCATTGCAGCCCCACCGCCGACGACAGCAACGGGTTCGACGACATGCCGTTGTTTATCACGGCTGGCTGAACCTTCAGGCTTAGGTCGCGTGATATGTCGAATTCTGACAGTGACGCATCCACGTATGCGTCTATTACAGACAGGGCGTAGACTCCAATCAAAATGAAAACGCTTAAGTCGCGGTATCTCCTGTAATAATCCTTGCGCCTCCTGAACAAGTCTTGGTAACGCTCGGTGTTTTCAGGAGTTATGGTGTTGCCCAAGTGCAAGAACTGGTTGTAGCTGTTCGTGTTCGGGTCGTTGTCCATTATGTCCATGTACGCCTGTGAATAGTCGTGGTACATCTGGTTGTTCCATCTTATTGCGTAAAGGCATCCGACAAAGCCTCCGTACACAATCGGCAGCTTCCAGTATTTGCGGTTGTATATTTGTCCGGCTCCAGGAATGACTATGGCCAGCCACATTGCGCGCTTGGCGTCGGGCCTCCATGTGGCCCAGTCGCGTTTTTGTTTTTTCTTTGTTGTCAGCGAGTCCTTTGCATTTGCGTTGTTTAGGTTGGCAGAGTCTACGGCTGTCATGATTTTTGCCACAGAGTCGTTAATGCTTGCATATGCGCTGTCGCCTTCCGCCGTGATAGTATCGCCCGCACTTATGTACGTATAATAGCGGCACACGCCTTTGCATGGCATTAAGAACGCCAAGAGAAAAGATACGACAATCAATCTCGCCTGCCCGGATATGGAAAGTCTGTTACTTGTACCCACAATGTTATTGCTGGTCTTTCAGTTTGTCAAACATGTTGATAATCCGTTCCAGTTCCTGTTCGTTTGCGAAAGGGATGCTTATCTTTCCTTTGCCGCTGGCCGAGATTGACATTTGCACGGGTGCGCTCAAGAAGTCTGACAGCCTTTGTTTAAGGGTGGCAAACTCTTCAGGCATCTGTTGTTTTGCGGTGATTTTCTTTTTTCCGCTAACTATGTCCTCGCCGTTCTTCAGCTTTTGCACCATTTCCTCCACTTTGCGCACTGAGTAGCCGTTCTTTTGTATTTCCTTGAACAGCTTTACTTGCAGTGACGGACTTTCTATTGCGAGCAAGGCGCGTGCGTGTCCCATGTCAATCTCCTTGTTTTGCAGGGCCATCTGCACTTGCGCTGGCAGTTTCAGCAGACGCAGGTAGTTGGCTATGGCCGTGCGGCTTTTGCCCACACGTTCAGACACCTTTTCTTGTGTCATGCCCGTGCTTGACATCAGATGCTCGTAGGCCAATGCTATCTCTATGGCGTTGAGGTCTTCGCGTTGTATGTTCTCGACGAGAGCCATTTCCATGACATTCTCGTCTTTTATTGTCCTTATGTATGCCGGAATTGCTGTAAGTCCGGCCATCTGTGATGCCCTCCAGCGGCGTTCGCCGGCTATTATCTGGTATCTTTCCTCGTCAACCTGCCTCAGCGTTATGGGCTGTATTATGCCTATTTCACGTATGCTGTTGGCGAGTTCCTGCAAGGCGGTGGGGTCAAATTCCCTTCGTGGCTGGTTGGGGTTCGCCTCGATTTGGCTTATTGGTATTTCGTTTATTGTCGAGCTGCCTTGCGGGCGCACTTCGTCGGTGGAAATCAGCGCATCCAACCCGCGCCCCAAGGCGTTTCCGTATCTTTTCTTTATAGCCATTGTTGTCATGTTTTATGGTCTTGCGTTTTGGGTCATACGGTTTCGGGCAGTCATGGCGTGCCCGTGGACTTATGCCTTGCCTTATGACTTTTCAACCGCGCAACCTTAATTCTTATTGATAATCTCTTTGGCCAAAGCCAAGTGGTTCTTGCTGCCTGTCGAGTCGGCGTCATACAGTATCACCGGCAATCCGTGGCTTGGCGATTCGCTCAACTTGACGTTGCGTTGTATAACTGTCTTGAAAACAAGTTCCTGGAAGTGGCGTTTCACCTCGTCGTATATCTGGTTCGCTAACTTCAGGCGGCTGTCATACATCGTGAGCAGGAAGCCTTCAATCTCCAACTTCGGGTTGAGCTTGCTTTTGATTATTTTTATTGTGTTCAGCAGTTTGCTGATGCCTTCAAGGGCGAAATATTCACATTGCACAGGGATGATGACCGAGTTGGCGGCAGTCAGGGCGTTGACTGTTATCAGGCCGAGCGATGGCGAGCAGTCTATCAGGATGTAGTCGTAATCGCCTTTTATGGGCGCGAGCAGGTTCTTGATTACTTGCTCCCTGTGTTCGATGTTAAGCATCTCTATTTCGGCTCCCACCAAGTCAATGTGGCTCGGTATGATGTCCAATCCGTCAATGTCGGTGGTGTAAACGGCGTCGCGCACGTCTGCGTTGTCGATAATGCATTCGTATAAAGTGCAGTCAATGTCTTTAATGTTGACACCGAGGCCGCTTGAGGCGTTGGCCTGCGGGTCGGCATCGATTACCAGAACCTTTTTTTCCAATGTGGCGAGCGAAGCCGCCAAGTTGATTGTCGTCGTGGTTTTACCCACGCCACCTTTTTGGTTTGCTAATGCGATAATTTTTCCCATTTTCTTTGAAAGTTAGTTGACAAGTCGCGGGCAGAAAAGCGACAAGATAGCCGCCTCGTTGTTTTTACAATGCAAATATGCTTGCCTGCTGGTCTCTTGTCTACTTGTCCACTTAAAAATTATTTTGCAAAAATACATATTTTATGTGAGAAATAGTTGGTTTAAACCTTTTTTCGTACTTTTGCGGGCGAAAGAAAATGATTTTTAATGAAAATGATGAAACCGTTAATACTTATTTCAAATGATGACGGCTATCATGCCAAAGGCATCAATTCGTTGGTTGACATGGTGTCAGATTATGGTGACATCCTTGTTTGTGCGCCTGAATCGGCTCGTTCGGGGTTCTCTACGGCGTTCTCTGCCACAACTCCTTTGCGCTTAAAGTTGCGCCGTGAGCGTGAGGGGATGCAGATGTGGTCATGCAACGGCACGCCCGTTGACTGTGTCAAGCTGGCTCTTAGCGAGCTTTGCCCTGACAGGCGTCCCGCAATCGTGATAGGCGGCATTAACCACGGCGACAACGCTTCTGTTAATTCCCATTATTCCGGCACTATGGGCGTAGTGCGTGAGGGGTGCATGAAGTATATTCCGTCAGTGGCTTTCTCGCTTTGCGACCATGACGACGATGCCGATTTCGAGCCTTTGCGCAAGTATGTCAGGGCGATAACGGCTGGTGTTTTGCGTGACGGATTGCCCAAAGGTGTTTGCCTTAATGTGAATTTCCCCTTGGTGAAAGAGTTTAAGGGAGTTAAAGTCTGCCGAATGGCCAGCGGGATGTGGGGCAACGAGGTTGTTCGCGCCCATCATCCGCGCGGCTATGATTACTTTTGGCTTGTGGGTGAATACACCAACGACGAGCCCGCCGCCGAGGATACCGACAACTGGGCCTTGCGCCATGGTTATGTGGCGATAACGCCTACCACGATAGACGTTACAGCCTATGGAATGATTGATAAACTGGAAAAGTTAATCCATAATTCATAATTTAAAATGTACAATTCATAATTCATAAATCATGATTGACGTCCAACGGCCAATTCGTCATGTTATAACACACGGACGTGCAAGCAGTTTATGTCAGCCGGCCAATTATGGATTATGAATTATGGATTATGAATTAAAATAATGAAGTATTACCTTATAGTCGGTGAAGCGAGTGGCGACTTGCACGCTTCACATCTTATGCGCTCGTTGCGGGCTGTTGACAAACTTGCTGAATTCCGTTTCTTTGGCGGCGACCTGATGTCGGCGGTCGGCGGTACGCGCGTCAAGCATTACCGCGAACTTGCCTACATGGGGTTCGTGCCGGTGCTTTTGCATCTGCGGACGATATTCAGGAACATGGCTCTTTGCAAGCGTGACATCGTTGAGTGGCGGCCTGACGTTGTTATACTTGTCGATTATCCAGGGTTCAACCTCGGCATAGCCAAGTTTGTCAAGGCAAAAACTTCCATCCCCGTGTATTATTATATTTCGCCCAAGATTTGGGCGTGGAAGGAATACAGGATAAAGAACATAAAGCGTGACGTTGACGAAATGTTCTCAATCCTGCCGTTTGAAGTTCCGTTTTACGAGGGAAAGCACGGCTATAAAATACATTACGTAGGCAATCCCACCGCAGATGAAGTGGCGGATTTCAAGGCTTCATATGCAGAGGCTTTTGAATATTTTTGCCGTAAAAACTCGCTTCCGGCAAACAAGCCGGTGATTGCTTTGCTTGCCGGCAGCCGCCGCCAGGAGATAAAGGACAACCTGCCGGCAATGATTGAAGCGGCATCACGTTATGCCGACAACTACCAGTTGATTGTTGCCGGCGCACCGGGCATAGCCCGCGAATACTATTCCGAATTTATAAAAGACAAGCCCGTAGCAATAGTCTACGACCAGACTTACGCCCTGCTTTCCCATTCATGTGCCGCACTTGTCACAAGTGGCACCGCAACCCTTGAAACTGCGTTGTTCGGCGTGCCACAAGTCGTGTGCTACGAGACACCTATACCGAAAGTCATATCATTTCTTCGCAAACACTTGTTGAAGGTTCGTTACATCTCATTGGTAAACCTTATAGCCGACCGTGAGGTTGTGACGGAACTCGTGGCCGATACGTTCACCGTTGACAATATTACCCGTGAACTGGGCCGCCTGTTGCCAGGCAGCGAGGCGCGCGCAGCCATGCTTGACGGCTACGCCGAAGTGAAACGCCGCCTCGGTAAGGAAAAAGCACCCGATAACGCGGCTGAAATAATGCTAAGGCTGTTGAGAAAGGAGAGCGTAAAGTAAAGTTTTCTGCTGCTATTCGCCATTGAAAGACATGAAAAATGCCGTCCAAACAAAGCGTTTGGACGGCATTTTCATATTGAACGAACCGTTGTCCTGTGTGTGAAACGTCACCTCTTCCATGACGATTGCACGGCTGCCTTATTTCAGGTTCTCCCTGTAAAACGCCTCGATGTCGTCAAACGGGATTTTATCCAGGTTGTCATAAAGGTCGGTGTGGCTTGCGCCGGGCACTATGAGCAGCCTCTTGTTGTCGCCTTTCAGCTTCTTGAAAGCGTCCTCGCCCATGTAGCGTGAGTGAGCCTTCTCGCCGTGTACAACCATGACCGCATTGCGTATTTCGTCGCTGTAGGCCAGTATGGGCATATTGAGGAACGAGAGGGCCGATGTCTTGTTCCATCCCTCGTTGGAGTTGAGCGAGCGTTTGTGGTATCCGCGCTTGGTTTTGTAATATGCGTGATAGTCCTTTACGAACTGTGGGGCGTCGGCGGGCAGCGGGTCAACCACGCCCCCGGCGCGCTCGTAAGAGCCGCTCAGGTAGTCCTTGGTGCGCTGTGCGTTGAGCTGTTGGCGCATCTTGTAACGTGCGTCGGCGTTGTCGTTGGCGTCGAAATAGCCGTTGGCTGTGTTGCGGCTGATGTCATACATGGTTGAAGCCACGGTTGCCTTGATGCGCGGGTCGTTGGCCGCGGCGTTTATGGCAAGGCCTCCGAAGCCGCAGATGCCGAGTATTCCGATGCGTTCAGGGTCAACGTCCTGGCGTGTCGAAAGATAGTCTACGGCTGCCGAGAAGTCCTCTGTGTTGATGTCGGGTGAGGCCACATAGCGCGGCGTGCCGCCGCTTTCGCCCGTGAACGAGGGGTCGAAAGCCAGTGTGATGAAGCCCCGTTCGGCCAGCGTCTGCGCGTAAAGGCCCGAGGCCTGCTCTTTTACAGCCCCGAACGGACCGCTCACGGCGATGGCCGCAAGGCGGCCGCTGGCGTTTTTAGGGGTGTAAAGGTCGGCGGCGAGCGTCACGCCGTAACGGTTGTGGAACGTCACTTTCACGTGGTTCACTTTGTCACTTTCTGGGAAAGTCTTGTCCCATTCTTGCGTCAGGTTAAGTTTTTCGTCTGTCATGTCCTTTTGGTTTAATGGTTGTGCAACCGCCGCTGCAGCCAGGGCAAGCATCGCGGCTGCGATAGCTGTCTTTACTCTCATACTTTCAATTTTGTCAATGTGCAGGTTGTTTCATGGCTGAAGCAACATTGCTGGTTGTTTTACTTTGCAAAGATACGTATCCGTTCCCATGGCGGCGGTAGACGGATTACGGTATGAACAACCATTATTACGGTTTTTTGAATTCTTTGAAACAGAAAGGCATGGAGACGGTGAAAAGATGAAAATGCCAAGAGTGAAAAATCCATTACCGATGATTCCCTGACGGGACAGACATCATCAAGGTAATGGATTTTTCACTCTTGGCTCTCCGTTATTCACATTTCGCCCTATTGCTGGACAAAAGGCTTCAGCCCCTTCACGGCTTCGGCCGCGGTGATGCGCTTGCCGCTGTTGTCGAGGTCGATGAGTATGTAGCGGTCGTTGCCCATGCCAAGCTCTTTCATGTATGACAACTGGCGCAGGCCGTGGCGCGTCTCTATGCGTTCTACGATGTCGTGATGCTCGGCCTCGGTCATAGCGTAGATGAGGTCGATGCACGCCTGGTCGAGCGCGAGGATGTCGGTTGACGACAGGATGCCCACGTTTGGCGTCACCACGGGCGCGGCGTTGACGCCCTCACAGTCGCAAGACACTGACATGTTGCGCATCACGTTGACGTAAGCAACGTGCTTGCCGAAGTGGTCGATGACAGATTTCGTTGACTCGGTCATGCGCTCCATAAACTCTTCCTTGGCTATGTCCCACTGGTTGTCTTGGTTCGGCGTTGTGTGGATCCACGCCTTGCCTATGCGCCCGTCGGCGCAGCCTATGCCTATGTTCTTGTTGCTTCCGCCGAAGCCTCCCTGCGAGTGCCCCTTGAAGTGGGTCAGCACGACGAGCGACTGGTAGTTCTTCAGGTGGCTGCCTACGGCCATCTTCGTGAACCACTTGCCGCCTATGACGGGCAGGGTGGTGGTGTCTTCCTCGTCGATTATGTCAACGGGACAGAACGTCCAGCCGTTCACTTTCAGCGTCTTGCGGTGCTGTTCGGTGGTGTAGCGGTCGCCCTTGTAGTAAGTGTTCGTCTCGATGATGCTGGCCTCGGGCAGGTCTTTTTGCATCAGTTCCTTCACCCATGCCGACGGTATGATGTTGGGCCCGTTCTGTTCGCCCGTGTGCAGCTTTACGCCCGTGCGCCCGCTGATGTTGGCGCACACCTGTTCGTAAGCCTTGATGAGGCCCTCCGGGCTGAGGTTGCGCGTGAAGTAGACTATTGACTCGTTGCCAGTGCGCTGCTCGTATGGCACGTATTTGTTGCCGTCCTTTCCCGGTACGGGTGTCTGACCGGTCGCCCCCTGCTGGCTGGTCTGCGCCATGCCGCAGTTTGGAAACATGCCGCAGCCGATGATTGTCAGCAGCAGCGGCCTGATGATGTTCTTGATTTTCATGTCCGCATTGTTTTTAGTTAATGTCCGTAAGCGCGCCTTCGCCGCCGCGGCTTTTGGCGTTTCGGCATGAAGACAGTCGCCCATGTTGCAAAAATATATGATTTTCTTGAAACGGGATGTAAACTTTTTGCAGTATAAACAACCAATATTACTGTTTTTTCCAGTCCCCCGTAGGCCTTTGCCCTCGTTGTTATGAATGCCTGATTGCCAACGGCTTTCACGTTGCAATGGTGTGGTTTTGTAAGTATCTGACAGTCAGGGTGTTTGTGAAAGGTCGTCTTTCGTGGGGCAAAAGGCGGCCTTTGACAGTGCGATTGGCATCCTTTTGCCTTCCGAAAGGTCGTCTTTTATTGTGTGGCTGGTTTGATTTTTGCGGGCATGCAGTTTGTGCGTTTGGGCTTTATTGCTTATTTTTGTAGGTGGAATTTAAATGTAATGCAGTATGAAGATTGACCACGTGGCGGTATATGTTGCCGACTTGGAAGGCGCGAGGGCGTTTTTCATGAAATATTTTGACGCCAAGTCGAACGAGATGTACCATAATCCGAGGACTGGATTGAAGACTTATTTCCTGTCGTTTGGCGGCAGTGCGCGGCTTGAAATCATGTCTCGGCCCGGGTTTGGGGCCGCTCATGTAGGCGCGCCGGGCATTGGTTACGCCCATATGTCGCTGAGCGTTGGCGGAAAAGAAGCCGTTGATGCCTTGACGGAGAGGTTGCGCGCTGACGGCTTCAAGGTGGTTGACGGCCCGCGGACTACGGGCGACGGCTGTTATGAGAGCAGTGTGGCAGGAGCTGAAGGCATTCTGCTGGAAATAACGGAGTGACAATGTCAAGACTTAAACGTATGGATTTTATCAGGAAAGCCTTGCCGGAGGATTGCAAGGACGTGTATTCGCTGATTTGCGAAATGGAGGAAAAGGAGTTGCCTTACGGTGATTTTGAGCGTGTATTCATGGCGCAAAGGGCGGATGACAGTTTTGTCTGCTTGGTGTGTGAAGACGGCGGCAAGGCCGTTGGATGCATCAACCTGCGCATGGAATGGCAGTTGCATCACGCCGCGCGGATATGCGAGATAATGGAAATGTCGGTAGCCGACGGCTTCAGGAGCAAGGGCGTAGGCCGCCGGCTGTTCACCGCCGCTTGCGCCGAGGCCAAGGCAAATGGTTGCGTCCAGATAGAAGTGTGCTGCAACCAGCTCAGAAAGAAAGCCCACCATTTTTATGAATCATGTGGCATGAACAACTTTCATTATAAGTTTTCGCTTGACTTCGCAGCCCGGGGGAAGTATGAAAACATGCTCGGCAGGTAAGATTTGAAATGGCAAAAGCCGTCAAAACATTGCGTTTTGACGGCTTTTACGATATGTTTTGACGGCTCTTTGTCCGTTTAGAACAATGTCAGCGAATAAAGGTAAACCACAGACGCTGGCATGGCCATCAGCGAAGAGTCGAAGCGGTCGAGCATTCCGCCGTGGCCTGGCAAGATGTTTCCGCTGTCCTTTATGCCGAGTGTGCGCTTGAAAAGCGACTCTACGAGGTCGCCCCATGTGCCGAACGCCACGACGACAAGTCCCAATCCCATCCATTGCGGCACTGTGAGGCCGCTGTCAGAGCCAAGTCCGGCTTCGTAACTCCCAATGAAGTAAGCCACGACAAGCACGATTATCGCGCCGCCGACAGACCCCTCCCAGCTCTTGCCCGGCGATATGCGGGGAAACAGTTTGTGCTTGCCGAGAAGCGAACCGCAGCAATATGCCCCTGTGTCGTTGGCCCAAAGGAAGATGAAGACGCATAGGGGCAGGAGGTAGTTGAACGTTATTTGTCCGTCAGGCGTGGCGTTGAATGCCAGCACGTTGATGGTGGAGAAGGGCAGGGCGATGTACATCTGCGATAGCATGGTGTACGCCCAGTCGTTTATTGCGTTCTCTGTCTTGGCGTAAAGTTCGCTGATGAAGAGGTAGACGATAGTCAGCAAGTAAGGTATGAACACCGCTCCCGTGGGCACTATGCCGCTGCAGAATCCGCCGACAGCCAGGAAGAAGTAAACGCCCGCCACGGTGCAGATGAAGCGGTTGACCTGCACCCCCTTTATTTCATTCACCAATCCGCAGTATTCCCAGATGGTAAGGCCGGTGACAAGAGCGAACAGTGATGCCATGGCGATTGGCTCCATGAAGCTGACGACGATGGCCGCCACGAAGAATATGCCAGTGATGCTTCTTACAATGAGGTTTTTCATAATTATACGGTTTTACGGTTTTTAGGCTTTACGGTTATGGGGATAACTTTACCTAAAACCCCATAACCGTAAATCCCGTATTTTAGATCTTCTCGTCGCCAGTGTTTATCCCGGCGTTGTCGCCGTCGCCGGTGCTGACTGAAGGCTTGTTGTCGCTTTCGTTGATAGCCGGCGTTTCCTTGTTGGCGTTGTTGCCGTTCTCGCTTTCCATTATTTCCTCCGAACGGCTTACCCACGGACGCTTGCCGAAGATTTTCTCAACGTCCTCTGCGAAGATGACTTCGCGCTCAAGCAGCAGGTCGGCGAGCTGGTTGTGTCCCACCTTGTGTTCAAGCAGTATGCTCTTGGCGCGCTCGTATTGTTTGTTTATCATGCCAAGAACTTCGTCGTCCATGATTTTCGCCGTTGTCTCAGAGTACGGTTTCTGGAAATTGTACTCGTTGTTGTTGTAATAGCAGATGTTCGGCAGCTTGTCGCTCATTCCCGCATAAGCAATCATGCCATACGCGCTCTTTGTCACGCGCTCAAGGTCGTTCATCGCGCCTGTGGATATGTGGCCGGTGAACAGCTCCTCGGCGGCACGGCCTCCAAGCGTTGCGCACATCTCGTCGAGCATTTCCTCCTTTGTTGTTATCTGTCGTTCTTCGGGCATGTACCATGCTGCGCCCAATGCCCGTCCGCGTGGCACTATTGACACTTTGACAAGCGGGTTGGCATGTTCGAGGAACCATGATATTGTGGCGTGGCCCGCCTCGTGCAGTGCTATTGTGCGGCGTTCGCCTTCGGTCATGACTTTGGTCTTCTTCTCCAATCCTCCGATTATTCGGTCAACGGCGTCGAGGAAGTCCTGTTTGCCCACGTGGCTCTTGTCATGGCGCGCGGCTATCAGCGCGGCCTCGTTGCACACGTTGGCTATGTCGGCTCCCGAGAAGCCAGGAGTCTGCCGTGCAAGCATGTCCACGTCAACCGTCTCGTCAATCTTTACGGGTTTCAGGTGGACTTTGAATATCTCCTTGCGCTCGTTGAGGTCGGGCAGGTCAACATTGATTTGCCTGTCAAAACGTCCGGCGCGGAGCAGCGCAGAGTCAAGCATGTCGGCACGGTTGGTGGCGGCGAGTATTATTACACCGCTGTTTGTGCCGAATCCGTCCATCTCGGTCAGCAGGGCGTTGAGCGTGTTTTCTCGCTCGTCGTTGCCTCCCATGGCGGGGTTTTTGCTGCGGGCGCGGCCTACGGCGTCAATCTCGTCGATGAAGATGATGCATGGCGACTTTTCCTTTGCCTGTCGGAAAAGGTCGCGCACACGGCTTGCGCCTACGCCGACAAACATCTCTACAAAGTCAGAACCGCTCATGGAGAAGAACGGCACGCCGGCTTCTCCGGCAACAGCCTTTGCCAGAAGGGTCTTGCCTGTGCCAGGAGGGCCTACGAGCAACGCCCCCTTGGGTATTTTGCCACCGAGGTCGGTGTATTTCTTCGGGTTCTTCAGGAATTCCACTATTTCTTGGACTTCCTGCTTTGCGCCGGCTTGTCCTGCCACGTCCTTGAACGTGACGTTGATGTCCGCGCCCTTTTCGTACATCTTGGCTTTGCTCTTCCCGACGTTGAACACGCCGCCGGCACCGCCTCCGCCGCCTCCGCTCATGCGGCGCATGAAGTATAGCCACAGGAAGATGAACAGCAGGATGGGGCCGAAGCTCAGCAAGATGCTGAACAAGTCGTTGCCGCGTTTGTTCTCATAGCTGAGTTGCCCTTTGAACTTTCCCGCTTGCTTCTCCGCCTCGACAAACGTTTCCACCTTGTCAACGCTGCCGAACTGTGTCGTGACAAACGGGTTGTTGCCTGTGTTCTTCACGCCTTGCTTGAACACGTCGCGTATGTTTTGCGGGTTGACATACATTTTCAGCGTGCTTTCGTCCTTGTTGATGACAATCTTTGATGCGTAGCCTTTGGCGACGAAAGCCTTGAACTCGTCGTAAGTGACTTTCTTGCTCGCGCTTCCGCCAACGGTGTCGCCGCCGAAAAAGTACATCGCCAACAGGCCGAAAAGCACAATCATGTAAATCCAGCTCATGCTGAATTTCGGGCCTTTGTTGTTCTTGTTTTGTTCCATGTTGTCCATTGGTGTCTTCTTGTAAAGAAGTCTTTACAATCGTTAGTGCTGTTGCGTGTCAGGTCACGCAATGTCGGGAAGCCTTGTCAGCTTGGCGTCTTCCCACAGGTTCTCAAGGTTGTAATACTCCCTTTCCTCGGGAAGGAAGATGTGAACCATCACGTCCGTGTAGTCCATCGCCACCCAGTGGGCGTGCTGAAGGCCTACTACGTGTACAGGTTTCTCGCCGGCGTCAATTCTCGCCGTTTCTTCAACAGAATCTGTTATGGCTTCTACTTGCGAGGGGGAATTGCCTTGGCAAATTATGAAGTAATTGCATACTGAGCCTTCTATGCCGCGCAAGTCGGCTATGGTTATGTTTGAACCTTTTTTTTCTTGAATGCCTTTGGTGATTGTCTCAACTAATTTTTTTACTTGTTCCATCAAGAATTTGAGTGTTGTTAATGCGAAAATGTTTGGTTAAAATATTTGACTTGGAGATGTGTCCTTTGTTTTGTGGAAATCATCTACTTTGTTATGCAAAGGTACATTGATTTATTGTAAAATCATGACAATGGCATGTTAATTTGAGTTTTTTTAGAAAAAAGTCGGCTGAAATGTTGTCAATTAAAAAAAAATACGTACCTTTGCACACGCAATCAGCAATAAAGCTGCTTTGAAAAGGCATTGGGATATGGTGTAATGGTAACACTACAGATTCTGGTCCTGTCATTCCTGGTTCGAATCCGGGTATCCCAACTATCATAAGGCGTCTCATTTCGAGACGCCTTATTTGTTTTGTTATGCTGTGAAAGTGTGGTGTGTGAGCGGCAAATGTTTATTCCCAATTGCTTATTATGGCGTAATATGCCTGAACAAATCCGTATTTCGTATAATCATGCCGAAGTCTAACGGCCGATTGTGGGTTGTCAATGTTTTTCCATGAAATCATCTTTCATCTTTCAGTTTTCGCCATATAGTCTTGGCTGACAATGTGTCACGGGGTAAAAGATTGGTGTGCCGTCTGTCAGCGTTTTTTGTTTTGAGACTCAGGGCTGGAAGATGTTGAAAGATGCGCGACTACATCTTTCAGCCTGTAACGTACTGGAATTCAGACTGTTGTGGTCGAAACTGAAAGATGAAAGATAAAAACGTGATTTTTGTCATGTTTGTTGTGCCGTGCCATACATCGCTACGCGTATTGTAGAATATGACTGTTTGATGTATGAAAGGCCGTGTGTTGAAGCATGAGACACGGCCTTCGACCTTGTGAAACGTTGCCTTTTGCCGCAAAGGGGGCGGTTTTTCATCTGCACTTGGCGTACCATTCGTGCAGCAGGCCGCGCGGGACGCCGTGTTTGACGGCCTCGTCCAATGCGCTTTTCGCTTCGCCTATGCGGTTGAGGCTTATCAGCATATCCACTTTGGATATTGTGTAATCCTTGTTGCCGGGGTCGCGTTTCAGGGCTTCGTCAAAGTCGAACAGTGCGGTGTCATATTGCTTCAGGTCTTTTTCAAGTTCTCCCCTTGCCGCGTAAACCAGGGCGTTGTCCGGGAACATTTCCACCAGGTTGTTCATTTCGGCCATCGCCTCATAGGGGCGTTCAAGCTTTATGTATGTGTATGCGAGTCCCAATCGTGCTTCCATGTTGCGGGGCGACATGCTAAGGAAGCGGGCGTAGTCGTTCTTTGCGAGTTCGTAACGCCGCATGTTGTTGTATGCGTAAGCCCTGTAATATAGGGCTGACAGGTTGTTCGGGTCTTTTTCCAGCACTCTGCCGCAAGTGTTCGCTGCGCTTTCCCATTCAAGCATTTGCAGGTTCACGGCGGCTTTGGCGAGTTGCAGGTTTAGCGAGTCAGGATGGTCGGCAATCTGCTGGTTGATTACTTTCAGTGAGTCTCGCCATTGCTTCATGTCCTGTGCGTTGGCCGTCATTGCCGCCAATGCGATAAAGAGCAATATCTTTCTCATTTCGTTGAAACGTGGTCTTGCGGTGTGTATGAAAGCGAAGAACCAAGGCTACACCATCCCTTTCGCGGGCGTCTGGCGTGTCTCCTTGGTTCTTCGCTCTTTTGTATCCTTGTAATTTAGTTGTTCTCGGCGTCTATGGCTTTTATTTTTTCACGCACGAGGTTCATGTCGTCTTTCAGCTTCTGCACCTTGCGGTTCAGCTCGTCAATAAGCGAGTTGCCTTTTTTGCTTGACGCGTTGAGGAAGCCGATGTTGTTTTCGTAAGTCTGCACTTCCTGCCTCAGTGACTCGTAGCGTCGCATCAGGCGTGAGCGTTCGTTGTCCAAGGCCTCGCCGCCTTTCTCCGCCACGTTCTTCAGGTTGCTCTTGAACTTGTCCAGACGGCGGCGTGCCGTAGATATGTTAAGCTCTTTGTACAGCCTGTCAAGTATGTCGTGGTATTCCTTGTACAGCTTGTCTTTCTCTTTGAACGGCACGTGCCCAATGGCGTTGTACTGGTCGGTCAGTTCGTGCGCTTTCTCTTGTGCGTCGTCCGGAGCCTCTTCCGCCAAGGCCTTCAGTTGCGCTATTATTTCGCGTTTCTTTTCCAAGTTGGCGCGTTCCTCGTTGCGTGTGCCGGCGGTGGCGGCGTTGCGTGCGTCGAAGAAGTGGTTGCATGCCCCGAGGAAGTCGGCCCACAGCTTGTCGCCGAGCTTCTTGGGCACCATGCCTATCGTCTTCCATTCCTTTTGCAGTGCTATGAGCTTGTCGCTGGTCGATTTCCAGTCGGTGCTGTCTTGCAGTGCCTGAGCCTGTTCTACGAGTGCTTTCTTCTTCTCGGCGTTCTCTGCGAACTTCTGTTTCATCGCCTTGAAGTATTCAGCCTTTTTGCCGAAGAACTCGTCACATGCCGCACGGAAACGCTCGAATATCTTGACGTTCATCTTCTGCGGGGCGAAGCCTATGGTCTTCCATTCCGCCTGTATGGCGATGATTTCCTTGGTCTTCTTGTCCCATTCAGATGCGTTGCTGATTTCGGTTTTTGCTATTTCCTCAGCCTTTTCGCACAGTGCGGTCTTCTTTACGAGGTTGTCTTCCTCCTTTGAACGCAACTCCTCGAAGTGCTGCTGGTGACGTTTGTTTATCACGGTTGAGGCAGCCTTGAAGCGTGCCCAAATTTCTTCGCGCAGCTCTTTGGCCACAGGGCCGGTCTCGCGGTATTCCTGGTGCAGCTTCTGCAATTGGTGGAATGCGCTGATGACATCGCTTTCGTCGGCCAGCTTCTCAGCCGCTTCACAGAGTTTAGTCTTTATTTCAAGGTTCTTCTTGAAGTCGTATTCGCGGGCTTCGCTGTTCAGTTTCAGCAGGTCGTAATACTGTTCTACGTACAGTTGGTAGTTGCGCCACAGCTCGTTGGCCTTTTCCGCCGGAACGAGCTTGATTTCCTTCCATTCCTGCTGCAGCTTCTTGAAGTCCTGGTATGACTTGTTCGCCTCGTCGGGCGATGTTATCATCGCCTTGATTTTCTCTATTATGTCGAGTTTCTTCTTGAGGTTCTCTTGTTTCTCCTGTTCCTGCTCCAAGAAGATTTTGGCGCGTTTTTCCTTTATGATGCTCATCTCGGCCTTGAACTCTTCCTCGTCTTCGTCAGGCGTCACCTTGTAGTTGGCAGGGTCTCCGCCACCGTCTACGTAAGCCTTCATGTCGGCTTCCCTTTCGGCGAAGTGCAGTTTGTAGAAAGCGGTCTTGAGGTATTCCACTTCGTCTTTCTGCGGGTTTTCGTCGCTGTGGGCTATTTCCTTCAGGCGTCCTATTACCTCTTTCTTGCTTTTGTACACTTTCTTCTGTTCCGTCGCGTCAGCGTCATTGTTGGCGGCAGGCGTTTCTGCCGTGTCCGCTGCGGGTGTTTCAGGTGTTTCGTTGGCGGGGGCAGTGCTGTTGTCTGCTACGTTGCTGTTTTCAGCCGGTGCGGCGTTCAGCAGTTCTTCTGTCTTTTCTTGACCGAGAGTGTTTTCTTGAGAGTCCATCATATAAAAATTTTTAGTTGACAAGTCGCCAGTGACAGGTAAACAAGGTTGATGTTCTTGTCTGCTTGTATGTTGTTTGCTTGTCGGCTGATAAGTCTTGTCTGCTTGTTTGCAAAGTTAATTAATACATATTATAATAGGTGTGCAAACTTAATTAAAAATATCGTAAATCGGCAAACAATTTTCAAAAAAATGGCCTTTTCCCTGCTAAATGAGGCGTTTATGACGGAAAATCCACCATGAAATGCCTGAAATCAAGGCCGACATCACTATAGCTATGAGGAAGCCGAACTTGTTGCCTTCCATGCCGTTGATTAGGTTCATGCCGAAGATGCTCGCTATCAGCGTGGGGAACATCAGGATTATTGACACCGACGTGAGCGTTCGCATCACGGTGTTCATGTTGTTGTTGATGATGCTCGAATAGGTGTCCATCGTCGATTCCAAGATGTCTGAGTATATGTTCGTCGTCTCCCTCGCCTGGCTCATCTCGATGTTTACGTCCTCGATGAGGTCGGCGTCAAGCTCGTCCACCTGCAACTTGAACTTCAGCTTGGCCAGAAGGTTCTCGTTGCCGCGGATTGACGTGATGAAGTATGTCAGCGAGTCTTGCAGGCGCGACAGGCCGATTAGCGACTCGTTGTTCACCTCTCGGTCAAGGTTGCGCTTCGCTTTCTCTATGAGGTTGTTGATTTGTTTCAGCCGTTTCTGGTACCACACCGCCGAAGAGAGGAACAGTCGGAATATCATGTCCACGTAATCGGTGAACCCCTCGCTGCGCTTCTGCTGGTAGCTTACGAAGTCAATCATCATGTTCGTCTCATGGAAGCACACCGTGATGGTGACGTCGCGCTTGTGTATGATGCCAAGCGGCACGGTGGTGTAGGGTGTGCGCGAGCGTATTTCCTTGACGAACGGGATACGCAGGATTATGAGCATCCATCCGTCGTCGTACTCGTAGCGGGCACGCTCGTCGTTGTCGCTGATGTCAGAAAGGAAGTAGTCGGGAATCTTGAATTCTTCTTCAAGAAGGCGTTGGTCGTCTTCAGTCGGGCAAGTCACTTGTATCCAGCAGTTAGGCTCCCATTGGCCAATCTGCTTCAGGCCGTTGTTGGTGTTCCAAAATGTTCTCATTAGCAAATCCTCCGAAAATGTTACGCTTGGTGGGAAGACCGCCCATGAGAGCCGTGTCTCCTCACTTTACAAGTTCATGTTTTCCGCGTGATAGTCGTCCATAAAAGTTTTGAATTTCCGTTTTGCGCTGCAAAATTAGGTAAAAAAAGGAAAAACGCAAAATAAAATGTAAAAAAACACTCGGCAGGGGCGTTCGCATGGTGGCGTTAGCGTCTTTCTCTTGACGGTTGTTGCAAGGCTTGTTGGGGTTATGGGACTTGCCTGTTCGTTGAGTTGATGGCGCAAACATGCTTGGCGGGACGGGCGTGTTTGGCGGAAAGGCGTGGCGGATGTACCGCCGAACGCTGTCATTGCGGCGCGTTGTAAAGCTTCTTCCCGCTGAACCACCGCGACAGTTTAAGCCTGTCCATCATGTAAGCCACGGCCATGCTGCCTGCTATCGTGAAAGCCACTGACACCGCCGTGTACAGCATTGCGGTGGGGTCGAAGGAGAACAGGGGCACGAAACGCTTGGCGATTATTGTGAACATGGGCGAGAACAGCAGTATGGCCAGCGTGTTTTCGCCGATGAAATGCGTTGCTGTTTTCAGCTTGTCGCCGAGATACGGGTAAGCGGCGAGGGCGAAGCTCATGGCGAGCCACGTCATCACGACGCCTTGCAGTGTGGAGCGGTCGAGCCCGTCGGGCGACATGGCGCAAAGCAACGCCAGCGGCACAGCGGACAGCAGGGTGGGGCTGAACGCCGACATGACCCTCACGCCGCACATCCTTACCGCCGCCCCGGCCATGAAGTACATGGCGTTGTTTATCGAAACGATGTGCAGCAGTTCGTCTGCGGCATAAAAGGCCACGCCCATCAAGCACAGCGTTGCGGCCACTCCCAAGCGCGGGCGCAGCCGGCTTGTGGCGTAATAGACAAGGTAGCATATTATGAGCGTGTGCAGATACCAGTACGGGCCGAGGGGATGCAGCAGCAGTTTGTCAAGAAAAACTCCAATGGTCAGCCGCTCGATGTGTTCGCGGATGGGCAGCAGCGACGCCATGTAAGTATATCCCGCCTCCATCACGGCATACGGGACGAACAGCCATTTGACCTGCCGTGCCAGTTTGCCGAAGCCCTTGTCAATGTTGGCCAAATAGCCGGATATGACCAGGAACGCCGGCATGTGGAATGTGTAGACGATTTGTTTAGCGTAAGGGAACTTGTCGCCGACGTAAACCAAGTGGAAGACAATCATCAGCACTATGAATACGCACTTCAGGTAATCTATCTCTCTTACGCGGTTTTGCATTGCTTTCGGGGTGTTGTTGATTGTTGTTGTCTGTGCCTGTTATGATGAGCCGCCTCTTGGTTCGCTGCTGCAAAAGTATCAATTTTGCATGTCATAAAATCTTTTGTGCCGTTGTTTTCATATCATTTAACGTTTCTTTTCGGCTTCTTTCTCTGCGTTTTTATCCCAAATCGGTCGTTAGGCTTTAGGCTGATTATGTGTTTATGCCTGACAGATTGTTTTTCCGTTCCGGCGAAGGCGTAGCGGGCTACGTCGAGACGGGGCGGTATGCAAGATGGCGGCAGGAACGCATAAGCAGGCAAGGAGTATGGGAATATGCCAATATCCAGACTTGTACGGTCTAATGGCCGATTTGTTTTTATGCAATCCGCCCACAGCGTTTGTGTGTGGTGACGCTGTGGGCGGGCATGGTTTTCAATAGAAAGAGGAACTGTCTTTGTTGCTTCATTCGGGCATGATGGCCACGGATATTGGGGCATAGTCGGCCGGGCTGAAGCGGCGCAGGCCGCGTGACGCGGTTGATGTGCCGCGGAATGTGGTGGTGCCGCCGAAGTTGTAAAGCCGTCCGCCCACGCATTCAGTCGCGCCGTACCAGTCAAACGTGCCGAGCATTCGCAGCGGTTCGGGCGTGCCGTCGCCTACGGTGTAGCGTGTCACGGCCGAACCGTCAAAGGCGTAGATGCAGCCGTCGGCTACGCCGATGAAGCTGAAGTTTGTTGAGAGAGAGTCGCTTTTGGCGCATACGGTAGGCTCGAGCGAGCCGCCCTTGACGGCGTATGCCGTGTGCATGAGGTCGTCCATGAGCCACGTCGTGCCGTCGCTGTCGTGCGTTACGGCCACTTCGCCGAAGTATTCGCCGTGTTCGTTCGTGCCGTCAAGCGTCGCCGTGATGTTGCCGTTGTCGTCTTTTCCTATGGTGTAAGCCTCGATTGTGCTGCCTGTCACAACGTACAGCTTGTTCCCATCGGCCGCAGCCGCAACCACTTCGCCGCTGCGCTGGGCTATGGGAGTCCATGATGTGCCCGAAAGACGGTATATTCCGCCATCGCCGGCGATGACAGGCGCGCCGTCAACACACGCACCCGCGCCTTGGCACGGAATGTCGGCGTAGCGGTGTTCTGTGCCCGTTGACGTTTCGTAAGCGCGGAATTCATAGCTTGGTGTGGTCTCCTGGTAGCCGAGCGATGTGCTGCTTTCAATGCCGCCTCCATAATAGATTATGTCGCCGTCAGTGAAATGCAGTCCGGCCGAACCTCCGTTGTTTAGCTGTCCGAGGTCGCTGAACACGATGTTCTGCTTCACCCTGAGCGTGTTGACTGACGGTTCGCCGGCAATCGAGAATTTGCCTTCGGCCACGCCGCTCCCGTCCAACACGACATATGGTTTTGCCGTGTATGTCTGTCCTTTCTTTATGTACACGATGGGTTCCTTGGTCGGCACGGTGGCGTTCGGGTCGGTGAAGGTGAACGCCGCGCTTTCTGAGGCGAGTTGTTGCATGGTGCTTGTGGATTCGCGTCCGTTGTAAATGTCAACGTATATGCCGCCGTCCTTGTAGTAAGCCGCCGTCAGCACCACGCCCGGAGCGTCTTGTTCTTCGTTCGCCGGCTGGCGCACGACGATTTGCGTCGAGTCTGCCGATGCTCTTGACGCTGGTGCTTCGCCGAACCGTATGTAGCCTGTGCGCTCGCGGCCTGTAAGGTTTTTCGCGGCGATTACCTGCACGCTCTCGCCTCCCTTTCCGCCCATCTGCGACAGTTGCAGCCAGTCGGCTGACGACGTGGCCTCCCATGGTTCGGCTATTGGTATGGTGACAGGCTTCTGTTCGCCGTCAGACGACAGTTGGAACACGTCTTCGTCTACGGCCGGCGGTGTTGGGTCGGTGCCGTCTGTTGTGTCATCGTCGTCGCTGCACGACGGCAACATCGTCACGGCGAATGCCGCCATGAACATGAAAGACAATGTTTTTAGCTTCTTCATAATCATTGATGTTTTTATAGGTTAATACATTATGGTTACAAAGTAAGTCTTTTTTTTGAAATTGCAGGTAACGGCTTTCCGTGATTTTTGCGGTTGGTGCTGTAACGGCTTGTCAGCCAAAGCATTATAATATGCCGTGTCTTGCAACGTGAAACATGGCATATTGCGATGCAAAAGGCCGCCTTTCACAATGCGAAAGACGCCCTTTTACAAAGTGTGTATTGACTTGCGGTTGATTTACTTCTCGGGGATTTCCTCGAGAGTCTTTGTCAGCAACGCCCAGAACTTGCTTGTAGAGGGCCAGTGGGCGCGCTCGCTCGGGGTGTGGGGAGAGAGCAGCGTCGGGCCGAACGAGCAGATGTCGAGGCCGGGATACTTGGAGAGGATGATGCTGCACTCCAATCCAGCGTGAACCACTTGCACCTTAGGCTCGTTGCCGAACAGGTCGTTGTAGATTTTGCGCATGCGCTTGATGAGTTCGCTGTCGGTGTTGGGGTCCCATCCGCCGTAAGCTCCGCTGAACTCAACCTTCATGCCTGCCATGTTGAAGCAGCTCTCAAGTGATGTCGCAAGCTCGTCTTTCTTGGTCTCGCTTGAGCTGCGGGCGAGGATTTTCACGGCAGCCTTGCCGCCCTCTATGTCAACGATGGCGAGGTTTGACGATGTCTCGACGATGTTGGGGATTGTCGGGATGTAACGCCATACGCCGTTGTGGGCTGCGTAGATTGCGTCAACCAAGTTGTCTTGGATTTCCTGCGGAACGACCTTTCCTGGCAGCTCGACGTCTTCAACGGTAACTTCTATTTCGTCTTCGATGCCTTTGTATTCGTCGTTGAACGTCTCGCGGTAGTTGTTGACGAGGTCAACGAGGTCGGCCTTGTTCTCCTTCGGCAGTGTCAGTACGGCCT
The DNA here is from genome assembly GCA_944319935.1 of uncultured Prevotella sp. Classification (GTDB taxonomy): domain Bacteria; phylum Bacteroidota; class Bacteroidia; order Bacteroidales; family Bacteroidaceae; genus Prevotella. Next base: position 48,787 of record CALUFM010000008.1, read on the forward strand.
CGGCTTCGCGCGGTATGGCGTTGCGCATGTTGCCTCCATGCCATGAGGCGAGTTGCGCGTCGTCGTCGGCGATGGCCTCGCGGACTATGCGCACGAGCATCTTGTTGGCGTTGCCGCGGCCTACGCCGATTTCAAGTCCTGAGTGTCCGCCCTTGAGTCCCTTTATGGTTACTTTCACGGCGATGTCGTCCTTGTCGCTGTCGGCTTCCTGATAGTCCATCGTGGCTGTGATGTCAACGCCGCCTGCGCTGCCTATTATGAGTTCGCCCTCTTCCTCGGTGTCGAGGTTGAGCAGTATTTCCCCTTCCAGTTCGCCGGCCGGCAGGTCGTTCGCGCCGTACATTCCGGTCTCCTCGTCGGCTGTAATCAACGCCTCGATGGGGCCGTGCTTCAGGTCTGTGGCTTCCATCACGGCCATGATGGCGGCTACTCCGAGGCCGTCGTCCGCGCCGAGGGTGGTGCCCTTCGCCTTCACCCAATCGCCGTCAACGTAGGTCTCGATGGGTTCGGTCTCAAAGTTGTGGGTGCTGTCTTTCTCCTTCTGCGGCACCATGTCCATGTGCGCTTGCAGTATGGTTGTCTTGCGGTTCTCCATGCCCGGGGTGGCGGGTTTGCGCATTACGATGTTGCCGGCCTCGTCTTGGAAGGCCTCAACGCCGGTTTTCTTTGCGAAGTCAAGCAGGAACTGCTGTACTTTCTCACGGTAGCCCGACGGGCGTGGAACTTGTGTCAGCGCGTAGAAGTTGCGCCAAATGCATTCAGGTTTCAGGTTTTTGATTTCACTCATAGCATTTAATTTTTTTATTAAAGGTTGTTTTTCAGTTAAGAATTAAGAGTTAATAATTAAGGAAAATACCTTTGTCGGTGGCTTTTCTTTTAGCGCAACTAAGCATGTTTTCTTAATTCTTGATTCTTAACTCTTAATTATTTTCTTCGTGAACGCCAGTGCGCCCCAACTGTAAATGCCGAGCGCGATGACGAGCAGCGTCTGCACCGAGTGGACGATGAGTACGAAGTAAAGCGCGCTGTTGTCGGCCACGCCGTACAGTATGAGCATCGTCTTCACGGCGAAGTGCCACGGCCCGGCCCCGTTGGGTGTGGGCACGATGACGGCTATGCTGCCTACCACGAACGTCACCAAGGCGCACTCAAGTCCCAAGCCGGCTGTGAAGTCGAAGCAGAAGAACGTGAGGTAGTAGTGCAGGAAGTAGCACACCCAGATGCCAATGGTGTAAAACAGGAACAGGGGTATGTTCTTGACGCTCTTCAGCGACATCACTCCCTGCCATATCCCGCCGAAAGTGGCTCTCACCTTGTTATATATCGACAGCTTCTTCAGCAGTATGTGCAGCATGAACAGCACCGCCACGCCGCATGCCGCGGTTACCAAGTAGCCCGTGGTTGAGAACTTGCCGAGGATGGAATCCATGCTCGTGCCCGTGCGCTCGAAGAACGTTGAGAACACGCCCATCTGCCAAACGAGCGTCAGCACGCACACGACGGCCATCAGCAGCATGTCGATGGCCCGCTCGGTAACTACTGTACCGAGTGCCTTGGCGAATGAGACACCGTCGTATCTCTTCAGCACTCCGCAGCGCGTGAACTCGCCTATGCGCGGCACCACGAGGCTTGCGGCGTAAGACAGGAAGATGGAGTGAACGGCGGTTGACATCCTCGCGCGTTCGCCGATGGGCTCAAGCGTCTGCCGCCAACGCCATCCACGGAACATCTGGGCCAGTATGCCGAAAGGGAAGGAGAGAAGCATCCATGTCCAGTCCATCCCGTGCAGCAGGATGTCGTCAACTGTCTTGAAGTCGAAGTCACGGTACATCCAATAAAGGATTGCGCCTCCGAACGCAAGCGGAAGCAGTATCTTGACCACGTTGTTGACGAATGTCCTTGTTTTCACTCTCGGTAAATGTATTTCGTGCAAACTTACAACAAAATTTTGAAATGACACCATACTATTCATATTTTTTAATCCTTATTCTGCCATAATGCAACTTTGTTGCGTGGCGCAGCAAGCTCTTTCGTCTTGGCGCGTTGCTTGCGCATGGATGAATATGTGGCCTTTTGCCTCCTGAAAGGTGGCCTTCCGCCTTGCAAAAGGTGGCCTTTTACGAGGCGAAAAACCATCTTTTGCGCGTCGTATGGTAACGCGCTGATTGTCAGGCAGTTGCCCGCAGTATGGATTTTTAACGGCAAAAGTGGTGGATAATACGATAAATTGCTGTAATTTTGCAGCCGGAATTTTATTGCAGAGTGCTTGCCTAACCTCTTTAAAAACAAGGAAATGGAAAAACGTAAACAACAAGTCAGTGTGCTGTTCATGCTTTTCAGCATACTGTTTTGCGTTTGCCTCATCACGGCGAACGTACTGGAGACAAAGCAGATTTCATTCGGCATGGTGAACATAACAGGCGGATTGCTGGTGTTCCCCGTGTCATACATCATCAACGACTGCGTGTGCGAGGTGTGGGGCTTCCGCAAGGCGAGGCTGCTGATATGGGCGGGTTTCGCCATGAACCTCATCTTCGTAGCTTTCGGCGCGTTGGCTGATGCCATCCCCGGCGCGCCTTACTGGCACAATGACGAGGGCTTCCACGCCGTGTTCGGTCTCGCCCCGCGCATAGCCGCGGCGTCGTTCGTGGCGTTCTTGGTCGGTTCGTTCATCAACGCTTACGTCATGAGCCGTATGAAAATATCCTCCCACGGGCGTCATTTCTCGGTGCGCGCGGTGGTGAGTACGCTGTTTGGCGAGACTGCCGACTCGTTGGTGTTCTTCCCGTTGGCGTTGTCGGGCGTCGTCCCTGCCGGCGAGATGTTGTCGCTGATTATATCGCAAGTGGTGCTGAAGACGCTGTATGAAATCATCGTACTGCCCCTGACGGTGCGCGTAGTGCGCAAGACCAAGCAGCACGAGGGCGAGGATGTGTATGACGAAGGCATCAGTTACAACGTTCTTAAAATATTCAACTTGTAAAATAGCAGCCCCTCCCGACCTTCCCGTGAGGGGAGGAGGCCGGTTTGTTTTTCTATTATAAAACATAATTTAACGACAAGACAATGGAAGACAGCATATCAAAAAACTTTTCGCAGAGTGCCAACCAATCACTCCCCCGCGGTGGGAGCAGGGAGGGGGCTTCTCTTAATGCACTTGGAAAGACAACCCAGTACCGCATGGATTACGCCCCCGACGTACTTGAAACGTTTGTGAACAAACACCAGGAGAACGACTACTGGGTGCGCTTCAACTGCCCCGAGTTCACTTCGCTGTGCCCTATTACGGGGCAGCCTGACTTCGCCGAAATCCGCATCAGCTACATACCAGACGTGAAGATGGTTGAGAGCAAGAGCCTGAAGCTCTACCTTTTCAGCTTCCGCAACCACGGCGACTTTCATGAAGACTGCGTTAACATCATAATGAAAGACCTCATCCGCCTTATGGAGCCTAAATATATAGAGGTGACGGGGCTGTTCACCCCGCGCGGAGGCATCAGCATTTACCCTTACGCCAACTACGGGCGGCCGGGCACCAAGTATGAACGGCTGGCTGAAGAGAGGTTTGCAAGGCACGAATAGGCAAGCATACAAGTTATGAGTGACAAGCAGGCAAGCGACGAGTGACACACGGCATCCATCACACCCATCCCGAAAGGGGAGGGCTAAACATGCTTTCAAAGTTATGCACGGCTACAGGACGATGATTGGAAACATGGCAAGCACAGTCCGTTCAACCATGAGCGGGCGAGGTTGTCGTGTACGTCTGCGTCTTGCTTTGTGCCTCACCATATTGATATTGGCACTTCCTGTATTGTCAAAAACATCCAACGACACCATTCAAACAACTCTTGTCAGCCCGTCAGTTTGTGACTCGTCTGCTGCAAAGAAATCCCTTGTCTGCTTGTCTGCTCGTGACTCGTCTGCTGCAAAGAAATCCCTTGTCTGCTTGTCTGCTCGTGACTCGTCTGCTGCAAAGAAATCCCTTGTCTGCTTGTCTGCTCGTGACTCGTCTGCTAAAAAGGTAGCAGTAGTCCTCAGCGGAGGCGGCGCGAAGGGCATGGCTCACATCGGAGTGCTGCGCGTATTGGAGCGTGCCGGCATACCGATAGACATAATCACGGGCACGTCGATGGGCGCGCTCATCGGCGGATTGTACTCAATAGGCTACGATGCCGAGACGCTTGATTCGCTCGTCAGCGTGCAAGACTGGAACGTGCTGCTGTCTGACAAGGAAGATATGCGCAGCCAAAGCCTCGCCGAACGCGACCGGCAGAACACTTACATACTGTCACGGCCGCTGTCAATCGCCAAGAAAGGGCGCAACGTCTCAGGCGGACTAATCAGCGGCAGCAACCTTTCACGCCTTTTCACGAGACTTACCGTAGGCTGGCATGACTCCATCGACTTCGCCGAACTGCCCATCCCGTTCGCCTGCGTGGCAACGAACATCGTGGACAACACGGAATACGACTTCCACGGCGGTTATCTCGCAACGGCCATGAGGGCAAGCATGGCCATACCAGGGGTGTTCACGCCGGTGCGCATAAGTACTCAAATAGAGGATGGAAAATTGCGAATGGAGAATTGTGATTACCTTGGGGATGATGGGGGAAATGCTGAAACTGACAGCGGTAATCATAATTTTCAATCATCAACTGTCAAATCCCAATTACAGAAAAAGGAGCTTGTTCTCGTCGATGGCGGCTTGCGCAACAATTACCCGGCAGACTTGGCCAAGCGGATGGGGGCTGACGTGATAATAGGAGTTTCGGTGCAGAGCGACCCGAGGACGGCCGACAAGCTGAAAAGCGGTTCTGACATATTGCTGCAAATAGTCGATTTGAACTGCAAGAACAAGTTTGATGAAAACTGGGCGATGACCGACATCCCCATAAAAGTTGACGTAAAGGGCTATTCGTCGGCAAGTTTCAACCGTGTGGCGATAGACACTCTCATTGCGCGCGGCGAACAGGCTGCCATGAAACAGTGGGACAAGCTCGTCGCCCTGAAACGCTATCTTGGGCTGGCTGACGGTTATATGCCCCAACGACGGCACCGCGCGGTGCCGTCGAGCGACGCCTTGCTGTTCAAAATAGACTCCGTCAGCTTTGACCGCATAACCGATGCCGACCGTGACTATATCGTCTCAAAGTATGGCCTTACACGGGGAGACACGGTGTCGGCCAAGCGTGTCGAGGAGGCGTTGACGGCTCTAAGCACGGTCTTCCTGTACACGAACGTAAGCTACAACGTCAACAAGCACGGCGACGGATACGTGCTGAGGATTGCCGCCGACTCGCGCAAGGCCACGAGAATCAACCTCGGCGTGCGCTTCGACACCGAGGAGATGGTGGCCTTGCAGGCCAACATGTCGCACAGGTTGAACACGAAGATGCCCGTGGTGCTTGAGTTCACGGGGCGTCTCGGCATGCGAATGATGGCGCGCCTTGACGCCTCCATCGTGCCGCTGCATTACGGGAAGATAGGCTTGTCATACGTTTTCAGGCATGACGACATCAACATTTACGAGGACGGCAAGCGCGGATACAACTTCACTTACAACCAGCACAGCGTCAACCTGCAGGCTCTCAGCTTCGACATCCGCAACTTTTCGTGCGACATCAACGTGCGTGCCGACTTCTACGACTTCCACGACATACTCATAGGGCCGTCGGCGGCGCAGCAGCAGCTTGACGACATCCACCTTTACAGTTACGCCTTCAACCTGAATTATGACTCAGAAGACCACAGGTTTTTCACCACCCGTGGCGCGCGACTGAAGGCTGGTTTCAGTTACAATACCGACAACTTCATAGGCTGGAAAGGGGGTACGGGCATCAGCGTCCTTGACTTCCTGTGGCGCGTGTCGTTCCCGTTCGGCAGCCGCTTCGCGCTGCAACCCATGCTCTACGGCCGCATGTTGTCGGGCGGCGACGTGCCTTTGATTATGCGCAACGCCGTAGGCGGCATGTTCCACGGCCTGTACCTCGAGCATCAGTTGCCCTTCGCCGGCATCGGCCACATTGAGTTTACCGACGACGTGCTGCTCGCCTTCCAACTGAAGGCGCAGCAGCGCATGGGCGACAACAACTATGTCATGGCGTCGCTGTCGCTCGGCCAGCGTGGCGGCAAGCTGCGCCGCCTGTTCGAGCGCGGTCCCATGTTCGGCTGTGAGGCGGCTTATTATTATGACAGCATGTTCGGGCCGCTCGGCGCGTCGTTGGGATATTCAGGCCATACGGGCAGCCCTTATTTTTATGTCAACCTCGGCTTCCACTTCTGAGATACGCCGGAAGCCTTTACGTTTCAACCTGTAACCACTGTTGCGGAAACCAACCCGTATTGCGGTAGGCCGTCAAACGGCTTGCGGAAAGCCGTCTCTTGCATTGCGAGAGGTCGTCTTTCGCACGCCAAGAAGCCGTCTCTTGCAAAACGTCTTGCGCCGAACCGCGTTTTAGATTGACAGCTTACGAATTGTAAGCAGCCGTAAAGCCCGTGTTTGTGAGGCGGATGTTGCAAAACGGGGCGCGGCCGATGGTATTTTAGTTAAAAATTATTTTATTCGCCGAAAGCAACATTATTTTTCACGTATAACGTGTTACTATTCGGAAAAATTCCTATTTTTGCAACCAAGTTCAATAACAATTACATGAACCGCGACAGGTTCATGCAACCTAAACAATCTAATTATGAAAAAGAAAATCCAATTCAGTCTTGTCTATCGTGACATGTGGCAGTCTTCTGGTAAATTCCAACCGCGCAAGGACCAGCTTGAGCGCATAGCTCCGGCCATCATCGACATGGGGTGCTTCTCCCGTGTTGAGACCAACGGAGGAGCTTTCGAGCAGGTGAACCTGCTCGCCGGCGAGAACCCCAACGACGCGGTGAGGGCCTTCTGCAAGCCGTTCAACGAGGTGGGCATAAAGACCCACATGCTTGACCGCGGCCTCAACGCGCTGCGCATGTATCCCGTGCCTGATGACGTGCGCCGCCTGATGTACAAGGTAAAGCACGCCCAGGGCGTTGACATCCCGCGCATATTCTGCGGACTGAACGATGTACGCAACATCATACCAAGCGTCAAGTGGGCTCTTGAGGCGGGCATGACGCCGCAGGCAACGCTCTGCATAACCACATCGCCCATACATACAGTAGAATATTACAGCGACATCGCCGACCAGGTGATAGCCGCCGGAGCGCAGGAAATCTGCCTCAAGGACATGGCCGGAATTGGCCAGCCCGCCATGCTCGGCAAGCTGACCAAGGCCATCAAGACAAAGCATCCTGACGTCATCATACAGTATCACGGCCACTCAGGCCCCGGCCTCTCGATGGCTTCAATACTCGAAGTGTGCAACAACGGCGGCGACGTGATTGACACGGCCATCGAGCCGTTGTCATGGGGAAAGGTGCATCCGGACATCATCTCCGTGCAGAGCATGCTGAAGAACGAGGGCTTTGAGGTTGCCGAAATCAACATGAACGCCTACATGCAGGCGCGCACGCTGACGCAGGAGTTCATCGACGAGTGGCTCGGGTACTTCATCAACCCGGGCAACAAGCAGATGAGTTCGCTGCTGCTTGGCTGCGGACTGCCGGGCGGAATGATGGGAAGCATGATGGCTGACCTGGCTGGCGTACACCGCTCAATCAACTCAATACTCAAGAGCAAGGGCAAACCTGAGTACTCTACCGACGAAATGCTTGTCAAGCTCTTTGACGAAGTGGCTTACGTATGGCCGCGCGTAGGTTATCCACCATTGGTTACCCCGTTCTCGCAATACGTCAAGAACATCGCCCTCTTGAACCTCCTCACCATGGCCCAGGGCAAGGGACGCTTCGTGATGATGGACGACTCTATGTGGGGAATGATACTCGGCAAGAGCGGAAAAATCCCAGGAGAGATTGACCCCGAAATCATGGAGCTGGCCAAGTCGCAAGGACGCGAGTTCACGGACGCCGACCCGCACACGCTCATTCCCGACGCTCTTGACGACTTCCGCAAGGAGATGGACGAGCATGGCTGGGAATACGGCAAGGACGACGAGGAGCTGTTTGAGCTTGCAATGCATCCAGAGCAGTATCGCGACTACAAGAGCGGAGCTGCTAAAAAACGCTTCTTGGCCGACCTGCAGAAAGCCAAGGACGCCAAACTCGGCGCGACGCTGAAGCCTGAGGAAATCGCGGCGTTCAAGCATGCGAAGGCTGACGCCATCGTTTCCCCGTGCAAGGGTCAGGTGTTTTTCGACTTCGAGGGCGCAAGCGAATGCACCCCGTGCCTCGAACCGTATATCGGGCAGCACTACAAGGAGGGCGAAACGTTCTGCTACATACACACCCCGTGGGGCGAGTTTGAGGCCATCCCCGCTGCGCTTGGCGGCAAGCTGGTGGAAATCGCGGCAAAACAAGGCTCGAAAGTCAACCGCGGCGACGTGATAGCTTACATCGAGAGAGACTGGATAAACTCGTAAACCTGCTTGATTGAAAATTGGGAATGGAGAACTGAAAATTATGATTACTCTTCCTGTTGGAGTCCGTCAATAGTCTTGGGTAATCATAATTCTCAGTTCTCCATTCCCAATTTTCAATTCATAAAGACAAGAAAGATGGACTATAACATTATCATTCAAAAGTACTACAAAGACAACCCGGAGCTTCTTTCCATACTCCTGAAGCACAGCGAGGCCGTGGCCCGCAAGGCGTTGGCCGTCGCCGACGCCCATCCCGAACTTCCCCTTGACCGCCAATTCCTGCTTGAGGCGGCCATGGTGCATGACATAGGCATCATAAAGACCAACGCTCCTGACATAAAATGTTTCGGCTCTGAGCCGTACATTCGCCACGGAGTGCTTGGCGCGGAGATGATGCGTGCGGAGGGGTTTACGCGCCACGCCCGCGTATGCGAACGCCACACGGGGGCCGGCCTGTCGCTGAAGGAAATCGAGGAGCAGGGCCTCCCGCTGCCGCATGTTGACCTTTTGCCGGAGACTTTGGAGGAAAAGGTGATATGTTATGCCGACAAGTTCTTCTCGAAAACCAAGCTCGAACGTGAAAAGACGCTTGAGCAGGCCGAGCGGAGCGTGGCCAAGCACGGCGACGAGGGGTTGAGGCGGTTTAAGGAAATGGAAAGGCTCTTCGAGTAAAGGTAAAAAGGTGAAAAAGTGAAAAGGTAAAACACATTATGGTGTTATTCCTCAATAATGCCGTCTGGGATGTGTTTTACCTTTTCACTTTTTCACCTTTTTACCTTTGAGTAATGTGTTTTACCTTTTCACTTTTTTACCTTTTTACCTTTGAAATTATTTCACCCTGACAATCTCATACTGTCTGCTGCCAAGCCCTATTTTCTCGGCGTGGGCGAGGCACGACTTGTATTCGGTGTTCGGGTTCACGTTGTCAAAGTGGTCGTGGTGGTCGCAGAAGTCGGGGCGGCCCATCTCTTCGGTTAGCTGGGTGCCCGGCAGGGGCGTTTGTTTCAGGCATGCGTCAACGCAAGCTTGGTCGAGTGCGAGCGGGTCGAACGAGGCGAACATGCCCACGTCGGGTATTATGGCCACGTCGTTGCCTGAGTGGCAGTCGCATGTAGGCGACACGTCGCACACCACGGAGACGTGGAAGTTGGGCCGACCGCTTACTACGGCCTTCGTGTATTCGGCCATGCGGCAGTTCAAGTCTTTTACCGAAGCGTCGTTGGAGAAGCGTATGGCGTCGAAATTACATGCGCCTATGCAGCGGCCGCAGCCTACGCAGTTGTCAAGCACAATCGACATCTTCTTCTTTTCCGCGTCAAACTCAAGGCCATTGTTGGCGCATTCGGCAAGGCAACGGCGGCATCCGCGGCACTTGTCGGCGTTGATGCGGGGCTTGCCGTTGCAGTGCTGGTCTTTCTTTCCAGCCCTTGAGCCGCAGCCCATGCCGATGTTCTTGATTGTTCCGCCGAAGCCTGTCATCTCGTGCCCCTTGAAGTGGGTCAATGATATGAATATGTCGGCGTCCATGACGGCGCGCCCGATTTTTGCCGCCTTCACGTATTCGCCACCCTCTACTGGCACGGCTACGTCGTCAGTGCCCTTCAGGCCGTCGCCGATGATGACAGGGCAGCCCACGGTCAGCGGCGTGAAGCCGTTTTCCCAGGCGCAGTAAAGATGCTCTATTGCGTTCTTGCGGCTGCCTGGATACAGCGTGTTGCAGTCGGTAAGAAACGGTTTTCCGCCGCGTTCCTTCACGATGTCAACCACGGCGCGCGCGTAGTTGGGGCGCAGGAAGCTCATGTTGCCCAATTCGCCGAAGTGCATCTTGATGGCTACAAACTTCCCTTCCATGTCAATCTGGTCGATGCCGGCCGCCTTGATGAGCCTCTTCAGCTTGTCCGTGCGGCCCTCGTCGGGGCGGCAGCGGAAGTCGGTGAAGAATACTTTTGATGTTCCTTGTTCAGTGTTTCCGTTCATAATGTAAGTGTATGCTTTTGCGTTCTTGTCCATACGGCATGGCCTTGGCGGCTGTTCTGGCGTATGGTTTGACATGGCAAAGTTACGTATTTTCGCGTATAAGTCAAAGGGAAACATCATGTTTTCGACAAAACGTTATGCCAGGTCGCCGCCTGTGGCGCGCAGGGAGCGGCTACATGGGGGCGTGTCGCCGCTGTTCGTCGGCCTGTTTGCGCCATTGGTGCAACACGTTTGCCGCGCTTTTCTTGCGTGATGCGTAACTCGTTGATATTTGGCCTTTTGCGGTTGAGGTTGCAAAATGTGGCGTATTGCGGTTCAATACGCCGCCTTTTGGCTTGTAAAAGACCGCCTTTTGTCGTGCGAAAGACGGACATCCGCAGTTTATGAGTATGACGCATAAGTGTCGAGTCCGTCCCCGAAAGGGGGCGAACATTGCTTAACCGCATGTGGAGCGACCAACGGGAGCGGAACTTGCGGTATGCCGTGACACTATAAGCCGTCCTCGAAGAGGGCGAATAGCATTTACGGTTATAAGGTTGTAAGGTTTTGGGTCATGCCGCATAACCGTATGGTCCAAAATCCCGTTCGCCCTCTTCGAGGACGATGCTTATAGCCATTCATTACCGCAAGTTGCGCTTCGCTCCACATGCGGTTAAGCAACGTTGGACGTCTTCGACGCCCTGTTGCCGTAAAAGCTCTTACACCTGAACTGCGGATGAACCGCAAACAGTCGAGTCGCCGCAAATAATTGAATGCAACTAATGTCACAATGTCACTGTGCCCCGTAACCCTTTGGCTGTCACCGTCTTGCCCCGTGACATGCCCCTGCCGTTTAATGTCACCACCGTCACGTTACGCCCGCGTTGTGACATAGGTGAAAGTGCCGCTACCGTTAGTGTCACGGCCTAACTTGTTGACATCCAGTGTATTTCCTTGCGCCGTGACATTGTGACATTTTTATCGTAGAGAAATATCAGTTCGGCATAAGATATGTTTGCAAACCGCCGCCGTATGGGCGGACCCGTGTGTCCGCCCTGCCAATGAGGTGCGGAAGATGGAGGGCAGACACACGGGTCTGCCCCTACAAAGGCGATTTTGTATATTTGCAATTATATATAGTTCTTATCCCGAACAGACGTGTTATGTAAAAAAATCGGGCTGGATGCCTTACGCTTCCAGCCCGATTGCCGTTTTATGTGTCGTGGCGCGCCTTTTGCGAACCGTCTCGTTATTACAGGTTAACTTTGAATGTCTTTGTCAGCTTGCCGACCTTGACTTTTACGATGGACATGCCGCTTGCGTAAGAAGAGAGGTCAACGCTGCCTTCGGCGGTGAACGCTGCAACCTGTGTGCCGTCAGTGCCGTAGATGCTTACCTCGCCTACGCCTTCGGGGATGTTGAGCGTTCCGTTCTCGATTTCAGGCTGCTGCATGGTCATCACGTCCTGTATGCTTGTGGGTACGAGCGGCCCCTTGCCGATGCGTACTATGGTGCTTACCGACCACATGCCCTGCTGCTGCGGATTGTTGAATCCAACGAATGTTTTTCCGTCAGGTGTGCAGCATGTTACGCCCAAGCCTTCAGTTCCACCGGTGAACTTCTCGCCAGTCTCGATTGTTGTGTCATAGTTTGCCTGAACCCAATCCAAGAGTGGAGTTGTGCCGTCCATGTTCTCGCTGGCGGGGCAGATGTAGGCTGAGTACATTCCGTTGAAGCCTGATGCCAACAGTACGTCGCCGTTGTCGGTCACAGAGCTTCCCATGTAACTGCCTGAGCCTTGTACAAGGTCGAACGTGAAGTCTTCGGTGTTGTAGCGGCGCACGCCGTCGCTCGGGGTTGCAAGCACAACGTACTTGCCGTTGCCGCTGATGCAGTTGGCGTTGACCCTGATTTGGTTTGTAGGGGCACTGCTAAGGTGAGCGTATGCCTCGGCTTTCGGCCACCAGTCCATTATGGCTTGGTCGAGCTGTTTTATCTGGTCCCTGTATTCCTCTGTGCCTTCTTCCGCTGTCACGATTGACTCGAATGTCGGCTGCGGGCCGGGGTTCTCTGTGCCGATGATGAGCCAGTCTTCACCTACGGTCTTGAACGACCAGTTACCCTCTGCATCCTTCTTGTAGATGATGCCGAGCGTGGCGAAACCTGTGTAGTCAACTACGCGGCCGTAAGCTGTGTTGCCGTCGTTGCTGATGCCGAAAAGCATGGTGAACTGCGGCACTGAGCCCCAGATGTCTTTTTCGGGGCGAGGCATTACTTCTACAGTGTATTTGCCGTCGTCCTGAAGAGTCCAAATTACAGGCACGTACGTTTCGGGGTATGTGCCGTCGCTTGCTGCATAACCTACGAGGTATTTGCCGTCAGCCGTTGCGCCCTGCGGTGCAGTGCCGGTAGCGTTGCATCCTTCAGGCACAGGCAGGTATTCCCACTGTTTTGCGCCTTTCTTCAGTATTGCGGCGGGTGAGTCCATGCCTCCGTTGCCGTATTGTCCGATGATTGTACCGTCGTTGGTCACGGCCTTTGCGAAGCTTCCGTCGTTTTCTTCTTCATAGAAAACCGACGCTTCGCCGGTGTTCAGGTCGAGCAGTGTTACGGCTCCTTGGTCGCCGGCTGCGTAGTTTCCGTTTGCCGATACGCAGAACATAGGCTCCATCACATATTCGGACGTGGGAGTGCTTACTGTGGCAATCTCCTTGGTCTGGGCGTTGGCTGTCATCGCGGCCAACGCCAATGAAACGAATAATACTGTTTTTTTCATAAATTGTTTGTTGTTTTCTTATTAGTTATTGTTTCACGATTACCTTACGTGTGCTGCCGTCAGACATCTTGATGATGTTGATGCCCTTTTCTGGACGGCTGAGCTGGCGTCCGTCGAGAGAGTAGCGGGCTACTTCCTTCACGTTGGCGTCAGATACAACGGCGTTGTTGATTCCTACAGTGCCGCCTACCTTTACTTGGTTTGCCTGGTTTACGTATACGTCCCATGCGTAGCTTTCCGCCAATACCTGACGGCTGATGAAAGCGACTACGTTCATGTTGTCGGCGTTCCAGCTCTCGTCAAGAGTGGTAGAGTATGTCATTGAATACTTGTCGCCGTCAGTGATAACGAGCGGTGAGCCGAGTGTCTCGGTCAGCACGTCGCGAAGCACGTGGTTGTGTACGTAGTCGTTTACCATCGTGCCGCCGTTGTTCTGCGGAGCAACGATGTTGTCTTCAGTCAGGTAAACTGTCAGGGCTGCGTCCTGCACGTATGTGGCGAGGTCTTCAGGTGAAACCTTTCCAGATACCGTTACGTCGAGCTTGCGTGTCGCATTGTCGTAGTTGGTGGCGATGTCAACCGTCGCAAAGGCTGGCATGTCGTTTGACATGTCGATTACGGTGCTGAAGATTTGCGCGTATGCGTCCCAAAGAGCCTGGTCGAAGCCCATGTCAAACGCGATTTCTGAATACTGATTCAATGACGGGTCGTCAACGTAATACCTGTTGAAACATGCCGCGGGAGCGCGCTTTTGTATCAGGAGGTTGTTGAAGATTTCAAGGCTCTTGTCCGTCATGAACGAGCTTTCGTCAGGGATGTTGCCGTGTACGCCAACGAAGATTACGTCGTCACGAAGTCTTCCGATGGCCTCCATCACGCCATGGCCGTAAGGACATGCCGAGCAAGCTGTAGAGGTGAACTCCTCCACGAGGCTCTTCTGGTGGCCGAAGTTGTTGATGTAAGTGTTGACGGTTCCGCTGATTTGGTCGTCGTTGATGTCTTGCATGGGTGCAGAGCCGTTGATGTCGGCTACGTACACGGTGATTTCATGTTCGCCGGGAAGCATGTCGGCAGGTATGGTTACAGTGTTGCGAGCCGTCTGTGGCCTGTGGTCGGCGAACTGCACGGGAGTGTTCAGCGTGGCTACTGTCATGCCGTCGATGGCCACGTTGACCGTATATGACTGCGGCACGAGGTTGCCGGTGTTTGTCACGTTGAAGTTTACGGCGTATTCCTGTCCGTTCTGTCCGTACATGGAGTTTGTGGTCAGGTTGCTGAGCGTGAGGTCATAGTCAGAGAACGAGCCGCCCTCAACGTATGCCTGGATGCAGAGGTTGCCAAGGCCGGCACCGCTGTTCCTGTACCATGCCGCGCCTGTGCCCTCGAAGTTGCCGTATGCCATGAGGCCAAGTTCGGTCTCGGCGTTGATGTTCACAGAGTAGTCACACAGCACGGGGAAGTTTGCCTGTGTGAGCTGCATGTTCTGAGATATTATTTTCTGGTTGTATTCGTAGCCGATGAGGTAGGTTGTGTTCTCCTCGATTGTGACGGGCGTAGGCAGTGTCACCTCGTTCCATCCGGCGTGGGTCTCGGGCACGTCAACCTCTACCAGAGCCGGCTCTATGGGAGCTTCGCTGTCAAGGTCAACCTTGTAGATGAACAGCTTGTTCGCACCATTGTCTTCTGACAATCCGTAGCGCACCTTTGTGATTTTGCCGCCAACGTAGCGTTGTGTCAGCGCGGGCAGGAAGGTAGCTCCCACCTTGTACTGGTAAGTGCCGGCGGCGATGCCCGGGAAGCCAATGTTGGCGGCTCCCGAGAGGTCGAGGTCGTCAGTGTTGTAGAAGCCGAGGATGCGCTCGTTTGCGCCAAGCTCGCCGGCGCGCGTCTGCGGGCTGTTGAACACTTGCGGGGCTATGGCCGTTGTCAAGGCCTTGCCCTGCACCTTGGCCAGGCTCTTGCGTTGCGTGGCCTTTTGTGCGCTGACCGCTGTAGCCGTGAGGAACAGCGCGAACAGGCATAGTAAAGTTTTCTTCATTTGTTAAACGTTTTTATTTATTTGATGATTTTCTTAACGGTCTTGCCGTTGGCATACCTTATTATATTTAGTCCTTTCTGCGGGGCGTTGAGCTTGCGGCCGTCGATGGTGTAGTATGCGGCTTCGCCGTCATTTTCGTTGACTGTCACGCCGTTGATGCCCGTGGGGTCGCTGTAGGTGAAGTTCAGCTTTATGGTAGGACCGTCGCCTCTAAACGTGCCGACAGTTTCAACTGGCACTCCCACTATGGTGGTTTGTTGCACGTTGTACACTTGAATTGTCAGAGTGGCTTCGCATTTTGTGCCGTAAGCGTCTGGTGTGGGCACCCATTCGGTGGCGAGTGATTTCAGTGAATTCCCGTCAACGAGTTTGGCGGTTGTCATGCTGTTAGTCGGCGTAGTGATTTCTCTGCAATCTGAGGGGTAGCAGCAGATGAAAGAACCATTGTCTATCCTTGTGAGGTTGAACGCCATGGCTACGCCGATTTTCTCGCCTGACGTGTTTTTCACGGACAATCCCGTGGAGATTTGGTCGTATTCTCCATTCATGGGGTCGCTCATGTGTTCCAATATTCCGGTAACGGTGCTGCCGTCTTCAACCACGTTGCCGGCCGCGTCAACAAATTGCAGGGTGTTGTCAACCTGCGCGAAAGCCGCCATGTTCGTAAGAACGAGGGCGGCGATAAATAGTAGTCCTTTTTTCATTGCGTTTATTTATTTAATTTTTATACATTTTTCAAGTACCTCGCAAATGTACGTTTTTTTATCAAAAGATGTTCGCATGCATATATAAAATATGTTAATAGCTTGAATTTTGTGCGCTGGCGGTTGGTTGCGCCGTTCCTTGGACGTGCATTGTTATGCTTGTTTTATGCATCGTTTCTTTTTGACGGCGCAATCGGCTCGCGGCGTCAGTCAAGCCCCCAAAGCATCGGAACGTAGCGGCTCTCCACGTCGTTTTCGGTCTTGTCGGGCAGGTTGCAGAAGAAGTCGATGCCCGTAAGCTCTTCAAGCTGGTCGATGGTGACGGCGTAGTCAGTCAGGTTGTCGTTCGTTGCCCATTGCTGCTTCTGCTCCATGTAGAAGCCTATGGCGCGGTATCCGCTGCTGTTTTTCAGCAATATGGCCATGAAGAAGTACCTCGGCACGATGAGCTTGCCCTGCAATCGGCTGATGATTTTGTCCTCGCCGTCGATTGTCCCGCCCTTGCATACGTACAGGGTGTCGTGCTGTGAGCGCGGGGTCCAGTCGCGCACCTTGTTCTCAAGCCTTAGCCACAGTCCCTCGTTGGCTCCCTCGTAGCCGTTGAACTGGGCGTACTGCGGCTGCATGTTGGTCATGTAGAAGGTCTGGTAGTTGGCGTCATACGTATATTTCCTGTCCGCGTTTGGGCAGATGTGTCCGTGCTGGAAGCCTGAGCGGTAGATGTAGTCCGTCTCGTAGTAGTCGCCCGGGGCGAGGTTCTTGGTGTCGTTCATGTATCCGTCAACCACGCGGCTGTAGCTCCCCGTGTATCCTTGGTGCATCTGGTAGCACGACCAGCGTTGCGACTTCAGGTCGCAGTCCCATTCCACGGCGTAGTTCACGCGGTCGGGGTCGTACTTGCTTGAGCTTGTACGGTAGACGATGACCTTGTTGTTGCCTTCTTTCAGGCGTGGAAACTCGAGCCGCGCCACGGCCGGCTCGTCGGTCACGGTGTTGGCGTTGAGGTTTGGGCCGCCCTGTTGCGGGCTTCCGTCAGCGTCGTCGTCGTTGCATGCCGTAAGCGAGAAGGCCGCCAGCAGGAGTGCCAGCAGGGGGCGTAACAGCAGAGCCGTGTTGATAGTAGGTTTTGCCATGAGTGATATGTCGTTATAATAAAAAATGCGTTTTGGCGTATATGCGACTACGCCAAAACGCATTTCCTTATGCTTTTAAATATATGAATATATTATTTGCGCGCTTTACCGTAGCGGCTCATGAACTTGTCTACGCGGCCCGCAGAGTCAACGAGCTTGCTCTTGCCCGTGTAGAACGGATGCGAAGTGCTTGAGATTTCGACTTTTACCACTGGGTAAGTTTCACCTTCAAATTCTACTGTCTCTGTAGTCTTGCATGTAGAACGTGTAAGGAACATATCGCCGTTGGACATATCCTTGAATACGACGGGGCGATAGTTTTCGGGATGGATACCTTTCTTCATTTTAGTGTTATAATTGAATGTTAATCTGTTTTCTGCGCAAAATACATTGCTTTCGGGCTGCAAAGTTACGACATTTCCGCCGATTGTCAAAATTTATCGCGATGTTTTTATTATGCGTAATGGGTGTTTGGACGTTTTTGGGATGTGTATATGTCTCTTTTATGCATGAAGGCGTTTGTTTATTTGAGGTGGCTTGATAGAAAATCTTTCAGTGGCTGTAAATTCGCATCAGTCAAGTCCCAATAATTATTGTCATCAAAGAGCCAGTCGCCGGAGCCGAGTCTGCTGCGTTGTTTGCCGCTTAATTTCTGCGCATTCATGTAAGTGTGCAGTTTGCCTTTCAAATCCGGGACGTTGTATAGGGGTTGTCCAGATTTGTCTTTCTTGCCTGAGACGCATTTCTCATAGTCCTCAAAGCAGTCAAAGAAAGTCGGATGCAAGTCTCGGCGTGCGGCTTTTTCCATCAATGTTTCCACGTCTCCGTCGTCATGGTTGTTCGGATATAGGAAATAAGGGAACGTGACGCCGTTGCTTGACATGCCGTTGTCAATGTCGGTTTTGCGCTTTTTATATCCGTATCCTTTGGCTATAGTGTCGGCGTCGGCAAGCACCAGTATTATGTCTCCAGACTCTTCGGCTTGTGCCATCTGGTTGTGTATTGCTTCTTTGAACAAGTTACCGATGCCGTCCATGCAAATGAAGTCAATCTCCTTGCCAGGGAAGAAATGTGAGATGATGGCTTTAAGGAAATGGCATTCTGGCTTTTCCTTGTCTTTTGCCTCAATGAAAATCTTGTTCATGTCACCTTATTTCAATGTCTTGGTTGATTGAATAGTCCAAGCTCTCCAGTGAATAATGGTATGCTTTCAATTCGTCTTCCTTGGTTCTCAACAGCTTGAAAGCGGCTATGTAGTCGTCAAATTTGCCTACAGCGGCATCACGCAGTCCTTTTATGGAGTCGATGTCGTGTGTCGTCACAAACATTTGCGTGTTGTTCTGTATGGCCGCTTTGACAAGAATCTCCCATAAGTTACGCATTACGGAGTGGTGGAAACCGTTGCTTATTTCGTCAACAAGCAGTACGCCGTCCTTGCAGTTGTACACTGCGGTGAGAAGGGCGACGATTTTCCTTGCCCCGTCTCCCATCAGGTTTACAGGTATGCGTTTAGGCAGGCCGATGTCAACAAGCATGTCGTTGCCTGTGAAAACAAAGTCTTTTACATGTGGTTCTATTATCCTTAGTCCTTCGATTATGAAATGTTCGTCTTTGTTCTGGAGTATTTTTTCCAGTCCTTTTATGGATGTGTTGAAGTCGAATTTCGGGTTTAAATATGCGCATTGCAGCGATTCTTTGTATTTCTTCGGAGTTGTTCCGACGGTTGTGCCCGGCTTGCTTGCGTCTATTCGCAGGTGTGAGGCAAAGGGTTCATTGTTTATTGTGAAGTTCAAGTCCAAACCGTATTTGCCCTCTTCAATGTTTGAGAGCAGGTTTACGTCCCTGCCGTCTAAGGAAACGCTGTTTTGCCTTTGCTCGAAAATCCCGATTTCCAAGTCGCGTGTTTCTCCGTCAACCGCTTTTATGTGTATAGGCGCGGTTGTGTCCAAGTTGTAAAAGTCAAGCCTTAAATCATTCAAGCTTGACTTCCAATAGCCGCGTATCAAGTTGACATTTACGGGAAGCGATGGGTTTGACGGTCCGCTGATTAAGAACAGGGATTCCAGCAAAGAAGACTTACCGCAATTGTTTTTCCCGAAAAAGAGGTTGATCTGGCTGAAGCCTTCAATGAATGCGTAGCGTATGCTTCTGAATCGTTCTATTTCGATGCTTTTGAACATTTTGCTGATGCGTCTTTATATATTAGAACCAAAGATAGTAAAATATTGCCTATCAATAAAAAATTGCGTGCTGCTTTTATGTTTTTTTAATTTTAAATGCATATCGGGATGGGTCTGCCTAAAGTTGTTTTTTGTATGTGAAGTTGTTTCAGGCATGGCAGGATGAACCCCAACATACGGCAAAACGCATTGTAAGAGGTGGCGTTTCGCTTGGTGAAAGGCCATCTTTTGCGCGCCAAAAGGTGGCATGTTGCGAATGGCTTGGCTGTCAGGCGGTTACAGCTTTGCCGACGGTGTAAAGAAAACGGGGCGCGTCCCCGTTGAGGATGCGCCCCGTTTTTATGGTGGTGATGTGCCGTTATTCGGCGTATGTGATGGTGATTGTCTGTATGCGGAGCTGCGTGCCGCCGCTGTTGCTGCTCCAGTCGTTCACCAGTTTCCACGTGTTGCCGTCGATGGCTGTGTATAGCTGGTCGTTGCCAACGTAAAGGTTTGAGCCTTGGCTGTCGCACTGCAGCACGACTTTGGCTATTTTCTTGCCGGCCGCAATGGTCATTGAGTTGAGCGCGTACATGCGCACGCCCTTTGTCAGTTCGTAGAACATGGGAGCGTTGCGTCCGTCTTCTTGTGCGAAGGTTATGGTCGTTCCGTCGCTCATTGTTACGGTCGTGGCCTCTGTCGGTTGGCTGCTGGTGTACTGGCTGAGGTCGCATGTCACGGTAGAGCCTGTCGTGGTGATGTCTGGGTCAACCATCGTGATTGTCGTGCCGCTCTTCGTCACGGTTGCCAGTCCTTCGCCGCTGGTGCCGGGCTGGTCGTCATCGCCGCCTTGACCGCCTTTGCTGTTGAGCGAGTACAGGTAGCTTTGGTTGGTTACGGTTTCAGGCGTGTTGCCCATGAAGTTTGTCACCTTGCCGCATACTATGACCTCGTCGCCAACGTGCAGCACTTCGCCTGAGGTGTATGCCTTGTTGTCCAGGTAGAGCGAACGGTATATGTAAAACTCGTTGTTCTGGCTGCCGTCGTCTGAGATGTAGTATGTCGCGTTGCCGAAAGTGCCGGTTTCGTCGAAGTTCTCCTTTATGCTTGATACGATACCCTTGATGTATACGTCCTCGGGTGAGTTCTCGCCAGAGGGCAGGGTGTTGATGTACTGTATCACTCCGGCGCAGTTGTACGGGTTGGCCAATGTTCCGTCGCCTTGCGGGTCGCCCGGTGTCGGTGTGTCGCCGCCTTGTCCGCCTTCAACACCGTTGATGGATATGAGGTAGCTGCTGTTCTGCGCGGTCTCCAATGTGCCGTTGTAGTTGGTCAGTTTTCCGTATACAACCACGGTGTCGCCGTATTCGATGATGTCGCCTGAGCCGTCATACTTTTTGTTGCCGAAGTAGTATGTGCGGTAGATGTAGAATGAGTTTGAGCCGTCCTCGTCGTCAGAGATGTAGAAAGTGGCGTTGCCGTAGCCTCCGTCATAGTTCTCGGTGATGTTGGTTACGATGCCCTTCATGTAGAAATTCTCCACGCTTTCCTCGCCCGAAGCAAGCTTCTCGGCTTCTGCTATGGTGGCGGCCACGTTGAACGGGTTGTCTTTCGTACCGTCGCCGGCAGGTTCTATTACGGCAGGTTTGTCAATGGGGTTGTCGTTCGGGTCGTCATACGGAGCCGGAACGTCTTCGCAACTTGTGAATGTGAACGCCGCCATGGCGATGGCGAACACTGAATACAATATCTTTTTCATAATTAAATGTTTTCTTTTTGTTTGTTGATACTGTTGTTTTTTATGTCTTATTCCGCCGTCCTGAAGTCGCCGTCCTGGCGCATCAGGATTTGCCAGGTGTCGCGGTAGCGTGTGAATATGCCTATAAGGTCAACCTTGCCTTCGGGCATCACCGTGCCGGCGAAGTCGGCGTAAGTGCTTGTGCGCACCACGAGTTTTGTGCTGCTGTTGACTGAGCGGTTGACGGCGTTGCCGCTTGCGGCCTCGTTCTCAGGGGCGAAGGTGCGCTTGCCGTTGGCTTGCGGCAGTGTGACGCCGCGCGCAATCATCAGCCTTCCGGCGTTCTCTTCCATGTATTTTTCGTCGTTGAGCTTGCTCATGTCGAACTCAAGCGTGTCAACCTTCGACAAGTCGGGCGCGCCGAGCAGTTTCACATGCTCAAGCCACAAGGTGTGGTTCATGCGGCTCGGCGATGTGTATCCGCTTTTGTTGGTGTACGGAGTGCCTATTTGCGGCTGGTTGCCGTATGTGCCTATGTAGAGGTCTTTCAGGCTTACGAGCAGTTCCTGGCCTACGGCCAAGTAGCCCCAAAGGCCTCCGCGGTTGATGCAGATGAGCAGTCCGCCCGTACCGTCGTCAACGGCTATCTGGTTGTACAGGTTCCCGCCGAGGTCGTTTCCTGTCACGCGCACCTTGATTTGGATGTCTTCCGTTATCTTGGCGGTGTCGGTTTGTTCGGTCAGGGCGTAGCTGTACATGTCTTTCAGTTCGGCTATGGTCACGACGTTGGTCTCCTGCAGGTTGTTGTTCCCATAGGGGGATGTGTCGCCTGTCGGGTCGTTCCAGTCGTCATCCATGCACGACGTTGCGGCCATGGCCATCACTGCAGCCGCCAATGTCAGTTTTATATACTTGAATGTTTTCATCTTCTTTCGTGTTTAGAATCTGTAAGTGATGTTCAGCATGCCGTTTGTCCCGTAGGCGTAGAAGCGCATCGGGTTCTTCGCGAAGTTGTAGGCGCGTATGTTTCCAGAGTCAGTGTAGTTGCTTCGGCTCTGCTCGTATCCTCCGGTGCAGAGGTTCTGGTTGTTCAGTATGTTCGTAACCATGAGGTTGATAGAGAGCATTCCGCGCTTCAGGTAAATGCTGCGGCCGATTGAGCCGTCAAGCATGAAGCCTCCGTGGCCTTGCGCCTGTTCAACGGCTGCCGGGTCCAGGTTGCCGTTGTTGTCGTAGATGTTTCCGTATATTTCCTGCCTTCTTGCCAATGTTTCGCCGTAGCGGTAGCTCGGCGAATAAGAGAGGTAGATGCGGTCGTAGTAGTTGCAGTTGAGGTCGATGTACCAACCGCCGCTGTGGTAGCTCAGTCCGAGGCTGGCTGCGGTGAGCGGTGTGCCTTGGTCGCGCATGCCTTTGTTGTACACGATGTCGCTGATGTACTCGGCACTGGTCGAGTTCATGTAGGTGACATTTGAGTTGTTGATGATTTTGGCGTCGCTGATTTGGCCTATGAGGTTGATGTCAAGCGCGCTTGTGACCTTGAAGCGGAGGCCGGCCTCGATGCCGTAATACTCTTTCTTGATGCCTGTGAGCGATACGTAAGAGAAAGAGTTGATGTCGTCGAAGTAATAGTTCTGCCAGTCGGTTACGTTGGTCAGGTAGCTGTAATACGCGTTGATGTTGGCGTGCAGCCAAGAAGTCTGCAACTGGTATCCCACCTCTGTGCTGAATATTCGTTCGTTCTTGAGGTTGCCAAC
This sequence comes from uncultured Prevotella sp., assembly GCA_944319935.1. GTDB lineage: Bacteria > Bacteroidota > Bacteroidia > Bacteroidales > Bacteroidaceae > Prevotella. The sequence goes on from CALUFM010000008.1 coordinate 71,522, forward strand.
GAAGTCGTTGTTGATTTCAGGCGACACGAATGCCGTGCGGGCTTGCGGCGCGCGGTGTTCGTAACCGACGCCGAGGGTCAGCGTGTTGCCGCGCCCGAGGTTGAGGCTTGAGCCGAACTTGAAGCCTCCGTCGATGAATTGTGCGGTGTGGCTCTTGCCGAACGAGTTGTTGGGGGCGAGGCCGTTGCGCATCTTTCCGTCGCGTTGCATTGATGTGTAGCCCAACTTCGCTGCTATGGTGTAGTGCAGGTTGCCGTAGTCCTGGCTGTAGCTTGACCACAGTTTCGCGTTGTTTACGAGCAGGTTGTAGTCATAACCGAACTTGTCGCCTACGCCTACTATTGCGTCGCGGTGGTTGAGGTCGTATTGCACTTCGTCAGCGTTGCGGTCGTAAGTGCCGAGCGCGTAAGTGTTGATGTTGTGGTAAGTGGTGGCTCCGAGCAGGTCTTCCATGGTCTGGTAGTGCATGCCCTTGTTGGTGGCGGCCACTATTCCCAAGTTCCATTTCTTGTCTTTGCCCAACTGCTTGTTAAGTGTCGAGGCGAAGGTCATTGTCAGCGCGTCGTTGTGCTTGGCTTGTATGTAGTACATGGCGTCCTGCCCCTGTGCCGCCGCGCCGCGGTTGGCGTAGTATAGCTGGTCCCAGTTTATTTGGCGGTTGGCCTTTGACTCGGTCCAGTACGCGTACGCGCGGTTCCAGTCTTCGAGGCATTGCGGCGTGCGGTTGGCCGTGTTGCTGTCGTCCCATACGTCGTAATAGCTGCTGGGCATGTTCTTCCAGTAGTTGGGGTGCGGATTGCTTGAGTTGCTGTAGTTCAGCTTGGTGCTTTCATACATGGTGTACTTGCCCATGAGCGACGTGGTCAGCTTCGTGTTGTCGTCGATGTTCCAGTCCCATGTCAGCAAGGCCGTAGGCGAGTAGTCATGCACGATGCGCGAGTTGCGCTTCTTGCCGTTCTGGTATCCCCAGTAGGGGTTGTAGTAGCGGTCGTTGGCCAGCCAGTACATCTCGTCCGTGCCCGCGCCCTGCGAGGCGCGTTCTGTGGGGTTGCCCCATGTGACGAGCGAGAGCGAGTGTGTGCCGTCGCCGAACACCTTTTGCACGCCGAGGAAGTAGGAGAGCGAGTTGTAGAACGTGCCCTCGACGTAGCCTTCGTTGGCCCAGCGGTATGTCACGTTGCCCGAGAAGGCCCATCCCTTGTTGCTTAGGCCGGTGTTGAACGTGTACATGCCGCGCAGCGTGTAGCTGCGGTTGGCGCCGCTGAGTGTTATCCTGTGGCCCGCCGGCATGGCCGCCGGGCGGAAGTTGTAGTTGTTTGAGCCGCCCATGGCCGACATGGAGAAGTTGTTGCTCTCGAAGGGGAGCGACGATTCCATGTTGCGGGTCTGCTGGTTCAGTCCGCCCACCCACGAGTAACGGAACTGCCCCGACTCCATGTCGTAGATGGGTGCGCCGTTGATGTAGATGTCGTTGAACCTCTGGTCATACGCGCGGTAACGGAAGCGCATCGGCGAAAAGAGGTATCCCACCTCACTTGCGTAGATGTTCGAGTTGGAGTTGATTATGGACACGTTCTGCGACATGTCGTCGTCTTCGCCCAACTGAGCCTCCGTGAATGTGAATGCCGTCTCGCTCATCACGGCACCCTTCAGCCCTATGGAGTCGCTTTGGGCAAAGGCCAAAGGCGCGTAGCATAGAGCCATCACTGCTATTTTCAGCTTTTTCTGCATAATAATGTGTTTTGTTAATACTCGTTGCAAAGTTAAGTGAAAAAGTGTAAACCTCAAAGCGAAAGCCGAAAAAATATGTGTTGTCGTGAATGTTTTTTAATGCTGTTGTAACATGTGCTGATTGGTTGGGCGGCGGCCGCAGGCTTGCTTTGGTGTAATTTGTAACCTGTTGAAAATCAAACAAATACGGACTTCGTTCCGAAAGATGGCTTTTTGCGCTCTGAAAGGTGGCCTTTCGCGTTGCGTTTTGCCGTGTTTTGGAACACAAATGGCGACCTTTCGCACAACGTTTTCCGCAGGGTTGCGGATGCATGTTGGGCGGAAAGCTTGGGCGTCGGCCGCGAGCCGGCGTGTTGCATAGGTGTTACCATGCCGTTGCATGCGTGTTTCGGCGCGGCGGCGTAGTGAAAAAAACGGCCTGATGTTTTGATTTTCGCACAACTTGGCGTATCTTTGCAGAAAGTAAGTCTGCGCCGTGCGGCGGGGCGGTGTCCCGTCAGGCCGGCGCGGCCATGCATGTAGCAAATAATTACAACTTATCATGAAGAAGCTATCTTTGTATTTGGTGCTGTCACTGCTGCTCGTGACGGTGTGCGCCTCGGCGCAGAGGAAATTCTCTGTCTACGCCGTAGGCTTCTACAATCAGGAAAATCTTTTCGACACATGCCACGACGCCGGCAAGAACGACAGCGAGTTCCTGCCCACCGGCTCTTACCGATGGAACGGGCTGAAGTACACCCACAAGCTGCGCAACATGGCACGCGCCCTTGCCGACATGGGCACCGACAAGCTGCCGGGCGTGGGCTGCGCCGTCATCGGGCTGTCAGAGGTGGAGAACTCGAAAGTGCTTGACGACCTCACCGCCCAAGAGCCCTTGCGCGCGCGAGGATATAAATATGTACACATAGAAGGGCCTGACGTGCGCGGAATTGATTGCGCCATGCTGTACAACCCCGCCCTGTTCACGGTGAAAGACACCAAACTTGTGCCTTACGTCCCGGCCGCCTCGATGAAAAGCGACTACAAGACGCGCGGCTTCCTGACCGTGAGCGGCGAGATGGCCGGCGAGCCTGTGGCCGTCATCGTGTGCCACTGGCCGAGCCGCTTCGCCAATTCTCCGTACCGCGAACATGCCGCGGCGCAGGTGAAAGTCATCAAGGACTCGCTGCTGAAGGCGAACCCCGCCATGAAGGTGATGGTGATGGGCGACCTTAACGACGACCCGACGAACAAGAGCGTGAAAGACGTGCTTGGCGCAACGGGCGACGTGAAGAAAGTGAAAGAGGGCATGATGTACAACCCGTGGTACAACCTGCTCGTGAAAGAAGGCACGGGCACGCTGTCATACCAAGGCTCATGGAACTTGTTCGACCAGATATTGCTGACACCGAACATGGTCAACACCGACGGCAAGAAAGACTTTTCGACGCTGAAATACTGGACGAGGCAAATCTTCCGCCGCGACTATTTGATGAACAACGAAGGCCGCTACAAGGGTACGCCCAAGCGCACGCATGCCAGCGGGATATGGCTTGACGGATACAGCGACCACCTGCCCGTGGTGGTTTATCTTGTAAAAGAGCGGAAATGAACGACGTAGAGCGGCATCCGCTTGAGCCTTTCATCCCCGAAGGGGCGCGGCTGCTGATGCTCGGCAGCTTTCCGCCGGCGCGCCGCCGTTGGTGCATGGACTTCTTTTATCCCAATTTCATCAACGACATGTGGCGCATATTCGGGCTTGTGTTCTTCGGCGACAAGGAGCATTTTGTTGACAAGGCTTCCTCTGTGTTCCGCAAGGAGGCCATCGTCTCGTTGCTTACCGAGCGGGGCATAGCCCTTTATGACACGGCGTGCTGCGTGCGCAGGACGAAGAACACCGCGTCAGACAAGGACTTGGAGATTGTCAGCGAGACCGACCTTGACGCCCTTTTGAGGCGCATGCCAATGTGCCGCGCCGTGGCGACTACGGGGCAGAAGGCCACCGACGTGTTCACGCGGCATTATGGGATAAAGCCCCCGAAGGTGGGGGAGTGGGCTTCATTCACTTTCGACGGCCGCGAACTGCGGCTTTACCGTATGCCGAGCAGTTCGCGCGCATACCCGTTGAAGGTGGAGCGCAAGGCCGAATACTATGGAAAGATGTTTGAGGAAACGGGCTTGGCAAGCTGCGGGTAGCCATGCGTTTTTATCCAGGCATTCATTTATGCAACCCTGACTGCCGCCACGACAAGGACAAGTGGCCGTCCCAACTTTCCCAAAATGTGGTGGTGTGGTAGGCTGTCGAGAGTGTCGTGCGGCCATATACGGACATGGCTTTCTGGCATTTCCCAGGCGTTTTCATGCCTCCTGCGTTCATCTGTTTTGCAGTTCTCCCGTGAAAAAACAATAAGATTATGACAATAATAGGAATAGCCGGCGGCACAGGGTCGGGCAAGACCACCGTCGTAAGGAAAATAGCAGAGGCGTTGCCGCCGCATCATGTCGTGGTGGTTCCGCTTGACTCGTATTACAATGACACGTCGGACATGACGGAAGAAGAGCGTCGCGCCATCAATTTCGACCATCCTGACGCTTTTGACTGGAAACTTCTTATACGACAGGTGGACGACCTGCGCAACGGCAGGGCCATAGAACAGCCCACTTACTCGTACCTGCTGTGCAACCGCCTGAAGGAAACTTTGCACATAGAGCCGCGCCCGGTAATCATAATAGAGGGAATAATGACGCTGCTGAACAAGAAGTTGCGCGACATGATGGACCTGAAAATCTTTGTTGACACAGACTCAGACGAACGCCTCATACGCAACATACAGCGTGACGTCTTGGAGCGGGGCAGGACAGTGGAGATGGTCATCGAGCGTTACCTGAGGGTGCTGAAGCCGATGCACGAGCAGTTTATCGAGCCGACAAAAAAGTACGCCGACCTGATAATACCGCAGGGAGGGGAGAACCGTACGGGCATAGACATCCTATGCAAGTATATAGAAAGCTTGGTGAGGGGGTGAGGTTTAAGGGGTCAATCCTTATACTCTTTTAACTCCCTCTTCGTCTCTTTGTATATCTTTACGGCGTTGATGCCTTCGGTTATGCCGTAAAGCAACAGGCACCAGCCGAGGATAAGCAGCGGAAGAGATGCCGTCTCCATGGGCTTGATTATGACAAACACGCCAGTGAGGAGTATCACCGACGGGCAAATCCAGAACCATACGGGAATGCGGAACAGCTTTTTCGCGTTGAGCAACGTCATGAACTGGTTGATTGCACCCAAGATGATGATTGCCCCGAGGACGTACATCAGGGACGTTATGAACACGCCGGGGATGACGGCGAGGGTGAGGCCGAGCAATATGCTGCCTATGCCTACCACGGGAAACGTGGGCTTGCCCATCGTTATGCGCCGCCCCTGGGCGTCGTATATCTCAATGTCGGCGGCGTGTTTCCTTGCGTTTAGGTATGTGGCGCATGAAATAACGCCTGAAAGGAAGAACATGACGCCTATGGCTACGGTTATCCATTTTACTGTGCTGTCAGGGTTGTAGATTAGCAAAACGCCTGTCACAATCGCGCAGGCGGCACGGAACACGGAGCTTTTTAGTATCTTCATCATGGGTAAGAGATTTTGATTGACATAACAAAAGTATGAAAAATATGCTTACAAAACAAGTTTTTTGTTACTTTTGCGGCGTTTATGGGATATTCTTTAATTCCTTTAACTTCTGTGACTTCACATGCATCGGAATATTATGAATGGTGAGTCTTTTATTCTATAACTTCTTTAACTTCCATAACTTCTTTAACTTCTAAGTATATGACAACTCTTTATCTCGTCCGCCACGGCGAAACAATAGACAACGTTAACCGCATAATGCAAGGGCAAACCCAAGGAGAGCTGACGGAAAACGGGCGCGAACAGGCTCGCGAGTTGGCGCGCAAGATGGCCGGTGAGCATATAGACGTGTTTGTGTCGAGCGACTTGAAACGGGCTGTTGACACGTGCGAGATTGTCGCAGGGCCGCACGGGTGCGGCATCGTGACAACGCCGCTGTTGCGTGAAAGGGACTGGGGCGGATTTACGGGAAGGTATATTCCTGACCTTAAAGACGCGGTTTGGCCTGACGACATTGAGACGATTGACGCGCTGAAAGAGCGCGCCGCAAGGTTTTTGGAGTATGTGAGAAGCAGTTATCCGTCATCAGTCGTGCTGGCCGTTGGCCATGGGATAATAAACAAGGCGGTGCAGTCGGTGTATTACGGTAAGGAAATGAAGGACATACCGCCCATGAGCAACGCCGAGGTTCGCCGGTTGGTGTTGTGACAGGCGTAAGCCCGCTTGGCATGAATGACGGAAAAGCGAAAGGGATGCTCCTTGCGGACGCATCCCCTTCTTGCCATAGACAATCAATAATGTATATAGGTGTAATTGGCTGGTGGCTGCTTCGTGCTGCCTTTGGGCGTGGTTATCTGTGCCCGCCTCTGTTGCCTCCACCCCTGTTTCCGCCGCCTCTTGCCGAGTTGTTGCGGTTGCCTGTGCTTCGGTTTCCTCCTCCTATTGACTTTCTTGGAATGCCGGAACGGTTGAAAGACGGTCGTGAATTGCCGCGTTTCGGGGTGAAAGTGTTACTCGGTTTGCGTTGCATTCCTGTATTTGAAGGACGTCTGCCACCCTTGAACGAGGCTGAGTTCGCACCCCTGTGGTTGGGCTTTACTGTTGTGCGTGTGCTGCTTTCTCGGTGGTTGCGGTAATTGTTGCGCCCGTTCCTGAAGTTTGACTGAGGGCGGTTCTTGTCCGGCCGGTTGTGCTGCGGGCGTCTGCCTGCATCGTGCTTCGGCCTGTTTGGGCGGTTGCCATTTATATGCTTGTCGCCGCGCGGACCTTTACGGTGGAAGTCTCCGCGGTCGAAGCGGTCACGCAAGCCGTGCCCCTTTACCCCTGGGCCGTGGTGGAACGTGCGTCCCTTGTACCAACTGCGTCCGCCGTTGTGCCGCCAACTGTGTCCGCCGCGGTAAGTGACATAGATGCGCGGGCGGCCGAAATAGAAGTAGTCGCGGCGCGGGTAACGTGAGTAAATGGCGAAATGCCATACGCCGGAGGTCCAATACAGCGGCCTGTAAAAGTATGCGGCGGCGCAGAATGCCTGGTATTGCCAGTCGAGCAGGATGTAGCTCAGGTCGAGGTTGCGTTGCCTCCAGTATGCCTCATAGAGGTCGTCGGGCGTGTTTACGCTCATCAGGTAGTCCAAGTTCACCTCGTAGGCTGCGTCATACTGCGCTTCGGTGAGGTTCAGCTCGTATGCCATCTTGTCGGTGAGGAACAAAGCCTGTTCGCGCGCCTGTTCGTAGCTCATCGCGTTGGTTGCGGTCGCTAAAGTAATGAGTGCCGTCAAGGCTGTTATCAATCGTTTCATGGCGAAAATGTTTTTAGCGTTATTGTTCTGAGTGCAAAGTAACTGCTTTTTTGCCGTATGGTGAAAGGTTTTTCCCTAACATGCTGTGGGAAAATCCCTATTTCAATAACTTTTGTTCGATATGGCCCTTTGGCGGGATAGTTTGCGCCTGTTTTTATGGCGGACTCTTTCGGTTTGTTGCATTTCGGAGGCTATTGCTTACGGTTTTCAATTGCTTCTGGCAAGTTTGCAAGAGGCGTCCTTTTATGGTGTGAAAGGCCGTCTTTCGGAAGGCAAAAAGCCATCTATTGAAGGCTGAAAGGACGCCATTTGAAACTGTAATCACCGCCGTGCCACTAAAATCAATTCCGCCAACGGGCTGATATAATATTTTCGTCCATATTGCGTTATATGTTAAATTAACACGTTCTTGATGAAAAAGTTTCTATCCGTATTGTTGCTCCTGGCTGTTGGAATGGCGGTTGTGGCGCAAGAATTTGATGACGACATAAAAGGCGGAATACCTTTGACAAAGGGGCTTGAGTATGACATCGAGCTGCAATCGACGTTTTCCGATGACAAGACACCGCTTTGGCTGAACGCCAACCGTTACGGACTTAGTTCGCTTGACAAATACAATGGTTATCTGCGTGCCGGCGTGTTCAGGCCGTTGCGCACTGATTCCGCGCGCCGGTGGGGGTTGGGCTACGGTGTTGACTTGGCCGTGCAATACAACTTCACGAGCCATTTCGTGGTGCAGCAGGCTTTCGTCGAGGGGCGTTGGCTGCACGGAGTGTTGACAGTCGGCAGCAAGGAATACCCGATGGAACTGAAAAACAATTCGCTGAGCAGCGGTTCGCAGACGTTGGGAATAAACGCAAGGCCTGTGCCGCAGGTGCGTTTGGCGTTGCCGGAGTATTGGACTCTGCCTTTCGCCAATGGCTGGCTGCACCTGAAAGGACACATAGCTTACGGCATGATGACCGACGACGGATGGCAGCATGACTTCACTAACCGCAGGAACAAGTATTCGGACAACGTGCTTTACCATAGCAAGGCAGGGTATCTGAAAATCGGCAATGAGAACTTTTTCTGTCCGTTCTCGCTTGAGCTGGGGCTGGAAATGGCCGCGACCTTCGGCGGAACGACCTACCGCCCTGACGGGAAAGGCGGCATGGTGCAGATAAAGGGCGACACGGGGCTTGACGCCTACTGGAACGCCTTTGTCCCGGGAGGCCATGATACGGGCGAAACCACCTACCAGAACGTTGAGGGAAACCACGTGGGCAGTTGGCTCATACGGCTTAACTGGGATACGGATATATGGCGTTTCAGCATTTACGCCGACAAGTATTTTGAAGACCACTCGGCCATGTTCCAGCTTGACTACGACGGATACGGGCAAGGCGAAGAGTGGAACGAGAAGAAAAAGAGCCGCTACGTGCTTTATGACTTCAAGGACATAATGCTTGGCGCGGAACTGAACATAAAGTATGACCGTTGGATTAACGGCGTTGTGTTTGAATACATATATTCAAAATACCAAAGCGGACCGTTGTACCATGACCATACAAACACCATTTCAGACCATATCGGGGGAAAAGACAACTTCTACAACCACTCTATTTATCCCGGGTGGCAGCATTGGGGGCAGGTTATCGGCAATCCCCTTTACCGTTCGCCGATATACAACAGCGATGGCACAATCAGTGTGAAAGACAGCCGTTTCATGGCTTTTCATCTCGGCGTTGACGGCCGTCCGTTGCCAGGGTTCAAGTATCGTGTGCTTGCGTCGTGGCAGGAAGGGCTTGGCACGTATGACGAACCGTATGACAAGAAACACCATAATGTGAGCTTCCTCGTGGAAGGTGAGTATGCCTTTGGAGGCAAACTGTTGAAAGGCTGGAGCCTGAAAGGCGGTTATGCCATGGATTTTGGCAAAATATTGGGCCACAATTACGGGTTCCAGTTGACGGTTGCGAAGAAAGGATTGTTGAAATTTTAAAAACATGTAAGTGATGAAACAATATATAGGCATTGTTCTTCTTGTAGTATGCACTTGGCTGGTCAGCTCGTGCGAGTTGGAGACTTCAGGCAACGGCGACCTTGACGGGATGTGGCATCTTGTAAGGGTTGACACCCTGTCAACGTCAGGCGTCAGGCAGATGGAGCAAGAAAAGATATACTGGTTGTTCCAGCTCAAGTTGCTGCAGCTTGAGGACAAGAGCGGCGTCAGGGACAACTTGCTTATGCGTTTCGAGCATAAAGACAACGTGTTGAGGCTCTACGACCCATACATTTACGACCGCACAAATGGCGACAAGCCGTTGACTGACACGTCATTGTCAGCTCCTTTTGGCGTCAATGCGCTTGAAGAAAGTTTCACCGTGGAAAGTCTTGGAGGGGACAAGATGGTGTTGCGTACGGAAAAATTGCGCCTTAGTTTCAGGAAGTTGTGATGCCGTAAAGCGAATATTGCTTTTACGTAATCAGGATTTGATGGTGTGCTCGTAAAAGTTTCGCTGAAAAATAAAATCTAAATGAGGTGTCCTTGATAGTAAATGCCTTGTCTTACGGATAGGGCAATGGACTTTTTCATGTCATTTGGATTGTTCAGTTGGTATATAAATGGATGTTGTTGTCGGGCAATATAAATGTCGCTATTATTTCCTTTTTAGAACTTCTTGCCAAAGACAATGCTGAAAAAAGTTTTTGCCAATATGGAAAAATCCATCCACAATGAGCGGTGTTCTATGTAATATAAGTCAAGTTCAAGTCTTTTCAACATCTTCTCCATTGTGTTTGTATAGCCGTTGTAGAGTGTGGCGTATGATGTGACACCTGGTCTTACTTGGTAAAGTAATTCGTATCTATTATCATGTTCCATGATTTTATCTATGAAGAATTTCCTTTCCGGACGTGGCCCCACGAAAGCCATGTCGCCTTTCAGTACGTTCCAAAGCTGTGGCAGTTCGTCAAGATGATGCGCCCTTAAAAAGCGTCCGGTCTTTGTCAGACGGTTGTCTTCTTCGTCTTGACAAAGTGCAGGCCCGTTCTTTTCGGCGTCCATCCTCATGCTTCTAAACTTGTATATATAGAACGCTTTTCCATTCTTGCCTATACGTTCTTGTTTGAATATGGCGTCTCCGCCATCTTCAATCTTTATTGCAATATAACATATTAAGAAAAGAGGAGAGAAAACAATAAGGCATATCGCAGATATTAAGATATCAAAAAATCGCCTAATAAAATTCCCTAATGCATTCATGCTTCTTGTATGGTAATATTTTTTCCTTCTAATTGTTGATGATTCATTTATTAAACGCTTCCAGGTTGTGAATATTGCGTGGCTTGTGTAAAAATAAGACATTTGTATGCGATTATATTATTGTTTGACAACTCTGTTCTTCATGTATTTGTTGCTCAAGTGTTTCACCCTGACTTTTTTTGTAAAATAGCATGGAAGGAATATGAAAAAGAAGTACAGGCAAGATTTGACTTGTGTATAGCCCAACACTTTATTATATACGTTAAGATTGTATTTGATTAGGGAAATCTTGTTGTGTGACAATGAGTTGGGTCTTATGCGGTAAAAGGCGAGGGGGGCTTTGATGCCGAATGCAGTCCCGCTTTTTTTCAGAAGCATGAGTAGCATTGCCCAATCTTGTCGCTTGCGCAACAGTGGAAAATATTGTTTGCCGTTTTTTTCGGCGTCGTAAAGAAGTGTAAGGCATCCGATTTTATTGTCGCGTTTCATCATGTTGAACGTGACTTTTTGCGGCGATATTACGATACCTTCTTCTTTGTTGTTTTGGTCGCATAAGATATATGATGAGTATGTTACGCTGCATCCTTTTTTTTCCATGTAGTTTAATTGCCTTTCCAATTTGTCGGGAAACCAAAGGTCGTCGCTGTCGCAAAATGCGATATATTGTCCTTGGGCGTTTTTTATGGACGTGTTGCGGGCGTAACCGGAGCCCATGTTCTTCTCCAAATAAAAGACTTTTATTCTTTTGTCTTTTTCGCTGAATTTTTTTAGGATGTCTAAAGTAATCTTATCATCAGAATGGTCGTCAGTGATGATAAGTTCAAAGTTTTCGTATGTTTGCCTTAATATGCTGTTAATACTGTCCTCCAAAATGCCGCCTGTATTATATGTTGGCATTATGACAGAGACAAGATTTTTTTCCATAATCAATTTCTTTGCTGCAAAAATACTCATTATTTCCAAATAATGAACAAATAAAGGATAGAAAAACTTAGATGTGTTTCATGTATTTTTTTATTTGTATGTTTTGTTTGTGGATGTAATTGCCTGTTATGGTGGAATGTAGGAAGTTTAAAAAAACGAGGCGATAGCAGGATGAAAATTTATTACGCTATCGCCTCGGTTGTGCGTTGAGTGGTTTTGTGGTCAAATTTCGTTTTTTGCCTTGGTGGCAAACGGTTTTCTCGCCGTCTGTGATGATGGTGATGTTTTCGGTCTTCTTGCCTTTCATCTCGATGTCGAGTGCGCCGTCGGGGATGTGCAGCGTCACGTTCTCAAACGTCACGTTGCGGCTGTCGTCAACGGTGATGCGGTTGTCGGTGGCTTGTATTTCGAGGTTGCGGAAGGTGAAGCCGTCGGCGTCGTTGATAGTCCTTATGATTTTGTTTGTCCTTATTTTGCCGTTTTCAATCAGCACCCCGGAGCATGGAATTTCTGGAATGGCGTTGACGGTGAGCAACCTGTCGGCTGATTCTACCGTGAAGTTGCGTATCGTTATGTCTTTTATCGTAGGCGTAAGCGGCGTTATGTCGAGCGGCGGATAGCGGCGCGCCAGTTCGCCCATGTACATTGCCGAGCCGAGCAAGTCCCACGTGAAGGCTTCTCGCACGTCAACCAAGCGTATGCGTTCGTAGGTGATTTTCTCCACAGTTCCTCCGCGGTTGCGCCTTGTCTTGAAGCGGAAGCCCGTGCGCGTGCCGTAAAAGAGGCAGTCGTGCAGGTACACGTTGCGTATTCCCCCAGCCGTCTCGCTGCCGCAGGTTATGCCCCCGTGCCCCTCCTTTGCGAGGCAGTTGCGTATCACGACGTTCTCCGTGGGCTTGCCTACGCGCAGCCCGTCGTCGCAACGGCCGGCCTTCAGGGTGAAGCAGTCGTCGCCGCAGTTCAGCGTGGAGTATTCTATCAGTACATTCTTGCATGACGATATGTCTATGCCGTCGCCGCTGGGCACGTCGGTTGAGTTCACCGTTATGCCGCGAATGATGACGTTTTCGCAGTACACAGGGTTGACATTCCACAGCACGCTGCGCTCGAATGTGACGCCCTCTACAAGTACGTTCTTGCAGTTGATGGGCGAAAACGACTTGGGACGATAGAACGTGCGGCCGTCATACCCGTCGCACACCCTGTCTTTCACGGGCATCGTGTACGGCACGTCGTTCTCCACAACACTCTTCCCGTTGGGCAGCGTGCGCATGGCAGCGTCCATTGGCGGCCCCATGATGACGCCGTCGCCGGTCAAGGCGATGTTCTTTTCGCCGTTGGCGTAGATGAACGCCCCCGCGCCCATTATCTCAACGCCCTCGTGGCGGGTGAACACGGCGGGCTGGTAGTCGTCAATCGAGCCTGAGAACTCTATCGTGGCGTTCTTCTCGAGATGCAGGTTGACGTTGCTCTTGAGCGTGATGCGCCCCGACTTCCAATGTCCTTCTGGCACTACCACCGTGCCTCCGCCGCTTTTTGACAGCCGGGCTATCATGTCGTTTATGGCCGGCGTGATTTTCCCGTCGGTGTTGACGTCGGCCAGCGTAACGGTTACAGTCTTGTCGGGGAATGTCGGGCGTTTCAGGTCTTTCATCTTGAAGGGCAGCTCTCCCAGCGGTCTTATCTCGGCCGGCATGGCTTCCGCTCCGATGGTGTCGTTGACTGTGGCCGCGCTTCCGGCGTATGCTGACACTCCGTGCGTCAGCGTCATTGCTGCGATTAAGAATAAATGCTTGAGTCTCATTTCGCGGTTGTTTTTTGTTTAATGACGGTGTGGAGGGCTTGTTTGTAACTATCCGGATAATAAAGAATTAAGAGTTAAGAAGCAAGAGCGGTGTGGCAGCCTTCTGTCATGTCGGGCCTGTCTTCTTGTTCTTAACTCTTAAAAGTCAGTTCATGTGGAGCTGGAGGGAATCGAACCCTCGTCCAAACAGGGAAACCATACGCTTTCTACACGCTTATTCCGGCCTTCGGTTTTCGTGTTGCCGCAAGACCCGGACCACCAACGGCAACCTTATCCTCTAAGTTTTCATTCCGTGCGCGAGGCCGCATGAAACTATTCCCGATTTAACCGCACCGCCTTCTCGGAACGCTTCGGGACAACAGCTTCCGGGCGATGTCTCGTCCTGTCACCTTGTGACGGGATTGAGCCAGTAATCTACTGTGCTTCGATTAGGCAGCGAGAGCGTATTTGTTTTCGCCAGATAATTTTTTGACCGCTGAGATTTAGGAGCCAACAGACCAAGCTCCGCGTGCTTACGTACCATTCCAACCCGCTGTCAAATCCAGTCAACCCCGAATGTCGCGTGTCGAAACAACGCGTATTGAAATGCAAAGATACTGTTTCGCGTTGTAACAGGCAAATTTTATGCCATGAAAAATGTCCTAAAACGCCGCTTTTATGATGTTTTAACTGTTTCGCATAGGCTTTGATGCGCGGATGCGGGTCTTGCCCGGTTTTGCGATTGGCGGCAAAAGGCGTTGTAAAAGGTGGTCTTTTGTGTTGTGATTAGCCGTCTTTTGCACCGTGAAATGCGGTCTTTTGTAACGTGCTGGTTGTCAGGCATTTGAACTGATGGCATGAAACGCCTTGGCCGCCGGTCTCTTTGCATGCTCGCGTATGTCGGTAAAAACGGGGCTTGCGAACCGCATGTGGAGGTAAAATTTAACTTTTCGTGGCTGGTTTTAAAATAAAAAGCATTATCTTTGCAACAATTTTTGGAAATTTGGGTTATAATAACGTGTGTGCAATACGCTGTTTAAGGACATGTCGTATTGTGCGCAATTGTGATGTGACGTGATTTGTTACATCTGTTGTTATTGAAAATAAATGTCTATGAAAAGATATCTCATAATAGTTGTATTGGCGGTGATGTTGCCCGTGTGCGCCATCGCCCAGTCGTCAATGACAGACGAGCAAGTGATGGAGTTCGTCGTGAAGGAGAACTCTTCCGGTACGTCACAGGCGCAAATCGTCACCAAGCTTATGCAGCGCGGTGTGGACATCAGTCAGATACGCCGCGTCAGGCAGAAGTATGAACGCATGGCAGACGGCGGCGGACTGGGGCAGGTCAACACCAATGAGCTTGGCAAGTCGGGCAGTCGCCTGAGGACAAATAACGGCAAGAAGAGGAAAAAGAACCGCTCGGGGATGATGGATGACGACGAATACATGTCAGACGAAGACAGGCCGACGTACCGCCTGAAGGACATGCGCGAATACGGCGATGAGGACGAGTTGAAGAGCAGCGCGTATGACGAGACCAACGAAGACTGGCTGATGATGCAGGACGAGCTTAACGGCTTTGTGCCCGATACGGCCGCCATCGTCGAGATGTACATGAACAGGGACAGGTTGAAAAAGAAGCCGAAAGTGTTCGGCCGTGACATATTCAATAACAAGGAGCTGACGTTTGAGCCTGACATGAACATTGCCACGCCGCGCAACTACCGCCTCGGCCCGGGCGACGCCGTGTTTATCGACATCTACGGGGCATCGCAGAAGACGATTGAAAGCACCGTGTCGCCTGACGGTACGGTCACCATCGAGGGTTACGGCCCGGTGCAGGTGAGCGGACTTACGGTTGAAGAGGCCAACGCGAGGCTGCGTTCGACGCTGGGGGCGCGCTATAGCAGTTCGAAAATCCGTCTGACGGTTGGGCAGACGCGCTCGATAATGGTGAACGTAATGGGCGAGGTTGAGAATCCCGGCACTTACACGCTGCCGGCCTTCGCCACAGTGTTCCACGCCCTTTACATGGCCGGCGGAACCAACGACATAGGTACGCTACGCAACATCAAGGTATACCGCAACAACCGTTTGGTGTCAACTGTTGACATATACGACTACATACTCAACGGTAAGCTGACGGGAAACGTCCGCCTTGCCGACAACGATGTCATCTCCGTGGGCACGTATGACTGCCTTGTGAACATCACGGGAAAGGTGAAACGCCCCATGTTCTACGAGATGAAGAGGAACGAGAGCGTGTCAACGCTGTTGAAATACGCCGGAGGGTTTACCGGCGACGCTTACAAGAAATCAGTGCGCGTGGTGCGCAAGACGGGGCGCGAGTTCTCGGTTTACAATGTTGACGAGTTTGACATGGGCGCGTTCCATCTTGCAGATGCCGACTCTGTCAGCGTTGACTCCATCATACAACGTTTCTCCAACATGGTTGAAATCAAGGGGGCTGTGTTCCGCCCGGGAATGTACCAGGTGGGCGGCGACATCAACAGCGTGCGCACCCTTATCGAGCATGCCGACGGATTGCGTGAAGAGGCGTTCACGGCGCGTGCCGTGATGCACAGGATGAAGCCAGACCGCACGCTTGAGGTAGTGCCTGTTGACGTTGAAGGAATCCTGGCCGGCCGCGTGGCTGACATCCCGATACAGAACAACGACGTGCTGTTCATCCCGACGAAACAGGAAATGATGGAGGACCAGACCATAACCATCCACGGCGAGGTGTTCTATCCCGGCGTATACAAGTATGCCGACAACGAGACTCTTGAAGACTTTGTGCTGCAAGCCGGAGGCCTGAAGCAGACAGCTTCGACAGTGAAGGTCGACGTTGCGCGCCGCATGGTGGACCCCGCGGCGTTGACAACCGACACAATCATAGCCCGCACTTATACGTTCGCCTTGAAAGACGGCTTCGTCATTGACGGCGAGCCCGGCTTCAAGTTGATGCCGTTCGACGAGGTTTATGTCCGCAAGAGCCCGGGCTTCTACAAGCAGCAGAATGTAACGGTGGAAGGCGAAGTGATGTTCGGCGGCGTGTACACGCTGTCGAAAAAGAACCAACGCCTGAGCGACCTTATCAAGAGTGCCGGCGGCGTGAACGACCGCGCTTACGTGGCCGGGGCGCGCCTCGAGCGCAAGATGGACGCCAACGAGCGCAAGCGTTACGAGGTGGTGCTGAAAATGGCGCAAGAAGAGGCTGCGCGCCTTGAACTTGAAGCCGCCGGAGCCGGGCGCGCTGTCAACATAAACAAGGAAAAGGCCGTAGAAAAGAAATTCGACATACCTGAAACTTATTCAGTCGGCATAGAGCTTGACAAGGCGTTGGCCGAGCCGGGCGGCGATGCAGACATCGTACTGCGCGAGGGTGACCGCCTTGTTGTCCCGCAGTATACGGCGACAGTGAAAATCAACGGCGAGGTCATGTATCCCAACACCGTCGGCTACCAGAAAGGCAAGAAAGCCAAATATTACATCAACCAGGCCGGCGGCTTCAGCAACCGTGCCAAGAAGAGCCAGGCTTTCATCATCTACATGAACGGCATGGTGGCCAAGGTCAGCGAGGGCGCGAAGCCGAAGCCCGGATGTGAGATATTCGTGCCGCAGAAGAAAGTCACCACGATGTCAATAGCCGAGAAAATGTCGATGGGTACGTCAATCGCCTCAATCGCCACGATGATTGCCACATTGGCGAACGTGCTGAAGTAAAAATATGCGGATTTTTTAAGTTGAGTAATAAAAGAATAACTTTCGACAAAGATGATGAAGTATTTGTTTTCTGTCAAGGATAAACGTAACGCCATGTTGCAGAAGAATATTTTATTGTCTGCATCTTTGAAAGTTGTAGGACTTTGTGCTTCATTGCTTATAGTCCCGGTGACTCTTGATTACTTGAACAGTGGGGTGTATGGCATTTGGCTGACAATGTCGTCCATTCTTTATTGGTTCGCATTTTTTGATATAGGTTTGGGCAATGGTATGCGCAATTATCTTACAGAAGCGATTTCTGTAAAAGATTATGACAGGGCGAAATCGATAATCAGCACGACTTTCATTTTGTTGTTTTTTATTGCATTTTGTATTGGAGTTGTTGTTGCCGCCTTGTTGTATACGACAGACATGAACAAGCTGTTCAACACTTTTTTGATAGGTGGGGATATGCTGCGTGAAACGATGCTTATGGCTTCCGTTTTCACATTGATGATGTTTGTTGTAAAAAACATCGGTATGATATTTGTCGCAATGCAGAAATATGCAATAAATGACTTATTGCTTGTTTCGGGAAATGTTTTGGCTTTGTTGCTAATATTTTTCTTGACGCAGTATGCTGAAAAAGGGAATTTCCCACTTGTCGTATTTATTTTTACGGCGACCCCTGTTGCCGTGTTTTTAATGGCTTCTGTTGTGGTCTTTTTCAAGTATCCTATGTTGCGCCCGTCTTTTGGAAATGTAAATTATAAATTGGCGAATAAGGTTGTAGGCAAAGGGCTTGGCTTTTTCTTAATTCAGATAACAAGCTGTATTGTGATTTTCGGTTCGTCAAATCTGTTTATTGCTCAATTTTGTGGCCCATCGGATGTTACAGTTTATAATATAGCATTTAGATATTTTCATCTTCTTGCTGTTGCGTACACGATAATCATATCGCCATTGTGGAATGCTTATACAGACGCTTACGTCAAGGGTGACATGGGATGGATAGGGCGCACATTCAGCCGTTCGCTGAAGATATGGTTGCTGACTGTGGTCGTAGGTGTTGTAATGCTTTTGTTTAGCAATCTGTTTTTTAGATTGTGGGTAGGAACATCAGTTGTTGTCCCATTCAGCGTTTCTGTTGGAGTGTTGTTTTTTATGTGTTTCTTCAATCTGAACAATTGCGTTACATACCTTTTAAATGGTTTGAACAAGATAAGAGTGCAGATATATACGTCTGTGATTTTTACGGCATTGTTTTTGATGGTCATGTTTTTGGGTGGCGACAGGTTGGACATTGTGGCTATTTCAGTTTGTATGGCCATAAGTTATCTTGGTATGAGTTTGGTTCATCTTTATCAATGCAAGTTGCTTGTGAATTTAAAGGCAAAAGGTGTTTGGAATAAATAATGTGGTAATGTGATGGATTGCAAGGTAAGTGTTATTACGGTTGTTTACAATGATGTTGAACATATAAGAGAGACGATGGAAAGTTTTTTCTCGCAGACTTGGGAGGAAAAAGAATACATCGTTATTGACGGAGGCAGTACTGATGGAACGGCTGATATCATACGTGAGTATTCCGACCGTTTGGCCTATTGGTGTTCGGAAAAAGATGAAGGGATATACGAGGCGATGAACAAAGGAATTTCACATGCCACAGGTGATTGGATAAACATTTTGAACAGTGGGGATTTGTATTGTGACAAGGACACGTTGAAGAACGTCATGACATCCCCAGAGATTGAAAAAGAAGATGTATTATATGGCAACAGCATAGAGGAAAGTGATACGGTCAGAAAGCGGATAAGTGCGAACGAGAATGTACGGTTAATGGATTATTGCCCAGTATACAGGCATGGCTCTTCGTTTGTCAAGACATCTGTTCACCGTAGGTTTCTTTTTGATTTAACGAAAAAAAAGAGATTCGGATACGCCTTGGATTGGGATATGGTTTATCGAACTTACAAGGCGGATTGCAAATTCAAGAAGTTGGATTTGGATATTGAAATATATAAGAAAGATGGTATTTCAAATCACCCGGTGAAAAATTTGTGGTATAATTATTTAGTTACATCGCAAAATGGTTTTAATTTCAAGAAAGTGATATTCTTGATAAAAGCCGTTCTTATGTGTGTCTTAAAAGGAAGTTGCTTTTATAAGTGGGTTAGGGCGTTTTTTCTCGAATTTATGGTTAATGACGTATTGCCGGTTATTCCATTTTGGAGTATGAGGAGGTCTTATCTGAAATTCTTGAAAATGAAGATAGGCCATGGCTCTTTTATAATGAAGAAAACTTATATAATGAGTGCAAATCAAATAAAGTTAGGCGACTTTAGTCATATTAATAGGGGGTGTTTTCTTGATGCACGAGGAAAGTTGGAAATTGGGAATAACGTGTCAATATCGCATAATGTGAATATCGTTACAGGAAGTCATGATATAAATAGTCCTGATTTTCTAGGGGTATTTAAACCTATAATAATTAAAGATTACGCTTTTTTGGGCGTTGGCTCGACAGTTTTGCAAGGTGTTACAATCGGTCGAGGGGCGGTTGTCTGTGCTGGTGCTGTTGTTGTGGATGATGTAGGTGATTTTGATATAGTCGCAGGAGTTCCTGCAAGAAAAATAAAAAAACGGGAATGCACACCAAAATATCATTGTTCTTGGAATACACCATTAACATAAACAAAATATATAATTATGGAAAGAAAAAGTAATGAAATAGACGTGATAGGCATAATAAAAAAAGTATTAAAAGAATGGCGGCTTTTAATGCGTTTTATTATTGTTTTTGCTATAATCGGTGTTGTGGTGGCATTAAACAAACCAAAAGTTTATACAACAACGGTTATTTTGGCTCCTGAGTATTCAGGCGGTTCGGCTTTGCCTGAAGGATTGTCAAGTATAGCTTCTATGGTTGGCGTAAATATCGGAGGCGCGTCAAAAGGTGGCGTTGATGCAATATACCCGCAGATTTATCCGGATGTTTTGACTTCATCGGATTTTATCATAAAATTATTCGATGTTAAGGTACAACAAGAAGAAGACACGACAACTAAAACATATTACAGACATTTGGTTGAAGATGTGAAAATTCCTTTCTGGAATTATCCTATGATTTTCATTTCCGAGATGTTTAAAGACGAGCAGGTAGAGAAAGGGAATGCTGTAAATCCTTTTAAATTGACAAAAGAACAAACCAATGTATTAAATACGGTTAGGGCCAATGTCGCATGTACTGTGGATAAAAATACCAGCGTAATAAGCATATCTGTAAATGATTTTGACAGGAACGTGTCGGCAATAATGGCAGACACAATACAAAAGCAGTTGCAAGAATATATAACAGTTTATAGGACTCAAAAAGCCCGGAATGACATGGAGTATACGGAAAAGCTTTATAAGGAATCTAAAAAAGATTATGTTCGCGCACAACAAAAATATACTTCTTATGCTGACGCCAATGAAGACCTCCTGTTGGAATCTTTTAAAGCCAAGCGTGATGAATTGGAGAATGAAATGCAATTAAGGTATAACATATATAACCAGATTGCGCAGCAATTGCAACTTGCAAAAGCTAAAGTGCAAGAGCAAACCCCTGTTTTCTCGGTTATACAAGGTGCCAGTATTCCAATAAAAGCATCAAGTCTCCCCAGAAGTTTTATTGTTTTGCTGTATATCTTTTGCGGTATTTTATTAGATGCTTTGTGGATAACGTTTTTCAGGAATTTCTTTGCAAAAAGAAAGTTGAATAGAAGTAATAATTAGATAAATGATATATTCACTTCCATACGTATCATTAATTTTGCTTTTTTGTTTTTTTTCGATATATTATTTAAATAATACCGAAAATGAGACGAAAAAGCGCGTGATTAGTGTGACGTGCGTATTGGTTTTTGTTTTGTTTTTTGGATTTAGGGGGTTTATTTGTGATGACTGGATTTTATATTATCCCGCATTTCAAAAATGCACATTTGAATATGTGAATTTTAATGTGTTTAGTTATAATGCCAAGTGGGATTTTGAGCCAGGTTTCACCTTATTGATGTGCTTGTGTAAGGGGATTGTTGATGATTTTCATTTTTTTGTTCTTATATGTACATTGATAAATGTACTATTGCTTTTGAAATTTTTTCGTAGTCGTATAGATAATATACCTTTTGGCTTGGTTTTGTTTTTGAGTTTTGGAGGGTATGTTATGAGTACGAATTTAATGAGAAATTCCATAGCAATACTTATTTTTGTTAATTCTTTGGTCTTTCTGGAAAAGCGCAAGCCATTACAATATTTTGGATTGTGCTTGTTGGCGTTAGGTTTCCACATTTCGTCACTTATATATTTCCCGTTGTATTTTTTGTTAAATTGGAGGTACAACAAGTGGATATACTTGATTCTTTTTATTGCCGGAAATGTTGTTTTCTTATTTCATATACCCGTTTTTCTTAAAATTGCGTCTTTGTTTTTAGGGGGAGCTGAGGGGCAACTTCAGGTGATGCTTGAAAGTTATACAAGTGGAAATCTGGCAGAAATGAAAACATTGTCAATAGGTTATTTGGAACGTTTGTTCACAGGAATATTGATTTTTTGCTATTATAATAAGTTGATGGAAGTAAGAAGTGAGAACAATGTTTTCATAAATGCTTACATTTGTTATATATTGACATCGTTCTTGTTTAGCGAATTTAGTGAAATAAGTTTGCGTATGTCATATTTGTTCATATTCTCTTATTGGATTTTATGGCATGACTTGATTAAGTGTTTTGCAATAAGGAACAACAGGAGACTGTTTTTGTCTTTTATTTTTTTCTATTTTGTTGTTAAGATGATAGGTTCTACCAGTATGATAACTTCATCGTATGATAATGTCTTGTTTGGGGCGAAATCTTATGAAGAACGCTTATATATACATAATAGGAACTCAAAAGATTAAATGGCGAATTTAATAAAATTAGGAATAATATGAATATAACAATTATAAGTCCTGTTTTACCGTATCCGCTTGATTCTGGTGGGGCGCAAGCTCAGTTTAACATGATAGACCGGTTAAGGAGCAAGCATGACATAACCTACATATTTGTCCAGACGCGGTATAGTCAAGGAGATGCCCTTAAAAAGCTTCCTGTGATTTGGCCAAATGTGGACATAGTTTCATATTCTTATTTAAGACAAGTGGCGCATTGGAGGTTCTTCAAGGATAAGATGGTTCGTGCAGTTAAGATGAGGACGTCTAAAGGTGATGAACGGTTTAAAGTTGAAAGGGCTATAAAACCGTATGGCGTATATTTCACAAATGATTTTGTGTGCTTTGTAAATGAAGTCATTAACCGGAAAAAGACTGATGTAATACAAGTTGAGTTTTTCCCTTGCCTGCATATTGTAAATTATTTGCAACCAGGGATAAAAAGAATTTTCATACATCATGAAATAAGGTTCATACGGAATGAGCGACTGTTGAAAAATTTGACCTTGACAGAAGAAGAGCGTCATCGGTGTTTGGATGTAAAGAATACTGAGATTGAAGATTTGAATAAATATGATGCAGTTGTTACGCTAACAGACACGGATAAGGGCATATTGAGAACAAATGGTGTAACCTCTTCGCTTTATGTGTCTCCTGCTGCAATTAATGCGAGGCAACTTACATATAAGGAATGGACAGGGAAAATAACTTTTGTCGGCGGGTATAGTCATATACCAAATAAAGAGGGATTAGATTGGTTTTTGACGAATGTTCTGCCAGAAGTTAAGACGGATGTGTCTTTGCAGGTAGTTGGTTCAGGTTGGCCAGCCTCTTGTGAGAACAGATGGCAAAATGTTGAGTTCTTGGGATTTGTAGAGCATTTGGAAGATGCTGTTCATGGTTCTATAATGATAGTTCCAATTCTTACGGGAAGTGGAATGCGCATGAAGATATTGGAAGCTGCGGCGATGAGTGTTCCTTTTATAACAACATCTGTAGGTGTTGAGGGTCTTGATTTTAAACATGATGAATCATGCCTTGTTGCGGATACCGCCGAAGAATTCGCGAATGCTATTGATTGTTTGGCCAATGATGCAGTTTTGCGCAAACGTCTCACTGAAAATGCGTCAAAAGTATTTGAGAATAAATATTCAGCACAGGCTCTTTCTGACGTGCGGGATAATATTTATTGTAATGTCGTGAAAAATAATGTGATGTAATGAAAAAGATTTCCATATATTGCGTAAATTACAATTCCTATGAATATCTTGCGGCTTTCATCAAGTCTGTGGATGCGGCTGCAAGCAAGGTGGGCGGCGAAGCGGTTGTGACGGTTTTTGTTGCTGATAACACGGAAGACAATATAAGGCCGATTGACGCAAATGAGAATGTGGCAACTGTGAAAGTGTTTGCCTATAATAAGAACCTGGGCTATTTCGGTGCGGTTAAACGAATGATGCGTGAAGCTCCTCCCGTTGATTCTGATTTTGTGATAATAAGCAACGTCGATGTGGTTATGGATGAGAGCGCGCTGGTAAAGCTTTGCGGCTTGAGGTTGCGTGATGACATTGGCTGGATCGCTCCTCAGATTTATTCAACATCGGAGAACAGAGACCGGAACCCGAAAATTGTCAACCGCTATTCGTTGCGTAAGTTGAGGTTGTTGCGTCTTTTGTTCAAGTACCCGTTACTGAATATGCTTTATAAAGCCACATTGTATAAGAGGAAGAAGTTACAGACTCATGTTGCGGGCGAGATATACGGCGGACATGGTTCGTTCATAATCTTGACAAAGGAATATTATAAAAGGTGCGGCTGCATAGATTATCCCGTGTTTTTGTTCGGTGAGGAAATCTATCTTGCCGAGCAGTGCTTGCGTAGCAAGTTGAAGGTTGTATATGAGCCTGAAGTTAGGGTAGTTGACAGTGACCATGCCTCAACGGGCAAGATGCCTTCACGGTTTTATTGCAAATGCAATGCAGAGGCGTTGGGATATATAATAAGGACATTCTATTGAATGTCCTTATTGTTTTCTATATTCATGATGCAGAGGCTGCGTTCCCCTGTGAATACGGAGTCGAAAGACAACCATTTGCCGTCTGCGCTGCAACGTGGATGAAGGTCACATGACCAGTGCTTGTAAATGGACGGGGAAGCGAATTTCTTGTAACTTCTCACGTCTGCCAGCAATGACGTTTCGTCTGTCGTGATGTTGACTTTGTATATTTTCGCGTGCCTGTATTTGTCTGGATACGTGTCAACAACAAATTCATCGTCGTTTATGAAATGGTGGTGTCCGTCAGAGTTTAGTTTTGGATAGGCGCAACGTTTGTAGTTCCGCATTGTCGGGTCAAAGAAATAAACGTGCGAGTCGATATTTTCAACTCTGCAGTATGCCACGATGCCGTTTTTAGAATTCCAACAGTAGTGTGACACCATGCCGGTTGTCGGTGACACGTGTATTTCGTTTGTGTTCGTGTCGATGACCATAAGTCTTGTCTTACGTCTTACGCCTTTGTACCAGCGATGCAGAAATGCTATGTATCTGTTGTCTTGTGAGAACTCTGTGTGTGTCACGAAATGGAACGCGTCGTCCATGTCCTCTTCATGGCTGATTGAAGCGATGGATGCCAGGTCAAGTAACATCTTTCTGGTGTTGTTTTTAAGGTCGATGAGGAATAATCCCGTCCCTGATGGTTTCTGTTCATCTAAGAAGGAGTATTCGTCTTTGTACACATATCCGTATCCCGGCATCATCTGTTGTAGGCGTTCATAGCTGAAAGACGTGGCGTAAAGCCCGTTGGGGCTGACTGTGTCGACAGGCCAGTTTATCGTAGTGCTTTCTTTGGTGTCAATGTTCGTTATCCGTGATTTCAAGGTGTTGCCCTCGGCAATGTTGTATGCGCAGTGCGTGTCGTCAACCCATTGCAGACGGCAGCCCTTGTGATAGTTCCATGCTTTGGTCTCGCCGATTTTGTTCCATTTCCCGAAGTTCGTTCCATCCCAAAAACCGACTTCCAGAACGTCGTTGCTGGTGGGCATCCGTAATGGTATTGTCAATTTGTTGGATAAAATTCGCTTGTTGTCTTGGCTGAAAGGGTTCAAGTCATGGAAACCGAAAAAACAGTTTTTTAAAACAATCGGTTGTGTGCAGAATTTAGAATCGTAATTAGGCATGAGGTCGTAAAACCCCTGATAAATATTCCTAATCGCATTTTTGATTATATAATTGTTTTTTACTTTCTTGTAAACAAAGGATTCTAATTGGTTCATCTTGTTTGGGTATTTTATTTTAAAAACGTTTATCGTGTAAACTTATTATAAAGTAAATGAAGAAATAATTACCCGTTGGCGGATTTGTTAGTGGCTTCTCGTGGCAGACACTTACGGTTTGTTGTGTTTCGACGGCTTTAGCTTATGGTTTTCGTCTGTTTCCGACAGGTATGCAAGAGGCATCCTTTTACAATGTAAAATGCCGCCTTTCGAAAGACGAATGACCGTGTATTGTAAGCTGAAAGGACATTTTCCGAAATAGTAACATTGCCGTGCTGCTCAATGGCGGATATATTACAAGGAAGAATGCGGGAATGTTGGTATGTTCAATTCCGTCAATGGGGTGACTGACGATTTATTTTCTTCAGGGCTGTGCTACCTTTACGCTTTCACCACATTGACATTTACGAAATAGTTTTCTGACGGTAAGGAAACGTTGGATTTGCGGAATGAAAGCAGTCGGGTTTTCATTATGTTTTTTGTTCTTGTTTGGGTTGGATGCTGGTTGGCGTTGTAGCGTCATAGTAAATTCATCGCGATGCATGCGCATGCTTCGGCATCGGCCAAGGCGTGGTGGTGTTTTGTAAGGTCGTACCCGAAATATGCGGATACGGTTGGCAGTTTGTGGTTGGGCAGGATGCTCCCCAATTTGCGGCGTGCCGCCTTGCAGGTGCAGTAAAAACGGTAACATGGGTATTCCATGTTGTAGACGCTGAACGCCGCTTTGAGGCAGCCCTCGTCAAACGGGCTGTTGTGGGCTACCAGCGGCAAGCCTTCAATCAGTGGCTCGATTTCACGCCAAACTTCCGGAAATGGTTGCGCGTTGGCCGTGTCGCCGGCCGTGATGCCGTGTATTTGGGTGTTGAAGTAAGAATAATAATTGGGCACGGGGCGTATCAGCTTGTATGCCGTTGTCGTGATTTTGCCGTTCCTTACCACCACGATGCCTACGCTGCACACGCTTGACCTGTGGCTGTTGGCTGTCTCGAAGTCGATGGCTGCGAAGTTTTTCATTGTTCCTGAATGTTTTTCCTGACCGCTGTCTTGTCGCTATTCGGGCTTTACGTACCGCCCGTTTACTTTCAACGGCTCGATGTGTAGACTGATGTATGTGCCGTCTCCGAACTCGCAGCGTAGGCGGTGTTCTATGTCCGTGGCGCGGCGGTGGGCTTCATACAGGCTGATGTCGCCAGGCATGCGCAGGTGCATCTCTATGGATATGCGGTTGCCTATGCGGCGTGTGCGCATGTTGTGTATGCCGCTCACGCCGTCTTCGTCTTCGGCTATTTCCTTTATTTTCCGCTCTATTTCATCGGGCAGGCTCTTTTCCAGCAGTTCGTCTGACGCCTGTTTCATGAGCGAGAGGGCGGTCTTGATGATGAAAACGCTCACTATCACGGCGGCGATGGGGTCAAGCACGGTCCATCGTTCGCCAAGGAAGATGGCTCCGCCTATGCCGAGAGCCGTGCCTATTGACGAGAAAGCGTCGCTGCGGTGATGCCATGCGTTGGCCACGACGGCTTGCGATTGGGTTTCGCGGCCGGTCTTTACCGTAAAGCGGTAACACCATTCCTTGGCCACTACGCTTGTCAATGCCGCCCAAAGGGCTATCATGCCGGGTTGCGGCAAGACTTCACCGCGCAGGGCTGCGGCAATCTTTTCCGCTCCGCCGTAAAGTATCATGACGCCTACGGCGAACAGTGCCAGCCCGATGAAGGCCGTGGCCAATGTCTCATACTTGCCGTGCCCGTAGTCGTGGTCGCTGTCTTGCGGTTTGTTGCTGAGCTTTACAAACACGATGACAACCACGTCGGTAATCAGGTCGGAAAGCGAATGCACGGCATCGGCAATCATTGCCGACGACCGTCCGAGTATGCCGAAGGCGAATTTTAGGGTTACGAGCAGCACATTGACAACGCTGCCAAGCACTGTTACACGATAGATTTTGCGTTCACGTGAATCCATTTTCTTATTTTCACATCAATCATTCTTTCTTTCCAAACTCAGGGTCTATCTTTACGAATGCCGACACGATGAATGTCATAGCGCAAAGCAACACCACGATGACGAAGAACCAGAAGTAGCCCACAAGCTCTTGCAACCAGCCTGCAACCAGCCCCGGAAGCATCATCGACAGAGCCATCAGGGCCGTACATAGGGCGTAGTGTGACGTCTTGTATTCGCCTTGGCTGTAATAAATGAGGTAAAGCATGTATGCCGTGAAACCGAAACCATAGCCGAACTGCTCTACAAAGACGCATACGTTGACTATTGCGAGGCTTGCCGGCATGGCGTAGCTGAGGTAGACGTATACGAGGTCGGGCAGCGTTATGGCGCACACCATTGGCCACAGCCAACGCTTCAGGCCGTCTTTCCCGGCGGCCATCCCGCCGAGGATGCCGCCAATGGTGAGGCCGACGATGCCCACTGTGCCTTGCACCAAACCGTATTCTTGCGGCGAAAGTCCGAGTCCGCCGTTGTTTCCGCTGTCGATTAGGAACAGTGACGACACCTTGGCCAACAGTCCTTCAGGCATACGGTAAAGCAGCATGAAGAGGAAAGCCCAGACTGTTTCTTTCAGCGGGAACTTCGTGAAGAATGTCTTGATTGACCGCCAAAGTTCCATCCAGATGTCGTTCGCGTTGGCGTTCAGCCGCTTGCGGTCTGACATCGGGCATGGCAAGACGAAGCTGTGCCACAGCCAAAGGGCGATGAACAGCCCCGTTACGCCGTAAAACATCAGGCTCCATGAGTAGCGTATGCTGCCCCGGAAGATTACTTGCAGGTTGCCCGCCACCATGACAAGGAAGCCCTGCCCGAAAATCGTAGCCAAGCGGTAGAAGGTGCTGCGTATGCCTACAAACCAGGCTTGCTTGTGTTCGTCAAGGCCGAGCATGTAGAAGCCGTCGGCCGCTATGTCGTGGGTCGCGCTGCTGAAGGCCATCAGCCAGAAGAAGCACAGCGTGCCTTGCAGCCAGAAGTCGGTGGGTATGGTGAACGCTACGCCGCCAAACGCCGCGCCGATGAGCAACTGCATTGTTATTATCCACCAGCGTTTTGTCTTGATGATGTCCACAAACGGGCTCCATAAGGGCTTTATGACCCATGGCAGGTAGAGCCATGAGGTGTAAAAAGTGATTTCGGCGTTGGTTAGTCCTAATTGCTTGTATAGCACCAGTGATATTGTCATTACCGCCACGTATGGCAATCCTTCGGCGAAATACAGTGACGGCACCCAGCTCCAAGGTTTTTTGCTTAATTTGCGGTTCATAGCTCTTCTGTCTTGATTAATTGTATATTTCCCTTATTTCAGCTCCCCTGTAATAATGCAACAGTATTTCGTCATAACTGTATCCGCGTTCGCCCATGACAGCGGCTCCTATCTGGCAGAGGCCCACGCCGTGTCCCCATCCTGCGCCGGTGATGACAAAGCGTGACGGAACTCCGTTGTTGACATCGAGCTTGTCTACCACGAACGCGCTGCTGTAAAGATGCGTTTCGCTTAAAGCGCGGCGTATTTCAAGCTCCTTGCCGATGGTGAACGAGCGTTTGCTGCCTACTATCCTCAATTTGCATATACGCCCGCTGCGCCCGCGTTCTACGGGCACAAGGTCTATTATGTCGCCAAAGTCCATTTTCAACTTGTCGCTGATTAGCCCGGAAAGCTGTTCCTGCGTGTACTCCACGTGCCAACGGTAAAAGTCAGACGTGTCTTGGTCGTAGTCGTTAAGCACCTGTGACAATATCTTCTTGTCGTCGGTGTTGCAGTAAGAGTCGGGGCTGGTGCGTATCCATTTGTCGGCCTCTGCCTCGTTGGTCAGGTCGGGCAGGGGCTGTTTCCCGTCACCGTTGTCACGTAGTGATATGAGGTAAGGTTGCGGCTTGTTTTCCCAACAGTATTGAAACTCTTCAGTCGCTCCGCCGCAGCATTTGCTGAAACGGGCGTCGCAAATGTCGTTCCCGTACATTAATATCTGCCCGCGCGTTTCTTTCACGGCTTGTTCCACATGCACGTTGTTGGCCTTCGTTATGCCTTGGTAACGCTGGCAGTGGTCGTCTGCGCACACGTCGAATATGGTGTGGTCGTCTCGGTCATACCAGCGTATAAGCTCGTCGTCCTTTTTTACGAATGAGAAGAAGCCGCTTCCGCCCGTGTCTTGTCTGCGGCGGCGTTCCATCTGGGCCAGCAGCCAACTGCGTGAGATTACCGCGTGCGCTTTCAGGAATTCTAAGGACGATGTGGCTTTCATTTCGCTTGAAATGACGCTTGTGAGGTAATCTTCCACCGGGAGGCAGTTTATAGCGCACACTTTGTCGGCTTCAACCACGAGTCTCAGCATCCCTTTGAATGTCTGCGTCTCCTGGCGTTGCCAGTGGAAGTTCACCCCGATGGTCACGTTTTCGAGTGAGAACGACTCGTCCATGCCGTGCGGCGAGAATGTCAGTTCGCGGTAAAGGTTGCCGTTCCATGATATTCCTCCCTCCGCGAACGAAACATGTTGTTGCCCGGTGATGATTTCGCCCTTGGCCATGTATTCGCCGTTGAGCGTGAAGTTTATGTCGTGCGCGCTTATGATGCCCACTTGCACGCACGGTTCGTTCTGCTCTTTGGCCGGTTTTTCCCCGTTTTCGTCATGCGTCGGGTTTTCCCTTATCTTGTCGATAGCCTGGCGGAGTTTTGCTTCCGGCAGTGACACTTCGTGCAATATGGCATACGCCGTGTCAGGCGTTATGCTGTCAAAGTCGCATTTTCGTGGTGTTATGATAAGTCCGCCCATGTCCAATGCTCCCGGGCTGACCAGCGTCTTGCCGTCTCCGTCGGCGTAATAGCAGTCGGGTCGGTGCTTGCCGCGCGGGAACACAACCGTTACGCATTGTCCGGCCGCCATCCATCCTATGATGTTCATCATTGGTTCAGGCTGCCCCTCGTTCACGGGCAGGGCGTCATACACACGTTTGAACATAGCCTCGCCGCACTCCGCGTTTTTGCTGCGGATTACTATTGCGGGGCAAATCCAATCAGGCAATACCGATATTTCGTTGCCCTCGTTGATTGAACACAGTGTCACAAGGCCGCGTTGCAGCCTCGGCCATGATGTCAGCAATGGCAATACCTCCGTGCTTCCGGCCTGGAAGTGCAGGTGGTCTGGTGCTGACGCGCCGCATTCAGGGCCGTTGTAGAACACCATCATTCTCGGGAAACGGGCCAGGAAGCGTTGCATCTCATGGTAAGTCTCCGTTATGCGTTGAGGCTCGTGCTTGCGCGACGCCACCGTGAAATGCACGGGAAGGATGGGGTAGGGGTTGACCAGAACCTCAAACCTGTCGCCAAAGCGTTTTGCCTCTTGCTCGTTCGGGCGGTTGTCCTGGCACAAGAAGCACGGCCTTTCCTCAATCGCTTTTTTGCTTATCGTAGCTCCTGTTGACACTATCCGTGCCGGGTTGTACTGCAGCAAGGCCATTGTCCCGTCTATGTCAATCTTGCGTGTCATGACGTCTTGCAGGTTCCTGAAGTTCCGTCTGGCCAAGTCCCAGGTTTCCATCTGGCGGTTGAAGAAACGCCCAAGCGAGTTGTTTTCAAACATCGGCGCGCCGCCGCTGTTCATTTTCTTGCGTGCCATCAGCTCCATGGTGCGCAGTCGGTCCTTGTATAGGTTGTTGGCGTTCACCTTGTCCACGCTCAGTGCGGCGTCGCTGTTGCCGTCCCATCGGCGGCAGAGGTACAGCTCGGTGAATATGCGCCCGATTTTGAAATGGCGGCTGAAGGCCAGGCCGAGGGCGTAATCCTCGCCGTAGCTCGTGTTGGGGAAGCGTATCTGCCGTAGCAGCGGTGTGAAGAAAGCGCGCGGCGCACCCAATCCGTTTATGCGCAAGGCGTTGTTGCATCCGTTGGCCTCAGTCCATTCCGCGTGGCTGATTAGTCCGGGCGGAAGCGTGTTCAGCCCGAAGTCGCACATCCTGTAACTGCCCACAATCATTGCCGCGCGCTGGCTGTAGAATGCGTCAACAATGCTTTGCAGCGTGCTGGGCGACGAGTACAGGTCGTCGCTGTCAAGCTGTACGGCGAAGCGTCCGCACCTCTTGTCGTCTACGGCCACGTTCCAGCATCCGCCTATGCCGAGGTCGGTGCGTTGTGGTATGATGTGTATCAGCCGTTCGTCGGTATATGCGTCGAGCAGCTTTGTCGTGTTGTCGGTCGAGTGGTTGTCTACCACGATGACGTTGAACTTGAACTTTGTCGCTTGTGACAGCGCGCTGTCCACGGCGTCGCAGATGGTTTTTTCCCTGTTGCGCACAGGTATCACAACCGTTGCCTCCACGTCAAACTCTTGTTCGTCAAAGTCCGGTTCGGTGTAAGCCGACGTGTCAACCCACGCCCCCACGGCTTTCAGGTGGGCGGTGACGGCCTGTTCCATCTCTATCTGCACGGCGCGGTTGGCCGGGTTTACGTAGTCAAACTGTTTCACTCCGCTCGCCCTCAGGTCTGTTTCCTCTTCCGTGTAAAGCGTTTCGTTTATGTGGAACATGCGCCCGTGGCGGCTCAGGTACAGCCATAGTTCATACCATCCGGCATACTTGTAGTCTGTGTCGTCGGCCTCTTCGGCGAACTTGCGCAGCAGCGAAGCGTCAGCCATCACCATCGAGCCGAAGTCGAAGTCGTCGCGCAGGCTGCCTTCCTGCCAGTCAATTACCGGGTGAGGCTCTGCCGTGCCGTTCTTCACGGCCAAGCGGTCAGAGTACACCATGGCGGCCCCTGTCTCCATCGCCACGCGCATCATGCGCTGTATGGCATATTGGCCGAGGCTTACAGGCGCGTATCCCAAGAACATCATGGCGTAGTCGGCCGTCACGTTATCGGCCATGCTTCTTATCGCCGACGACGAGCGCAGCCCGTCAACCACGACAAACGAGCATCCGTCAGGCACGGCGTTGGCCAAGGCGAAGTCACTGGTTACCATCAGGTTGATATGCCTTATCATGCGGCTGCCGCGCAGTTGTCTTAGCGTGTTGGCTATGGCCGCGAAGTCGCCGCATGGCAAAAAACAGTCTATTGTTCCTTTCATTTCTTTACATGTCTTTACGGAAGTGGCGCGTCATGGAAAGCCTGTGTGAGCCACGCGCTCTTATTCCGGCGCGCCTCCCTTTTCTTCAACATGCAAAGTTAGCGTAAAGCTGAGACAAAACAAAATAAAAATCTTTTATTTTATTGTGAATATGGTTATATGTGTAGGGGCAGACACACGGGTCTGCCCCTACATTATCAGTCTTGTCCTCGTCTGCTCGTCCCTTGTCTGCTTGTCTGCTTGTCTGCTGTAAACTCGTCTGCTGTAAACTCGTCTGCTGTAAATTTGTCTGCTGAAAACTCATCAGCTTGCCTCTCGTCTGCTCGTCCCTTGTCTGCTCGTCCCTTGTCTGCTCGTCTGCTGTAAACTCGTCTGCTGTGTTCTCGTCCGCTGTTTTGCGAACAACGCTTTTTTTCCGAACACAACGGTTTCGGCGAGAAAATAATTGAACAGTCCCGAAATTAGCAGTGCGGCGAGGTTGCACCAAACCACCGTCCAGCCGAATATCCGTTCAAACAACAGCAGGAACAGCATCTTCACCAAGAACCCCAAGGCCGACGACACATTGAACACCGCGAACCTGCGCCAGAAGTCGCCGGCGCACCGGTTGTCAATCCTGCTCTTCCATATCCAGCAATACGAGCAGATAAAGTTGCTCATGACGGCAAACTCAAACGAGATTATCGGTGACACGATGTAGTCGCCGAAGTAAGTGTCGAAAATGAAAGTAGAGCAGACCCACAGCACAAACGTGTCAACGCCCGTGCCAAACAGCCTGCTTACAACAAATTCTATATATCGAACCATTTTTTCAATTCATAATTCACAATGCATAATGCATAATTGGGCTGCGCCGCTTCTTCAATTCATAATTCATAATTCATAATGCACAATGCATAATTGGGCTGCGCGCTTCTTCAATTCATAATCCACAATGCATAATTCATAATTGGGCTGCGCACTTCTTCAATTCATAATTCACAATGCATAATTGGGCTGCGCTTTTCTCCCACAATTATTCATTATTCATTTCTCATTATTCATTTCTCATTATTCATTTCTCATTATTCATTCTTCATTTTTCATCTTAGCGAGTGAAACGAGCGATAACTTCTTTAACTTCCCAAAAATAAATTCCTTTTAATTAAAGGATTTTCTTTTTCAACGGGTCTTGCTTCGCAAGCACCTTCTTGTCTTTGAGGAACTGCACCAAGTAAATGACGAACAGCAGCACGGCTATCACGAAGCCGACCACGTCGAACACGCCGTACTCATATCCCCCAAGCGAATACTCGTTGTCGGCCCACGACGTGTACATGTAAAGCGTGTTAATCAGTATCACGATGAGGCGGAACTCGGTAGGGCCGAAGCTGCTGTAAGTCAGCCTGAACTCGCCCTTCAGTATCGCCCCGATGTAAGTGTACACCGAGAGGCACAGATAGCCGGCCAATACCAATAAAGCCACGTCCAAACGGAACATCGGCGAAAGACCGGCACCAACGCACATTATGCACTGCGTCACGGCGTCGAGCGTATGGTCGATGAAGAAGCCGTACACAGGCCGCTGCGTGTTGCGCACGCGCGCCAACGTGCCGTCAAGACTGTCGCCGTACCAGTTCACCACAAGTCCGAAAGACGACAGCCACAGCCACATCACGTTGAAATTTGCCAAGATGAAGCCCAAGGCGCATATCACCGCGCCGCCCACTCCGAGGAACGTCAGCATGTCAGACGTCACCCATGCCGGTTGCCGTTTGGCAAGCCACACCAAGACCTTCTTTTCGGCCGCGTTCAGTATCGACGTCTGTATGCGTTGAGATGTTTCTTTTCCCATTTTTTTGTTCAATTTTTACCTCTTATAGGATAGCGGCTGCAAAGTTACATCTTTATTACGAAATACATACATTTAATCACGTCTTTTGCAGCTATTTAACCCAAATCAGCGCATTAGACTTCAGTCAGTTTGGTATAAGATTTATTAATCTGCAAATATCCCGACCGCCCCTACATCATCCGCTTCGCCCTTGTCTGCTTGTTTGCTCGTCCCTTGTCTGCTGTAAACTTGTCCCTCGTCTGCTCGTTTGCTGTAAACCTGTCTGCCCTGCCAAATGCGTCAACGGTAAAAATGGAGGGCGGACACACGGGTCCGCCCCTACATTATCCGCCTCGTCCCTTGTCTGCTGTAAACTCGTCCCTCGTCTGCTTGTCTGCTTGTCTGCTTGTTTGCTTGTCTGCTTGTCTGCTTGTTTGCTTGTCTGCTTGTCTGCTTGTTTGCTTGTCTGCTTGTTTGCTTGTCTGCTTGTCTGCTTGTCTGCTTGTCTGCTTGTTTGCTTGTTTGCTTGTTTGCTTGTTTGCTCGTCTGCTTGTTTGCTTGTCTGCTTGTTTGCTGTAAACTCGTCTGCTGGTATTAACGTCAGTTCGGTATAAGAAATAATGATGATTTCACTGTGACATTTAATGTCACAATGTCACAGTGCAGCCAATGTGCTGATTACCAACAGGTTGCAATGTGACATAAACATAAATGCCACATTCACCACTGTCACATGTCCGGTGACAATGGTGAATGTGATGCTCCTATTAATGTCACCGTGTAACGCTGTGGCTGTCAACTTATTACATGGCATTGTGAAGTTGTGACATCAGTTTAGTGGATAAAAAAAACTTTGCGTGTTGCAATAAGCCGCATATCGTTTTCTCCACATTTGCTGCTTTTCATAATATATCTGCTTGTATTATGAGCGAGCTGTAATCGTTGCTGTAGGGGCAGACCCGTGTGTCTGCCCTGCAAAATGCGGCAACGGTAAAATGGAGGGCGGACACATGGGTCCGCCCCTGCATTATCCGCTCGTCCCTTGTCTGCTTGTTTACTGTAAACTCGTCCCTCGTCTGCTCGTTTGCTGTAAACCTGTCTGCCCTGCCAAATGCGGCAACGGTAAAATGAAGGGCGGACACACGGGTCCGCCCCTACATTATCCGCCTCGTCCCTCGTCTGCTTGTCTGCTTGTCTGCTCGTCTGCTTGTCTGCTTGTCTGCTTGTTTGCTTGTTTGCTTGTTTGCTTGTTTGCTTGTTTGCTTGTTTGCTTGTTTGCTTGTTTGCTTGTTTGCTT
>CALUFM010000009.1 GCA_944319935.1 uncultured Prevotella sp.
CTTGTTTGCTTGTTTGCTTGTTTGCTTGTTTGCTTGTTTGCTTGTTTGCTTGTTTGCTTGTTTGCTTGTTTGCTTGTTTGCTTGTCCCTTGTCTGCTTGTCCCTTGTTTGCTTGTCTGCTGTAAACTTGTCTGCTTGTCTGCTGTAAACTTGTCTGCTGTAAACTTATTTGCTGTTGATTGCACGATAAAAGGCGGCCTTTCGCACCGCGAAAGGCCGCCTTTTGGTCGGTATTTGATAATGTGTTGGTTATCAGGCTGTTATCGAGCCGTCAAAATAGCGTGTCTTGATGCTATTTCACGGTGATTTTCCTTGTGAACGTGCCGTTGTCAGTCTTCACCCTTACTATGGCCACACCGCTCTCAACGTCGTCCATCGTCATCACCGTCTGGCCTGCGCTTGCGCCCTCATGCTTGAGCAGCGCGCCGCCCACTGTGTAGACGCTGACATCCTGAAGCGCGGCCGCTGACGAAATCACTACCTGTCGGCTCACCACAGAGTAAACGCTTACGTCGTTGCCGCTTGCGCCAACCTCGCTGATGCCCGTTGTGCCAGGGCCGGCTCCGCGCGAGCAGATGAAGTAGCGGCCGTGCGACTCTCCGTTGACCGTCAGCTCCATGCCCTCGGTGATTGGCGTCTCAGTGTTCAGCTCGGCGTCGTAGAGCGTCGGGTCGAGTAGGGCGTCAACGCCAGTGAAGGTCAGCGTAGTCACGTCACCATCGGCGGCGAAGAGGCCGAGCGGTATGCGCTGCATGTCCTTCACGCGGTTCACGCTTGCGGCGTTGTCACCGGCCACGGTGTAGACTGACAGCTCGTTGGCACTGTTGCCAAGCAGGTTGCGCATCAGGCGCACATCCTCAGTAGCGTTAAACGCATTCTCGGCGTTGTCGGCGTAAGCCAAGGCCGCTCCGCTCTTGGCGTTGCCGTTGTCGGCCGTAATGGTGAACGCCGTAGTGGCGGCTTCACCCTCGGTCTCGGCCACAAACTTCTGCATGTCGGCGGTGAATTTCACCGTGTTGTCCGTAGCTTCGTCCTTGAGCTGTACGAAGAACGCGCCGAACGGCTCGATTGTCTCCGTGCCCGTAGGCGTTATCCACTGGCCGCCCTGGCTGTCGGTGCCGCCCGCCGTTGTGCCGCCGGCCGTCTCGCTCCAGTATTGGCCTGTCAGGTTGCCTTCCGTTCCGCTGTTATATTCAAGGAACTTCTTCAGGTCGAGCGGTGCCATGTACGGGTTGCCCGCAATCATGTACTTGCCGTCTTGTGACGGGGTGAGCGTCTGCGTAACGTCATCGTACCTTACGAGATTGGTCGGGGTGTCGCGGTTGAGCAGACCGCTTACAAGCAGCTTGCCGCTGTTTGTGCGGGCTAACGTGTCCGTGCTTACGTCATATTGCGTGTCAGCCTTCGGGAAGCGGAAGCTCAGCGTGCCGTTGCCGCCAGTCACGTCTCTTGCCGACAGCGAGTAGCCGCCGCCCGCAACGTAAGGCACAGAAGCGTCATTGTAAGCCGCGCTCCATACCGGTGTTGACGTGTTGAAGCCAACTGTACCGTTGCCGCTGTTTATCGGGCTGTCAACGATTGTCGCGTTCTCGTCCCAACTGCGCTGGTAAACGGCGGGGTTGCGGCGGTCGTTGCCCGTGCCGAACGTTATGTCTTTAAAGTAAGGCAGCTCGGTCTGCGTGCCTGTGGTTGACGTGTACCAGTCGCCTGACACCACATCCCTCAGCGGGAGGCTGACGAGCGTCCACTGCTTCGTGGGCATGCTTACGTCCATCCACGCCTTGTTGTAAATTAACTGCTCTGCGTGCAGCATCTGCGCGCCCTGCTCGAAGTGGATGTCACGGCAGATGTTCACACGGTAACGCTGCGTTGTCAGGTCGTCGTTATACTGGTCGTCGGGGTTGTCGTCATACACCATCAGGTCATACTGGATGTTCTCAGTCGGGTCGCCGATGTTTTCCGGCCTTTGATTTGAAGTTACCCATGACGCATTGCCGCCGCCCTCGCTATATCCGGCCATGTAAAGCTCAACCCTGCTGTCCTCAGGCATCACTACGTTTGAGAACAACATCGGCACGAAGCCGTTGCCCGTTTCGGTCAGTTCACCCTCAGCGTAGTCGGTGTAAGAGTCGTCGGTCACCTTGATGTCGGCCTTGGTGGCGCGCTTCCAGTTGGCGTCGTTGTTCCAGTTGTCGTTCGCGCCGCCATTCCATACAAGGTATTCGGGCACAACTTTCATCGTCATCGGGAACGAACCCCAGCAACTGTTGTTTATCTCGCGGCCCTTCTCCGCAAAGTTGATTGCGAACGTGTAGGTATATCCCTCACGCGGGGCGAAAGTGAACTTGCTGCCGTCTTCAAGCGTCTGCTCGTCAAGATAGAACTGCACTTCGGCGTAGTCGTTGAATCCTGAGCCGGTTACATACTTTTCCGCGTGCAAGTTAAGGATTTTTCCTATAGGATACTTGTACTGGTCAAAGTCCTCTACATGCACAAGGCCTGTATACTCAGGGTCGTTTGTCTCTATGAGGTATATCTGCGTATAGTCGATGTCGCCTCGGCTGTCAATCAGTCCTAACGATTCAACTTTTTCGTCGGTGTATTCAGCTCCGCGCAAGCTTATTCTTACGCTCTTGCCTCCGTTCCTGACGTATTTTGCCGTTTCGATTTGGTTCAGGCCGATACGCAGTCCGGGGTTAAGCCCTTCGGGATAATCGGTCAGGTTGCGGCCGGCAAAGAGCTTCGGCGATTCGCCGCTGGCGTTGAGGTGGAGAGGCACGTACTCCCAGCAAATCTTTTCCCATCTGTTCTCGTCAATCGACGAGTCTGAGGGACGCACGGCGGGGATTGGGCTTATCACGAGGTCTAAGCCGTCCTTGAGTATGGCGATGTCAAGAGCCGTCTGGTGAAGCACCAGCTTGCTGTGATGGCCGCCGTCCGGAGCCTGCGTGTTGAGGTATGACTTTATCAGGTTGATGTCCTCCTGCGTCAGCGCGCTGTGTACTCCTGAGGCTTCTGCTACGGGTGTCACTCCTTCCATGTCGGTTACGTTGCGGTATTCCTCTATGTCGCGCAGGGTAGACAAGGCCGAAGCGAGCGAGTGGCCGCCGTATTGGCCATTGGCGGCGTTGAACTCTTCCTCCGTGCCGAAGAACCAGTCAAAGTAAACGTCCATGTCGAGCGTGGTGTAAAGCTCTTCGCCCGTGTTGGGGTCACGCATGATTTCGCCATTGTCGTCGAGCTGCGGCACGCGCATCTGTGAAGTAAAGTTGAACGTCTGCCCCTCGCAGAGGTCGTTCTGCGGGTCTACCACCTCGCCGTTAACCTTTACAAGCGTCTGCGAAGTGACGTACACAGGCGACTTTATGCCGCACGGGTCATAATACATTCCCGCGAAATCGGCCATTGTGTTCACCGTGCCGTCCGTCTTGCCGTCAACTATGAGCATAAGGTAGCGCGTGTTGGGCGACATGGCTGAATAGAAGTCTACAATCAGCTTGCGGTCTTCGTCCTCGGCCGTGCCCGTGCGGTAGAAGTAGTATTTACCGTTGCTGCCGTTGTTAATGGCAAGGTTCTTTTCTACGGGTACGTACTCGGTGTTGTCATTGAACACCATGTTGTAATAAAGCGAACCTACCTCGCGGTCGTAATATTCACCCGTCACTGGGTCGGGGTCTTCGCTTGAGCCAATCTTGACTACTGATTTCTCCAACGCCGCGGTTATCTCTTCTACCGAGGGTGACGTGTTGCCGCCTATCAAGGCGTTGTACTTGGCCTCGTCGATAAAGCAGAAGTCGATGTTCTCTGGCTCTTTGCTCCCGTTGGTTTCGTCGGCGTCTGCGCCTGTGCGTTCGCAAAGCTGCTCCCAGTCAAGCGACGCGCTGAGCAATGTGCGCTCGCCCGAGCAGGTGTAGTCCTTCTGCGTCACAGCGGCTGTAGGCTGAGATATGAACACCTCGATTTCATCAAGATAGAAGTCGCCGCCAGCGGTAGAACCGCAGTTGTTGTCAACTTGCAGCTCGTAGCTTACAAACTTTTCAGTGAGTTCGTCGTTGTTGACGAACGAGAAAGCTATCTGATACCAGTCGTTTTCATTGCTGCCATAACCGTTGGTGCGGGTGTATTCTCTGCCATCACCGGTTGACAAGAACGAAGTCGTCGTAATCTGGCCTGTGGATTGTCTGTACAGAGGTGTCTTGTTACCGTCAGCGTCAATTCCGTAGATGGTGAACAGCATGGCGGAGTTAGCTCTGTTGCCCGCGTTTTCGTCAGCACTTTTCACCCATGCGCTGACAAACAGCTCAGTACCAGGGCAAAGGTTCTCTTCAAACGGCAGAGTTACTATTTTTCCAGGCTTGTCTGACGCGTCAACATAAAGGAAGTAGCCGTCGGCGTTTTTGCCTCCAAGAGAAGCATTGGTAGGACGCTTTATATCATTCTTAACCTTGTCGCCATAGCCTACATATTCGTTGGTTATGGCGTAATAGCCCCACTCGGCAAACGGATGGTTGTTGTAGTATTTGTTGCCTGTTGTAGAACCAGCGAAGTCAGTGAATGTTGAGCCGTCGAAGAAGGCATACGAACTGTAACTCCAGTCAAGAGGGAACGGGTAATACCAGTGGTTGCCGATGCTGTCGGTTTGGCTGGACTTTTCGGCAACTTCGGGGTCGTAGTCGAATGTCCTTGACGTCAACAA
This sequence comes from uncultured Prevotella sp., assembly GCA_944319935.1. Classification (GTDB taxonomy): domain Bacteria; phylum Bacteroidota; class Bacteroidia; order Bacteroidales; family Bacteroidaceae; genus Prevotella. The sequence continues at coordinate 4,696 of CALUFM010000009.1, forward strand.
ATTATAATTGCTGCGCAGGTATTCCGGTGTGCGGTACTGATATGAACGCCGATACCAATTATCTAAATTAACATTATTATGACTGCCGCCAAGACGTATGCTGTCAAGCCTGTCTAACTCGTGCTGGGTGAGCAGACGGGTGTCTTTCTTGAAAGTAAGGTTGAATTTCGCAATGTTATATGTCGTATTGTTCACTTTTTTTGTTACGACAATAGTAGCTGTTTCTCCATCGTTTACACTCCAAGGCTTCTGTTTGCCCGCGCTTTTCTTCCTAAAGAAGATTGAACGTGAGTCGCCAGAAATGGTTGTCGTATTTCCGGCTTCACTTGTTCCGCATCCTCCCTGTAGGTCATCGTCATTGGTAAAGCGAAGAAGAGTGAATGTGTCATTCCCGTCAGTAATGGTTACTGTTAGCTTGTCGTTATTGTCGCCGTCGATACGGTAACCGTTGGCGAATTTCGACAAGGCCACAAGCTCGTCACTCTGGTTGCCGAGGTGGTCGCAGGGGAAGGTGATGTCATATTCTTCCAAGAACTTCTTGTTTGCGCCGTCACCGCCTTGATATGCGGTGTTCTCCAAACGGCCCATGCCGTTCTTCCATCCTTCGGTTTCGTCAGCTCCGCCACGGTCGTCAACGCCAATGATGTAATAAACGGCGCGGAGGCTCAACGTAGGCTCATACCAACCGTTGTTACTATTGAAATTGCCTTTTGTGCCATCGCTTGTGAAGTCGAGGTAACCAGAGGCGTCGCAAGCTACGAGGTAATAGTTGTTGTCGGCACTTCCGTTGTCAAATCCATTCATGCTGCTATACTCGTTGTCTGTCGGATAATGGAATGTTACGGTTGCCATTGAAACATTATTGACAGCGGTTCCTGCCACATATCCGTTGGCATAACGTCGGCAATTGCTTGATGGTGACAATATATCTTGTGTGCCATAATATTGCGTATAACTGAAAGTCCCTTCTGTAACGAAATTGTACCAACGCTGATACGCTTGCGCACTTACTTGCTTGTTTGAGCTTGCGTTATAACTTTGGGATACCAACGGCAACGTTAATGTAACGTCGTCGCCTTTCCTTACATACAATGTGTCGTAATACGTGTGCGCAGCCTGGATTTCCGTACCGGTATAATGATTTCGGAACATTTTCTCATCGTCGTTGAACGTATCCAAAGCTTTTGCACTTTCACCGATTGTTTCACGCAAATTATACCATTTTGCCTGTTTGTGCCGTATGGTATATCTGCTGTAGTCTGTTATCTGCGTCCACGCCAGAGTTTGCCCCAAGCAGAGCAGGGCGACGAGCGAGAGAGCCTTGTATATTAGATTATTTGTTTTCATGTCTTGTTCCTCCTTTTATCGTTTGATGAACATGTTGAGAACTTCGGGCGTAAGGCGGTAAGCGCACCATGAGCCGCGTGTGTAAGGCTTGTATTCGGTGTCCCAAATATCAATGGTCTCGATGGTCACGTTGTATGTGCGGGTGAAGTTTCTCGTCTCGGTTGAGCCTGTTGCGTCAGTGTAATCGGCTGTCCAGTTAACCGTTACCGTGAGGGGGATAAGCGTTCCTGCGGGTACGCCGGCAGAAATCGCGCCGCCGATGGCGTAGTTGCCGATTTGTATGTCGGTTATCTGGTTGGTTACGTCGCCGTGTGCCCATGTCGCGCTTTGCAACTGGCTGTTAGTTCCGTTAACGCCGTTTACGGTGAACTTGAACGTGTTGCCCGAGGCGATTTTCACGATGTAATTGTTCTCTTTAACTACAACCTCTACGGGCACTGCGCCGATTGCGGCGTCCCATGACTGCCACTCAAACTGCGGCGTGAAGTTGGGGAAGGTGAGCGACAGCGGGTAGATGCTGTTGCGGGGTATGTCGGTGCGCTGCGTCTTTGCCACGTATGCTGAGACGTCGCCGTTGCCGCTCTTGCCTGTGCTGAGCGTTACGGTGAAGGGGTCGCCGTCGGGGGTTTCGTTGACGTATAACGATACTTCCTGGCCCACCTGGTTGAACGGCATTTCGGCTGTCGTGGTCGTGCGGTCGCCGTAAAGCTCCGCGCTGCCGTAGCCACCGTCTGCGCCGAGCAGGGGCACGTTCTCCGCATAGCCTGAGAACTGGATTGTGCTGCTCGTGCTGATGTATTGGTTGTCAGGAACGGTGATTTTCACCTTGCTTACGAGGCGGTCGAGGCCGATGGATATGTCGCTGGTGTTCGGCGTAACCGTGATTGTCTTTTTCGCGCTCATGGGGATGTACATGTCATTGGCGAAGTCTAAGTTTTCAGCAGGGTTGTATATGCGGTATTCGGCAAGGTCGCCGTCCCTTACTTGCTGGTCTATCGCAAAGCAGTCATCCAAGAATTCCGTCATCGTCATCTGCGTGATGGCTCTTTGCCCTGACTCTGTTCCGAACTCGCCGTTATAGCCGTCAACGTTGGCAAAGGCGTAGATGGTGTAAGTGCCGGGGGCAAGCGTAAGCTCGCCTGTTTCATAGTTTGTCAAGTCGCCTGTCTGCGCCAATGTGTTGTTGGTAAGGTCAGGCGACAAGTCCAGCACCGTGCGGCGCACGCCATTGTCGTTATCGTTGACGATGTATAGGCGCAGTGTGTGCATGAACTCTTGTTCGTCGGCGTAGATGTCGTCGCCAGCGCGTGTCCCGTTGAGGTCGCCCGGCTCGCCGGCTGACACGCTGACGCGCACCGTGGCGGGGGCGTTGGGGTCGGGACACTCGGCGACGTCGTCGTCAAACGCGCACGACGACAACACGGCGGCGCACGCCAGCGGCAGTGCCGCCAGCGTGGCGCGTAGTAAGTGTCTGTATCTTTTATCCATAGTAATCTGATTTTTTCAAGTTGTTACATCGGAAGTGTCTCACGGTCGAGCATCGACCACTTGTTGACGTAAACTTGGGCGTCAAGCTGCTGGTTGTCGGGTATGTCGCCGCCGAGTGAGTAAATAGATTTTACGTTCACCTTGTAGATGTTGTTGCGCACAACGGCGTATTCCATCACGCCGTTTTTCTCGTCGTCGCCGTCGTTGCTGTGGCGCAGCCACCAGACGTAGTAGCACTGGCCGTTGTAGTAAGTGCGCAGCTTCTCGCCGCTGCTTTTGTAAAGCACGGCGCGTGTCTCCACTCCGTTTTGGTTGATTTCAGGACCGTCCTGTGAATTTTCAAATACACCAAGCTCGTAGCTAAGGTAGTATTCCCATTTTAATTCATCTGTTGTATTGAACGCTTCGGCTGAATGTGTGTCGGCGTAATCCTCAAGATACGTGCGGTAGCCGGTGGGGTCGTTGGTAATGCTTGCTGCAAATTTTTTCAATTCGTCCCAACTGGTAAGAGCGGCAATAGCCTCGACGTAAGTGGAGAAATTTTCTTGTCCGTTGAGCTGCCCCATCATGTCGGTAAGCGTGGGATAGATTACGCCGTTGTAGGTGAAGAATGTCTGGCCGTCAGTGTATCCGTTAACGCCTACGGGATGGAACTGCGCCTTGAAGACGATGCCCGTGTTGTAGTTGAGCGATGTCTCGAGCTTCCCCGTGGTGTTTTCGAGGGCGTAACCTACGCGCAAGTAGTTGTCTTCGGTTGCATCAACGCCAGCCTTGCAGTAGCCGGCCCAGTCCTCGGGGTTGTCAGAGCGTGTGGGGATGTAGGTCTCGGCGTCGTAAAGGCCGGCGGCGGCAACGTTCTGTTCGTTAACGGGGAACGGCGTGCCCGTAAGGTTCTGCTGTGTCTTCAACTCCGTCCATGGGTCAAGCACGTAGTTGGGGGCTACAGTGTTTGTCGCAGTTTCGTCGCCAAGGTATTCGAGGTTTGTGCCGTTAACGTCGTCAGCCACACGCTTGAGGAGGTATGAACCAGCGGTGAGGCGGTTGACGATGGTCGCGCCGGTGATTTTAACGGTTGCGTCGTTGTATCGCGGGTCTTCGCAAGTATACTCGTTGTCTGCGAAATAATCAACGCGGGCGGCCATGCGCTCAACGTTGACGGTGACTTTGGCCGGTTCGTTCTCAGAGTTGTTGTTTATGGTAAGCTTTTCGGTCGGCTCGTCGGCTGATGACATGAGGAAGTTTGTGTAGTCGCCGTTCGTCTTAGTCCAAGCTTCCTGCTGTATGTGGTCGCGCACTGCGCCGAGGGTCTGGTTCTCGGCTTGTTCCCACCAACGGTTGTCGCCGGGGTTGGCCACTACTATTACGTTGTAATCGCCGTTCTCTACGGTGGTCTGCACGGGTGCAGTCTCCCAAACGGCGTCAATGCCTGTGCCGCCGGCTTCGGTTGGTCCTGTCACTGATTTAAAGTAAACGGGCGTTACGGGCGTGATTGCCTCGCCGTTGACGGTGACGTTGCCGTCGAAGAGGAACGCCACGGCGTTGCTGACTTTGTTCTCAGCGTCTTGCCCGGTCTCGAGGTCGTCGCCTGTTTCGCCGCCGTCGGGATTGGCGCGTGTGCCTTGCGCGTCGGCCATGCCGAAGCTTAGCTGTATGAAAGCGTCGCTCATGCCGGGCGTGTCGCCCCCGTCAGGAGGGCATTCCACGTCGTCGGTCATGCTGCATCCCGCCGCCATCAGTGACAATGCCAGGCAGAAAGCCGCTCCGCGCCATCTATATCTGATTTCTTTCATGACTGTTGTTGTTTTTAGTTTCTTTTTCTTGGAATTTAGAGAAGTTAAAGCCAAATGCCTTGTCGCTTCTTTTTTGTAGTAAAAGGAGTTAGAGTTGTTAAAGGAGTTAGAGTAGTTAAAGGAGTTAAAGACAAATGCCTTGTCGCTTATAACTCACCTTCTCACCTTCTCACCTTCTCACCTTTTCCTTATAGTTCCTCAAACTGTATGCGCTTGCTCCAGCCGAGTACGCTGATGCTGATGTTGACGTAAGCCAGCTTGTCGCCTTTGATGAAGAACTCCAACTGGTAGTCATAGCCGCGGTCAAGGAACTCTTGCGGCTCATAGCGGTGGAGGTCGTCATAGTTGGCGAGGCGCGACAGGAGGTCGGGCAGGTTGACGTTGACCACGTTCATGCCCGTTGTCTTGTTCGTGATTGTCAGCACGCCGTCGTCGGCTGGGTCATCATGGTAGATGAGGCGCGATGTCATGAAGTCGGCGTGCCCGATTTTGCCTACGCCGTCAACGGGGTTGCCGTTGTGGTCGAGAGCGGGCGTGCGGTCGTAAGTGTTCCATGTTGCGTGCGGACGGTAAACGACAGTGCCCGTGGTCTCGTCAACAGTGTTGTCCCACAGCAGGGTGGAGTTGCGGTCGGTGATGGTCATGTCATAGTTGGCGATGTCCATCTTTGTCGGGTCGTCAAGCTCACGGAGTGATACGTTGATTTTCTTGGTGTCACGCATGAGCGGTATGGTGGCGTATGACGCCTTGTTTGACTCGTAAGGGTAGACTTCGACGGGGGTGGTCAGCATGCCGTGCCAGAGCGTGTCGAGCGGCTGGCTGTTGTTGACGATGTCATACGTGTCTGCGGCGGTCTGAGTGCGCTCAAGCTGTATGCCGAGCTGCGTCATGTCGCAGCCTTTGGGCATGTCTGTGCGTATGAACTTGGCGCGGCTGGTCTCAAGCATGTCGCCGTAAGGCTTCTGCCCGGCCAAGGCCAAGAACTGATACTTGCCCGGCTCGAGGTCGGTGATGTGCATGGCGTAGCCGGGGTTGGCCAGCGGAGCCACCCCGCCAACGTTGCTCTCCTCTTGCGTCTTGACGAGCTTGCCCTGCTCGTCGAAGACATAAACCGTGACAGAGCCAACATGGTCGTTGAACATGTCGGCGCGCTGCAGGTTGTAATCGTACTTGAAGGTAAGATACAGGCCGGTGGGACAGTCGCTGAGGTCTTCCTCCATCATGTCACATGAAGTGAACGCGGCGGCTGCGAACAATGCGCAGCATAGCCATTTGAAAGGTTTTTTCACAGAATATTTCATACCTCTATGTGTTTTTATTGTTTTCGGTTGTTGTTTTCGGTTGTCGTTTTTTGGAGCGTGGGAGGGCTTGGGTTGGGCTGATGAGCCAAATGAGCCTGATAGGGCTGATGCCTGATGAGCCAAATAGGCCTGATAGGCCGAATGAGCCTGATGGGCCTGATAGGGCTGGCTTGCCTCTTGATTCAAAAACTCCTTACTCCTAATTCTTTTTATATATTATATATGTTGTCGCCCATGGTGGCGGGCGGTAGCTTTCAGTTTTGGTGGGAACTCATGGTGTGAGTGCCGGTGTCATCCAAGCCCTTGCGGGCTAATTTGACGGTTGTTGCGCCTTTTCAGGCTGTTGTTCCGGCGTGGCCGGTGTCTTGTTTCGTTTTTTGTTTTTTTTGAAATCCCGGCGGCGTCATCACGACGCCACCGGAACAGAAATTGAATGATAAAGAAATAGTCGTAATTAAAGGTCTGCGTCCTGAACACGCTTAGCCCATGAGAGGATATTGATGCTTACAGCGATGTAAGAATCTTTCTTGTCAATAGTCTCTCCTGTAACTTCAGCTACAGTCGGGTCGCCGATACCCATGATGCTGTTAACGTTGATTTCATACCAGTTGTTGCGCAGCATACCCCAACGGCCGAGATAGTTGGCGTCACCTCCAGGATAGATGTTTCCTTCTGCGGGAGCTGTAGTCTCATTAACGTCCCAAGGTGTACCATATTTACCGAAGTGGTTAACCCATACTGAATAGTAAGATTCGCCGTTAGCATACTTGGCAATTGTGATTTCTCCGTTGGCAAGAGCAACAGCATTGTCTTTAAGAGAAACGCCTTCTTTAAGTTTGGCTTGACCTTCCTCTGTCAATGCTATAGAAGCGACAGTGCATACACCTGCAGCGGTAGACAATGTAACGGTGAAGTCAGACTCTGTAAGAGTAGTTTTGTTGTCTTTGAGGTTCTGCTTAGCCCATGCGTTGAAAGAAGGCTCGTTGATCAAGCGTGCGGCAACTTCCTGCTGAACTTGTGCCAAGGTCCACATGTTGTTCTTGTCTTTGTCAACAAGATAGAAGTCAGCACCGTTGTTGAAAGTTGCTTTTACGATTACGCGTGTCATGTTCTCTTCAAGCATTTCAGCGAGGTTAGAGGTGTTCTCGAAGCAGTAACGTGCAACAGTTCCGTCAACGTTTGTGTTGAGTGAAGCGTCAGCAACAGTCTGGCCGCCTACAGTTGTGAAGCTGCCTGCGGTAGCATCGGTGTAGTTGTAATCCTCACCCCAGTAAACGCGATAGTAGTTTTCTGTACCAGCGATGTTTTGACCAACGAGGGCTGAACCAACAAAGCGGTATTTGTCTGTAAGAGTAGCTGCGTTAGAGAAGTAGCTCTTCCATGTGTTGAAGTTGTCAGCAGTGCGGACAAGCTTGCTTGAATTGTTGGTGTTGTCAAGAGTCCAACCATCAATGGTATAAGCGAACTGTGTGCCATCTGTCGTTGTGCCGTCGCTTGCAATGAGAGTAACCTTTGACACAGCTCTTTCAACATAGATGTTGGCAGCCGGCTTCAGGTTGGCCTCAGTTGCTGTTGAGTAAATCTTTGTTGCGTCGATTGGCACGAGCGTTACAGTCGTGGCAGCGGCAGGGTCAGTCGCTCCACCCTGTGCTGTAGCGAGTACGGCGTTTGACATGAGGAAGCCATTGCCTGTCCATGTGTTATTGCCAATTTGTGCGTTAACGGCGCCATTCAGTTCGCCAAGTGACTTGCCTTTCATTGAAGCTCCGTTAACCTTCAGGTCGGCGTTTTCAACTGTGAACATTCCGTTGTTGTTGAGTACAACCAAGGCTTCAATGTCAGTGCTGCTGATTTTGTTAATCTGCTGCGTGATTTTGGCAGTCGTGGTGATGTTGTCAGTAGACGTTCCTTCGGGAGAGAAGTTGAGATTTAACGAATACGCGCTGTTTACAACATCGTCAGCAAACAAAATAAGCGTAGCGTCTTTCACATCGTACTCTTCTGGCGTGCCATCGTCAAAATTGTCATTGGCACGTGAAGTTGGCTGTGTCGGCAGATTGATGGCCAAATTGATGTAGCCTTGGCCTTCTGCGTTCCACTGGGCACCGCTCTGGCTGTCAACGACATCCTCGTTCGAACATGCTCCCAGCGCAAGCGCTGCAAACGCGAGAGCTAAAATCTTAGTTTTTTTCATGTTGTTATAAAATTAGTTAATAAAAATGTAAATATCTTGATTGGGGGGGTACCCCTTGCCCCGCTTTCAAGTCTTTGTTTTTTTGATAGGCCTAATAGGCCGGATGAGCCAAATAGGGCTGATGGGCAGCTTGGTAGGCTGATGAGCCTGATAGGCCGGATGAGCCCAATAGGGCTGGCGGGCAGCTTGATGGCTGATGAGCCTGATAGGCCGGATGGCTGATTGTAGCCTGGAGGCCGCATGGCCTTGCCTTATTCGCCCATGAGCTGCAGGTTCTGCTGCGCCTCTTTCACTCCGCCCTGTGCGGCGATGTTGAACTGGCGGCGAGCTTCGTCGTCGTTGCCCTGCTTCATGGCGATGACGCCGCGTGCGTGGGCTGCGTACGGGGTGTTGCCGGCCTTGGCGAGATAGCGTGCAGCGGCCTCATAGTTGCCACGCTCTATTTCGGCGCAAGCGGCGTTGAGGTTGGCCGTTTCATCCTCGGGGTAGAGGCGCACGGCTGTCTGGAACACCTCGTTGAACTCGTCAGAGCCGGGTTCGTAAGTCTGCGCTACGAGGTACATTTCCTCGAGAGAGAGCTGTTTGGGCTTGGTGCGCAGTATTTCCTTGGCCTCTTCAACAGAGAACGGGCGCACGGTGTAGCTGACCACATAGTCTGAATGGCGCAGCGCGGGATAATACGTGTCGAGCATGAAGCGGTACTCCTGCGGGTAGTTCTTCTTTATGCGCCACTCGCGTGTGTCGGGGTCAAGCTCGGTGTTGTTGATTATGTCGAGTATTTCCTGCTTGTGTTCCAGGTTGCTGTTGGCGACGGCCTCGCGCAGTCCGTCCCAGTCCTCGGGCGTAGATGTCACCTTGAAGATGTTGTCGCTGAGGTGTACGAGGCGGCGCACATGGTCGGTAAGCGTCTTTGCGCGGCCTTCGGCCAGGCGTGCGTTGTAGTCGTAGGAAGCTTCGGGCGAAGCGTAGCCGTGGATTTCCACGCCTGTGATTGACACGTTCTTGTCTTCCTTTACGAGATTGATGGTGTTGATGATTTTGTCAAGCTCGCGCGGGTTGTTGCGGTAGTCGGGGTAGAGGGTGGTCTTGTCAACAGGGAAGTCGATGAAGGCGCGGCCCTCCTCGGTGCGTGCCTTGCGCGCCTCGGCTGCCGGGCGTATGTAAGCCATGTAGGGGCTGCGCAGACGCTGCACGACGGTCTGGTCTTGCTCTTTCACGTCGCCGCATCCGCAAAGGTCTTCGGCGATTACGACGTCGGCGTTTTTCATCCAGTCCTCGTAAGGCACAACGGCGTTGTACTGATAGCTCTGCTCCGTGCCGTTCTTGCGGCGCACTGACTGCGCGTCAGCCGGATAGTCCTTATGTGCGTAACGCTTGTAGGAGATGTCCTGCTTGCGCCCGTTTACTACGATTTGCGGCATGGTGCGCTGTTGTCCGTCGGTTGAGCGAACGATGGGGGTGAACACGATGCGCTGGTTTGAGCGCAGGCGCAGCGAGTCCATGTTGAGCGTGAGGTCAACCACGAGGTTGTGGTCGGTCTTTTCCACCTTCTTGTTCTCGATGACGATGGAATTGTCGGCCAAGGTCTGTGCCTGCATTGCGCACGGTGCGGCAAGCAGGGCCGACATATATAATAATGTGTAACGTTTCATTGTCGTATTGTTTGTTTAGTTGTTTTTCGGGAAGTTGAAACTTGAGTAGTCATTTTTAGCAGTCAAGGGAGTTGGAGAGGTTAAGGTGGTTGAAGACAAATGCCTTGTAGCTCATGAGTTGTCTGCCCGTACCTTGTTTGCCCGTAACTCGTCTGCTTGTTTACTTGTCTGCTTATAACTATCAGTTCGTTACTTCCCAGCTTTTAACTCACCTTGTTAGAAAATGTACATCACGCTAAGTGCGAGGTTGTTAGGCCCGAAATAGTTTTTGTGGCCTGACCATATTTTCTCTCCGCACTGGCCGCATTTGTACTTGTCGAACTTGAAGTAGTCGTAGCCTACGCCGAGCGCGGCCTCGATGTTCCAGTGCTTTGACAGCACCCATTGGTAACCGGCCGTGATGCCTCCGCCGGCGAACCATCCCTCGTAGCGGTGGTCTTTAAGCTCGTCGAAGATGCCGAAGGGCACGTCGATGCTGGCCATGTTGTATTGTCCTCCCTGGAGGTGCGCGCCGACGAACCATCCGTTGAAGCTCTCGCAGAACCAATAGCGGTACTCGGGCATGAGCATCCAGTGGCGTGAGCTTGTCTGGTCGCCGCCTGACTGTTTCCACGGGTTCAGCCCGTAAGTCAACTGGAGGGTGTGTTTCTTACCTACTGACGCCTCCACTCCGATGTTTGGTGTAGTTGTCGCCCAGTACAAAGCGTTGGTTTTCACCGCGACATTCTGTGCTGAAACCGGAATGGCGGCCGCTAAAACCAAGAAAGCTGAAATCAGCGTCTTTTTTATCATACGTATATGCATTTTGTTGTCTAATCTATCGTTGGCCGTAGTAGCTATGCCTTATCTCACAAGGCATGAACTCGAAGAAGAAACTGTTCGCTTAGGTTGATTAAGGTAAATTGCAAAACAGTATGCTCTTATCACTATTCGAATGCAAATATATGAATTAAAATTAAAAAAATACCCCCCCCCGAATTAAAAAATGTTAATTTATGATTGATTGACATCTATTAGTTTACATTTTGTCTAAAAGACCGTTAATTAGTGTACAAAATACGGCTTTGGGAATGATAAAAGGCGGCATTTCGCATTGCGAAATGCCGCCTTTTGTGACGAATTGTGTAACTTCTTGAATTTCAGGATGTTACTGGTGTTGCTCGCGCAGGAGGTCGTTCACCGTCTTGACGGGGTTGAACGTTGAGAGCGGAACTTCCACGAAGACGGTGTTCCAGTTGCTCATCGCGCCGTTCCAGAGGCCCGGCAGCTCGAGAGCTTTCAGCTCACGGCCGTTCTTGCTCTTGCTGCTGATGAAGCCGGTGGTCTTGTCAACGTAGTCAGGCAGGTTGAAGGGCTGTCCCTTGTAGTCCTTGATGGCGCATACGAGGTCAACGGGGTTGAAGTGAGTCCCCTCGGTGAACATCTTCATGTACTCGCTGTTGCTCTTGTCGATTTGGCTGCTCTCGAGGATTTGCAGGCTGACGGTGCCGTCCTGGTTGTAGGTGAGGAACGGGCCTCCGCCCGGCTCGCCGACGTTTTTCACCACTCCGCACACGCGCATCGGGCGGTTGAGCTTGCCGCGGAGGTAGGCTGCCAGTTCGTCGTCAGAAAGGGTCTCGATGCCGTCCTTGCGGCAGCACAGGTCGTGTTGCACGAAGTTTGCGATTTCGTCCAGTTGCCCGCGGGTGCATCCGCCGTTGTCAAGCTGGCGCAGGTAGCCGAAGGCCTTGGCTTGCAGCGTGACGAGCATGCCGGCCAGGAGCTGCTTGTAGGTTACGGTGTCGTCCTTGAGTCGGTCGGGCACAACGTTGTCGATGTTCTTTATGAACACCACGTCGGCCGGGATGTCGTTGAGGTTCTGTATGAGCGCGCCGTGTCCTCCCGGGCGGAAGAGCAGCGAGCCGTCCTCGTTGCGGAAGGGTGTGTTGTCGGGATTGGCGGCCACGGTGTCAGTGCTGGGCTTCTGCTCGGAGAAGGTGACGTCGTACTTGATGCCGTACTTGGCGGCGTACGCGGCGCACTTCTCGGCCACTTTCTTCTCGAACAGCTCCTTGTGTTCGTGGCTGACGGTGAAGTGTATATGCGCTTCTCCGCCCGATGCGGCGTAGAGCGCGCCCTCTACGAGATGCTCTTCAAGCGGCGTGCGCTCGCCGTCGGCATACTTGTGGAAGAGCAGCAGCCCCTTTGGCAGTTGGCCGTAGTTTAGCCCCTTGGCCTCAAGCATGTTGCCCACCACGGCCTTGTAGCGGCCTTCGCCGATTAGTTCGGCCACGCCCTTGCCTTCGTTCTTGCGGCATGCGGCATCGAGTTCGCCGTAGAACGCGAACTTGCCGATGTTGTCAAAGAACTTCTTCTCGAAGTCGGTCTGCGGCTCGTCGTGGTCGCCGCCGAGGAAGGCGAACATGTCCTTGAACATGCGGCTGGCCGCCCCGCTGGCCGGTACGAACTTGACAATCCTCTTGCCCTCGGCCTTGTAGGCGTTCCATGCGCTGATGTACTTGGCGCGCTCGTCGCCGTCAGGCGCGACGATGCCGTTGCCGATGCCGGCGGCGGCTTCGAGCTTGAGGAATGGGAAACCGTGTTTGAAGTCTTCGAGTTGCGTCTCAACCTGCGCTTCGGTGATGCCTTTGGCGGCAATCTGCTTCAAGTCTTCTTGTGATAACATAATGTGTCGTTTTATTTAGGTTTAAGTATTAGTGGCTTGACAAGTCAGTAAATCACTGACAAAAATAATGCTTTTCATTTGAAAAACATGCCTTTTGGCATTAAAAAGTTATTACTTTATGCAATAAAACTTACAAATTTCATATTATGGCGGCTGTTTTTCAACGTTTCTCGGAAAAAATAAGTAAGTTTGCATCGATGAACGAACTTATATTCACACCGAAAGAGCGCGACGAGGCTATGGCCATCGCGCGCAAGCTGAAGAACAGCGTAGGCACGCCGCTTGACAGCACCGACGAGGAAAAAGTGTTCAAACACCTGAAGCGGGCGTTGCGCTGCGGCACGGTGAACAGAAACCCCTTCGGCCTTAACCCGATACTCCTGGCCCTGCAGACGGCGCAAATCGCCGTTGAGGAAATCGGGCTGAGGCGCGACGGCGTGCTGGCCATCCTGCTGTACGCCATCGTCGGCGACGACGACTCTTCATACGAAGAGATACGCCAGGACTTCGGGGAGAGCGTGGCGCGCATCATCCACGGGCTGGTGAAGATACAGGACTTGTACAAGAAGAACCCGGTGATAGAGAGTGAGAACTTCCGCAACCTGCTGCTCTCTTTCGCAGAAGACATGCGCGTGATTCTCATCATGATAGCCGACCGCGTCAACATAATGCGGCAAATCAGGGACACTGAGAACAACGAGGCGAAGACCGAAGTGAGCGAGGAAGCAAGCTACCTGTACGCCCCCTTGGCCCACAAGCTTGGCCTGTACAAGCTGAAGAGCGAGCTTGAAGACCTCAGCCTGAAGTACCTTGAGCATGACGCCTACTACATGATAAAGGACAAGCTCAACGCCACGAAGAAGAGCCGCGACGCATATATAGAAAGGTTTATAGCCCCGATAGACAAGAAACTGAAAGAGGCCGGCTTCAAGTTCCACATGAAGGGACGCACGAAGAGCATACACAGCATCTGGCAGAAGATGAAGAAACAGCAGTGCGGATTCGAGGGAGTGTATGACTTGTTCGCCATACGCATCATCCTCGACGCGCCGTTGGACAAGGAGAAGGTGCAGTGCTGGCAGGTGTTCGCCATGATAACCGACATGTACCAGCCCAACCCCAAGCGCATGCGCGACTGGCTCAGCGTGCCGAAGTCAAACGGATACGAGAGCCTTCACATAACGGTACTCGGCCCGGAGAACAAGTGGGTGGAGGTGCAAATCCGCACGGAGCGCATGGACGAGATTGCCGAGCGCGGCTTGGCCGCCCACTGGCGTTACAAGGGCGTGAAGGGGGAAAGCGGGCTTGACGAGTGGCTCAACAGCATACGCACCGCCCTTGAGAACAAAGACGACCTGCAGGTCATCGACCAGTTCAAGATGGAACTCTATGAAGACGAGGTCTTTGTGTTCACGCCGAAGGGCGACCTGGTGAAGTTCCCCAAGGGCGCGACCGTGCTTGACTTCGCCTACCGCATACATTCCAACATCGGCAACCGCTGCGTAGGCGCGAAAATCAACAACAAGGCGGTGACTTTCCGTTACGTCTTGAAGAACGGCGACCAGGTGGAGATAATGACATCCGCCGCCCAGAAGCCCAAACAGGAATGGCTTAACATAGTGAAGACGAGCCGCGCCAAGGCCAAAATACGCATGGCGTTGAAGGAAGAAACGGTGAAAGACGGGGCATACGCGAAGGAGATGTTTGAGCGCAGGTTGAAGAACCGTAAGATTGACTTCGACGAAAGCACCGTGTACCACCTTATAAAGAAGCTCGGCTTCAAGGAGGCCAACGACTTTTACAGGCATATAGCCGACGGCTCTCTTGACGTGAACGACGTGATAGAACGTTACCAGGAACTGTTGCATCATGACACGACGCAGCAGCAACAGCAGCCGGCGCGCAGCGCGGAAGCGTTCAACTTCGAGAACCCGAACGAGGAAATCACACGTTCGAGCGACGATGTCCTCGTGATAGACCGCAACCTGAAAGGCATTGACTACACGCTGGCGAAATGCTGCCACCCCATCTACGGCGACGACGTGTTCGGCTTCGTGACCGTAAACGGCGGCATAAAAATCCACCGCACCGACTGCCCGAACGCGCCGGAGATGCGCAAACGCTTCGGTTACCGTGTGGTCAAGGCCAAGTGGAGCGGCAAGGGAAGTTCGCAATACTCGATAACGCTGAAGATTATCGGCAACGACGACATCGGCATCGTGAACAACATAACGAGCATAATATCAAAAGAGGAGAAAATCATGATGCGCAGCATCAACATAGACAGCCATGACGGACTGTTCAGCGGCAACCTTGAGGTTAACGTGGAGGACACCTCGCGCCTTGAGCAACTTATCAAGAAGCTGCGCAACGTGAAAGGGGTAAAGCAGATAATAAGGTTATGACGGGCTGCCGGTCATTGGTTTCAGATTAATGCAAACGGGCTTGGGGCAATTCGCCTCAAGCCCGTTTGGGTTGGTATTTGCCAATCATTTCTTTATGCGTATCAGTTTTTTTCCACAAACCTGTCAAGATATTCAAGCCCCTTTTCCGTACAGCAGCCACGCATGAAGACGATGACGAAGGTGTGGAAAATCTCGTCCAACTTGTATTTTTCATAAAGGCGTGTGCGCATTACGTGGTTCATGGTGGCATCGCCCATCTTGTTTATTATGTCATAATTCAAGTCGCTGCGGAAGAAGCCATGCTCTATGCCCTTGCGCATGAACTCCTGCGAGCGGGCGGTCTGCTTGGCGTTGTTGGCCTTGAAGAAGTTGACGATGCGCTCATACTTGTCCATTTCGATGAAAAACAACGGGTTGATTGAGCCCAAGTCTTTCAGCCGCAACTTTATGAAATACGCGACAACGGCCATCTCGTTCTCGGCGTTCTCCGCATAGTCGGACAGTTTTTTCATCAGGACCTCGTTCTCGTTCTTTACGCATTCATAAAGCAAGTCCTCCTTGTTGCTGTAAATCTCGTACAAGGTGCGTTTCGATATTGCCATCTCCGTGGCAATATCGTCCATGCGCACGGCCTTGATGCCTTTCTTTTTGAAAAGCGACATCGCCGTGTCGAGTATCTTGTGCCTCAAGCCTTCGCGATAGGCGGTCACGTTGCCGGTTTTGCGCATTTGTTTTGTTTTTATTTGCAAAGTTAATAAATTATTTTCGAAAAAAAACTATTTGGCTTCATTTATTTTTCTTACATTTGCATGCGTTTTTTACGCAAAATGAGTGGTAAAAAGGCGAATTTGATTGAAAAATGTGTGTCAAAACGAATAAAACGGTGGAAATACAGGCTGTTTTCTTCAAAATTTGAAATGTCGCCTTTGTGCTGAATTTTCTAATATTCAAGTCATATCAGATATGGTAAACATCACAAAAGAAGCCGCCCTTGAGTATCACAAGAACGGCAAACCCGGAAAAATCGAAGTAAAACCGACAAAGCCCTACAGGACGCAGACCGACCTGAGCCTGGCTTATTCGCCCGGAGTGGCTTTCCCTTGCCTTGAAATCCAGAAGACGCCTGACGACGTTTACAAGTACACCGACAAGGGCAACCTTGTGGCCGTAATCAGCAACGGCACAGCCGTGCTTGGCCTTGGCGACATCGGCGCGATGAGCGGCAAGCCCGTCATGGAGGGCAAGGGGCTTCTGTTCAAGATTTACGGCGGCATCGACGTGTTCGACATCGAAGTCAACGAGAAAGACCCTGAGAAGTTCTGCGAGGCAGTGGAGCGCATCGCGCCCACCTTCGGCGGCATCAACCTTGAGGACATCAAGGCCCCTGAATGTTTTTACATAGAGGAAAGGCTCAAGCGCACGCTTGACATTCCCGTGATGCACGACGACCAGCACGGCACGGCCATCATATCGGCCGCAGGACTGAAGAACGCCCTCGAGGTGGCGGGAAAAGACATATCAGAGGTGAAAATCGTGGTGAACGGCGCGGGAGCGGCGGCCATATCATGCACAAAACTGTATATTGCGCTCGGCGCGAAGAAAGAGAACATCGTCATGTTGGACTCCAAAGGCGTGATAACATCCGACCGCGAGAACCTGACCGAGCAGAAGCGGCAGTTCGCCACCGACCGCCGCGACGTGCATACGCTGGCCGAGGCCGTCAGCGGAGCGGACGTGTTCGTGGGCTTGTCGAAGGGCAACGTGCTTACGCAAGACATGGTGCGCTCGATGGCCGACAAGCCCATCGTCTTCGCCTTGGCCAATCCTGTGCCTGAAATATCCTACGAAGACGCCATGGCCAGCCGTCCAGACGTGCTTATGAGTACGGGACGTTCTGACTATCCCAACCAAATCAACAACGTAATAGGCTTCCCCTACATCTTCCGCGGCGCGCTCGACGTACACGCCACGGCCATCAACGAGGAGATGAAGATGGCCGCAGTAAACGCCATAGCCGACCTTGCGAAGCAGCCCGTGCCTGATGTTGTCAACGACGTTTACCAGGTAAACAAGCTCGCCTTCGGCCCTTCATATTTCATACCGAAGCCCGTTGACCCGCGCCTGATCACCGAAGTTTCGGCCGCCGTGGCCAAGGCCGCCATCGAGAGCGGCGTGGCGCGCAAGACCATAACCGACTGGGACGGCTACAAGAACCGACTGCGCGAGATGCTGGGACAGGAAACCAAGCTGACCCAGAAACTGTATGACACGGCGCGCAAGCATCCGCAGCGAGTGGTCTTCGCCGAAGGCATACATCCCACCATGCTGAAAGCCGCCGTGCAGGCCAAGAACGAAGGCATCTGCCATCCCATCCTGCTGGGCAACGACGAGCGCATAGAGAAACTGGCCAAGGAGCTTGACCTCAGCCTTGAGGGCGTTGAAATAGTCAACCTGCGCCACGACCGCGAGAACGACCGCCGCGAACGCTACGCCCGCATACTGACGGAGAAGCGCAAGCGTCAGGGCTACACGCTGCAGGAAGCCAACGACAAGATGTTTGAGCGAAACTATTTCGGCATGATGATGGTTGAGACTGGCGACGCCGACGCCTTCATAACAGGTCTTTATACCAAATACTCCAACACGATAAAGGTGGCCAAGGAGGTCATCGGCATACAGCCGGGCTTCGGCCATTTCGGCACGATGCACATCATCAATTCGAAGAAGGGCGTGCTTTATCTTGCCGACACGCTTATCAACCGACTGCCCAACAAGGACGTGCTTGTTGACATAGCCCGCCTGAGCGCGAACACCGTGCGCTTCTTCAACGACGAACCGCACATAGCGATGATAAGCTACTCAAACTTCGGCACTGATGATTGCGGCAACCCGGCGCAGGTACATGCCGCCGTGGAGGAGATGCAGCAGCGTTATCCTGACCTGGCGATAGACGGCGAGATGCAGGTGAACTTCGCGTTGAACACCAAACTGCGCGACGCAAAATATCCGTTTACACGCCTGAAAGACAAGGATGTCAACACGCTGGTGTTCCCCAACCTGTCGAGCGCGAACAGTTCTTACAAGCTGCTTCAGGCACTGAACCCTGACGCCGAGATAATCGGTCCCATCCAGATGGGGCTGAACAAGCCCATACATTTCACCGACTTTGAATGCTCGGTGCGCGATGTCGTCAACATCACGGCCGTGGCGGTAATCGACGCTTACGTGCAGAAAATCATGTGCAACATGAGGAAGTGATGACGAGCCGGCAATCCATGGCGTAACGCCTTGGTGGCAAGCATGTTACAATAGGCCGTGTTTCGCACTGCGAAACACGGCCTATTGCGTTGCGATATGTGGCCTATTGCGTTGCGTTTTGCCGCGTCTGGGAAATTGTCAAGGCAAAAGACAAATGTTTGTCCACCGCCGTCGTATGGGCGAACCCGTGTGTCCGCACTGATTAAACCTAAATCGGTCGTTGCATGGCGACGGCAGTTGGGGATAGGACGGTTGGCAGACGAGGCGTTATTCGTGCTGCTTCTGCTTTTTCTTGCGCCTGAACGACGCTATGCTCGCGGCAATGTTTATTACGGTTGAGACAGCAAGCGTGATGACAAACCACTGCTTGAAACTGTCAAGCATTATTAACAGGCACGCTATTATGCCGAACGAGATGGTGTAAGCCAGCAGCACCATGTCGGCGATGCGCCTCATCGTGTCCCCTTTTCGCCTTAAATATGCGGCGAGGCAGAGTATGATGCCGAATGTCAATGCCCATACTGGGGGCTTGGCTTGCTGGTATATGGCGATGGCGAAGATGGCCGTGAAGACCACGCCCTGTATCAGCCACCAGGCAGATATTGCTTTGTCCTTTTTCGATGTTGTGTTCATTATTAGTGTTTTTATGTGTTGCGCATACGCCAGATTGTTTTTTATCGCCAATTTGCTGCAGGGCATTTGCCTTTGATTCATCTGGCTTTTTAAAGTTCCTTGTCGGTCGCCGAATTACCCTAAAACCACGTCAAGCACCATCATCAGCGTGAAACCTATGGCGAAGCCGATGGTGCCGATGTTGCTGTGTTCGCCCTCTGACATTTCAGGTATAAGCTCTTCAACAACGACGTAGAGCATCGCGCCGGCTGCGAAAGCCAGCAGGTAGGGCAGGGCGGGCGTCATGACTGAGGCCAGGAGTACGACGAGCAGACCGCCGATTGGTTCTACAAGGCCGCTCAGCGCGCCCATGGTGAACGAGCGCAAGCGGCTGTTGCCCGCCGCGCGCATGGGCATTGAGATTATGGCTCCTTCGGGAATGTTCTGTATGGCGATGCCGAGAGCCATGGCCATTGCCGCGGCCGTGGTGATTTGCGCTTCGGCTTGCAACGCCCCGGCGAGGACAACGCCCACGCCCATGCCCTCGGGCAGGTTGTGTATTGTCACCGCAAGCGACAGCATCGCCGTGCGCGACAGGCGGCTGCGAGGGCCTTCTGGTTTGGCGTTGCCTATGTGGAGGTGGGGCGTGAGGCGGTCGATTAGCAGCAGGAAAGCCATGCCGGCAAGGAAGCCTGCCGCCGCCGGGACGACTGACAGTTTGCCCATGTCGGCGGCCATGTCCATGCCGGGGATTAGCAATGACCACACCGAGGCTGCCACCATGACGCCTGAGGCGAAGCCGAGGAGCGACTTCTGAACCTGCACGGGCATCTTGTCTTTCATGAAAAACACGAAAGCCGAGCCAAGAACCGTGCCCAAGAAAGGAATGAGAAGGGTGAGAAGCATAGACGTAAGGTTATGGGGTTGTGCGGTTATACGGTTATACGGGTGTTTGAAATAAGGTTTTATGGACAAACCTTATGACCGTATAACCGCATAACTGTCAAATATTATCTGTCAATAAATCTCCGTGTTATTTCACCGTATTCGTCAATCCTGCGGTCGCGCAGGAACGGCCACCAGCGGCGCACTTGCTCGCCGCGGCGCAGGTCGATGTCTATAACGGCGCGCTCTTCGTCGGTGCCGGATGCTCGGTAAAGCATTTCGCCTTGCGGCCCGGCAACGAACGAACTGCCCCAGAACTGTATGCCGTTGGTTTGGCCTGACGGGTCAACTTCGTGGCCTACGCGGTTTACGGCGACAACAGGCAGGCCGTTGGCTACGGCGTGTCCGCGCTGCACCGTCGTCCACGCCTCGCGCTGACGCTGCTGTTCCGCCTCTGTGTCAGAGCTTTCGTAGCCGATGGCTGTCGGGTAAATAAGCATATCCGCGCCCTGAAGAGCCATGAGGCGGGCGGCTTCAGGATACCACTGGTCCCAGCAGACAAGGACGCCGAGGCGGCCTACTGACGTGTCGATGGGGTGGAAGCCGATGTCGCCCGGCGTGAAATAAAACTTCTCGTAATAAGCGGGGTCGTCGGGGATGTGCATCTTTCGGTATTTGCCCGCTATCGTTCCGTCACGTTCGATTACTACGGCTGTGTTGTGGTAAAGCCCCGCCGCGCGCCTTTCGAACAGCGAAGTGACTATCACTACGCCGAGTTCTTTGGCCAAAGAGCCGAAAAAGTCGGTTGACGGTCCTGGTATTGGTTCGGCCAAGTCGAAGTTGTCAACGCTTTCAACTTGGCAGAAATACAGCGAGTTGTGCAGTTCTTGCAGCACGATAAGCTCTGCGCCTTCGGCGGCCAAAGCCCTTATGCCATCGGCCAGACGGCGCATGTTGTCGGCGCGGTCGGCCGTGTTGTGTTGTTGGATGATGCCTGTTTTCATGTTTTGTTTTTTATAGTTACGAGTTACAAGCAGACAAGTGACAAGGAGATATGCCTTGTAAGGGTTTTCCATCTCAATCAGAAAAGCCTTGTCTGCTTGTCTCTTGTCTGCTTGTCAACTGAATAATTGCATTGTGCAACAGTGCAGCGAGCCATGCTGGCGGATGACAGTGCGGCTGTCGATGCCGATAAGTTCACGGCCGGGAAACGCTTCGCCGATAATCCGTGCGGCCTCGGCGTCGTTGTCGGGCTGGCCGTATGTGGGGTAGATTACAGCCCCGTTGATAATTACGAAGTTGGCATAAGTGGCGGGAAGGCGGTCGTCTCCGTCGTAAATGGGGCGCGGCATGGGCAGCGGCAATAGGCGGTAAGGCCGCCCGTCGGTGGTGCGGAACGTGCCGAGTTGTTCTTCCATCAGCCTCAGGTCGGCGTAATGGCAGTCGTTATTGTCTGTGCAGCGCACATACAACAACGTGCTGTCAGGCGCGGTGCGCACAAGTGTGTCGATGTGCCCGTCGGTGTCGTCGCCCTCCAAGTGCCCGTGGTCAATCCACAGTATGCGTTCAGCGCAGAGCCATTTTTTCAACCGTTGTTCAATATCCTGCCGTGAGAGTGGCTGGTTGCGGTGTGGGGCGAGCAGGCATTGGCTCGTTGTGAACACCGTGCCTTGCCCGTCGCTTTCAATCGAACCGCCCTCAAGCACGAAGTCGTTGTGGTCAAAGTATTCGCCTTTGACCGCTTTGTTGTCATAGAGGCTGCGGTTGATGGCGTTGTCAAGGTCGGCCGGAAACTTGTCGCCCCAGCCGTTGAAGCGGAAGTCGAGCAGCCTTGTGGCACTGCCGTTTGTAAGAGTTATGAAGCCATGGTCGCGCGCCCAAGTGTCGTTCGTGGGGCAACGGTGCAGCGTTATGTTGGCCATCTGACAGTCTGACAGCCGCTTCTCAAGCTGCGTTTTCACGTTGTCTGGCTCAGGGGTGACGACAATCAGTCGTTCATGGCGTGTTATGGCGTCAGCCATTTCAACGTAAGTGGCGCATATATCGTCAAGATATTCGCTCCAGTCGGTAGCCGCGTGCGGCCATGTCAGTTGCATCGCGCTTTGTTTCGCCCATTCAGGCGGCAGCATGTAGTTGTCAATGTTATTTTGCATGTCGGCTTTTTGCAAGTTGTTATTCCTTTACAAAGGTAGTGTAAGTAAGGTGAATAAGCAAATAAATGCGCCTTTTTTAGCCGTGTGACACGAAAAGTGACCGTTTGTCAGATAAAATGGTTGATGTAAATCAATCGGTTTGACACATGTCAAAAACAGTTGGCATAAAGTCATTTTCCTGCATGTCGGAGTTACAACGTTTTGCCATTGGTATTAACTTTGCAGCAGAAATAAAGGAAAAAGGATAACAGGATGTGAAGATGCATCCGACATGTAGAACTAAATGAGAAAGGTAAAAAGGTTATGAAAAAGATTGTTAACAGGATTTTAGACAGCAAGAAGTTCAACAGGTATTGCGTGAACGTTTTGAAGATGTACAACTACGGACGTGTAAACATGCCTGTGTGACGTCTTGAGATGGTTGAAGGCCGAAGGCCGGACGCTGTGTGACGCAGCGCGGAAAACGGCAATTTTGGCCTTTGACGAATGCAAACTGACAAATATCTTAGTCGGGCTGATTTTATGGCGGAAGCCGTAATGTCAGCCCGATTTTCTTGTTTTAAACCGATTATTTGGTTATTTTTGCCATCGTTATGAATAAAGTCAAGTTTCTTGTTTTGTCGTTGTGTTCGTTTGTCGTGCTTTCGTCGTGCGACTTTCTTGAGCGCAACAAACCGCTTGTCAACGAGGTTGGCAGGGCGTTGGTTGATGAAATAGAGAACTCGCAGCGGTCTGGCGGAGTGGCGGATGCCGCTTCCGCGCCTGTGGCGGGTGGTGACGAACTGTTAAGTCAGGACACGCCTGACGGAGTGCCGGAGCAGATGTTGAGGCGGACTGGCTACACGGCGTCTTACAACAAGGCAACCAAGCTGCCGAACTGGGTGGCTTGGCATCTGACGGCAGACCGCACAACGGGGCCGGCCAAGCGTTCAGGGGTTGACTTCCAGGCTGATATGGACGTGCCCGCGCCGCGAGCCGAGGACTCTGACTATTACGGCTCGGGCTACGACCGCGGGCATATGTGTCCTGCGGCGGACAACAAATACAGCGAGAAAGCCATGGAAGAGTCGTTCCTCTTTACTAACATGTGCCCGCAAAACGGCAATCTCAACCGTGGCGATTGGAACGAGATGGAGCAAGCTTGCCGCCGTTGGGCGAAGGAATACGGCGGCGTCTACGTCGTGTGCGGCCCGATATTATATAAAGGTAAGCACAAGACTATCGGCAAGAACAAGGTTGTTGTGCCCGAGGCCTTTTTCAAAGTAGTGCTGCGTACGGGTGAGAATCCGAAGGCCATCGGCTTTATTTACAAGAATGCCGAGGGCAACCGCCCTAAGGGCGACTATGTTAACACCGTTGACGAGGTGGAGCGCATTACGGGCATCGACTTCTTCCCGTCGCTTCCTGACGATGTTGAGAATAAGGTTGAGGCTACGGCCGACATAGCAGATTGGTGACGGTCGGATGGTTTCCATTGACTATTGATAAAGAAAATGGCGACACACGTTCGTTTGTCCAAGTATGTATTGATTGTCGTCGTGGCGTCGTTCAGCGGCAACGTTGTGTCGAGCGGCGACGCTGGCGGCAAGTGGAAGCCGTTTGAGGGGTATGGAGACTGGAGCAAACCGAACACGTTGTCAATCTCTCCGATGAAGCGTTGGGACTTCGGCTGCAGCGTGGAAGTGAAGTTGGCCGTCAACGAACATTACGTGCTTTCGGCCGGTTACAGGCGCGGCCTGTTGGAGCTGCAGGACTATTACAGGCTCAATGCAAGCAGCCTACGCTTCTCGATAGGTTATATTCTCTGATGGGTAGTTTTAAGAAAGGAAGTTCCCGCTGATTGTTTTGAATGTTAAATGATGTAGTGCTTCGGCATAAATATGAGGCAGTAGAAATTTTATCGCCATATCGCCTATGTCGAAATCGTATCGTGTTAAGAATCAGTTAGTTATGGTTCGGCGGCAAATGACATCGTCATTTGCCGCCTTTTAGTTTGTAAAATGCCATGTCTCACAACATGAAACATGGCATTTTACTGTCGCGTTTGCCATCTTTGGCTTTGCTGCTTGTTGCGGGCTTGCCTGTGGTTGGCGTTGTTTGACATTGCGATAGTTAAATAATCTGAATTAAAAATGCCGCCCTTTGCTTAGCCGGGGAAAATCATTATCTTTGCACAATTAAACATATAAAGGCTGAAAAGCGTGAAAATAAGAGAAGTGGTAGATGCCCTTGAACGTTTCGCGCCTCTGCCCCTGCAAGAGAGCTTTGACAATGCCGGCTTGCAGGTAGGACTGACAGAGGCGGAAGTATCAGGGGCTTTGTTGTGCCTTGACGTTACCGAGGCGGTGGTTGACGAGGCCGTGGCCTTGGGCTGCAACCTCATTGTGAGCCATCATCCGCTCATCTTCCACGCGCTGAAGCATGTCACTTACGAGAACGACGTGCAGCGTGCCGTGGCCAAGGCTTTGAAGAATGACGTTACAGTGGTGTCCATGCACACTAACATGGACAACGCCGCGGGCGGCGTAAACTTCAAAATCGCTGAGAAGATGGGGCTTGAGGGCTGCCGTTTCTTCGCGCAGAAAGCGGTGTGCGGCATCGACTGCGGCAGCGGTGTGATAGGGGAGTTGCCTGAACAGGTGGCCGCCGATGATTTCATAATCATGCTCAAGCGCACGTTTGACGTGGAATGTGTGCAGTGCAACCAACTGTTGCGCCGCCCAATCAAGACTGTCGCTGTGTGTGGCGGCGCGGGTTCGTTCCTTCTCGGCGATGCCATCGCCGAGGGGGCTGACGCTTTTGTCACGGGCGAAATGCACTATCACGAGTATTTCGGGCATGAGCAGGATATCCAAATCGCCGTCATCGGCCATTACCAGAGCGAACAGTTCACCAACGAGATATTCAAGGAGATAATCGAAAGGGAGTGTAAGGGCGTGAAGGCTTACCTCACGAAGACCAACACCAACCCGATAATTTATTTATAGCAGGCAAGCAGAGGGGTGACAAACATACAAGGAACATTGCTTGTGACTGTGCGGCTTGCTGACGCATTATGCATGATGAAATAATTAATCAAAAGATGACGGGGCGGAAGACTGGCTATGGGGCTTGTCTGCTTGCCGCTCGTCTCTTGTCAACTAAAAAATAGGATATGGCAAAAAAAGACCCTACAGATTTGTCAGTAGAAGAGAGGCTGAAGACTCTCTACCAGTTGCAAACCACGCTGTCGGCCATCGATGAGGAGCGTGCGCTGCGCGGCGAATTGCCGCTTGAGGTGCAGGACCTCGAGGACGAGATAGCCGGACTTACCACGCGCGTGGAGAACATCAAGAACGACATCAAGGAGTTTGAGGACGCGGTAAGGCAGAAGAAGGCCGAAATAAACGAGGCCCAGGCCAGCGTGGAGCGTTACAAGACACAGCTCAACGACGTGAAGAACAACCGCGAGTATGACACGTTGAGCAAGGAAATAGAGTTCCAGTCGCTTGAAATAGAGCTTTGCAACAAGAAGATACGCGAGGCCAACGCCAAGGTTGAGGACAAGAACGCCGAACTGAAGGCCACCGAGGAGCAGATAGCAGACCGCCGTCAGGCTCTTGAGGAGAAGAAAAACGAGCTTGACGAGATAATGGACGAAACCCGCGCCGAAGAGGAACGCCTGAAGGAAAAGGCCAAGGAGCTTGAGGTGAAAATCGAACCTCGCCTCCTTACCAGCTTCAAGCGCATACGCAAGAACGCGCGCAACGGCCTCGGCATCGTGTACGTGCAGCGCGACGCTTGCGGCGGATGCTTCAACAAAATACCGCCACAGCGTCAGCTTGACATCAAGATGCACAAGAAAATCATCGTCTGCGAATATTGCGGGCGCATCCTGATAGACCCTGAACTGGCCGGCGTGAAGACCGACAAGCCAGTGGAGGAGAAGCCCAAGAAGAAGCGCGCGATACGCAAGCGCGTGGTGAAGAAGGACGACGAGGCCGACGACTTCGTGCCCGAGGAAAAACTGTCGTGAAAACTAACTTCATAAAAAATAATCATGGGACATACCAATAAACAAAGCGGCAACATCGTGGCCATCGTGGCCATGATGTTCCTTTACGCCATGATAGCGTTCGTCACCAACCTGGCCGCGCCGATAGGTGTGATATGGAAGAACCAGCCCGAGCTTATGGGCAGCAACATGCTCGGCATGATGGGTAACATGATGAACTTCCTGGCTTACCTGTTCATGGGCATACCGGCTGGCAAGCTCTTGGTGAAGATTGGTTACAAGAAGACTGCCTTGACGGCCATCGCCGTAGGTTTTGTAGGCGTGCTTGTTCAGTATCTGTCTGGTTTTCCCGAAGGGATGACGGGCTTTGTGGTTTATCTGTTGGGGGCGTTCGTCAGCGGTTTCTCCGTTTGCATGCTCAACACCGTTGTCAACCCGATGCTCAATCTGCTTGGTGGAGGCGGCAACCGCGGCAACCAGCTCAACCTGATAGGCGGTACGTGTAACTCGCTTGCCGGTACGCTTACCCCGATGTTGGTGGGTGCGCTTGTCGGCACTGTGACGAAAGACACGGCCATAAGCGATGTCAACCTTGTGCTTTACATAGCCATGGTGGTGTTCGCATGCGCTTTCGTAATCCTTTCGTTCACGCCCATCGCCGACCCTGAGATGGGAAAGGCCACGCAGGACACAGTGTTCGAGCATAGCCCGTGGGCATTCCGCCACTGCACGCTTGGCGTAATAGGCATCTTTGTTTATGTGGGAATTGAAATCGGCATACCGGGTACGCTCAACTTTTACATCTCTGACACGTCTGCCAAGGGTGCGGGAGTGCTGGGTGACGCTGCTGCCATAGGCGGTTTTGTGGCCGGCACGTATTGGCTGCTCATGCTCGTAGGGCGTTTCGTGGCCGGCTTCATCGCCGACAAGGTGTCGAGCCGGGCAATGATGATAGCCGTGTCAACGGTTGCTATGGTGCTTATCATCCTTGCCATAATGATGTCAAAGGATGTCACGACTTCGATGCCAGTGTTCACAGGTTCTTCTTTCACGATGGTGACCGTGCCCGTCAGCGCGTTGCTCTTGGTGCTTTGCGGACTTTGCACTTCCGTGATGTGGGCCAGCATATTCAACCTCGCCACCGAGGGGCTTGGCAAGTACACTGCAGCCGCTTCGGGCATATTCATGATGATGGTGGTAGGTGGTGGAGTGCTTCCGCTCATTCAGAACTTCATAGCCGACAAGGCTGGGTACATGATATCTTACCTTGTTCCGTTCGCAGCCTTGGCGTATTTGCTTTATTATGCCGTATGGGGATGCAAGAATGTCAACAAGGACATACCCGTGGATTGATTATTGCCGGTAGGCCTTCATTGCCGTGCATAAAATGATTTTAAGGGGAGTTGGGCGTTTTGTGCCGGCTTCCCTTAATTTATTTTATACATATAAGGATGTAAAACTTTAGAAAAAGTTTTGCCGTTACGCATTAAAGCGTTATCTTTGCGGACGTACTCAAAAGGTGGTGCCACGGGCGGCAGTGTGCCGTTGGGGCTGAGAAGATACACATTGCACCAGTACGGGTAATGCCGACGCTGGGATTTTGGTGACATTCTTTCTTTTCTTGCGCATACATTTATGATGTTTCATGCGCCCCGTCTTTTCCAGTACACATTTATTGCGGTCATAAGGTCTTACGGTTGTAAGGTTTTGCGGCTTGTCCAAATAACCTTTAAACCGCACAACCTCAAAGCCGTACATAACTTCACAACCAATGAAACGATACGTAACAGCATTGACAATAGCAGGGTCAGACCCGTCGGGTGGAGCTGGTATGCAAGCCGACTTGAAGACGTTTTCGGCTTTGGGTGTTTACGGGACTACGGCGATAACAGCCGTTACCGTGCAGAACACGCAGAGCGTGAAATATGTACACACGTTGCCGCCGCAGGTGGTTTATGACCAGATTGTGGGGGTGATGGAAGACCTCTGTGTTGATGCGGTGAAAATAGGCATGGTGAATGATGCCGATACGCTTGACGCCATTGTACGGGCTTTGTCGGAAAGTAAGCCTAAGTTCCTTGTGGTTGACCCGGTGATGGTTTCTACCAGCGGTTGTGCCTTGATGCAGCCTGACGCTTTGGTCATAATGAAAGAACGGCTATTGCCGATGGCTGACTTGGTGACGCCCAACTTGCCTGAAGCATGGACATTGGCGGGTACAGACACTTTGGTGGATGAGGCGGCGCAAAAAATATTGGAGCTGGGCGTAAAAGCGTTACTCATTAAAGGCGGCCATGCCGAGGGGAAGACGAAAACTGACTACCTGTATATAAACAATGGCGGTGGCGTGAAGCGTGTGGAGTTTACGTCAGAAACGGTTGAAACTAAGAATACACATGGTACGGGATGTACGCTCTCGTCGGCCATTGCCGCTTTTGCCGCACGTGGTTGCGGGCTTGAAGATGCAGTGCGCAAGGCAAAGGATTATTTGACCGGGGCGTTGAAGGCCGGCGCAGATGTTGTTGTGGGTAAAGGACACGGGCCTGTATGTCACTTCTTTAAGCCAGCAAGCGGACAAACGGACAAACAGGCAGATTGTTTGCAGGTTGTGACTGATTGTAATCCAAGCAACCTTGTTTGCTTGTCAACTCGTTTATCGTCCGCTGTAAACTTGCAGTTCATAACGCATTTTACTGAAAAATACTCATACGCAGACTCTGCGATGATTGCCCTTGAGGGCGGTTGCCGCTGGATACAGTTGCGCATGAAAGACGCTGATGAGGCTGAGATTGAGCGTGTTGCACGGCTTATTCTGCCTGAATGTAGGCGCAGGGGGGCAGTGTTTGTCATTGACGACCACGTGGAATTGGCTCTCCGTGTTGGTGCGGACGGCGTGCATCTTGGCAAGAACGACATGCCTGTAAGCGAGGCTCGCCGCCTTGCCGGTGCAGATTTTATCATCGGTGGTACGGCGAATACGTTTGAAGATGTGCAAAGGCTTGCCGCACAAGGTGCAGATTATATAGGCTGCGGGCCGTTCCGCTTCACTACTACGAAGAAAAAACTTGCCCCGATGCTTGGCATTGAAGGTTATAAACGTATTCTTTCACAAATGAAAGGATGTGGAATAACGTTGCCTCTCGTTGCCATTGGCGGCATAACGTGTGGCGACATACCGCAGTTGATGGCTGCCGGAGTATCAGGCATAGCCCTCAGCGGTAGCGTGCTTCGCGCCGAAAACCCTGTTGAGGAGATGAAGAAAGTAGTTGAAAAATTAAAAATTAAGAGTTAAGAAAAATACTCTTGCATATTTTCTTAACTCTTAACATAAAACATAAAGTATGGAGAATAACATAAAAATCACTTATCCCGGGTCAGAGAAGGTCTACATGAATGGCCGTCTCTATCCTGACATCAAGGTGGGTATGCGTGTTGTGCATCAATTACCGACCGTGGCTATTGAGGATGGGAAAAGGGTTGAACATCCTAATCCTCCTGTTTATATTTATGACACGAGCGGCCCTTACAGCGACCCGAACGTGGAAATTGATGTTAAGAAAGGCCTTCCGCGAATGCGTGAACCGTGGATACTGAAGCGTGGGGGAGTTGAGCGTTTGGCTGAGATTTCGTCAGAATATGGCCGCATGCGCCGTGACGACCGCTCGCTTGACCACCTGCGTTTCGAGCATATCACATTGCCGCTTAGGGCCAAGCAGGGCAGCCAAGTCAGTCAGATGTATTACGCCAAGCAGGGTGTTGTGACGCCAGAGATGGAATATGTCGCCATCCGAGAGAACATGAACTGCGCCGAGCTTGGCATCGAAACGCACATTACGCCTGAGTTTGTGCGTGACGAGGTGGCCGCAGGGCGTGCCGTGATACCGGCTAACATCAACCATCCGGAGGCCGAACCGATGATTATCGGGCGTAATTTCCTCGTTAAAATCAACACCAACATTGGTAATTCAGCCACTACGTCGGGCATTGACGAGGAGGTGGAGAAGGCCGTTTGGAGCTGCAAGTGGGGCGGAGACACGCTTATGGACTTGTCAACGGGAGACAACATCCACGAAACCCGCGAGTGGATTATCCGTAATTGCCCTGTCCCGGTTGGCACAGTACCTATGTATCAGGCAATGGAGAAGGTCAAGGGAAAGGCCGAAGACTTGACTTGGGAGCTGTTCCGCGACACGCTCATCGAGCAGTGCGAGCAGGGTGTTGACTACTTTACAATCCATTGCGGCATACGACTTCAGAACATACACCTGGCCGACAACCGCATGACGGGCATGGTAAGCCGTGGCGGAAGCATTATATCGAAGTGGTGTCAGATGCACCAGAAGGAGAGCTTCCTTTACGAACACTTCGATGACATCTGCGACATCTGCGCCCAATATGACGTCGCCTTGTCGCTTGGCGACGGCCTTCGTCCGGGCAGTATATATGATGCCAACGACCGTGCGCAGTTTGCCGAACTTGATACCATGGGTGAACTCGTGGAGCGTGCGTGGGCTAAGAACGTACAGGCGTTCATCGAAGGTCCGGGGCACGTGCCCATGCATAAAATCCCTGAGAACATGCAAAGGCAAATAGAGAAGTGCCACAACGCGCCGTTCTACACCCTCGGTCCGCTTGTTACCGACATTGCGCCGGGTTACGACCACATCACCAGTGCCATCGGAGCTGCCCAAATCGGATGGCTCGGCACGGCAATGCTGTGTTATGTCACGCCGAAAGAACACCTCGCATTGCCCGACCGTGACGATGTTCGCGTAGGCGTTGTCACTTACAAGTTGGCCGCCCATGCAGCCGACCTTGCCAAACAGCATCCTGGAGCGATGGTTCGCGACAACGCATTGAGCAAGGCCCGCTATGAGTTCCGCTGGAAAGACCAGTTCAACTTGAGCCTTGACCCGGAGCGTGCGCTTGAATATTACAAGACGGCCAACCATGTTGGAGGCAAGTATTGCACGATGTGCGGCCCTAACTTCTGTGCTATGCGCATCAGCCAGACTATCAAAGAGGGGGAGTGTGAAGTCTAATGTTTGAAGTTAAAGAATTTAGAGAAGTTATGGAAGTTAAAGCCAAATGCTTTGATTGGTAAGGTTATGGCTTTAACTTCTTAGCCTGTGAAGTGGGCGAGAGTTCCCTTTAGCGAAGCGAAAGACTTCTTTAAATCCTATAATTCTTATAAACCGATTATTAAACAATAATAAAAATGATTGAAAAGAAAGTTTCACAGGGTATCATCAGTACCTATTTCGAGAAATTGGAAAGAAACCTCGACATCGACGTTGCCATCGTTGGCGGCGGCCCGTCGGGCATTGTGGCAGCTTATTATCTTGCAAAGGCAGGGTTGAAGGTCGCCCAGTTTGACCGCAAGTTGTCTCCTGGCGGTGGCATGTGGGGCGGTGCGATGATGTTCAACCAGATTGTCGTTCAGGAAGAAGCACTTGACATTGTAAAGGATTTCGACATCAATTATAAGCCTTACGGCGACGGACTTTACGTCATGGACTCTGTCGAGAGTACGTCGGCATTGCTCTACAAGGCCGTACATGAGGGTGCTACAATCTTCAATTGCTATTCTGTTGAAGATGTAGTGTTTAAGGACAATGTTGTTAGTGGCGTTGTTGTAAACTGGACTCCGGTGCTTCGCGAAGGCTTGCATGTTGACCCGCTGAACATAATGGCCAAATGCGTGATTGACGGAACAGGCCACGATAGCGAGATGTGCAAGACCGTTGCACGCAAGAACGGCATCCGTCTTGCCACCGATACGGGTGATGTCATTGGCGAACGCTCGCTCGACGTAACTTCAGGCGAGCAGGAAGTAGTGAACGGCACCAAGGAAATCTACCCCGGACTTTACGTCTGCGGTATGGCGGCATCAGCCGTTAGCGGCACTCCCCGCATGGGACCAATCTTCGGCGGAATGCTCATGTCGGGTAGGAAAGTTGCCCAACTCATTATTGAAAGACTGAAATAATATTTTTTGAGGAGTTAAGGAGTTGCGTAGTTAAGGAGTTAAGACTATAGTCTTGCTTCTTATTGCATAACTTTTTAACTCCTTGTTTTTAATACATATGTCTTAACTCCTTAACTCCTTAACTACGTAACTCCTTAACTCCTAATAAAAAGTGCTTTGGCTCGCAATAACTTCCACTACGTTTTTCGCTGGTGAAGCCCAATTCATTCATCGTTTGTTCGCCCACGGCGTTGACATTGTGCATCTGCGCAAACCTGGGGCGTCAGAGGCAGATTGTGCAAGATTGCTTGCCGATTTGTCGTCAGACGACCGCCATCGTATAGTAATCCATGATTTTTTCGAGCTTGCGGAGCCTTACGGCTTAAAAGGAATACATCTCAACGCGCGTCGCAGCACTGTGCCTGACGGCTGGCAGGGGCACGTCAGCCGCTCGTGCCATTCTTTGGAGGAAGTCAAACAGTATAAGAACGCTTGCGATTACGTCTTCCTTAGTCCAATTTTCGACAGTGTTTCAAAGCAAGGTTACGCCTCGGCGTTTGCTTATGAAACGCTGAAACAAGCGTCAGGCGACGGCATTATAGATGGCAAGGTTGTGGCACTCGGCGGCGTCACCCCCGATAAAATCGATTACTTACAACAATTAAACTTCGGCGGTGCAGCCATGCTCGGCTGCGTTAACCGCCTCGTTTCATTATCGGCAAATGGACAGCACGAAGCGTTAGAGGCGATAAGGCGGAGCATGAAAGGCTGATACCGCCTTGTTTTTAGTACTTTACTTTGTCTTTATATTTCACGAAAAGTGATGTAATTTCATCGACAGCAGTGTATGGAGTTAGTCGTGGAAACGAGTCTTTGGGTATCGTCAGGCGTGCCTTTGTTTCATTGGAGACAATTATATCATAAGATTCCATTATACCGCTAATGCTGTAATAAACGGAAATAGAGTCCTTGTTGTCGTTATCTGATAGGGTTAAGTATTGCCTTATTCTGTTTTTGGCGTCTTTAGGTGATGAAATAGTGTTTTCGTAATCGCTTGCCAGTTTTAATTTCCATCCGTTTTCGGGCAAGGTGCATTCAAAATAATAATTTCTGAAGCTGCTTGCGTGTTTGAACTTGTCGGTTATCAATGCCTCGTTTTGTCGCGCTTTGCATCGGTATTTTACGGCGTCTGTCATTATTATTGTGCAGCTTTCGCCGTTTTCTTTTTCATTGGTCGCCGTGAAAACCAGTGCCCCTGCGTTTTCTTCTTCTGTCAATGAGAATAGCGCATTGTCATAAAAATCAGGTTCAAAAATACTGTTTGAGGTTGTTGTGAACGGGTACTCCACAATCCAGTAGGTTTTTCTTATATTGAAATGAGGATACCATGGGGAGAGAAAACCCCTTCCTATGCATACCGTGTAATGCTTGCTTGTAGCGTAATATGTCGTCCAAGAAAATGCGACAAAGAATATTATTGGTAAAGAAAGTATGGCAAAAGCCAAGAATATGCGCAGGTACAGTTTTACCGCCCGGGTTTTCTCCGTGCGTATTCCGACAAAGAACGCCACGACGCCCGTCAGCCATGCCAGCAACACGGAGTTGCTCGTGATATTCCATCGAAGCTGGAAGTCAGTGTTCCATTCGATTATTATGCCTGCGACAGCCAACGCTAAGACGGCCAGATGTACCCTTGTCAGCCACAGGCATATGTCGCCACGCAGTTTCGTGCCTGTCCGCCGTCGCGTGTTTACGCCACATGTCACTGCCGCAGCAGTGAGCAAAGCCATGATGTAGAAAGCCATGCCGTCCTCCTTTCTTTGTGCCTTGATATATGCAAATATACAGTTTTTCATTCATATCCGTGTGTCGTGGATGTGTAAAAGTTCCTTTTTGTGCTTAAACTTACGTTGGTGTGCGTAATGTTTGGTGATTTTCAATGATTTACATATCTTTGCACTCATAAATTGAAAGAGTTTTAATATCTTGATGATAAAAATCGTAGAGCGGTGTTTTTAATTGAATCAATAACATAATTTAAAATTAGCAGAGATGTATAGAATGATTTTGAACGAGACATCCTATTTCGGAACAGGATGCCGTAAGAACATTGCCGTCGAGGCGGCGCGTCGTGGTTACAAGAAAGCATTTTTCGTAACAGACAAAGACCTTATACGCTTCCACGTTGCCGACAAGGTGACGGAAGTGTTCGAGCAGAACCAAATTCCATACGAAGTGTATAGCGACGTGAAGGCAAACCCGACAATAGCCAACGTACAGAACGGCGTGGCGGCGTTCAAGGCTTCGGGTGCTGACTTCATCGTAGCCCTTGGCGGCGGTTCGGCCATCGACACCGCGAAAGGTATCGGCATAGTGGTTAACAACCCTGAGTTTGCCGACGTGAAATCACTTGAAGGCGTAGCCGACACCCATAACAAGGCCGTGCCCACGTTCGCGCTGCCCACTACGGCCGGCACTGGCGCAGAGGTGACAATCAACTACGTCATAATAGACGAGGACGCGCAGAAGAAGATGGTATGCGTTGACCCCAACGACATTCCTGCGGTAGCCATAGTAGACCCCGAACTGATGCTCTCCATGCCTAAAGGACTGACCGCCGCAACGGGTATGGACGCCCTCACGCACGCCATCGAAAGCTTCATCACGCCTGGAGCGTGGGTAATGTCAGACATGTTCGAGGTGAAAGCCATCGAACTGATAGCCCAAAACTTGAAGGCTGCCGTTGACAACGGAAGCGACCTTGCAGCCCGCGAGGCCATGTCGCAGGCGCAGTATATCGCCGGCATGGGCTTCAGCAACGTGGGTCTCGGCATCGTCCACTCTATGGCTCATCCCTTGGGCGCGCATTATGACACGCCCCACGGCGTGGCCAACGCCCTGCTGTTGCCATACGTTATGGAATACAACGCCGAGTCGCCCGCCGCTCCCAAGTATATCAAGATAGCCGAGGCAATGGGAGTTGACACCAAGGGCATGACCGAGGCTGAGGGTGTACAGGCCGCCATCGAGGCTGTCCGCAAGCTCTCGTTGAGCATCGGCATACCGCAGAAATTGCACGAAATCGGCGTGCGCGAGGAAGACCTTCACCAGCTCGCCATCGACGCTTTCAACGACGTTTGCACCGGCGGCAATCCCCGTCCCACATCGGTTGAAGACATCGAAGCCCTGTATCACAAGGCGTTCTGATTGTTTCTTTATATCATACAGCCACGGATTCTCAAATCCGTGGCTGTTTTTTTGTCGTTATTGGCGATTATGGCTTGTTCGTTCTTATTTGTGAGAACAAAGAAAAATTTTTATCTTCATTCCTCCCCGTTGTCAATCTTTTTTATAACCCGGCACGGATTACCCACTGCCACGCAGTTGTCTGGCACTGAGCGGGTTACTACGCTGCCCGCTCCGATTACGCTGTTGCGCCCGATAGTCACGCCAGGCAGCACGATGACACCGCCTCCGAGCCACGCGCCGTCGCATATTTTCACGGGCTTTGCGTATGTAACGCAAAACTCATCGTCGTCTCGACCCGTGTCGGGCAGTGTGCGCTCGGCGAAGCGGACGGAGTGTGTGGCGGTGTAGATTTGCACGTTGGAGGCGATGAGTACGTTGTCGCCTATTTCGATGATGTTGTTGTCAACGAAGGTGCAGTTCATGTTGATTATTACGCGGTCGCCGATGAGTATGTGGCGGCCGTATTCGCAGTGGAAGTCTATGTCTATGTGTACGTTGCGTCCGATGCGCCCCAGCATCCTTTTCAAGATTTCCATGCGTGCGGCGCGGTCGCCGGGGTCGGTCTCGTTCAGTTGTTTCGTCAGCCGTTTGGCGTTCAGTGCCATAGCCGCAAGCTCAGGGTCGCCGCCGTTGAAAGGCTCTCCGCCCAAGCATTTTTCAAGTTCTGTTTTCATGGTTTAATTGAGGATGGATAATTGGGAATTGAAAATTATGATTACCTGCAAGGTCTTCTTTAATGCAAATATAGGCATTTACGTGGAAAACAGACCTTATGAAGTGTTGATTTATGTTAATTTTCGGGGGGGGGGGTAAAAGGCAAAATGCTGTTTTCTTGTTTGCGTGTAAGGCATTGTTTGCATACCTTTGTGTGTCGGAAAACGGGTGCTTGCGGGACGGAGTGATGCCTCCGTGCAACCCATTGACAATCAAGGGCTTTGCGAAAGACTGCCTCTTACGCTGCAAAAGGTGGCTTTTTAGAGTGCGATAGATGGCCTTTTGGAAGCCAAAAGACGGCCAACGACTGACTGGAACTGGCTCTGCCGTGCAACTTTTTCACGACAAACTACGTCTAATGGATATAAAACATCATAACAAATGGCATATATGAACACATTTACAAGGTTTTCCGCGCTGTGCTGTTGCGCTCTTTTGGCGCACTCCATGGTGGCGCAAACGGTTACGGGGCGCGTGGTTGACGGCGACGGGCGGCCTTTGCCTTACGCCAACGTGGTAGCCATGTCGCTGCCCGATTCGGCCTTTGTCGCCGGTGTGATGACCCGTGACGACGGCACGTTCACGCTCGATGCCAAAGGGGCGGGTCGCCTGTTGCGCTTCTCGTCGGTAGGGTATAAGACCGTGTTTGCCGACGTGAAAGGCGACATCGGCACTGTGCGCCTCGACGCCTTGGCGCAAGTTTTGGGCGAAGTGGTAGTGAAGAGCGACCTGCCCAAGACGCGCCTGAAGGGCGAGGGCATGGTGACGGGCGTCGGCGGGACGATACTTGAACACGCCGGAACCATGGAGCGGCTGCTCGACCGCATACCCAACGTGTCGGACAGGAACGGCGAAATAGAGGTGTTCGGGCGCGGAAAGCCCGAGATGTACATCAACGGCCGCAAGGTGAGAGACAAGTCGGAGCTTGACCGCCTGAACCCAGACAACATACAAGACGTTGAGGTAATCACCAACCCCGGCGCACGTTACGACGCCAGCGTGACGTCAGTAATCCGCATACGGACGAAAAAAGCCGTGGGCGACGGCTTCAGCCTTGACAACCGTTTGTTCGGGGAGGTGAATGATTACGGCTATCTCGTAGGCGAGGACAACCTCAACATGAACTACCGCGCGGGCGGGCTTGACGTCGGCGCGACGCTCCGCGCCAACAAATGGGCAAGTCCCGACCCGAAGACCATTGAGCAAATCACCCATTTAGAGGATACCTGGCGGCAGCATAGCGAGATAGACCAGGTGTATAAGGACGAAAGCCTCTACGCACGTTTAGCGGTAAGCTATATGTTCAATGAGAACCATTCCGTCGGCATAAGTGCCAGCTACCGCCGCCAGCCGTGGAACAAGCCGCACGGCTATATGGAGTCAACGCTCATGCAAGACGATGTCCAGACGGAGCAGCTCCGCAGCGACTATACAGGCTCTTCACAGACTACAACGCTGCAAGGCAACGCTTATTACACAGGCAAAATAGGCCGATGGAATATTGATTTCAACACTGATTGGATGTATGCGAAGACAAACTCGACGATGAACACCGTAGAAGATTACACCGAGACGGGGCAACCGACTGAACACAATGACGTGACCAGGAACACCGTTCCGCGCAGCAACCTCATAGCTTCAAAGCTTGTTTTGACAACACCGCTGCTTGGCGGGGAGCTGTCTTTCGGCGGCGAATACTCTTATTCCACGCGCAAGTCGGTCTACACGGTGATGCCCAAGGGCATCATCGACGACGACCGCAGCCGCACGGAGGAAGGACTCACCACGGCGTTCGTGGAGTATGGTCGGCAGTTCGGCCTTGTGGCGGCGCAGGTCGGGTTGCGTTACGAGTACGTGGACTTCGACTATTACGAGGACGGCGTGCGCAAGCCGGAGCAGAGCAAGACTTACGGCGACCTGTTCCCGTCGGTCGCATTCTCGGCGATGCTGGGCAAGGTAGGCCTCCAGCTCGGTTATTCCGCCGACATACGCCGCCCCTCTTATGACCAGCTTCGCAGTAACATTAACTACGACAACCGCTATACCTATGAGGGCGGAAACCCCTTCCTGCAACCCACGAAGAGCCATAACGTCAACTTCGCGGCCTCGTACAAGTGGCTGATGTTCAGCGCGGGGTTCTCCCATATCACAGACCCCATCATTCAGTACGGCAAGACTTACAAGGACGACCCGGCCGTGGCACTTTTCACCGAGGTGAATGGCGAGGCTTACGACAACGTATATGCCTCGCTCAACCTGCGTCCCACGTTCGGCTTCTGGCATCCTTCGCTGATGCT
The DNA here is from genome assembly GCA_944319935.1 of uncultured Prevotella sp. Taxonomy (GTDB): domain Bacteria; phylum Bacteroidota; class Bacteroidia; order Bacteroidales; family Bacteroidaceae; genus Prevotella. The sequence continues at coordinate 42,668 of CALUFM010000009.1, forward strand.
CGGCGTGCAGAAGCAGTGGTTCAAGATGGACGTCTACGGCCATAACCCGCTCGACAACCCCTTGGCTACGTTCCGTTTTGACAACACGTTTGACGCCAAGCTGTGCGAGATTTCGTTCAACATGAGTTGTACGACTACCGGCGCAGAGGAGAACTACTACATGCGCAAACCGTCGTTCCGTGCCGACTTGTCACTATACAAGTCGTTCCTGAAAGACAAGCTGTCGCTCTCTTTTTATGTTGCCGACCTGTTCAAGACCAGTAAGAACAGCGTTGTCACGTATTACGGGGCGATGCGTGAGTCTGTCTACGAGCCGAAAGCACTGCGCAACATCAACCTCACCGTGCGTTACAAATTCAACGTTGGCAGCAACAAATACAAGGGCACAGGCGCAGGAGCAGGGCAGAAGAGCAGGCTTTGATTGAATTAAAAATTAAGAGTTAAGAATTAAGAAAATTACCAACAAGGCATATCTTCTTAATTCTTAACTCTTAATTTTTAATTCAAAAGCTCTTAACTCTTAATTCTTTTTCGTATTTTTGCGTTATGAAAAACAACGGAAAAGACATTGATAGACAAAGTCTTGAACAGGCAAAGGCCTTGTTTGAAACGGGCGAAATAGACCTTATAGAGGTAGGAACGGTCGGTGGTTTATGTAACATTCACCGTAGGTTGTTCGGCGGATTATATGATTTTGCGGGCAAAATCCGCACCTTGAACATCTCAAAAGGTGGTTTCCGCTTCGCCAACTGCCTGTATCTTGACGCAATTCTGCCCATCATCGAGAAAATGCCTGAAGGCACTTTCGAGGAAATTATAGCAAAGTATGTTGAGATGAACATCGCCCATCCGTTTATGGAAGGCAACGGACGGGCCACCCGTATATGGCTCGACATGATGCTGAAACGCAGCCTCGGCCGAGTGGTTGAATGGCAGAAGGTGGATAAGGACATGTATCTTCAGGCCATGGAACGCAGCCCAATCAACGACCTTGAGTTGCGTGTGCTGCTTCAACCGGCGTTGACCGACCGCACGGATGACCGTGAAATAATCTTCAAAGGCATTGAGCAGTCGTATTATTACGAGGGGTATTCAAGTGGAAATTAAGGGTTAAGAATTAAGATTTAAGAAAATATGACCTGTTGACAATGCACTTTGCTTCTTGTTTTTAACCGTTTATTTTCAAAGCAAATCATAATTCTCAATTATCAATTCTTAACTTTCAATTAATGAAAATACTATCAAAACTCGGCAACGAGACGCTGATGCAGCGCGAGAAGACGGCCTTCCTGTGTTCTCGGAAGACGCCTGACGGACTGGAATACCTTGTCGGCAAGTGGCTGCTTGGGCTTTCCGATGGGCGCGATTGCATAATGTGCGGCAACCAGTCGCCCATGGAGCGCGCCGTGTTCACCATGCTTTTGCAGCGCAACATACCGACAATTCTCTGCCTTGCGGAGGCCATGCCCGCCCGATGGGGCGATGACGTGCGTGACGCTTTGGCGGCAGGAAGGCTGCTGGTGATAACCCATTGTGACGCGAGCGTTCACAACGTGACGGCTCGTTCGGCGTTTGACAGGAACGTGCTGATGATGTCTTTGGCGCAGAAAATCGTCGTGGGATGTTGCACCAAGGGCGGAAAGCTTGAGCGGGCGTTGGCCGGTTTTGACAACGTTGAGTATCTTGCCAACGGCCAGCCGTGGCTTGGCAGGATGGAAGAGGTCAAGCAAGAACAGGCCAAATGTGAAGTTAAGCGCGGCAGGTTGGGGCAGTGGAGCAGGGCGTTGAGGCTCAGGCGGGGCACAATATACCTTGACTTCAACGACAGCGGGGCCGAAACATACTTCAAGATAACCCATAGCGTGTCGGCCGAAGGCGGCGAATACAGGCGGCAGACGCTGTTCTTCGACTGTAAGGAGCTTGCCGAATATCTTTCAGCCATGCGCCTTTTGGACGGCAAACTGCGTTCAGGTGAGGGCGTTCCGCCAGGATTGATGGTCTCGTCGCTCAGCGGCGACATTACGTTTGCCGTTGCGCAGAGCGGCGGCGCAACGCTTCTCGCCGTCACGCAGAGGAAAGAATATGACGGCGGAAAGCAACGTGTCAACACCGTCTCGCTTGCGGTTGGCGAGCTGCCTATGCTTGTAAAGGGCGTGGAAGAGGCTTTGCAAGAGTGGAGAAAGTAAGCGGCCAAACGTCAGGCACCTGTCTCCGCCGTCCCGAAAGGGGTGGTCTTGATATGGCACAAGTGCTTTGTTTTCTGTTAATTAATAGTAAAGTACGGCTTAAAACGCCATTGTTTGCGGCAATGGCGTTATTTTTGTATCAGTAAAAACAGTATGTGGCGGCGGCAAAGGGAAACTTGCTTGCCGGCTTGTTTCTTGCAACTTGTCAACAGAAAGAGGCTCCCTTGTCTGCCCGTCACTCGTAACTTGTCAAATCAAAAGAAATATGTCAGCAGGTAAATGGATAGGCGGCATACTCGGCTTCATGTCGGGTGGCGCGTTGGGTGCCCTGGCCGGAGTGGCCTTGGGCGCGTTGTTTGATTACGGACTGAAGGCCGTCAACAAGGACGAAGACGGCAGTGGCAACGGTTTTACGGGCGGAAACGCGGCTTGGGAGCAGGCCGAGCGGCAGCGGTATTACGAGGGGCAGCGCAACAGCTTCCTGTTTTCGCTGCTCGTCTTGGCGTCATACGTAATCAAGGCCGACGGCCGGGTGATGCACTCGGAGATGGAGTTTGTGCGCTCGTTCCTGCGTCGCAACTTCGGCGAAGCCGCCGTGGAGCAGGGCAACGCCATACTGCTGCGCCTCTTTGACGAGCAGAAGCGCATGGACGCAAGCCGCCCGGGAGCGTTCAGGAACGTCATACGTGAGAGCTGCGCGCAAATCGCCGCCAACATGGATTACGCCGGACGGTTGCAACTGCTGAACTTCCTCGTGATGATAGCGCAGGCCGACGGCAACGTGGCCCGCGGCGAAGTGGACGCCCTGAAGGACGTTGCGCGGTGCATGGGAGTGGCCGACGCCGACGTGGACTCTATGCTGAAGCTCAGCGGGGGCACGCTTGACGACGCTTACGCCGTACTGGGCGTATCGCCGGAAGCCACTGACGACGAGGTGCGCGCCGCCTACCGCAAACTTGCCTTGAAGCATCATCCTGACCGGGTGGCCGCCCTCGGCGAAGACATACGGCGCGCGGCGGAGAAGAAACTGCAGGAAATCAACGAGGCAAAGGAACGCATCTACAAGGCGCGCGGCATGTGATGGGAGCCTTTATGACACGCAAAATCCCTGACAGCGGCTAACTCTTGCTGTCAGGGATTTTGCGTTTATTATAGCGTCAAGCTGTTGTTTGGGGCTTCATTTGACGGTGAATGTCGTTATCTTCATGTTGTTTTTGGTGTTCTCCGTGTACGGGTCGCCGATGTAAATTCCGTATTCGCCAGGCTCAAGGTTGGTCAGTGTAAGCAGGTATGAGCTTTCCCCGTATTTCTTGGCTTGGTATTCTATCGCGGCCAAGTTGTTTTTCTCGGTAGGCGAGAACGTTCCCGCTTCGGCTACCTGGTACCTCCTCTCGTTGCCCTTGACTTGGAATTTGAAGATGTTGATGAACGAGTTGGGGTCAGTATTGTTGTTCGCGCCCTTCACAATCAGCCTTGTCGTGGCTTCGCCCTCAGCCTTGCTGGCTGATTTGCGCCCCTTGATGGTCAGCCTTGATTTCGCTTTGCCTATGCCGAAAAGATACACGCTTGCGCCGATTTTTGTCTTTATCGTGGCGTTCTCACGCGTCAGCTTTACGGCAGAAGTGTCGCTTGTCAGGAGCAGGGTCTCCTCTATGAAGTCGGGTTCGGGTACTGTTACGTTTTGCGCCGATACGCAAGCGAATGCGCAGACAAGCGCGAAAATCATTGAAAAAACACGTTTCATAATGTCTTTTTTTTCGGCTCTAATGTTCCGTTTTCCCCTCGGTTCAAGTGAGCCGTTGCCTTGGATGTCGGGGTGTTGGCATTGTTTGTCTGATGCAAAAGTATTGCATTGACTGTTTTTTTGCAAGTCCCTGCTTGCGGTTTAATTGTAATTTAAAATGTGTTTCCGGGTGTTCATGGCCGATATTGGATTTAGTCTTGTTGCGAAAGGCGGCAAACCGCATTGCGGTTTGCCGCCTTTCGTGTTCCCGTTTGCCGTCTTTTGGAATGCGAAAGACGCTCTTTTGCACGGTCAGTAATGGCGTACTTGTAAGGCGTTGGTAATCAATGGGTTGCCCAAACTTTACAAGTCCTTGTATTCCGGTATGTCACGTAGGAACGTGTACGTGCGTTTTTCGTAGTCCATGCGGCAGCAGTAATGCTGCAGGCCGTTGCTGACGATGAGGTAATCTACGTGCAGCAGCATGTTGTACACCGTGATTTGGTCGAACACGCGCTGCGTCAGGGCCACCGTTGGGGCTTTGTATTCGATGAGCATTACGGGCTGCGCCTCCTTATTATATAATATGCTGTCACAGCGCAGACGCTTGTCGCCCACGCGGAGTTCCACCTCGTTGGCCATGAGCGACGGCGGATAGCCCTTGTGCCTGGTGAGGAAGTGGACGAAATGCTGGCGCACCCATTCTTCGGGCGTCAGGCTTACGTACCGCCGACGCAGTGTGTCGAGTATGCAAGTGCGGCCGTTGCGGTTGGCGATTTTTATTTCGTATTGTGGTAGGTTTAATCGATACATTTTATTAAATTTGCAATCTGATAGAGCGTTGCACGATGGCAAAGATAAAGAATAATGCCGAAAAACGACAAGGTTTGAGGCTATTTGTCATATGTGCGCGTGTAAACCGTTAATATGATGGCCGAAAAAAAAATCGCTACTTACGACAGCATAATGCGCGACCTGCGTGAAGGCAGGTACGCGCCGGTGTACATCCTGATGGGCGAGGAGTCTTATTACATTGACAAGATTTCGTCGTTCATCGAGGCCAATGCGCTTGCGCCGGAGGAGCGAGACTTCAACCAGTCGGTCGTGTTCGGCTCTGACGTGCAGCCAAACCAGATTGTTGACATGGCGCGCCGCTACCCGATGATGGCCGAACGCCAGGTGGTCATAGTGAAAGAGGCGCAGAACATAAAGAACTGGGAGCGCATAGAGCGTTATGTCGAGAAGCCGATGGAGACCACGGTGCTGGTAATCTGTTACAAGAACGGCTCGATAGACGGACGCAAGAAAATCTTGGCCAAGGCTTCGGCCGTGGGCGTGGTGTTCGAGAGCAAGAAGAAGCGCGACTACGAACTGCCGGCCTTCATCGCCAATTACCTGAAACAGAACGGCCGCGCCACCATCGACAACAAGGCGGCGCAGATGATAGCCGACCACATAGGGGCTGACCTGAGCCGGCTGACGGGCGAGCTTGACAAGCTCATACTTTCGCTTACGGACGGCGACCGGCGCGTAACGCCTGAGATAGTTGAGGCGCGCATCGGGGTGAGCAAGGACTTCAACGCCTTCGAGCTGCGCTCTGCCATCGTCAACCGCGACGTGATGAAGGCGAACAGGATTGTCTACTATTTCAACAGCAACCCGAAGGCCGGCAACGCATACATGCTGGTGCCGATGCTGTTCTCTTATTTCCAGAATTTGCTCATAGCGTATTACGCACCGCGGCCTTACACGGAGGAGGGCGTGGCCCGCTGGTTGGACCTGCGCGGAGGGTGGGCGGCCAAGGATTACATCACCGGCATGAGAAATTACACAGGCGTGAAGGTGATGCAGATTATATCTAAAATAAGGGAGACTGATGCCAAAAGCAAGGGTTTGGACAACCCAAATACGCCGGTAGGAGAGCTTCTACGTGAGCTTGTTTTCTTTATTTTGCACTAAAAAGAGGCCGTTTTTCGGCCTCTTTTTTTCTATTTCATGAATTTTCGCAGACAAGAAAATCGGGGTGAAATCATTAAAAATCAGGCACTTTTATGATTTTTGACGCTCTCAGAATCGCGTATTTTCAAGCGTTCTTGCCGCTGTTTCGGAATATCTGAAAAAACAGGATTTTCACCCCAAAAACGCCCCTTGAATTTAGTGTTAGCATTTATTAATATATAGAATTGTAAACTTTAAAACTGTAAATCCATGACAAATGTAATTCGATTTAATACTTTAAAATGTTAAATTTGCTGTTTCTTAATGTTTATCCAATGATTAAATATCGGTTTGTATATCAAAATTTTTAAATCAATAAATCACAAGACATCTTTATGCAGAACAGGATTATCGCCATAAATACCTGATTATGAGCTATAAAAGCTAAGATATTAAAGCATATTCAGCAAAAAACAGCCTTTTAAGGGGCAAAATCTTGCATAAACGCCAAACTGCGGGTAAATACAGGATAAATAACTGTTTTTATATGAGTTACTTGCGTTAAAATGCCCGATAAATACTTTATGGCTGATTTAGAGATATATATTTAGATTTGTATTTGCAAATTTAATATTTAAAATTTCAGTGATTTGAATTTACAAATATAAATATCTAAATTTAAAATCAACATCTGTATATTTTCTTTAGATTTGTTGCGTATTTGAAATTTTTGATTTACCTTTGTAAAATCTTAGAAAAAACGGCAAAATAGAGCTTATCATACGATTATGACAGAGATGAAAGACAGAATTAGGCAGATAATGGAGGCTCAACACATGAGCCAACAGACCTTTGCCAACTTTATAGGAATTAACGCCGCATCGCTCAGCAGCATCTTCAACGACCGTACCCGTCCCACCCTGAATACAGTCGAGGCCATCAAGAGCAAAATACCGAACTTGAATACCGACTGGCTTATGTTCGGTCACGGTCAGATGTTCAATGACGCGAAAGGCGACGGCGACGCACTGCCTAATGACGGCGGTACGGCTGACGGCATGCAGCCGCAGCATGCCGAGGGGCGCGTGCCCGACTTGTTTTCGGGTGGCGGTGATGCCGGTGTTGCGCATCAGCCGCAGCGGAGCTACGCCTCACCTGTAAGGCCGGAAGTAAGGTATGTGGAGCGTCCGCAGAGGCAAATCACTGAAATACGGGTTTATTTTGACGACCTGACATACGAGAGTTTTGTGCCAAAGAAGTGACTTTTGGTATTGTCGGCAACCTTCCAACACTGCTTGGAAGGTTGTTTTTTGTTGTTTAGGTGCGTTTTCCTTGGATGCAGCGTGCTTATTTTGTATTTTTGCATCATAAAGTTAACATTATTTATTTAGAAGTAAAGAAATATTGATTTCGGATGAAAAAATACGTTTCTGACCTTAAAGTCGTCTCTGTGGAACATATCAATGACAAGTATGTTCTAATCAAGCTGACGCAAGACGAACGGCTGCCCGAGGTGCTTCCGGGGCAGTTTGTGGAGGTGCGTGTCGATGGTTCGCCTTCCACTTTCTTGCGCCGCCCCATCTCGGTGAATTTCGTTGATTATGACGCCAACCAACTGTGGCTGCTCGTTGCGGCTGTTGGCGACGGCACGCGCCGCCTCGCCCGCTTGCAGGCCGGTGACGTGCTTAACTGCATGTTCCCGTTGGGCAATAGCTTCACGATGCCTTCTGACAAGGGTGAAAAGGTGCTGTTGGTTGGCGGCGGCGTGGGAGTTGCGCCGTTGCTGTATTTCGGAAAATGCCTGAACGACGCTGGGTGCCGCCCTGTTTTCTTGCTTGGGGCGCGTTCGGAGAAGGACTTGCTCATGCTTGAGGAGTTTGAGAAGTATGGCCGTGTGTGCCTTACAACCGAGGACGGGACGGCCGGCGAGCGCGGTTTTGTTACAAACCACTCCGTATTGGATGAAATACGGTTTGACCGTATAGCTACATGCGGCCCTAAGCCCATGATGGTCGCCGTGGCGAAATATGCCAAGGTGAGGGGCATAGAGTGTGAGGTTTCGCTTGAAAACAAGATGGCCTGCGGCGTTGGCGCATGCCTCTGCTGTGTCGAAAAGACCGCGGACGGCAACGTGTGTGTATGCAAGGAAGGCCCTGTAATTAACATAAACAAGTTGTTATGGCAGATTTAAGTGTAGAGATAAAGGGTTTGCGGTTGAAAAATCCGGTAATGACCGCATCGGGAACGTTCGGATACGGGCCTGAATTTGCCGATTTCGTGCCACTTGAGGGCATTGGCGGCATAATAGTGAAGGGCACCACTTTGAAGCCCCGCCAGGGCAATGATTACCCCCGTATGGTGGAGACGGCTTCGGGCATGCTCAACTGCGTCGGGCTGCAAAACAAGGGAGTTGACTACTTTTGCGGGCATATTTATCCTGAAATCAAGGATATTGACACGAATTTTATTGTCAACGTTAGTGGTTCTTCGCCTGAAGACTATGCCGAGTGTGCCGCCCGCATAGCCGAATTAGACCGCATTCCGGCCATTGAGCTTAATATATCGTGCCCCAATGTGAAGGACGGCGGCATGGCGTTCGGCGTTACATGTGCCGGTGCGGCGAGCGTTGTCAAGACCGTCAGGGCGAAGTATCCAAAGACGCTTATAGTGAAGTTGTCGCCCAATGTTACCGATATTGCCGAAATCGCGCGCGCCGTTGAGGCCGAGGGGGCTGACAGCGTGTCGCTCATCAACACGCTTATGGGCATGGCCATCGACATTGAGCGGCGTTGCCCAATGCTGAGCATCGGCACGGGAGGATTGAGCGGTCCGGCGGTTAAGCCGGTCGCCTTGCGCATGGTTTGGCAGGTAGCCAAGGCCGTAAAGATACCGGTTGTGGGGCTTGGAGGCATCTGCAACGCGCATGATGCGATAGAGTTCATTATGGCGGGAGCCACGGCCATTGAGATTGGTACGGCCAATTTTATTGACCCGCAGGTTACAATCAAGGTGCGCGACGGCGTCAACGAATGGCTTGACAGCCACGGATGCAAGTCTGTAAGGGAAATAATTGGCGTATTGTAAGAAATAATATAATCTTTACCTTAATTGTTCTTCTGATATGAAAAAATTACCTTTGCTGATTTGTGGGACTTTGCTTGCCATGCCGTCAGTAGCCCAACAGTTGGCGTTTCCCGGCGCGGAAGGCTTTGGAAAGTACACTTCCGGAGGCCGTGGCGGGAAAGTCTATTACGTAACGCGCAACGATGATTGCACTAACGACAACCTCGTGGAGGGTACTTTGCGCTGGGCGTTGCGCTCTGGCGACGACTCTCCTCGTACCGTCCTTTTCAAGACGTGCGGCACTATCTATCTTTCTTCAGAGCTGGCGTTGGCGCATCCTAATGTGACAATCGACGGTTCTACTGCCCCTGGCGGTGGAGTTTGCATCGCGGGGTATAAGTTTGCCGTGTCGAAACCCAACGTCATAATACGTTATTTGCGCTTCCGTGCGGGCGATGTGCCAGACAAGAGCAATCCCGCCGTTGACGTGGAGAACACCAGGAACGTGATAATCGACCATTGTTCAATCACCTGGTCGATGGAGGAATGCCTGACGATGTACGACTGTGACTCAACTACCGTGCAATGGTCAATCATCGGCGAGGCCCTGTATGACTCTAAAAACGCAAAGGGAGTGCGTGCGTACGCCACTCAATGGGGAGGCGAACACAGCACTATGCACCATTGCCTGATAACCAACAGCAACAGCCGCTCTCCGCGTTTCAACGGCGTTCGCAACGGTAGCAAGAAGCGTGGCGACCACGACCAGTTTGTTGACAGCGAGTTTTTCAACAACGTCGTGTTCAACTGGGGCAAGCCCAATTCGCTTTACGGGGGTGAATGCTGCACGACTATAAACAACGGTGACAGCTACAACCGCGTTTACATGGTCAACAATTACTTCCGTCCGGGGCCGGCTACGGCCAAGAACGTGAATACGTCGCGTTTCTTCATATCGGCCACATCGAAAGATGGGCAAGGGCAATGGATGCTCAAAGGCAACAAGTTTGAGCTTGGAAACAAGTATGTGGACAGGTCTGTTTCTTGCTGGAAAGACGAGGTTTTGGCGAAGGTAAACGCCGACAACTGGTATGGGTTTACGTCAAACAGTGCCGATAGAGCCGTCAACATGGAGCTTGGCAACGACGAGGCAAGTTATAAGAAATATGCCTTGACATCGCAGAATGTATCGAGCGGAATGGAGGTTGAGACCGCTGACGAGGCTTACCGTGCCGTGGTTGAGGCTGCTGGGGCGTCGCTTCCGATGTACGATGAAGTAGACCGCCGTCTGCTTGACGAAGCCGCCGGCAAGCGTGACCCGCAGTTTGCAGGGCGTTCTGACGGCGAAATCAGTCGTGGGCTTGGCATAATCAACACTCCTGCGGACGTGAAACTGTCGAAGACGGATGTTTTCGAGGTTGACGGAAAGACTGTGGCTTGCTACCCGTACCTTGGCGAGCGTGGTGGCGAACGGCTGATGTTGGACTCAGACGGCGATGGGCTTCCCGACAAATACGAGCTTGACCGTGGCCTCGACCCACGCAACGCGGCGGACGGGGCGGCCATAACGCCGACAGGATATTCAAACCTTGAGCTGTTCCTTCACGGCATAGCTGACGGCTCCTTGCGCAAAAGCGATTACGAGACGGAAGCCGTAAAGTAAGCTTAAAGCACTGTCGGCAAATGCCTTTGTGCGGTTTTTCCAAATAAAAAAAGCGTCATATACGGCCTGAAACGGCTTGTATGACGCTTTTTATTGTTGTCTACAGCGTGTTTATTTCACGCCTTCAACGGTGTATCCTGCCTTTCTCAGCAGACTTATCAGTCCGCGTTCGCCGGGCAGGTGGCCAGCTCCGACGGCGAAGAAAGTTGGTTTTTGTTTCATTATTTCAGGCATTTGCTTCATCCAGTTGCCGTTGCGGCCATATATTAGCGTTTCTTTTTCCTCTGGCGTATCGTCGCAGGTGTTGTTCATCTTGGCGTCCATCGCCTTTTCGATGCCGTCGAGGTATTGGGTGAAAAATGCCTTTATGACGTTCTCTGTCTGTTCTTCGGCAAATTCGAGGTTGTCCGCAAGGCAGAGTAAAAGCTGCTTTTGGCGTTCCAAGGTCATGCTATTGAACAGCACGTCCATCTGCAAGTCGAACGTCTCAAATCCTCCCACAGGCTTTCCTTTGGTCGTTGCCTCCTTCTGGAAGTAATTGTCAAAGCCCTCGTTAGGGTTGAAACTTGGGTGCTTTTTCAGGTAGATAAGCACGGCAAGCTGTGTCTGTAACGCCTGTGGAGTCATCTTCCCGAGTTGCTGTGATACTATGGGATTGCTCATGTCCACTCCCATAATGCTCTTTATCATGGCGTTGATGCGCGTCATTTCGTCAGCGGTGTAGAGCTTGTCGAGCGTCTGTCCGTCGGGGAGCATCATCGCCGCTTGCATTTTCGCCAGGTTTTCAGGCTTCATCATGTCGGCAGTAACGATTTCGCCGTACACCTGCTCCGTTGAGGCCATGGCCTCTTTCAGTCCCTTTATGCTGTCGGTGAACGACACGGGGGCGAGGTGATAAGTGCCGATGATGTACGAAGGCTTTTGCAGTCCGTTGCCGGATATTTTCCAAAGTAATTGTGCCTGTACGCCGACCGAAAGCAATAACAGCAGCAGGGCGGAAGTGATTTTTTTCATGATGGTAACTGTTTTGGTTGCGAAAAATACGTTTTTGTGTGCAAATATAGGAAAAATCAATGATAAATAATGCATTGGCTTGTGGAAAAACAGGACAAAAAGAGAGCGGCCAACAGACCGCTCTCAACCAACACAAAAACTAAACTAGACTTAATTTGACTAAATCGAGGTTTTCACAAATCCCGGATTTGTCTTTGCAAAAATACTACAATATTTCCAATCTCCAAAATAAAACTTGAATTTTTACCCCCCCCCGTTTGTTAAAAAGTCATAAATTAACAGTTTTTTCTAACAAATAGTAATCTAAAACGACCATTGCAGCCATTGCTTCCACTATCGGCACGGCTCGTGGCAGCACGCAGGGGTCATGCCGTCCGCGCGCTTTCAGCACGGCGGCATGTCCGTTTTTGTCCACTGTCTGTTGTTCAGCCAGCAATGTGGCCACTGGTTTGAAGGCCACGCGGAAGTAAATGTCCTGCCCGTTGCTTATGCCTCCCTGTATGCCTCCGCTGTGGTTGGTCAGCGTGGATATGCGTCCGTTGTCGTTTATGAAAGGGTCGTTGGCCTCGCTGCCTCGCATCGAGGCTAACGAGAAACCGTCGCCAAACTCTATGCCTTTTGCGGCGTTTATGCCGAGCATCGCGCTTCCGAGGGCGGCGTGCAGCTTGCCGAACTCTGGTTCGCCCAAGCCTGCGGGGCATCCTTTTATCACGCAAGTTATCGTGCCGCCGATGGTGTCGCCATGGGCTTTCACCTCTTTTATGAGTTCGGCCATGGCTTCGGCCTTTGCCGTGTCAGGGCAGCGTACAATGTTTCTTTCAGTTTTTGACAGGTCATATTTGCGGTAGTCATTGTCAAGCTTGATGCCGCCTACCTGTGATGTGTATGCCGTCACGCTTACGCCTACCTGCCGCAGGGCGAGCTTGGCCAGCGCGCCCGCCACGCATCGGCTGATTGTTATGCGTGCCGACGAGCGTCCCCCGCCGCGGTGGTCGCGTATGCCATACTTCACGTTGTAGGTGAAGTCTGCGTGCGACGGGCGCAGCACGTCGCGCATTTCGTCATAGTCGCCTGACCGCTGGTTGGTGTTCCTGACGATAAAGCCGATGGGGCAGCCCGTTGACTTGCCATCGAACACCCCGCTAAGCAGCTCAACCTGGTCGGCCTCATTGCGCCCCGTGGTTATCGCGCTTTGCCCCGGGCGGCGGCGGTCAAGCTCGTGTTGTATGAAGTCTTGGTCGATGTCGATGCCTGCAGGGTAGCCGTCAACAACGCCGCCTATCGCCTCGCCGTGGCTCTCGCCGAAGGTGGTGAGGCGGAACAGAGTGCCGAAAGTATTGCGCATGGGTGGTGAAAAATGAATAAATTACAGAATAAGATGACGAAAAAAGAATGGTTTTAAATGAAAAATGAAGAATGAATAATGAAAAATCACCTGACGGTTCCACGTTTCTTGTCCGTATGATTTTTCATTATTCATTCTTCATTTTTCATTAATTCTTGTGGCAGCATCCGCCCTCGTGGTGGCCTCCGCAGCATTCTCCGTCGTCATGATGGCCTTTGCAGTGGCCTTCCCCGTGGCCGTGACCGCAGCATCCGCCGTCATCGTGGTGGCCTCCGCAGCAGCAGCCCTCGCCGCTCATGCGGTTGATGAGGCCCTGTATCTCTTCGTTGGTGGCTTCGCGCGACTCTACCACGTGCCCCTTGAAGTTGAGCGTCTTGCCGGCGAGCGGGTGGTTGAGGTCAATCCTCACCTTGTCGTTGCCTACCGACACGACCTTGCCCAGGAACCTGTTGCCGTCTTCGTTTTGCAGCGGCACGATGGCGTCTTTGTATATGCGTTCGCGGTCGAAGTGGCCGTTTATGCAGAATATTTCCTTGTCGAGGTCGAGGACATGCTCCTGTTCGTAGTCGCCATAGGCTTCGTCTTTCTGCAGGGTGAAGTCAAATTCCGCGCCCTTTTCCAATCCGGCAATCTCTTTCTCGAAAGCGTCAAGCGTTATGCCGTATCCGCTTATGAACTGGAACGGCTCCTTGTCGGTAGCCTCTTCCACGAGTTCGCTCTCTCCGTTGTCAACCGTGTACAGCTTGTAAGCCACGGCGATGTATTTGTTCAAGTTGCTTCCCATTTTCTTCAGCTAATTGTTTTTTCCGTGCAAAGATAATGATTTTTCGACAAATACCGAAAGTAATCATAAAAGAAACGAGGTGTGGTGATTTCCTGCACACCTCGTAAATGGGTCAGAATGATGATGGAATGATTATAGGATAATTAGAAATTCATTCGGTGATAATACCGGGATTTTGGAAAGGATGAAATCTTTTTTGTTCCGAGTTACAATTACATCTACGTGTTCTCTCATTGCTGAATAGTATTGCAGGGCGTCTTCGTAATCGTCGAAAGGCGAAGCGAGGGCGTTGTCTACTTCCTTGCCGCTTACCGTTGTTACTTTAGACAACCGGCGCAAGTTTTCCAGCAACTGTTTCAGCTCGGCTTTCCCATGTTTTCGCAACAGGTAAGCAGCCGTGCCGTATGTAAGAGGCGAAACGTATAGCTTGATTTTCTGGTTGTATGCCAGTGTGAACAATGCAGCCGCATCGCTCCAAAAAGGTTCTCGTTTGTCCAACAGGTCGATTACGACATTGGTGTCCAAAAATACTTTTTTCATTTGTATTTCTCTTTCAGGTGTTCATAATAAGCCTTGCGGCCGTTCAGGTCGTCATCATCTACATGCTCGCCTGCTCCCAACAAGCTTAACACAATGTCAGGTATTTCCTCTGCCGGTGCTTTTTCCTTCTGTATCAATCGCGAAAGATAGTCTTCTATTAATTCAGTCAGGTTGATGCCTTTTTGCTTGGCATACTCACGAGCAGTGTCTACCAGTTGTTTGTTTAAAATCACATTAGTAGTTTCCATAGTCATTCCTATTGTCATTTCCTTCTCCTATGCAAAGATAATGCAAACCGAGCGGAATGCAAAATAAAAGCGAGTGAAACGAGTTTTTATTTTCATTTCCGAGGTGCAGGTTGCTTTGTTCAAAGACGGTGAGAATGAAGGTGAAACGCGAAATGAAGATGCCTGAAGGGCATCGCTTCAAGGCGAAAACGGACGCGGGTTGATAGTTGTTTGGGCTGAAGCCAGAATGCGGTTGGCCGTCAATGCCGGCGCGGAGGGTGGCGTCAGCGGTTTTTGTTAGCAGTCTTTTATAGTGCGGAAGGCGGCAAACGGCACGATAAAAGGCCACCTTTTGCAGCACAAAAGATGGCCTTCGGGTAAGTGGCTGATTATCAAATGGATGCAGCCTGGCGGCAAACGCCGGCGGTGGCATCCGCCTGTCAGGCGTCTTGTTTGTTTTCTTTCTTGAGGTCGCCGCTGAGGTTGATGGCTTCGAGCAGCTTTATCGCGTCAACGTATTGCGCTATGCCCTCGGCCACTTTCTTGGCGTCGCGCATGGCGAGGACTACGGTTGACGGACGGTTGACCACGTCGCCGCCGGCGAACACGCCCTTGCGGCTCGTCATTCCGCACGGCGTTTCGCGCGTAAGCACGTATCCGCTCTCGTCGGTATCGATGCCCTTGGTCGTAGAGACGATGCGGCTGGCCGGCACAGAGCCTATGGCCATAAGCACCTTGTCGGCCTTTTCGGTGCGGCGTTGCCCGTCATGCTCTATCACTACTCCGCAAAGCGTGCCGTTGTAGTCAAGTATCTCGACCAGCTTTGATTCCCAGTTGAATTTCACTCCTTCGGCAACGGCTTCGTCGTATTCAGAGCGCAGCGCGCTCATGTCGTCGATGGTCTTGTGGTATATGACCTCAACGTCGCGCGCCCCCATGCGGATTGCCGTGCGTGCGGCGTCCATCGCGGTGTTGCCGCAGCCCAAAACGAACACGCGGTCGCCGTCTTGCACGGGCACGTCCTCGCGTTCTATGCTGCCCTCGTTGTACAGGCTGACCTTGCGCAGGAAGTAAACCGCCTGGCGGACGCCGCGCAGGTTGCGTCCGGGAATGTCCGGCTTGCGGGGCTTCACGGTGCCTGTGCCCATGAAGATGGCGTCGAAGCCCTGCTCGAACAGTTGGTCTATGTTGAGGTCGGTGCCGATGGTCGTGTTGCAGTGGAACACCACGCCAAGCTCTTCAATCTTCTTTATTTCACGGCGCACAACGTCTTTGGGCAGACGGTATTCGGGTATGCCGAACATGAGTACGCCTCCCGGCTCGGGTTCCATCTCGAATATCTCCACGTTGAAGCCCTGTCGTGCCAGGTCGCCGGCGATGGTCAGGCCGGCAGGGCCTGAGCCGATGACGGCTACTTTGCCGCGGGTCTTGGGCTGAAGTTTCTCTCGTATTAGTGCCATGTCGCCGTCGAAGTCGGCAATGAAGCGTTCCAGCTTGCCCACGTGTATGCCTTCGCCTTTCTTCGCCAGCACGCAGTGGCCTTCGCATTGCTTCTCATGCGGGCACACGCGGCCGCATACGGCGGGCAGGTTGCTCTCGTTGTTGATGATGGCCATGGCGTTGCCGAGGTTGCCGCGCGACAGCTCGTGTATCCAGTCGGGTATGTCATGGCTGATGGGGCAGCCTTTCTTGCATTGCGGAACTTTGCAATGCAGGCATCTTTTGGCCTCGTTGATGGCCTCAAGCATGGTGTAACCTTCGTTCACCTCATGAAAAAGTTGTTTTTGTTCTTCCATTATTTTCGTAGTTTGATTGTGTTTCTGTTTGCAAAGATAGTGCAAACAGAGTGAACGGCAAAATAAAAGTGACGCAACAAACTCTTATTTTGCATTTCAGGGGTGCAGCGTGATTTCATCCATAGTCGGCCAAAGTTCGGTCCAAGCCAAAATGCAAGTGGTGGCAACGGCCTTTCGTGTTGCATTCTTGTGACGTTGCGCCCCTTGCGTGGAAGAGTGTAAAAAAAATTGCATTTTTTTCTTTGTCTGTAATTTATTTTTTGTAATTTTGCGCAATGGAACAACGCATTTTGCGCACGTCTTCGCGTGTGGTGTACAGTTCGTGATGACGCATTGGCAACGTATCTGGTAAAACTAAACTTGGCTTTGCGGCTTTTACGGAATAATGGATGGCGTTGCTTTTCATTAGTTG
The DNA here is from genome assembly GCA_944319935.1 of uncultured Prevotella sp. GTDB lineage: Bacteria > Bacteroidota > Bacteroidia > Bacteroidales > Bacteroidaceae > Prevotella. The sequence goes on from CALUFM010000009.1 coordinate 59,359, forward strand.
ATGTGTTTGTCGGGGTTGTGCTTGCCGCATGCCCGACAGTAAATGAAAATAGAGAGAACTTGAAAATCTAAGATATGATTTCCGCATTTGACCGAACATTTAAACTAGGCGTATTGTTGTCAGTAATCGATTGGCTGACATTTAACATCGTTTTCTTATTGTCCTATTTCCTTGACTGGTTTCCGTTGCTTGATTGGAACGGGCATTTCGCAACATATATCGTGGCGGCCAACGTGGCGTACGCCATAGCGTTGCAACTTGTCACAATAAGTCTTCACCACAGGCAGGCGCAACCTGCAAAGGTGCTTAGCAACACATCGCGCACTTCAATCATGTTCATTGTGCTTTACACTTCCTTCTTAGGGGTGTTCACCAATGTGGGCGTGCCCGGCTTTTGGGCGTCTTTGCTATTGGCGGCGGTGGTGTTCATCGCCACTACGGTTGAAAGGTTGCTGTTGCGCCATTATATAATAAACAGGCGAATGAGCGGCCGTGACACGGTGAAAGCCGTTATACTTGGCACCGGTGAAATGGCTCAGAGGGCGGTGAACGTGATGTCTGACAACTGGAACGGGTACAACCTGCTTGGGTATTTCGCCAGTCAGGGCGACATGGAGCTTGTAACCGTCGGCACGGGGGAAGCCGTGCGGCGTCTCGGGGAGGAAGGAGACATATTCGAATTTCTTGAGAAAAACAGCGTTGACGAATTGTATATAAGCAAGGTTCCGGTAGGAAATGCGGATTTCAAGGCCTTGATGCAGCTCTGTGACAAGAAGATGATACGTGCGTATTACGTGCCTTCGACAGTTTACGGGGAGTTCCGCAAGGCCAAGGTGAAGGAGTTTGGCGACATATACGTGTTGTCGCAATACAACGAACCGCTGATGGACATGCGCAACAGGATAAACAAGCGGATGTTCGACGTTGTGGTGTCGCTGTTGTTCCTGTGTACGTTGTTCCCCTTCATACTTGCCGTTGTTTATATTGTTTCCAAGATAACGATGCCTGGCCCGCTGTTTTTCAAGCAGAAGCGCACGGGATATGACGGGCGCGACTTTTGGTGTTACAAGTTCCGCAGCATGAAGGTCAACAAGGATTCTGACACCGTTCAGGCTGTGAAGGACGACCCGCGTGTGACAAAGTGGGGCGCGCTGATGAGGCATACCAACATTGACGAGCTGCCGCAGTTCATCAATGTGCTGAAAGGGGACATGAGCCTTGTAGGCCCGAGGCCGCACATGCTGGCGCACACTGATTACTATTCAGAGCTTATATCCGACTATATGATACGCCATTATGTCAAGCCCGGGATAACGGGATGGGCGCAGACTCACGGCGAACGCGGCGAGACAAAGACCGTAGACGACATGCGCCGCCGCGTGGAAAAGGACATCTGGTACATCGAGCATTGGAGCTTCTGGCTGGATATCCAAATCATGTTCAAGACAGTGGCTGACGCAATACATGGCGACGACAAGGCGTATTGATTTTTTCAACGGACAAGTGGCTGGCAGACGAGCAAACAAGCCGTTGGCAAAGAAGCAGCCAGTGACGAGCAGGTGAGCCTCGGTTGAGGGTAAAAAGCAGACAAGGAGATTTGCGCATGATGTGCCAATAACATCTTAAACGCAAATCTCCTTGTCTGCTTTTTTCTTGTTTGCTTGTCTGCTGACAGTTTGTTTTCTCGTCTGCTGACGGCTTGCCGGCTGAGAGATTAGAATGTCACGAACTTCGTGTTGGTTATTGTTATCTCGGGATTGTCTTTTATTTCCTTATCCTTCTTTGTGTAAAAGAAAGTGGAGTTGTCTATAGTCACGTCGTGAACGCAGTTCATTCCGGGCAGCCCTGTCACCGATATGGCGGTCTTGACGTTGCGGCAAGTGACGTTGGAGATGTGTATGTCGCAGAATTCCGGGGCGAACGGAGCGTCTTTCGCCACCGCGCCGGGTTTGCCGTCGTCCTCTTTCACGCTGTATTTCTTGTCCATGTAGGTGCAGTCGAATACTATGGCCTCGTCCTTGATGTCAGTCATGTAGATGTCGCTGATGTAGATGCCTTCGGTTTTTCCGCCACGGCCTATGCCACTCTTGAAGCGAAGACCGGTGTCAGTGCCGCAGAAGCGGTTGTCGCGCACCACGATGTTCTTCATTCCGCCGGAGTATTCAGAGCCGATGACGAAGCCGCCGTGGGCGTGGAAAACGGTGTTGTTCTCAATCAGTATGTTCTCGCACGGGCCGTATTTTACGCCTGACTCGCCGGCTCCGCCTTTCATGCAGATGCCGTCGTCGCCGGCGTCGATGACGTTGTTTACTATCAGTACGTTCCTGCACGAGCTGATGTCAAGGGCGTCGCCGTTCTGCGCGTTCCACGGGCAACGGATTGTCACGCCGTCAACAATGACGTTTGTGCAGCGGGTGGGGATGAGGTGGAACTTTGGCGAGTTCTGTATCGTCACGCCTTCGACCAGCACGTTCTCGCAGTCAGTTATTCTTATAAGGTGAGTGCGCATCTTCTCTTGCGCCTCTGGGGTGTCGGCTATGTTGCCGTAGTTCTTCAGGTTGAACGGAAACCACAGTTTGCCGCCTTCGGTCTCAGTGCCTCCGAGGTATTTGAACTCTTTCCATTCCGTGTCGCTGACCTTCGAGCGTTTCACCGGACGCCAGTACGCTCCGTTGCCGTCGATTATGCCTTCGCCCGTTATGCTCACGTTCTTTCGCTTGCTTGCGCTTATCATGGGCGAGCATTTCTTGTCTTTCTTGCCGTCCTTTTCCTTTATGAAGAGGTTTTTGTCAGGCGAAGCCAGCAGTATTGCGTTTTTTTCAAGATGCAGGTCGATGTTGTCTTTCAGTGAAATCATGCCGCTTAGCCAGATGCCGGCCGGCACTACCAGGTGGCCTCCGCCTTGCTTGTTGAGCGCGCTTATGGCCTTGCTGAACGCCTCGGTGTTCAGCGTCAGGCCGTCGCCCACGCCGCCGAAGTCCTTGATGTTCACCGTGTTGGCCGGTATGGCGGGCGCAGCGACCGCTGGCATTGCCACGGGCATGTTCTTGTAATAGGAGCCGTAGTCCTTCGCTTGGATTGCGCTTGCCGTCAGCATGAGGGCAAGGCACATCATGATTGCTTTTTTCATGTTTGTTGATTAGTTTATAAGTTTTCAGATAAATGAGAATGTTGCAAAATTAGCACAACTTTGGTATAACCACAAGCAAAGTGTGTTTTTTTAATGATTTTTGGCGGGCTTGGGCGGCTTTGGCCGCAATGTGCTTTGCGATAGGTGGCATGGCGGAAGATGGCGAGGCTGGGGCTTTGGCCTGTTTGTTTTTTACAGGTGGAACCATATGGTTCATCCGCAACCCCTTTGGATGGCAACAATGCGTAGCAGGGCGTCGAAGACGTCCAGCGTTGCTTAGCCGCATGTGGAGTGAAGCGGAACTTGCGGTATGTATGCGCAAATAATATCGTCCTCGAAGAGGGCGAACGACATTTACGGTTGTAAGGTTTAAGGTTATACGGTTATTGGGGTATACGGACATACCGCATAACCGTAAGAACCCGCCACCGCATAACCCAACACGCCATTCGCCCCCTTCGGGGACGGTTGGGGTAGTTTCAACTTACCGCAGGTTACGTTCGCTGCGCTCACTCCACCGGCGGTTAAGCGGAGTTTGCCCCCTTCGGGGACAAGATAGACTTTTATGTACCATCCAAAAAGTTTGCGGATGAACCAGCCATATGCGTCCTTTCACTTTCCGATATGCGGCTTTTTGCGCATTAAAAGGCCGTGAATCGTATGCCGAAACATGGTCTTTTGTAATGTATTGATTATCAGTTTGTTATAATGGCGTTGCGAATGTGGTGCGTATTTGTCATGAAAAGAAAAATGAAAAAGATGAAAAAATGTCGGCGAAAAGTTTGGCGGTTTGAAATATAATGCGTACCTTTGCACTCGCATTTGAGAAATAACATTTGCAAACGCGCTTGTAGCTCAGTTGGTAGAGCATCTGACTCTTAATCAGAGGGTCCAGGGTTCGAACCCCTGCAGGCGTACAAAGGGAGACATTTTCAAAGTGTCTCCCTTTTTGTTTTTATCCTTATCCGGGTTGTTTTGTTTCGTGTGCGGCGTGTGTTGGCGGTGTGGAATATTTGCAAATGAGCAAGTTTTATGCCGAACTTGCGCCTTGTTACAGCGTGAAGCTGTAGCCGAGCATTAGCGATAAGTTACAGTTGCGGACATTGTCATCGATGTATTTGTAAGTATCGGTCAGGCCGATGTTGTATCGCAGGTCTATGCTGAAATTGCGGTATTCGTATGCTATGCCTACGGGTATGCTGAAGTCGAACCTGTTGAAAACGTCTGTCACCGTGCCAGAGGCGGCTGTGCCTTGGTCGCCTTGTGACTGTCTTGAGCCGTCTGAGGTTCCTGCCTCGTAAAAGTTTTTAGATTTTGCGGTCAGCAGGTAGCCCGGTTGTATGCCGAATTTGGCTGATATGCCTGTCTGGCCTATGTCGAAGATGGCGAGGATGGGCATGTTTATGTAATGCAGGGTCATCTTGGGGGCTGTGAATTTTATGTAGTTTTCACCGTCAGATGTCGTGTAGTCATCGTATTTTGTGCCTTGCATGGAGTATAGCAGGCCTGCGCTTGCGGCGAACGCCGTGGCGAACTGGTGTTTCACTTCCGCTCCGGCCGTGAAGCCGAACCTGTATTTTGCGTCCAAGGTTGTGCCGTTGTCGTCAATGAGTATTGCGTCGGCTGTCAACTTTGAGAGGTTTACGCCAATGCGCGGGTATATTTTCGTTGTGCCGGGTTCGTTTTGCGCGTTGGCGCAAGGGCATGCAATAGCAGCCAGAAGCAGGATAGCCAAGTTTCGTTTCATAATGTTAAGCTTTTTATTTTAAAAACGTTTTTGTTGTTAGTATATTGTGCTTTTCACCATGAGTTTTGTTGTTTGGTGTGTATGTCATCGCAAAATGTGTGGGAAAAAACAACCCTCAAGACAGACGTGTGTCGGCCTTGAGGGTTGGGTAGGTGAGTTTCTGTTATGTAAGTGTTATTCTTTCAGCGGATTCCAGCCCTGCGCTTTCAGTTCGAACTCGTTGTTGTCGCGCGTCACGAGCATTTGCCCCAATTCTTTCTTTGTTATGTGTCCTATCAGTTTCACGTCGTCAAGCTGTTCTATCTTCTCGTGGTCGCCGATTGGCACAGTGAACAACAGCTCGTAGTCTTCGCCTCCGTTCAGGGCGCAGGTGGTGACGTTCATGTTCATCTCTTCCGCCATGACGGCCGTTTGGTAGTCGATGGGGATGTTCTTTTCGTAGATGCGGCATCCGCATCCGCTCTGCTTGCAGATGTGCATCAGTTCGCTGCTGAGGCCGTCGCTGATGTCCATCATGGCCGTAGGGCGTATGTTCAGTTGGCGCATTTGCTGCAGGATGTCGCCGCGCGCTTCGGGTTTCAGTTGGCGTTGCAGCAGGTATTCCTTGCCGGCGAAGTCGGGTTGGAAGTTTGCGAGCTGTTCCAACGCCCGCTTGTCGTTCTTCTTGCGTGCTTCGTCTACTTGTTGGTAGTACACGCTCTTCTCGCGTTCGAGCAGTTGCAGACCCATGTATGCCGCCCCGAGGTCGCCTGACACGCAGATTAGGTCGGTGTCGCGCGCTCCGTTGCGGTATACTATTTCGTCTTTCGCGCATTCGCCTATGCATGTTATGCTGATGGCCATGCCCGTGTATGACGATGTGGTGTCGCCGCCAACGATGTCAACTCCCCATTTGTCGCATGCCATGCGCAGGCCGCTGTAAAACTGCTCCATGTCCTCCACTGTAAAGCGTTTGCTCAGGGCTACGCTCACTGTCAGTTGGCGCGGTGTGCCGTTCATGGCGAATATGTCGCTGATGTTAACCATCGCAGACTTGTAGCCAAGGTGCTGCATGTCTATGTAAGTAAGGTCGAAGTGGACGCCTTCCATGAGCATGTCGGTGGTTACAAGCACTTCGCTGTCAGGATAGTGCATCACGGCGCAGTCGTCGCCGACGCCGTAAACAGTCGCCTCGTTCCTGTTCTTCAGTCCTTCTGTGAGGCGGCGGATTAGTCCGAACTCTCCAAGTTTTGCTATGTCGGTCATTGTTGTAATTCATAATTCATAATGCGCAATGCATAATTCACGATTGGTTGCTTTGAGTAAAGCGTTTATAAATATGGCGTATGCCCCAATTATGAATTATGCATTGTGAGTTATGAATTGTTTAAGCGTTTCTCTTTATCATCTCTCTCATAATCTCGGTCATGAGCGGTTGTGCCTTGTTTGCGGCTATCTGCACTTCCTCGTGGCTTACTTCTACGGGTTGGTCTTCAAGTCCGAGGTCAGTGATTATGCTTATTCCGAATGTCTTTATGCCGCAATGGTGGGCTACGATGACCTCAGGCACTGTACTCATGCCTACGGCGTCGCCGCCCAGCCTGTGGTACATCTTGTATTCAGCCGGCGTCTCAAACGTTGGCCCTTGCACTCCCACGTACACTCCGTGGACAACGCGTATGCCCTTTTCCTTGGCTATCGCGTCGGCCTCGGCTATCAGTTTGTGGTCGTAAGCTTCGTGCATGTCGGGGAAGCGCGGCCCGGTCGGCAGGTTCTTTCCGCGTAGCGGATGCTGTGGAAAGAGGTTGATGTGGTCGGTGATAATCATCAGGTCGCCTATCTTGAAGTCCGGATTCATGCCTCCTGAGGCGTTGCTGACAAAGAGAGTCTTTATTCCCAATTCGTACATGACACGTATTGGGAACGTCACTTCCTTCATCTTGTAGCCCTCGTAGTAGTGGAAACGGCCTTCCATGGCCATGATTTCAACGCCTCCGAGCTTGCCGAAAATAAGCTTTCCGGCGTGCCCCTCCACAGTGGAAACTGGGAAGTTGGGTATTTCCTCGTATGGGAATTCGTAACTGTCAGTTATTTCTGAAGCTAATTGTCCCAGTCCTGTGCCGAGTATTATCGCCGTTTTCGGGCTTGTTGTCATCCTTTGTTTTAACCAAGATGCTGTTTTTTGAATTTTTTTGTACATAGCCGATTATTTTATTGTTGAACTCTTCTTCCTGTTCTAACATGAACTTTATCCTTACGGGCAGCATGTACATGTTATGCCTAACCTCGTCAGACAATCCGTCCATGCCGAACAGTCGTGCGTTGTCTTTTTCTGTCGTGATTATTGTCTTGGGCGAAGGCATGGCCTTGAACGCCTCGTTTATCCGCTCGATGTCGTTGCTGGTGAACTGGTGGTGGTCGGGGAACGTCAGGGGAGTGATGTTCCCAGAATACTCTTTCAGGTCATAAATCATCTGTTTCGGCGATGCGATGCCTGTCAGCAAGAGTATGTTTTCGTTCTTGCCTATGCTCTTCAGGGGGCGTTCTTCGCCGCAGAACATCGGGCGCAAGTTGTCATATTCAAGCGTGGTGAAGAACAGTTGTTGGTACGGGTACAAGTTCATCGCCTTGATGATGACCCTGTATTCCATTGGTTTCATGTCCTTCGGGCATTTTGTTATGATTACGATGTCAGCGCGCGCTTTTCCGCTTTGCGGCTCCCTGAGCCTTCCTGCGGGCAGCAACTTGTCATAAATTATGAGCCTGTGGTAATCAACCAAGAGGATGTTAACGCTTGGTTTGACGTATCGGTGTTGGAAAGCGTCGTCAAGCAAGATTACGTCCGTGTCGCTTGTTTCCTTGTTCCCTGTCAGCATGTCGATGCCGTGACACCTGTTTTTGTCCACTGCCACATGGGTGTCGGGAAACTTCGTTTTCATTTGGAACGGCTCGTCGCCGATGTCTTTCATCGGAGTCTCGTCCCCGGCAAGCACATATCCTTTGCTCTTCCGCTTGTACCCCCGGCTCAGCACGGCCACCTTCGCATGGTCTTTTAGCAGCCTTATCAAGTATTCTACGTGGGGAGTTTTGCCAGAACCGCCCACGGTGATGTTGCCGACTGATATTATAGGAATGTCGAAACTGCGGCTTTTCAGTATTCCGAGTTCGAACAGTTGGTTGCGCAGTCTCACTCCGAGACCGTACAGCCAGCTCAGTGGCAGCATCCATTCGTTTATCTTGATAAAGTCGCCTTCCATATTTTTATTTTGGGTGAAGAATTAAAAGTGAAAAAGTAATGAATCCATCTGCCCCAGCTAATGTGGCATTGGGATTATTCGTTTTCCATTCTTAATTTATCATTTTTAGTTTATGTTCATCATGAACGGCACACGTGCCTGGATAGCCGACTGGCTGTTGATGGTCTTCAGGAGCATGAACGGCTGGTAATATTCGCCGAGAGCTTGTCGCATTTGGGCGTTTACATAGCTGCCGCCTGAGGCTTGGTTGAGCAATTGGTCCAACCAACTGCTCTTTCCTGGGTACGGTGAAGTGTGGTATTCTTGCAGTTTTGCCAGTTCCGCAGCCTTTGCAACGGCACGGTCAAGCCCGCCGAGTTCGTCAACAAGCTTTATCTTCAGCGCGTCTTGTCCCAACCAAACGCGGCCTTGCGCTATCTTTTCAACATCGTTTACGCTCATCTTTCGGCCTTGAGCCACACGTGAGCGGAACAAGTTGTAGCCGCGGTCGATGTATTTGTTGAGGTAATTCATTTCCTCTGCATTGAACGGACGAGCCGGTGTTCCGAAAGCACTGTGCCTGTTGGTCTTAACCTCGTCAAACTTTACTCCAAGCTTCTGGGTCAGCAGTTCGCTCATGTCCGGGAACATGCCGAATATGCCGATGCTGCCCGTCAGGGTTGTAGGTTCGGCCACAATCCAGTTCGCCCCGCTTGCGATGTAATATCCGCCAGAGGCCGCCATGCCGCCCATCGACACTACTACGGGCTTCTTTTTCTTCAGCATGTCAACGTAGTGCCATATCTGTTCTGAAGCATACGCGCTTCCTCCGCCTGAGTTTATGCGTATCACAACCGCTTTCACGTTGTCGTCTTCCATGAGCTTTTCCAAGTCTTCGCAAACTTTTTTGCCGACGATGTTGTGAGTGTCAGACATCATGCTGGCGGTTTCGTTGTCAACAATGTCCCCGTAGGCATAGTAAACGGCTATTTCCTCGCCCTTGTCTTCTTGCCCTTTTACGACCTTCATGTCAGCAACGCTCACCGTGTTGATGTCGTCTGTGGCGTCAGCCTTGAGCATGTTGTTGATTTCCGCCTTTATTCCGTCGGTATAAACCAACTTGTCAACAAATTTGTATTTCACGAAATCCTTGGCGTCGTTCAGCGTGATGAAGCTGTCTGCGTAAGCATTAAGCTGCTCGATGCTTATCTTGCGGCTCTCTGAAACACCTTTGCACACGTTCTGCCACAGCCCGTTGACGTAGGCTGTCACCTGTTCGCGGTTGGCGTCGCTCATCTTGTCGGCCGTAAACATCTCAGGCGCGCTCTTGTATGCTCCGACTTTTGCCAACTGCATCTTCACCCCGAACTTGGCCATGAGGTCTTTCAGGAATATCGGTTGGGAAGCTATGCCGTGCCAGTCAACCTGTCCGCTCGGGTTGAGCAGAACCTTGTCGGCCACCGAGGCCACGTAATAGTTGCCTTGCGTGTACACGTCTCCGTAGGCTATTATCCATTTCCCGCTTTTCTTGAAGTCAAGCAAGGCGTTGCGGATTGCCGTGAGCGAGGCGTAAGAGTCGGGGCTGAGCATGCCCGCCTCGATGTAAATGCCTTTTATCTTGTCGTTGTTTTTGGCTTTCTTGATGGCTGACAAGACGTCGTCAAGTCCGAGCTTGCCAACTGTGCTGCCTCCGATTTCGTCCATGAATGTGTTTTCCGAGCGTTCGTTTAGCATTCCTGACATGTTTACTACCAGCACGCTGTTGTCGCTCACTTCTTTAGTCGAGCTGCTTGCCGCAATCATTCCAACCAGGCACATCATGCCGATGACGCCTGTGAGGATGGAGAAAACAATAAGTCCGACCACTGTGGCGGACATGTATTTCAGAAAGTCTTTCATAAGATATTTGGTTTTATCGGTTATGTTTATCTCTAAAGACAATTACATCCGCAAAGATACTCATTTTATTTTATTTTGATTGAAAAAACGGGTAAAGTTTTATCATATCGTCAAATATTGTTATTTTCGCACTTATGAAATGCGCTATTGTTGTTGGGGCTTCGTCGGGCATAGGGCGCGAGGTTGCCAAACTTTTGCTTGCCGGCGGCTGGCGGCTCGGTGTTGCGGCCCGTCGTGAGGATAAGTTGAACGAGCTTAAAGCCGTCAGTCCTGCCATGGTTGAGGTCTGTCGGATAGATGTCACTGCGGCTGATGCCGCTGACAGGCTGCTGGCATTGGCCGAAAAGCTGGGTAGTGTTGACCTTTTTGTTTATTGCTCAGGCGTAGGCAAGCAGAATCCGGGGCTTGACCGTGATGTCGAATTGGCCACTGTCGGCGTCAATGTGACGGGGTTCACGCAGATGGTTGACACCATGTTTGCTTATATGGCGGAGCGGAAAGGCGGCCACATAGCCGTGATTTCGTCAATCGCTGGTACAAAGGGGTTGGGCGTCGCGCCGTCTTACAGTGCAACGAAGGCTTATCAGAACACGTACATCCAGGCACTTGAGCAACTGTCAAACATGCGTGGCCTGAATATCAGATTTACCGACATACGTCCCGGGTTTGTCGATACTGACCTGTTGGCTGGCAGCGGATGTTACCCGATGCTTATGGACAAGACGGCCGTTGCGCGCAAGCTTTTGCGTGCGGTGGGTTTCCGCCGCCATGTCAGTGTGATAGATTGGCGTTACCGTTTTCTTGTGTTTTTCTGGCGTTTGATTCCAAATTGGCTTTGGCGAAGGCTCAAGATAAGCAATAAATAGTTAAGGGTCGGGGACTAAGAATGAAGCTTCTTGTCGGTATTTCCTTAGTCCTCGACCCTTAGCACCTTAAATTCAGCGTTTTATCCCCTTGTCACCGAGAACGACTGGCGGTGGAAAATGAATATTGGTATGATGCAACCGACAACCATGCCGAACATCACAAGAACCGTAAGCGAAGCGTTTGAAAAGAAGCGCGAGACGTATTCCATTGTGTAATCGTCAGGCAGGCGCACTATGTTGATCAGGTCGCGTATGGCCTTGTAGGCGAACATGCCCGGCACCATCGGCAGCAGTGACGGGAACGCGAAGCACTCTGCGGGGCAGTGTATGCGCATGGCGAAAGGCACGGCCAGCAGTCCGATGGCGAAGCCAGCGATGGTCGAGGCTGTCACCTGGTCGAGCATCAGCCCTGTGTTGTGCATCAGGAAGTAGCGTATGCCGTGCCCGACACATGCCAACAGGGCGCACACCAAGAGGGCTTTGCGCGGCGGGTTGCTGATGATGGCGAAGCCCGCGCCGGCCACTGCGGCGAAAAGGCCGTCGGCGATGGCCGCCTGAACCACGTCGGGGCGCACCACTTTGGTGAACGTCGTGGGGTCGATGTCGAACATGATGACCGTTGCCGATAGGCCGAGGGCTATGCAGATAATCAACAGGCAGGCGTTGGTCAGGCGCGCTATGCCGTCCAAGGCGTGGCCGTCAACGATGTCCATCACGCCGTTGATTAGCGGTACGCCCGGCACAAGGTAGAGCATCGACGTTCCGAGCGATATGTCCTCAGTGCCGCCATGGAAGTAAAGGTAGTCAGTTGCGCCGATCAGGGTTGATGCGAAGGCGCAAATCACGAACACCGCCAAGTGGTTGACGCCGCGGCGGCTGAGCTGTTGGCGGATGAAGAAGCCGACAAGCGTCGCCACCCACACTATCGCCATTGATGTGAGGTTGCCGTCGAACAGGCGGCAGAAACAGGCGTTGGCCAGCGATGCCAGCAGCAATACGAGCCATGGGTTTTCGCGCTTTTCCTTCACGATGATTTTGAACATCCTCCAAAGTTCTTTCAGCGGCAGTTTGTGGTCAAAGGCTTTCCATGACAGGGCCGACAGCCTCATGTTGGCCTTGAAGTTCAACGCCATGCCCGGAGTTTTCTTTATGTAAGTGTACGAGTGGTTGTGTTCGGCGTCGAGCAGGGTTATGCTGAGCGTCTTTGGGAAGATGAGCAGGTTGGTGTGGTAGCCGAACGAGCGCGCCATGCGCACCGTGTTGAGTTGTATGCGTGACGTCTGCGCGCCCACCGCCATAAGTGTCGAGGCGTATTCGGCAAGGAATATCGCCGTGTCTTTCAGCCTTTCGTGGATTTGGCTGTCAGTTTCTTGTTGCATGTGTCGTTAGTTGTTAATTTGAAAAAACGTGAAAATGTCATCCTTGAAAACGGGTGCAAAGTTATACATATTCCGTTGAATATGCAAGGCTTTTTGGCAGCCGCCGCGCCGTATGTTGCGAATATGTTTCATCGGCGATAAATGAATGTTAATTAATTTTGGACTCGTCGGCGTGTTTATTATACCTGCTGAATTAATTGTTTCAGACCCACGGGCGGCGTAATTTTGCCTTGACAACATCGGAATAAACTTTTTCAATCACATTTGCTACATGAATTTGTTACGGTTAATCATGCTTGCGGCCGTCTTGTCAGCCGCATTTCCGGCATTGTCCGCCGACAGCCTGAAGGTGAAGTTCCGCTCACGCGCACTGTTGGACGCCACTGCTTCCGGCTACGGCAAGGACGACGTGCAGGGGTATTTCAGGCTTGAAGACTTTCGTGTGGGCTTCAAGGCCGATTATGGCAGGTACGAGTTGAAGGCCGACATAGGGCTTGGCGGCGGAAAGGTGCCCGTGAAGGATTTGCAGCTTAACTGCCATTTCAAGAACTGCGTGCTTGTGGTGGGCAACGGTTACGAGCCGTTCTCGATGGACATGCTCATCAGCACGGCTGACCTGCGTTTCAACCAGTCGGCCTCGTCGGTGCTTGCGTTCACCGACAGCCGCAAGCTCGGCGTGACGTTCCATTATTACAACGACCATTGCTATCTTGCGACGGGCGTTTACACCAACAACGACATCAACAGTCTTGGCGGCGAAAAGAAGAACTCACTGGTGTCAACCTCGCGCGCGGTGTGGCGCACTCGGCGCGGTGTCAACCTGGTTCATGTGGGCGGTGCGTTCTCGTTCAGGACGAAAGACGTGAACAAAGACGCTCCCGTGGGCGCGATTGAAAGTGCCGGTGTGACCTCGATGTTCGGCGAGGCGTTGCTCGGTGCTGAGGTTGACAACATGGGCAGTGAGCTGAAAGGGCTGGTAGAGGTGCTTTATACCACGAGGAAGACTCTCTTGCAGTGTGAGTGCTTTTACGACCGCATGAACCGCGCGGGCGGCCTTTCTGCCTACCGCGCTTACGGGGGATACGTGCAGGGCAGTTGGCTTTTGGCGGGCGAGGGCTTTGAGTATGACGCCGTGTACGGCATACCTGGACGTCCCTCAACAGGCAAGGCCATAGAACTCACGGCGAGGTTCAACTACACCAACCTTAACGATGGCGAGAGCCGCATATACGGAGGCGAGGAGAAAGACCTCTCGCTTGGCGTCAATTTCTACCTGAACAAGTATCTCGGCTTCAAGCTGAACGGCAGTTACGTGTGGGTGGGCGACCATTGCGGCAGCTTCTACGGCAAGGATTTCTTCCTCGCCCAGGCACGTCTGCAATACATCTTTTAGCCGCCATGCCGTCGTGTCGCCCCGTCTTGCAGTACATGTAGTATGTCGCTGATAATCAGCATCTTGTGAGCCGCTGTGTAAAAGGCCGCATTTCGTGTTGCGAAATGCGGCCTTTTGGCGTGCGTTTTGTGCCCTTTTGGAATGCGAAACGCGGCAAATCGCACCGGCGTTTGAAAAAAACAGCCTTATTTCTTGCCGTAGTCGATAAAAATGTTTATCTTCGCAGGTGTAATGGTTTGCGGTCGTGCTGTTCGCCGGTCATGCGGTTTTACGGTTAACCAGGCAACCCCATAACCGTATGACCAGGCAACTTCATAACCCTAAAAACCAACAACCTTAAAACCTTACAATGCAATGATAGATTATTTTACAGCAAACTTATGGCAGCTCTGGGCGTTGGTGATGGTCGTATGCCTGATACTCGAGCTTACGTCGGGCGACTTCTTCATCCTTTGTTTCTCGATAGGGGCTTTGGTTACGGCTGTCGTTTCCGCTTTCGGCCTCGGCTTTTACGGCCAGTTGGTGGTGTTTGCCGTGGCTTCAGTCTTGTCGATATTCTTCGTGAGGCCGTGGCTTGCGCGGCATTTGCACGGCAAGCGGCGCGAACGTCCGAGCAACGCCGACGCGCTGATGGGGCGCATAGGGCGCGTAAGCGAGGCGATAGAGCAAGGCGGCTACGGCCGTGTGGCCATCGACGGTGACGACTGGAAGGCCGTGTCCGTTGACGGGCAGTATGTGCCGCAGGGGCAGAATGTCCGCGTGGTGGGCCGCGAGAGCATAATAATAACGGTGGAAAAGGCGTGAGTGCGGTCTTACGGTTTTGCGGTTTTACGGTCATACGGTCGACGTGACGGCGTACAATTTCATAACCGTAATTCTCTAAAACCGCAACCATAACCGTATAACCTCATAACCGTAATTCTCTAAAACTGCAACCATAACCGTATAACCTCATAACCGTATAACCTTAAAACCGTATAAAAATATGAACACATTGGTTATCGTTCTTGTCGCGCTGGTAATTTGCGCGCTGGTATTGGTGAAGAAAAGCCTTGTCATCATACCGCAGTCTGAGACGAAGATAATAGAGCGTCTCGGCAAGTATTACGCCACGTTGAAGCCTGGCATCAACATCATCATCCCTTTCATTGACCGCGCCAAGGAGATTGTTGCCATACGCCGGGGCAGGTATGTCTACACTGACTCAATCGACTTGCGCGAGCAGGTGTATGACTTCGACAAACAGAACGTCATCACCAAGGACAACGTTCAGACGCAAATCAACGCCTTGCTGTATTTCCAAATCGTTGACCCGTTCAAGGCCGTGTATGAAATCAGCAACCTGCCTAACGCCATAGAGAAGCTTACGCAGACGACGTTGCGCAACATCATCGGCGAGCTGGAGCTTGACCAGACGCTCACCTCGCGCGACACCATCAACACGAAGCTGCGCGCCGTGCTTGACGACGCTACCAACAAGTGGGGCATAAAGGTGAACCGCGTCGAGCTGCAAGACATCACCCCGCCCGAAAGCGTCCTCCAGGCGATGGAGAAGCAGATGCAGGCGGAGCGCAACAAGCGCGCCACCATCCTGACGAGCGAGGGCGAGAAGGCCGCCGCCATACTGAAGTCGGAGGGTGAGAAGACGGCCATCATCAACAAGGCCGAGGCTGACAAGCAGATGGCTATACTTAACGCCGAGGGCGAGGCGCAGGCCCGCATACGCAAGGCGGAGGCCGAGGCTATCGCCATAGAGAAAATCACCGAGGCCGTGGGCAAGAGTACCAATCCGGCCAACTACCTGCTGGCGCAGAAGTACATACAGATGCTTGAGGAAGTGGCGACGGGCGACAAGACGAAAACCGTTTACCTGCCATACGAAGCCACCAACCTTATGGGTAGCATAGGCGGCATCAAGGATTTGTTCAAGTCAGAATGATTTTTAATTAGTAATTGATAATTGTGAATGGAAAATTATGATTACCTTTGCCTGACTAAAATCCCAAGGGAATGTGGTAATCAAAATTTTCCATTCTTCATTATTAATTTTCAATCAAAGAAATAAGTGATATGTTGAATATATGTATTGTGGCCGGAGCGCGGCCTAACTTCATAAAGGTGGCTCCATTGGTGCGTGCCGTTGTCAAGGCGAAGGCCGACGGCAAGGCTGTTGATTACCGTTTGGTGTACACCGGGGTGGAAAACGACCCGACGATAGAGCCGTCTTTGTTCGCTGATTTGGACATATCCGCGCCTGATGTTTGCCTTGGCGTTGACTGTGTTAACCTCAACGAGCTTACGGGACGTGTCATGTCGGAGTTTGAAAAGTATCTTGTGGCCAATCCGGCGGATGTCGTCATCGTTGTTGACGACCTCGCCTCGACCATGGCTGTTGCCATAGTGACCAAGAAACACGGCGTTACGCTGGCGCATCTCGTGGCCGGCACGCGCTCGTTTGACATCAAGATGCCCAAGGAAATCAACCGTCTCGTCATCGACGGGCTTTCGGACTTGCTGTTCACTGCCGGCATGGGGAGTAACAGCATAGTAAGCCGTGAGGGCGCGGAGCTGTCCCATGTTTACATGGTAGGCAACATCCTGATGGACACGTTGCGCTTCAACCGCTCGCGCTTGGTGCGTCCGTCGGTGTTTGACTCGTTGTCAATCAAGGAGCAAGAGTATATCGTCTTTACGTTAAACCGCAAGGTCTTGCTGGCCGACAAGGGAAATCTTGGGCGGATGTTGGAGGCGATGTGCAGCGCGGCAGGCGGCGTAAGGATAGTAGCCCCGTTGCGTCCGGCGGCGGCTGAGGTTGTCGCCCCGATGGTGAAAGGTCATGACAACTTCTCCATAATTGCCCCTCTGTCTTATCTTGAGTTCGGTTATCTCACGGCCAACGCTAAGGGAATAGTGACCGATTCAGGCAATGTCGCCGAGGAAGCGACGTTCAACGGCGTGCCGTGCGTGACGCTCAACAGTTACACTGAACACATAGAGACCGTCAAGTGCGGCTCGAATGTGCTTGTAGGGGAGGACGCCGGCAAGCTTGGCGATGCCGTAACAGACATCGTTAAGGGGCAATGGAAGAAGTGTTCGCTGCCCGAACGCTGGGACGGACGCACGGCGGAGCGCATCTTGCAGATACTTATGGATTTGTGAAATTTTAGGAGTTAAAGGAGTTAAGGAAGCCAAAGGAGTTAAAGACAATACTTGTGCAAGTTCATGCATGCAATAAACGAACAAAGCATTTGTCTTTAACTCCTTTGACTTCCTTGACTATTTTAACTCCCTCGATTTAATATTTAAACCATAAAACGATGGAAAGAAAAATCGCATTGATAACCGGCGCGACGAGCGGAATAGGCGAAGCTTGCGCGCGGAAGTTTGCAGAGGGTGGTTACGACCTCATCCTCACGGGGCGCAACGTTGACAAGATGAAGGCCGTGGAGCGTCAGGCGAGGGAGCTTGGGGCTGACGTCTTGCCGCTGATATTTGACGTCCGCGACCGCAAGGCGGCAACTGCCGCCGTCAATTCGCTTGCCGGCAAGTGGGCTGTTGTTGATGTCTTAATCAACAATGCCGGGCTGGCCTTGGGCTTGGAGAAGGAATACGAGGGCGACATTGACGACTGGGAAACGATGATTGACACCAACATCAAGGGGCTGTTGACGATGACCCGCCTCGTTGTTCCTGGCATGGTGGAGCGCAACAAGGGGCATGGCATCAACGTTGCTGCGGTGGGTGGCGACGCGGCTTATGCCGGGGGAAACGTCTATTGCGCGACGAAAGCGGCAGTGAAAGCCCTGACTGACGGACTGCGCATTGACGTTGCGCATACGGCCGTGCGTGTGACGAACGTCAAGCCGGGATTGGTAGAGACGAATTTCAGCGTCATCCGCTTCCACGGCGACAACGAGCGTGCCGACAACGTGTATAAAGGCATAAAGCCGCTGACGGGCGACGACATCGCCGACGTTGCCCTTTATGCGGCCAACGCGCCTGAACATGTGCAGGTGGCGGAGGTTCTTGTGCTTGCAACCCATCAGGCAAACGGCACTGTGATAGACCGCAAACAGGATTGAACGAATTGAAAATTGAGAATGGAGAGTTGAAAAATTGAGGATGGAGAATTAAAATTGTGATTAGCTTAATCCCTTATGGATGAAATTCAACAAACAAAGCTAATCACAATTTTCAACTCTCCACTCTCAATTTCTAACTCCAGAGTCTCTTGTTATTTTACAAGATACTTCTTGTTCCCTATAATGTAAACGCCTTTGTCAAGCCCGTTGAGGGCGTTTTCTCGTGCCACATTAGAGCGTATTTTTGTTCCCGCCACGGTGAAAACGTCAACAGCGTCACCGCCATTGGCTGCCACATTGGTTATGCCTACCGTTGATGTGCCTTTGTACAGTGCCACGGGCTGCTGCTTGCTTGTGGTCTTGTAGCAGGCGAAGCGCGGCGAGCTGGCGTTGTAGTAGATGTAACGGTCAGGGTAAGCGTTGCTCTGTATGGTGCAGTTGTCATTGAATGTTATGCTCCATTTCTCCTTGTCTTCCGTGGCTGTGGCGTTGCCGTGCAGGGCGTTGTCGCCGCTGTTGAGGGCGAGGTAGACGTTCTCGACGCCGTCATACAGTGTGTAAGCGTCCTTGCTTCCGCCGAGGATGAAAGCCCTTGGTTGGCCGTTGCCGTTGACATCGGTTACGATTTTGCCGTCGGTGAGCGTTATGTCAACGCCGTCCCTGTATTTGCCGTTTGTCCCGCCCATGGCTATTGCGCCGTTCTCATATACGATTATGTAAGTACCTCCAGCCTCGAGCTGGCTTTCAGATGTGACTTTCGTGAATGTGAAACTGCCGCTTGCGGGCGGGTCAACGGGGCCTACGGGTTCGTCAGGGTCAACGGGGTAGTCTGGGAAGTCAGGCGTCACGTATCCGTCATAGCTGAAAGCTTTTGTCGTGCTTTCGCCCCATACGTATTGCTCAAGTCCCGGATAGTCAACATACGGGTTGCGGTTGCCCTGTATGCCGTAAACTGCGTTGTTGCGGTCGATTTCCTTTTGGCTCACGGGGTCTTGCGCAGCCCAGCGCAGCAGCATGTCGAGAGCCCACCCTGTGAAGGCCGGGTATTCGTTTTGAGCCAGCATTTCGCTGTTCCACGAAGAAACGTTTTTCTCATAGCACGTCACCATGTAGAAATAAATGCGCGCGAAGTCGCCCTTGTACTCGTCGTTCGGCTCGAATACCGAGCCCGTGTATCCGCTGACGCTTGACGGCCCGAACTTGCTGAAGTCGCCGTCAGAGCAGTTGCTCGGGTTCTTTGTTTCGCCGAAAGGAGCGTTGCCGCGAAGGCTGTTGACCCACTTGTCGGCGGGGATGATGTGAGTCAGGTCGGTGTACATCGGGTATTCGTCGTTGAACCAGCTTTTCGGCATCGAGTGTTCGCGGTTGTATTTGTCGCCCTCTTTTGCCGACTTTCCGTCATCTTGGTTTACGCCGAACTCGAAGTTTGACCTAGACGAATACATGTCCCACACCTTGCCGTCGTCGCGCCTGTCGGTAGTCTTGAATGCCTCCCACAGGTCGTTGTATTCAAGCTGCGTGTGCGGATTTATGATTGCGGCCATGGCCGTTTTCAGTTCCTTGCCGCTCTTGCCGTCGGCGTTTTGGTAGTACGTGCCTGTGCCGTTAGGCCCTTGCGCGAACACCTGCGCCACCAAGGCGAGCAGCATGTTCAGCACGAATAGTCTTTTAATTCTGTCCATTTTCATCATTGTTTTTGATTGTTGTCGTAAAGTATTGATACCCAGTGGGTTGTGAAAGACGGCTTTTCGTCTTGCGAAAGGTCGCCTTTCGCCGTCTGAAAGGATGCCTTTCGCCGTGCGATACATGGCCTTTCGGAAAACCGCCGCCCACGGCTATTGGCGTCAAAGGCCGACCGCAAGCCGATGACAGGCCGAAGGCCGCTGCCTGACTTGCGGTTCAACGCCGTGTGGCCTTGCCCCGTTGCTGCCATTCAAGGATGCCACCTTTCAGGTCGATTACCTTGAAACCGCGCTCGGCCAACTGCCTTGCAGCGTCCGCGCTGCGCCGCCCGCTGCGGCAATATACGGCCACTGTTTTGCCCTTGTCAAGCTCTTCTTCGGCACGGTTGATGAAGTCGGGCTGCTTCATGTCGATGTTCTTGACGCCGTCAAAGCTGAGATGGCCTTCGTTGTACTCATCCTCAGTGCGCACGTCAACCAACTGGACGTCGCCCGCAGAGACGGCTTTCTCAAACTCGTCGGCGTCAACCGTCCTGAATTCTTGCTGCCCGCAGCTTGCCAGGACGCCTGCGAATAATGTCATGATTGATAGTATAATTTTGTTCATAAGCGAGAAAAATGCCGCTAAAAACGTTTTAGCTGTTGCAAATGTATAAAAAAATGCGTGAACCGTAAGTATTGTAATGGAAAATTAACAAGCGGGCGTTGGGGGTGTGGGGTTATTGGTTTTTGCGGTTGTAAGGTTTTAGGGGGATACGGTTATGGGGCTTTACGGTTGTTTTACGTTGTTCGCTTAAAGTAGGGGCGGACCCGTGTGTCCGCCCGACAACATCCATAACACGCGCCGTTTGATGTGACTTGCAATTACATAACCGTGACCTTACACCCCAAAACCTCATGACCGCAAGACCTCATACACAATCCCGTCACGCTTCCCAGCCACGTAGGCCGTAGGCTTTCCGCCGCAATGTATGAGGTTGTCGATGAACAAAGGCTCGTGCTGTATGAACAGGTGGCACGTAAACGTGTCGCCCACGCACAGCTTGGTGTTCTCCGCCTGTGTCACTTCAAATCGTCCTCCCCCTAAGTGGCGGATGACGCAAAGGCGGTCAGGCAGCCACGTAAGGCGCAGCGTCTGCCCCGCGTCCAGGTCGTCAGGTGTCAGCCGTTCGCTTATTACGATGTTGCTCTGTGTCTCACTGTCGCCGCCATTATGGTTGAAGGCTGCGTAGTCCTTGTAGCCGAGGAAGCGCGCCATGACGTCGAGCGTGTAGCTGCGCGGGCTGACTTCTTCGCCCAGATAGCCGAACACGCGCTTCAGCGTGGTGGGGCTTAGGCGTTCATGCGTTCGCTCGAAAATCCTTTCGCTCAGCCAGTCGAAGTCGCGAGGGGTCTTCATCTGCCGCCCCGTGGCTTTCTCAATCTCTTTCGTAAGTCTGCTTGTTGTCATGCCGCAAAAGTAGTGAAAATAATCCGCTTGCCGCCTTTACTTCATGCAAAAGGACTAAAATGGACTGCCCGCGAACAGCAACTTTGGATTAAATTTGCAGGAAAAAGCCGACAAGAGGCAAGTTTTTAGCAGACGAGCCGTCAGCAGACGGGCAGACAAGGATTTTTGCTTGTCTGAAAAAATCAGTTCACGATGAATGTTTTTGAAGGAAAATACTTATATTTGCAGTGCCGTAGCAATGCGGCAGACATATTGAGGAAGCAACGATGCTTTAGCTTGACAGAGAATCTGGACAATTCACTGCGCGCAAGCAACAAGTCTGAAGTTGTTCTCTTGGTTATGTGTATCCACCTCCGCCCATACGGGTGGAGGCATACATATAATACAAGGTGTGAACTGAATTTCATTCTTTGCGTGCGGGCAGTCCAGAGCCTTCTGTCGGGAATGGAGCGGGTTCACGCCTTTTTTGACATGCGTGGACAGCCGTCATGACTGACACCGCACCCTCAAGAAATATTGCCACAATGCCGTGACAGAAGCGGACACGCAGCGCAACGACGCCAAGGACAGGAAGCCAAAGCGGCTTCTTGGCAAGAAAATAGCCTGGATGGGAGGCGGCGCGGCGTGAAAGCTGACTATAAACCGGCGGCATTGCAAGTCTCTAATCCCAAGCCAGTCGTCGATGTCTGTATGCAAACGGACTTGGACTACCATTATTGCAAAGATTAAAACAAACGCCAAGAAAAACAGGAAGACACCATAACAAACCGTATTGAAAGCGGCATGTCGATGCCGCGCGAGGTTATGCGCCGTTATGTTGTTGCCATACAGTGTGTATGGTTTTGAAGTGTATTATTGAAGGTTTCTAACGAAGCCTGGACTCATGACGGGATAACCGTGAATTTCACAGAAATCAAACAATAATTTATTTAATCAAAAAACAGATGTATATTTATGAAAACAAAAGTTTTTCTATTTAGGGCATCAATGATGCTTGTAGCTTTATTTTTTTCAACGGTGATTGTGTCAGCCGGCCCGTTGACACCAAAACAAAACAAGAAGGGCCGCTGGGGCTATGTCGATGAATCAGGCGATTGGGCGATTAAGGCCAAGTATGACGCGGCTTCCCCCTTTGACGGCGCGGTTGCGATAGTGGCGAAAGACGGACAGCAAGGTCTCGTCAACGGTGAAGGCAAGGAAGTGTTGAAATGTAAGTACGCAATGTTACTGAAGATTGACAGCGAAAGCTATTTCGCCAAAGACGCATCAGGCAAATGGGTCGGGTATGACGTCAAGAAAAACGACGATTACAAACTGTCTGACGTAAAAATCGAGAATGTGAACGACAGCAATGTTATAATAACTTGCACCGTAGACCTCGGCTGGCTTTACACCAACAGGGGCAGGTACATGAAGACCGGAATGTTCATCAACAAGAACACTGGCAAAGGATACGCTTCTGGTTTCACCGGATTTCGCAAGTTAGGGCCAAACATATACATGCTTGCGTATGGACAGGCGAATAAGTCGAAAGTCTACACTGGTTCAGGACAGTTGCTTACTAATGATTTCGATGGAAACATAGGGATGAAAGGCAATTTCATCTTGTTGGGGTCGAGTTCGTCTCAAAACCCTGTCATAGCGACTTCAGACGGAAACGTGCTGACGGTTGTAGACAAGGCAAACTCTTCTTATATCGTCAAAAACTCGCAAGGGAAATATGGCGTGATTGCGGAAACACTTTATTTGAAAATACCCTTTGAATATGATTTTGTCGAAGGGCTTGACGATCTGGGCTTTTATGTGAAGAAAGACGGCCTGTTGGGATATGCCAAGGCCGACGGCAGCTTGCAGATACCTTGTAAATATTCGGAGATGTCATGCTTGGATACAAATGACGAAGGGCCTGTGTTTGTCGTGATGTCGAACTGGAAGAGAGGCATTGTGGGTTCATCCGGGACTGAAATACTGCCTTGCGACTATAATGAAATAACAAAGGCTGGTTTTTATGATTATCTTTTCGTCCACAAGGACAACACCGTAGGCCTTTACGACATGAGAAACAACAAAATGTTGGTGGAGACAGGCAAATATTCAAGCATAGAGCAACGGACTCCCGGTCCTATTACTGTTGTAACGCAGAATGGCAAAGAAGGTGTGCTGGATAAAAACGGCAAGCTTATAATACCGTGCATATACGAGGAAATCACCCGTAACAACCTTGGCGGCCCTGACACTTACACAGTATGGAACGAAGACCGACATTTCGGCATCTGCAACGAGAGCGGCAAGCTCATCATACCTTGTGGCAAGTATGACAGGGTAAAGGCGTTTGAACCGTATGCCATAATTGTTCAGAATGGGAAGAAAATCGGTGCGGTGAAATATGACGGCACGCAGTTCGCTCCTGTTGTTTACGATGATTACATGAACGGAGTTAGGAACATGGCGTTCGGCAAGAATACTATGACCGGAGGTGCGTTGTATGTATATACTTACGGTGGAAAATTTGTAACGTCAAAAGCATTCAGGAAGAGCGAGAATTGGAGACTTAGGATTTTCATGCAAGACTACCTGATGTGATAAATTGTAACTTTAATAATAAATTAACGTGAGTTCGACGAATTATAGATGTCTGTAAATTTGGTGATTAGCGAAAATTGTTGTACCTTTATAGTGTTGA
>CALUFM010000010.1 GCA_944319935.1 uncultured Prevotella sp.
TTCGGGATTTAGCGCAGTTGGTAGCGCACTACGTTCGGGACGTAGGGGTCGCTGGTTCGAGTCCAGTAATCCCGACAGCAAGCGGTTGAAAGGCGATGCTTTTCAACCGCTTTTTTGTTTAGTCAGGCATCGTTTCGCCACTTTCCACAACCAATTCAGCAAAGACGTTCATAACGCATTGAAACCCAACGAATTACAAAAGGCCGCATTTTGCTGTGCAAAATGCGGCTTTTCAAATGGCGAAAGACGGCAAATCACAAGACAAAAGACGGCATGTCGCAAACCGGGCGACGGCATGCGGCGCACCTGATTGTATCAGAAGTCAAGCTGCTTGCCACGATAGAAATCTATCAGACTTGTGCTGTACATGTATTCGTACTTGGCCCTTACGAGGTCGCTCTCCGACTTCAGCCAGTTGTTTTTGGCCTCGTTGAACTCTGTTATGTTGGCCTTGCCGTATTCATACTTGGCCGTCATCAGGTCGAATGCGGCCTTGTTGCTGCGGGCGGCCTCGCCGCTGCTCTCGTATTGGGCGCGGGCGGCCACGGCGTTATAGTAAGCTTGCTGTATTTCCTTGTACAGGGCTTTCTTCACATTGTCCAACTGTAGCGTCTGCGCTTCCTGGTTCAGGCGCGCCGCGCGGATGTTGTTGCGCGTCTCAAAACGGTTGAATATCGGTATGTTAAGGCTCAGGCCGACATACTGGCTGAAGTTGTTGCGCATCTGGCGGCCGAAGCTTGCCGTGTTCATTCCGCTCGTCGTGTAATAGTTCGAACCAAGCCCAGCCGTGAGCGAAAGCGTCGGCCACAGCGCGCTTTTGGCTATGCGGACGCTCGCCTCGGTGCCTTTCAGGCGGTACACCTCGGCCTTTACCTCAGGCTTGAGGGCCACGGCCTCGGCGTAAACGTCGTCAGGCAGGGGCAGGCCGCCCGCTTCGCCTACGGTTATCGCGGCCGTGTCGGGGCGCACTATGGCGAAACCTTCAGGCGAAGGCAGTTCGAGAAGCTGCGCAAGCGTGAGCAAAGACAGGCGGCAGTCATTGTCGGCCTGGGTGTAGGTCAGGCGGCTCTGCGCCAAAGTGGCTTCCTGCTGCGCCACCTCCACGCCGCTGGCCTTGCCCGTGCGGTACATCTCGGCGAGGCGCGCCACGTGCATCGAGTCGATGCCGATTTGCCTAATGGCGACATCGCGCAGCTCAAGGTTATACAGAATCTGCACGTATGCCTGGGCCACTTGCACGCTTACGTCGTCGCGCGCCTTGGCAAGGTCGGCCGTGGCGGCCTCAAGGTTGAGCTTGTTCAGCTCTATGGTGCGCGGTATGCGGAAACCTGTGAAGAGCGGGACGCTCGTGCCGAGCGAGAACGACGTGCTGCCGGTGTTCTGGTTTGAGTATGTGTTTTCCGACGTGAGGCCGCGCCCGAATGACCAGTTTTGCGACGCTGACGCGCTCAGGTTGGGCAGCCGGCTGTTCCTGGCCGTACTCAGTTCCACCTCGCCCTGCCGCCTCGCCACGTCTTGTTGCTTCACGGTTATGTTGTTGGCCAGCGCGTAGTCTATGCATTCGCGCAGCGTCCACGCCCTATGCTGCTGGGCCGAGACGGCCAAGGCAGCCATTAGGAACGATAAGGTAAATATCATGCGGTACATTTGCTTACGGTTTTAAGGTTGTTGGGTCATATTGTTTTGCTGTTTGTCTTTTGGCTCCTGAAGCTGCTGGGCCACACGGCTTTACGCGCAAGCGCGCATCGCCTTACGGTCGCTTGGCCGCAAGCCACTTTGCCATCACTCTTCAGCCACCTTCTGCGGGCCTCTCACCCTGTCGGTCTTTTTCAGTCCGCTCCTTATCTCTATGTTCACCCCGTCGCTCAGTCCGGTCACCACCTTGCGGCGTTCGTAGGTCTTTTCGTCACCCTGCCCTTTCACGACGTACACGTAAGTGTCGTCTCCGCTGAACTCGATTGCGCTCTCTGGCACGGTAAGCACACCTCGCGCGCTGGCCAACACGATTTCGGCGTTCGCGCTGTAGCCCGACCGTATTTCGTTGCCTTGCGGCACACTGACCGCCGCCTTTATCTCAAACTGGTTCGCGCCGTTGTTGTCGGTGGCTTTAGGCGATATGTATTCGAGCGACGCGTCGAACCTGAGGTTCTGCAGCGCGCCGATGGTTATTTTCATCTGCATGCCCGTTACGAGCTGCCCCACTTCGGTTTCGTCGATGTTGCCTTTGAATATCAGGTCGCCCATGTCGGCCACCGTGGCGATTGTCGTACCGTCGTTGAACGTGTTGCTCAATATCACCGAGTTGCCCACTTTTACGGGAACGTCGAGGATGAGACCGCTGATGGTCGAACGGATGAGCGTGCTGCTCGCGCTGGCATTGCTGCTCGAAACGCCGTCGCGTACAACTTCCAAGGCATCGATGGCCGCCGTTTTCTCCTCACGGGCCTGGTCGAGAGCCTGGCGCACGTTGTCATATTCCTCCGCGCTGACAAGCTGCTTGTCGTACAATTGCTTCTCGCGGTTGTAGTTCACCTGGGCTTGCTTCAGGTTGATTTCGGCAAGGCGCACACGGCTTTCGGCCGAGCTGAGCTGCCCCATGTCGGGTATGACCTTCACCTTGGCTATCACCTCGCCGGCCTCAACCTTGTCGCCGGCCTCCTTGTAGATTTCGGTTATTATGCCGCTGATTTGCGGCTTCACCTCCACCTCGTCCCTCGGCTCTATCGTGCCGGTGATGACTGTCGTCTTGTTGATGTCAGCCACTTTGGGCGTAAACTCGTCGTAAACGACTGGCTGCGGCTTAGACTTCATGTAAAGGAACACGAACGTCGATATGAACACCAAGCCCACTATCGCCGCAAGGATTACTTTCAAATACTTTTTCATATCTTTTTAGTTGACAATTTACAAATTTACAGGCAGGCAAGCATATTTGCCTTGCTATCACACGCTTCACGGCGTCAGCCCAATTATGAATTACGAATTGTGAATTATGAATCAATCATTCGTCCCTCATGGCGTCAACCGGCTTTATGCTCATCGCCCTCATGGCCGGCGCAAGACCGGCCAACACGCCGAGAACAGCCAGCAGCACCAGCGCGCCTACGGCCGTCCAGAAGCGCACCTGGAAGTGGGCGGCCACTATGCCGTCGGCCGTATTGCCAAGCTCAAGCATCTCAAGAACGGCCACCGCGAAGAGAATGCCGCTCATGCCGGCCACCGCGGTGAGGATGACACTTTCCGAAATGACCTGTCCGAGGATGTTTCGCGGCGTCGCGCCTATGGCGCGCCGTATGCCTATTTCGGTGGTTCTTTCACGCACGGTCACCATCATTATGTTGCTCACTCCGATGGCCCCGGCCAGCAAAGTGCCTATGCCGACCAGCAGGATGAGGAAGTTCACGCCGCTGAAAAGGTTGTCAAGCATGCCGAAAAGCACCTCGGTGTTGAACACGGTGACGGCCTTCTCGTCAGCAGGGTCAACCTTGTGAGCCTGGGCTATGACCGTGCGCATCTTCTGCGTGATGCTGTTCATCGTCACGCCTGGCTTCGCCGTGACGCATATCAGGTGGACACTGTCGCCGAGGTTGTAAGCCTTCTGCATCATCGTGAGCGGCACTATTACCGACGATTCGTTCCTGCCGTTGACGCTCATGTTGCCCGAGCTGTAATCAACGCCCACCACGTCGTAATAGATGTCGTCAACGCAGATGCGCCGTCCGCACGGGTCTCCGCCTCCCGGAAACAAGTCTTTGTACACCTTCTTGCCGATGACGCACACCTTGCGGTTCTGCATTATGTCCATCTCGTTCAGGTAACGGCCGTAATATATCTGCGGGGTCTCAACCTCACGGTAGTCAGGCAGGAGGCCCTTCATGGTGCAGTTGGTCTTCTTGTCGCCGTTTACGGCACTCCCGTTCCAGCGCGACACCACGGGCGAGACGGTCTCCAGTTCAGGCACTTGCCGCTTCAGCCGCTCCACGTCGCTGTACACCATGCTCCACTTGCGCTCCTTGCGGAAACCGGCATACGGCTTAGTGGTCGGCTGGGCGAAAATTATGGCAGAGTTGGTGGCGAACCCTTCAAAGTTGTTTTGCAGCAATTCCTTCAGCCCCTGGCCGCCGCCAAGCAGGGCGACGAGCATGAACACGCCCCAAAACACGCCGAAACCGGTAAGGAAACTGCGGCTCTTGTTGCGCGACAGGGTGTCAAGGATTTCGCGAAATCTGTCAATGTCGAATTTCATTGGTTGTTGTTTTTATTGAGAGTTATGAGCCGAATTGGCGTGATTGGCCTTATACGCCGTGGCGCATCGGGCTTATTTGGCTTATCAGGCTCATTGGTCTTATCTTATTATCACTCAGCCCTCAACGCCTCGATTGGTCTTATCTTGGCCGCCTTGCGGGCGGGGATGAGCCCGGCGAGCGTACCGGCCACGACCATCACCACCGTGGCGGCCACGCATACGTCGATGCCGACGGTGGGATTATAGAACATCGTGGCCTCGAAGAGGCCGCTGTTGACCTTCATCTGGCCGATTGTGGCGTCCATGTACTCGTTGGCCGCCACGCCAAGCACCATGCCTATGTAACCGAAAAAGGTGGTGATGACCACGCTCTCGACTATTATCAGGCGCAGGATTGAGCCTGGCTTGGCCCCTATGGCCTTGCGTATTCCGAACTCGCGGGTGCGTTCCTTGACGGTGATAAGCATGATGTTGCTTACGCCGACGATGCCGCTCAGCAGCGTGAACAGGCCTACCACCCACAGGGCGGTGCGTATGATGCCCATGCCAGTGTTCATCTGGAGGTTCTGCGTAAAGCGGTTCCATATCCACACCGAGCTTTCGTCGTCAGGGGCGGCGCGGTGGTTGCGGTTCAGGCGTGCGCGGTATTGCGCCTCAAAGGCGTCGTTGGCCTCCTGGGTGTCAAGTCCCTTGAACGAGAACTGTATTGTCCCCACCTTGTCGCCCTTGTTGTATATGGCGCGCAGGGTGGTGAACGCCGTGTAGGCCGACGTGTTCATGCCGCTGCGGTCGGCCTTGTACACGCCCACCACACGGAAGGCGATGCTGTCAACATCGACATACCGCCCCACGAGAAGCTCCGCCCCGCGCGGCGACAGCTCCTTGGCGTCGTCCTCGCCCAGCACGATGACCTTGCGCTTCTCGTTGATGTCGATGTCGTTGATGAAGCGGCCGCATAGCATCTCTTTCTTGTTGATTTCGATTTCGTTGGGATAAACGCCCGTCAACGTGCCGCTTACGTAGTTGGCCCCGCTGCTGATGGTCAGCCCGCTTTGGTCAGACGAGCCGCCCGTCTCCTCCACATTTTGCGGAAAGTTGTTGCCTGTCACGGCCATGTCCTTGTCGTCAAGCTCGATGGAGCGTCCCTCTTTCAGCCCGTCGTAAGGCTTCGACGTCATGCCGCCGCCCACCATCATCGAATTGTCCAAGAACCTGCCGCTCTGCAGCATCATGGCGTTGATTAGCCCGTTGCCCGCCCCGAGCAGGAAGATGAGCATGAAGATGCCCCACGCCACGGCAAAACCCGTCAGCGCGGTGCGCAGCTTGTTGCGGCGGACAGTGCTGTATATTTCTGT
This sequence comes from uncultured Prevotella sp., assembly GCA_944319935.1. Taxonomy (GTDB): domain Bacteria; phylum Bacteroidota; class Bacteroidia; order Bacteroidales; family Bacteroidaceae; genus Prevotella. The sequence goes on from CALUFM010000010.1 coordinate 5,602, forward strand.
TATAATGTCTCTCATAAAACCTTCACTCCTAACCAACAACAGCCCCTCCTAACCTCCCCTGTTGGGAGGGACTGGGCTTGCTTTGACGACTATTACCGCTCATATTATTTTCAATTTGCATAGCTTCTCGATGTTTACATAAACCATTGACTATCAACATATTATATACAAACTTACGAAAGGTGGCATTTTGGTTTGCAAAAGATGGCCTTCAGGCACGTAAAAGGATACATTTTACGGCATGAAAGGACGCCTTTTGCAAGACAGCCACTCACGACATCCCAAAATGGAAGCGCAAGTTCACCCTCAAGACAAGCCTCACTCCTCCCCACAGGGGAGGCAGGGAGGGGCTTTACTTCATCACTCCTCCACTGCCGAACGGCGAGGCGTGGTGGTCGAAGTTCACCTCTATGTCGCCGATTACGCCGTCACGTATGTGTATGATTTTGTTGGTCTCGTTGGCGACGCCGCTCTCGTGGGTGACAACCACGATGGTCATGCCCTCCTCCTCATTGAGCTGCTTGAGCAGCTTCATCACCTCCACGCTGGTCTTCGAGTCGAGCGCGCCGGTAGGTTCGTCGGCGAGTATGATTTGCGGACGTGTGATGAGTGCGCGCGCTATGGCCACACGCTGCTTCTGCCCGCCCGACATCTCGTTGGGGTAATGCCCCGCCCAGTCCTTCAGCCCCAGCTTTTCGAGGTACTCCATGGCCATTCGGCGGCGTTGCTTGCGGCGCACGCCCTGGTAAAACAGCGGCAGCTCGACGTTCTCCACGGCAGTCTTGAAGGATATGAGGTTGAACGACTGGAAGATGAAGCCTATCATCCTGTTGCGGTATTCGGCCGCGCGCGTCTCCGAGAGGTCCTTAATCAGCGTGTCGCCCAACCAGTATTCGCCCTCGTCATAGTTGTCCAAGATGCCCAGGATGTTGAGCAGCGTTGACTTGCCCGAGCCTGACGCGCCCATGATTGACACGAACTCGCCCCGCTCGATGTCGAGTGTTATGCCCTTCAGAACGTGCAGCGGCTGCCCGTTGTCGTATGTCTTGTTGATGTCTTTAAGGTGAATCATTGTATCATTTTTTGGAGTTAAAGAAGTCAAGGGAGTCAAAGGAGTTAAAGACAAATGTCCCGTCGCCTCCTGACATGTCCAACCTCAACTCATTTCTCCATATTTATATTATTGACGTAACAGGTCATTGAAAAGTTGCAAACATGAGAATTAAAGAAGTTTAAACAACCGGCGACGCCCTAAATGCGGTGTCTTCATATGTCGGATGACAAATATTCCCATCACTATTCAGCATCCGCCAAAGCCATTGTCTTTAACTCCTTTGACTCCCTTGACTTCTTTAACTCCCTGAAACCCACTTTTCCGTCACTTCCTCCATCCCTATTCCGAGCATCCGCATCTGGCGGAACATCTCGGGCAGGCGCGTCTCCATGAACTCCTTGCGGCGTTCCTTCAGTATCTGTTGCTTCGCACCCGCGGTGACGAAGTAGCCCAGGCCGCGCTTCTTGTATATGACGCCGCGCTGCTCCAAGAGGTCATACGACTTCACTGCGGTGTTGGCGTTGACCTCCAACAGCACGGCATACTCGCGCACTGAGGGTATTCGCTCGTCGTCGCCGTACATCCCCGCAAGAACCTCGTCACACAGGCGGTCGGCTATCTGTACGTATATGGCTTTTTCTGTCGTAAAGTTCATAAGTTAATCCATTTGTCGTTAATAACCTGAAGACGGCGGAACGCCCTGTAAGACAGCCACCAGTTCAGCACGGCAAGCAGCAACGCCGCCGCCATGAAGCACCATTGGGCAGTCATCCAGGCCGTCATCGAAACCCTGTCAAACGCCTCATCAAAACATATGCCGGCAATAAACAGCAACACCCAAAGGAGCAACATGACGCATGAAATCAAGACAAAAGGATGCCGGCGCAGAAGAATGCGGCCGAGCATATAGGCCGAATGCGCCCAAACAAGCGTGGCGTAAAACAGCAACGTCCCACTCCAATTGACCTCGCCATACGCCAAAATAGCTCCAAAAGGCCTGCCGTCGGAACGGAATAGCGACGACAAGACATCCGGGATGAAGCTTCCTGCATTGCCAACGCCGGCCAACACGCACATTAGCATACGCAAGACATCGCCCACGCACAACGCCACCAGCCCCATGACAGCCCACACCGCCGTGGCGAAAATGAAGCGCACTATGAACTTCTCGGCATCGGTGGCCGGCAGCATCTTGAACGCAAGCAGGCTCTTACTTGTCTTCATGCTGCCCATGATGTACGTTCCGCCTATGACAAGATACACCAAATAAGCGATATAACACGATGAAATGACACCCGACTTTTCAACAATTGTGATGTCGCCGCCGCTCTTCAGCACGGGCCATAGCTGCGCTATGACGCATACAAGGAAGCCGAACGTTATGCCGCACGTGCCAGACAAGATGCCCGTCAGCTCCGTTTGGAACGTCCAGCGGAAAGTCCTTGCGAACCGTTTCATGTCAAAACTTTTCATGACTTTATGCTTTTTTAATCCTGGAATGAAAGAATTTGGAGGCGTAAAAGCGGTCAAAGGCGGATGCCTTACCGGCGTTTTACCTTTTTACCGCTTTACTTTCTTACCTTTATATACATTAGAGGTTCACCCACTTGTTGTTGACCACCTGCATGCGGCGGAAGATTTTGTAAGACAACCACCAGTCAAGCACGCCCAAGGCGGCGAACACCGCCGCGCCTGACCACGCCAACACCAGCTTCCAATTGTTGAAAAAAGCATTGTCAACGGTTTTCACAAAATGGACAAGCAACGGGGTGAAGACCATAATCAGGACAAGATGAACCAACGATGTCAGCACGAACTGGTGGCGGCGGAAGAACGCCCCGCCCAGTATGTAGAGCGAATGCACCCAGAAACCCCAGGCGTAAAGCATGGCCAACAAGGCCACATAAAAGGTTGTACATCCGTATTCCGCATAAAAAGCGGAATTTACACTTGAGCCGAAATACTCCGCGAAAAAGTCCGGGATGGTGCTTTTCACCACGCCTATGCCGGCTATCAGGCTGACAAACATGCGCAAGACGTCGGCCAGGCAGAAAGCCGCAAGCCCCATGAGCCACCACACCACTGTGGCGTAAAGGGCGCGGGCTACATACTTCTCAAGGTCGGTGGCGGGCAGCATCTTGAACGTAATGCGCTGCTCCTTTGTCTTCATGTTGTTGAAGAGCCAGCTTCCGCCAATCATCGAGACAACGAAATATATGAAAATGCAGACCCGCATGGCGGCGTCCAGGTTGACAACCGCCTGCAATATCGGCTGGTCATAGCTTGTGAGCATCTGCACTATGAACGGAAAGAACATGGCAAAAAACATCATGGCGGCGTTTGCAAGAGCCTCTTTCCGCGTCATCACGGCCGACCATTTGAGCGTGCGGCCGAAGCGTTGTATGTTAAAGTTGGTCATGGTTTTATGTCTTTTGTAAGTTTAAGAAATAGGACTAATGGGGCTGACAGGCCGGATAAGCCGAATGCGCCGCGGCTGGCGGCGGGGCCTCTTGCCGGCTTTTCCCCCGACGGGGAGGCCGGGATGGACTACAAAGCCCTTTTCGTCACGGCGTTGAAGAGCAGCTCGAGGTTGAGCTGGGAGTCCCCGTCGCCCTCGCGCTTGTGTGTTATTACGGCGTTGCCCTGCACCGACGGCTCGGCATACAGCACGTCGTCGGCCGGTCCTCCGGGCGAACGGAACTCGAAGTTGTATTTGTCGCAGATGTCGGCGACCGACGCATCGAGCAGCAACTCCGAGCGGTCGAGAATAAGGATGTGGTCGAGCAGGGTCTCGACGTCATGCACCTGGTGGGTGGATATTATCAAAGTGCGCCCCTCGCCCATGTTGTTGGCCACCACGCGGCGGAACTGGCTCTTCGACGGAATGTCCAACCCGTTGGTCGGCTCATCCATCAACAGGAGCTTGGTGCCGGCCGCGAGGGCGAAGCTCATGTACACTTTCTTCTTCTGCCCCATGGAAAGCTCCTTCAAGTGGATGTCCGGCGTAAGCTCGAAGTCGCGCAGACAGCTCTCAAGCACCTCGCGGCTGAAGCGCGGATAGAACGGCTGGTTCATCTTGACGTAGGCGTCGAGGGTGACCGGGGCGAGGTCGAACTCCTCTGGCACGATGAACGTTTCAGCCAGCGTCTCGGCTCTGTGTTCGGCCACGTCAACGCCGTCAACGGTAATGAGGCCGGCCGTGCGGCGCAGCAGTCCGCTTATCAGATATAACAATGTTGACTTGCCCGTGCCGTTCTTGCCGAGCAGTCCGTAGATGTTCCCGTCGCCAAGACTGAGGTTGAAACCGTCGAAGACATACTGCCTTGCGCCTTGGTATTTGTATTTAAGGTTCTCGATGTGTATCATTTTATTCCGTTTTTATTGTTTTACTGTCATTATTGAAGCTGAAGCGGGCAGGTAAGTCAAAGGAATCAAAGGAAATGCGCATGTCGTTTACGGTTAGAGAGAGCGTCCAAGAAAAAGATGCCGGCAAAGCCACTGCCTTCAATTCCTTCAACCGCCTTGGCTCATACATCTCACGGAAAGCATCCGCTTCTGTCCCCTCTTGCGGGCTGACGGGCGGCCGCCAATGGCCTCAACGGCAACGCCGCCTCGGCTTTCGCCGCATTCTGATTGATGGTACTCATAATTGTCAAAGTCTTTAAATTGTCAATATCACTGTCTTTGTCTTATTATTTCATAGTGTACTATTGTTGTAGTACACTGCAAATGTAAGCCAATATCACGTCACTTCCAAATTATACGACGGAAAAATGCGCCGCACCTGCCGATTTTAACATACATTTACACAAACCGAATAAAAGCCGTCCACAGATAAACAGATTTTAAGGAAACAACCTTTTTCAACATCGCTCCGCACCGCCGTGCCGCCATATCGGGCACGGCGGTGCGGCACAACGGAGCGGGCAACGTAACACATTGACTTCCAACGTGTTGCGAAAGGCCGTCTTTTACGGCGCAAAACATGGCCTTTTGCATTGCAATTCACGGCCTTTCGCAACGCCGTTTGCCGCCTTTCACATTTCCGCCGACAGCTTGCGCCTCGCCACACGGCCGCCTCCTGAGCGACAAACAATAAAAAAATGCGCCGCAACTCTTCACGAGCTACAGCGCATTAAAAATATGTTTAACTAAAAAACTTTTTCGAATCGAAAGGCAACCTCACGGCCCCCTTTGTCATCCTAAATAATCATGAAAACTTTACCTTAAACTAATACTATTTACTAACCTAAACAATTTATTAACCTTTTGACGATGCAAAGATACAACGAAAATGCGTTCATGTCAATACTTTTCAGTGCGTTTTTGTCAGTTTTATGCCTTTTCTTGACACAAATCAATAAATTGTGTGCGCAAACAGAATTTAAACAGGCTGTAAATTTGGAATAATGCGTGATTTGATGTAACTTTGTGTTCGCATATATCAAAACGTTTTCATACGATGCGTGTGCTGATTGTAAACACAAGCGAAAAGACAGGCGGGGCCGCGGTAGCCGCCAACCGCCTGATGGAGGCACTTAACAACAACGGCGTGAAGGCCAAGATGTTGGTGCGAGACAAGGAGACCGACAGCCTCACAGTGGCCGGAACGGGCGGCGGACTGCGCGGCAAGTGGAGCTTCCTGTGGGAGCGGTGGTGCATATTCTGCCGCCTCGGCTTCTCAAAGAAGCACCTTTTCGAACTGGACATAGCCAACTCCGGAATAGACATAACCCACCTGCGCGAGTTCAAGGAGGCCGACGTCATCCACCTGCACTGGGTCAACCAAGGCCTGCTCTCGCTCAACGTGATAAGGAAAATACTCGCAAGCGGCAAGCCGATTGTGTGGACCATGCACGACTTCTGGCCCGCCACGGCCATCTGCCACTACCCTCGCGACTGCAAGGCGTACAAGTCGCAGGGCTGCAACTGCTGCCAGTACCTGCCCGGGCACGGCTCGCGGCACGACCTTTCGCACCAAGTGTGGAAGCGCAAGCTGCGCATCTGGAAGTCGCGCGACATGTTCTTCGTCACCTGCAGCAAGTGGCTGTGCGCCGCGGTGAAGGACAGCGGACTGCTGACCGGCAAGCAGGTGACAAGCATCCCCAACGCAATCGACACGCGAGAGTTCAAGCCCGCCGACAAGCGCGAAGCCCGCATGCGCCTGTCGCTGCCGTTGGACAAGAAGCTCATCCTCTTCGTTTCACAGCGCGTTACCGACAAGCGCAAGGGCATGGACTACATGCTCGACGCCTGTGAACGCCTTGCCGCGATGCGCAAAGGCGCGGCCGACGACACTGAAGTTGTCATCCTCGGAGGCCATTCAGACGAGTTCGGCGAACGTCTGCCGTTCAACGTCCACCCGATCGGCTACGTCAGCGACACCAAGAAAATCATCGACGTTTACAACGCGGCCGACCTTTTCGTGCTGCCTTCGCTTGAAGACAACCTGCCCAACACCATCATGGAAGCCATGGCTTGCGGCGTACCGTGCGTCGGTTTCAACACAGGCGGCATACCTGAGATGATTGACCACCGCCAGAACGGCTACGTGGCGGCCTACAAAGACGCCGCCGACTTGGCCGAAGGAATGCGCTGGGCACTGTACGAAGCCGACTACCGTGAGCTGAGCCGCGCCGCCGTAAGCAAAGTGACGACGGCATACTCACAGCAAAGCGTGGCCATGAGATACATCGAAATATACAACCAGGCCCTGGCCTACAGGCATTACAGGCTATGACAAAGTTCACGATAGTAACCATTACGTTCAATGCCGAGGCTGTGTTCATGCGCACCGCCGAGAGCGTCATGCGCCAAGACTACCCCGACATCGAGCATCTAATCATCGACGGGGCGTCAACCGACAGCACGAAAAGCCTCGCCGAAGACTACAAAAGGCGGTCTGACAGCATGGGCAACGGCCACGAGATACGCATCATATCCGAACCGGACAAGGGGCTTTACGACGCCATGAACAAAGGACTCCGCCTCGCCACGGGCGACTATCTGTGCTTCATTAACGCGGGAGACTTCTTCCCTGACGCCACGACTATTTCCCTAATATGCGCCAACTCACGGCTTGACGAACGGCAAAAGGCGGGCGAACCCATGCCGGCCGTTCTCTACGGGGACACCGACTGGGTTGACAACGACGGGCATTATCTTTGCCGCCGCCCGCTGACACCGCCCGAACGGCTGACGTGGAGGTCGTTCCGCAACGGCATGCTGGTGTGCCACCAGGCGTTCTACGCACGCACAGACATTGCCCGACGCACGCCTTACGACATGCGCTACCGCCATTCCGCCGACGTGGACTGGTGCATACGGGTGATGAAGGAGGCCGAAAGGATGGGGCTGCCGCTCGTCAACGTACACGCCACCGTGGCCGACTACCAGCGCGAAGGGCAAACAACCAAATATCACCGGGCGTCGCTCATCGAGCGGTTCAACGTCATGCGACGCCACTACGGACTGCCCGTCACGCTGGCGATGCACGCCTGGTTCGTGGTGAGAAACGTGCTTAAAAAACACGGGAAAGCGGTAAACTGAACACGCTTTATGTTTTAATAACAAAAATCTTGCGTGACAATACGCGGCAAAGCGTTATCTTTGGCGCGACAAACTATCATAAACAAGAACATAAGAAAGGAGAAGAATGAAGAAAATCATCATCTGCGTAGCCCTGCTGGGGGCGGTAAGCATCGGTTCGATGGCCTTCATCAACAACAGCCATGACGACCCGCCGGCACAGCAAACGGAAACAACGGGCGGCCAAAACGACCGCTACGATTCACGCGAAGACGGCCACAGGCACGGACGGCACGGAGGATGCTGCGGACGTTACAACAACAACGAGGACTGCAAACGCTACGAATGCTGCGACTACAGGCAGCAATGCGACGCTTGCCGTGACAACCGCTGCACACTGGAAAACTGCCACGAGGACGGCAACATCTGCCAGGAATGCGCCGAATGCCACAACAACCACAGGCACAACAGGGCGCACCGCCATTGCCGGTAAAGCGCAAACAAAACTTTCCCTACGGACTGACGGCGGACAACACGCCGCCGACAGACTGGCAGGGAAAGGCAAAAAGACAGGCGGCTGCCAGCTCACGCTGACAGCCGCCTTCGCTATTTATTGACTTTAACAATTATGAGTATCTTAATATCTGTCCCGGACGGATGCGCATGCGCTTGCCGATATGGTTAAGCTTGCACAGCTTTGCAACGGTAGTTCCGCGCTTCTTGGCGATAGAGCTGAGCGTTTCGCCCTTCCTTACCTTATGGTAGCGGATGTCGCCGCTTGCGCTTGCCGACGACTTGCGCGACCTGCTGCTGCTCTTGTAGCTTGAATTTGAAGCCACGTCGCTGTTGGCCTTGCCCCTGAGTTCGTTGGCGCGGGCTGACTCGCGGCTGTTTGTAGAGCGGCGGAACATGTAAGTGTCGCCCGTGACATCCTGGTTGCGGAAGTCGAACATGAGGGCCGGATTGAGGGCCACGCCGCAGAGACGGGTCTCAAAGTGCAGGTGCGAACCTGTGCTTCGGCCGGTGTTGCCGCCAAGGCCGATTGGCTCTCCGGCCTTTACCACTTGGTTTTCCTTTACCAGATGCTTAGACATGTGGCCGTAGATGGTCTCCAATCCGTTATAGTGGCGTATCACTACATAGTTTCCATAGCCCCTCGGCTCATACTTCACAATCCTCACCTTGCCGCTGAACGCCGCGCGGATGGTGTCGCCGATGTACACTTTCACGTCGATGCCCTTGTGCATGCGCCCCCAGCGGCGGCCGAAGTTAGATGTCACCACCTTGCTCGTGGTAGGCATGCAGAAGTCTTTCAGGTGGATGAGGAACGAGTCGGGCAACGCCGTAGCGCGGTGGGCGTACTTGTTGCTCCACTCCTTGTAGAGCTGCGCAGAGGGTGAACCCATCTGCTCTTTTTCTATGAGGTTGCGCAGCGCGAGCGTGTCCACTGCCTTCATTTTCTTGTCAATCGGTGCTTGTCTGGCCAAAAGGTCTTGTGCCGTAGCCGTGGCGGAAGTCATCGCCATCAATGCCGTAAACGCTAATGTCTTTATAGTTTTCTTCAAACGCATAATCAGTTTAATTGCAGGTTAAGATAAAAGCATAGGCTAATATCGTGAACAAATAACAACAGGTTCAAAAAAGACGAACCCGGGTCACTTTCTAAAAACCGATGCAAAGATAACAAAAAAATCCTTACAACGTCGTGACCGTTAACAACTTTATTGACCTTTTAACAAAGCGGCCAGCACTTCTTGCCCCCAACCGGCCATTAGAGCGCGATGCGGCCTGACGGGGTTGGCGGAGTATTTGCCGCCTGAAACCACAGCACAATCCGCCCTTCATGCCACCGCTTATGGTCTTCGCCGCAACGCCTTGATAGTCAACGCATTACAAAAGGCCGCCTTTCACAATGCGAAAGACGGCCTTTCAGGCGGCAATCCACGGCCTTTTGCAAGACGAAAGGCCGTGGATTGAAACAGCGAAGAACAATCACCTCACGACAACTTTCTTTCCGCCGACGATGTACAGGCCCGGGGCGAGACCGCTTACGGCCTGCTTTTGACTGACACCTACGCCCAAAGAGCGCACAAGGCGGCCGTCGATGGTGTAAACATCAGTGCGGCGCGGCATGTCGGCTGACGGTGCAACGACGCCGCCAATGCCCGTAGAATGCTGTCCGGTAACATCGTTGACGATGTTCTTCCCTGACTGTTGCTGGGCTGACACCTCGAAGAACTTGTCGGTCTTGACGTTAAGCACGTCAACGGTCTGCGGACTGCCGCTGCCCGTGCTGAACACGAAGTTGACATAATCGGCCGACGAGGCGATGTGGTAAGTGCGGCAATACCACTCCTTGCCGTCCACCGTCCGCTTGTCGGTCACAGCCTTGCCAGGCCATGAGCCGTCGTCGTTCTTGCCGTCAGGACGCCACGTGTAGAAATTCACGCCGCCCCACCCTGCCGCGTCGGCGTTGACGTAAACGGTTATGTCGTATGGTTGGAAGCCCGTCACTTTATAGCTTCTCGTGATGACGCCCGTCACCGAGCCGCCAACGAGCAGCCCCACCTTGAGCGTCATGTCGCCGCTGACGGGTATCTCTGTGCCGTCGGCCACGGCCGTGCTTGACGGTGTAGGGTCGCTTCCGTCGGTGGTGTAAACGAGCCGCGCGCCGGCCTCTGGGCTTACGGCACTGAGCCTGACGCTGAAAGCCGCGTCGTAAGTGCCTGACGGAACACTGGCCCATGCTGTAGCGGCGTTGCGCGAGATGTAGTAAGAATAGTTGTCGCCCGTGGACACGAGGAAGTAGTCAGCCTCGGCCGCCAACGCCCCGGCGCGCGGGAATGTCTTGTCGCCCATGAGCAGGACAACCGACTTTCCGTCTGTCCCATTGACCTTTACGGCGTACTGTGAGGCAGAGCGCGAAAGCGTCTCAAACGTGCTTTCGTTGTTCACTCCGGCCATGTTGCGTGCGTAAATCATCTGTTTCAGCTCTTGCTTGTACGCCTTCCAGTGCGGCAGGAACACGCAGGGAGTGCCCGGCATGGCCAGTATGAAGGCGTTGGCGGCCACGGCGTTGCCCGTCAGGTCGTTGCCGTTGCCGCGTCCGTAAGTGTCGTGGTTGTCAACAAAGGTCACGGCGTAACGCCTGTAACTCATGTCGCCCATCAGGCTCGTGCCGCCCAACACGCTCCAGTTCGCGCCTGGATTGCAGCAGTCATTGAGCAGATATTTAAGCGGAAAGTCGAACGCCGCCGACTGAACCACGCCGTCAGCCCGCGTGCCTTCAATCCAATTCTTGATTTGCTGCGCCCCGTCCCAGTATTCGCCGACCGAGAACCGGGGTTGCGCCGCCGTGTTGTAAACGGCCGTGTAGGCAGGGGCGTAGCCCTTCACCATGTCGTAACGGAAGCCGGCATAGCCCAAGTCGTTAAGAAGGAAGTCAAGGTAGGCCTTGACCATGGCCTGCACGTTGGGGCTTGAATGGTCGAGGTCGCGCGCCCCGTCGAAGTCGTCGCCCGTGTCATTCGCGCCCGTAGGCTTCACCTCGGCTTGCGAGGCGGCCTTTCCGCCGTCGTCGTCGGCGCAGATGTCGGCCGGCGTCATGGTGTAAGTTACGCCCTTGTAAGTCTCAACGGGGAAGCTCATCCACGTGCCGGCGAGCGACGAGCGGTGGTTGATTACGACATCGGCGATTGTGCCGACGCCCTTCGCCCTGAGCGTGGCGATGAGCGAACGGAGCTGCTGCTCGTTGCCGAAAGAGCTGGTATAGTCGCTGAACCAGTACAGGTCATTGTACCCCATTGACGGGTCAGAGGCTGACTTGCCGCTCTGGGGAAGCCATAGGAGGTTGAAAAACTCGGCCAACTCGTCGGCCTGACTCTCAAGATTGGCCCACTGGGTGTCGGCATACGAATCCCAGTAAAAGCCCTGCAGCATCACTCCCTTATACTGCGACGGCCAGCCTTGCGCCACAAGCTGCACGGCTGCCAGCATGGAAATGACAAAAAAGACAATTCTTCTCATAGTATGTGTGCTTTTTGATTTACGCAATAAAGTTATGCTTTTTATCGGCACATTGGCATCTGCGGACGGGAGAAAAGCGGCAAATCAGCGTGCAAACGTTTGTCTTACAAAAGTCCACTACACGCTGTCTGGCATGGGAAAAGACAAGGGGTACAGCGGTGGAGAACACGAAGAAGTGACTATTTACACTTTATCACACATTCAATACATTTCCAATTAAACTGCACTCTTTTTACCCTTGCAAACACGAAAATAAAAGAGAAAAGCATAACGATTAACATATTTTATATAAATCAACAGCCCTGTTTCTATAAAAAATCACACTTTTGCAAGACATCTCAACGTTACATAAAAAGTGAATAAATAAACATTTCACGTAAAAACAACATAACCACCAACCACGCACCTTGCCCGCCAAACGGCTTCAGGCCACAGAGCCGACAAGCGGCAACGACGATTGCTCAGACACGTGTTGACATTAAACTTAATATCTCATCACTTAAACATTTAAGCTTATGAAGAAACATTTATTCATTTTCTCGCTTACGATGGCGGCATTGGCGGCCAACGCACAGACCAAGCAACCGGCGACAATAACCACCTACAAGCCGGCCGACCTGGAAACAGTGCTTTACTGCGTGTCTGAAAACGGCAAATACGCCGCCGGCGACTTCGGAGGCGTGGCCCTGCTCGACCTTGAAACAGGCGAAAAGGAAGTACACCTGTACGAGTCACCCGTAGGAGGAGAGTCAGCGGGCGTGACCGCCAAGGGCGTAACCAACGACGGAACAATAGTCGGGACGTTCGGTTATGACATTTCGTCACCCGGCGCAATACTGAAAAAAGGCTCTGACGAATGGGAGTACCTGCCTGTGCCCTAAGGCTGCGGCAACACCGAGTATTGCCCGCAAGGGGTAACACCTGACGGCAAATACATAGCCGGATACGCGTCAAGCATAACCGAAGGAATGTATGTTCCGGTAATATGGACGCTGCAAGACGACGGCTCATACACGGCCGAGGTAATCGCCCACCCGACAGAAGACCTTATGGGACTGAAGCCGCAAATGGCCATCCTGTATGGCATCAGCAACGACGGCACACGCGCTTACGGCATACTGAGAGACTTCACCGGCTTCTACTCCCTGGGAGTAATCTACAAGAAAGACGCCAACGGCGCGTGGACTTACCAGACAGTGGGCCAAGACTGGCTTGTCAAGGACGAGAGCAAAAAGCCTGGAGCATACCCTGTTTACGAAGACTACGTAACCGCTGAAGCGGGCACTCCGGAATGGTATGAGCAAGACGCGAACTACGCTTACGCCATAATGGACTGGAACGCAGCCCTCAACGAATATGTATATACAGGCACATCACCGTCACAGCAAATCTTGGTAAACCAGAACAGCATCAGCGGCAACGGCAAGTACATGGTTATGTCAACGCCTGACGACGCCCGCCGCTACAACACCGAGGACGGCACGTTCATCGCCCTTCCCGGCACCTCAGGCCAAGTGACGACCGGCATCACCAACAACGGCGACGTACTCATGGCGTCACCAATCGGCTCGCCCTACCGCACAGCTTCATACTGCCCCAACAGCGAGGCAATGGACGGCACAACAGGCCTCATGACATGGCTGAACAACAACTACGCCGTGCAATACGCCGAGGGGACAGACGGCACACAGGGACTGGGCACATGCTGCACAACGCCTGACGGCCAGACCATCGTTGGCTGGAACAACCCGCAGTCCTTAGGCATGTACTACGTAAGCACCGTGGTACAACTCGGCGTGGGCAAGCCCGTAGGCATCGATAACGTGACAAGCAGCACGCAAGAGCCTACCATCGAGAACGGCGTTCTCTACATACCCGAAGGCGAGGCCTCGGTAAGCGTTTACGCCACAAACGGCAGCCAGATGGCCAGCTTCACCGCAACGGGCAGCGTTGACCTGTCAGGCTACAACACAGGCCTGACAATCGTAAAGGTAAAGACTGGCAAGCTGACGCAGACATTCAAGGTGACCCTGTAACCAGCACAGACGAAAATAACAACCGCAAAACAAGAAGGCCGGGGACAACAGTTCCCGGCCTTCTTTCGTTTAACCACGAACCAACAACCAGGCCGCACAAGGGCCATCTTTGCTTTTGCACGAATTGCCTTAGGCTTATACGTGTATGCGCCTGATTTCCAACATATTGCAATTCATGGCCTTTTGTGCTGCAAAAGGCCGCGAATGACAACACGAAACGCCGTCTTTCACATCGCGTTTTGCCGCCTTTCAGGGTTCATCCGCAAACCTTTTGGATGGTACATAAAAGCCTATCTTGTCCCCGAAGGGGGCAAACTCAGCTTAACCGCCGGTGGAGTGAGCGCGGCGAACGTAACCTGCGGTAAGTCGAAACTACTCCAACCGTCCCCGAAGGGGGCGAATGGCGTGTTGGGTTATGCGGTGGCGGGTTCTTACGGTTATGCGGTATGTCCGTATACCCCAATAACCGTATAACCTTACAACCTTACAACCGTAAATGCCGTTCGCCCTCTTCGAGGACGATATTATTTGCGCATACATGCCGCAAGTTGCGCTTCGCTTCACATGCGGTTAAGCAACGTTGGACGTCTTCGACGCCCTGTTGACGTAAAAAATCTTACACCAGAACTGCGGATGAGCCACATTCTTCATAATATGACCGTTTTTATCGTTCATTAATTAACGCCAGTTCGGCATAAGATTTGTTTATCTACAAATATTACAAGCCGCCGCCGTAGGGGCAGACCGGTGTGTCTGCCCTTCATCTCACCCCTGCCGCATTTGTCAGGGCAGACACACGGGTCTGCCCCTGCTTTAAATTTGCAGTCCATTTACATAATATAGGCGGCGCATTTGTGCGGGACATCATGGCTCATTCGCAATAAAACCCGCCGCAAACGGAACTGCGGATATGCCATAATTCTTATACCTACCTAACGTTAAGAACCATATCACCCTCACCTGAAGGATAAGTTACAATAAAAGAGTTGGTTTCGCCACAAGCGTTCAGCGTTACGTTATACGTACCTGGCTGCAACGGTCCTATTTCATAGGAAACATCAAAAGGACATATACAATTACAAGAATTGTCGGTTTCCGCCTCCGTTACAATAATATCGTTGCCGCGCCGTGAAACATCAACATCAATAACCTCGGAGCAACAATTAAACAAGGCGTTGGTGTGCCTTATGAATACGTAGCCGTCGTTCCGGCAGGTATATTCCACACTTTCGTCGAAGCCGGGAAAGGCTGTTGTGGCTTCCGCACGGCTTTGAACCTGCTCACCGGTTTTGCAACCAGTGGCGTAAACATTCCTCACAGCCAAAGACCCGTCTGTGCCAGCGTCGCCGTCATCGCTGCTGCAACCAGCAAGACTCATAAACAGGAGAGTCAAACAAAACAATAAAAACTTATTCTTCACCATGGCAATCATATTTTACAATGAAATAAAACAAGCTAAAAAAACCTCTTGCGTGAACTGTCACGCAAGAGGTTGGTATAACAAAGTCACGTAAGACTTATTCAGCGACAAAAAGGTATTCGCCCGTTATGTCGTTGAAGTAAACGTCATAGGTACCTGCGGGCACGGTGATGTTACCGCCGCCAGCTACGCCCTGACCATAGTTCAGCACAGAGATGTCAGCGTCGTCACCCCAGTTGACGTCCCATTTTCCGTCAACGCGGAACTTGAGGCCGCCGTCGGTTGCGATTGTGGCATGCACGTACCAGTTGTGCGGCGTCACCTGCGCCATCACTACGTCAGCACCATCGGCCCAGCCCGTGAAGTCGCCCACAAGGCCCATCGAGGCATACTCAGCCGGAGCTTGGTTGTCGAGCTTCGTCCACGTGTAGGTCATCGTGCCCATGTCGATGGTGAGGGTGTAATACTCGCCCGTCGTGGGAGGTACGATGTTGTCAGCACCGTTGCTGGCGTTAGAGACGATTTTGCCTGAAGCCACCGCGCCTACGCCCTTCTCGGCTCCGTAAGCTCCGTCCCAGTTGCCGACACTTGAACTCGGCCAGAACTTCAGGTCGCCGTCCCACTTGGTGGTGTAGCTCTGCACGGTGGTAGATGTCGGATAGAACGCGCAGTTCGTGTCGTTAGTCCATCCCTGCATTGCGCCTACGATGTAATACGTGGCGGCCACCTTCTCGATGGTGTAGGTATAGTCAATCATGTTGATGGTCATGCGGTAGAAGCCGGCCTCAAGTATGCGCCCGGCCTGCGGATTGTCCGTAGTGAGCGTGCCGCTCATCGACGTGTCGCCGTCTTGGGCAACGCCTACTATGCCGTCAACGCCTACATGCTCGATGTCGCCGCTGTCGTAGTTGTTCTGCGGAACTATCTTCCAATAGCAGTCGGCATCGGCCGAGAACGTAACGGTGAACACGGGGTCGTCGTAAACGTCAGCACCGGAGTGGCTGAACTGGATGGGCGTGCCCTTGAACCAGTCGGTCATGTTGCCCACGATGTAATATCCGCTGGCGATGAACGGGGCTTCTGGCGTGGCCACTACTGAGATTTGACCGGCGTCAACGAGGAAAGCCTGGCCGTTGAGCATGATGTTTGAATACACCTGCGCAGACATTGTGCGGGCTTCAGGACGCTTGCCGTAGAACGTCTCGATGGCCGACTGCAGCTCGGCCTTGGCCACGCGGCCTTGCGCGTCAACATTGAGGGTGAGCTTCTCAGCCGAGGCGTTGTCTGACGGGAGCAGCTCCATGCGAGTGTTGCTTACAGTAGCTCCTTCGGGCAATGAAGCCTGTGAGAGCGTCAAAACCTGTACTCTGTCGCCTGTAACGGCGGCAAGGTCGATGGCTGAAGTCGCCGAAGCAGTGTATCCCGGCAGTGTCACCGCCTCTTCCTGCGGGTTAGTCTGCGGGCTTGCCCAGTCGGCAAAGTCGTCGTCGCAAGAGACGAACGTCAACGCCGAGACGAGCAGACCGCCTAAAAACAATATCTTTTTCATAATCGTTTTCGATTTTATGGTTTTACAGTTTTGGGTTATCTGGCTATGAGGTTGTAAGGCTTTACGGTTATAAGGGCTTACGGTATTACGGTTTTTGACTTTTGATTTACAACCGTCCATTGCCTTCCGACCGTATAACCGCATAGCCTTAAAACCTCATGACCAATGAAAATCACTCTACACGACCAGTGTCGTAGTCGAAGTTGACGATGAGTTTCTGGCCAACCTTGCAGTTTACAGAGTATTCGGCACCTACATTCTTGCTCCAGTTATCAGGAATGTCCCTGTCACGCCAATACAAATCGCCGTTGTACAGGGTGAACTCTGTGCGCCACCAGTCTAAGCCAGGCACCTTGATGTAAGCGCGAAGCTCGCCTGCGGCAACGAATGCGGGCGATGTCCATTCGCCGCTTGCGTCGGCAGGAGCGGCAAGTGCCATGTTCGGGTCGCCGTCAATCCAGTCGCCGGTGCCGTAAGCCGGCGCGCCTGTCAGGTAAGCCGCACCCGGATAAACGGTGAGCTGGCTGTTGAGAATGTTGTTGGCAACAGAAGCCGTGAAGTGAAGCACGTACCATCCAGGATTTGCGAAGGCGATGCCGCCGTCGGCAGCCTCGCTGACACCTGCGCCAGCCTGGTCGTCAATGGTCGTTGTCAAGGCGTAGCCGTTGGTCTGTCCGTCGGCGTCGCCCCATGTGAGCGATGCACCTTCAGCCATGTAAACCATGCCGTACCACTGGCCCGCAAGGCCGAATACGGGAGCAAGTTCCTTGCCTTCAGTGCCGCCGTGGATTGAAGAGGCTGCGACATAAACCACCTTCGGCATCTCGGCGATGTAAGATACGACCACTGGCAGGGTGATTACGTTAGAATAGCAATAGCTGTCTGCGGCGTTGGCCACATGCGCGGCGAGGCGCAAGTATACCTGAAGCACCTTGCCTGACGGGTCTGCGCCGTTGTTTTCTGTCTGATAAAGCTTGACGATGGCGTTGTTAAGCTCGGCAGCGTCAACGTCCATGTTGGCATGTGTGTAAGGACTCATGAGCGTAGCATAGTTGATGCCTTCCGGTACTTCGGCACCCGTAACCTGCGTGAAGGCCGAGTTGAGAGACACTTGCACCTCGTATGTCGTCACCACGGGGAAGCCATAGTCGGGCTGAGACGTCGTGAGATTGACGCTTTCAGAGTTGGCCAAGTCGTAGACATTGCTCTCGGCGTAAGCCGGAGTGTTGAGTACGAACGATGTCGGATGCTGCAACGTCGGGTTGTCGTCAGTGTCTGTCTCGCATGAAGCC
The DNA here is from genome assembly GCA_944319935.1 of uncultured Prevotella sp. GTDB lineage: Bacteria > Bacteroidota > Bacteroidia > Bacteroidales > Bacteroidaceae > Prevotella. The sequence continues at coordinate 23,507 of CALUFM010000010.1, forward strand.
ATGAACGGAAGCACCGCCAAAGCCAACGCCGGGACAAACAGGCTCTTTATAATATTTTTCATGTTCGTTTCTCGTTTAAAGTTATTATTATTTTCCGGAAAAGCTGAGAGAGCAAGGAGAACAGGGAACTTAGGGAAACACAGGAACCTCATCTCCTCACTTTCTCACCCCATCACCTTATATCAATATTCCTCGTTCTGTTTGAGGTTCTTGTTGTTCAGAAGCTCGTCATACGGTATCGGGTAAACGTTGAAGTGTGAGTCCACCGATGTTCCGTTGGGCGTTCCGCCCTTCCAGTCCCACAAGTACGCGCTGCCCGTGAAGCGGTTGAAGCGCACAAGGTCGCTGCGGCGACGGCCTTCAACGTAGAACTCGCGGCACCATTCGTCGAGGATGTCCTCCTCGCTGGTGACAATCAGCTTGGCTGCTCTGGCGCGGTTGCGGATTACGTCAATGTCAGCCTGGGCGTCGCTAAGGTTGCCGCTCAAACGCCACTTGGCCTCGGCACGGGTAAGGTAAGCCTCGGCAAGGCGGAACAGGGGGATGTCCACATCGGGATACTCCGTCTGGTCGTGAGTAGGCTGGAGGTCAGAGCGGTGGTTGTCCCACTTCACTATCGACGCACCGTTTGTGAAGGCTGTGATGGCCTCAGGATAAAGCGTGCGTACACCGCCGCCGCGACCTGCGTAGAACAAGGCGCGCTTGTCACCGGCCTTAGCGACAATCTGAGCCGTAGAAGAGCCGTCCTGCTGGTCAAGAGCCATTATGTCAGCCTCAGTTGCGCCGTCAGGTGCAGCTTCCGTAGATATTGGGAAGTCTGACAATGTCGGGAAGAACTTCTGTACCAAAGCCCTGCGGGCGAACAAGCAAGCCCATCCGTTGGTCGTTCCCATGTTAGGCATGCCGGCGGTACGCATAGAGTTGACAACATACATCGCGCCGCTGTGGCAACGAATCTTCTGTCCGTCCTGACGTATCGGCAGGATGATTTCCTTCATCGCCTCGGGGTTCTCGTCGTTGTCAGCCATGAACACCTGCTGATAGCCAGAATATCCGTTCTTCTCCTTGGTTGCAAGTCCGTAGTTGCTGTTGCCTATGAGGAGGTCGCAATAGTCGATTGCCTTCTGGTAATCCTTTACAGCTCCCTTCGTATAAACGGCGGAATTGAGAGCCAAGCGGGCGTGAAGCATGTAAGCCGCGCCACGGTCGGCACGTCCAAAGTTCTGGGCGTTGCAGAAAGAACCAGCCTCAGCCATGAGCGGCTCAATCTCCGTAAGCTCGTTGTCAAGCCATGTGTAGAGGTCAGGACCGCTGATTTCGGTGGGCAGCTCGGTGATGTTGAACTCTGTCTTGAACGGTGCCTTGCCGAACAAATCGAGCAGATACCAATAGTTCAAGGCGCGAAGGAAGCGCACCTCGGCACGATACTGGCTGTTCTCGGCATCGTCAGGCACTTGGCTCAGATAGCTGTTGAACAGCGTGATGTCGTATGTCAAACGGGTGTAGACCCACTGGGTGCGTGCGCTGCTCGAGTTCCACGATATGGTTGTGAACGGCGCAATGTCCTGGTTGTCCTGCCAAGCCCAAGCACATTCGTCGGTCATAAGCTCCTGGCAGTTGAACGTCGTGCGGTAGAAGCCAGACTCGCCCTCGTCCTCTATTCCGGCGAGGTCGGCGTTGCCGGCCGGGCCCTTCTGGCCTGTCACCCCGAGTGTGGAGTAGCATTTAGCCAAAAGTTCCATGTCTGAGGCACCTGGTTTTGACTGCGGGTCGATAGAACTGATGTTCAAGTCGTCCGCACAACCAGTCAAGCCGACTGTCAGCACGGCCGCAGTTATTGTGTTTAATAATATCTTTTTCATCGCTATGCTTTTTTAATTAGATTATATGTAAAAGCTTTAGAAGTTCAGGTTGACGCCAAGCTGGAAGCTCATTGGACGCGGATACGGGTTCTTGTCCACACCGCTTGAAACCTCCGGGTCAAGTCCGTCATACTTGGTGATGATGAACGGATTCTGAACAGTGAAGTAAACACGGCCTGAGAAGTACTCCTGCTTGTTGTACTTCAGCAACGCCGGGAACGAGTAGCCGAGCGTAATGTTGGCGCACTTCAGGTAAGAAGCGTTGCGCACGAAGTAGTCGCTGAGCGCGATGTCGGCCATTCCGGTGAAGCCGAGGTCAACAGCGGCCTGCGTGGTGTTCGTGTAAATGCCGTGATGGTGAAGACCTGTCACGCTGACATTGGCCTTGTCAGAAAGGAAGTCATAGTAAACATAGTTGCCAAGGGCTGCACGGAACGACGCGCTCAAGTCCCAGTTCTTGTAAATGAACTTCGTGGTGAAGCCCATGTACACGTCAGCCGCGGGGCTGTGGTAGAAGTAACGGTCAGAGCTGTTGATTTGTTCGTCGCCGTTGCGGTCAACGTAAACGCCCTCGATAGGCTTGCCGTTGTCATCGTAAACCTGCTGGTAAACCCAGAACGAGTTGGCCGGCTGGCCTACGGTGTGAGCCTGCACGTAAGTGGTGTTACCACGTGAAGCCGTCGTGCCGGCAGGTACAAAATAGCCATCATCGCCGCCGATAAGCTCGGTTATTTCGTTGTGGTTCCATGTAACGTTGTACTGGATGTCCCAAGTGAAGTCTTTTGTGACGATGGGTTTCGCGCCGATGGTGAACTCAACGCCGTAGTTCTCAAGCGAACCGATGTTCTGCGCCATGCGTGAAGCGAAGTTCATCAATGACGGCAGACGCACTTCCTGTATAAGGTCGGTGGTCTTGCGGTAGTAAGCGTCGATGTTTGCCGTGATGCGGTTGTTGAGGAACGCGAAGTCAAGTCCGGCGTTCCATGTGGTCGTAGTCTCCCAAGTCAGGTCGGGGTTGTAGCGGTTCGGGCGCATAGTATAATAAGCGGTGTTACCGAACATGTACTGTGCGTACTGGTCGCTTACGGTGTAAAGCGGGGCATAGAGGAAGTCGCCTACGCTGTCGCCGAGGTCCTGCTGACCGGTCTGTCCCCAGCCGAGGCGGAGCTTGAACTCGTTCCACCACTTGAGGTTCTTCATGAATTTCTCGTCATTGATGCGCCATGCGAGGGCCACAGAGGGGAAGTAGCCCCACTTGTGTCCTTTGGCGAAGCGTGACGAACCGTCGGCACGGAACGTGGCGGTAAGCATGTATCGGTCAAGCAAAGTATAGTTCAAACGTCCGAAATAAGACACGAGCGAGTTGTGCGTAGCCCACTCCTGCTCAGACCTCAGCGTGCGGTTGTAAGACGTGTCGCCGGTATACGGGTCAACACCGTTACCGAATCTGAAGCCGCTGCGGTGGTAGTGAGACTCCTCCGCGCCGGCCATGATGTCGATGTTGTGCGCGCCGAAGGTGTGCTGGTACTGCGCGTAAACATTGGCCGTGATGCTGTATTTGAAGTAACGTGTCAGCTTGTTGTAACCGAAGTAGTTGTCGTTCCACGAGTAAGGCGAGTTCTCGTCGTTCTGCCTCGTGTCGGTGTACTGTCCGCCATAGCTTGCGTGGATGTGCAAGTCCTCAAAGCCGTGAACCTTGTAGTCCATCTCCACGTTGCCCGTAAAGTCGTAAGAACGTGCTATGCTGCTTGTCTGGTTGATGTAAGCCAGCGGGTTCTGCGGCGAGTTCGGGTTCTTGGTGTAAAGCCATTCGGGGTCAGAGTAGTTGGCCTCCTGGCCGTTCTGGTAGTATCCGCCGAAGAACTGGCCTTTCGCGCCGTCATCATAAACGGGGCGTGTCGGGTCCATCGAGAGCGCGCCGCCTATGGCCGTGCCGCTGTCAACGTAGCGGTCCTTCTCTGTCATGAACTTGGCCGTGATGTTGAAGTTCAGGTGGTCGTCGAGGAACGACGGCGCAAGGTTCACAGAGGCGTTGAAACGCTTCATGTAAGAGTTCTTTATGATACCTTCATCGCTCTGGTAGCCTATTGACACGCGGTAGGGCATGTTCTTCAGTCCGCCCGTCACCGAGAGGTTGTGCGACGTACTCGGAGCTACGCGGAATATTTCGTCTTGCCAGTCGGTGTTGGCCGTTCCGAGTCCCGCCAGGCCGCTCTCGCCTTCAACGCGCGAGATGAGGGCGCGGTACTGGTCGCCGCTAAGCATCTTGTAACGCTTCTGCGTCGTAGAGATTGTAACGTCGCCGTTGTAAGAGAACTTGGGGCCTGTGCCCTTGCGTCCCTTCTTCGTGGTGATGATGATGACACCGTTAGACGCGCGCGAACCGTAGATGGCCGTGGCCGAGGCGTCCTTCAAGACGGTGAACGTCTCGATGTCGTTCGGGTTAATCATGGCCATCACGTTGCTCATGCCGTCCGCCTTGTGGCTGTCGATGGTCAGTCCGTCGATTACAATCAACGGGTCGTTGATTGCGTTCAGCGACGAACCGCCACGGATGCGGATTTGCGCTTCCGCGCCCGGCGCACCGCCAGCGGTGATAACATCAACACCGGCCACCTTGCCCACGAGCATGTCTGACGCGCTGCTGGTGATACCCTTGCTCATGTCATCGGGCTTTACGGCCGTGACTGAACCGGTAAGGTCGTCCTTCTTGGCGCGGCCGTAACCTATGACAACCACGTCAGAAAGCACCTCGGTGTCCTCTTGCAAGGTGACAACCATGTTAGCCGACACAGGCAGCTCCATCGTCTTGTATCCGATGTAAGACACCTGTATCTTGGCCCCCGGTGCGGCTTTGACGGCAAAATTACCGTCGAAGTCGGTAATGGTGCCGCCGTCTTGCCCTACGACACGGACGGTAGCTCCGATAATCGGCTCGCCGGAAGCATCTTTTACAACGCCTTTGACGTCACTCTGCGCAAAGGCACCTACAGATAGGAACAGCCCCAACAACAGGGACAAGATCCTAAAGGAGGCTTTAAATTTTACCTGCTTCATCGTTTTGTATTTTTAAAGTTAACACTAAAAACCATTCGTTGTAACAAATACTACAGTTCAATGGTCAGTTTTCACAGTTGCAAAATTATAATTTATTATGACATTAAGTTCTGAAATTAACAAAAAAGAACGCCACCTTGTGCGCAATCGGTTGCACACAAGGCGGCGTTAATTGTTATTACAATATTTAAAACGGGCTGTCATAAGTGCGGCAGGCACGCCCTAGGAACGCCGTCAGACGCCATATCCGGCATTGCCAGACTTCCGCTTGCTGGCTGATGAACTGCCGCGGACGGCCTCATTCGGCCAAGACCGACATGTAGTGGCTGCGCACGTCGCTCCACTTGTAGAAGGGATAATTGTCAGTCTCGATGGGGATTGACGTCTCACGCTCGTTGAGCATGAACTTCACGATGATGTCGTCGTGGTTCTTCTTGTTGCGGAAGAAGATGATTTGCACGTTGCCGGCCATCGGGGAGATTTTGTAAGAAACGAAATACTTGTAGAAGTCCGCAGGGTTCTCCACCGAGGCGTAGCAGTCCTTGAGGCCGAGCAGTCCGGCGAAGGGGATTAGGTTGCCGTCGTGGCCGAAGCGCAGCGTGGCCCCTGTCTTCCCGCTCTTGATTACCTCGTCGGCCGACTCAATCACGTTCCTGAGCAGGGGTTTGGCGTTGTCAAGCAGCATCCCGTTGCTTCCGGGATAGTTGCTGTCGCCGACGTAGAAGCGGTAATTAAACGCCTGGTAGAGGTCAAACAGCTCTTGCGGCTCGAACAGGTCCATGAACGACACCTTCGTCTCGATGTCCTGCATGCCCACAGCCAGCCAGTAGAAGCCCCACATAACCTTGTGCGGGTTGACGTTGCGCACCACCCACAGGCTGTCAGAGAAGATGGTGCCCACAAGGCGGTCGGCGTTGGTGTGGCTCTCCTCAAACTTCCTGTACTCCTCCTGCCACGGGCCGTCGGGCGCGTTGAAGGCGTTAGACTCGGGGCTGTGGTAGTTAAGGTAGCGCATGTAGCGGTTGCTGGCTTCGCGCGTGATGCTGAGCTGGGGGTTGAGTTCCTTCAGGCGTTCGCAGAAAGCGTCCATGCTCATGGCGCAGCGCATCACGATTGTAGAGCGCGCCGAGATGTCAACCTTGCCCTTGAACACCTCGGGGAAGGTGTTGAACATGCGCTCGGCTATGCCGCGGTGCTGCTTCACGCCGAGCGGCGACAGGTCGCCGCCGCGCCCCTCGGCCTCAAGCCATACTTTCTCGATGCGCTCCAGGGCGTCGAGCCCGAGCGGGGTCAGCGCGCCGGCGGCCTTGGCCTCGCGCATGAGCTGCAGCATCCAGAAATAGTCGTTGTCGGCTATCAGGTAGCGCGAGCCGTGCCTTCCGTAGTGGCTTATGTAGAAAGGCTCATAGCCTTTGGGCGTAGCCGTCTGCTCGACGGTGGTCACGGGGTATGCGTAATACACGCTGCCCGCCTTGTTCAGGTCGGCCAGCACCTCGTCCTTGGCCGTCTGCGCCGACGCCATCGCCGGCAACAGGCACAGGGCCAACGCCATTCTCATTATCCGTTTCATTGTAGTGGTGTGTTGTTTAAGGGGTTAGTGTAAGTGCCGGGGCGCATGGCCATGACAACCATACGTCCCGACGAGAGTACAAAACTCTGAAGCATCATTGCCTTGCCGCCCGGCCGTCATGCCGCCGGCGGGAAGCGGCTGCTTTGCGGAATGCCGTCTTCCGGCTCTTGAAAGGTGGCCTTTCGCACGGCAAAAGACCACCTTTCACAACGCGTTTTGCCGCCTTTCGCCAAACGGCTGACAGTCAAGGCGTTAATCACTTGTCATACCCGTCGTTCTGCACGAGCGTCGGGTTGTTGGTCATCTCGCTTTCGGGGATGGGGAAGAGGTTGTACTTGTCGTCAACGTCAGCTCCGAGACGCTCTCCGTTCTTCCAGTCCCAGTTGTAGCCCTTGGTCAATTTGCCGAAGCGTACAAGGTCGGTGCGGCGTATGCACTCTGACGCAAGCTCGCGCTGGCGTTCGGCGAGTATGAAGTCAAGCGTCAGTTCTGCGTCAGTAATGCGTCCTGACTCAGAGCGCACGCCGGCCTTCTGGTAGTTGCCGTACATGTAAGCGCGGTCGCGGATTTCGTTGACGTAGGCCAAAGCCTGCTCGCGCGTGCCGTTCGTCGCGCCGCGCAATATAGCCTCGGCGGCCATCAGGTAGGCGTCAGCCGTGCGGAACATAGGCCAGTCGATTGACGTGTAGGTGTCGCCGCCCGCGCTGATTTGGTCGTCCTTGGTCACGTTGCGCCATTTTATGTAGCCGTAGCCGCAGGTGAAGGTGCTGGTCATGGCCAGGTTGACGTCCCATGTCTCCTTCACCTGTCCGTCGAGGGCGGTCATGAACTGGGCGCGCTTGTCTTTCTTGTTGTCGCCCCAAGTGTCGTTCTTGTCAAACATCACGTCGGCCTGGTCGAAGGCGTCAACGAGGGTTGTCTTGGCCCTCACGTTGCCCCATCCTTTCGAGCCTACGCCCGTCTTGTAGTAGTTGTCCATGTCGCCGTTGACGAAAGCCTTCACGTAGAAGTTCGTCCCGGCGGAGCTTTGGGCGTGTTCGCCGTCCTGCACGAGCGGCCAGATGATTTCACTGCAAGTCTCGTTGTCGGCGAGGAAGATGTGACGGTAGTCTGAAGCCAGCGGATACGCGCCGCAGTCAATCACCTTCTTGGCGTACGTGTAGCAGTCGTTGTAGCGGTTCTCGCCAATCCATGTCTCGGCGTTGAGGTACATCCTTGACAGCAGGAACCATGCCGCAGCCTCGTCAACACGTCCGTACTCGTTTGCGCCAACGGCCTTCAGCAGGTCTTGCGACGCGCCGTTCTCGCCCAGGATGGCCTTCAGCTCGTTCTCGGCGAACTGGAACACCTCCTTGCGGCTTACCTGCACGGGGATGTCTTTCACGCCGGTGTTCTCGTCGATGAGCGGCACAGGGCCATACAGGTCGCACAGCATTGAGTAGCAGTAAGCGCGGATGAAGCGCGCCTCGGCGCGGTAGCTCAGGTAGTCGTCTTTCATCTCGTCCCACAATCCGCGGTCTTTCAGCTTGCTTTCGGTGCATTCGCGCAGGAACTCGTTGCAGTAAGCTATCGACATGTACAGCCTCTGATAAGTCCATGTAACGACAGAAGTGGACGGCTGCCAGTTGAGGTTGAGGCAGTTGCGCAAGCCGTTTGACGACGAGGGCATGAGGAAGTTGTCCGTACACAGCTCCTCAAGGTAGAACAACAGGCGGGTGTAGCCTGAATAGCCTTCGTTCGCCCCTTCGAGGTCTCCGTCGCCTCCGTCACCGCCCTGCTGGCCGGTGAGGATGAGAGAGCCGTAGCACTTGGCCAGCACTCCCACGTATCCGTCCCTCGAACTGTAAACTTTCTGCGACACAAGGTTGTTGTCGTCAAGCGGCATTGTGTCGAGGTCGCCTATGCATGAAGATGCCATAAGGGCAAGACAGCATATTATGCAAACATATATCTTTTTCATTTTGTCTTTTGTTTTGATTGTTTAGGTTTGTCAGAATGTAAGGTTCAGTCCGAAGGTGTATGAACGCGGCCTTGGGTAAACGTCGCGGTCGAGACCGTCAGAGAGTTCGGGGTCGATGCCTGAATAGCTTGTGATGGTGGCTATGTTGGTCATCGTGAAGGTCAGGCGCAGCTTGCTGTCCTTGTTCCAAAGCTTGTTGAACGTGTAGCCGAGCGTTATGTTGTCGAAGCGGAAGAACGAACCGTCCTCAAGCCATTTGTCAGAATAGAGCTGTTGCTGCTGGAAGCCTGACTCGGCCGTAACCTGCAGGATGTTCGAATAGCTGCCCTGGTCGCTGTACACAGACTGTACGTACTGGTCGGCTGCAACGTAGTTGTAAACATAGTTTCCGAACGAACCGTGGCCGCTTACGGCGAGGTCCCAGTTTTTGTAAGTCAGCCTCGTGTTGAAGCCCATGTATGAAGTGGGCAGCGCGCTCTTGCCCGTAGCGTAGCGTGTCTCTGTGCTTGAGATAGAGCCGTCGGGCTGTACGTACTGGCCCTCGATGGCCTTTCCGTTATCGTCGTATGCCTGCTTGCACAGGTAGAAGGTGTAAGGACGCTCGTCAACCATGAAAACCTGCACGTATTTACCTGTTCCTGAGATAGAGCCTGTCTGAACGAAGTTCTGGCCGGTGTCGATGAGGTTGAGCTTGGTTATCTTGGAGTCGTTCCATGTGTAGTTGAAACCTACCGTCCATTCCCAGTCCTTGGTGTGGATTGGCACGGCGTTGATGGCGAACTCAACGCCCTCGTTCTCCATCTTACCGATGTTTGTCGTCAGCACTGAAGAGTAGTTAGTGCCTGAGATTACGTTGATGGTGTTGAGCAAATCCTTGGTGTATCGCTTGTAATAGTCGATAGAACCGTAGATGCGGTTCTTCAAGAACCCGTAGTCGATGCCGACGTTCCATGTCGTGGTTGTCTCCCACTTGATGTCGTTGTCATAACCGTTGGGGCGGTAAGTGTTATACCACCTGTCGCCGAACTGGTAAGAAGACTCGGGGTAAGACACTGTGAACGTGGTCATGTAAGGATAGTCGTTGAGGATGTCCTGCTGTCCCGTCACACCGTAGCCGAGGCGCAGTTTCAGGTCAGACAGTACGTTCTGGTCCTGCAGGAAGTCTTCTTGTATGGCCCTCCAAGCCAATGCGACAGAGGGGAAGAGGCCCCAACGGTTGTCCTTGGAGAAGCGCGACGAGGCGTCGGAACGCAGCGTGGCGGTCAGCAGGTAACGGTCATCGAAGCTGTAGTTCAGTCGTCCGTAGAACGACAGGAGGTAATATTCCGTCTCATAGTGTGTCGGGCTTTGCAGCTCTACGCCCTGCGGGTCGTTGTATGAAAGGGTGTATTTCTTCCAGAAGTTCTGCCATCCGTAGCCGACCATCGCGCCGAACTTGTGCTTCTCGCCGAACGTCTTGTCATAGTTGGCGAAGAGGTCGAGCAGCAGGTTTCGCTTGTCCTGCTTGCCGCGCTGCATGAGTCCCGTACCGTCTTTCTGGTTCTGCGTCCACATCATTCCAGCGTTTTCGGGCACGTCGTTGTAGTATTTGCTCTGCAGAATGTCGTAGCCGAGGTTGGCGTTGAGCTTCAGGTCTTCAAGCCCGTGGATTTTGTATGAGATGGCCGCGCTGCCGATTGAGCGCAACACCTTGTTTGAGCGGTCGGTCAGCTCGAGCTGAGCCACGGGGTTGTCGGTCTGGATGGCCATGGGCACTCCGCCGTTAGTCCAGATGAAGTAGCCAAGTCCGGGGTCGGTTGCGGCTGTCGCGCTGCCGGTCTTGACGGGGCGCGTGGGGTCGTAACGCAGTGCGTTGTTGACAACGGACTTGTCTATGTCCTGGTTGTCCTCATACGAAACTTTCAGGTTGATGTTCGCCGTGAGGTGGTCGTCGAGCAGCGACGGGGCGATGTTTCCGCCGAAAGAGAAACGCTGGTAGTTGTTGGTCTTGATGATACCGCTCTGGTTTGTGTATCCCAACGACACGCGGAAGGGGCTGTTGATGGCCTTTATTTTGCCGCCGATAGAGAGGTTTTGCTCTGTTCCGAATGCCGCGCGGTAGATTTCGTCCTGCCAGTCAGTGTTGGCTGTGCCGAACTGCGGGTTGGCGGGAACGCCCGTTACGGTGGGCACGAACTCGCGGAACTCGTCGGCCGTCAGTACGTCCAGCTTCTTGGCTACCGTGCTTACGGAGTAGCTGCTCGAATAGTTTACAGACAGGCGGTCGCCACCCTGCTTCGTGGTGATGACGATGACACCGTTAGACGCGCGCGAACCGTAGATGGCCGTTGCCGAGGCGTCTTTCAATACGGTGAAAGTCTCGATGTCTTCGGGGTTGAGCGAACCGATGATGTTCGACGAGCCTTCGATTGTCGAGTTGTCAACAGGCACGCCGTCAATGACGATGAGCGGGTCGTTGCTTGCCGAAAGCGACGCGCCGCTACGCACACGGATGGTGGAACCTGAGCCCGGCGCGCCTGAACCTGACACTACGTTGACACCGGCAACCTTGCCCACGAGGGCGTCTTGCACAGTGACACGGTTGCCTTTGTTGAAGTCGTCAGGCTCGATGGCGATGACAGAGCCGGTAGCGTCAGACTTCTTCACGCTGCCGTATCCGATGACAACCACGTCTGACAGCAACTGGGCGTCGTCCTGAAGCGTGACGACCATGTTGTTGGAGGCTGCCACTTCCACCGTCTTGTAACCGATGTAAGACACTTGGAGCTTTGCCCCGGGAGCCGCGCTGATTGTGAAGTTGCCGTCAATGTCGGTGATAGCTCCGCCCTCTTGCCCGTCAACGCGCACTGTCGCGCCGATGATGGGCTCGCCGGAAGCATCTTTCACTACGCCTTTGACGCTGTTCTGCGCAAAAGCTCCCACGGATAGGAACAGTCCCAGCAACAGGGACATGAGCCTAAGAGAGGTTTTAAATTTTACCTGCTTCATTGTTTTTTAGTTTTAGGTTAAGTTAAGATTAAAATGTTATAAATGAATATCATACAACCAGTTACAACCCTGAGACAAGGCTTCAAACGTAAGGAAAGTTTTCACGGGTGCAAAATTACACTTGTAAATTTTATTACATTTTACATTTAACACAAAAGAAACATAATTGAAACGCAAACGTTTGCATCAAAAATTTTCACACATCTATCATATAAAAGGCCGTCTTTCACGCCGCAAAAGGCGGCCTTTCGCACGGCAAAAGGCCACCTTTTGCAACGCGTTTTGCCGCCTTTTGGAACGCGATTTGATGCAAACGATTGCATGACCAAACCTTTAAATAATATAAGGTGGCAGCACCAGCATTGCCAGCCTGTGAGTAATTTTGCACACGCCGGACAAGAGACGGGCTTTTTGACGCAGGCGCGGCATCGCGCGGCCTTGGGGCTTTCCGGTTTCAGATATTTGCACTACCTTTGCAGAAAGCAAGATGCTCCCGGGCAATATGGGGCAAGCCCTGCCACCGCCCGCCAGCATCGCCTTTACTGAAAAACATAACATCATGTCCAAGGAAAACACTTCGATGACAATGAAAGACATCGCCCGCGAGCTTGGAGTATCCGTGGCTACGGTGTCGCGCGCCCTGAAAGGCAGCCCGCGCATAAGCGAGAAGAGGCGCAACGAAATCGCGGAATACGCCCGCAAGCACAACTTCAGCCCGAACCTGATGGCCGAGTCGCTGCGCAGCAACAAGACGATGAAAATCATCGGAGTGATAATCCCGCAGTTCACGCACTTCTATTTCTCGTCAATCCTCAGCGGAATAGAGGACGAAGCTCTGAAATACGGCTACCGCCTGATGGTGGCGCAGAGCAACGAGGAATACCAGCGCGAGGTTGACACGTGCCGCGCCTTCTGCGACAACAAGGTGTGCGGCATCATAGTGTCACAGGCAAAGGGCACTTCGCAGTACGGCCACTTCCAGGAACTGGTTGACAAGGACATGCCGCTCGTGTTCTACGACCGCATCTGCACAGGCGTCAACGCGAGCCGCGTGACCGTTGACGACTACATGGGAGCGTTCTCGGCCGTAGAATACATGCTCAAGACGGGATGCCGCAACATCGCCTTCTACGGCTCGTCGATGAAGCTCGAAATATCCAAGAACCGATACAACGGATGGCACGACGCGCTGCTGAAGCACGGCATCAACCCCGACACGTGCGTCACCAGGCTGTGCGACAACAGGACCGACGCCGAACGCATGACGCCCGAAGTGCTGCTATCCGACAACCGCCCTGACGCCTTCTTCGCCATCAACGACGACACGGCCATCGGCATAATGTACACGGCCAAGCGCATGGGGCTGCGCGTTCCCGACGACATATCGGTGTGCGGCTTCACCAACGGGCAGCGGGCCATAGCCTGCGACCCCATGCTGACCACCGTGGAACAGAACGGATACGAGATGGGGAAACAAGCCGCCGACATCATAATCAGCAAGGCCGAAGGCATGACACCCGTGGACAAGGTGGAGAAACGGGTCATCAGGACAAAGCTGATAGTGAGGGGAACAACCAAGAAAGTCAAGAGTTAAGAATCAAGAATTAAGAAAATATGTCATTGAAGAACACCAACAAAGTCATATTTTCTTAATTCTTGATTCTTAACTCTTAATTAAAAACTTAAATATCTTAAACTAATGAATACCGGATTAAAGAACAAACCTGATTTGAGTTTCGCCAAACTCTGGAACTTGAGTTTCGGCTTCTTCGGGGTGCAGATAGCCTACGCCCTGCAAAGCGCGAACATCAGCCGCATCTTCGCGACGCTGGGCGCAGACCCGCACAACCTGAGCTACTTCTGGATACTGCCCCCGCTGATGGGCATCATCGTGCAACCCATCGTGGGCACGCTGAGCGACAAGACGTGGTGCCGCTTCGGCCGGCGCATACCCTACCTGTTCGTGGGCGCGCTGGTGGCGGTGGCCGTGATGTGCCTCCTGCCCAACGCGGGCTCTTTCGGCATGGCAGTGTCAACGGCGATGGTGTTCGGGCTAATCGCGCTCATGTTCCTGGACACGAGCATCAACATGGCCATGCAGCCCTTCAAGATGCTTGTCGGCGACATGGTGAACGAGAAACAGAAGGCCCTGGCCTACTCCATCCAGAGCTTCCTGTGCAACGCCGGGTCGCTGGCGGGATACGTTTTCCCCTTCCTCTTCACGTTCCTCGGCATCAGCAACGTAGCCCCCAAGGGCGTCATCCCCGACTCCGTGATATACTCATTCTACGTCGGCGCGGCCATACTCATCCTCTGCGTCATCTACACTTCGGTCAAGGTGAAGGAGATGCCGCCGAAGGAATACGCCGAATACCACGGCCTCTCCAAGCCGCTCAACGAGGACAAGGCCAACTGGCTGACACTGTTGCGCAAGGCACCGTCGGCATTCTGGACGGTGGGCCTGGTGCAGTTCTTCTGCTGGGCGGCGTTCCTGTACATGTGGAACTACACCAACGGGGCCATCGCCGAGACGTGCTGGGGCACGACCGACCCGAAGTCGGCCGAGTTCCAGGCAGCCGGCAACTGGGTGGGCATACTCTTCGCCGTGCAGGCCATCGGCAGCGTGCTGTGGGCTGTGGCTTTGCCCATGTTCCGCAACCGCAAGTTCGCCTACGCGCTCAGCCTCATCCTCGGCGCGGCGGGCTTCCTGATGGTGCCGTACATCGCCAACCAATACGTACTGTTCGTGCCCTACCTGCTCATCGGGTGCGCATGGGCGGCCATGCTGGCCATGCCCTTCACCATCGTGACCAACGCCCTTGACGGCAGCCACATGGGGGCTTACCTCGGCCTGTTCAACGGCACTATATGCATACCGCAAATCATAGCCGCGGCGTTGGGCGGCGCGGTTCTCAGCCTCGTGGGCAGCCACCAGTACAGCATGATGACCGTGGCCGGCGTGCTGCTCGTGGCCGGCGCGTTGAGCGTAGGCATCATAAAAGAGACCAGCGGAGAGAAATAAAGGAAGCAAAGCAACTGCTGACAAAACGCCAAACGTGGCCTTCCGCGACGCGGAAGGCCACGTTTGGCAAAATGAAAGGCCGCCTTTTGCGCTGCAAAAGGCGGCCTTTCATAATCCGTTGGATGTCAAGACGTTACAGCAAACGCCGCAAAGAGCCTTACAGCTCGTGCAGCTCTTTGAGTTTGACGGCGAGCTTCTCTACCATGACCGTTGACATCACGACACGCCCCTGGCGGTCAATCAGGTACATGGCAGGTATCCATTTGACGTTGTACAGCTTGGAGACGCTTGTCTCTTTCCACTTTTTCAGTTCGCTGAGCTGCAGCCATTCCATGCCGTTTGCCGACACGCAGCCTGTCCAGGCGTCTTTCTTTTCATCAAAAGAAACACTCACGAACTTGATGTTGCGCCCGTACTTGGCGTAAAGTTCCTTCATGGCCGGTATGTCCTTGCGGCAGTCAGGGCACCATGACGCCCAGAAGTCAAGCACCACGTAGCTGCCACGCAGCGACGAGAGCGAGTGTTTTGTGCCGTCAGGCGCGGCCAGCGTGAAGTCAGGAGCTTCAGTGCCGGGCTGCAGCAGTTCCTTGGCGTAAAGCGAATCGGCGTCTTGCGCCGCGGCGTTCACGGCCAGCGCAAGGGCGAAAGCCATGAACGCAAGGATGCGTCGGGTTGTAATCATATTCGTTTTCATTGTTGATTTTCTCATTATTCATTCTTAATTTTTCATTCTTAATTGTCAATTCTTAATTCTGTTGTCCGCCCCCCACATCATCTTCTCGCGCAGGGTGGCGAAGTAACTCTGGCTGCTGCGCTTCACGATGTTGACCGCATAGGGGGCTTTGCGTATCCTCAGCACCGTGCTTTCGGCGCATTTCTCCGACTGGCCGTCAACCGCAATGAGGAAGTTATGGCTGCGGCTCTCCACCGTGAGGCTTATTTCCGAGTCGTCAGGCAGCACTATCGGGCGTATGTTAAGGCTGTGGGGAGCTACCGGCGTGAGGCAAAGCGTGCCCGTGCGGGGCGAAATTATAGGGCCTCCGTTTGACAGCGAATAGGCCGTAGAGCCAGTGGGCGTGCTGACAATCAGACCGTCAGCCTGGTAAGTCACCAGGTATTCGCCGTCAACATGCGCATGGATGGTTATCATCGAGGCCGTGTCACGCTTCAGCACGGCTATGTCGTTAAGCGCGCACAGATTGCCCTCAAGGGGCTGGCCGCCGGTGTCAACGCATATCGCGGTGTGCCTTTCGATGGCGTATCCGCCGCTGTAGAGCGAGTCGATGGCACTCTCAATCTCGCCCGGCATTATGTCGGCGAGGAAGCCAAGGCGGCCCATGTTGACGCCGAGGATGGGCGTGCCCTTGCAGCCTACGTGCGCAGCGGCGCGCAACAGCGTGCCGTCGCCGCCAAGGGAGATGACGAAATCGGCCGTGAAACCGCCGTCCTCAAACACGTCTACGCAACCCCGGGCGATTTTTCCGGCGGCCACGAGATAATCATAGAAGGTCTTTTCCATGCACACCTCCGCGCCTCGTGCGGCGAGGATGGCCATTATCGTGTTTACGCTTTCTGACTTGCGGCTCTGGTGGACGTTGCCGAACAATGCGAACCTGAGTTTGCGAGATGCCATAATTTTCAGCTTTTAAAATTCTTTTTTCCAATGTAACGCTTGGAAATGCCAAACATTTTGTAACTTTGCCGATGCTTATATCAGATGCAAAAGTACATATTTTGCCCGACAACATACATTGAGAACCAAATAAAATCGTGAAAAATGACAAAATTAAGCGTTAACATCAACAAAGTGGCCACACTGCGCAACGCCCGCGGGGGCAACAACCCCGACGTGACGCAGGCCGCCTTGGACTGTGAGAAGTTTGGCGCGCAAGGCATAACGGTACACCCACGCCCCGACGAAAGGCACATAAGATACAGCGACGTCAGGGAGATAAGGCCGTTGCTGAAGACCGAATTCAACATCGAGGGAAACCCGATAGACAAATACATAGACCTCGTATTGGAGGTGAAACCGACGCAGGTGACGCTCGTGCCTGACGCCGACGACCAGCTTACGAGCAACCACGGATGGGACACGAAGGCCAATTGCGGATTCCTTACCGATGTCATCGGACGCTTCAAGGAGGCGGGCATCAGGACGTCGATATTCGTTGACGCCGTGCCTGAAATGGTGGAAGCGGCAAAGCAGTGCGGCACTGACAGGGTGGAACTCTACACCGAGCCCTACGCCGCCAACTACGCCAAGAACCGCGAGGAGGCAATAAAGCCGTTCGTCGAGGCGGCCAAGGTGGCCCGCGAAGTGGGCCTCGGCCTCAACGCCGGGCACGACCTCAGCCTCGAGAACCTGTACTACTTCCACCAGAACATACCTTGGCTTGACGAGGTAAGCATAGGCCACGCCCTGATATGCGACGCCCTCTACATGGGGCTTGACGCAACGATAAAGGCTTATCTCGAATGCCTGAAATAACGGAACTAACCCTATAAACCTTATATTACTATGGCAAAAGTATATGAATTCCTGGCAACGGGCTTTGAAGACATCGAGGCCCTCATACCATTAGACATAATGCGCCGCGCCGGCGTAGAGTTCAAGACCGTAAGCGTAACCGGCTCAAAGCTCGTGGAGTCAGCCCACGGCGTGAAGATGGAAGCCGACCTGCTCATCGAGGAGGCCGACCTGAGCGACGCCGACCTGCTTATGCTGCCCGGCGGACTGCCCGGAGCGACCAACCTCAACGAGCATTCTGGCGTGAAAGAGGCTCTCGTAAGGCATAACGCCAACGGCAAGATGATTGGCGCGATATGCGCCGCGCCGATGGTGCTGGGCGGCCTCGGCATGCTTGAAGGCAAGCGTGCGACGTGCTACCCTGGCTTTGAGAAATACTTGGATGGCGCGGAATACACACACGAGCTGTGTACGGTTGACGGCAACATCACCACCGGCGAAGGCCCGGCGGCCGCCTTGCCTTACGCATATACGCTGCTCGCAGCCCTAACAGACAGGCAGACGGCGGACGGAATTGCCGACGGCATGATGTACAAACACCTGATGCTGAAGTAAGACGGGCAAACAGGCAACAAGCACGCAAGCAAAGACATTGGCACCGACGGCGGCCAACGCCAATGATACAAGCCGAACGCCAATGTCCTTGCCTGCGTGTCTGCCTGTTTCCTTATGACCATTTTAAAATACAAGAACATGGACTACGCCGTGATTGTAGCCGGAGGCAAGGGGCTGAGAATGGGCGCAAGCATACCCAAACAGTTTCTCGCCGTAAACGGACTGCCGGTACTTATGCACACAATAAAGCGGTTCAGGGAATATGACCACACCCTGAGAATAATCCTCGTACTGCCCAAAGAGCAGCACGAATACTGGAAAGAGCTGTGCAAGAACCATCATTTCACCGACGCATACGCCGTGACCGACGGCGGCGAAACCCGCTTCCACTCGGTGAAAAACGGCTTGGACATGATACCAGACGACACCGACGGCGTAGTGGGCGTGCATGACGGAGTGCGCCCCTTTCCGTCAGTTGACGTGATAAAGCGATGTTACGAAACGGCACGGACAGCCAAAGCCGTAATACCTGTTGTGCCGGTAGTCGAGACATTGAGGCACATCATAGGGCAAGACGACACCGAAACCGTCCCGAGAGGCGACTTCCGCTTAGTGCAGACACCGCAGACATTCGACATACAACTGCTGAAACGCGCCTACGGCCAGCCCTACCAAGAGGACTTCACCGACGACGCGTCGGTCGTGGAGAGCATCGGACAGAGAATAACCCTTGTTGAAGGGAACCGCGAAAACATAAAAATCACCACCCCGTTCGACCTCCGCATAGCGCGCATACTTGCTTGAATACCTTTTTGATGCTTGACATTCTCAACCAAGACATACAGTTCCTGCCGGGAGTAGGGCCGCGACGCAAGGCCCTGCTTGAGAAAGAGCGCGGCATAAAGACGTATGAAGACCTCTTGGAATATTATCCGTTCGACTTCTATGACCGCAGCCGCGTGTTCCGAATAAACGAACTTTCACCCGACACGCAGTCAGTACAAATCAAGGCAAAGATACTCAGTTTCGAGACATTTGACATGGGTCCGCACCGCACAAGGCTTGTGGCTCACGTGTCAGACGGCAGCGGCGTGGCCGACATCGTTTGGTTCTCAGGCGCGAAATACATACTCGGACGCTTCAAGGTCGGCATCCCATACATCATTTTCGGCAAGCCCACGGTGTTCAACGGGCGGTTCCAGTTCTCACATCCGGACATCGACCCCGTGTCAGAACTGCAACTCTCACAAGCCGGTTTGCAGCCACGCTACAGCACATCGGAAAAGATGAAGAACGCCGGAATGAACTCACGGGCGGTGGAACGGCTGGTGAAAACCCTGCTTGACAGCATCAAAGAGCCTCTGCCTGAGACAATCCCGCCGTTCATAATACGCCGGCTGAACCTCATTTCGCGTGACGAAGCGTTCAGGAAGATACACAGCCCCAAGAACAACGACGACATAATACAAGCCAGACACCGCCTGAAATTCGAGGAACTTTTCTACGTACAGCTTAACATCCAGCGTTATGCGAACGACCATAGGCGAAAATACCGCGGCTATGTGTTCACGAAAGTAGGCAAGACTTTCAACGACTTTTACTACAACAACCTGCCTTTCGAGCTTACAAAGGCGCAAGAACGTGTAATCAGGGAGATATGGGAAGACATGCGTTCGGGGCGGCAGATGAACCGCCTGTTGCAGGGCGACGTCGGCAGCGGCAAGACCTTGGTGGCCCTGATGTCGATGCTGATAGCCATAGACAACGGCTTCCAGGCCTGCATAATGGCTCCGACGGAAATCCTTGCGGAACAACACGCAGCCACAATAGCCTCGTTCCTGCACGGCATGGACGTCCGCACGGAACTGCTTACGGGCATGGTGAAGGGCAAACGGCGGCGTGAAGTGCTGGAAGGGCTGGCCGACGGCAGCGTGAAAATACTCATAGGGACGCACGCCGTGATTGAAGACAGCGTGCAGTTCGCCCGCCTCGGCTTCGTGGTCATCGACGAACAACACCGCTTCGGCGTTGTCCAAAGGGCGAAACTGTGGAACAAAAGCGACAACCCACCACACATATTGGTCATGACGGCAACGCCAATCCCACGCACATTGGCCATGACCGTGTACGGCGACCTTGACGTAAGCAAGATTGACGAACTGCCTCCGGGGCGCAAACCCGTTGTCACCCTGCACAAATACGAAGACCAGATGTCAAGCCTTTACGCCGGCATAAGGCGGCAGTTGAACGCCGGACGGCAAGCTTACATCGTGTTCCCGTTAATAAAGGAAAGCGAGAAAATAGACCTGAAGAACCTCGAAGAGGGCTATGAAACCCTGCGCGAGGCCTTTCCGGAGTTCAGGCTCGGCAAGGTGCATGGCCAGATGAAACCGGCCGAAAAGGAAGAAGAGATGCGCCGCTTCGCCAGCGGCGAGACGCACATATTGGTCGCAACTACCGTCATCGAGGTAGGCGTGAACGTGCCAAACGCCTCAATCATGGTCATAATCAACGCCGAACGCTTCGGCCTGTCACAGCTCCACCAGCTCAGGGGGCGCGTGGGACGAGGCGCGGAACAGTCGTTCTGCATACTCGTAAGCAAGCGCAAACTGACCGACGAGACACGCAAGCGGTTGGACATAATGTGCGAAACCAACGACGGCTTCAGCATAGCTGAGGCCGACCTGAAGCTGCGCGGGCCGGGCGACCTTGAAGGGACGCAACAAAGCGGAATAGCCATCGAACTTAAAATAGCCAACCTCGCAAAAGACGGGGAACTTATACAACTGGCGCACGAAGAGGTCAAAAAAATAATAAACGACGACCCCATGTGCCAGAAAGCCGAATATTCCATGCTCTGGCAAAGGCTCGCCGCCATGCGCAAGAACCTGCAATACTTCGGCGCGATTTCATAAATCCATACACAACGACAAGCCACAACAAAGGCCATGGACAAGCGGTTGCAACCGCGCCCATGGCCTTCGCCGTTATCTGCAATGTCATTTCTTCATGAACTTCACGGTCGTTCCGTCAGCGTTACGCCGTATGTAGACGCCGCGCGGAAGACCTTCGGCGTCGTCTGCCGGATACTGCCGGCCGTAAACATCATATATCCTGACAGGCTCGTTGCGCCCGCTTGCCACAACGTTGGCCACGCCCGAACTTCCATATTGAGCCACAAGCCTGTGCATGTTCGCGACGCGCTCCTCCATCAAACCGGTCATCTCGTCAATCTGAGTCTGCAAGCTTTTCTTGCATTCGTCAGGGTAAACAGTCTTGTGCAGGCTGAAGCTCTCGTCTATGGCCGTCCCGTATTTGGCTTTCAGCTCGCCGAACCCGCGCCTCACCTCGTCCATCAACGTCGGACTTACCTCGTCCCAAGCCTCCTTGTACGCCCTTTGGAAGTCCTCACGGGCGAAAAGCTTGTCATAATAGAAATACGGCGCGTTGTGAGACATGCTCCATCGGCCGATGCCCGAGGGGTCTTTGAAGATTGCGTCAAAGTCCCACAGCGGCCCCATCTTCATCTTCGTTGACGTCGGGTTGGCTACGTCAAAGTCGTCCTTGTACACATACATGTTGCTGCCGGCATCGTCAAACTGGCAAAGGACATCCTGCCCTACCATCCACCTCGCGAACAACGGATAGTCAATGTACTGCGAGATGTCGCCGCCCGAATACAAGACGTCCTCAAAGTCGTTGAGGTATTGGCGTATTGTGTTTACCGTAGCATCATCCACTTCGTCGGCGTCAGGGTGCTTGAACGTGTATCCATGCGTGGGGTATTGATGGTCGGTCTTGAAATACAAGTCCTCGTTCCACCAATAAACGTCGTTCTCTATCAGGAAGCCTGTCTTCTTTATGTCAACCCTCTTGTCGCCGCGCTCAACGGCATCGGTAAGGTAATACATTCCCATGTACTTGCCGTTCATCACCAAGTTGACGAACGTATAGCCCGGCACGAACTCCATGCCTACCGCCTTGCTCACCATGAAGCCGAGCGCAGTGAGGATGTTGCTCTCGTCCATGTCAAGCCCGGTATTCCACATACTGATTTTCAACAGGTTCCAGTCTTTCTCCTTGTAATCGTCATCACCGCGCATCAGCATGTCAAACTTCTTTGACAGCTTGATTTTGTAAGGCTTCTGCCCGGCTGACGCCCCGGTGCTGTTGCCGCGTATCTTTATCCTCATGCCAGACTCGTCCTTGACGTATTCGCCCGTGTCATACAAAGTTTCGCCCTTCAGCGTCATAACGAGGCGTCCCTTCACGTATTCCGCTCCGGTTATGCCCGTGCCCAGGCAGCCTTCAGGGGGATAGGCAACCTCGCATGTGGGGAACTCGCCTCCGACCGTGGTCACGTTGAGCAGCGGTATGTCAGGCCATTCCACGACGTCGTTTCCCGCCTCAGCACAAAGCGCGCACAAAAAAGACAAGGCGCACAGCAACAATCTTTTCACTTTCATCTCATGGGTTTTTAAAATGGCATTCCGCCGCAATAAAGCCACGGAATGCCACGATTATAAAATCACAAATTAAATTCCAACCGCAAAATTAGCGATTATCGGCATATCAGCCAAGCAAAACAAGGCGTCATCGCGGAGTCGCAATACATTTTTAACACACTTGTAAACCATTGGTTTACATCAAGTTGCGGCTCATTGCACTTTTGTAAGCTTCACCTTGCCAAGGTCTTCGTCGTTGAACTCAAGCACGTCCCCTGACACTGACACCAGGCCGAGCTTGTCGGTGGTAACCTCGCCGTCGTCGCCAACTTCCTCTTTGATGCTCTGCAACACCGCCTCTTTCAAAGCGTCCTCGTCAAGCATCCCGGCCTCCTTGGCCAGCGCGAAAGCCATCATAGTCTCAGAGTCGGCGTCGCCTGACGGCTTGAGGTCGAGCTTCTTGATGTTGAACTTCATGTCAGCCGAGTTGTAAGTCACTTCGATGTCGTTGCTTTCCACTCTCCACTTTCCTGGCGCAACAACGTCAATCGAGGCTGAGATTTCCATGCCGTCTTCCTCTCCTGTTATGTCCATGCTGACGGTCATCGTGAACTTGCCGCCGTCGGCGTCGGCTCCGCTCTTGGCGAACTCAAGTATGGTTTCGCCGTTCTTGTATTTCACGCCGTCCTCGTTCAGCCCGAGCAGGTCAATATCACCTTTCCATTTGCCCTCAATCTTGTCGGCGAGTTTTTGCTCTCCGCATGAAGTCACGGCCATTCCGACCAACACGGCGGCGAACAGCATCGTCCACGCCGCCTTGCACTTTCCGATAAAATTCTTTTTCATGATATTACGTTTTTTTAAGTTTGAAAAAATATCCATACGACGCCCGCAAGGCCGTCATGCTACAAAGATAGCGATTTTCCGTGAAAACAAAGAGCCAAACCTCAGGAAAACTTGCGGCATCCGCATTTTTCTCGAGACTTGGCTCCACGTTTCCTGTCAGCCAGGCGGAGTTACTTGCTCATGTCAATCTTCCACTCGCCCTTGTCGTTCTGCTTCAGCTTCATGACATCTTCGTCAGTCTTGCCGTTTTCGTATTCGATTTTCATGGTCACCGTTGCGGTCTTGCCGTCCTCGGCGATTTCCTCCGACACGGCCTCATAGCTCTTTATGCCGCCGTCTTTCTCATACTGCTTGTCCATCTTCTCCTGGAACATGGCCACGAGCATGTCTTTCTCGTTCTGCGAGGCTTCGCCCTCCTTGTCGTTGTAAATCAGCTCCACCAGCTTCTTTGCGTCGCGGTCTTTCATGGCCTGGGTAGCCTCTTCGGCCACGGCCTTGGGCGTGTTGCCGCCTCCGCAGGCGGTGAATACGAGCATGGCGGCCACAAAGGCCACAAATGAAAACAGCTTTTTCATGATTGTAGGTTTTTAAGTTAATACTATGGTTAAAAAGATATCACACTCTCCAATGCGCCATTGTTGCAGATGTCTGACGGCAATATGCACCTCAGCCTCATGCCCGGCAGGTGGATGTCATGCCTCGCTCTGCCCGCAAGGGGCTTCCCGGCGCGCGTGTAGGCGTACTCGATGAGTTCGCAACAGTACATCTTGGTGGTGTCGCTGTCGTCATAGCCGTGGTCAAACAGCGTGCCCCTGCGGTAAGCCTCGAGAGCGTAGCGCGCCGCCTTGGCGGCCGTGGCCGTGTCGCCGCGCAACCGCTTCACCTCGCCCATCTTGGCGTTTATCGACGAGTAAAACTTCTCGGGCGTCTCCATCTTCACACGGTCGGGGTCGCCCTCATAGTCAGGCTCGTCAGGCACGGCATGCACCACCATCATCACCCCGCACGAGTCAACCACCATGCCCACGTGGGAATAGCTGCCACCGCGGTCGGCCGCCATCACGGCGCGGCTCGTAAGGCCGTTGCCCCGGCGGAACACCAAGTCGCCCGCGCGCAGCTCGCATCCCTCGGGCAATATGCTCCTCGCCGTCTTCTTGCCGCACGAGGCTAACAGCAAGAGCATCGTCAGTATGGTGAGAACGTTTTTCATCGCGGCAGGGTTACATCTGCAAATATAACGAAAAAACATTAAATGTGCAAAATTTCCACAATTTTTATCGCCCAAATAGCGGAAATCCGTTATCATGCGCCTCGCCATTGGACGGCCGCGCCCGCAACCGTGCGTAACCGCCTGACAGCCAGCAGGTTCGCAACATGCAGTCTTTTACGCGCCAAAAGGCCGTGTTTCATGCGACGAAAGGCCACGTTTCACCGTGCGTTTTGCCGCAAACGGGGGTTCGGCCGCAAACCGCCACCACCGCGCCCGGCCGTGCGGAAACGCAAAAAAATGTCTTATTTCCCGCCGTTTTGTTTCGAGTTCCGCCCAAATTAGGCTATCTTTGACGGCTAAAAAACAACCACCATGCTGAAGAGACTATGCATAATGGCCGTATCGCTGATGACGGCAGCCGGCGCGGCGGCGCAACACGAACCTTACCACGGCGACGGCATCGACGATTACCTGCGCTTCGTGCCGATAGCGTCGGCATACATATTGAAGGCGTCGGGCGTTGAGAGCCGCAGCCCGTGGAAGCGGCTGTTGGTGAACACGGCCACGTCGTTCGCCGTTGACGCCGCAGTTACCTACGGCCTGAAGTTCTCCATCAAGTCAACACGCCCCGACGGCACCGACCGCCACTCGTTCCCGTCAGGGCACACGTCGTTCGCCTTCTTCGGCGCGGGCGTGCTTGACAAGGAGTTCCGCCACGTCAGCCCGTGGATCAGCGTGGGCGGATACGCCGTTGCGACATACGTGGCAGTTGACCGCGTCTGCCGCAACCGCCACCATTGGGGCGACGTAGTGGCGGGCGCAGCCATCGGCGTGCTGTCAGTGGAAGCCGGCTACTGGCTCGGCGACAAGCTCACCGGCTGGAACGAGAACGTTGACGTGGCCGTGTGCCCCCTCGGCGTCAGCGTGGCGTGGAGATGGTGATGGTGATGGTCTCCTTGGAGTCAAAGGAGTTCTTGTCAGGAGTTAAAGGAGTTATTACCAGGAGTTAAAGGAGTTAAAAGGAGTTATCGCTCACTTCGTTCGCTGAGGAGTTAAAGACAAATGCCTTGTCGCTTTATATTTTAGGGAGTTAAAGGAGTTTAAGACAAATGCTTTTACAGCTTATCGGCTGACTATGCTTGTCTGCTCGTCACTCGTCTGCTTGTCACTGCCTACTGGTCTGCTCGTCTGCTGAAATACATTTGTCTTTAACTCCTTTAACTACATTAACTCCTTTAACTCCTTACAAGAACTCCTTTAACTTCCAGAAGAGTGTAAACGATTGCACGTGTAAAAATATTTTTCACTGCGTTTTTTGAAACACACGTATTTATTTTATTGCTAACTTTGACCCGAAAACATAAAAATCTTGTTACCTATGAACATACTTTTGAGCATCATCTACGGCACAAGCTTCGGCGAGGAGCTTGTACTAAATCTTATAACAGGCACAAAAGACGGCATCAGGCAGTCAACTCCCTACAGGATGAGAACCATAAACGGGCGCGAATGGACGTGCGACCTGCGCCTCGACCTGCGCACAGGCACATACATAGACTACTTCTACAGCGTGGTGCGCGGCGAGGACAACGTCGTCAGGCGCGAATGGACGATGGAGCCTCACCGCCTCGAAATCAACGCCGTGCGCGGAAAGAGCATCACCGTGTACGACCATTGGATTGACATACCCGAGGACGCCTACCTGTACAGCTCGGCTTTCACCGACTGCATACGGCGCAGGAAGACCACGCCCGTAGCCCTGAGCGACTACGCCGTTACCGCCCGCCTGAAGGTGCGCGCGCCGCAACTGGCCGGCAACCAGAGACTGATGGTGGTCGGCAACGACAAGGCCATGGGCGGCTGGGACGTGTCAAAGGCCGTGCCAATGTACGAACACAACTACAACGAATGGATTGCCGACATCGATGTTACAAAGCTGTCAGGCAAGACGTTCTTCTTCAAGTTCGTGGCCGTTGACGTGTTCGACCGCGCCAACGTCGTATGGGAAGACCGCGAGAACCGCCGCGTATCACTGCCCGACCTGACCGAAGGCCGCGTCATAGTGTACGAACTTGACGAAGCTTTCTTCCCCATATATAATATAAGGTGCGCCGGCACGCAAGTGCCTGTGTTCTCGCTGCGCTCGAAGACGAGCTTCGGTGTGGGCGACTTCGGCGACCTCAAGAAGATGATTGACTGGATGGCGTTGACCCAGCAGCGCGTGTTGCAGCTACTGCCTATCAACGACACCACGACCACCCACACCTGGACAGACTCTTACCCGTACAGCAGCATCAGCATATTCGCCCTGCACCCGCAGTACGCCGACCTCAACGCGCTACCGCAAATCGAGGACGAGGAGACAAGGAAACGCTTTGAGGAACTGCGGCTTGAGCTTAACGCCCTGCCACAAATCGACTATGAGCGGGTGAACAATGCCAAGACCGAATACCTGACCGTGCTTTACCAGCAAGAAGGAAAGAAAGTGTTGGCGTCGGCGGAGTTCAAGAAGTTCTTCGCCGAAGCGTCGCCATGGCTCGTGCCCTACGCGCAATACTGCTACTTCAGGGAGAAATACGGCACAGCCGACTTCAGCCTCTGGCCCGACCACAACTGCTTCGACGAGGCTGAACGCAGCGCGTTGTCAGGACCGCGCAACGTGGCTTTCAAGAACGTGGCCTTCTATTACTACGTGCAGTTCATCCTCAACACGCAGATGGCCGACGCCCACGACTACGCCCGCTCGAAAGGAGTCGTGCTGAAAGGCGACATCCCCATAGGCGTTGACCGCCACGGAGCTGACGTATGGCAAGAGCCGCGCTACTTCAACCTGAACGGCCAGGCGGGCGCGCCGCCTGACGACTTCTCGGTCAACGGGCAGAACTGGGGCCTCCCGACATACAACTGGGACGAGATGCTGAAAGACGACGGACGCTGGTGGACACGCCGTTTCGCCAACATGGCGAAGTTCTTCGACGCTTACCGCATCGACCACGTGCTTGGCTTCTTCCGCATATGGGAAATCCCGATTAACGCCGTCCACGGATTGCTTGGCCAGTTCTCGCCGGCTCTCGGCATGACCCGCCAGGAGATTGAAGCTTACGGACTGCACTTCCAAGAGGAGCTTTTCACCGAACCGTTCATTACCGACTGGGTCATTGAACGCATGTTCGGAGAGCGCGCCCAGATGGTTCGCGGGACATATCTTGAACCATCTCACGACGGCCGCTACCGCATGAAGGAAGCTTACAACACGCAAAGGAAGATAGAAAAGGCCTTCACCGGAAAGACGGGAAAAGCCGACACAGACCTCCGCGACGGGCTTTACGCCTTGGTAAGCGACGTGCTTTTCGTGCGCGACCACCGCGACCCGAACAAGTTCCACCCAAGGATTTCGGTGCAGTTCGACTTCATTTACGAGTCGCTTTACGACAGTGACAAGTACCTTTTCAACAAGATTTACAACGATTATTACTACCGGCGTAACAACCAGTTCTGGTATCGCGAGGCCATGAACAAGCTGCCCAGGATTGTCGAAGCAACCCGGATGCTCGTTTGCGCGGAAGACCTTGGCATGGTGCCTGACTGCGTTTCATGGGTGATGGACGAGCTGAAAATCCTCAGCTTGGAGCTTCAGTCGATGCCGAAAGACCCGAACGTGCGCTTCGGAGTCCTCTCACGCAACCCTTACCGCTCGGTATGCACAATATCAAGCCACGACACACCTACGCTCCGCCAGTGGTGGGACGAGGACGAGGCACGCACCCAAGACTATTACAACAACGTGCTTCAGAAGTATGGCGCGGCTCCGCATCCGCTGCCGGGATGGCTCGCCCGCGACATAATTTCGCGCAACCTGCTCTGTCCTTCGATGCTTTGCATACTGGCATTGCAGGACTGGTTGGCCATCGACGAGAACATACGCCTCGCCGACAAGGACAAGGAGCGCATCAACATACCATCCAACCCACGCCACTATTGGCGTTACCGGATGCACATCAACATAGAAGACCTGTTGGGAAAGCACGACTTCAACCAGAACATAACCGACCTGATAAGGGAAAGCGGGAGGATGTAGACGCTTCGTCAGGAGTTAAAGAAGTTAAGGAAGTTATCGCTCACGACGTTCGCTTAGGAGTTAAAGACAAATGCTTTGACGATTATGCACAGACAACAAGACTATTGTCTTTAACTCCTTTAACTTCCTATAACTCCTTTAACTCCCAAAAACAAGTTTCATGAAAACGGACAAAACCTTATAAAACTATGCGAAAGATAAAACTGATATCAGCCTTGCTGCTGTTGCCAATGGCCATGATGGCTCAAACGGTGACGTCGCCCGGCGGCAAGGTGGCCGTCAAGTTCTCGCTCGACAACGGGCGGCCCACGTATGAGATGACCTACAAAGGCAAGACGGTTGTAAAGCCGAGCCACCTCGGACTGGAGTTGGCCAAGACAAAGTATGCCAGCAAGGGCATGGAGGAAACCGACCTCATGGACGGCTTCACCGTGACGAAGACCGACACGTCGTCGTTCGACGAGACGTGGAAACCCGTGTGGGGGCAGACAGCCATCATCAGGAACAACTACAAGGAGATGGCCGTAACGCTGAACCAAGCCGCCACGAAGCGCAACATAGTCATCCGTTTCCGCGTGTATGACGACGGCATGGGCCTGCGCTACGAGTTCCCGCAGCAGGACGAACTCAACTATTTCGTCATCAAAGAGGAACACACCCAGTTCGCCATGAACGGCGACCACACGGCATGGTGGATACCCGGCGACTATGACACGCAGGAGTATGAGACCGTAGAATCAAAGCTCTCTGAAATACGCTCGCTGATGAAAGACGCCATCACCCCAAACTCGTCGCAAACCCCGTTCTCGCCTACCGGCGTGCAGACCTCGCTCCAGATGAAGACCGTCGACGGCCTCTACGTCAACATACACGAGGCGGCGTGCGTCAACTATGCCACGATGCACCTCAACCTTGACGACAAGGCGATGGTGTTCGAGTCATGGCTTACGCCCGACGCAAAGGGCTTCAAGGGCTTCATCCAGACACCTTTCAACACGCCGTGGCGCACAGTCCTCGTAAGCGACGACGCCCGCGACATGCTCTCGTCGAACCTTATTCTGAACCTGAACGAGCCTTGCGCCCTGGACGACGTTAGCTGGATACGCCCCATAAAGTATTGCGGCGTATGGTGGGACATGATTGTAGGCCGCGGCACATGGAGCTACACCAACGACCTGCCGTCAGTACATCTCGGCAAGACAGACTACTCAAAGTGCAAGCCCAACGGCACCCACTCGGCCAACACCGAGAACGTGAAGCGTTACATCGACTTCGCCGCCGCCAACGGACTTGACGAAGTGCTGGTCGAAGGATGGAACGAAGGCTGGGAAGACTGGTTCGGCCACTCGAAGCTCGACGTCTTCGACTTCGTCACCCCGTATCCCGACTTCGACATAAAGGCCCTCAACGACTACGCCCACTCAAAGGGAGTGAAGCTCATGATGCACCACGAGACCTCTTCATCGGTATGGAACTACGAGCGGTGGATGGAGAAAGCGTACTCGCTGATGAACGAATACGGCTATGACGCGGTGAAGAGCGGCTACGTGGGCGACATCATACCGAGGGGCGAACACCACTACGGACAGTTGATGAACAACCACTACCTGCACGCCATAAAGGAAGCCGCAAAGCACCACATCATGGTGAACGCGCACGAGGCTACGCGCCCGACGGGGCTCTGCCGCACGTATCCCAACCTCGTGGGCAACGAGAGCGCGCGCGGAACCGAGTATGAGGCATTCGGCGGAAGCCGGCCCGACCACACCGTAGTGCTGCCCTTCACGAGGTTGCAGGGCGGCCCGATGGACTACACCCCGGGCATACTTGAGACGCAGCTCGACACCTGGAGCGAAAACAAGTCATACGTCCGCACGACGCTCGTAGGCCAGTTGGCACTGTACCTCGTGATGTACAGCCCGCTGCAGATGGCCGCCGACCTGCCCGAGAACTACGCGAAGTACATGGACGCATTCCAATTCATCAAGGACGTTGCCGTCGATTGGGACGACTCCAAGTACCTTGAGGCCGAGCCGGGCGACTACATCACCGTGGCGCGCAAGGCCAAGGGGACTGACAACTGGTTCGTAGGAGGCAAGTGTGACGAGAACGGGCACAAGACGACCGTCAAGCTCGACTTCCTCGACAAGGGCAAGAAGTACGAATGCACCATCTACGCCGACGCCAAGGACGCCCACTACGAGAAGAACCCCAAGGCGTACACGATAACCAAGAAAACCGTGAAAAAGGGTGACACCATCAAGCTGACGGAAGCCCCGGGCGGAGGCTTCG
Organism: uncultured Prevotella sp.; assembly: GCA_944319935.1. Classification (GTDB taxonomy): domain Bacteria; phylum Bacteroidota; class Bacteroidia; order Bacteroidales; family Bacteroidaceae; genus Prevotella. The sequence continues at coordinate 53,922 of CALUFM010000010.1, forward strand.
CAGTGTCGCTCATCGCGAAATGATTTGCAAAAGACGGTCTTTCGCACAGTGAAAGGCCGTCTTTTGCCCTCTGAAAGGCCACCTTTTGCGAACCGAAAGACGGCCTTCCGCAAAGCATTGAGACACAACATGTTACGAAACCGATAAATAATGACCAATATGAAAATAGCCAACCTGTTGCTCGCAGGCTTCCTCTCGCTCGCCACAGCACAGCAAGCCGTGGCGCAAGAAGCTGTCACGCACGCGGCGCACAAGCCCAAGGCACCGATGGCGGAAAGGCAAGTCTCGCAGTTCCGCTTCGCCGACGAGGCAAACTACTCACCCCGCCAGACCACCTTCAGGCTGTTCGCCCCCAAGGACGCGAAGGCCGTCACCCTGCGCATCTACGCCGACGGGCAGGGCGGCACGCCGCTGAAGACGGTCAAGATGGCGTATGACGGACTGCTGAATTACACCGCGACGGTAGACGGCGACCTGAAAGGCAAGTTCTACACGTTCGACGCAGGGCACGGCGAATGCGCCGGAGTGTTCGCCAAGGCCGTCGGAGTGAACGGACAACGCGGCGCAATCATCGACCTTGAAGCCACCAACCCCGACGGCTGGGACGCCGACCGCATAACCGAAAAGGTGAAGATGACCGACCTCGTCATCTACGAGATGCACCACCGCGACTTCTCCATCGACCCGTCGTCAGGACTTGAACACAAGGGAAAATTCCTCGCCCTGACCGAGCAGAAGGCCATAGACCACCTGAAAAAGTTAGGCGTCAACGCCGTACACATACTGCCGTCGTTCGACTATGCGTCGGTTGACGAGACACGCCTCGACACGCCCCAATACAACTGGGGCTACGACCCGCTGAACTACAACGTGCCCGAAGGCTCTTACTCCACCAACCCCTACGACCCCGCCGTCCGCATAAAAGAGTTCAAGCAGATGGTGCGCGCCCTGCACAAGGCCGGCATCCGCGTCATACTCGACGTTGTTTACAACCACACCTTCAACCTTGAGGGCAGCAACTTCCAGCGCACCTACCCCGACGTTTTCTACCGCAAGACGGCCGACGGGCAATGGTCTAACGGCTCAGGCTGCGGCAACGAGACCGCCAGCGAACTCGACCCCATGCGCAACTTCATGCTGCAGTCCATGCGCTATTGGGTTGACGAATACCACATCGACGGCTTCCGTGTTGACCTGATGGGCGTGCATGACATCGAGACAATGAACAAAATCCGCCGCATGTTCGACCGCACCTTCCCCGCAACGTTCATCTACGGCGAGGGCTGGAGCGCGGGCACGTGCGCCTATCCAATAGACAAGCTCGCCATGAAAGCCAACATGCGCAAGACGCCCGGCATAGCCGCGTTCGGCGACGAGATGCGCGACGCGCTGCGCGGACCGTTCAACGACAACCGCAAGGGCGCGTTCATAGCCGGCATGGCGGGAAACGAGGAGAGCATAAAATTCGGCATCGCCGGGGCTGTCAGCCATCCGCAGGTTGACATGTCGAAGGTGAATTACAGCAAGGAAGCCTGGGCTTTGCAGCCGTGGCAGGCCATCAGCTATGTCAGTTGCCATGACGACATGTGCCTTGTTGACCGCCTCCGCGCCAGCGTCCCTGGCATAACGCAAGACGAACTCATCCGCCTCGACCTCTTGGCGCAGACCGCCGTGTTCACCGCCCAGGGCGTACCGTTCATGCAGGCGGGCGAAGAGATGCTCAGAGACAAGAAAGGCGTGCATAACAGTTACAACTCCCCTGACAGTGTGAACCGCATCGACTGGACAAACCTGACGAAGTATCCGCAGGTGTTCAGCTACTACAGCAGCCTAATATCCTTGCGCAAGAACCACCCGGCGTTCCGCCTCGGCGACGCCGACCTTGTGCGCAAGCACCTTGAGTTCCTGCCCGTACAGGACTGCCTCGTGGCCTTCCGCCTGAAAGGGAACGCCGGCGGCGACTCCTGGAAGAACATTATCGTGATATTGAATTCAGCCAAACATGCGCGCAGCGTTGACATCCCGCACGGCAACTACACCGTAGTATGCCGCGAAGGCGTCATCAACGAGGCCGGCCTCGGCACCGTAAGCGGCTCCCAAGTCAGCGTTCTGGCGCGGTCGGCAATGATTTTACATGACTAATAATCAGGAAGTCAAAGGAGTTAATGAAGTTAAAGGAGTTAAAGACAAATGCTTTGAAAAATGACAGTTGACAACAACATTATCAACATACCAGTAAAAAACAACTTGGCATTTGTCCTTAACTCCTTTAACTTCATTAACTCCTTTAACTCCTTAAACAATTAAACAATGAAAAAACTTCTATTATCTTTAAGCCTGATTTTAAGCGTTATGGCAACAAACGCGGCGGTCAAGGTTGATCGCATCGACCCGACTGACTGGTACGTCGGGATGAAAGACCCGTCACTCCAACTGATGGTTTACGGCGAAGGCATAGGCTCCGCCGACGTGACAACTGACTATGCGGGAGTCAAAGTGGACAGCATCGTCCGCCTGGACAGCCCCAACTACCTGCTGGTTTACCTCAACCTTGAGGATGCGCAGCCGGGAGAAATGACCTTGCAGTTCAAGAACGGCAAGCAGACAAAGAAGGTGAAGTATGCCCTGAAGGCGCGCGAGAAGCGCGGAGAGGAGCGCGTGGGCTTCACCAACGCCGACGTGCTGTACATGCTCATGCCAGACCGCTTCGCCGACGGAGACCCGAAGAACAACGACATCAAGGGCATGTATCCCTACAAGATAGACCGCACGCAGCCAAGCCTGCGCCACGGCGGCGACCTTGAAGGCATACGCCAGCATCTTGACTACTTCAAGGATTTGGGCGTGACAACCCTCTGGTTCACCCCCGTACTTGAAAACAACTCGCCAGACTCGAACGGTAACAGCTCATACCACGGCTACGCCACGACCGACTATTACCGCGTAGACCCGCGCTTCGGGACAAACGCCGAGTACCGCAAGCTGTGCGACGAAGCCCACGCCAACGGCCTGAAGGTGGTCATGGACATGATTTTCAACCACTGCGGGTTCGAGCATCCGTGGCTGTCAGACATGCCTTCGAAGGACTGGCTGAACACTCCCGAATGGCTTGAAGCGCGCAAGGACAAGACGAAGCCTGAGGTTAACGACAAGTACTTGCAGACTTCGTACAAGCTGACGCCCATCGTTGACCCGTACGCGAGCGACGTTGACATGAAAGAGACGGTGGAAGGATGGTTCGTGCCGACCATGCCCGACCTCAACCAGAAGAACCCGCACGTGATGAAATACCTCATACAGAACAGCATCTGGTGGATTGAGACGGTGGGCATCGACGGCATCCGCATGGACACTTACCCGTATGCCGACGCTGACGCGATGGCGGAATGGATGAAAACGCTGAACGATGAATACCCCAACTTCAACGTTGTGGGCGAAACCTGGGTGACAGAGCCGCCCTATACGGCAGCCTGGCAGAAGGACTCAAAAATCGCGAAGAAGAACAGCAACCTGAAAACGGTGATGGACTTCAGCTTCTATGACAAAATAAACCAGGCCAAGCGCGAGGACACCGACGGCTTCCTGACGGGCATGAACCGCGTGTACAACAACTTCGTGTACGACTACCTCTACCCCAACCCGTCAAGCGTGATGGCGTTCATCGAGAACCATGACACCGACCGCTTCCTCGGAAACGGCAAGGACACGACAGCCCTGAAGCAGGCGTTGGCCATCCTGCTGACCGTGAACCGCATACCGCAACTGTATTACGGCACGGAAGTGCTGATGAACGGCACGAAGGAAAAGACCGACGGATACGTGCGCAAGGACTTCCCCGGCGGCTTCCCCGGCGACACTCACAACGCCTTCACCGCCGAAGGGCGCACCAAGGCTGAGAACGCCATGTACACATGGCTGAGCCGACTGCTGCACTGGCGTCAGGGCAACGACGTCATAACGAAGGGCAAGCAGACGCAATTCATACCCTACAACGGCGTATACGTCATCGCCCGCCAGCATGGAGGAAAGAGCGTGATGACCGTAGTCAACGGCACGAAGAAGCCTGCCAAGCTCGCCGTAAAGCGTTACGCCGAGGTCATCGGTAGCAAGACCACGGCCAAGGATGTGCTTACAGGCAAGAGCGTCAGCCTGTCAAGCGACGTCAACCTTGAGCCGAGGCAGACGCTGATACTTGAATTCTAAAGCCGCAACGGCCTCTTATACGCCAAACGCCCTTGAAGGAGAACTTTCTTCAAGGGCGTTTGGCGCATATTGCTTTTTACGCATCCTATTTCTTTTTCAGCACGAGACCGTCGGTGACATAGCATTCGCCAAACTCGCTGTCGCCAACCCTCGTGACGTTGCCCACCGTCAGCGTCCTCTTTGCGGGGTTGACAGTAAGCGTAGCCGTGTACACATTGCCGTCCCTGCCGCCCGTGAATGTTATCTCGGCCTTGTTTCCGTCAGCCTTCCATGCGGTAATGACGCAGTCGTCAACCTTATAGTTGTAAGCGTTCGTCCCCATGCCGACATGGATTGTGCCATAGCATTTCACGTCATTGCCGTCATCGTCCCAGCCGTTGACGGACTTGCCGTAGAAGTCGAGTTCAATCACAGCCTCGTTAAAATCCACGCCCGCCTTCCATACGCCTTTGAAGGGTTTGGCCGCCGTCGAGCCTGTTTGGCATACTTCCGTTACGGCGTTTCCTCGTCCGGCGTCATGCCGTGCGGCCGTTGATAATTGGGGTGTCAATGCGAGAAAGGCCGTTACCGCTACGGCCAGAATGATTTTGTTTGCCATCGTTGATTACTGTTTGGTTAATAAAGTTAACATTTTTAATACTTGCTCACAAATGTAAATAAATATCCGCCTTTCACAAAACAATTACCCGTGGTTAACTTTCTTTAAGATTTCCAGTCCCCGTTTTTCACGTCGCCATGCCATGATTGCCCTGTCGTTTTATTGTATGGAATTTTAAAAGGGGGTCATCCGCAGTTTAGGAGTATGATGTATAAGTGTAAAACCCGTCCCCGAAGGGGGCGAATAGCATGTTGGGTTATGCAGTGGCAGATTCTTACGGTTATGCGGCATGTCCGTATACCCCATAATCATATACCCTTAAAACCTTACAACCGTAAATGCCATTCGCCCTCTTCGAGGACGATTTTTATGGCCATTTGATACCGCAAGTTACGCTTCGCTCCACATGCGGTCAAGCAACGTTGTACGTCTTCGACGTCCTGTTGACGTAAGAACTCTTACACCTAAACTGCGAATGAACCGCGAAAGAACGCCTTTTGCGCCACGAAAGGCATCCTTTTACGCCGCAAAAGGCCACCTCTTGCAAGCCGAAAGGCGACCTTTTGGGAAAGCACTGACAATCAGCGCGATACGCATCGGGCGCAGCCGTTTCGGCATACAACGGGCGCGCACGTCGAAATTCACGGTAAACCGTTATTGCACAGAACATATTTTTACATAATTTTGCTGCTGAAGAAATTGTCTAATTAAAACCAAACAACCATGAAGAGAATTACAAAACTTATTTGCGCAATGGCGATAGCCCTTTTCGCAATACCGCAACAAGCCGACGCACAGTTCCTGAAAAAGCTGAAAGAGGCGGCCAAAGGCGTGGTGAAAGAGGTGTTGACTGACGACAACGCCGAGCAGACCACCACGACGCAGCCTGGCACGACCACCGCGCCAAGCACCAACTTCGTGACTTCGGCGTCGGGCGTAAGCGTAGGAAACCCCGCCGCACAATACTTCGACCTGCAGTTTGTAGAGGCCGTGGGCAACTCTGCCGCCAACACCGTAACCATATATCTCAAGGCCACGGCGAAAGACCTGAACTACGCCAACGTGCAAATCGGCAACAACACCGTTGTGGGGTACGACACTGACGGGAACGAATACAAGAGCAACAACTACGCCCTGGCGAAGAACCTGACGGTGGGCCTGCCCGTGAAATATGAAATATCGTCACTGGCAAACGTGCCATCTACGGTAAACACGCTGGCGGTAGTCTACGTAGGTTGGTACATCAACAGCTCAAAGGCGGCCAAAGGCGGCAACCTGTCAACCAACATCCAGTTGAAAAACGTGCCTGTAAAGTGGCAATGACGTCTTCAGCAGACAAGCTGTGTTTTCAGCAGACAAGCAGACTTTCTTAGCAGACAAGCAAACAAGTGACGAGCAGACAAGGAGATTTGCCTTGATGCTCGCCACTTGTTTTTTATGCTAATCCGTTTGTTTGCCCGTCACTTGTCTGCCAAACAACTTACAGGGAAACTTCGCTTGTCTGCTTGTCACTCGTCTGCTTGTCTGCTGAAGACGTTTGCTTGTCTGCTCGTCACTCGTCTGCTTGTCTGCTGAAAAAGTCTGCTTGTCTGCTCGTCACTTGTTTGCTAAGAAACTTCTCAATAAAGGAGGAGCAGCCCCGCCACGCCGGCATAACATATCATGCGGATGGGGTTGACCTTGAAATACTTCGTGCCGACGAACGACGCCACGAAAAGCGCGCAGCTAATCCAGAACTGCCAGGGGTTGACGTCGGGTGCGCTGAAGTTCTCAGGGTTCATCAGCAGCAGCGTGGCGGCCGCGAGAAGGCCGACAACGGCGGGACGAAGCCCCGAGAACACGCTCTGCACGGACGACGTGTTCATGTATTTCATGAGGATTTTCGCTATCAAAATCATCAATATGAACGACGGCAAGACGAGCGCGAACGTGGCCGTAAAGCTGCCAAGGACGGACATCCAGTAACCGAACCCCTCGTTATGCACCGCCGTATAGCCGCAATACGTAGCCGAGTTGATGCCGATGGGGCCGGGCGTCATCTGGCTGATGGCCACGATGTCGGTGAACTCTGACGTGGTGAGCCACGCATGCTTGTGGACAACCTCGCCCTGAATCAACGACAACATGCCGTAACCGCCGCCGAAACCGAACAGCCCGATTTGGAAAAACGTTATGAAAAGCTTTAAGAAAATCATAATCTTTAGTATATGAATTTATAGAAGTTAAAGAAGTTATAGAAGTTAAAGCCATTACCATGGCAAAGATAAAACCTGCAAGACATTTGTCTTTAACTTCTTAGTGAACGAAGTGAACGATAACTTCTTTAAATTCTTTAACTTCCACATGATATTTTATTCTGTGGGCTTTATGTACTTTCCGTAAACATATCCGCTGACGCCAGCTATCAGGACGACGTATATCGGCGAAACGCCGAGCATACAGATTGCCAAGGCGCAGGCAATGGGAATCCAACAGTTCGTGAGCGTTATCTTCGCGCTCTTCGCCATGTTGAACGTCGGCACGGCGATCAACGCCACCACTGCGGGACGTATGCCGCGGAAGATGGCCGCCACAACCTTGTTGTCCTCAAACTGATGGAAGAACATGGCGATGGCCAGTATGATGAGGAACGACGGCAAGGCCGTGCCCAACGCCATGCACAACGCACCCCTAAGCTTGCGCAGACGGTAGCCAATGAAGACGCTGATGTTGATTGCCATAACGCCCGGACAGCTCTGGGCGACGGCTATCATGTCGATAAACTCTTCCTTGTCGAGCCACTTGTGCCTGTCAACCACTTCCGTCTCGATGAGCGGTATCATGGCGTAACCGCCGCCAAAAGTGAACAGGCCGATTTTGAAAAACGTCTTGAAACTGTCAATGTAAAAGTTGGACATTTTATTTTAAGGAAGTTATAGAAGTTAAAGAAGTTATAGAAGTTAAAGCCAAATGACTTTTCTGATTGACATCGACAAGACTAATGGCTTTAACTTCTCTAACTTCTTTAAATTCTTATTTATGAGCTTCAATCCACTTTCTCGCGTTGACGAACGCCTCAATCCACGGCGTAACATCGTCCTTCACGCGGTCAGCCGGATACCAGCCGTTCTGCCAAGGGAAGATGGCACGCTCCAAGTGGGGCATCATTGCGAGATGGCGTCCGTCCTTAGAGCAGATGCCGGCTACGGCGTAATCGGAGCCGTTCGGGTTGCCGGGATACTCCGAATAGTGGTATTTCGCCACAACGTTGTACTTGTCTTCGCCCTCAGGCAGGTAGAACTTGCCCTCTCCGTGGGCAACCCAGATGCCAAGGCTGCTGCCAGACAACGAACCGAACATCACGCTGTCGTTCTGCGGGATGTCAAGTCCGAGGAACGCACTCTCGAACTTCCGCGAGTCGTTGTGCAACATCTTGGCGCGCTTCTCGTGTTCGGGATTGATGAGGTTAAGCTCAACCATGAGCTGGCAACCGTTGCATATGCCGAGCGAAAGAGTGTCTTCACGGGCATAGAACTTGTCCAAAGCCTCCTTCGCCTTCGGATTGAAGAGGAACGCTCCGGCCCATCCCTTCGCGCTACCAAGCACGTCTGAGTTGGAGAAACCGCCGCAGAAGACAATCATGTTGACGTCTTCAAGCGTCTCACGACCCGTGATGAGGTCGGTCATCATAACGTCCTTGACGTCGAATCCGGCAAGATACAGCGAGTAAGCCATCTCCCTTTCGCCGTTTGTCCCTTTCTCTCGGATGATTGCGGCCTTGACGCCTGTCGGCTCGCGGCGGTCGGCCGAGATGCCGTATTGTGACAGTTTGCCTGTGAAGGAGTCGTTGAACTTCATCACGACGGGCTGCTTCTTATAGTTGTCGCGGCGTGCTTCGGCGCGTCCGTTCATGCTCTGGTCGCGGTCAAGCAAGTACGAAGTCTTGTACCATACGTCGCGCATTGCGTCGATGTCGAACTCATGCGTGAACTTGCCTTTGCTGATTTTGAGCTTGCGCGATGACGCATCAGGCCGTCCGATGCAAGCGTAGCATACGCCGTTGTCGTCCATCAAGTCCTCAAAGTCAAGCCTGTGACGCTCTGAAACCTGCACGATGACGCCGGGGTTCTCGGCCATGAGCATCTTAACAATGTCGTCGCAGTCGAACTTGTCGAGGCTGATGTCGAGACCACCATCAGTGTTTGCGAAGCACATCTCAAGCAGAGTGGTGACCATTCCGCCTGCACTGATGTCGTGACCGGCCATGAGCCAGCCGTTCTTGACAAGCTCCTGAAGCGTGTTGAAGGCTTTGCGGAAGTAGTCAGGGCTCTTCACCGTGGGCACGTCGTCGCCCACTTTGCCGAGCGACTGGGCAAAAGCCGAGCCGCCGAGGCGAAGCTCATCGTAAGAGAAATCTATGTGGTAAAGCCATGACTTGTCATCGTTCACCACCACGGGAGACACAACCTTGCGCACGTCAGACACCTGTCCGCCGCTGCTTACGATGACCGTTCCCGGGCTGATGATTTTCTGCCCGTCGGGGTATTGCTGGCTCATCGAGAGAGAGTCCTTGCCCGTCGGCACGTTCACTTTTATGGCACAGCAGAAGTCCGAGAGTGCTTTCACCGCGCTATAGAGGCGCGCGTCCTCACCTTCCTGCGAGCGGCAAGGCCACATCCAGTTGGCCGAGAGGCTTACGCTGTCAAGCCCGTCCTCGAGCGGAGCCCACACGATGTTAGTCAACGACTCAGCGACTGACAGCACACTGCCGGCCTCAGGCGAAGCCAAACCGGCCTGCGGGGCGTGTCCGAGAGCCGTAGCGATGCCTTTGTTGCCGCGGTAATCCAGCGCGACAACGCCGCAATCAGACAGCGGGAGCTGGATTCTGCCCTGGCATTGCTGGCGGGCGATTTTGCCTGTAACGCTTCGGTCAACCTTGTTAGTGAGCCAATCCTTGCAGGCAACGGCCTCAAGCTGGAGTACGCGGCCTACATATTCATCTAATTGAGAATTGAAAGTTGAGAGTTGAGAATTATGATTGCCATCGTTATTTACAGTTTGCTGTTTATGCAAATCACGATTTCCAATTCTCAATTTTCCATTCTCCATTGTCGTGTACGACACGTTTTCATAGTGCCTCTCCACGGTGTTGTCCCTCATGTAGGTCTTGGGCGAGTGGCCGAACATCTGCGCCACGTCGAGGTCGAACGGTCGAACGCCGTCGCCCTGCACAAAACTGAAGTGGGCATCGCCAGTGGTTTCGCCTACGACATACAGCGGGGCGCGCTCGCGCTCGGCGATTTTGCGCACATGTTCGATGTGCTTCTCGTCAATGAGAAGTCCCATTCGCTCCTGGCTCTCGTTGGCTATGATTTCCTTGCTCGAGAGCGTCTTGTCGCCGATGGGCAGCTTGGTCATGTCTATTTGGCCGCCGCACTCCTCTACAAGCTCCGACAGACAGTTTACGTGGCCTGCCGAACCGTGGTCGTGGATGCTGACAACGGGGTTGACGTCTTCCTCGCAAAGGGCGCGCACAAGGTTGTAGGCGCGCTTCTGCATCTCGGGGTTGGCGCGCTGTACGGCGTTCAGCTCGATGCCGTTGGAGTATCGGCCGGTGTCAACCGACGACACGCTGCCGCCGCCGAGGCCGATACGGTAATTGTCGCCGCCGACAACCACGATTTTGTTACCTTTCTTAGGCTCTTTCTTCAGGCAGTCGCGCTTTGTGCCGTAGCCTACGCCTCCGGCCAGCATGATGACCTTGTCATAAGCGTACTTCTCGTCGCCCTCCTTGTGTTCGAAGGTCAACACAGAGCCGCAGATGAGCGGCTGGCCGAACTTGTTGCCGAAGTCTGAAGCACCATTTGACGCCTTGATGAGGATTTGCTCTGGCGTCTGGTAGAGCCATTTGCGCACGGGCAGGATGTCTTCCCAGTCACGCTTTACTGCGAATTGAGAATTTAGAGTTGAGAATTGAGAATTATGATTACCTTCGTTATTAGCTTCATGCAAATCACAATTCTCAATTTTGCATTCTCCATTCTCAATTAAACGAGGGTAAGCCGTCATGTACACCGCCGTGCCGGCGATGGGCCAAGAGCCCGTTCCGCCGCCCATGCGGTCGCGTATTTCGCCTCCCGTGCCCGTGGCCGCTCCGTTGAAAGGCTCTACGGTGGTAGGGAAGTTGTGCGTCTCGGCCTTCAGCGAGATGACACTCTCTATGTCTTTTATGCGGAAATAGTCAGAAGTTGACTGGTCTTCGGGCGCAAACTGCTCGATGACAGGGCCTTCGGCGAAGGCCACGTTGTCCTTGTACGCGCTCAGGATTTTGTGCGGGTTCTCTTTCGTCGTCTTCTTAATCATGTTGAAGAGCGACGATTCCATCTCCTTGCCGTCGATGATGAACACGCCGCCGAAGATTTTATGGCGGCAATGCTCTGAATTGATTTGGGCGAAGCCAAAGATTTCCGAGTCGGTCAACGGGCGTCCCAGCTCCTTCTCTATCTTGTGAAGGTACTCTATTTCCTCGGGCGACAGGGCCAAGCCCTCCTGCTCGTTATATTCCTCAAGGTTGTCAACGTGCTTGATGGGTTCAGGCTTGTGGTCAACGGTGAACACCTGCTGGTCCAGCCCGTCGTACATGCGTTGCAGCATCGGGTCGTGGTCGGCGTCCTTGGAGCTTACGGGGAAGTATTCCTCTATGCGCGAGACGCCCTTCAGGTTCATGTTCTGCGTGATTTCCACGGCGTTCGTACTCCACGGCGTGACCATCTCGCGGCGCGGGCCTACAAAGTAGCCGTCAATACGGTCGGCGTCAACCAGGGTGGCGTCGCCATACAACCAGCACAGTTCCTTTACTTCTTCTTGCGAAAGCTGATGGTCAACCTCGGTCGCAATCACGCTTTCCGTTGGTGTCTTGAAAAAAAGAATCATACCTTTGATATTTTTTTTTGTCGTTTGCGTGGGAGTTTATAAATAATTAGGTGCAAACTTACGAAAAAAAAACGAGATATTGCCCGCCGTGCGTGAAAAAAGCCTTTATTAATGCATAATTCACAATGCATGATGCATTATCGGGCGGGTGGGCAATTCATAATGCACAATTCACAATGCATAATGCATAATTGGGCGGGTGGGCAATTCATAATGCACAACGCATAATTGGGTTGCGGATTGCGGAGACGACAAGCCATCCGCAAGTGCCTGACAGCCAGAGGCTTTGCAAGACATGGCCTTTCGCCTTGCGAAACGTGGCCTTTCAGACGACAATAGGCGGCCTTTCGCAACGTGAAAGGCCGCCTATCGGGTTCATCCGCAACCCCTTTGGATGGCAACAATGCGTAGCAGGGCGTCGAAGACATCCAACGTTGCTTAGCCGCATGTGGAGTGAAGCGGAACTTGCGGCATGTATGCGCAAATAATATCGTCCTCGAAGGGAGGGTGAACGGCATTTACGGTTGTAAGGTTTAAGGCTATACGGTTATTGGGGTATACGGACATTCCGCATAACCGTAAGAACCCGCCACCGCATAACCCAACACGCCATTCGCCCCCTTTCGGGGACGGTTGGAGCAGTTTCGACTTACCGCAGGTTACGTTCGCCGCGCTCACTCCACCGGCGGTTAAGCGGAGTTTGCCCCCTTCGGGGACAAAATAGACTTTTATATACCATCCAATAGGTTTGCGGATGAACCGCCTGTCGCAAAGAGCTTGGCGGCAAGGCGCGCGTCAAGCGGCTTGCGCAAGGCTTACTTGTAAGTGTCTAAGAGCATCTTGACGAACGCCGGGTCGCCAAAGTCTACCGTGCCCTCGTCGTGCCGGTTAAGCTTGGCGATGGCCGCCATGTCGCCATCGGTCAGGCTGAAGTCGAAGATGTCAAGGTTCTCGGCCATCCTTTCCTTGTGCGTACTCTTCGGTATGGCCACTATGCCGCGCCGAGTCAGCCAGCGCAGGGCCACCTGAGAGGCCGTCTTGCCGTACTTCAAGCCGATTTGTTTCAGCGTTTCGTTGCTGAATATTGCGTCAGAGCCTTGTCCGCCGAGCGGCCCCCAGGCCATCATCTTCGTGCCGAACTCGCCGAGAACGGCCTGTATGCCGTCCTGCTGTATCGTGGCGTTGCACTGCAACTGGTTGACCATGGGCTTCACGTCGGCGTGGTAGGCGAAGTCGTAGAAGCGTCCCTTCTGGAAGTTAGACACGCCTACGGCCCTCACCTTGCCGTCACGGTAAGCTCTCTCCATGGCGCGCCACGAGCCGAACACGTCGCCGTAGGGCTGGTGGATTAGCAGCAGGTCGATGTAGTCGGTCTGCAACTTGCGCAGCGACTCGTCGATGCTGCGCGCGGCATTCTCCTCGCCCGCGTTGGTGACCCACACCTTGGTGACGATGAACAGCTCATCGCGCGGCACGCAGCACTTGGCAATGGCCGCGCCCACGCCTTCTTCATTATAATACGCCTGGGCGGTGTCTATGAGGCGATAGCCGGTGCTGATGGCGTCGAGTACGCAGCGTTCACACTCTTCTGGGCTTACGAGATATACCCCGTAGCCCAACAACGGCATCTCGACGCCGTTGCTCAAAGTTGTATATTCCATGTTATTTACGGTTTTACGGTTTGGTGGTCATGCGGTTTTGCGGTTGTTTTTGCCGCCTTATGAATACAGGATTCTTACGTAAAGCTTCGCTACATCCGTAAGACCTCACAACCTTAAAACCGCATGACCTTAAATCAATGTATCTTGTGCAGTCCTATCCCGCGCACCGTGGGCAGGTCTTGGTCGCCATAAATGGGACTTCGGCCCGTGTCCAAAACAGACATGCGGCGCATCTCTTCGTTGCTGAGCGTGAAGTCGAAGATGTCCAGGTTCTCCGCCATGCGCTCCTTGCGCACGCTCTTGGGGATGACTACCACGCCGCGCTGGTTGAGCCACCGCAGGACTACCTGCCCCGTGGTCTTGCCGTGGCGGTCGGCTATGGCCTCGATGGTGGGGTTGCTGAATATGCCTCGCTTGCCCTCGGCGAAGGGTGCCCAGGCCTCATGCTGTATGCCTTCCTGGCGCAAGAAGGCGTTGGCCGCGCCCTGCTGGAAGAAGGGATGCGTCTCAAGCTGGTTCACCATCGGCTTCACCTCGTTGTGCAGGAAGAGGTCTTGCAGGCGTTCGCTGGAGAAGCTCGTCACGCCGACGGCGCGCACCCTGCCCTCCTTATACAGCCTCTCCACGGTGCGCCACGCGGCGTAATAATTGCCGTAAGGCTTGTGCAGGAGGTACAGGTCGAGGTAATCAAGGCCGAGGTTCTTCATCGACAGGTCGAAGGCGCGCAGCGCGTCGTCATACTCGTAGTCCTGAACCCAGAGCTTGGTCGTCACGAACACCTGCTCGCGCGGCAGCCCGCTGCGGCGCAGGGCGTCGCCCACCTGTTTTTCATTGAAATATGACGAGGCCGTGTCCACCATCCGGTAACCCACCTCCAATGCGTCGCTTACGCAACGCTCGGTGTCCTCAACGGGGATTTGGTAAACCCCGTAGCCCACCGCCGGCATCATGACGCCGTTGTTAAGTCTGACTTCTTTCATATCGCTTGATGTTTTGTTACGCCTGCAAAGTTACGCCGACACTGCGGAAAAGATGTTATGAAAATCGTGGAGACATTTTCACTTTTCGTGGATTTTTCACTAAATTTGCACAACGGCAACGGCGTTTCACGCCACGGGAAATGCGCACATAAGCCACAGGAGCCGGCCACCGGGGCTGCAAAAGACCGCATCCCACAATGCGAAAGGCCGCAAACGGGGCTGTAAAAGGCGACCTTTTACGACACAAAAGGCCACATATTGCAATGATACGCACAAAAACCTGATTATCAACAGATTGCCAAGCTGAATAAAAACTGCGGCAAACCGTTGCCGAAACATAAGCACAAACAAAAGCAGACATGCGAGAAAGACTTTACACAAAAGGAGATGACGCCTCGGCGGGGATTGTGTTCGCCGACAAGGTTGCGGGCTTCGCCCTCGCCGGCACGCCGGGGCGCGTGTTGCACATATTGTACACACGCGGCGGCATGAGCTTCATGCTGCACGACGTCAGGTACAACGTGGCCGCGGGAGACTATGTCATCCTGCCCGACGCCGCCCTCGCCTCCGACATTACCGAGGCGGCCGACGCCGAAGCGATGGTCATGAGCCTGTCAGAAAGTTTTGTCGCTTCGCTTGCGCTGTGCAGCAATTACGGCATCATAGGGCACTTGTCACTGCTGCAAAACCCGGTGATGCGCCTCTCGCCCAGCGACTTCAGCGTGTGTCGCGAAGCCATGGCCACGCTACGCCGGCGCATGGACGACAGCGGCGGCCACCTCTTCCGCGACGAGATGCTTAGGCATCTGCTCATGGCGCACATCCTCGACCTGTACGACATACACGCGCGCGGACGACGATGGGAAGACGTGCCCGAACGGGCGCAAAGCCTCTTGCGGCGGTTCATCGAGATGCTCTATAACGGCGAATACGTCACCCACCGCGACCTCGACCATTACGCCTCGCGCCTCTGCGTCACGCCGCACTACCTCTCCGAGGTGTGCCGCAAAGCGTGCGGACGCCCCGCGTCTTACTGGATTGACCGCTTTACGGCGAACGGAATAGCCAGCATGTTGAGCCGCAAGGACGTGCCGCTGACAACCGTAGCCGAGCGTTTCAACTTCTCGTCACTGTCATATTTCAGCCGCTACGTGCAACGCCACCTCGGCACATCGCCGTCAAAGTTCAGGAAAGGACGGGCGTAACACCTGCCACGCAATCACCCGCAGACATCCGCAATTCATTCCGTTTCCGCCCCATTACCATCACGCTTCCGTCCCGCTTATGTCCCATTATCATTCCGCTTATGCCCCATTATCATCTCGTTTCCATCTCGCTTTTTGCGTTTTTAAGATACTTTTTCATGAAAAAATTTGGTGCTTTGCCAAAACTTGCGTACCTTTGCACTCGCAACGACTGATAACACGGTCTGAGTAGGGCTTTTAGCTCAGTTGGTTAGAGCAACAGACTCATAATCTGGAGGTCCCAGGTTCAAGCCCTGGATGGCCCACACTGAAAATCAAGCACTTACAGACTTTCTGTAGGTGCTTTTTCTTTTATCGGTGACCTTCAGGTGACCTTTTTGACGCGAAACTTTGTAAAAGTGACCCTCTGAAATTTCATAGAATTGCAGTAAATCTTTATGGATTTTTAATAAAAAGCTTAGGCTCTGCATTACCACATTAGGATAGACTTTGTATGATTTAGAGTTTGGTTAGGGTCAGTATATTTTTAATGGGGATAGGCATATAAGTTAGCAATACGGAATAAGAAAAACTTCTTGTCAATAACTCCCCTGAGATTCGCTATAAAGAGTTTGATTTTAGCGTTGAATGATTCAGCGAGCGCATTTGGGGTCAGTAGAAATTTAGTGGGGATAATTTCTACTGACCCTTTGGTTATAATGAAAGTCAATATTTATAACCAAATACTTAAAATATTGTTTCTTCAACAATTTGATTTTTATATTTCGGTAATAATTCTTTAAATCTTTGTATAGAACCATGAGGCATTATTATTTTAAATCCATCGCACCATTTGTTTTTTCCAAGAATAATATCTCCATTAAATTCTGCATAAGGTAATCGAATACTTTTTAAGCCATCTATGGAAAAAGCAGAATCTCCGATACATAAAACTGTGTCAGGTATATAAATATCTTGTAAGGAATCACATCGCAAAAAAGCTCCATCTTCTATTATTTTCACACTTGTTGGTATTTGTATTGTTTTTATGCTTTGATTCCATGCAAAAGCACTCTTTCCTATTATTATAATTGAATTAGGTATAATTATTTTGCTTTTGTTTGTTCTATATGATATGACTTTTTTCATATCGGCACTATAAAGATTGTTATCTTTAACAACAAAGCAAGGCGATGATGATGCAATGGTGCATTTGCATAAAATAAAAGGGTTACCATTTATTTTAGAAACAGATTTTGGAATATCTAAATGAGCCAATGATAAGCATTTGAAGAAAGAACCCATACCTATTTCTCTTATTGTATTTGGCAATTTAACATCTTTCAACAAATAGCAATTCATGAAACAACAGGCACCTATTTTGGTTACCGAATTTGAAATTTTTATTTTACAAATATTTTTATATCCCATAAAAGCGAAATTACAAATAACCTTTGTCCCTTCTTTTATGTTATATTCTTTTATATTTACACCTTTCAACAGACGCTTTCCGTCCTTGCTGTACTTTGCTCCGAACTCGTCTTCAACGGCATTTGCGAGGTCATCTTCAGTTACTTCTGTTGAGAGTATTTCTATCTTTTCAGGTTTTTGTGGTTTCCTGACTGCCAACAGACGGAAAGAGACGTGCGAGAGCGACTTGTGCATGTCGGCGATGGTGAAGAGGCTGACGAGGGTGTTGATGTCAACGTCGTGCGAGGGGAAGACGTTTTTCAATAAAGTGCATGAGGAGAGGTCGCGGTAATCGCTCTCGGCAAACAGCAGGCGGTCGGACGCTCCGTAGCTGTCAAGCAGCGACGGGTCGGCGGCTATGAGGCGGAGGGACAGGAGAATGGAAATGGCCGGGAAGTCGTCGATGTGCTCGTTGAAGTCGTCGTCGGTGCGCAGGGGGTGGCGGAAGTCGGGGCTGCCCAGCTCACGAGACTTCTGCCCCTGCATGGCCGGCACGTACATGCCGTCGTAATCGACAAGCGTCAGCGAGCCGTCGGCTTGCACAAGGATGTTGTCCGGCTTCAGGTCGCCGTGTGCGAAAGGCTGAGACAGCAGCCACATGGCAAGGCGGCTGAAGTTGTATGCCAGCATCTCGAGGGCGTAGGTGTCGTTGATGTTCCGGCGGACGTAGCGGTCGAGCGTCTCGCCCTCTACCCAGTCCATCAGCAGCACGGGAAACTCGCTGTCGTCAGAGCTGTTGGTGTCTACAAACAGTTCATGGTCGTAATATCTTACCTTTGCAAGATAGGTTGATTGCACAAGCTCAAGCTCGTCGACAATCTGGCGGTAAACCTCCTCGCGCCCTTCCTGCTCGCGTGTAAAGCATTTCACGGCGTACATGCGGCCGGTCATCACGTCTTTCATTTTAAAGACAACGGCGAAGTTTCCACTTGACATTACGGGATTGCCGTTGCCGTCAAGTACGGGGCGCAGGTCGCTCAGTTTGTCAAAGTTGTCTTCCGCCGAGCGTATGGCGTCAACATATTCTGAAATCAAAGGGTAGTTCATGGCTTTATCGCGATCGCGTTTTTACTTCTTTTACTTTTTATTTCTTGTCATTATTTATCGCCAATGCGGCAAAAGAATAATCGTCCACCGCAAGCAGACCTTTACGCAGCAGGCTTTCAATATGCCGTTTGAAGTTTGTCTGATTGTTGGCGCAGTTTAACAGTTTGTATAATACCCCTTTCTCAAAATCAACAGTCGGCAATGCCTGTGCCATCTTTATGTAGTTCTCGTTCTTCGAGTGGCGTGCCCCGGCTTCCTGCAGTTCATGGGCGTATGTGTCATTCCGACTCACTTCATACATCATCAATATGTAGTGAGCCAACGAGTCGCTTGCGGCGAACACAACCGAATGTTCATTTATGTTCCATTCTCCGCTTTTGAAGCCCTTTCCGTTAATCTCGTCCTTGCAGTTAATCAGGTATGGCGGATTGTTGAAGTCGCCCAAGCAGCCAAACGTATGTATGAGTTTGTGGGTGGCAAAATCATAACAGAAAGCCACACTGTCGCCAAAACTCATCCATCGGCAGGTGGTTTCAGATGTTCTCCATACAGCAATTAACGTCGCAAACGAGCCTTCGTCATAAAATTTCTCCAACGACATACCGCCCATTTGCTTTGCGTCGGCTTCGCACTGGTTGTAGAACGGTTCCCATATTTGTTCTATCCAACTGTCTAATTCTTCGGCGGAACAAATAGGCGTGTCGGGCAGATGGTCGAGCAAATAGCGCGACCATCGCTCGGCAAAAAGTCCGCCACCACCTGCACCGTCAGATACGGCGATGACATTATCACGAGCCAAAGCCGCATCCTCATTGATGCAGCCTGGCTCAAACTTTCCTATTGATACGCAACTTGTTTTCATTGGTTTTGGCTTATGTTAGTCGGAGTGCCTATGTCCATGATCTTTATTAGCGTGGTGGCATCGGCATTCACACCCATTGCCACGTGGCGACCCTGCCGTCCGTCGTTCAGGTATTTCTCGATGTCGGCATTATAACGCTCGGGCAACAGGCTCGACATTTGGAACAAAGTTTCTGCATATCGGTCGCCGTTAAGTTCGCTCTTGTCTATCGGGCAAACGACCTCATCCGCCGACTTGCTTGCTGTGAAATGAATGTTGAACAGAATGACGTTACCGTCGTTGGTAAACATTGATTTCAGTTCGTTTGCCTGTTGCAGTACTGTTTCTTTGTTTGCACCGTTAAACTCGCCGTCGGTGATGTTTATGATTGTCGGCGGATAGCAGTCTTTTTCCTTGTGTTGCTCCATCCACCGGTTTAGCAGCATTTTTGCGCGGCTGAACGCTTCGTGCAGGTGCGTCCAGCTTCCGTCATTTCGTGCCTCCACCCATTGCACTTTCTCAACTTCTTTTACAACCGTTCCTTTCCTCGTCCGCTTCTCCTCGCGCGTAATAATCTTTTTAAATGGATTGTCGCGCAATTCTTCTGGCGTAACGAAGTCGCGGCCTTCCAATTCGCCGTTCCATCCGCTGTAAGCCCGTTCGCCGTAACCTATCACTGCTATGTCGTAGTAATGGCGCACCTCGTTCGACTTGATGCAGCGCAACACCAGTTCGTTAATCTGCCTGTTCACTATGCGTGCGGCAGCCTCTGCCATCGTCATTTCCTCACCAAACAGGTTTGTCTTTTTCTGCATACTCACAGAATGGTCTACCAAGAAAATAAACGCCGTAGGCGTGTTGCGCGTGATTTGCGCAGTGTATGCTGTCTTTATTTGCAGCTGTTGTGGATTGTTGGGGATTTGGATGCCAAAGTTGCCGATGTTCTTTATGTATTGCAGTGGAATAAAGTTCTTTACCAACACTTCGGCTTGGTAAAACTGTTGTTCATCCTCGTCCAAGTCGAAATGCTTGCGTGCCTTCACCGACTGGAAATGTATGCGTTTCAGGTCATCGAGTGTTCCGCCCACGTTTGCCCCAGTCTTTGTCGCGTTACGGTCGGAGTAGAGTGTGCCGTCCCAGCAAACCACTTCGTGGTCTATCTCCAATATTACAGGATTTGATATACGCCCCTCGTTCATGGCGACATACATCATCGGGTGCTGCGTAACGAAACTCACACGCACATAGTTCTGCAATTCGTCGCGGCTGTCGAGCTGACGTGACAGCATTCCGCCGCCGGGCTTGCTTATTGTGATGCCTTTTTGTTCGCAGTCCGCCCACGAGTATAATCCGCCGTTCTTGATTATTGACTCCAAGTTGTCTCTGTCGGTAAAGTGGTACAGCTTGCTGATGTCTTGCTGTTCAAGCAAGGTCTTGTATTCTTGCCAGTTTGATTTCTTTTCCATGATTATTTAGTATTATTCGTCAAACAATGATAGCTCTTTCGGCTTTCTATTACTATTTTTCTCTTTGGCCTTAATATCGCCATACGGGTACAATCCCTCGATGTATGCCTTTATCAGGTATGCGTGTGACAACGGTTTGCCACCATCGTCAACGTCGCAATTAGTGTTATAATCGAGCAGCACAATCGTTTTGTCGCGGCTCGCTTCCCTGAGCCGTTTTATGATATTCTGCACCTTGTGTTCCAACACCCATCTATATGTAGGCACATATATTTCCTTTCGTGCCTCGATATACCCCAACAATTTTGTGCCGTCCACACCTCGGCGATGCCCCAACGGCTTGCCAAACCTACGAACTGTGCGCTTCAGGTTCTTCATCGTGTCGTTCTTGAACATCTCTATGTCAACGTTAGCGTGCTCAAACACTTTCAGTCCTTGCCACACGGATTCCACGCATGTGGCCGTCCATCCGGGACTGAACGGAACGGGTATGTCGCCATGCGGATAAAACGGGCTTAGTTTAACCAATCCGTCTTTCGCTTGACTCGTCACGTCAGCCAATATTGCTTCGGGATGTTTCTTTAGTATGTTTTCTGCCTTCCGACGTTTGGATGCAATTATTATCATAAAAAATAAATCAAATGTTTCTTAATGAACTCAAGTATTTTTTAGCATTCTTATTCCCTTGTTCTGCTGCTTTAGAAAACCAGTAAAACGCTTGAGGATTATCTCGTTTTACGCCCTCGCCAATTGCATAACATAAACCCAAATGATTTTGTGCTTCTGCATTTCCCTGTTCTGCCGCTTGAGTGTACCAATAAACAGCTTTTTCGTAGTCTTGTGGTACGCCTTGACCTTTTGCATAGCAT
>CALUFM010000011.1 GCA_944319935.1 uncultured Prevotella sp.
CGGTTAAGCGGAGTTTGCCCCCTTCGGGGACAGGATAGACTTTTATGTACCATCCAAAAGGTTTGCGGATGAACCGCTTTTTGTCTTGCAAAAGGCCATGTATCGGAAATGTGCTGATAGCCAATGAGTTGCAAGCGGATGCATAGTGACGCATGGATAAGCCGTTAAAGCGTATCGTTTTGACGGCTTGGACGCCTGGTTTTGACGGCGGTCAAGGGTTGTGTTCATGGCTTGGGCTTTATTCTTTCATACAGTCATTGGCTGCTTGCTGTTGTGGGCAAGTGTGCCGAATGTGTAGCCGTATGGTTTGCGTTTTCCCTTTGTTTCACTTCTTTTGCGCTTAAAATCATGGTTGATGGAGTATTTTTATGCTTAAACTTTGTGTATTTCGTTAATTTATTGTAATTTTACGGGGTGCCTGGTTGTGCAATGCCAGCATAAGCACAATGTGCGCAAATGGAGTAAGTGTGGAAAAACAAACATGTTATGAAGATTAAGACTATTTTAAACGTTGCGGCCGGTGGCCGCAGGTGTCCAACGTGTGTTTTTTCAGTTCGGGAATGAAATATTTGCAGAATTCGTCGAGAATACAGAAAATTTCTATTAAATTTGCATCTGTCATGGAAATGGATGTTTTTATGTAACTTGTTGATTTTCACCCTTAAAGGTACTAAAAACATTCCATTCCCCACAACTTTTTTAATGGTTTTCTTATGCCGAACTCGCGTTTTTTTACTATATTTGCAAAAGTAAAGTGAAGATGGCCGTGGCTTGGCGTTTCTTCATTTATGAATATGGTAAACGTAAAAAATAATGTAGATATGAAAAAGTTTTTTTTAGTTATCATGTTGCTGTTTGCGGCAACGGTGAACATCAACGCGCAAGATGAGTTTGAGGAAAGCATTGTTGACCTGTTTGAGTCTTTGGCTAAACGGCAAGCCAAGAATTCCTTTAAGCCCAAAGGGCTGGATTGCAAGGTGGACGTGTCGTTCGACAGAAGCAAGAATGAGGTCTTGGTCGTGTTCAGGCCTTCTACCTTTGACGGCTTCAAGCAGATTGAGGCGAGCGAGCAAGCAGAGCTTTATACGGCCGGGTGGCTCATGATGCAGGAAAACTCGCTCACCAAGAATGAGTTTGACGATGTGATGACATGGCTTAAGTTCGTGAAATTGAATTTCCACTTTGTCGTTACCTTTACTGACAGTTATGGCTCGGTGCTGAAGAAGGAGGCCGTGAAGACACCTTCGGATGTTGAGAAAGTGTTGCAGGGGCTTTAGTGGAGGTTTTTGTTCGCGCCGGCAAACTCCTTGGGATGGGTCGGTGCGTTTGCTTTGTGGCAAATCAAGGCGGCAAAAACGAAGGCGCATGAATGTTTCGGATTCATGCGCCTTTGTTTGTCTTGTGTGGCGGTTTGATTGTCAGAACGGGTAACCTACGGCAAGGTGCAGGGCTTGGCCGTCCTTGAACTTAGGTATGTTGTAGAAGCCGCTTTTGCCCGTCTCGTAAGGCACGTGCAAGCCTACGCCCCAGTCAAGGCGCAGCACGAGGAAGTCAAGGTCGTAACGTATGCCGACGCCCGTGCCTAACGCCATCTCCTTCAGCGCGTTCTTCAGCTTGAACTGCGAGCCGCGGCGGTAGCCGTCGTCACGCAGCGCCCATACGTTGCCGGCGTCGATGAAAGCCGCGCCGTACAGCCCGCCGAAGAGGTTGAAGCGGTACTCCAAGTTGAGTTGCAGCTTAATGTCGCCCGTCTGGTCGAGGTATGACAGTCGCGAAACGTCTGTTGTATAGCTTCCAGGGCCGATGCTTCGCACGGCGAACGCCCTGATGCTGTTTGCTCCGCCGACGTAAAACTGTTCGCTGTAAGGCGCGGTGCGGCTATTGCCATAGCTGTAGATGACGCCGGCGTTGGCGTGAGCCACGAGGCTTGATTTCTCGCCGACCATCCACGTTTTGCTGATGTCTGTCTCAAGTTTTAGGAACTGGGCGTAGGGGTTCTTGAACAGCTCCTTGTCGGTCTTGCCCCATTTCTTGCCTGCCGCCATGTAGCCGAGGGTGAGAATGTTGCCTGACTCGGTGACGGTTGTCTCCCAAACCAGCGGGTTGCGGCTGTGCATCGCCGAACTGTATGTGAACGTGTAGTGCATCTTTGGTATGAAGACGTTCTGCATGGAGGTCTGCAGGTATGGGTTGGCGTAGAGGATGGAGTCGAATTTCATCGTGGTGCGGTTCAGCTTCTGGTATTGCAGTGTGAGCGGGCTGAACTCGTGACGCCACTTGTTGGAGCGTTGCCAGGTGTACGTCCATTCCGCCGAGAATGTGTGCATCTTAAAATAGTCGGGGCGGTTGAGGACGTTCATTGATATTTTCGCGTATGTTGACGGCGTTGTGAAATACCTGCGCCGCTTGAGGAACGGCACTATCAGGCGCGGAAACTCTATCGAGGCGTCGGCTCCGTATTCGTATGAGTTCATGTTGCCGTCTGCGCCGTTGACGTTCCCGCCCTGTTCCCATTCGTAAGAGCCGTGCAGGTTGATGTCCAATTTCTCTCCTCCACGGAAGGCGTTGCGCTTCACGAAACCCACTACGAGTTCAGGCCCGTGGCGGCCGTTTATTTTGTTGCGGTAGTTGGTTTCGATGTAAAAGTCGTATGGCTTGCCGAACGTGCAAGAAAGGTTTATGTCGAGAGTGTCGCTCCTGCCTGTGGTGTCTCGTGGCGTAAAGTTGAACTCGACGGAGCTGAATTGCCCCGTGCTGTTGATTTTATTGAGCGACTCGGTATATTTGTCATAGCTGAAAAGCTGGCGGGGGCGGAGTCTCAAGCCAGACAGTATTATCCTCGGGCGTATAGGTGGACGTTTCCCCCTGAACTTTACGGTGAAGTACCTGTGGCTGAACGAGTCAGTCAGTTGCTCCATGAACTGTTTCCGCATGTTGATGCGTATCTTGCCGATGTGCCATTTCCTCAATGCGAGGTTGGGTATGTTCTCGGCCATTTGCAGGCGCAGCTTGGCCTTTCCATGCACGGCTGTGGTGTCGGCAAGGTATGAGGCGAAGCTTGGTTGGTAATAATAGTACCCGTTGTTGCGGAATATTGTGGCTATTCGGTTGCGCTCGGCGTCCATCGTCGCGGCGTCAAACGGAGAGCCTGGCTTTATCAACGCTTCGTCTTTCGAGTTGTTTATGAGGCTGTCGGCCTCGTCAGGAAAGCCCTTGTATTCAAGCGAATCCACTGTGAAAAGCGGCCCGAAGTCAACTGTGTAGCCTATTTTCGCTTTCTTGGGGTTCTTCTGCGGCACAATCTTATAACTTACAGTACCGTTAAGGTAGCCGTGGTTGCGCAAGACAGACTGCGCAACCGACGTGCGAAGTTCCGGGTTTACTTGCCTCATCAGCACAGGAGCTTTGCCGAAAGTCTTGGTTATCCACTGCGCGATTTTGTTCTTGGAGCCGGAAAAAGCGTTCCATATCCACAGGCCGTAAGGGAACGGCGTGCGGTAATACGAACTGCCGAACAACGCTCCGTTCGGGGCGGTGGCGAGTGACGCTTCCACCTCTTCCTTTGTCATGTTGAAGTGGTCGGCTTCGCTTTCCTTGTCGTAGTTCTTGTATTCAATTTTTGTCAGTCCGATGAACAGTTGGTCGTTTTCCCGCAGGTTCTTTGTCGTGGAGCATGAAGTGAAGGCGGCCATTACGGCTGCAAGCATCATGCCGGCAACTAAGAGGTTGCGGGCAAACCGGCTTCGGGCTGTCTTATGATGGTGTATGTGTGGTTTTGTCATTGCCTTGTTTGTTGTTTAACGTGTCTAAGTGGTGGCGTTTGCGTTTCGTCTGCGACGTCATTTGTTGACTGGGGCTTCAGGTTTCATCTTGTTGTTGGTGCTGTCTTTTGGTGCGGCTTTTTGCTTTTTCTTGCCGAAACTGAAGATGTCCTTGAAGTGTTGCAGGCTGCGCCGCCAGATAAAGCCTACGCCGTATTCGCGCACTGTGCCCTCGAGCCAGTCGTAGGCGTTGTTGTCGTAGTACAGCTTGACGTATTTGTCAGACGTGTTGCCAAGCCTGTATTCAAACGTTACGTTGTCGAAGAACGATTCGTTCTGGTTCGCGACGTCAGGACCTGTTGACACTTTGCCGCCCACGACAATCTTCATGCGGTTGTTCCAGAAGCGTTTTGAGAACTTGAACGAATAGTCTGTGTGCGTGCCTCCGCTTGCGTCGGTTGAGTTGTCCATGCCGAAGCTGAGGTCAAGTGAGCGCAGGGCGTTGCCCGTTATGCTGTTGATCTCGCTTTGGAGGAACGAGTTCAGGGCGTTGTTCATTGAGAAACCGCTTGTGTTTCCGTCAGAAAGATACATGCCTGTTGTAAGCATTGTGACGGCGAGTTTGCCGCGTTGCTCTACGCTCATTGCCTGCAACTCGGTGTTGAGTGTCATGTCTTCGGGCGCGCTCAAGGTGAACTCAAGCCCCATGTCTGACAGCGTTTTCGTTATAATCACGCCGCAGTCGAACTCTACGGTGCGCCCGCTTTGGTCGCCGTCGCCAGATGAAACGTTGGCCCTGGTGCGCTCGGTGGCGGTGATGTTAAGCTTTGGGTCCATCGGGTCGCCGGTGAATTCGATGTAACTTCCGTCTTGTATCGTGAACGTTTTCAGCGGAATGACGGGCAACGAGTATTTCATTTCACCGCTGTCGAGGGTGTAACGTCCTGTCAGCCTGATGTTTCCGGCAAGGTCGTATTGCATGCGGAGGTTGCCTCCGCCCATGATGTCGAGGTAGTTTGAGTGGTCGGTGTTGAGATAGCACATCACGTGCGCGCCTTGTGCTATGTTCACGGTGAGGTCCATCATGAAGCCTGACATCGGCTCATGTTCGACCACGGTCTCCGTTGTGTCGGCAAAGTTGACAAACTTCACCAACTCGTCCATGCGGTTGTCGGTTGACAGCGGCGTGTCACGCAGTATGTATGACATGTCCGTCGTGCCGAGAACGTTTAGTTGTCCGAGCATCTGCAAGCGTTCCATCGGCCCTTTCATGGTGGCGTAGAAATCGACGAACGCCTTGCCGAAGGCTATGCTGCGGCGGTTTTCTTTGGAGTCGATTATCTGGCAGTTGCGCGCCATCATGCGCAAGTCCATCCGCATGTCGTCAAGGTTGGAGAAGTCAACGTTGCCGTTCATGGTCAGCGGATTGTTGTTGTTGGCGAACATCTTGAAGTCCTCGAACAGCAGGTTGCTGCCCACGATGCGCACCGGCGTGTCGCTGAAGCGCATGCGCACGCCGTATTGCGCGCTGCGCATGTAGCATGAGTCGAACCGCAGCTCGCCGTTTACGCGGGGCTTGTCGAGCGAGCCTTTTATGGACACTCCGCCGTCGGCATATCCCGTCATGCGGATTATGCGGTCGGGAATGAATCCGTTGAGCAGCCTCACGGGCATGCGCTGCATCTCCATGTCGGCCTCAAGGCTGCCTTCACCTTCGGATTTGTAAGTGCCGTTAAGCTGTGCCACTTGCTTGCCGTTGCAGTTCAGGATTCCGTCCACGCTGTGCGTGCCGTCGCCTTGCGGCATGTACATGAATTCTGTGCTGAGCTTGCCCATGCGTGTACGTTCGTATGTCATCTTGTCAACCGACAAGTTGCCGGCGACTTGCAGGTCTTCTTTCGTGAGGATTAGATTGACGTCGCCGTCCATAAGCCCCGTTATGTCGGGCATGTATGGCAACACTGAAAGGATTTTTTCCAAGTCGAGTTTCTTCGCCCCCACGGTGAGGTCTTGCAGGGCTTCGGTGTTCTTGTCGTTTGAATAGAAGTGCAGGTCCGTGCCGTCGTCGGCCAGCAGTTGCATCTTCGCCGATATTCGCCGGTCAGAACCCATGTAGATGTAGTTGTCCTCGTTAACCTTGAACTTCTTGTATCCGAGAATAGGGTCGTCGGTCAGCATGCGCACCTTTATGCCTTTTTCTTCCATTGACGCTTCCATCCCGAGTTTCACTCCGAGGCTGTCGCGGGCGTCATAGAACCTGATGTTTGCTCCCGAGCCTTTCTCGAATACGTATCCGTCGAGCAGTGCGTTGAACACGTATTGCTTGTTGTCCTTGTTGTTTCTTACTTGGGCGTTGTACGTGCATTGTGTAGTGTCTGACGTGATGTTGAAGCGCACGGTGTCAAGCAGTGCCATGTCGTTTTGCAGGCCGAGCAATTGCAGGGTTCCGTTAAGCCCCGTCACGGGCGACGATGATATGTCGATGTCGGCGTCTTGGAAGGTGAAGCCCTTGTGGGCGATGAATCGGCTCAGCGGGTTGTTTTTCCCAGTGGTGAGGTAGAGTTGTGCCAGCGGCAGCTTTTTGCGCAGCTCGGGCATGCTTATTTGCTTGTTGTGAAGCTGCGTGGACAGTTCTTGCGTGAAGAGGTTGCCACTTTCTAATATTTTCTTGTAGCCGCCGCGGCCGTTGAAATGCAGCTTGAAGTCGCCGCATTCGGTTACGAAGTGGGTGGTGTCGCGGCTCGTAAGCACGTCAACGAACAAGTCGTCTGGCGTGAATACCCGTCCCGAGTCGGCGTTAATGGTCAGGTCGTTTATCATGCCTTTCACGCCCAGGAATGTTTTCAAATCGCTGGTTACGTCAACACGGCAGCGCAGCGATGTGGACAGTTTCGACTCTACGAGGCGCAGCCCGTACCAGTCGGCGTGCTGCAGGTCGGCCGAGAGCGTTGAGTTTATTATCCTGCGGTTTACTTTGGCGTTCAAGGCTACAGTGCCTTTTACCAGCGGGTTGTCGCTGTTGAGGTTTATGTTGGCTGTTCCGCCTTGCTTGTCGGCGTTGAGGCTTATCCCGTCGAGGTTGTACTCGCCGATGTTGAATTTCTCCACGCCGGCTTCAGCGGTCAGGCTCGTGTGCGGCGACATGAAGTCAGTGCCGCGTCCGTTTACGGTCAGGCTGCCGCTGAAGTCTCCCAAGTCGTTGCCCGGCATGAAGTGGCTTATCTTCACGTTTTCGGCCACGAGTTTCGCGGCGTAGCTCATCCTTGCGGCGTCGAAGTGTCCGTTTGCTTTCAGTCTGCCGCCTCCTTCGCTTACGGTCAGGTTGGCTTGGTAACGTTTACCGTTGACGTTCACATTGCCCTTCATTCCGATGTTTCCCGGTATGGTGACCGGCGTGCCTTGGGCTTTCAGCAGTTCGGTGATGAAGCCGAGGTTGTAAGTCCTTGCGTCAAGCTTGACTGACGCGCGTAGGTGGTCAACGTCGGTCACGTTGCCGGCCGTTCCGCTTGCATTGATGTTGAAGGCGGTGGGCAGCTTTATGCTTATGCCTCCAAGGCGCAGGTTTTTCATGTTGCCCGTTGCCGCCGCCTTGATTGCCAGCGGCTGGTTCGGCCAGCGGCGGATGAAGCTTGTGGGCATGTCTCCGATGAAGCGCATGATGTCTTGCTTGCCTATGGCTGCGTCGGCGTGCAGGCTGATTTCGCCGGGGTTGCGGTCGTCAAAGGCGTTTAAGGCCATTATGAAGCGCGCCGACAGGTAAGAGTCGGGTGTCTTCATGTTGACGGCGGGCAGGTAGATGTTAACCGAGTCCATGGCTATCGGCCCGGTGAGGCTTGACAGCGTGATGCCGCTCTTTTCCTTGAACGAGCATGCGCGGAGCGACAGCTTGAGGTCGGGCGAACAGAAATAAAGGGAGTCTATGCCAAGCACGACGTCTGACAGGGCGATGTGGTTTGGATCGAGGCCTTTCACGTGTGTCTCGAAGTTGTTGTCGTAGGCCAGCGTGCCTTCGGTCCAGTCTAACCGTTGTATCTTGTAAGTGCCTGAGTAAAGGTCGAAGTGGCCGTTCCTCGCTTCGGTCTTGCCCAAATGGGCGGCTATTTGCAGCGTGTCGCCGGGCGTATGCACCGTTATCCCGGTGTTTTTTATGTTTAGCTTGTCAACGTATATTTTCCAGTTGTTCTTTGCTGTTGACGTGTCTGGCGGCACGGTGTCGCTAAGCTCCACGTTCATTTTCGCGTCGGCCAGTATGGCTTCGTTCACCTTTACGCTTTCCTTGCCAAGGTCTATGCCGTGGCTTTGCAGGTACAGGCGGCCTATGCGGCCCTTTACGCGCGCCTCATGCACGAAGTCGGCGGTGTTCAGTTTTACTTCGTTGAATTCGAGGGCGTCGATTTCAACCTGCTTTTTCAGCAACGGCCAGAGCTGTACGTTTACCACAAGCTGTTTTACGTCGGCGATGGTGTCTTTCACCTGAGGCAGGGAGTCGTTTTGTTGTATCATCTTGAAGCCTTCGACGCCGAGGTCGAGCGGAAACACCAGTTTCACGCGCTCCACTGATATTTCCATGCCCGTTTGCTTTGAGGCGTATGCCGTAACTTGCTTTACGAGCCAGTTTTGTACGGGTGGCAGGTAAAGCAGCACGGCCAATATGGCGAATAGCAAAATGGGTGTCAGCACAATGCCGACTGACCATTTCAGGATTTTCTTTTTCTGCACGTAATCACATTTGTTGATGGTACTACGTGCAAAGTAAGTAATTATTTTGGAAAAAGAGAAAGGTTTTGCCAACAAAAACAAGGCCGTGCTGATTTTTTCATCGCAAATATGGTGTCGCGGTGAAATGTGTTTTGTCTGCGGATGTGTGGGGATATGTCGCCAATGGCTTTCCCGTATGTGCCCTTTTGCTTTGTGAAAGGCCGTCGTTTGTGTTGCGATATGTGGCCTTTTGCTTTGTTGCTAAAAGCCGTGTCTGTGCGGCGTTTTGTTGTTTTGTAGGGCGGTTCCTGCTTGAATGTGTAAGCGAATAGCCTGTTTTGATTGTGGTTTTTCCCTTGTGCTTGTGGCTGACTGATGCTGAAAGGTAAATGTGCTATCTGTCAGCCTTTAAGATGCTGATAGCCAGACTACTATGTCGTAAACTGACGGATGAAAGATGAAATGAAGTTCTTTTTTATTTGGGTGATATTTCGCGCCACAGCTTGTCGTCGGGCACATCGCTCTCGGCGTGTATCTTTTCTTTTGATACGGGGTGGACAAACTCTACCATGCGGGCCAGCAGCGAGATGCTTCCGTCGGGATTGCTTCGCTTCGCGCCGTATTTCAAGTCGCCCTTTATGGGGCATCCTATTTTCGCCAACTGGCAGCGTATCTGGTGGTGGCGTCCGGTCATCAGCTCTATTTCGACCAATGTGTATCTTTCAGAATGGCCTATTATCTTGTAGTGTAGCACGGCCTTCTTCGAGCTTGGCACTTCTTTGTCGTAAGCGTAACTCTTGTTTTGCTTTTCGTTGCGCGTGAGCCAGTGGGTGAGTGTGGCTTCGGGCTGTTCTGGGGTGTTCTGGCAGATGGCCCAATAGGTTTTGTGTACTTCGCCGTTGCGGAACATGTCGTTCAGCCGTGAAAGGGATTTTGAAGTCTTTGCGAAGACGACAAGCCCCCACACTGGACGGTCGAGCCTGTGGGTTACGCCAAGGAACACGTTGCCGGGTTTGGCGTATTTCTCCTTGATATACGCTTTAACGTCATCGGCCAGTGTGCGGTCGCCGGTCTTGTCGCCTTGCACAATCTCGCCGCTGCGCTTGCTTACAATGATGATGTGATTGTCTTCGTAAACAACTTCCATAAGCTGATAATGAAAAATTAAGAATGAATAATGAGAAATGAAGAAAATAATGAAAAATGAAGATTGAAAGATGAATTGGAAATGCGTTAATCAGGCGTGATGGTTAGGCGTCAGCCTGATTTTACATTATTCATCTTTCATTCTTCATTGATGATTTTACATGTTCATTCCTCCGTCAACCTGGATGACTTGTCCTGTCACATACGAAGACAGGTCTGAAGCCAGGAATGTGGCAACGTTCGCAATATCTTCCACCTGACCTGCGCGGCGCAGAGGGATTTTCTGTATCCATTCCTTGCGGATATTGTCCGGAAGTGCCTGTGTCATTGCAGTTTCAATGAATCCGGGAGCGATTGCATTGGCGCGAATGCCACGTGAGCCGATTTCTTGTCCTATGCTCTTCGCAAGAGCGATGAGGCCTGCTTTTGAGGCGGCGTAGTTGCACTGTCCGGCATTGCCGTGTACGCCTACTACTGAAGCCATGTTGATGATGCTTCCGCTCTTCTGACGCATCATGATGGGCGTGCAGGCGTGGATGAAGTTGAAGGCTGATTTCAGGTTCACTGCGATTACTGCGTCCCATTGGGCTTCAGTCATGCGCATCATGAGTCCGTCTTTCGTTATTCCGGCATTGTTTACGAGAATGTCTATTGAGCCGAAGTCCTCTTTTACCTGGTTGACCACGTCGGCAGTCTGGGCGAAATCGGCGGCGTTGCTTGCGTATCCCTTGGCTTTTACGCCTTTGGCGGCGATTTCAGCCTCGGTGGCTTTTCCGTTCTCGTCTATTACAAGGTCAGTGAAAGCGATGTTCGCGCCTTCCTCTGCAAATTTCAGCGCGATAGCTTTTCCGATACCGCGTGCCGCACCAGTGATAAGGGCGGTCTTACCCGTTAATAATCCCATGTTTTGTTAGTTTTTATTTTGATGAAACTTATGTTTGCTTATATATTATAAGGTGTGCTTCGTTTGGCTGTATAATTTCATAACCCAGTGAGTGTATAACCGCTTACGCTTATTTCGTTATCGATTTTCCCAACGCGCCATATACAACCTTCGCCACGAGCGGCTTGCTCGCTTCGGGCGTCATGCCGTGACCCAAGCGGCCGCAGATGAACGGCACTTCGAGTCCCTTGATGCAATAGTGGGTTATGTCGGCCACGAGTTCAACGTTGTCGATGTCAAACTCCCCGTCGGCTTTCCCGTCTGCGTACACCTTGCGAAACAATTCTATTTCGTCTTCGTCGAAGTTCTTTCTGACTTTTTCCACCATCCAGATATTCCTGAAGAATGCAGCACGCAGGTTGCCGTTGCGCATTACGGTCTCTTTAATCATGTTCAGGTGGGTGTAAATAAGTTCTATGATTTTGTCTTGCGGGCGTATTTTCTTCGCCGCCACTTCGTCCATCTTGTCTGAAAGACGTTCCAGCTCTGATTCGATAACGGCGTAATAGACATCCTCCTTACTTTTAAAATAAGTGTAAAGAGTCCTGCGCCCCTTGCCCGAAGAGCGGGCGATGTCGTTCATTGTTGTGTTTTCGAGACCGTTTTTCGCAAACAGTTGGCGTGCCACGTCCACCAATTTCTGCCTCGTTTTTGATATAGACATATTGACTTCTCCTCCTGTTCTTTACTATTGCACATTCAGTTTGTCGTGTGCAAAAGTATCAATTTTATTTGATACGGCAAAATATTTGTCGGTTTATTGTCTTTCTTGGTTGATATTCGTTTCGCTCATTCGTGTTTTGCTTTTGATTTTTCTGTTCATGTGGTATCGTAAGGAGAAAAACTCTATCGGCTGTAGCGTTTTTCTGTGTCGTTTTAACAATAATTTAACGGAACGGCTTAAAAAGTTGCGTAAAAGTTTGCAAGTTTGGTGTAAAAGCAGTACCTTTGCACTCGCAAATCGGAAATGAGGCGCAAACGAATAAATTAACATCGCGGAGTGGAGCAGTTGGTAGCTCGCCAGGCTCATAACCTGGAGGTCGCATGTTCGAGTCCTGCCTCCGCAACTATTTAGAAGCGACTTGCTGAAATCCGGCAAGTCGCTTCTTCGTTTTATGGTGTTCAGGCGGTATCGGGACGCGTCCTGTTGTCGTGACGGTGGTTCCGCACGGTGTGTTGGCTTGCCATATTATTATAAAAAAGCATAATTCAAGGAAGCAGCCCACTGATAATTACGGCATTTTTTGTAATTTTGTGCCCGTTGTTTTTACTATATTCTTTTTTGAGATGAAGAAATTGTTTTTCGCCCTTGTCGCGGTGTTTGCCCTTGTTGTTGTGGCAAGTTGCGACGATACAGAAACATACGCAGAACAAAGAGACCGTGAAAATTCTGCCATACAGCGGTTTATCCGCGATTCGTCGATAACCGTCATCAACGAATCCCAATTCAGGGAACAAGGCAATACCACGAACCTTGAGAACAACGAATATGTCCTGATGCAGAATTCAGGCGTGTACATGCAGATTGTGAGGGAGGGATGTGGCTCTCCGATACGTGACGGTGAGACTACAACCGTGCTTTGCCGTTTCACAGAGCGCAACTTGCTCACAGACTCTATACAGCTCACCAACCAGACGTTGGCTTTCGCCTCTATTCCTGAAAAGATGAGCGTCACCAATACCAGCGGCACGTTTACGGCGTCGTTTGACGCTACGTCAAGCTTGATGTACACGTTTTACGGTCAAAGCACTTCTGTCCCGTCAGGCTGGCTTGTGCCGTTTTCTTATATAAATGTAGGGCGTCAGTCGCCGGCGGACAACAGGGAGATAGCCAAGGTGAACCTGATAGTGCCCAGCACACAGGGCCATCAGTATGCTTCGTCGTCGGTTTATCCTTGTTTTTACACGATAACATACGAAAAAGGACGATGAAATAAGTTGAGAATTAAGAGTTAAGAATTAAGAAAATATGCAACGTGGCTATTTTTCTTAATTCTTAACTCTTAATTCTCAACTCTTAATTTATATGTTTTATGACATTAATAAAATCAATATCAGGTATTCGTGGTACGATTGGCGGACAAACGGGCGACACGCTCAATCCGCTCGACATAGTTAAGTTTACTACGGCTTACGCCATGTTCATCCGCAAAAGTCGTGGCGCGGCGTGTGTCGGCAAAATAGTTGTTGGCCGTGACGCCCGCATTTCGGGCGACATGGTGCGCAGTGTTGTTTGCGGCACGCTTGTTGGCGCAGGCTTCGACGTTGTTGACATCGGCTTGGCCACAACCCCTACCACAGAGCTTGCCGTGCGCATGGCTGGGGCTGACGGCGGCATTATTATAACCGCAAGCCACAATCCGCGCCAGTGGAACGCCCTGAAGCTGCTCAACAGCGAGGGTGAGTTCCTGAACAAGGCCGACGGCAACGAGGTGCTTGCGTTGGCCGACAGTGAAGACTTTGTTTATGCTGACGTTGACGGTCTCGGGCAATATACGTATGACGAAACATTCAACCGTAAGCACGTAGAGTCCGTACTTAACCTGAAGCTTGTTGACGTTGAGGCTGTGCGCAAGGCGCGTTTCCGTGTATGCGTTGACGCTATAAACAGCGTTGGCGGCATAATCCTGCCCGAATTGCTGAGGGAGCTTGGCGTTGAATATGAAATACTTAA
The DNA here is from genome assembly GCA_944319935.1 of uncultured Prevotella sp. Classification (GTDB taxonomy): domain Bacteria; phylum Bacteroidota; class Bacteroidia; order Bacteroidales; family Bacteroidaceae; genus Prevotella. Next base: position 13,223 of record CALUFM010000011.1, read on the forward strand.
CGGCACGCCTGACGGCGACTTCGCCCACAACCCCGAACCGCTTGAGAAGAACCTCGGCGGCATAATGGAGCGTATGCGTGGCGGCGGCTTCGACCTCGGCATCGTGGTTGACCCTGACGTTGACCGCTTGGCGTTCATCTGTGAGGACGGCCGCATGTTCGGCGAGGAATATACGCTTGTTTCCGTTGCCGACTATGTGTTGAGCCATACGCCGGGCAACACGGTCAGCAACCTTAGCAGCACCCGCGCCCTGCGCGATGTAACCGAGCGTCACGGCGGCCGTTACACGGCGTCGGCCGTAGGCGAGGTGAACGTAACCACCAAGATGAAAGAAGTAGGGGCGGTAATCGGCGGCGAAGGCAACGGCGGCGTGATTTACCCCGAAAGCCACTATGGCCGTGATGCCCTTGTCGGCATAGCCCTGTTCCTCTCTTCGTTGGCGCATAAGGGATGCAAGGTGAGCGAGCTGCGCGCGACGTTCCCCAACTACTATATCGCCAAAAACCGCATAGACCTTACCCCGACAACCGACATTGACGCCATACTTGCCAAGGTTAAGCAGATGTACGCCGACCAGCAGGTTAATGACATCGACGGCGTGAAAATAGACTTCCCTGACAAGTGGGTACACTTGCGCAAGTCTAACACGGAGCCGATTATCCGTGTGTATAGCGAAGCCGCCACAATGGAGGATGCAGACGCTTTGGGCAAGCAAATCATGCAGGTTGTTGAAAGCTTTATGTGATTGTTTTTGGGGGAGTAGAGGAGAAAAGTAGTAAGTAGTAAAGTGGTAAGTAGTAAAGGAGTAGAGTAATAAAAGTAGTAAAGGAGAAAAGGAGTAAGTAGAAATGCTTGCTTGATTATATAAAAGGTGGAAAGTCAAACTTTCCACCTTTTTTGTATTTTCAATACCGCAAGTAGGGGTAGACCCGTGTGTCTGCCCCTACTTGCGGTGTGGGGATAAATTGTCATGTGCTTTGTATAGTGTTCGTCTTTTTTGTTTTGCCTCGTTTGCCGTATTTTTGCGGATTGTTAAGGGAAAGATGGATGAAAATATATAACGACAATGATTACGCCAATTTGCTTTATTCCTTCCGTGCCAATTTACTTTACTCCTTTACTTCTTAATCACTACTTAAAAACAAAAAAACATGAAAGTAACAGTATTCAAGAATTATCTTAACGGCGAGCGCGTCGCCGTTAGCAGTGTTGAAGATTTGGCTGAGGCTGTGCGCCGTGGTGATTACGCCGATGCCGTGTCAGATTATCGTTGCGCCTCTCCCGACATGCTCGTTGCCAGAAGTAACGGCGAGACCGTCAACCGTGCCGTGCGCATGGCCGACAACGGCATTCCGCGCCTGTGTTTCGCCGCTGAGTTCAGGCGGCAGAACGGCGAACGCCGCTTGGTGCGCCGCAACGCCTTAGTGCTGGTTGAGGTTGACGGCTTGGCCGATTATGCCGAGGCCTCCCGCTTGCGCCGTTCCGCCTCGCTCGTGCCCTTCACGCTCCTTGCGTTTGTCGGAGCCAATGGCCGTTCGGTTGAGATTGTTTGCCGTGTGGCCCTGTCCGGTGGCGTAGTGCCCGGCGACGGCGAGGCTTACCGCCGCATGATGGGCGAGGGGTACAGGCGGCTGCATTATGTCTACTCCTCGCAGCTTGGCATCGGCATACAGTTGCAGACACCTGTGGACGACCCGATGTGCCTGATGAGCTTTGACGGCGGCGTGGCTTACAATCCTCATGCCGTGGCGTTTACGGTTGACTTAGGGCAGCGCACGGCGGTGTTCCATGCTAACCGTAGTGATGAACTGTCTTCCGAAGAGTCGCCCCTGCCTGGCAAGACGCCCTTCGAGGCTTACCGTTACATCTTTTATTCGTGTTGGGACAGCGTACTCAGCTCTGGGCTTGACGCCGCCGACCCGTGTTTCGCCGAACAGGCCGTCACAATGCTTGCGTGGCGTTGCCGGCGTTCGGGGTTGCCCATGCGGCTTTGCGTTGACCGTGCCCTGCTGATTGACGAAATCAACCGTGACCCCGACCTCGTAACCCTTTTGTTCAACCAGGTTTACGCCGCAAGTCCCGTCCGCCCAAACCCTACGGCATACGTTCCCGCGCCAGCCCTGACGGCGATGAAGACCGACCACTTCTTCCGCACCCATTTCCGCCTGCGCCGCAACGAGCTTACAGGCGTGACGCAGTATAAGCCCATCGGCGCGTATGACACAGACTTCCGCCCCGTAACCCAGGAAGTTGTCAACGCCATGGCCATTATGGCTCAGCGTGAGGGCATACGTGTGTGGGCGCGCGACATCAAGGAACGTGTCAACTCTGCGCTCGTTGACGCGTTCAATCCCATAGCCGACTATCTCGCCGACTTGCCCCGCTGGGACGGGCGCGACCGCCTCACGGCCTTTGCCGCCCGTGTGCCTACCGTCTGTCAGCGTTGGGCTTGGCTGTTCGCCCTGTGGATGCGCTCAATGGTGGCCCACTGGATGGGGCTTGACCGCCTTCACGGCAACTCGCTTGTGCCCCTGCTCGTCGGCGAGCAAGGCTGCGGCAAGTCGTCGTTCGCCAAAATCATACTGCCCGAACCGCTGCGGCCGTATTATAACGACCGCATAGACTTCCGCAACGACAACACCCTGATGCAGGGTCTCTCGGCTTTCGCGCTCATCAATATCGACGAGTTCGACCGCTACAGCGACCGCCGCCAGCCTCTGATGAAGTACATCATATCCAAGGGCGAGGTCACCGCCGTGAAGGCATACCGCAGCACGTTCTCCACCGAACGCCGCTACGCCAGCTTCATCGCCACGACAAACAACCCGCACCCGCTGACAGACCCTACGGGCAGTCGTCGCTTCATCTGCGCAGCCGTCACCGGGCGCATCGACTTCACGTCGCCAGTTGACTATCAGCAGCTCTATGCCCAGCTCGTAGACGAAATACGCAGCGGCGCGCCCTGGTATCTCGACGATGCCGCCACGCAGAGCCTCATGGAGGCCAACCGCCCCTTCCTCCGCCTTACCGACCTTGACGACATCCTGCGCCGCCTCTTCCGCCAGCCCTCGTCCCCGGCATCGGCGCAAGAGCTTACCGCCTCAGAAATAGCCGCCATAGTCCGCCGCGAGTATCCCAAGCTGCCGCCCTCAAAGGCTTCGGCTAAAGCCGTAGGCCGTGCGCTAACATCGATTGGTTTTAACGGTCGCCATAGCCGTAACGGAACATGCTATATGGTAGAAACCGAAGCGGATAAGGAATAGTGCCGTTTTTGTTGTCACAATGTCACATTCTGCCGTTTTTCTTTGACGGTCAGGGCGTTACGGCGTGATGTTAATCAGGCTTCATCTTTCACTACTGTCACATTTGTTTATCTTGCGTTTTCTTTTGTGATGGTAGTGACAGTGGGGTTGTGATTAATGTCACGTTTTAACATTCTTGTTCCCAGTGTTTTACGCCGTGATGTGACATTATGACGTTATTTTTTGTCGTTTTTTGTGTTAAGCTGTTTCGTTTTCCAGTCCATTCCCGTTTCTGTGGTGATATGCTCTCCTTTCGCTTTGTGACAGGCGACCTTTTATCTTACGAAAGGCCATCTTTGGCATCACCAAAGATGGCTTATTGTAATTTAACGTTAGTTCGGTATAAGAATGGTCAAACGTCTTTCTGGTTTTATGGTCTCTACTTAACGTTTATTAAGTGGAATTTCTTGTGTCCTTTTTGAAGTGTGATACAAATGTAGTATATTTGCGGTATAAAATATATCATTATGGATGCAACAATAGAAAGAAAACAGACGTCTTTCCGCCTTAGTGTGGATTTGCTTCAGCGGTTGCGTATAGCGGCACGCCGTGAGAACCGCAGCCTTAACAACTTTGTTGAGAGTACCTTGATGGATGCCGTATATAACGTTCCTAACAGTGAAACGGTTGAGGCCATTCAGGAGGCACGCTCTGGAAAATATGCGGGTACGGTAGACACAAGCAGTATGGACGCTTTCATTAAATCATGCGAATGATGAAAACGCTGCGCTATTCAACTCAGTACAAGAAAGACTTTAAACGTTATAGAAACAATCCCGCAAAACTGGAGAAATTGCTTGCGGTCATACGTATGTTGGAGCGTGGCGAGACTGTTCCGCCGCATTATAAGCCTCATTGGCTGACGGGCAATTATAAAGACTGCATGGAGTGCCATATTGAGGGCGATTTCCTCCTAATATGGTTTGACGACAAGCATGATGTCATTGAGCTTCTTAGGCTTGGCAGTCATTCTGAGCTTTTTGGAAGGTAGTTTCGTCAACGCTTGTTTTCGGTAAATATTTTATCATCATGAGTTGGTTGGATATAAATGTTTTTATTATCTTCGCGTCATTATGAATGGAAATAAAATTTATGATGCCCTTATGTCCGCTTATTCATTAATCAATGATGAATATGACACCGTGTGTGACGAGGATTTGAAAGAAGAATATGACAATGTGTTGAATCTTCTAAAAGAGGCTATGGATGAATTAAATAATTGAATGTTCATGATTATGGATTTTGAATCTTTGCAATCGGATTTTTACCGTTATATGGTGACAACGGGAGGAATTGCGAAAAAGTCAAGCAGGGATTATATTTCACGGTTGAGGTTCTTGGCAGAAACAAGAGGCTATAAGTTGGATACAAATATAACCCCTGAGTATATTGATGAAATAATGAATTCAGAGGAAATAGCCAGAGTTGGTCGTGAAAAATATTCAACCAAGCACGCCATGGGTGATTTTAGGTCGGGATTGAATAAATTCTTGGCTTTTGTCAATTCTGATTACATGAAAAAGTATAATGATAGTATTTTATCAGAGATTAATAAAATTCAGGCGGACAAAGGTCTTAAAATCACAGAAAAGGAGGCCATTGTCCAGTCGAGAATCGGGCAAGGTAGTTTTCGTCGGAAGCTGATAGATTATTGGCATGGATGCTCCATTTCTGCATGTCATCTTACTGACATACTTGTCGCCTCACATATTAAACCGTGGCGTGATGCGGATAATTTTGAACGACTTGATGTATATAATGGCTTATTGTTGCTTCCTAATTATGATAGATTGTTCGATTTAGGTTATATGTCATTTGATGTTAATGGCGTTGCGGTTTATTCAAAACTTTTGTCTGTTTCTGATAAAAAGATTTTAGGATTAAAGCCGGACTTGCATTTAATTAATATTGAAAGCGCACATAAAAGATATTTGAAATATCACAACGATAATTGTTTTATGGAATAGGGTTCTTGCTTTGGTATTATATAAAAGTTTATCAAATATATTCAATTTGAAACAAAAGATATAATTTGTAGACATCTGCAAATTATAAAATCTTTATTGTATATTTGCATTTGAATTGAAATTTTAATTTGTATATAATTAATAGTTTAATATCTGATTTTATGAAAACATTGAAAATGATAATGTGTTTCCTTGGATGCCTGCTTTCGTTGACAATGTTGGCAGCGGATAAGGGAAACCAAGCAGTTTCTATGGTGTCGTATGAGCAAAGATGGTTGGATTCAGAAGGAACTATCGCATTGCGAAATAATACCGCAACGGATATTCATAATGTCAAGTTTATTATTACGTATCTTGACATGTCGGGCGAACAACTTGATTATGAGGAGTTTTTTGTCAAAGTGGATATAGCTCCCGGTAAGACAAGGAAAGTTGACATACCTGCTTATGAACATGATAGAAATTACTCTTATTACACGTCAGAAGCGAGTCTTGTCAATCCACATAAATTTAAGATAAAATATGAGTTGAAGGATTATAATATCCAACATCCAGATGAACACGTAAATAAGTCTGATGTTTCAGGCGGTTATGATGAAGATTTGGATGTTGCTCAACATGGGCAAGACGGTATGGGAATGTACATGTTTTTAGCTATTATAATATGTCTTATAGCAATAGGAATAAGTGTCGGGCTTTATGTTCTTGTTGCAGTGATGGCAAAAAAACGTAATCGTAATGTCGTTTTGTGGGTGTTGTTGAGTTTGATTGGAACACCATTAATAATAATAGTCATACTTCTTTGTATCGGTAATGCAGATGATTACAATAAAGATTTTGTTTGAGCGTGATTGTTTTTTCGTATGATTTGCAATCGCTGTAAATTGTAGCAGTGGTCGTTTATAGTGAAATTTTGAACAGAAAAGCATGTAAAACAAGCTTTTCTGTTCAAAATTTTACTACTTCTACAGGTTGGGCTTTTGCTGAAGCATGTAAATAATTGGCATCTTAGTATAAAGGTTGTGCAAATTCAAGAAATTTTTGTATATTTGTATTAAAATATGTTCAACCAAATAAAAGAAGATTATGCTTTTGACAACAACACCGACTATTGATGGTCGCCGCATTTTGGAATACAAGGGCGTGGTGACAGGAGAGATGCATTCGGAGTGATTTCTTCGGAGGGTACAGCGACATATACATATTATTCAGTTTAACGCATTCCTTGATGTCCCTTTATTCAAACCTAATCATATCCGCCAACTGTAGGAAGTAATCATTTGACCATATATCCAGTTCTTTTGGATTTCTGACGAAAGGAAGAACGTCATTCTTTACCTGATTTATGTTTGTGGATGCCAATCTTTCTTTTAGTTTGGCTATGAACGAGCTTTGTTCTATTACTTCATTGTTGAATTGGAATACACGTTCTGCGAGATGAGCAAAATCAAGCGGGATGTTATTGCGGACATACCATTCAAAGTCATACCAGTCGCGCCCTTTCACCCGGTTTTTCCATGCGCAGTATACTAATGCGTGCATCTTTCCGGCAAACAAATCGGGCAGGGTGAAGCAACGGGTCATGAATGAATGGGGCAGCAGAAGCAGTTTTTGTTCTGTGGTGAATTTCAAAGGGGGCTGTGTTTCAACCTCGATTTTTATTGGCTTTGCCGTTTTATCAATCAGTTTCTTGTCGCCGGTTTACAAGCTGCTTTGCGTTTTCTACTTCCTTTATCAACTGTTCGGTTGATGGCAGGTAAAGTTTGTATTCGCTGGCGAGGATGGTGGAGTTGTTTTCTGGCAGCGACATTTTTACCGCAGTGTCGTTCTTGTTTGTGCAGAGCAGTATGCCGATTGTCGGGTTTTCGTCAGCGGTACGCTCCGTGCGGTCATAATAGTTGACGTACATTTGCAGTTGGCCGAGGTCTTGATGTGTCAGTTTGCCAGTCTTCAGCTCTATCACGACAAAGCAGCGCAAAAGGCGATTGTAGAACACGAGGTCGGCAAAAAACTCATCGTCTTCAATCAGTATGCGCTTTTGGCGCGCCACGAACGAGAAGCCTTTGCCGAGTTCGAGCAGGAAGTCGGCTATGTGGGATATTATTGCGCTTTCAAGGTCTTTTTCATAATACGCAGGTTTGCGCTCAAGACCAAGAAATTCAAGTATCATGGGGTCTTTGATGATTTCCTTCGGAGATTCGGGTATGCGTTCGTTGCGTGCCACGGCCAAGACTGCCTCTTTGTCGTTGCTTAGCAGTAGGCGTTCATAGAGCATCGAATTTATTTGCCGTTCAAGTTCGCGTCCTGTCCAGCCGTTGTTTACTGCCTCGAGTTCGTAATACTCGCGCTTGTCGGGGTCGTCAATGGCTATCAGTAATTTGTATTGCATCCAGTTCAATTGCGTCCGCAGTGCGGACGCAATTGGAAACAACCTGTAAAATTGACGGCAACGTTCCAATTGTCTTACGGAAAATCCACTGCCATATTCGGGTTCGAGCTGTTTGGCGAGGTTTTTTATAAGATATGTGCCATAGTCGGCGCGCTGTTTGCCCTGCTGTTCTTCTTCGAAGATGCGCTTGCCTAAGTGCCAGTACATTTGCACACGCTGGAAATCGACACTGCGCACGGCGTTGCTGCGCGCGGTGTTGATTATTGCGCGTATGTCGTTGATAAAGGTGTTGTTTATGTTGATTGTGCCGATTTCTTTCATGATTATGTTCTTGATGGAGTATTTTCGCAAAGATAGCAAAATTTTGAACAGAAAAGCATATAAAATATGCTTTTCTGTTCAAAATTTTACTACTTTTACAGGTCGGGCTTTTGCAGAAACATGTAAATAATTGGCTTTTTAGTGTAAAGGTTGTGCCTATATGAGGATTTTTCCGTATATTCGCATCAGAATATGTTCAACCAAATAAAAGAAGGTTATGCTTTTGACAACAACACCGACTATTGAGGGTCGCCGCATTTTGGAATACAAGGGCGTGGTGACAGGAGAGACGATTGTGGGCGCGAACGTGCTGAAGGATTTTATGGCCAGCCTGAGCGACTTCTTCGGAGGGCGCAGCGGAACATACGAGAAGGTGCTGCGTGAGGCGAAGGAGTCGGCCATGAGGGAAATGGAACAGCGGGCGGCGGAGCTTGGCGCGAATGCCGTGGTAGGCATTGACCTCGACTATGAGGCTATAGGGCAAAACGGCTCGATGCTGATGGTGACGTGCAGCGGAACGGCGGTGGCCATTTGATAAAGCTAAGAATTAAGAGTTAAGAAAATATGAATGGGGGCTATTTTCTTAATTCTCACTTCTTAACTCTTACTTTTTACCTCCCTTCCCTAACTCGTATGCCCGTGCGGCCATGCGGTTGATCACGCTTTCGGCTTTGTCGATGTCTATTTCGCCAAGTGACTGGCGGCGTGTGTATGACCGGACATGTTCGTCTTCAGTCTCTATGTGGCCGGCGAGCAGGTTTAGGAAGTTGCGCTTGTATTCTGCCACCACGACGTCAAACAGTTCGTCGCTGCGGCATGCGAAGCGGACAAGGTCAACGTCGGAGGTGCGCTCGGAGACAAAGTCTTTCAACATCTGTTCTACTTCGTCAGCCTCATAGTTGAGGCGTGACAGGGCGTAAAACGCCTCTTGGTTGAAATGCTTGCCGATGCTTCCATAATGGTTGAGCATGAGGCTTTTCAGGTTTTTGGGTTCAAAACGTTCTTGCGGGTCAACGTCGGTCTGGGTTTCAAGCAGTCCTGTGACGTAATACTTGAAAAAGGCGCGTACGAGCGCGGCGATGGTTATGTCTTTTCCAATCATGGTTTTTTATTTTATTTAGTAGTTAAAGTAGTTAGAGGGAGTTAAGGTAGTTAAAGACAAATGTCTTGCATTTTATTAATAATAGTTGTAAGGGGGCGTTGATTTTAAAGAGTTAATGTTGATGACTTTGACAATTACGCAAAAGGCATTTGTCTTTAACTCCCTCTAACTTTTTTGACTACTGAAAGAATATTCCTCATAAGTCCTTCGTATTTTGCGCGCTTCACCGCACTGCCCTTGAACAGGTGGCGGTATTGCTCTATGGTGAGGTGCTGCCAGTCGGAGCGGGTCATGCGTAGAAGTTCAGGTGACGGTTGCAGTTGAGGGTCGTCGGTGGGTGTGGCAAAGCGGTTGTGCGGGCATGCGTCTTGGCAGCGGTCGCAACCGTAAACGGTGTCGCCCATCTTGTCGGCGAGAGTTGGCGGAATGTCGCCACGGTGTTCTATCGTGAGGTATGACAGGCACTTGCCTGAGCAGAACGAACCGTCGGCGGCAAGCGCGCCTGTGGGGCATGAGTCGATGCAGGCGTGGCACGTGCCGCAACGTGGTTTTGCGGGCGTGTCATAATGGTCAAGCTCTGTGTCAATAAACAGTTCGCCGAGGAAGAACATGCTGCCGGCATGGGGGATTATGAGCTGATGGTTTCGGCCGAGCCATCCCAACCCCGCTTGCGCAGCCCAATACCGCTCAAGCACGGGGGCGGTGTCGCAGAAGGCGCGATAGCTTGCCAGTCCGAGGCGTGAGGCGAGGGTGTGGAGGCGCGACTTCATGATGTCGTGATAGTCTTTGCCGAGAGCATAAGAGGCGAATTGCAGTTCGCCTTCGGGCATGCGCACGGCCGGGGCGTAATTAAGCGCGACGCACACGATGCTCTTTACTTCAGGCATGAGTTTGCGCGGGTCAAGGCGTTTGTCAACGTTGCGCGCCATGTAGTCCATCCCGGCGTGCCCTCCTGCGGCGAACCAACGGCTGAACGCTGAGGCGTGAGTTTCGCTTACAGGAGCTGCCTTCGCCACGCCGCAGGCGAAAAAGCCGAGGGCTGCAGCCTCGGCCTTGACTTGCTCACTCGAAAGTCTTGAACTCATATCCTTGTTCTTTCATCCACTTCAACGCTTCGGGCAAGGCGTAGCGCAGCTTGTTGATGCTTTTCAGCGAGTCGTGGAACGTTATGATTGAGCCGTTGCGCGTGTACCGCTTCACGTTGCGCAGCACGTCTTCGGCCGTCAGCCATTTGCTGTAATCGCGTGTGACGAGGTCCCACATCACAATGCGGTACTTGCGCCCAAGCCAGAAATACTGTTCCCAACGCATCCAGCCGTGCGGCGGGCGGAACAGGTGAGCCCCGATAAGCTGGTTGGCTTTTTCGGTGTTTGCGCTATATGACTTTGTTGTGTGCTTGAAGCCTCCCCAATGGTTGAAGGTGTGGTTGCCCACCTGATGGCCGGCGGCGACAATTTGCTTGAACAGTTCGGGGTATTTCCTGACGTTGTCACCCACCATGAAGAACGTGGCGCGGGCGTCGTATGCGGCCAAGGTCTCAAGGATGAATGGTGTGGATTCGGGTATTGGGCCGTCGTCGAAAGTCAGGTAAACCGCTTTCTCCGTCTTGTCCATTCTCCATGTTGCCCTCGGGTATAGCCAACGTAGCCATTTGGCCGGCTGCTCGATTATCATTCTTTTTGGAAGTTAAAGGTGTTAAAGGAGTTAAAGGTGTTAAAGACAATACCTTGTTTATTGTCACGTCAAAGGGGATTTCAGGCAAAATGCATTAGCCTTGGACACCTTCAACTTCTTTAACACCTTTAACTCCTAAGGGTTTTATTGTGGCATGACGCCACCTTTGCTGTGATAGACCTCGAGGTCTTTGCTGAATTGCGCCTCAAGCTTGCCGGCAAGGGTCTTGTCAAACAAAACCGCGTTCTCGACACACATGTTCATTACATAGATGTGCATCATGCAGTCTTGTTGCGCCTGGGTGAAGCGGCTGCCCGTTAGCGAGTTGTACCAAACCATGTACTGGTGGGCGTTGTTGAACACAGCCTTGGTGTATTCAGCCGCTTTTGCCTTGTTGCCGACAAGAGCGTAAGCCTTGGCTATGTCGAGACCGCCGCTGAGGTAGTTCATCGGCACATTGTAAGCCGGAATCATCTTGTCAGCGTAAGCCAGCACCTTCTTGGCCTTGTCAAACTTGCTTTCCGCCACGAGGTGCAGCGCAAGCTGGGCGAACAGGCGGCGGTGGGTGTAGCACATGCGCATGACAGTCTCGTCGAGGTAGATGCCTTTCTTGTCGATGCCTCCGTACTTGAAGCGTGTCATCATGTTGGTGTATACACGTTCAGTGTCAAAGTTGCTTGCTCCGGCCGTATTGGTCGTGAACGGCGTTATGCGGTTAGCAAGGCCTTCTTGCACGAAGTTGTCGCCAAGGTTCATGTAATTTTCAGAACCTACGGTGATAGCCACGTAGACGGGACGGGTCCAGTTACACTGGGCAAGCATCTCAAGCATCATCAAGTCACCTTTGTAAAGGGCGTTCTTGCCTTTGAGCGAGATAACCATCTTGTCGGGGATGGAGTCGGTAGCCATCATCATGCCGCTCTTCTTCACTGCCTCCTTGTCAATGGTGATGTAGAGGGTGTCGGTAGGAATGACGTGCAATTCTTCGTCCTTCGAGCGCACCCAGTTCTTCATCACGTTCTTCACCTCGAACGGATTGTCGCCGAATTGGGCTTTGGCCTCTTCCGGATTGGTCTTGTAAAATTCGAGGATTTGGCTCTTCAGTTCAGGTACCACCTCCACATATTCGTTTGTGCCAGAGCAATAGTCCAGCCTCGGCCATGTTATGGGCACGGCTGGCGAGTTGTAAGCGTCGCGGCACATCTGGTCGATGTACCAGTCGGTTTGCAGGTAGCTCAGGTTGCATACGCGGGCGTCAGTCCTTACGCCCTCAACCTCTTGGTTGTACCAGAGCGGGAAGGTGTCGTTGTCGCCGTTGGTGAAGATGATGGGGTTGCCCTTGTCTTGAAGTGACATGAGGTAGTTCTGTCCGAAGTCGCGGCAGACGTAGCGTCCGCTGCGGTCGTGGTCGTCCCATGTCTGGCTTGCCATTTGTACGGGCACGAGCAGGCAGAGTATTGAGACTACTGCGGCTACTGCCGTACCGTTAAGTTTGGCGTATTTCTTCAGCAAGTCGATTATTGCCGCAACGCCGATGCCGCACCAGATGGCGAAAGCGTAGAACGAACCGGCGTAGGCGTAGTCACGCTCACGCGGCTGCATTGGTGTCTGGTTGAGGTAAAGCACGATGGCGAGGCCTGTCATGAAGAACAGGAAGAACACAACCCAGAACTGCCTGATGCCGCGCTGTCCGCGGTATGCCTGCCAGAAAAGGCCTATTAGGCCGAGCAAGAGGGGCAGGCAGTAGAACACGTTGTGCCCCTTGTTGTTCTTCAGGTCGTCGGGCAGTTTGCTTTGGTCGCCGAGGCGCAGGTTATCAAACCAAGATATACCGGTGAGCCAGTTGCCGTGTTCCAGTTCGCCGTTGCCTTGCACGTCGTTCTGTCGTCCGGCGAAGTTCCACATGAAGTAACGCCAATACATGAAGTTGCACTGGTATGAGAGGAAGAAACGCAGGTTCTCCATCATAGTCGGCACTTTCACCGTCATGGGTTCGCCGCAGCGGTCGTAAGGCACTTCCTTGCCGTCAACGCCGCCCATCCAGCTTTCGTAAGCTTGGGCGTGTGACGAACTCCACATGCGCGGGAACAGCATGTTCTGCTCATATACATAGTCGCGGTCACGGCTTACTACGAAGTAAGAGTCTTTTTCGTCAGGCGTGGCTTTTTCCTTGCGCTGATAGATGGGCGCGCCATACTCGATGCGCGGTTTGCACATGCCGTCTTCGATGTCGAGTTTCACCTGTGACGTGTATGCCTGTCCGTAAAGCAGCGGGTTGTCGCCATACTGGTCACGGCTGAGGTAGCTGCCGAGGGTGAATATGTCTTCAGGCGAGTTTTGGTCCATGGGCGGGTTGGCCGACGAACGGATTACAATCACGGCGTAGCTTGAATAGCCAATCATAAGCATCAGCATGCAAAGCAGCGTGGTGTTCTTTATGCGTGCGCTGACGAGCGGTTTCTTTATTTTGCCGTTGACCACCTTGCGGTTGATGACGAACCACAATATGGCCAGAACGACTATGCCGATGAAGAACGCCGACCATCCGTAGCCGTAGAACGGCACGCCGAGCATGGCCACGGAGAGCAGGAACGATATGTTGGTGCGCTTGAAGCTCTTCTGCGTATAGCTTTCGTAGATGGCCCAGATGACCGTGGCCACGAGCAGGGCGATGTAGATGATGACGCCGGTGTTGAACGGGCAGCCGAGCGTGTTGACGAAGAACAGCTCAAACCATCCGCCAACGGTGATGATGCCCGGCACTACGCCGTAAAGTATGACGGCAATCAGCACGAACGAGAGGGCAAGGGCGATGAGCGAACCTTTGAGGTTGGCGTTGGGGAACTTGCGGTAATAGAACACAAGCACGATGGCCGACACGCACAAGAGGTTGAGCAGGTGGACACCGATGCTCAAGCCCGTCATGTACATGATAAGCACCAGCCAGCGGTCGCTGTGGGGCTCGTCGGCGTGGTCTTCCCATTTAAGTATGAGCCAGAACACTACGGCCGTGAAGGCAGACGAATATGCGTAAACCTCGCCCTCTACCGCGCTGAACCAGAACGTGTCGCTGAACGTGTAAATCAACGCTCCCACCATGCCGCTCGCCTCGATGGCGATGAGCTTCGCCGTGGTCAGCGCGCTCCAGTCTTTAAGTATGAGCTTGCGGGTGAGGTGAGTGATTGTCCAGAAGAGGAACAATATGCACGTCGCGCTGAGCAGCGCGCTCATGGTGTTGACCATCATGGCCACCTGCGTCGGGTCGCTTGCGAACTGTGAGAACAAGTTGGCCGTAAGCATGAAGAAAGGCGCGCCGGGCGGGTGTCCTATTTCCAATTTGTAACCTGTTGTGATAAATTCGGGACAGTCCCAGAAGCTGGCTGTCGGCTCAATGGTGCTGCAATATACAAAGGCCGCTATGAAAAACGCCAGCCAGCCCAAGATATTGTCAACCAATTTAAATCGCTTCATTTAAATATAGCTGTTTGATGTAATTTCATGAAAATCCGTGCAAAGATACAAACTTTGCGCCGTGTGGCGTTGAGTTTATTATATTTTAACGCAATGATGTCCGCATCATGTGGACAATGAGGAGCCCATGTGGTGTGGCGGCATTGTTGTTTTTGACAGTGGTTGTTGGGTGGTTGTTGTTTGTAAATGATTGCGAAGCGGATTTTTATTCACGGCGTACATGGCCTTTCATCATGCAAAAGGCCATGTATTACACGACAAAAGGCCACCTCTTGCAGCGCAAGAGGTGGCCTTTGGGTAAGTGATTGATTGTCAGACGAATATCTCCACGCCGAGAGCCAGCAGGGCGTAGCGGGCGAACTTGCCTATGGTGACGCTTATTGTGGTCAGCATCACGTTGGCGCGCATCAGGCCGAGTACGATGGTTATGCCTTCGCCGATTACGGGCAGGAAGGCGAAGAAACCCGTCCACGCTCCGCGCCCGGCCATGAAGCGGCGCGCGCGGTCAAGGTCTTTGGGCTTAACGTGGAGGTATTTTTCAATCCAGTCCATGCGCCCCAGCGAGCCGAGCCAGTAATTGAACATGCTGCCGAGGGTGTTGCCTACGGTGCCGTAGGCAACCAACGCCCACGGGTCGAGCCCCGCGGCCATGAGCGCGAGCATTACCACCTCGCTGCTGAGTGGGAATATGCTGCCGGCGAGAAAGGCCGAGACGAGCATCCCCGCGTAGCCGTAGTCGGTAAGTATTTCTATCAGAGACTCCATTGCGAAAGGTTGTCGGGCACGGGTGTGCAGTTTAGGATGTTAAGCACCGTCGCCGTGAGGATGAGCAATGTCAGCAGGATGAAGGCGATGTTGGTCAGCTTTGTGTTTGTAAGCGCGAAGAAGTGGCCGGCAAGGACTGATGCGTTTACAACGAGTATGCCCGTCAGTTGCGCGCCGTGCTGCGGTAGCGCGGCGTAGAATATGGCCGTGAACGAAGCCGTGGCTATCAGCAGCTCATAAATCATGCGTGTGCGGATTTTGTCCTTGTAGCTGTTGCGTATGAAGTGGATGGCACCTGTTACGGCGATAATGAGCGTAACGGCGAATGGTACGACTGTGTCGGGTGACACTGCGTATTTTGCCGTGTCCACGGCTTGTGTGAAGCTGTCAGCCAAGTGCGACGGGATTGTCATGTCGCCGGTCATGGCGCAATATCCGGCTATGAACCAGTAAGGGGCGGTCAGTCCGATGACTGAGGCCCAGAAGTTTCGCCAGCCCATGGCCATCAGGTTGGTGGCTGTCAGCACCCATATTACCGGCACGAAAAGCAATGACGGTGGGCATATTGCGCCCGCGACGCCTATGAACGCGAAGGCGTAGAACATCTTGCCTTGCGCGCGTTTGTCCTGATATGATGAGAAGAGCAGCAGGTATGCGGCTATGAAGCATAGCTGTACGGCCAGCACGGGGAGGCTGCCCGTCACGGGGGCGGCCATCGTGCCGAGCGCGAGGAACGTGCAAGACACCATGCGGCTGTACACGCGGATGAGCGCGTTGCGGTTGTTCAGCTCGGCCATGAGGTATGCCGACAGGGCGAAGACGGCCAGTTCGGCGTATCCCCTGCAGTTCATGGCGCACATCACGAGCCACACGGCCAGCGCGTAAACCGCCGTGACTGGCAGCGCGAAGCGGCTCTCGGCTATCTTGTTTTGTAATCGCTTCACTTTTGTTCAATTCATAATGCATAATTCATAATGCATAATTCATGGCTGTCTGTTGCGCTTTTGATAAGCTATGCGCAGCCCAATTATGAATTATGCATTATGAATCATGAATTGTCAAAGGTCTTTCCCGATGTCGCTGCGGAAGTATTTGTCGGTGAATTGGATTTTTTGCGCTTCCGCGAACGACTTGGCCAGGGCTTCGTCTTTGTCTTTCCCGTAAGAGCTTACGGCGATGACGCGGCCTCCGGCCGTGACTACTTGGCCGTCTTTCATGGCCGTGCCAGAGTGGAACACGATGCTCCCCTCAACGTCGCCGATGCCCTTGATGGGGTAGCCTTTGGCGTATTTTTCCGGATAGCCGCCGCTGACGAGCATCACGCAGACGGCTGCGCGCGGGTCGAATTCGATGTCTCGCCTGTCAAGGTCGCCTTCGGCCACGCCTTCGAACAGGTCAACGATGTCGTTCTTGAGGCGGAGCATCACGCTCTCCGTTTCGGGGTCGCCCATGCGGCAGTTGTATTCGATGACCATCGGGTCGCCGCCTACGTTGATAAGGCCGAAGAAGATGAAGCCCTTATAGTCTAAGCCTTCCTCTGCGAGGCCGTCAACGGTGGGGCGGATGATGCGGTCTTCCACCTTCTGCATCCACTCTTTAGTGGCGAACGGCACCGGTGTCACGCTGCCCATGCCGCCGGTGTTGAGGCCCGTGTCGCCTTCGCCGATGCGCTTGTAGTCCTTTGCTTCGGGCAGGATTTTGTAGTGCTTGCCGTCGGTAAGCACGAAAACAGAGCATTCAATGCCGCTCAGGAATTCCTCAATCACAACGCTTGCCGAGGCGTTTCCGAACATGCCGCCGAGCATCTCGCGCAGTTCTTTCTTGGCTTCGTCGAGCGTAGGCAGTATAAGCACGCCCTTGCCGGCGCACAGGCCGTCGGCTTTCAGTACGTAAGGGGGCTGCAATGTTTCGAGGAAACGCAGTCCTTCGTCAAGCGTAGTGCCGTTGAATGTCTTGTATTTCGCGGTCGGTATGTTGTGCCTTTGCATGAAACCCTTGGCAAAGTCCTTTGAACCTTCGAGCTGCGCGCCGAGCTTCGACGGGCCAATGACAGGTATGTCGGCCGTGCGTTCGTCGCTCTTGAAGTCGTCGTAGATGCCTTTTACCAGCGGGTCTTCTGGCCCTACCACAACCATGTTGACGCCGTTTGCCACGGCGAAGTCTTTCAGCTTGTCGAAGTCGTCAGCCTTGATGTCAACGTTCTCGCCGACATTCGCCGTGCCGGCATTGCCCGGGGCTATGTATAGTTTGTCCACTTTTGGGCTTTGGGCTATCTTCCATGCCAGGGCGTGTTCACGCCCGCCGCTGCCTAATAGTAATATTTTCATAATATAAAAACTTTTTCCTTTTACTTCAAATAGTCCTCGAAATACCTTGTGATTTTCTCGTGCAGGTGTACGCTGTAGTGTCCCATCATGTTGTGGCCTTCGCCCGGATATACGTAATAGTCAGGGTATGTGCCAACTTCGTTGCACTTCTTGATGAACGCCAAGGCGTGTTGCGGCACTACGGTGGGGTCGTTCGTGCCGATGATTATCTGCAGTCTGCCTTTCAGGTTCTTGGCTTTGTTTATGAGACTTGTCTCGGCGTAGCCCTCAGGGTTTGCCTGCGGGGTGTCCATGTAGCGTTCACCGTACATCACTTCGTACCATCTCCAGTCGATGACAGGTCCTCCGGCCACGCCCACCTTGAACACGTCGGGGTAGGTGGTCATGAGCGATGTCGTCATGAATCCGCCGAAGCTCCAGCCGTGTACGCCCATGCGGGCGGTGTCAACGTAGGCCAATGACTTCAGGTATTCTACGCCTTTCAACTGGTCTTTCATTTCTTCGACGCCGAGATGGCGGAACGTCGCCTGCTCAAAGTCACGTCCGCGGTCAGACGAGCCGCGGTTGTCGAGGATGAACAGCAAGTATCCTTTCTGCGCCATGTACGTTTCCCAGCCACGGCTTGCGTAGTGCCAGCTTGCCGTGACGTTGCGTATGCCGGGTCCGCCGTACACGTAAACCACGGTGGGATATTTCTTGTTGGGGTCGAAGTTGACGGGTTTCACCATGCGATAGTATAGGTCTGTCACGCCGTCGGCTGCCTTGATTGTTCCGCAAGAGTATTCAGGCACGTTGTATCCTGTCCACGGGTCGGCAGCCTTGAAGTAGCTTGTGCGGCTTGCTTTTTCGGTGTCTATTATGTCGATGTTGCGCGGAACGTCAGGCTCAGAGTATTTGTCAAAGGCGTATCTGCCTGAGGCTGACAGCATTGTGGTGCGGTGTCCGCCTTCGCCGAACGCCGCAGCGTGTACTCCGCGCCCGTTGTCAAGCAGCGTGCGCTTGCCAGTCTCGATGTTTACAGAGTAGATGTTGTTTTGGATTGGGCTGCTTTCTGTCGATACGATTATCGCTGATTTTGCTTTCGCATTGAAGCCGACAAGCTCCAACACGAGCCATTTGCCGCTTGTGATTTGCTTCAACTGCTCGCCTTTCGTGTTGAAAAGGTACAGGTGGTTGTAACCGTCTTTTTCGCTTTGCAGTATGAATTTGTCTGCGTCCCACGGCAAGAATGTTATCGGATTGACCGGATGCACATACTTGTCATGATGCTCTTTATATAAGGTGGCGCGCTTTTCGCCGGTCGTTGCGTCGTAACTTACAAGCTCCATGTCGGTCTGGTCGCGGTTGATTTCTATCATGTAGACCAGCTTGTTGTCGGGACTCCATGCCACGTTGCTGAAATACCTGTCGGTCGGGTCGCCGGCTTTCAGATAGACAGTCTTGCCCGTTGCCAGGTCATATACGCCCACGGTGACCTTATGGCTGGCTTCACCTACCATCGGATATTTTGTAGGTTGCAGGGTGGCTATGCGCGTGTCGATGTCCACCAGCGGGTAATCGGGCACCATGCTTTGGTCCATTCGGTAGAAGGCGAGCTTCTGTCCGTCGGGACTCCAGAACGTGCCTTTGTAGATGCCGAACTCGTCGCGGTGGACGCTTTGTCCGTACACGATGTCGTGGCTGCCGTCGGTTGTCAGTTGGCGTGTATTCCCGTCAGCGTCGGTAACATACAGGTTGTCATCCTTGACGAAAGCCACGGCGCGTGACGCGGCGTTCCATTCCTGGTGCGTCTCGCCTTCGGTGTTTTGTCTCCATACGGTTTTCTTCGCCTTGAAGTCGATAAGCAACCGTTCGTTTTTCCTGTTCACGAGCATCAAAGTTTTGTCAGGGTAGGGGAACGTGACGCCGAGCAGATGGTGTATTTTGTCGCTTTCGCCTTTTGTCCCTGCCCATTTGTTGACATCCTCGAGCGTGAACAATGTTTTCTCCTTGCCGGTTTTCTTGTCCACTGTGCGGCATTCTTCAACGTCCAAGTGTACAAACTGGTCGCCCCACCATGCGAGAAACTTGTTCTCGGGAGTCATGTTGTGGTAGTTGTTGCCGCCGAAGTTCAGGTCCTCGAGCGTGAACTCACGTTGCTGGGCGTATGTTTCCATGGTGAAAAACATTGAGAGCAACGCCATTGCGCACAGCATGGCGTTGCGTAAGGTGTGGTTGTTCTTGTTAGTCGTCATATCGTCTTCCTTTCTTGCCGAAATCTTTTCTGTCCCTGCCGCCCTTGAAGTCGCGTCCGCCGCGGTTGCCGTATCGGTCGCCGCGGTCGTCAAATTTGCGGCGGTCGCGGTCGTGTCCGCGTCCTCCACGGTCGTCGTAGTCACGGCGTCCCCGCCCGAAGTCACGGCGGTCACGGTCACTCCTGCGGTGTTCGCGGTCGCGCGGCTCGCGTCCGTCAAACTCAAACTTGTGGAACTTGAACGTGCGTATGTCGCCTTCTTCGTTCTCTTCGGCCTCGTTGAGGCGTTTCTTGAAGTCGCGGTTCTCCTTGAAGCGGTGCTTCTCGGCCATGGCTTTCTTCTCCGCGTCGGTCTTGAGTATGTTGCCCGCACCGCGGAAGTCGCTCAGCTTGCCTTCGAAAATCTGGTACTTGCGGAACTCGCATTCAAGCGAACCGTTGTACAGCGGGATTTTGATTGAGGGCTTCAGGCCGATTTGCTCGAAGCATTCCTCGCGGTAACTCAGCACCCATGCGTCGTTGTTCTTGAACTGGTGTTTCAGTATTTCGCCAATCATGCGGTATGTGCCAAGCAGGTCAGGCGTGGATATGCGTTCGCCGTAAGGCGGGTTGGTCACCATTATGGCCTTGTCTTGCGGCTGCTTGAAGTCCTTGAAGTCGGCCATCTGCACGGTGATGTCCTTGGTCAGTCCTGCGGCGCGCACGTTCAGGTTGGCCTTCTGTACGGCCTTCGGGTCGATGTCGTAGCCGTAGATGTGGTGGGTGAACTCACGCTCCTGCGAGTCGTCGTTGTAGATGCGGTCAAACAGTTCGGCGTCGAAGTCGGGCCACTTCTCAAAGGCGTATTCCTTGCGGAAAACGCCGGGAGCCATGTTGCGGGCTATGAGGGCGGCCTCGATTAGTAGCGTGCCGGAGCCGCACATCGGGTCGATGAAGTCGGTGTCGCCTTTCCATCCCGTCATGAGAATCATGCCGGCGGCCAGCACTTCGTTGAGCGGTGCTTCCACAGACTCCTGCCTGTAGCCGCGGCGGTGCAGGCTTTCGCCGCTTGAGTCCAAAGAGAGCGTGCAGCGGTCTTCGGCTATGTGCATGTTGAGGCGTATGTCGGGATTGGCCACGGATATGTTGGGGCGTTGGCCGGTCTTCTCGCGGAACTGGTCAACGATGGCGTCTTTCACCTTGTAAGATACGAACTTGGAGTGGCGGAACTCGTCAGAGAACACCACGGAGTCAACGGCGAAGCTCTTTTTCAAGTCCAAGTATTGGCTCCAGTCTATTTTCTTCACTTCGTTGTAAACGTCGTCAGCCGACTGCGCCTTGAAGTGCTTGATGGGCTTTATCACCCTTATGGCGGTGTGCAGGCTGAAGTTCGCGCGATACATCATTTCCTTGTCGCCGGTGAACGACACCATGCGTCGGCCTATTTGCACGTTGTTTGCTCCTAACTGTGTCAGCTCTTGTGCCAAGACGGGCTCCAGGCCCATGAACGTCTTGGCGATGAGTTCAAATTCTTGTTCCATTATCTTGTTTGTGATTTTTTCGCTTTCCTGAGGCTGTAAAGTTGTGCGCAGGACGCCCTGCCATGTTTGCCTTTACGCCCTCGATGGCGCATTTGCGGCGCGTTTGCGTGCGTATGGCCTGCGGCACAGGCTTAGCGCGGCGTGGCTTACGCACGTATCATGTAGCCATATTGACTGCAAAATTAATCGTTTTATCGTTACCCGCCAAATTTTTCAGCTTTAATTCAGGGTGATATTCGTTGTTATGTGGCCTGTATGCGGCCATGGCTTGGCGGCAACGTGGGGGCGTGGGCGCGTTTCCGGTTTTCAGGATGTTTGCCGTTTGCGGTGTGATAGGCGGCAAACCAGGTTGCGAAAGGCCGCTTTTCGGCCTGCGTTTCGCCGCATATCGCAACGTAAAATGCGACGTGTTGCCAAGTCGCTGTAAATGAGCGTGTTGCGCATGTGCCTTCTTGTGCTTTTTCGCAAGTGCGCTGCCTCTGCGTAAAGTGTAAAGTTTTCTTAAATCAGATGTATCTGCATGGTGGTTTGCCTGTAATTTACTATCTTTGCATTAATCATGTTCCTCATGGCCGGGTTGTGGCGATGTTTGTCCTGCAGACGGCTTTTTTGAGGGGTGTTATGTGTTTTTTTAAGGTAAGATGGAGTTTATACAGAGTTTGATTGACGATAACAGCGTTCCCGTGCTTACGGCTTTCCTGCTTGGGCTTATAGTCGCCTTGCATCCTTGTCCGCTTGCCGCCAACGTGGCGGCGATGGGCTATTTGGCCAAGGACGCGCATGACCGCCGCCGCGTGTTCATGAACGGTTTGGCTTATACGGTAGGCCGCATTCTGGCTTATTCTGCGCTTGGCGTCGCGCTGATAGCCGTGTTCCGCGGCAGCGGCGGCATGGAGGCGGTAGGCCGCTGGTTCGGCGAGTGGGGCGAAAGGCTGCTTGCGCCGGTGCTGATAATTATCGGGTTGTATTTCATTCTCGACCGTTTCCTGCACAAGCATGAGCATTGCCCTGACGTGTCTTCGCGCGGGCGGCGTTTCCATGGGCTTTGGGGCAGCCTGCTGCTGGGTGTGCTTCTCGCCCTGTCGTTCTGCCCTGAGAGCGCGATTGTGTATTTCGGCATGCTGATGCCGCTGTCGGCCCGTTCGCCGGGCGGTTATTTATTGCCCATAGTGTTTTCGGTGGCAACGTCCATTCCGGCCGTGCTTCTGGCTTGGGGCGTGGCCTACGGCATAGGCGGAACGTCGGCGATGAAGCGTAAGATGGGCGTTGTGCAGAGGTGGATAAACGTCGTTGTGGGTGCGCTTTTCATTGCTGCGGGAGTGTTTTGTTTGGTGAATTGATTTTGTGGAGTAAAAGAAGTCAAGGGAGTTAATGGAGTTAAAGACAAATGTTTTATTGACAATTCGCAAATATATGAAGCTGGCCGCAATGAAGGTTCATTGCGGCCAGCTTCGTGTATTCCTGTTTTTGTTGAAGCAAGGCATTTGTCTTTAATTCCGTTAGCTCCCTTGACTCCTTTTACTCCTAAACGGGTTTACCGTTCAAATCTCACTTCCACCGTTTCAAAGCCCATGGCCTTGAACATCTGGTAAAACTGCTTGCTGGCGTTGTTTTCCGCGCTTGCGATGTTCTCTTTCGTCAGGCATCGCTTCTTCATTTTCGCTTTGGCTTTCTCGTACATGTCCTTTCGTGCCTGGTCGCTCCATGAGCCCGACTCGAAGAAAGGCTGCGTCTTGGCTTCGTCGATGAAGTCTTCGTCAAGCAGTTTGACCTTTGGCAGCGTCACTCTCAGCGTGTCGCCGGCGGTCACAATCCAGTCAGGCTTGGCTTCGGCGAGGTCGATGCCGAGGCGCAGCGTGCCCGAGTAGATGCGGATTAGTTCGTCGTCGCTGAACAGTCCTTTCCTTGTAGTGTCAACCATCTCTTCGTCTTCGATTGACAAAAACTCCCATTCGCCGATTTCCCTTATCTCCATAATCTGCGTCGGCGTGATGTTTATCTTGTCGTCAACGTCGGCTGTTATGCTGTTGTCTTTGCACGAGCGCACAAGGTAGGCCGCCGAAACGAGGGCCACTATGGCAATTGCTATTATGGCGTATACCTTCAGGCGGAATATGCGTTGGCTGAGGGACAAGGGCTTGCGCTCTTTCCTTTCCTTGTTGTCATTGGTTTCTTCCATGTTCAATGTCTTTGTTTTCGAGTAATAACGGCAGGTCTTCGCTGGTGAAATCCTTGCGGAATGTGATTGTGATGTCGCTCTCCTTGTAGCCGAGTCGTGTCAGCATGGGCACCAAGGCGTGTGTCGCGCTGGCTTTGGCCATGTCGATTATCCCCATTTGGGGTATGCTCTTGATTATCGCTTCGCGCCCCTGTTTCTCGTAAGAGGCCATTTCCGTGTCGGTGAAGTTGGAACGCACGAGCGACACGTGCTTCTTTATTTCGTCGTGGTTGACGCGGCTCGATGTCAGTTCCACTTTCGGGTCGGGCAGTATGATTTCCACCTTGTCGCCGTTCCTCACGATGTTATTCTCGGTGAACCGGCTGAAGTCGATGTACGCTTTCAGCTTGGCGTCTATCGGAATGGCGATTTTGCGCGACGACATTGGCACGGGGATGTTGATTTTCTGGTTGAACAACGTGCCTTTAAGCTCCACCTTGTCGTCGTGCGTCACAATCTTGTGGATGTTGTATTCCGCCGTGTACAGCTTCGAGCATTTCCTTATCTGCATCACCATAACGGGTATGGTGTCTATCGGCTCGGCCTCCTTTGGGGTCTCGCCTCCGCCTGTACATGCTGCGAACATGAGTGCGGACATGATGATATAAAGTGCGATTTTCTTCATAAGTTGTTACAAATTTAGAGAAAAATGGATTAAACTCAAAATTAAACGGAAGTGAAACAGCATTTTACTTTGCTTTTTAATTAATTTATACTAATTTTGCGCCGTAAAAACATAAATGTCTAAATGAAATCATTACAAACATTGCTTGTCGCCGCTGTGGCGGCGTTGGCTCTCTCAGCTTGTGGCGAGAAGAAGACAACAGGTGACATCATTGCCAAGAAACCTGAGGCAAAGGCCGCTTCAGGACCGGTCAAGATGCAGGACTCAAGGTTCATGGAAGAGGTGAAGTGGAAGGACAAAAGCTGTTACGTCAACATTGTGCGCAGGGCTGACACGTCGCTCCCTGTTGTTAAGGATGACGCCGGTGGGCAGTATTATGACAATGTGATAGACGTCACCATCGAGTCTCACAAGGAAGACGGGGCGGCGTATGAGTCGAAACCCATATTCCAAAAGACTTTCGGCAAGCAAGACTTCGCTTCGCAAGTGGATGAGAAATACCTCGAGAAAAGCGCGTTGCTTGGCATCGTTTACGACCATGTTGACGGCGACAACATCGTTTTCGCCGCAAGCGTAGGCGCGCCTGACGTACTCAGCGATGACTTTGTGCCGTTGCTTATAACCGTTTCCCATTCAGGCAACATGACAATAACAAAGGACACAAGGCACGAAGGGGAGATGGAGAAGGCTCAGAATTAAGTATAAAAGACTGTTTGACAAGGTGTCAAGAGCCAAGAACCAAGGAAATGCCGTCGGCGATTGAAGCGGACATGTGGTGTTTCCTTAGTTCTTGGCTCTTGTCTTTGTGGCTGTGGATGACGTCATTTCCCCCTGTATTCTTGCGGCGTCATGCCCGTGGCATGCTTGAAATACTTGCAGAAGAAGCTGACGTTTGGAAAGTCAAGGGCGTATGCTATTTCAGCCACTTGTTTGCTGCTGTATTTCAACATGACCTTCGCATTGGTCACAACGGCGCGGTCAATCCATTCTTTTGCCGTTATCCCGCTTGCTTGTTTGATGGCTGTGCTGAGGTAACGGGGCGTGACACACATCTTGTCCGCATAAAAAGCCAATTTCCGCTCACGCCTTGCGTAAGTGTTCACGAGGCCGATGAATGTGTTGAAAAGCTCCTTGCCGCGTGACGTTTCGGGCTGTGCGGTGTCGGTTTCTACGCTATTCAGGTAATTGTAATAATGTATTATGGCGTAAATAAGGCCGTTAAGCGTCTCGTCGGGGAAGCTTTTCTTGTTTATGAGTTCCCACACCGTAGCGAACATCCGCATTATGGTTGAGGCTTCTTCCGCTTGCGGACGCACGGTGAAAAACGACGCTTCGCCGCCACACCACTTTGGTACTGACAGCCCTAAGGCCGCTTTCAGCCGCTCGTCGCCTATCATCATGCCGCACAGGTCGAAGTCGTCGCTCATCCGGTTTATTTGCAATATGCTACCGGATGATATGAAAGCGAATGTCCCTTCGCCGTATTCGCGTTCGATAAGGTTGACTGTCAACCTTATCTTTCCTTGCCTGACGAACCCCATGCGGCAGTCTTCCATGATGTAAGGGGTGTCTGGTTGCAATATCTTTTGCAACGCCTTGTGCCCTTCGCCGAGCATGGCCAAGTCTTTGCCGATAAACCTTACAGGCGCGTTTTCTGCCTTTATGCTGCCCATCATCGACTTCAATTCATGGAACGAGAAGCGTTCCGGTGATTTGTTTTTCATATTGTTGTCATGTTGTGCGTGTACTGCAAAAGTACAAAAAGAACCTGACACGGTGATGTTTTATTGCTTAAAATGTACTGTAAGTAACTATGAAACTACAAAACGGACATCATATCGACATTAAAGGCAATGCTTTTATCTGTACTTGCGATTATCTTTGCAACCGGAAACAATGACAAACAAACATATATGAAGCGTTATTTATTTTTCTTGTTGATGCTCTTGTGTGCAAATGGAAGCATGGCGCAAGTGACGCTTGGGCAATGCAAGGCCTGGGCGAGGGACAACTATCCCGTGATACGCCAGTATGATTTGGTCGAGCTGAGCCGGCAGTTCACTGTGGCGAACGCCGCAAAGGCATGGCTTCCGCAGGTCAGCGTGAACGGCGCGGCGTCATACCAGAGCGATGTTACGTCAATACCCATAAGCTTGCCAGACGTTGACATCCCTGCGTTGGGCAAAGACCAGTATGATGTCAACGTGACGGTAAACCAACAACTGTACGACGGCGGCACTGTGGCTTCGGCCAAGCGCATCGCTAACGCGCAAAGCGACGTTGAGCGTGAGAAGGTTAACGTGGCCATGTATGACATAAACCAGCGCATTGACGAGCTGTTTTTCGGCGTGCTGGTGCTTGACGAGCAAATAGCCCAGGTGCGCGTGTTGCAAGAAGACTTGTCGCTGTCTTTGGCTTCGGTCGAGGCCATGATGAAGAGCGGCGTGGCCAACCAGATTGACGTTGACGCGGTAAAGGTTGAGCAGGTGAAAGCCAGTCAGCGTGAAACGGCTTTGCTGACGCAACGTAAGACATATCTGCGTATGCTCGAAACGTTTACCGGGGAAAAGTTCGGCGACGGCATTACGCTTGTTAAACCGTCATCGGAACACTCGATTGCGGCTGACAACAAGAGGCCTGAACTGGGGCTTTACGCCGCGCAAGAACGCCTCTTGGACACACGCCTGAAAGCTCTCGACGCTGACTTGCGCCCACGTGTTGGCGTGTATGCACGTGGCGGTTACGGCAATCCGGGGCTTGACATGTTTAATGACGGTTTCGACGCTTATTACAAAATAGGCGTTACGCTGTCATGGAACTTCGGTTCGCTGTACACGCGGGGCAACGACCGCCGCAAACTCGACGCCGAGCGGCAAACCGTGCAGTCAGAGCGTGACGCCTTCCTCTTCAACACCCGCTTGCAGACGGAGCTTCAGGACGGGCGTATAGAGAGCTTGCGGAAACAGATGGAGCTTGACGACGAAATCATAACCCTGCGCCAACGCATACGCAGCAAGGCTGAGACGAAAGTGGCAAACGGCACTGAGACCGTTAACGAGATGCTGCGTGACATCAACGCCGTCAGCGATGCGCAACTTAGCAAGCGGCTGCACGAAGTGCAACTGCTGCAAGAGATTTATAAGGTTAAGCACTTAAACAATTTATAAGGGTTATACGGTGGCATTGTCTTACGGTATTTGAATATTCAATTAATGGACACTTAAAACGTAAATATATGAGAAATATAGTATTTGCATTGGCGGTTTTATCATTGGCAGCCTGCTCCCAAGGCGGCATGGAACACGATGCCACGGGCGTGTTTGAGGCCACTGAGGTGATAGTGTCGGCCGAACAGGCTGGCCGGTTGATGAGCTTTGACGTAGATGAAGGCGACAGCCTCGCTGCGGGGCAGCAGGTGGGGCTGATTGACACGGTGCAACTGCAACTGCGCGCCATACGGCTCGGCGTGACGAAAGAGGTCTACGCAAGCCAACGCCCGGATGTGGCTAAGCAAATCGCAGTCACCAAACAGCAGATAGCCAAGGCCGAACAGGAGCTGAAAAGGTATGACGCGCTCGTGCGTGACAACGCCGCCAACCGCAAGCAGCTTGACGACGCGGAGAGCAACCTGCGCGTGTTGCGCCGCCAGCTTGAGGCGCAGTTGTCACAGCTTGGCAACACCACGGGCAGCCTGAACCGCCAGATGGACGCGGCTGAGATAGAACGTTGGCAGGTGGTTGACCAGTTGCGCAAGTGCCATGTCAAGTCGCCGATAGGCGGCATCGTGCTTGACAAATACGCGGAAGCGGGCGAATATGTCACGCCAGGCAAGCCGTTGTTCAAAATCGCCGACGTAAGCGACATGACGCTGCGTGCATACGTCACCGCGCCCCAGCTCACTACGCTGAAGATAGGGCAGCCCGTCAAAGTGTATGCAGACCTTGGCGATGCTGGCTCACATGAGTACCAAGGCGTGCTGACATGGATTGCCGACAAGGCGGAGTTCACCCCCAAGACAATACAGACGCGCGATGAACGAGCCAACCTTGTTTATGCGGTGAAAATAAAGGTGAAGAACACCGACGGACTTGTAAAGATTGGTATGTACGGCGAGGTGGACTTTTCTAAGTAGTTAGTTATAATTAGAGTAGTTAAAGTAGTTAAAGGTAGTTAAAGTAGTTAAAGACAAATACTTTGTAGGCGTTTTCTCACTTTCTCACCTTCTCACTTTCTCACCTTTAAGACGATGATTTCAGTTTCTGGTTTACATAAAAAATACGGTAGGGTGGAGGCTCTTGCCGATTTGACCTTCAGCGTAGACGAGGGCGAAATATACGGGCTGATAGGCCCTGACGGCTCTGGCAAGACAACGCTGTTGCGCATATTGGCTACGCTGTTTCTGCCTGACGGCGGACAGGCTACGGTTGACGGGCTTGACGTGGTGCGTTATTACCGTGAGATACGGCGGCGTATAGGCTACATGCCGGGGCGGTTTTCGCTGTACCAAGACCTGACGGTGGAAGAGAACTTGCAGTTTTTCGCTTCAGTGTTTGGCACGACCGTCGGGCAAAACTACCACTTGGTGAAGGACATTTACAGTAGGCTTGAGCCGTTTAAGACGCGCCGCGCCAGCAAGCTGTCAGGCGGAATGAAGCAGAAGCTGGCTCTTTCGTGCGCTCTAATCCACGCCCCGCGCGTGCTGTTGCTCGACGAACCTACCACGGGCGTTGACCCCGTGTCGCGCAAGGAGTTCTGGCAGATGCTCCAAGACATAAGGAAAAGCTACGGGATAACCGTGCTTGTGTCAACGCCATACATGGACGAGGCGTCATGGTGTGACAGGATTTCGCTGATGCAGGGCGGACGGCTGCTGCAGACCGGTACTCCTGACGTAATTCTAAAGGGATACGCCGGCAAGCTTTACGCCGTGCGCGGCGGCGACATGCACAGGCTGATGGCCGACCTGAAAGCATGTCCCTGCGTTGATACGTCTTTCTCTTTTGGCGACAGTTTCCATGTTACGTTGTCCGCAGACGCCGACGCTGCAGCCCTGCGTGAATATCTTTCCCGTTGCGGTCATACGGATATAGTGGTGGAGGGCGTAATGCCTTCGGTTGAGGACTGCTTCATGTCGCTGATGAAAAGTTAGGCGGGTTGAACTTAAATGAACCCTAAAATCTGATATTGGCGTAATGAGTTGACAGCCAGTGCTTTATAAAACGTTGTGCGGAAGGTGGCCTTTTACGGCCTGAAAGGTGGCTTATGGCGGCTCAAAAGGGCGTCAGTTGCGGCGGAAAAGGCGGCGTTTCACGGACTTGGATTTTTGCTATGGACATATTGGGCATGTTTAATTCTTTAATCTATTGATGAAGACATGAATGGAGAACATGTGATAACGGCAGACGGCCTGACGAAGACGTTTGGCGATTTTACGGCAGTTGACCATATAAGCTTCAGTGTGCTGCGTGGCGAGATTTTTGGTTTTCTCGGAGCCAACGGCGCGGGCAAGACCACGGCCATGCGTATGCTCTGCGGCCTTAGCCGGCCGAGCGGCGGGCGGGCTGTCGTGGCAGGATACGACATCGCCGCGCAGCCTGAGCAAGTGAAGCGGCACATAGGATACATGAGTCAGCGGTTTTCGCTTTACGACGACCTGACCGTCAGCGAGAACATGCGCCTGTTCGGCGGGATATATGGCATGGGCAACCGTAAAATAAAGGAAAAGACCGACACCAGTCTGCATGAACTCTCGCTTGAAAACGAGCGTGACAGCCTTGTTGGCTCTCTGCCCCTTGGGTGGAAGCAGAAGCTGGCTTTCGCCTTGGCAGTGTTCCATGAGCCTGAAATCGTGTTCCTTGACGAGCCTACCGGTGGCGTTGACCCTGTTACGCGCCGCACGTTCTGGGAGCAAATCTACCGTGCCGCCGACCGTGGCACAACTGTTTTCGTCACCACGCATTACATGGACGAGGCCGAGTATTGCGACCGGATGTCAATCATGGTGGACGGCAGAATCGAGGCTCTTGATACGCCCGAGAACCTGAAAAGCCGTTTCGGTACGGATAATTTGTATGATGTGTTCTTCGCCCTTGCGCGGAGTGCGAAACGAAGTTGACCTATGAAGCTGTATTTGTCGTTCATACACAAGGAGTTTTTGCACATATTGCGCGACGGCCGCAGCATGTTAATCCTGCTCGGTGTGCCTGTCGTGCTGCTCATGCTGTTCGGTTACGCCGTGTCAACAGAGGTGAAAAACGTGCGCGTGGCGGTGCTAGACCTCTCACGCGACGTGCTGACCATGAAGGTGTGCGACCGCCTGTCGGCCAATCCGTACATGAAGGTCAACCATTTCGCCGGCAGCATTGACGATGTTTACGGCCTGTTCCGCCGAGGCGAGACTGACGTGGCGGTGGTGTTCGGGCATGGCTTTGCCAATGACATCGGCCACAAAGGCGGTGCCGAAGTGCAGGTTATTGTTGACGGCACAGAGCCAAACCAGGCCACAATACGCCTGCAATACGTGACACAGGTGCTTGCCTCGGCTGGGCGGGATGTCGCCGGTATGACGGCAAGTCAGGCAGTCATGGACATTCGGCCCGTCACTCGGATGCTGTATAACCCGCAGCAAAAGAGCGAATATAACTTCGTGCCGGGCGTGATAGGCATGGTCTTGATGCTCGTCTGCGTGATGATGAGCAGCGTGGCCATCGTGCGTGAGAAAGAGACGGGCACCATGGAAGTGCTGCTGGCGTCGCCGCTGTCGCCAGCATGCATCATCATATCAAAGCTCGTTCCTTACTTCGCCATCTCCGCGTTGAACGTCGCCACGGTGCTTCTGCTTGCGCGCTGGGTGTTGGGAGTGCCCATGGCTGGCAGCCTCTGGGCGTTTCTCGGCGTCACCTTGCTTTACATCCTCGTCGCCTTGACGCTTGGCTTGTTCATCTCAAACCTTGTCCGCACGCAGGTTGCGGCGATGGTTGTGTCGGTGTTGTTCATCATCCCTACGGTTTACCTGTCAGGTCTTGCCTTTCCGTTGGAGAGCATGCCGCGGGTGCTTCAGTGGATTTCGGCCGTCGTCCCCGCCCGTTGGTATATCGACGCGGCGCGCCGCCTGATGATACAGGGCGTCGAAGCGCGCCGCATATTGGCCGATGTCTGGCCGCTGCTTCTCATGGAAGCCGTGCTGCTTGTGGTCGCATTGAAGAAGTTTAAGATGAGAATTTAGAGAAGTTGAAGAATTTAGAGAAGTTAAAGCCATTACTAAAGCTGATGGTAATTAACTTCCATACTTCTTCAACGTCTCTACTTTCCCGCTAAAAACATGAATGTCAGCAAATGGCTTTAACTTCTCTAACTTCTTCAACTTCTCTAAATTCCCAATAAAAACGTAAATCTCAGCAAATGGCTTTAACTTCTCTAACTTCTTCAACTTCTCTAAATTCCCAATAAAAATGCCAACAATATATCTTCTCCAAAAAGAGTTCCTGCAAATTCGGCGCAACGCTTTCCTGCCAAAAATATTTGTCGTTTTGCCGGTCATAATGCTACTGATTGTGCCGTATGCGGCCAATCAGGAAGTGAAGAACTTGAAGTTTTGCGTCGTTGACAACGACCGCAGCACCATGTCGCGGCGGCTTATTGAAAAGGTGGACGCCTCGGCGTATTTTGCGCTGGTGTCTGTCGAGGGCGGATATTCAAGTGCCTTGGGATGCGTTGAGGACGGCTGTGCCGACATAATCCTCGAAATCCCGCGCGGCTTCTCGTCTGACGTTGTGCGAACGGGCGCGGCCTCAGTCAACGTGCATGCCAATGCCGTCAACGGCGTGAAGGGTGCTTTGGGACAGGCATACATGCTCGGCATCATATCTGATTTCGCCTCGCTGCAGCGTGAAGGGCATGGTGTCGGCGTGGAAAGGGGCGCGGCTCGTGGCGTTGACGTCAGTCCCCGTTTCCTGTTCAACGAGCGTCTTGATTACAAGGTCTTCATGGTGCCGGGCATCATCGCCATGCTCCTGACGCTGCTCATAGGCTTCCTTCCGGCCCTGAACATCGTCGGCGAGAAGGAGAAAGGCACCATAGAGCAAATCAACGTCACGCCCGTAAGCCGCCGAGACTTCATCCTCTCCAAGCTCGTGCCTTACTGGACGATTGGCCTCTTCATGCTTCTTTGGTCGATGTTGTGGGCATACATATTCTACGGGATGTGGCCGGAGGGCAGCGTGTGGGCGATAGTCTTGTTCTCGCTGGTGTTCTTCCTCATCGTGTCGAGCCTCGGCCTCATGGTCTCCAACTGCTCTTCCACCATGCAACAGGCCGCCCTGCTGATGTTCTTCTTCCTCATAATATTCGTCCTGATGAGCGGTCTGCTCACCCCGATTGCCAGCATGCCGCGCTGGGCGCAGCTCCTGACATACGCCAACCCCTTGCGTTATTATATCGAGGCCTTGCGCGCCCTCTACCTGAAAGGCAGCACCTTGGCCGACCTCCAGCCGCAACTGCTCTCAATGACGGCCTACGCCGCCGTGTCGTGGGCTGGCGCAATATTGAGCTATAAAAAGACAAACTGATTTCACATAAACACATCTTCCATCTTTCACCATGCCCCTTAACCTGCTGTGCGCCAGCCGTTTGCATGGTGAAAGATGTTTTTTAGCCCAAATCGGTCATTAGACTTTATTCATATTTCGTGCTGCTGTCAGGCAGATTGTTTTTCGCTTTAGCCGAAGGTGTAGCGGGCTACATCGAGATAAAGCGGAAAACAATATGACGACGGCAGTGCGGAAGATGAATGAAGAGCCGACATTCAATCGGAGATGTATCTTTGGCGGTCTTATGACCGATTGGGGTTAAATCCTTCACACGTCTTTCACTGCATTGCGACGGGTGAAAGACGGTGAACCATGCCGCACTTCATCTTTCACCGTCTAACCCCTTGACCTTCATCGCCTTACTCCGCCCGGTGAAAGATTGAAGGTTATGCCGCAACAATTTTCAGTATTCATCATTTTGTGGTACGCTGTTCGTCACTTGTCGTTTAGCCATTTCGTCACTCTGCGTTTTATTGTTTGTCTCTTTGCGTTTTGCCGTCAACCGCCATGCAAAACACGGTCTATCATGCTGTAAAAGATGGCCTTTTGCATTGTTGTTAACGGCCTTTAGCCTTGTCGCTTACCGACTTTTGCATTGCAAATAGCCGTGTCATCGCAAAAAAATGCTTGCAACCAATGTCACAATGTCACCGCTCGACGTAACCCTTTGGCCTTCACCACCTTGCGCCGTGACATTGCCCCGCCGTTTAATGTCACCACCGTCACGCTCCGCCTTGCGCCGTGACATTGGTGAAAGTGCCTCAATGATTACGGTCACAGCTTAATCTCCTGACTGTCAGTGCATTTCATTGCGCTGTGAAATTGTGACATTAAAGTCGTATTTATGATATTTGTTTTTATATTTGAAAACGTTATTACAATATCATAATTTTATTCGCAGTTTTAGTTTTAGGTATATGTGTTGAAATAAGGAAGCTGCCTGACAGAATTTTTTATTGTACAGTTGTGTTTTTTATTTTTTTATTTTTTCTATCGGAGCTGAATACAATGTGTTTGTGCTATTATGTTTGAACACTAATATACCGTTCTCGCGTACAAATTTAAGCGGAATTTTGGGATTGTTAATATCTTTACCTGTTGTGTTGTATTGATTTTCCCATTTTTGGTAAAAGGGTTCGAGCATTGCTGGAGTCATAAGGTATATTTCTCGTAGTTCGATATCTTCATATATTGCGAATATCCAATCAACTTTACGATATTTATTTATAATCTTTTGGTTTAGGTGGTGATTTGTACTAAAAGATTTTGTTAAAATAGTGTTTACAGATTTTAATTCATATTCTAAACCCGTAGAGTCTTTGGCATCATTTCCTTCTCTACTGTCTGTTAAATTTTGAAGATTGGTTACTAATAATACTTGTAATAATTTGCCTCCGTTATCTTGGAAAATATCTTCTATGTTAGCAAAATCTTTAGCTAATTTTTGATATTCTCTGATATATGGAAATAGTAAATTAAATTTTTCTATTGCTTCTTCATTTGTCATAATAAATCCTTTATGTCTATTTGTAGTGCTTTTGCTATTTTATAGAGCATGATAATAGAAACATTGTTTTTGCCATTTTCAAGATATCCAATATAAGTTCTATCGACATCGGCAGAATAAGCTAAGTCTTCTTGTGTGAGGCCTAATTCTTTCCTTCTTTCTAATATTTTATGCCCAATAGCTTGAAGAATCTTTTGTTCGTTTTTAATCATATTGCAAATGTACGAATGACATTGTTTATTTTTCTCCGAATATATTCGGAATTTCTTTGTGGTTTTGGAATTTATTTCTATTTTTGCATGGAAAAGATTTGTAAAATGAAACAAAGTCCAGTTTATAAGACAAGATATGGAGCAACGTATTGTGGCGATTCTTTAAATTTTATAGAGCAGTTGGATGATAACTCTATAGATTTAGTATTAACATCCCCGCCTTTCGCTCTCCTTAGAAAGAAAGAGTATGGAAATGAAAACCAAAATGATTATGTAGAATGGTTGGGACGGTTTGCAAAAAAACTTTATCCTAAGCTGAAAGATACAGGCTCTTTTGTCATAGATTTAGGGGGGGCTTATGTGAAAGGAAGGCCTGTTAGAAGTCTTTATAATTTTAAGGTTCTCATATATTTTTGTGATGTTTTAGGTTATAATCTTGCTGAAGAATTTTTTTGGTACAACCCTTCTAAATTACCGTCTCCTATAGAATGGGTTAATAAGCGAAAAATAAGAACGAAAGATAGTGTCAATACTGTTTGGTGGTTTTGCAAAACAGATCATCCAAAGGCTGATGTTAGAAAAGTATTAGTTCCTTACTCTAGCAGAATGAAGGAATTAATTCAAAATCCAGGAAAATTTTACAATCCCAAGAAAAGGCCTTCAGGGCATGATATCTCTTCCGGTTTTGGTATTGATAATGGTGGTGCGATTCCATCAAATCTACTTCAAATAAGTAATTCTGAAAGCAACAGTAAATATCTGACAATCTGTAAGAACTTAAACGTGAAGGCTCATCCTGCAAGATTTCCACATAAGTTGCCAGAGTTTTTTATAAATATGCTTACAGACGAAGGTGATACAGTGGTTGATATATTTGGAGGAAGTTGTACCACTGGTGAGGTTTGTGAAAAATTAAAAAGGAACTGGATGTGTTTTGAAATTGATAGAGATTATGTGGCGGCATCTGCTTTTAGATTTGCGCCTAAAGACGACCTAAAAGATAGGGAAATTTATGATATAATCAGTTCTGGCGGTTGTGTTGATTTAGTGTTAGATGACGCTTCTGTCAGTTATGATACAGTTCCTTTGCATGATGGAAATATAAGAATAGAACCGGACTTTAAGCTTGTTGAATATAATTAAGCATTTCTACTTTAGAGGAAGTTTTTATTGCTTATGTGAAAGTTCAATAGTTTTATTAAGAAAAATATTGTAGATTTTAAGGGCTTTTTTGTAAGTTTTATATTTGCCTGTGCTGGGGTGACTTCTTTTGGGATAAGGTTCTGCTTGATGGCATCTGTATGTATGCGGTAATTTATTTTTGACAGTTCGCGTTTTGCCGACCAACCGAGCAATTGCTGTTCTTCACTTTTTAACCGTTGGTATTCCTTAATGAGAAGCAGTTGGAATTTAGGTGAAATCCACATACCGAAGTGATATGCTATGTCACGATGTGCGTATGTGCCGCCATAGCGTCCAGCCTTGGAGTAAATGCCTATAGCGTTTGTCCGTTCAATCCACGTCTTTACAGAGAGAACGAAATTATTGCTCCCTGCTGCATTTTTAATTGTACCGAATTCGGTACAATTAAAATCTGTGTTATACAATATTTCCCATTCTCCAAGATATTCGATTGTGCTTTTTAGGCTAAGCCAACGGAATATGATATGTTCTTGCAGTTGGCTTCGTGCCATGTCTGTGAGGCTGATATAATCTTCATCATTAAATTTGACGATGTTTATGTCAGTGTTTTGAACTGTTATTTTTGCCATGGATATATGGTCCGGTTATATTACAGCACCAGCTCTACGGGGCAATGGTCGGAGCCGTAAATTTCGTTGTGTATGGCGGCCGACTTTATTTGCGGAGCGAGGCGGTTGGAGACGATGAAGTAGTCGATGCGCCAGCCGGCGTTCTTTTCGCGAGCGTGGAAGCGGTACGACCACCATGAGTATGCGCCCTCAAGGTTGGGGTTGAGGTGGCGGAAGGTGTCGGTGAAGCCGGAGGAGAGCAGGGTGGTGAATTTCTCGCGCTCCTCGTCGGTGAAGCCAGCGTTGCGGCGGTTGGTTTTCGGGTTCTTAAGGTCTATTTCCTTGTGCGCCACGTTCATGTCGCCACAGGCGATGACGGGCTTCACTGCGTCGAGCTTCAGCAGGTATTCACGGAAGTCGTCTTCCCATGTCATGCGGTAGTCAAGGCGACGCAGGCCGTCTTGGGAGTTAGGGGTGTAGACGGT
The DNA here is from genome assembly GCA_944319935.1 of uncultured Prevotella sp. GTDB lineage: Bacteria > Bacteroidota > Bacteroidia > Bacteroidales > Bacteroidaceae > Prevotella. The sequence continues at coordinate 49,680 of CALUFM010000011.1, forward strand.
GACAAGGTAGAAGTCGGGCATTTCGAGGGTTATTACGCGCCCTTCGTGGTCGTGTTCGTCTATGCCAAGGCCGTAAGTCACGCTCAGAGGCTCATGTTTGGTGAATATGGCCGTGCCCGAATAGCCTTTCTTTTCGGCGTAGTTCCAGTATGATTTGTAGCCGTCAAAGGCCAAGTCGAGTTGTCCTTGCTGCATCTTCGTTTCCTGAAGGCAGAAGAAGTCGGCGTCGAGCTGCTTGAAGGCGTCGCTGAAGCCCTTGCCCTCGCAAGCGCGCAGGCCGTTGACGTTCCATGAGATGAATTTCATATTTTTATCAATTTGAGAATTGAAAATTGGTAATGGATAATTATGATTACCCTTGACGATTATTTATTATATAAAAAAGAATTGAGAATTATGTTTCCTTTGGGGCGTTCGGCCTGTCAAGGTAATCATAATTCTCAATTATCCATTATAAATTTTAAATTGGAATGTTAGAATTTCGCCATCTTTATGGCGTCTATGGCGCATTCGTCGCCCTTGTTGCCGAGCCGTCCTCCGCTGCGGTCCTTTGCCTGTTGCAGGTCGTTGGTTGTCAGCAGACCGTAGATTACGGGGATTTCGCTCTTTGCGTTGAGCTTGGCTATGCCGTATGTCACGCCTTGGCAGATGTAGTCGAAGTGCGGAGTTTCGCCGCGGATAACGCTGCCGAGGATTATTATTGCGTCGTATCCGCCGTTGAGCGTCATCTGGTGTGCGCCGTAGATGAGTTCGAAGCTGCCCGGAACGGTCTTTACGTGAATGTTCTCAGGCAGTGCGCCGTGCTTTTCGAGGGTTTTCACAGCTCCGTCAAGCAGCGCGCCTGTGATTTCAGGATTCCACTCAGCCACCACGATGCCGAAGCACATGTTGCTGGCGTCGGGCACGTTGGCCGGGTCGTAATCAGAAAGGTTGTGAAGTGATGTCGCCATTATTTTACGGAAACTCGTTCGATGTATTTGTCAATCTCGGCGGAAACGGGAGAGTTGACATATTTCTTCTTGATGTCCTGATAGATTTTCAGGGCTTCGTCTTTCTTGTTCTGGCTTTCGAGAATTTCACCGGCTTGGATAAGGAATGACGGCGAAAGGCTGACGTTGGCCTTGTCAGCAGACTGGTTGTCGGCCATACTTGCGGCCTTCTTCAGGTATTCAACGGCCTTGTCGTACTGCTTGAGATGCGCGTAGGCATTGCCCAATGCTGCTGTCGCTGCGGGGCTTATCATCTGGTCGTCGGCGGGAGAGTATTTTTCGAGATACTTCACAGCGTCGTTCCATTTGTCGAGGTTGGCGTAGCAGAGTCCGGCGTAAAGGTTGGCCAAGTTGCCGGCATCGGTGCTGCTGTAGTCAGAAGCGATGTTGACAAAGCCCCTGTATCCTGCGCTGTCGCCTTTCAGGGCTGTTTCAAATTGCTGTTGCATGAAGTAGTCCTGACCTTTGGCCAAGGCCGTGCTTGCCTCCTGTTCCCTCGGGCCAGACACGTATGTGTTGTAGCAGAGGATGCCTGCCACTACGAGGATTACTACGATGATTGCGATTGAAATTGTCTTCTTGTGCTTCATGAAGACCGCTTCTTTCTGATTGAGGGCACTGTCCATTGTGCCCTTGTTCTCGTTAAGATTAGCCATTTATTTGTGATTTTTTAATTTACCAGTTTATAAAGCGTGGCAAAATTACAGATTTTATCCTGAATATTGAAATATATTGTCAACTTTTTTTGTTTTTAATTGGCAAATCAAGTAACTTTGCACTAAAACTTGAAGGGCAAGCTCATGTTTCTCAGCAAATTGTCGATAGTGAATTATAAGAATATAAGCGAGGCTGACCTTGCCTTCTCTCCGAAACTCAATTGCTTCATCGGGCACAACGGCGAGGGCAAGACAAACCTGCTTGACGCCGTTTATTACCTGTCGTTTTGCCGTAGTTCTTGCTCCGTAACCGACGCGAACGTGATGCGCCACGGCGCGGACTTTTGCATGCTTAGCGGGCGTTATGTCAACGACGATGGTGATGACGACGACATTTCTTGCGGCATGAAGCGGGGCCAGAAAAAGCATTTCAAGCGGAACAACAAGGAATACAAGCGGCTGTCGGCGCACATCGGGCTTATCCCGCTGATACTCGCGTCGCCGGCCGACACGGTGCTTATTGACGGCGGCAGCGAGGAACGCCGCCGCCTGATGGACGTGGTGATTTCACAGTATGACGCGGCTTACATCGACGCCCTGAACCGCTACAACAAGGCTTTGCAGCAGCGCAACTCCATGCTGAGGGCGGAGGCCGAGCCTGACGATGACCTGATATCGCTGCTGGAGGAGCAGATGGCCGAACACGGCGAGGTCGTTTACGCCAAGCGCAAGGCTTTCATTGACGAGCTTGCGCCGCTTTTCCAGAATTTTTACAGCAGCATTTCACAAGACAAGGAGAGCGTATCGCTCTGCTACCAGTCGCACTGCCAGCGCGGACCGCTGCTTGACGTCATCCGCCGCGACCGCTTCAAGGACCGTGCCGTGGGCTATTCGCTGCACGGCATTCATCGTGACGACCTCGAAATGCTGATTGGCGGTTATCCGATAAGGCGCGAGGGCAGCCAGGGACAGAACAAGACGTACGTCATCTCGCTGAAACTCGCCCAGTTTGAGTTCTTGAAACGCATACGGGGTGGTGTGCGTCCGATATTGCTTTTGGATGACATTTTTGACAAGCTTGACGCGGGCAGGGTGGAGCAGATTGTGCGCATTGTCGGCGGTGACGGCTTCGGGCAAATCTTCATGACCGACACCAACCGTGAGCATCTTGACCAGATACTGTGCGGAAGCGCGTTGGACTACAGGCTGTTTCTTGTTGAAAACGGCGAGATAAGAAGAAAGGAGGATGATGATGTTTAAGCGTGACGTACAGTCGTTGGCGGATATCGTAGCTCAATGCCTCAGGCATGACGGCCTTGAGACGCCTTTGCAGCAGCGGCGACTGATAGACTCGTGGGGAAAGGTGGCGGGCAGGGCCATCGAGAAATATACGGGCGAAAAGTTCATACGCAACCAGACGCTGTTCGTAAAGATACTCAACCCTGCGTTGAGGGCTGACCTCTCGATGATGCGCGAACGGTTTGTGAAGAACCTGAACGTGGAAGCCGGCGCGCAGGTCATAACAGACATAAGGTTTTTTTGAGAATTAAGAGTTGAGGGTTTAGAATTAAGAAAATATGTCTTGTTGGTGATTTTCTTAATTCTAAACCCTCAACTCTTAATTCTCTTGTCCGAGCTTTCCCTTATTTTCAGTGTCATCGGCACCACCTCTTTATATATTTTCTTGTCGCCGTTGATGTTTCTCAGCAGCAGTTCGCACGCCCGTTCGCCAGTAAGGTGGGCCTGGTCCATTATGGCGGAGAGCTTGGGCGTTACGAAAAACGATGTTTCCGTTTCCGTGAAACCTATTATGGCCACGTCGTCGGGAATGCGCAGCCCGAGCGACTTGATGGCGTCGAAGGCGGCGTAAGTTATTATGTCGTTGAACGCGAGTATGGCGTCAGGGCGGTCGTCGCGCATGAGCATCTTCATGGTTGTCTCACGGGCGAAGTTGAAGTCGATGTTCCCGTTGACGATGATTGAGCGGTCTATCTCGATGCCCCGTTCGCGCAGGGCTTCAAGGTAGCCGTGCTTGCGCCGCTTCATCATGTCCAAGTGTTGCGGCGCGCCTATGAAGGCTATGCGCCGGCTGCCGGTGTCGATGAGGTGCAGCGTGGCTTCCTTGGCCGCCTCGTCGCCGTTGGATGTCACGGCCGAGAACATTTCAGGCAGGCACGTGCGGGCGAAAAACACGAGCGGTATGCCCATGTTGTTGATGTCGATGAAGTGTGAATAGTCGGTAGTGTCTTGCGCCAGGCAGGCTATTATGCCCTCCACGTACATGTCCACGAAACTGTCGATGGCCTTCTCCTCGCGCAGGTGGTCTTCGTGGCTGTTGGCGGCTATGACGGCGTAACCGGCCTTCGAGGCGTAGTCCTCAATGCCGTCAAGCACGGCGGCATAGTAGTGGGTGACGAGGTTGGGCACCACCACGCCAATCACTTTTGGCTTTTTCTGCCGTAGGCTCTGGGCGAATGGGTTGGGGCGGTAGTTCAGTTTCTTTGCCAGGTCTTGCACCTTTCGCCTCAGTTCTTCGCCTACTTCGTGGCTGTCTCTGAGAGCGCGTGACACTGTAGCGATGCTTACGCCCAACTGTTCGGCCATCTCTTTCAATGAAGTCCTGCGTTGTCCCATATTGCTGTCAAGCTGAAAAAAGTCATTTGCAAAATTAATAAAAGAGCCGAAATACGCAAACGTTTACGTAACTTTTTTCTTCTGAGTGTGCCGAAAAGATGTGGTGTTGGCATGGAAAGCCATGTTTTGCCTCGCCGTTTGCCACATATTGCAGCACAAAAAACGGCCTTTCGCAACATGAAAGGACGCATGTTGCGAAAGGCCTGTATGGCAATGAGTTACGAATGTGCTGTCTGCTTGTTCGCAACTTCAGGCTTTGGCCGTTGCCATTTGAATCTTAATTGTCAATTTTAAGTTCTCAAAGAGCCGGCGCATGGCCTCCTTTGTGGCTTCCCTTGGGATGGTAAGGGCATGTGCCGCCTGTCATCAGAATGATTGACGGGAACTTGTGCCCGCAATACTTGCATGTGTATTCGCTCTTCTCCGAGCCCTCGTACAGCTTGTGGCGGCCCTTGTGCGAACCGTCGGGGTAGCGCGGGCATGTGCCTGACACAAGCAGACGCACCGACGGGAACTTGTGGCCGCAGTATTCGCAGTAGTAAGTCTTGCGCTTGCCTTTGTCGCGTTGTTGTGGCGAAGTCCATGAAGACAATAAAATTATCGCTGACATGGCAAGTGTGAAAATCAATGTTGAATGTTTCTTCATTGTCGTTGTTTTATTTGTAATATGCGTCTTACCACGCCGTGTCGTCGTAATCATCGTAATATGATGTCGTGTCAGGGTCTACTGTATCTAAGGAGTCAACATAATCGGTATCGTCGTAAAGCTCGTATGGGTTGCTTCCGCCAAACAGCTTTTTCATCTCGTTCATCTTGCTGTCCATCGTTGCGAAGCCGATAATCATGAAGAGCAGCGAGGCCACGCCGATGACGGCGAACATCACGTAGTCTTTGGTTACGGCGTAGGCGCGCCCCGTTCGCTCCTCGCCGCTCTGGCACAGCAGCACGAGCAGGATGATAGGCCCTACGAACGGGATAAGCCCCAGAAGGTAATACCATCCGCTCTTGCCCGTGTCGTGAAGGCGGCGCACGCAGAACGCGATTGACGGGATGAGCAACGCCAATCCGTAAATGTTAGTGAACAGGATGGGGAAACCGAAGATGGCGAAGTCGAGGCAGGCGAACGGCAACATGCACAGCACGTTGTACAGGTATGCCAACCAGAAACGCTTTAACGGCAAGCTGCCGCTGAAGTCGGCGTAATGCTTGAAGAACACGTCGAAGTAATAATACTGGAACAGTCCCTCATGCTCCTCTTCGTCTTCATATTCGGTGTAGTCGTTGTCATAACCGCCTCCGCTTTGGCCGTATGTCGGCTGGTTATATGAGTTGTCGGCTTGCGGCGTAGGTTGTGTTGTGTGTGCTGGTTGAGAGGGTTGTTGCTTCATTGTTTGTTGCGCTGGTTGCGCTGGTTGCGCCGGTGCTTGCGGCTGAGGCTGCGGTGTTGGCTGCTCCTGCGCTTTCGGCTTTTCTTGACCTACATGCTCGTGGCAGTAGGGGCAAACCTCCGTGCCCTCCTCGATGTCCTCGCCGCACACGGGGCATGGCGCCATCTTCTTCTTTGCCGCCACAGGCTCTGCCTTGCTGTCGCCACAGGCGTTTACACGCTCGTGGCAATAGGGGCAAACTTCCGTGCCTTCCTCGATGTCTTCGCCGCATACGGGGCACGCCATCATCTTCTTTTCTTCTTTTTTCGGCTCTTCCTTGTCAAGCCATTCGCCGCAGTGCTTGCATTTCCTTGCCACGGCCAAAATCTCTTCCCCGCAATAGGGGCAACGCTTGGTTTCTTCCATGATATTTAAAGTTTTATATTTGTAAACAATTGTATGGATGTTCTTTTAGTCTTCTATCCAACGGTCTTTCACATCATCGATTTTTATAGTTCCGTCTTCTTCAATTACGCTCACAACAACTTCAGCCCTATATCCGCAGTCAATAAACTGTACTCTGTAATAATCACTGTTTCCAAGTTTTTCTATGTTATGTACGGAACTGCTTTCAGGGTAAGTATCTCTCCCGTTGAAGTCGGAGCTTGGTTGGAATATGGAAACCAATGTCGGTTCTGAAGGTAAATATCCTTGTTCTTCATCCATTTTGTTCTTTTGTTCCCAATATTCGGCTTTTTCCAATAAGTTCTTGCTGCAATGCTTTCTGACGAACATATTTAATTCATTGTATTCGTATTTGTTGTTAAGATATATTTCATAGAACTCAGTAAGCATGTTTATCGCTTCGTCGTCACTTACAGAGTTCCCTTTGGGGAAATTTCCAAAAGAAGCATCGCTTTGCGTTGAGCCGCTGCGCACCTCCGTGTTATTCCTCATCATGCGCCGCTTTTCAAGTTTTTTGTTGCCCAATATGCCGCCGACTACTATCAGCACGGCCATTGCTCCGATTATTACATAGTCTTTGGTTTCGGCTCTGGCATTTCCAGAATCTTCTTCGCCCGGCATGCACAGCAGCACCAACAAAGCTATCTGTCCGGCAAAGGGGATAAGCCCCAACAACACCCACCAGCCGCTTTTGCCCGTGTCATGCAGACGGCGCACCATAAAGGCTATTGACGGAACAAGAACCGCAGCCTGGTAAACGAAAAACAGTATGGCCGGGATGCCGAACAGGGCGGCGCTGACAAAAGATAATGTCGTTGCGCACAAGGCGTTGAACAGGTAAGCCAGCCAGAAACGCTTGCGCCCCAGCTTGCCCTTAAAGTCGGCATAATGCTTTAAGAACACGTCGATGTAGTAATAATTGAACCATCCCACGTTTCCCTCTTCTTCATCGTAGCTGTCGTTCTCCGTGTGTGCTGGTTGTTGCGGCGCGTACTGCTGTCGGCTGGTTGGGGCTTGGGCTTTTGCGAACCCCGTATGCTCGTGGCAATATGGGCACACCTCCGTGCCTTCTTCGATGTCTTCACCACATACGGGGCACGCCACCATCTTCTTTTCTTCTTTTTTCGGCTCTTCCTTGTCGAGCCATTCGCCGCAGTGCTTGCATTTCTTTGCCACGGCCAATATTTCTTCCCCGCAGTAGGGGCAACGCTTAGTATCTGCCATAATCAATGTTTTTATTGTTCATCAGAATTATCTTCACTTAAAACGAAGTCGTCCCATGTGACATACGGAATTACAATTCCCAATATGCCGAAGCAGACGGTCTCGCCTTCAACGGAGTTGCGGTTCTTGATTTTCCCCTCAGTCCATAGAAATGAACGCTCTATTGATATTTCGTTCAAAGAGCGGAAAGCGTCCGTCACAGTCTTTTCCGTGGCGTTGGCCGACATCACGAGGTCTGCCAGTGCGCCAAGCTCGTCGCCGAATAATCCCGAGTAAGTTGACACTTCGTCTTCAACGCAACTGTAAACGTCTTTCTCGATGGCGCGTTCCATGCGCTCGTCTGACGGAACGGTGAAATGCAGCAGCGCGACAATCGCACCGACGACCACCGCCACGGCTATCAGCGAACATCCGCTGAGCATGGCGCAGCCGGCGGCGTCGCTGTCCATCACTGTTGCTGGTGGTGTTTCCGCATAAGTGCTGTTCGCGCTGCTTTTACGCTGTTCGGCTTCCCGTCGCGCTTCGTCTGTCAAGAACTCTCCGCAGTGGCGGCACTTCTTTGCCGCTGCCTTTATCGTTTCCCCGCAGTAGGGGCATTGCTTGGTGTCGTCCATGAATCTGCGTTTTTATTTAATTAAAGCGTGCTTTCATCGCCGGCCAGTGGAACAACAGCGACGCGACGAAGAATATCAGTCCCATCCACCAGTAGTCGGAAAAATCTTCTGTGGCAAGGCGCACAAGCATGTCCCAGTCAGAGTCGCCGAAGAACCATGGCGAGATGCAATAACCGATAGCTCCCCACACAAAGGAAATGCCGATGCAATACAATATCCTCAGAATGCGGATGTGCAACAACACCTCGCTTATGACAACTGCCAATATGTACGTCCAAACAGACCAGTCGTAGACAAAGCCGCACAAGCAGACTATCGCCACGCTCTCAATGTCCATCAGGCAGTTAGCTTCTCGTTTGTCTTCTTCGTCTTCCAAGGCGTCTTGAAGGTCTTGCCTGCTTTTTGACGGCGGCACAACGGGCGTGCCCTCGTATTTCTCCCTTGCGTATTTGTTGAGCCACGTGCCGCAATAGCGGCATTTCATGGCCTTGGCGTTAATCCACTCGCCGCAAGTGGGGCATTGCTTCTCAAGCCATTGGCCGCAGTGCTTGCATTTCTTTGCCGTGACGAGGACTTCTTTCCCGCAAAACGGGCAGTTCTTCGTTTGCTTGGTATTAGTTTCTTCCATGGTTGTGATGTTTTAATCTATATTCCCATATTCAGTTTTCGTCTTACCGTTTCGGGTAATGGATATGGTCAATGTGGGTGGTGTTAATGACAGGCTATCGGCAATGCACGTAATATGATAGCCATCACGCCAATTGTCTTTTGTGCTTGCTCCGAAAAACAGTGGCTCATATCCTTCATCCGAAGATTCAAACGGTCCGTATTTCAAGTCCTGTTCGCACATGAACTTGTAATTGTCCTCACCTACGAGTTTGACGATATTCTCACGCCATGCGGGTTCTTCGATGTTTGTGTTCTTTAGCGAATAAAGTTGGTAGATGTCGCCTCCTGTGACTTTCGGCTTGTTTTCGCACGATGCCAGCGAAAGGCACACCAGCATGGCGGCTGTCAAAGCAGACGCCATGCAGTGTTTGATAAAATGCCTTGTTTCCATAATATGTTTCTTATTTGTTCCCAATGTTTATTATAAGCGGAATGTTATCGGCAGCGTGTATCTCACGTTCACGGGTGTGTTGTTTTGTTTGCCGGGCGTCCATCTCGGCATGCTGCGGATAACGCGCACGGCTTCCTTGTCCAAAGACGGTTCAACGCCGCGAAGCACTTTTACGTCCCTGATTACGCCTGTTTTTGAAATGACGAATTGGACAACCACTCGCCCTTGTATGCCATTCTCGGCTGCTATGACAGGATACTTGATGTTGCTGCTGAGCCACTGCATCAAGGCCGCGTCGCCTCCGGGGAATGAAGGCCGCTCTTCAACAACATCGAAAATCTTGTTGTCTGCAGAGGAACGTGCCGGTTCTTCGTCGACTGGGACTAATTTGAACGGCTGCCTGTTGGAGTTGCTCACCTCTTGTTTCTCTGCCGGTTGAGGCTCGCTTTGTCGTTCTTCCGCAACGTTGTTTTCGCTGGTGTTGTTGCTTGGGCTTGACGTCTCTTCAGGTTCTTCGGCTGACCATTCTTCTTCACTTTCGTTTTCATCGTCAGTCTCGGTAAAATCGTCTTGCAGGTCGCCACAGTCCATGTTGCGCCTCATTTCCTCAACATAAGGAGTCAGGTCTCCGTAAATGTATTCTGCAAAAGCTTCAACCGGAACTTTTACGCCGCAGCATGTAACGTGGTTTGCTTTTTTCTTGATATTGCCGTCGCTCCCGATTGTCACTACATACGTGCATGGAAGATAATTTGGCAATCCGTCGCCGCTGTGGTCGAGGTCAAATTTTATGCGGATGTCCAAATCGCCGTTCTTTTTTATCCTGTAATCTGTACCAGTGTAATTGCGCCCTTTAGCTGATGAGTAAACACCTCCGAATTTGTACACTTTTTTTGTTGTCAAAAACAGCACTGTCACAGAGCCTTTGTCCATGTCCATTATCATGTATTTGTTCTTGTATCCATGTAATTTTTTAGAATGCTGGGTGTCTGCATATCCCATCGCAACTATAAATTCATGTCCTTTTACACTAAATGGCATATTCCCGCCTTCCATGAAGTCCACTATTTTCGTATCGCTAAAGGTCATGGTTGCATTGACATCCGTAAGTCCTCCAAGGTTTACGGTCGCTACGCCGCTAAGCGTGTCAATCCCTATCGTCTGCGTCTTCTCGTCAGCGTAAACGATGAAATGCTCATCCTCTGTGGCGTTTTTAGAGTAAGAAAGCACCCACTTGCCTTCCTTTCTGTATTGCTCTACGCGTTCTTTCACGAGCTTCTGGTAGTCTTTTGAACACGACGTGAAGGCAAGGCACATTAAGACTGCCATTACTGCGCATATCCCGCAGAGATGTGTGGCGGCATAGCTTGCTTTTGTTGTAAGTTTACGTTTCATAGTAAGGCAATTGTTTTTTGATGATTTTGATAATCAGTTTTTTCATGGCCTATTGCGCACTTCGGGGTGGGAGGGAAAAGCGGTGTGGGCTTCCCATCCACATTTCCCGAGAGTAAGGTTCTGGCAAAACCCGATAATGAAGAAACATGAAAGAGGAATCCACACCGCTATACGGTGTGAACTCGCTCAAGCGTCGTGTTTCCATTATCGAGATTGAACTGCCAGATTCTACTCTTTCAACACTACTGCCTGTGCGTGTACACAAAACATACGCCTCGCCGTCGGCGCATGGCCGTCGGTTTGGCTCAGGCAAAGTTACTGAAAATTTATAGAACCTCAACACTTTGGCCTGTTTTTTTGTGTATTCCCCTTTCATTTTATTGATTTTGTTCCTCTTTTCCATGCAAATTTATTCAATTCGCATTAAACGGCAGAGCGGATTTTGGTCTAAGTTGGTCCAAATGCGCAAAAACGTCGTTTTGGTGTCAAAAAGGCGTCGCCGATGTTATGCGGCGGGCTGTAATTGTCAAGGTTGGGGCAGGATGTCAACGCCAATTCGATATAAGAAATAATGACAAATTCATGCCGGATTTGATTTCACAATGTCACCGTGTGGTTCAATGTGTTGATAACCAATAAGTTGCATGGTGACATTGGCATGAATGTGACTTCTCCTTGATGTCACCATACAATGTTGTGGCTGTCAACGCCTTACGCCGCATGGTGACGTTGTGACATTAAATTCGGTGGATAAAAACTATTTGCGTGTCGCGATAAGCCGCCTGTCGCCTTCCCGTTTACCGCTTTTCATTATGCAAAAGGTCGTTTTTCAAGGCTCAAAAGGCCGAACCGTTGGCGGACTTGAATAAAACGGGGAAAATGTTATCCGCATTTCATCCTTCATCTTTCAATTTTATGCGTAATGCGCTGACAGCGAGATGGTTGGCGGCTGAAAGATGTTGCTGTCATCTTTCACCGTCTTTCAGGCTGCGGTCGCCTGTCATGACGGATGCTGAAAGTTTGCGGCTGTGTATGTCAGCAGCTATGTTGCTGATGTACAGAGGGTTGCGCCAAAAGCTGAAAGATGACGGGGCTTTTGTGGAAAGACAAAACATGCCGTTTCGTAAGTGAAAGTAGCGGCATTGCATCTTTCACCACGCAACGTGCTGATAGCCATAGCGTTATCTGCAATGGTGAAGGATTGAAAGATTGACAGACTGTTTTTTATGAATAAAGAGCGTCCTTTGGCCGTCAGATAGGTGCCCTTTTGCGCGGCGAAACGTGGCTTCTTGTGTTGTGAAAGACTGCGTGTGAAAACGGCAAAATGAAGGGCGGACACACGGGTCTGCCCCTACGTGGCGGTTGGGGATATTTGCAAATAAACAAATCTTATGCCGAATCTTGGTTTTGGATATTGGCAAACAAACAAGTATTATGCCGAACTCACGTGTTATTGAACGACAAAGGGCAGACACACGCTGCGTGTCTACCCTTTGACTGCTTTTGAGCCTCTTGTCGGATTCGAACCAACGACCCCGAGATTACAAATCACGTGCTCTGGCCAACTGAGCTAAAGA
>CALUFM010000012.1 GCA_944319935.1 uncultured Prevotella sp.
CGAACCAACGACCCCGAGATTACAAATCACGTGCTCTGGCCAACTGAGCTAAAGAGGCGGGTGGGCAAGCTACTTATATCGCGCCGCTACAACCAACTACCTTTGCTGCGTTCCCGCCCTGGAGGATTCGAAGGGAGCTGGCCGTACAAGACTTGCCCGTCTTTTGCGGCTGCAAAGGTAATAAAAAGTTTCAAAGGCGAAAGACCGTCAATCGTGTTTTTACGTCTTTTTAACTTATGAGGCTTTTGTTGAGTAGTTAAAGTAGTTAGGCGAATTATCGCTCACTGCGTTCGCTTAGTAGTTAAAGACAGTAGCTTTGCTGTTGTTGGATTGGTTGTTTAATTTTTACTTGTTAATTTTTAATTCCGCCTTAGCGGAACACAAGGCGGCCGCTTTCCACTAAAAAAACAAAAAATAAAAAGCCATGCGGCGTTATGTTGCGGAAAATAAGTAATTTTGCACGCAATATTTCAGCCCCTGACGTTTGGCGGCTGACTTTTTTGAACGAAGCAACAGACATAATACCGAGATGACCATACGCGAGGAATACGAGCAATTGAAGTCTTACGCACGTTTTGACGGAGCCGTCGTGGGAGGCTTGTGGATATTGAGTTTCGCCTTCTTCATCGGCGAGTTTTACAATCCGTTGTTTAGTTTCGCCTCCCTTATAGTGGGAGTGTCGTCGCTTGTGGTCGCGGCGTTGAGGCTAAAGCGTTTCCGCGATAACGTGCTTGAGGGCGTAATTTCGTTAAGCAGGGCGTTGCTTTACAGCATGCTCGTGTATTTCTACGCCGCGTTGCTGATGGCCGCGGCGCAGTTCGTGTATTTCCAGTTCATCGACAATGGCTTCATGCTGTCGCAATACGCCGAGGTCACGTCAACGCCTGAGTTCAAGACCCTGCTTGACGCATACGGCGTGAAGCAAAGCGAGGTGAAGATGGCGATGGACAATCTCGCCGCGCTGCGCCCGATAGACATCGCGCTGCAGTTTTTCACAACGAACATCATAATCGGTTTCATCGTAAGCCTGCCTATATCGGCGATGCTCAAGTCACGATACAAAAGGCGGTTCTGAGAACAATGAGCCTTGAATATAAAGACGTCTTAAAACATTAAGAAAATGGACATATCAGTCGTTATCCCATTATACAACGAAGAAGAGTCGCTGCCCGAGCTGTACGCTTGGATAGAGCGTGTGATGAAGGCGAACGGCTTCACATACGAAGTTATATTCATCAACGACGGCTCGACCGACCGCTCTTGGGACGTGATACAGAAGCTCAGCGACGAGCATGAATGCGTCAAGGGCATAAAGTTCCGCCGCAATTACGGCAAGAGCCCCGCCCTGTATTGTGGGTTCAAGGAGGCCCAGGGCGATGTCGTAATCACGATGGACGCCGACCTGCAAGACTCGCCCGACGAGATACCCGAGCTTTACCGCATGGTCAAGGAAGAGGGTTACGACCTCGTGTCTGGCTACAAGCAGAAGCGTTACGACCCGCTGTCGAAGACCATACCGACGAAGCTCTTCAACGCCACGGCGCGCAAAATCAGCGGCATAAAGAACCTGCACGACTTCAACTGCGGCCTGAAGTCTTACCGCCGCGACGTGGTGAAGAACATCGAGGTGTACGGCGAGATGCACCGCTACATACCTTATTTGGCGAAGAACGCCGGTTTTGACAAAATCGGCGAGAAGGTGGTACACCACCAGGCACGCAAATACGGCAAGTCGAAGTTCGGCCTCAACCGCTTTTTCAACGGTTATCTCGACCTTATCACGCTGTGGTTCCTGGGCAGTTTCGGGCGCAAGCCGATGCACGTGTTCGGTTTCCTTGGCACCATCGTGTTCTTCATCGGTCTCATTTCGGCCATCATCATCGGCGTTGACAAGCTGTATTCTTTGGCTCACGGCATACCGCAGAGGCTCGTGACGGAGTCGCCTTATTTCTACATCGCGCTGACGATGATGATGATTGGTACGCAACTGTTCCTCGCCGGCTTCCTCGGCGACTTGATAAGCCGCAACTCAACCGACCGCAACGACTATCAAATAGAGGAAAAGATAAGATGCGAGGAAAAGTGAGAAACCATCTGCGCCTGTTGCCGCTTGCTGGCATTGCCGCGGCGTTGCTCGCAACGTCCTGCTCGTCAATCGACTGTCCGCTCAACAGCCTGGTGTACACCCAGTATCAACTGATGACGGCTGACGGGCGTGTTGACACGCTGGCTGACACGCTGACCATATCCACCGCAAGGATGGAGGGTAACGACTCGGTGCTGATAAACAAGGACTTCAAGGTTACGGAGTTTTCGTTGCCTATCAGTTATTCACAGCCGCAGGACGTGTTCTTCGTCGAGACGAAAGACACGGTGCAGAAAATTACGCGGTTTGACACGATAACCGTCGTCAAGGAAGACTATCCGCATTTTGAATCAGTTGACTGCTCGCCTTCGTTTTTCCATACCCTGACATCGGTGAGCAGTACGAACAACGCCATCGACTCGGTTGTCATCAAAAATCCAGACGTGAATTATGACACTACCAAGAAGCATTTCTACATATATTTCAAGCATCGCGATTAGCCTGCTGATGCTGCTTGTGCCGGCTACTGCCGTTGCGGCAGACGATGGCGACGAGGCGAAGAAAGACAGCGTGCCGTTCTTGAACGGTTTTGCCGTGTCGGTTGACCTGGTAGGCCCTGCGCAGATGCTGTTTGGCGATTACGGGCAGTATGAGGCGGCGTTGCGCGTCAACCTGAAAGACAGGTATTTCCCCGTGGTGGAGCTTGGAATGGGAAAGGCCGACCATGTTGACGACATTACGAACATAACTTATAAGACAACCGCCCCTTACGCCAAAATCGGCGTTGACTTCAATCTTCTGAAAAACAAGCATGACATTTACCGTTTGTTCGCCGGAGTGAGATACGCTTTCACTTCGTTTAAATACGACTTGTCGCATCCGGGCATGGAAGACCCCGTGTGGGGCAATACCGCCCCGTATCAGGCTGACGGCGTGAAGTGTTCGTGCCAGTGGGTTGAGGCCGTCTTCGGCGTTGACGCCAAGATATGGGGGCCTGTGCATTTGGGGTGGAGCGTCAGGTATCGCAGCCGCATAGCATACAACGACGGCGAACTTGGCAACTCGTGGTATGTGCCCGGGTTCGGGAAAAGCGGCGGCAGCAACATCGGCGGAACGTTCAACATTGCCGTTGACATATAAGTTTCGGAACATTCAATAAAAACTTACTACAAAAACTAATGAGAAGCAAGAACAAGCTACTGGTGCAGTCGGCGGTGTTGGTCGCTATCATAGTCGGGGCGATAATCGTTGTCAGGCATCAGCGTCCTGAAGCATATCAGAAAGACACCGGGTTCGTGTTTGGCACGGTGTACAACATTTCTTACCAAAGCGACAAGAACATGAAGGCGGGCATAGAGGCCGAGCTGAAGAAGGTTGACAACTCGTTGTCGCCGTTCAACAAGCAGTCGGTCATTGCGAAAATCAACCGCAACGAAGACGTGACGGCCGACAAGATGTTCACCGACGTGTTCACATTGGCGCAGGAAATATCGCGTGAGACCGGCGGGGCTTTCGACGTTACTGTGGCTCCATTGGTTAACGCGTGGGGATTTGGCTTCAAAAACGACACGAAACCGACCAAACACGCCATTGACAGTTTGAGGCGGCTTGTGGGATATGAGAAGGTGATGCTCGACGGCGGAAAGGTAAAGAAGCGCGACCGGCGCATGATGCTTGACTGCAGTGCTATTGCCAAAGGTTACGCCTGTGACGTGGTGGCCGACTATCTCAGGCGGCAGGGGGTTGAGAACTTCATGGTTGAGATTGGCGGCGAGATTGTGACATGCGGCATAAACGAGAAACGTTTGCCGTGGAAAATCGGCGTGACCAAGCCCGTTGACGACTCGCTGAACACCAACCAAGAGCTGCAAACCGTGTTGAACGTAACCAACAAGGCCATGGCCACGAGCGGCAACTACCGCAACTTCTATTATAAGAACGGGAAGAAATACGCCCATACGATTGACCCCAACACGGGGTATCCCGTGCAGCACAACATCCTTTCGGCCACAGTGCTTGCCGACGACTGCGCCACGGCTGACGCTTACGCCACGGCTTTCATGGTCATGGGGCTTGACAAGGCCAAGAGCGTGCTGGCAAAACATCCCGAACTTATGGCTTATTTCATATACGACGGCGGCAATGGGGTGAACGCCGTATGGTTCTCGCCGTCGTTGAAAGACAAGATAACCGAGTAAATCCAGCCATACGCCTATGCCAAACACAAAACTACGCGAACGCATACTTGAACTGCCGTTGTTCCAAGGCATGAGCCGCAACGACCTTGAGCAAGTCATCACATCGACAAAGTTCAGGCAGTTCAACATGTCGAAAGGCAAAACCGTGGTTGATGAAGGCGACACGTGCGACAGCTTGATATTTCTCGTCAACGGAACAATCAGTGCCACCGGGCGCGCCGACGACAACGGGTATTCTATCACGGAAACATTTTCAGCCCCTGAGATATTGCAACCGGAGCGCATATTCGGCCTCACCCAGCGATACACACGTACAATCAAGACCGTAAACGATTGCAGTTTCATCAGCCTTGGCAAGATGGAGACATTGGCGTTGGCCGACAATTACGATATATTCAGGCTTAACATGCTTAACATAGTCTGCACTAAGTCGCAACGCCTCACGCGCTTCCCGTGGAGGATCAAGCCCAAGGACATACGCCACAAGATAGTGCGTTTCATCGAAACGCGGTGTTTGCGTCCTGCGGGAGAGAAGTTGGTGTGTATAAAGATGGAGCGGCTGAGCGATGAAATCGGCGAGAGCCGGCTCAACGTGTCGCGTGAGTTGAACGCCATGAATGCCGAAGGCGCAATCTCGTTGAGGCGTGGCGAGATAAGGGTTTTCGCCCTTGAGAAGCTTATCATGTGATGTCTTTCTGCGGCATCGGTGAGCCGATGCCATGCAAAAGGCGGTGTTTCATGTTGTGAAACGCCGCCTTTTGCATGGTGATGCGCCACCTTTTACGACATGAAAGGTGGTATGCTGTAAAGTCGTTGAAAATCAATGAAATACAAGCTTCGTGCGAAAAGCGTGGCGACATGCCTTTTACGTGCCGCGAGAAGGCTGCGCGCAAGCAGGTAAATATTAGTTAAAAATGTGTAGGCAAGCGACGCGCAACAAATAAATTTGTTATCTTTGTAATCAAAAATCCAGAGAGACGTCAGTATGAATGAAAATGTAACGGAAAGCCATAGGATTAATCCTTTTTTTGAACCATACAACACTCCGCACGACACCGCCCCTTTCGATAAAATCAAGTTGGAAGACTTTGAGGAAGCCTTCATGGAAGGCATACGCCGTGACGATGAACAGATAGAGAAAACAATCAACAACCCAGACAAGCCGACGTTTGACAATACGATAATCAACGTTGACGAAGACAAGGACGGGTATTATGACCTGTTGTCGCGGGTGTCAACCGTTTTCTCCAACCTTCTTAGCGCGGAGACCAACGACGAGCTTGACGCGCTGGCCCAGAAGATGCAGCCCATATTGACGAAACACGCCAACGACGTAAGGCTGAACAAACGGCTGTTTGAGCGTGTGAAGGCCGTACACCGGCACCACCGCAGGCTCACCCCTGAAGAAAAGCGTCTGCTCGACAACTGTTACGACGGTTTTGTGCGCAGCGGAGCGTTGCTCGACGATGACGGAAAAGAGCGTCTGCGCAAGCTGACGGAGGAGGCGGGGATGCTGTCATTGCAATTTTCGCAGAACCTCTTGAAAGAGAACAAGGCATACAAGTTGCACATTACCGACGAAACCCAGCTTGACGGGCTTCCTGAAACGGCGCGCGAGGCAGCGGCTGTGGCGGCGAAAGAGCAGGGCGTTGACGGTTGGGTGTTCACGCTCGACTATCCAAGCTACAGCCCGTTCATGACATACGCCACCGACCGCGAACTGCGCAAGCAGATGTACATGGCGCGCAACACGGTATGCACACATGACAACAGCGAGAACAACATCGAAATCTGCAAGCGTCTTGTGAACCTTCGGCGCGAGATAGCGCAGCTTCTCGGTTGCAAGACTTACGCCGACTATGTGCTGAAACACCGCATGGCAGGCAACGCCCGCAACGTTTACAAGTTGCTTGACGACCTTATCGACGCCTACAAGCCTACCGCGTTGAAGGAAGTTGCCGACATCGAGAATATGGCAAAGAGGATGGAGGGCAAGGACTTCAAGGTAGAGCCGTGGGACTTCAGTTTCTATTCACACAAGCTGCAGCTAAAGAAATTCGACATCGACTCGGAGATGCTGCGCCCGTATTTTGAACTTTCAAACGTTATAAAAGGCGTCTTTGGCCTTGCCAACCGCCTGTATGGAATAACCTTTAAGGAAAACAAGGACATACCGGTGTACCATCCTGACGTCAAGGCCTACGAGGTGTTTGACAAGGACGGTTCGTATCTTGCCGTGTTCTACGCCGACTTCTTCCCGCGCAAGGGCAAGCAGGGAGGGGCTTGGATGACGGAATTCCAGGGGCAATGGATTGACCGCAAGGGCGTGAATGTGCGTCCGCATGTCAGCGTGGTGATGAACCTCACCAAGCCGACTGACGAAAAGCCGGCACTTCTGACGTTGGGCGAAGTTGAGACGTTCCTGCATGAGTTCGGGCACTCTCTTCACGGCATGTTTGCCAACACACGGTTTGAGAGCCTTTCAGGCACGAACGTCTGGTGGGATTTCGTTGAGCTTCCGTCGCAGTTCATGGAAAACTTTGCCGTTGAAAAGGACTTCCTGCGCACGTTCGCCTTCCATTACCAGACAGGCGAACCGCTGCCCGACGAACTTATCAAGCGCATCGTAAAGAGCCGTAACTTCATGGCGGCGTATGCTTGCTTGCGGCAGGTCAGCTTCGGATTGCTCGACATGGCTTATTACACGAAGAAGCAGCCGTTCGCTGACGACATAATCCCGTTTGAGAAAAAAGCCTGGGCGAAGGCCATGGTCACTGAGCAACTGCCTGACACCTGCATGACGGTGCAGTTCAGCCACATCATGGCCGGGGGCTATGCAGCCGGGTATTACAGCTACAAATGGGCTGAAGTGCTTGACGCTGACGCTTTCAGCGTGTTCAAGAAACATGGCATATTCGACCAAAAGACGGCGCAAAGCTTCCGTGACAACATCTTGTCGAAGGGCGGCACTGAACATCCGATGACGCTCTACAAGCGTTTCCGTGGCGGCGAGCCTACGATAGATGCCTTGCTGAAAAGAAACGGAATAAAAAGGGTGAGAAAGTAAACAAATGGACAATGTGACAGAGTGATATGGTGAAAACACGGCGGCAAGACATCTGCCTTTGGCCGTTCCTTTTTCCCTTTCCGCTTTAACTGCTTTAAGAGATATGACCGACAAAGAGGACAAACAATTGTTGTTAGACCTGCGCTACCTTCGTATGGCGCGCATCTGGGCGGAGAACAGCTATTGCGAACGCCGCAAGGTTGGCGCGCTCGTTGTGAAAGACAAGATGATAATAAGCGACGGCTACAACGGCACTCCAAGCGGATTTGAGAATGTCTGCGAGGATGAAAACAACATAACAAAGCCATACGTGCTGCACGCTGAGGCCAATGCGATAACCAAACTGGCGCGAAGCTCTAACAACAGCGACGGCTCAACGCTTTACGTTACCGCCGCGCCATGCATAGAATGCTCGAAACTCATAATCCAGGCAGGCATCAAGCGCGTGGTGTATGGCGAGAAATACCGCCTCGAAGACGGTATAAACCTTTTGAAAAAAGCTAATATTGAAGTGGTTTTCTTAAACCCTGACGAATATGAAACCGAATAAATCCAACCGCCTGATGCCGATGCTCATGGCCTTGTGCGTGGTAGTGGGCATATTGATTGGCACGTTCTATGCCAACCATTTTTCAGGCAACAGGCTCAACATCATCAATTCCGGCAGCAACAGGCTCAACAACCTGCTGCACATAATCAACGACCAATATGTTGACGAGGTTGACATCGACTCGCTCGTTGACGTGGCTATCCCACAAATTCTCTCCGACCTTGACCCCCACTCGGTGTACATCAGCGCGAAGGAAGCCCAGCAGGTGGCTGATGACTTGAAAGGGTCGTTCTCCGGGGTTGGCGTAGAGTTCGTCATACGTGATGACACCATCCGGGTGCAGGGAGTGGTGAAGAACGGGCCGGCTGACCAGGTTGGCATACGTGCCGGCGACAAGATTGTGAGCGTTGACGGCAAGCCGTTTGTCGGGAAAATCGTCACCAGCGATGAGGCCATGCGCCGACTTAAAGGTCCGAAGGACACGAAGGTTAAAATCGGTGTAATCCGCTACGGCGAGAAAAAGGTAAGGCAGTTTACCGTAACGCGCGGAGACATACCCCAGAAGAGCATCAACGCGGCTTACATGCTTGACGACAAGACCGGCTATATCAAAATCAAGAACTTCGGCGAGAACACCTATCCCGAGATGCTTATCGCTTTGGCAAAGTTGTCTCAAGACGGTTTCAGCAACCTTGTCATCGACTTGCGCGACAATACTGGAGGCTATTTGAAGTCTGCCGTGCAGATAGCTAACGAGTTTTTGCCCAAGAACCGTCTCATTGTGTATACCGAAGGGCGCAAGTCTCCACGCCAAGACTACAAGAGCGACGGGCGTGGCAGCTATCAGCGTATTCCCTTGGTTGTTCTGATAAACGAGGCTTCGGCCTCAGCTTCCGAGATATTTGCCGGCGCGATGCAAGACAACGACCGCGCCACAATCATCGGCCGCCGCTCGTTCGGCAAGGGGCTTGTGCAGCAACAGCTCGAGTTTCCCGACGGTTCGATGATACGTCTCACCGTGGCTCGTTATTACACGCCGTCAGGCCGGTGCATACAGAAGCCTTACGTGGCCGGCGACAACCAGGATTACGAGGAAGACCTGTTGTCGAGATACCAGCATGGAGAGTTCTTTTCGCAAGACAGCATCAAGCATACGGGCCCGGCTTACCATACGAGCATAGGCCGCACGGTATATGGCGGCGGAGGCATTACGCCTGACATTTTCGTGCCTGAAGACACGCTCGGCATGACTTCATACTTCAAGGAGGCGTCGATGAGCGGGCTGATATTGCAGTTCGCGTTCAACTACACCGACAACAACCGTCCCAAGTTGAGCGGTTTTGAGACCATGCCCGAACTGGCTGCTTATCTCGACAAGCAAAACATGGTTGACAAATTCGCCACATACGCCGACAAGAACGGGCTGAAGCGGCGCAACCTGTTGATAAAGAAGTCACACAGCCTGTTGGAGCTGTTCATCAACAGCCGCATCATTTACAACATAATGGACGAGGAGGACTGGATAGAGTACCTCAACCTCGACGACAAGGTCATCAAGACGGCCTTGGACGTGTTCGAGCGTGGTGAGGCCTTTCCTAAAAAGAAATAAGTGTCAAGAGCCATGGATTAAGAAAAAAGCCTTGCTTGTTACGGTCAAAGGCGTGTTTCCTTAATCCTTGGCTCTTTGCTTTTCGTTGTTAATCAGATATTTGCCATGAGTGAAGAAAAGCGCGCTTTGCGCAAGGTTGTCAGGGAACTGAAACGTCAGTTTACCGACGTTCAGCTTGTTGAGAAGTCACGCCCCATAATGTCGCAGCTTCTCGTTCATCCGGCCATAGCCGGGGCCAAGACGGTATTGATGTACTATTCGCTGGCTGACGAGGTGTTCACCCACGAGGCCATCGACAAGCTGCGAGAGGACGGCAAGACAGTGTTGCTGCCGCGCGTAATCGACGGTGAGAACATGGAAATCAGGTTTTACGACAAGCCTGAAGACCTTGCCTTGGGGCATTATGGCATCATGGAGCCTACGGGCAAGCTTTTTACAGATTATGCCGCGATAGATGTTGCGGTTGTGCCAGGCATGGCTTTTGACGGCCAAGGCCACCGCCTCGGCCGTGGCAAGGGTTATTATGACCGCTTTTTGAAGAAAGCCTCCCGGGCGTATAAAATCGGTGTGTGCTTCGATTTCCAGAAACAAGAGGCCATACCGACTGACGCCAACGACGTCATTATGGACTACGTCATTTGACGAAGTAGGCCGTCTTGCTCTTGAATGCCAGTCTGCTCGGTTTTTATTGTTGTAAAAACCGAGTGTTGTCTGTCATCTTTCAGTTTCTGGTTTATAATATTGTGTATCAGGGTTTTGCGGACTGACAGACGCCTTTGTCGCCTTTCAGTCTGCCCTCATCCGCCCGTCAGTTGGCGGCATTTTTTTCCCGTCATTGTGATTTGCCGTCTTTTGCAGTGCAATTTGCCGCCTTTTGTGCCCTAAAACGCGGCCTTTCGCGTTGCGATATGCCATGTTTTGCGATTCAGGTGTAAACGTGTCAGCCTCCCAACAGCCTTATCGCCCGTTCAGCGTCAGCTTCTTCTATCCCGGTATAAGGGTTTATTGTTATCAGATGCGTCAGTTGATGCTCGTTGAAGTTGCTTGCGTCGAGGTCGTCAAGGATGACATACTCACATTCAGTCATGCGCTCGCCCAGCCATTCGTCAATCTCGTCGCCGCGGTGTTTGCTTACGTTGGGTGTCGTGTCAGTTACGAATCCAGGCAGTTTCCTGACGCTCCACATCTCTAAAATCTTGTCATACGGCATCAAGTATTTCCATGAAGACGTCACCACAATGTCGGCCTTGGTCGTGTCGATGATGTGTTTCAGGTTCTCAACGCTTTTAGGGTCGAACAATATCCCGTATTCGTCAGTATCCCGCAAACCCTTGCTTGCAAGGTAACGGGCGTAGTAGGCGGTGTCCATTACGCCGTCGAAGTCAAGAAAGATTATCTTCATGCGTTCTTGTATTTGTCTCCAGGTCTTGTGTAAGCGTTTTGAATGTCTGATGCAAATGTAAAAAGAATTTGCGGCTATGCCGTATGAGTTCAGGTGAAAATACATTTGTAACACAAATGAAATATCTGTTTAAAGCGGTTGTAATATGTGTTTTCTACTTTTGCACCCAAATTCAAACTGATAAAACAACAGCGTTTTTATGACAGAGATTTATTTTTTGATAGTCGCGTTTCTGCTGGTCTTGGCGGTGTTCGACTTATTCGTTGGTGTCAGTAATGATGCCGTAAACTTCTTGAACTCGGCCATCGGGGCAAAGGTGGCGAAGTTCCGCACTGTGCTTTTCGTGGCCTCTATCGGCATCTTGATTGGTGCCGTGATGAGTGCGGGCATGATGGATGTGGCGCGCCATGGCATCATGCGGCCTGAAAACTATTCGTTCTCCGAGGTTATGACAATCTTCCTTGCCGTGATGGTGACCGACGTTGTCATACTCGACGTGTTCAACACGCTCGGCCTTCCGACATCAACCACGGTTTCGCTCGTGTTCGAACTGTTGGGCGGTACGTTCATCCTTGCCATGCTGAAGATGTCGGCCGACCCGTCGCTCACCATCTACGACCTGCTCAACAGTGACAAGGCCCTGAGCGTAATCATCGCGATTTTCGTGTCTGTGGCCATTGCGTTCTTCTTCGGCGTCATTGTTCAATGGCTCTCACGACTTATCTTCACGTTCAATTATAAGAAGCACCTGCGCTATACCATTGCCATTTTCGGCGGCATAGCATTCACTTCCCTCGCTTATTTCATCTTCATCGCAGGTTTGGGTGCGTCTCCCTATATAAGCGAAGCGTCGCGCGCCTGGATTGAGGATAACACCACGATGCTGATGGTTGTTACTTTCATCGCGTCTACAATATTGATGGAGGTCCTTCATTTGTTGCGTGTCAACGTGTTTAAGCTGATTGTTTTGCTGGGCACGTTCGCCTTGGCAATGGCTTTCGCGGGCAACGACCTTGTCAACTTCATCGGTGTGCCTTTGGCCGGTCTCGACTCCATGCAAGACTTCCTCGCCAACGGCAACGGCAATTTCGACACTTTCATGATGACGTCGCTCATGTCGTCGGCCAAGAGTCCGTTGCTTTACCTCGTGCTTGCCGGCATAATAATGATCATCGCGATGACCACATCCAAGAAGGCGCAAAACGTGGTTAAGACCAGCGTTGACCTCAGCCGCCAGGACGAGGGCGACGAGATGTTCGGCTCTTCACGCGCCGCACGCAGCATAGTACGTTTTACGCAAGACCTTAACGCCGCCGTGGCGAAGGTCATACCCGTGAGGATGCAAAACTGGATTGACAAGCGTTTCAACAAGGAGGAAGCCATACTCGCCGACGGAGCGGCCTTCGACGAGGTGCGCGCGGCTGTCAACCTTGTGCTTGCGGCCATGCTCATAATCATCGGTACGAACTATAAGCTGCCGCTTTCTACTACTTACGTCACTTTCATGGTGGCCATGGGTAGCTCTTTGGCCGACCGTGCTTGGAGCCGTGAGAGCGCGGTGTTCCGTGTTACGGGTGTGATTTCAGTCATCGGAGGATGGTTCATCACTGCCGGCGTGGCGTTCGCCACTTGTGCTTTGGTCTGCGCGATGATGCACTTTGGCGGCATAGTTGTCATGGTGGCGTTCATGCTTCTCGACATATATTTGCTCTGGCGCAGCAACCGTCAGTTCGCCAAGAAGCAGAAAGAGGAGAAGAAAGACGACGTGTTCCAGCTCATGATGCGCACCCGCGACAAGGAGATTGTCTGGGACTTGCTGTCAAAGCACGTGGCACGCACCCAGAGTTTCGTCACCCATTTCGCCCTCGAGCAGTTCAACCGCATCATTGACGGAATATGCAATGAGAACCGCAAGGGGCTGCGCCATTGCGGAGGCGACATCAAGGACGAGCAGTCGCAGTTGAAGAAGTTCCGCCGCAAGGAGCTGCTTGCCATGCGCCGCATACCGAGCGAGATAGCCATGACACGCAACACGTGGTTCCACCTCGGCGCGAACTGCAACCAGCAGTTCATGTACTGCCTGAAACGTATGCTCGAACCGGTGAAGGAGCATGTTGACAACAACTTCAACCCGCTGCCTGAGAAGTATGTCAATGACTTTGAAAGCATGCGCCGCAAAATCAACGAACTTATGAGCCATACGGAGCAGATGATTTCAACCAACAGGTATGACCTGTACCAAGACACGCTGAACATCGCCGACGAGTGCAAGGACGAGCTGTCGGTAATGCGCAAGCGAGTGATAGACAGCATGTACCGCGACACTGACAATACAAGCCTGAAAGTGTCACTGCTCTATCTGAACATACTGCAAGAGAGCCAGGAGTTCCTCAGCATAATGCGCCACCAACTGCGCGCCGCCAAGAATTTCCTTGACGAAAGAAAATAAAGGTTTGACATAAATTACACTCTCTGAAGGCGGGCAAGGGCGCATGTCCTTGCCCGCCTTGCGTTTTCAGGATGCCGGCAGATTTGTAAATATGGGAAAATTGTGTTGCCGCCTGCAACTTTTGCGCCACTTAAAACGTCTAACATATAGACGTATAACCATAAAAGCAGTTTATCATGAACATCAAAATCACAATGGCCGTCATGGCAACGGCGTTTGCGCTGACGGCTTGCGGCAACATTAAAAATGACATTCCGGGCAGGGAAACGACGCCCGGCGGCACGCTTACCGCCGCTGAAGCCGGAGAGAAGGGCTTTGAGAGGATTGAGACTTACGGCAAGTTCAACGTGTTCTTTGTGCAAGGCGACAAGACGTCGGTTGAGCTTATGGGCGACAGCGAGCAGATAGCGCGCACTGAGATAAAGTGTGACGGGCGCACGCTTACCTTCTCAATGCGCCGCCGCAGCGGCTTCCATTCTGGTGGCAGCGGCGATGTTGACGTATATGTCACGTCGCCTCGCCTCAGCGGAGTTAGCCTCAATGGCTCAGGCGACTTCAAATCTGAAAGCGACTTGCGTACAGACGGCATCGACATCTCCATTTCGGGGGCGGGCGATGTTGAGCTGCGCAGCCTCGATTGCGGCAAATGCAATGTCGTGGTGGCTGGCAGTGGCGACATCGGCATTGACCGCATTGCTGCGAAGGAGCTTGTCGTGAAAATCGCCGGTTCGGGCGACATTGACCTTTCCAACGCCAATATCGACCGTGCCGACCTGTCCATTGCCGGCTCTGGCGACATCGACATTGACGGCCATGTGGGTTCTGTGAGCCGCCACGTTGCCGGCTTAGGCACGATAGACATCAATCCGTGACAAGCCGCAAGCGCATGCCTTTTCGGCCGCATTGCCACGGATTCTGAAACGCGTTGACGCTCAATGTGTTATGAAAGGCCGTCGTTTACACTGTGAACGACGGCCTTTTGTGTTTCAAAATGCGGCCTTTTGCACGCTAAAAGACGGCCTTTTGAAACGTTGAATGCTGTTTGCCGTTTTTACGCATACAATGTCCTGCATTTCTTTAAACAAACAGTAAAAACTAAAATTAGCATAAAAAGTTTTCTTTTGTCGGCGATAATGCCTAATTTTGCCGATTATAAACAAGACTGCACGTAAATGAAATACGCAATAATAGCTGGCGGCGAAGGTTCGCGCTTGGCGCAAGAGGGCGTCAAGGATGTGAAGCCGCTGGTGGCAATCAATGGCGAAAGACTTATTGACAGGCTTGTGCGTGTGTTTACGGACAACGGCGCGGAGAGCATTGTCATTGTTTATCGTGACAGCATGCAAGGTGTGGCCAGGCATTTGGAAACGCTGCAACATGACGGCATCGGCGGTAAGCATGTGGACATTGATGCCGTCGAAGCCCATACGCCCAGCTCGATGCATAGCCTATTCGCAATGAGCGGGCAACTGAAAGACGCCCCGTTTTGCCTCACCACGGTGGATACGGTGTTCAGTGAGGCGGCTTTCAGGGGGTATATTGACGCTTTCACGGCGGCTGTAAGCTGCGGTACGGCTGATGGGCTGATGGCCGTAACTGACTATATCGACGACGAACGCCCGCTTTACGTTGCTACTGACGGCGGCATGAACATCACCGGTTTCCTTGATGAAGGTGAGGGTTGCAGGTATGTTTCCGCTGGTATTTACGGCCTGAAGCCTGAGGCCATCGAGGTGCTTGATGACTGCATAAGGCGCGGTGAGAGCCGTATGCGCAACTTTCAGCGCGCGTTGCTGCGTAGCGGTTTCCGCCTTAAAGCCTACAACATTGGCAAGGCTTTCGACATAGACCATGCCGCCGACATAGCCAAGGCGGAACATTTCATGCGCGAAACGGTATGACACGGGTGTTGAAAGTATATCGTGCCGAGTGCTTTTCGCCAAATTCAGTTGAGCGTGACAGGGCTATAATGGATGCTGTCGGCGAAGTGCTTTCAAACCGTGGATATGTTGTTGACGGCCTGAACGAGACGGATTTGACTGCCGAGGCCGCTGCTGACGTGTTCATTTCGATGGCGCGCACGCCGCGGGCATTGGCTGTTTTGAAAGAAAAAGAGCGCGAAGGATGCTTGGTCGTCAATTCTCCTGCTGGCGTAGAAATGTGTAAAAGGAGTGTGGTTGACCGTCTGATGAGAGACAACAACATACCAGCCGCCCCGCTTGATGGCGCGGACGGATACTGGATAAAGCGTGGCGACGAGGCCGCGCAACAAAAAGAAGATGTGGTATTCGTAGCGAATGAGGGCGAAAAACGCCGAGTTCTGGAGCTTTTTGCGCATAGGGGGATAAGCGATGTTGTCGTCACAGCTCATGTCAAGGGCGACCTCGTGAAGTTCTATGGGGTTACGGGCACAGGCTTTTTCCGCACGTTCCGCCACTGCGCCAACGGCTATTCCAAGTTCGGCGACGAGGCAGTCAACGGGCTTTCGCATGGCTACGGTTTCCCGCAAGAACGCTTGCAGGGCGACGCTGAACGCCTGGCTGCGTTGGCGGGAGTGGCCGTGTATGGCGGCGACTGCATTGTGCGGCGTGACGGCTCGTATGCAATCATTGACTTCAACGACTGGCCGAGTTTTGCGATGTGCCGTGGCGAAGCCGCCGAGGCGATAGCCGGTAAAGTCGTGTCAGTGGTCTGTGGCAAGTGAAATTATAGGGTAAAAAGTAACGACAAGAGAACAGTAAATGGGTAAATTCAAGGAAATACTTAACGCTTCGATAAAGTCGCAGGATACGGAAGAATGGCTTGACATGCGCTTCAACCGTCCCGTCGGGCTTGTGATGGCTCTTGCCGGTAAACGTCTCGGCGTGCATCCGACTGCTATAACGGTGGTGTCGGTGGTGCTGGGCGTGGCCGCCGCCTGCATGTTCGCCCACACGGACGTTTGGCACAACGTTGCCGGCGTGGTGCTGTTGATGTTTGCCAACTTTTGCGACTCGGCCGACGGACAGCTTGCCCGACTTGCCGACAAGAAGACGCTTGTAGGGCGTGTGCTTGACGGTTTTGCCGGTGACATTTGGTTTTTCTGCATTTACGCGGCGTTGTGCGTAAGGATGATGTGGCAGCCCATGCCGGGCACGGATGTTGTTTGGGGCGTGTGGATATGGGTGTTGGCGTTCATCGCCGGCGTACTTTGCCATTCGCCTCAAAGCTCTTTGGCTGATTATTACAGGCAAATCCACCTTTTCTTCCTCAAGGGAAAGGAAGGAAGTGAACTTGACACGTACGCAAGCCAGCGTGCGATATACGATGGCTTGTCGAAGCATAGTCCGCTGATTGAGAAAGCGTTTTATTTCAATTACGCCAACTATTGCAAGAGCCAGGAGCGGCGCACGCCGGAGTTCCAGAAGATGATGGCGGCGATAAGGTGCAAGTTTTGCGATGTTTCTGCCATGCCGGAAGCATTGCGTGAGGAGTTTCTTGACGGCAGCCGTCCGTTGATGAAGTACACGAACATCCTTACGTTCAATGTCCGCGCCATCTGCATTTACGTGACATGCCTTGCCGGTTGTCCGTGGATGTACATGCTGTTTGAAATCATCGTGCTTACCATACTTTACATTTATATGCACAAAAGGCATGAAAGCCTGTGCGCAAGCATAACAGGAAAGATTGTATGACGAAAGGATATATATTTGATTACGGAGGCACCCTTGACACGGGTGGGCGTCATTGGGGAAAGGTTTTGTGGCAGGCATACGTCAGATGTGGTGTTCCTGTGACGGAAGAACAGTTCCGCAGCGCGTATGTCTACGCCGAACGCACGCTTGGTTCAAAGCCTTTGATACGCAGGAATGACACTTTCCGCACGACGCTTGGCACGAAAATCCGCATGGAATTGGAATATCTTGTGTCAGAAAAACTGATGGACGTGCGACCAGAAGATGTGGACAAGTTGCGTGGGAGCATGCTTGATTGCATATATGAAGGCGTGAAAGAAGAGACTGCCAGGAGCCGGAAAGTGCTTGAACGGCTGAAACGGGACTTTCCGCTTGTGCTTGTAAGCAACTTTTACGGCAACATTCATACCGTGCTTGAGGAGTTTGGTCTTGCCGGAATGTTCTCTGACGTAATAGAGTCTGCCGTTGTCGGCGTGCGCAAACCTGACCCGCGGATATTCATTCTCGGAGTCAATGCATTGGGAGTTGAGCCTGATGAGGTTGTTGTGGTTGGCGACAGTTTCACTAAAGACATTGTTCCGGCGAAGAAAGCCGGCTGCCATGCCGTGTGGTTGAAGGGTGAAGGATGGACAGACGAGCGGCAAGATGAAAGTCTGCCAGACGCCGTTATAACGGAATTAAGCCAATTGTTAAGATAAAAACGAAGGGATATGGGCAACATGAGAAAACTTTTTATTCTATTCCTGCTTGCCGTTACGCAAACCGTCTGCGCGCAAACAATCACGGGTGTTGTCGTTGACGAGGAGACGGGTGACAGCATCCCAAATCCCACTGTGCAATACAAAGGTGACGATTTTGCGGCCCAGAGCGATGTGTCTGGTCGTTTCTCAATAGTGCGGCGCAATGGCAAATACCTGACGTTCAGTGCTGTAGGGTATAAGACTTTGCGGATACTCATAGGGGCGAACACCCCTGAAAACATGCGCATCACACTGAAGTCGGATGCTGAACGATTGAAAGAAGTTACGGTGAAAGGCAAGCGTGGAAGGTACAGCAGGAAGAATAATCCGGCTGTGGAGCTGATGAAGCGTGTCATTGCGGCTAAGAAACGCACAGACCTTTCGAACCATGATTATTATCAGTTTGACAAATACCAGAAAATCACTCTTGCCGTAAACGACATCAGCCCGTCGGAACTTGAGAATGAGAAAGTCAAGCAACGTCAGTGGATGCTCAACCAAATAGAGGTTTGCCCGTACAATAACAAACTGATATTGCCGCTCTCTGTTGACGAGACTGTTACCAAAAACCTGTATCGCAAAGACCCGAAGAAGGAGAAAACGATAATCTTGGGGCAGAACAAGACAGGTGTCAACGAACTGATACAGACAGGAGAGATGCTGAATACGGTGATGAAAGACCTCTTCACCGACGTTGACTTGTATGACGACCAAATCCGCCTGTTGCAATATCCGTTCACCAGTCCGATAGGGAAAGATGCCATTGCGTTTTACAGGTTTTATATAGTTGACACGGTGATGGTTGACCGTGACGAGTGTTATCATCTTGAATTTACGCCGAACAACCCGCAAGATTTCGGTTTCAGGGGTGACATCTGGATTCTGACTGACTCTACTTTGCATGTAAAGAAGTGCCAGTTGGCATTGCCGAAGAAGAGCGATGTCAACTTTACCGACAACCTCAGCGTGCTGCAGGAATATACAAAGTTGCCCAACGGCGAGTGGGTGTTGACCACTGACGACATGATTGTGGAAATGTCAGTGGCCAAGTTTTTGACCAAGGCCATCGTCATACGAACCACGCGAATGACAGATTATTCATTCAACGAAATCCCGGACAGGATGTTCAAAGGCAAGGCCAAGGTGAAATACGACCCACGCTCAAACATGCGCGACGAGGCGTTTTGGCAGGAGAACCGCACCGTTGACCTGACCAAGAGCGAGAGTTCGATGGGCTCGTTCATCAACAGCCTGACAAAGACAAGGGGCTTCGGATACTTGCTGTTCGGGTTGAAAGTCTTGATAGAAAACTATGTTGAGACCGGTACAAAGAACCATCCGAGCAAGGTGGACATAGGTCCGATAAACACGATGATAAGCTCCAACTTCATCGACGGTACGCGATTGAGGGTGAGCGCGCAGACCACCGCCAACCTTAACCGCCGCCTGTTCATGTCCGGATATTACGCCCGCGGTCTGGACAGCAAGAAGGATTATTACAAGGGACAGCTCACTTATTCGTTCAACAAGAAAGAATACATGCCGTGGGAGTTTCCCAAGCGGACGCTGACTTTCACCTCGACATACGATGTCTGCTCGCCTTCAGACAAGTTCATGCCGACCGACAAGGACAATGTTTTCACTTCTTTCAAGTGGGCGAAGGTGGACAAGATGATGTTCTACAACCGTCAGGAACTTGCGTTTGAGTATGAACAGGATTGGGGATTTTCAACAACCGTAAAGCTGAAGACCGAAGAGAACGAGGCCTGCGGTGAGCTTTACTTCACCCCTTTGTCTCAGTACGACGCGGCCAACCTTCCGGCTTTGCACGGCAAGATACGCACGACGGAGGCCTCGATACATTTCCGGTACGCTCCGGGCGAAACATACGTCAACACCAAGCAGCACCGCATAAAAGTCAATTACGACCCTCCAGTGTTCACGCTCTCGCATACCGTTGGCGTGAAAGGCGTGTTGGGCGGAGACTACAACTACAATTTCACTGAGGCGTCGATATACAAACGCTTCTGGCTCAACAGTTGGGGAAAGCTTGACGTGGCGTTGAAGGGAGGCGTGCAGTGGAACAAAGTGCCGTTCCCGTTGCTGATAATGCCGGCCGCCAACCTGTCGTACATCGTCGAGGACGAGACTTTCAACCTGATAAACAACATGGAGTTCCTTAACGACCGATACGCAAGCCTGGACATCGGGTGGGACTTGAACGGCAAAATCTTCAACCGCATACCGCTGTTGAAGAAGCTGAAATGGCGTGAATGGTTGGGTATAAAATGCCTTTGGGGCACGCTTACCGACAAGAACAACCCCACGCTGGCGCGCAACGCTGGCGACCCGCTGCTGATGCAGTTCCCCGAAGGTTCTTACATAATGGACCCGCACAGGCCTTACATAGAGCTGATAGCGGGCATACATAACATATTCAAAATCTTCCACGTACAGTTTGTTCACCGCCTTAACTACAACAACCTGCCTACGGCGAAGAAAAACGACGTGAGAATCATGATGCGGTTTACTTTCTGATGAAGACCACAAACAGTCAAGCCGCAAGCCTGCAAGCGCGTCAGTCGTAAGGCACAGGTGCGCGGCTTGCGGCTTGACTGGCATAAAACATACGACTATGAGAAAGATAAAGAACCCCTTTTCGCACAGGGAAGGCTATGACTGCTTCGGTTGCAGCCCTGCAAATCCCATCGGGATACACATGGAGTTTTACGAAGACGGCGACGAAGTGGTGAGCTTCTGGAACCCCAAGACGCATTACCAAGGCTGGTTCGACACGATGCATGGCGGCATCCTGGCCACCATTATCGACGAGACTGCGGCCTGGGTGATATTCCGCAAGTTGCAGACTACCGGCATGACGACCAAGCTTGAGCTGAGATACAAGAAGCCCGTGATGACCACCGAGGGGCAGATAACGGTGCGCGGGCATATCGCCGAACAACGGCGCAACCTCGTGGCCGTGGACGTAAGGATTGAAAACTCCAAAGGCGAAGCGTGCGTTGAGGGGCGCGCCAACTATATTGCGTTTGACAAGAAGAAGGCACAGGAGATGGGTTTCACATCTTGTGAACTTGAAGGCGACGAGCTTCTGTCAATGTGATTTACAGCGTATGCCATGCGCATGAAAATCATCAGTTCGCCTCTTGAATGTCGAAGTGGAATTGATGGTTTCCCAATATGTGGCCTTTTGCAATGTAAAAGACGGCAAAATGCAACGTGAAACATGGCATATTGCAAGCCGATATGCCGTGTTTTGCAGCATGGGTGTTTGCGCACGGCAAGACGGGCGTTGTTTTACGCCTGACAGGTATACGGTTGATTGTTGAATGGGAAAGGAAGAAGACGTCATAAGGCAAGGGCGAAACGAGTCGGAATCGAGGCTGATTCTGCAAGGTGCCGAGTTGGTGATGACCAACCGTTTCACGGAAGTGGAACGGCTGTATCAGTCAACCCGCGGCCATGCCGTGATTTACCGTGCGCAGCGCATGGGCAAGTGGCATGTCCTGAAGTGCCTGAAGCCTGAGCTTGCGGACAACCCCCTTTATCTCGGACTGCTGCAGAAGGAGTTTGAGATAGGCTATAAGCTGTCCCATCCGAACATAGCCCAGACTATAGGTTTTGAGCGTGTTGACGGCCTGGGGCCGTGTGTCGTCATGGAATACATCGACGGCGGCACGCTGCGCGGCGTGCTTGACGGGGGCGGATTGTCGCGTGCTGACGCGCTGTTGATGTTGTCGCAGGTGTGTGACGCCCTCTCTTACATCCACGGCCGGCAGATAATCCATCGCGACCTGAAGCCTGAGAACATCATGATAACCGCCAATGGCGGCAACGTGAAGCTGATAGACTTCGGCTATTCTGACGCTGACAGCTACGCCGTGCTGAAGCAGCCGGCCGGCACTTGGCGGTATGCCGCGCCTGAACAGGAGGCTGGGCTTGCCGTTGACGCGCGCGCCGACATCTACGCCTTGGGCGTAATCATTGGCGAAATCAACGGTTCGCTGCCCCGCAAGTGGCCGCGTCTCAGTCGCGTGTCGGCTCGTTGTATGCGCCAAGCGGCCGACCAGCGTTACGCCTCTGCGGCCGAGGTCAGCGCGGCGTTGATGGAAAAGCATATGGGGCGGAAGGTTGTTTTGGCCGCCTGTGTGGCGTTGTTGGCGGTTGTCGCGGCGGTTCTTACGTTTCGTTATGACGGCGGAAACATGCGTCAAGAACGGTCTGTTTCCAATCATAAAGCTGATACAGTGTTTGTCGCCCAACAGCCAACTTCGGCCTTGTCGGGGCGTGACAGTGTGGTGGAAGCGGCCATGCCGGTTGTCGGGACGCCGTCTCAAACGAGCCGTGACGCTGCAAATCGGGATGCCGTTGTGACCGCTAAGGCCATTGAAAACTTCAATCAAGACCAGCGTTTGGCCGCCCTTAACAAGTTTGCCAAGGAAAAAACGCTTGAAATGTTGCGTGCCGATGAGCGCGTGTTGTCAGACGAAAGCGTGCCGTTGAAGGTGCGCGCTGACTTGCAGGACAGACAGTTCCTCAAGATAGAGAATGTTGTCAAGGATGAGATAGCGCGCGTAATCGACCCCTCTTCGCCTGAATATCCGATTTATCAAAGCGCGGTGTTGCGGGTGATGCAGGAGACTTTTAAGGATTACCAGACGAAGAAATACAATTGGGATATATGATTTGATTGTATGGAGTGTTACATGACTATTGATTTTTAACATGAAAAGGCATGGAAGAATATTACCCTGAAGTGGAAAGCTTGAAGCTCGCCATAGAAGAGAAGATGGGCAGGAAGATAAGGAAACCGGGCGATTTCGGCGACTTGGCGTGCAAGATAGCCGATGAAACCGGCAGCCACGTGGGCGTGACAACCATCAAACGCCTGTGGGGATACATAGGAAGCGACAGCCGTATGCGTGAAGACACGCTCTCTGTTTTTGCCAGGTTCGTGGGCTGTGCGGACTGGCAGGGCTTTTGCGCGGACGTGCGTGAGAAGGCCGGTGTTGACTCTGCGTTTCTCACAGGGCGGCAAGTCTCGGCGGCGGATTTGGCTAATGGCGACTGTGTTGAAATAGGTTGGCTGCCTGACCGGTATTGCCTTGTGCGCCATATGGGCGGCGGTTGTTTTGTCGTTGAGAAAGCAGTTAACGGCAAACTGCGTGTGGGCGACACGTTTCGCGCCTCGTTGTTCTGCGTCGGTCAGCCCCTTTATGTCACTGACTTGGTTCAGTCAGGAGGCTCTTCAGTCTCATACGTGGCTGGTATCAAGAACGGGTTGACGTTGGTTAGGAAAGTGGAAAAAAGTTGACAGGCAAGGGCTGAGAATACGGATGGACTTGTTTACGAAAGAGAAACGCAGCAAGATAATGGCCGCGATACGTTCAAAAAACACGCGGCCAGAGCTTCTTGTGCGTCGTTACCTGTTCGCTTGCGGCTTCAGGTACAGGCTCAATAGCCCTCGTCTGCCCGGCCATCCTGACATAGTCTTACGCAAATACCGCACTTGCATATTCGTAAACGGCTGCTTCTGGCACGGGCATGACTGCCCGGCTTTCCATCTTCCAAAGACCAATACGGACTTCTGGCGCGCCAAAATCGAGCGCAACCGCATCCGCGACAAGGACGAGCAACAGGCTTTGGCGCGCATGGGGTGGCACTGCATCACCGTGTGGGAGTGTCAGTTGAAGCCCGCCGTGCGTGAACAGACGCTCGAATCGCTCGCCTATACGCTCAACCGCATTTACCTGCAAGACCATTCCATAAGATACAAAATGCCTGAAAATGACGACTGGGACATGGCCGCGGAAACGTTGGAAAGGTAAAAACGTAAAGAGGTGAAAGTGCGAAACGCTGTAAGAATCAATGCCTGATTCTCAGCGTTTCACCCTTTCACCTCTTCATGTTTCCAATGTTTGTCTATTCCAAGTCTACTACAGTGATGCCCGCTCCGCCGAATTGCACATGCTCGTCGCGGAACGATGTGACGGCGGGCACTGTCGCAAGGTATTGCCGGATGAGCTGGCGCAGGATGCCGGAGCCTGTGCCGTGCAGTATGCGCACGCGGCTCATGCCTACCAATATTGCGTCATCTATGAAGTAAGTGACGGCCGTTATTGCTTCGTCGCCGCGCATTCCGCGCACGTCGAGGTCTTGTTTGAAGTTCAGCTTGCGGTTGTCGATGGCCTCACGGGTGTCCCTGCTCACGGCGGCGTAGGTCTTCGGCTCTTCACGCTTCGGCATTTCGGCGTGTTCAAGGCGTTCGGTGCGCATCTTGGTGCGCATGTCTCCGAAGATGACAGTCGCCATCTTGCCGTCGATGCTTTCGATTTTGCCTACTGATGTAAGGCCTTTTATGCGCACGGTGTCGCCTTGTGAAAGTGAAGAGTGGAGCGGGGAGAGTGGAGAATCGGCCTTGCCGGCGGATTTTTCATTGTTCATTTTCAGCTTTTCGTCCTCCTTGTCTTTCTTCCTCTTCTCGCGCCTTGCCTTGCGTTCCTGTATCTGGCGCATCTTGCGGGCTATCATCTCGTCGTTGGCGGCGGTGTCAATGTCTTTCACTTCGGCCTTGAAGGCTTCAAGTTCTTCACGTATTTTCTTCGTCTCGGCCTTCTCCGCCTGGCTTTCACGGATGTCCTTTATTGTCTTTTCTATCATGCGGTTGCTGTCGCGCAGCAGTTCTTCGGCCTGTTCTTTTGCTTTCCGCAAGATGTCCTTTCGGCTCTGCTGAAGTTCCTTTACCTCGTTTTCATAGCGGGCGATGGTCTGCTCCAAGCTTTTCTCGCGTTGGTGTATGTTCTGCCGCTTGTTCTCCCAATAGCGTTTGTCGCGCACGATGTCTTGCAGGTATTTGTCGCTCTGTATGTAGTCACTGCCGACTATTTCGCTTGCGTTGCGGATGACTTCTTCGGGCAATCCGATTTTGCGGGCGATTTCGATGGCGAAAGAGCTGCCCGGCTGTCCTATCGATAGCTGGAACAACGGGCGCATCTGCTGGCGGTCATACAGCATCGCGCCGTTGACGACACCTTCGTGCGAGTCGGCGAAATGCTTCAGGTTCTGGTAGTGGGTGGTGATTACGCCGTAAGCCCCTTTTGCGCAAAACTGCTTCAGCACGGCTTCGGCTATCGCGCCGCCGATTTGCGGTTCGGTGCCCGTGCCGAACTCGTCGATGAGCAGCAGCGTGGCATCGTTGGCGTGGCGCATCATCTGCTTCATGTTCGTAAGGTGGCTTGAATACGTGCTGAGGTCGTTCTCTATGCTCTGCTCGTCGCCTATGTCGATGAAGATGTTGCTGAAAACACCCGTGCGTGAACGTTCGCTGACGGGAATGGACAGCCCGCATTGCAGCATGTATTGCAGCAGTCCGACCGTTTTCAGGCAGACAGACTTGCCTCCGGCGTTGGGTCCTGATATTATAAGTATGCGCTTTTCGCTGGTGAGCATGATGTCAAGCGGCACAACGCTCTTGCCCTGCTTCTCAAGCGAAAGCTGCAATATGGGGTGGGCGGCGCGTATCCAGTCGATGTGCGGGTGCGGCTTTACGTCAGGCTCTATGCCCTTGATAAGCTGCGCCAACTGGGCTTTGGCGTGTATGAGGTCGATTGCCGCGAGAAACATGTACGATTCCAATATTGGTTTTACGTGAGGGCGCACGGTCTTGGCGAACTCCGTCAGTATGCGTATTATCTCGCGGCGTTCGTCTGACTCCAGCTCCCTTATCCTGTTGTTCGCCTCAACTACCTCGGCAGGTTCTATGAAGACAGTCTTGCCCGAGGCCGATTCGTCATGCACGATGCCGCGTATGCGCCGTTTCAGTCCCTGCGTCACGGGTATGACCAGTCGGCCGTCGCGTATGGCCGGGGTTACGTCTTTGTCAACCAGTCCCTCGCTCTGTGCCGTGCGCAGTATGCCGTACAGCGTGCGCGAGATGCTTCCCTCGGTGCGTGCCAGTTCGCGGCGGATGTTCGCCAGTTCGGGCGACGCGCTGTCTTTTATCTTTCCGAACTTGTCAAGTATGCGGTCGATGGCCTGTACGAGTTGTGGAAATGTTTGTACGCCCTCGGTCAGGCGGTGCAGGGCGGGGTAGGGATGGCTCTCGCCCTCGTCGTCAGGGCGGTTGAGGTAGTTCACTATGCCGCAAATCGTGTCAAGCGAGCGGCGCAGGTCGAACAGCTCGCTTTCGTCCAAGTGCGTGCCCTCCAAGCGCAATCGGCTGACTGACTGCCTTACGTCGAAGAAATACTGCATGGGGAAGTCGTCAGCTTCCTCCTGCAAGTGGCGGAACTCCCGCACCTGTGCCAGCCACTCGTTTATGACCTTGGCGTCGGCCGATGCCGACATGTTGTCAACCAGTTCCTTGCCCAACGGGCTGAGACAGCGTTCGCGCAGCAGCGCGCGTATTTCGTTGAAACCGATTTTGCTTTCAAAAGTCTTCGGGTAAATCATGCTGCAAAATTACTCATTTTGCGCGTCATGGCAAAGCATCTGGACAGCCAAATATGTTTTGCGGCATCGTAGCTTGCGTCAAGTTGTTTTGCGAAAGACCATGAACGGCGTTGCGGAAGGCCACGTCTTGCCGTGTAAAAGGCCATCTTTCGCGATGTGAAACGTGGTCTTTTGTAACATATTGATTGTCAATATGTTATAAAGATGGTTGCGTAACGTGATTCTCTTGCGTGCTTTTTATGGTTTTACTGGTAATGTCTCTTCTGGCCGAAAAATGTCGAATAATCGTAAAAAGTGTGCGAAAAATTTGGTGAAATGAAAAAAACTCTTTACCTTTGCACTCGCTTTTGACAGCTTGCAGCTCTCTTAAAGCAAGGAGAGATGGTAGAGTGGTCGATTACAACGGTCTTGAAAACCGTCGTGCTGAGAGGCACCGGGGGTTCGAATCCCTCTCTCTCCGCCAAGCAGTTAAAGTTGACTGTTAAAAAATTAAGCACCTGATTTTATCACAAGATGTGTAAAATCAGGTGCTTGTTTTTTGTTTGCACTGTGTGGTGTGCGGCTTTGTCACATTCTCATCCGAAGTATCGGGAAGGGGTTCCCTTGGTCATCAGTATCGTCACGCCTGAACGTCTTGAAGCCAAGATGCTTGTAGAAGCCTGTTGCCTTGGGGTTCTGCTCGTTGACGTCAACGAGCGTTGTTTTGTATTTTTGTATTGCCATGTTTACCAAATGTTTGCCTATGCCTTCGCCGAAATGCGCCGGCGAGACGAACAGCATCTCTATTTTATTGCCTTGTATGCCGATGAAGGCCATGTATGTGTTGCCGTTGTGCGCCACAACCAAGGTCTCAATGCCTGCCAGGGCCTCGCGGACAAACGGTTTTAGGTTGGCAATGTCGCTTTCGGTCAGGAATGTGTGGCTCGCCCTGACGGATTCTTCCCATACGCAGGTAAGGCTGTCTATGACGGCTGGGATGCGTTCATTCTTGTTTATTTCATAAGTTTTCATGATGCGTGTTGAGGTTTTTAGCCATCTTGTAGTTGGTCATGCGCAGTTTGTTGGCTTGCGCTTTTTGTTCAGACACTACTGCGTATCCGTTGTGTTCAAAGAACGGACGGGCTGTGATGCTTACTTCTGATGTTATTGTTTTCGCGCCGTTGGCCATGGCGTGGCTTTCCATCAGGCGTAAAAGTCGCGTGGCTACGCCTTGCCGTTGGTGGTCTTTGTGGGTGAACAAGGAGTGCAGGTAGCCGTCACTGCGTATCGCGGCGAAGCCCATTATGTGCCCATCGGCGTTGGTGGCAACGATGAAATGCAAGTTGCCGATTAGCCTTTCCCAATGTCCGGGGCGTTCGCCGCACGCCGCCCCGTCGGCCGTTTCCTCTTCGGTGTAGTCTTTTCTGTTTACTGTCAGCACCGTGTTTGCAAACAGGTCTTTTATTTCCTGTATGTCAGCAAGCGTTGCCTTGCGGAACGATGTTTCTTCCATGTGGTTCCCAAATGTCTCTCGTTTGCTTGTCACTGTCTGCTTGTTGCTTTGAAATCAAGCCTTTACAACGTTGACATACGGGTAAGGTATTTCGATGTTCTCGGTGTCGAAACGCTCCTTTACGGCTTTCAGCAGGTCGCACTTCATGGTGAATGCGTTGCCCGCGCTTGCCGCCCAAGCCCATGCGCGCAGCGTTATTGCGGAGTCGCCGAGGTTGGTCACGCGGATGACAACTTGCGGCACATCATTCTTCTTGTCGTCTTCCGAGCGGTGGTCGATGAGCAATGGGTGCTTCATCACCTCGTCGCGCATGGTGCTGATGGCGTGGTTCAGGTCCGCAGTGTATGACACCCCGACCTCCACGAAGGCGCAGGTGGCCGTGTCGCCGTAAGACGAATTGATGATTGTGCTTGAGTTGATTTTGTTGTTCGGGATGAGAATCATGCGGTTCTCGGCGTCGCGTATCACCGTGTGGCGCAGCGTTATTTCTGTCACTGTGCCTTTCACGGTGCTGTCGATTTCGACGAAATCACCCAACTTGAACGGTTGCGAGAATATTATGAACATGCCGCCGATGACGTTTGACAGCGCGTCTTGCGACGCCAAGCCCACCGCGGCGGCCATTATTCCGGCACTGGCGAGGATTGAGTTGCTGACCTTTTCCATGCCCGGAATGAGCGAGAGAAACGCCGCTATACCTATAATATATATGGTGGTTACGATGATGCGGCGCATGAAGCTGACCTTTGTCTCGTCAAGCACGATTTTTCCCTGCTTGCGCATGGAACGTTTGAACAGGTATTTTGTGACCCCCGTGAGTATGCGGACGAACAAGTAGATGATTGCGCCCTTGACGGCGAACACTATGAGCCAGCGCACCGACACGCCGAAAAAGTGCATGTTCAGTATTTCTTCCATATCGTTTATGGTTTTGTTATGTGAAAACAAAGGTAAGAAAATAAGTTGGATTTGAAGAATGTCAGGGCATTTTTTGTGGGAAAAGATTACAGGCAAGGTTGCCGCCTCTTGGGAAATATGAGGCTTTGAGGCTGATTTTTGTTGTTGTGTGGGTGTTTCTTACATCGTGATTTCTGGCCTCACTTTTATTCAAGTTGTTCTTATTCCGCAAATATTGGGGAGAATTTTGATGTTCAGGGCGCATTTATGTCGCTTTTTGCGATGCCGTTTGGCTTTTCCGTTTGAAATGATTTACTTTGCAGGTATGTGTTAATGATGATTGAAAATGGAGAAAACAGGCAATCACGGGCGCGCCGTTGAAGGCGACTTGTTC
The DNA here is from genome assembly GCA_944319935.1 of uncultured Prevotella sp. GTDB lineage: Bacteria > Bacteroidota > Bacteroidia > Bacteroidales > Bacteroidaceae > Prevotella. The sequence continues at coordinate 29,031 of CALUFM010000012.1, forward strand.
GCTAATGAGGATTTTGGTTGTGCAGCAAGTGTGGAAAAGCAGGCGCAATATGACTTCGGCGACCTGTTCAAGAGGTTGTCTCGGTCGGCGTTCCGCAGCAAGTTCCGCCTGAAGCCGAAAGACGTGGAGTATGTCAACGCCAAGGGCATGGCCGCCATACGCCGCCACGCTTGCGACTTCGTGCGCCGACGCCTCGCGCCCGCCGTGCCGCCGAACGACGGGCGGCAGACGCCCATGCGCGGCCATCCAGTGTTCATAGCGCAGCACGCCACGGGCTGTTGTTGCCGCGGATGCCTGGCCAAATGGCACGGCATACCGGCGGGACGCATGTTGACGGCTGAGGAGCAAGGCTACGTCGTGGCCGTGATAATGGAGTGGATACGCCGCCAGATGGAGCGTGGCTGACAGTGGCCAGCGGCCAGCGGCGAGAGCCTTGCGATGAAGTAGTTTTGCGAAAGGGCGCAAACGGCGTTGCAAAAGGCCGCATATTGCACGCCAAAAGGCCGCGAAACGCATGGTGAAAGGCCACCTTTTGCAATGCTGTTTGTAACCGATTGATTTACAGATGGTTGCATGGTGACTTGCTTATGGGCGGTGATTGTGCGGCAAACGCAGTTACGCTATGTATGATATAAGGTATCGGCACACGGCTGGCGGATGCGCCATGCTTGTGTTACAACAGCGTTACGTTTTGTGTCAAATTGTTGCCGGAATATTGATGTAAGTCAAAAAAGCAAGCTGTTAACGCAAACAGTGTGATATTTTCACACTAGGCAATTGAAAAAGGTTGTATATTTGCACCGTCGAAAGACAAATAGAGTTAATTAATCAGGGTAACGGGCCAAGGCCATTCGTGATGAAAGAACCGAGGCTCAATGTAAAACTAAAATTTGAAGATTATGAAAAGATTGTTTTTGACCGTCATGGCAGTGCTTAGCATGACCGTGACATTTGCGGAAAATGAAAACCTGAACAACGTTGACAACGCAAGTGCCTATAACATGGCAGTGAATTATGACAGGCTGGCTGATTGCCTCGGGCTGTCTACAGACCAGGCAGAAGCAGTGCAAGACATTCACACATCATTCTGCGCAGACATGATGAACGCCGCCGGGGCAAATGCTGACGAACGTGCAGGTATGGTGAAGAGGGCAGTTGAGAAAGACCTCAAGTACATGCGCTACGTGCTTAACGACAACCAGTATCGTAAGTACCTCGTGCTGCTTAACGCCACATTCAACAACCGTGGATTGAACAAGTAATTTGTATCTCATATTGGAAAAGCCGCCGACTTGCTGCAAGTCGGCGGCTTTTTTTGTTTTGCGGTTGCTTTTGTCCATTGCCGTTCAGCATTGCGTGTGGTGGATGTTGTCGGGCAGACACACGGGTCTGCCCCTACGGTTGCGGCGTATGATGTTGTTATGAAATATATCTTATGGCCGTAAACCCCACAACCGCAAACTCCTCACAACTTTTAGGTATATGTTGAAACCCTATTTTTAGGTATTGCGCGCTTGGTTTGTTTGCAATATCTTTGCAACCGTAAATGATTGAAACTTAAAAAGAAAAGCTATGGATAAGACTTGTATAATTTACGGTTCCTCTACGGGGACATGCCAGGCCATCGCGGAAAAGATAGCCGGCAAGCTCGGGATTGGTTCGCCCGACGTGTACGACGTGGCCAATATCTCGGCGGACACTGTCGCCGGATACAAAAACCTCCTGCTCGGAACTTCCACGTGGGGAGCGGGCGAATTGCAGGATGACTGGTATGACGGACTGGAAAAGCTGAAGGGTGCGGAGCTTTCAGGTAAGACTGTCGCCTTGTTCGGTTGCGGTGACTGCGAGTCATACGGCGACACTTTCTGCGGCGCGATGGGCGAGATGTATGAAAGCTTGAAAGGCAGCGGGGCGAAATTTGCAGGCCAAGTTCCTACAGACTGGTACACCTACGGCGATTCGGCCGCTGTGATTGACGGGCAGTTTGTAGGTTTGGCTCTTGACGATGTCAACGAGGACGACAAGACAGACGGGCGCATTGACGCTTGGATTGAGATACTGAAAAACTCTCTCTGAATTGACAGGCGGCTTTAAGGCGCGGCCGTCCGGCTTGGCCGGCGGCCTAACCTCAAGGCCGAAGGCAAACAACTCATACGTAAAACGAAAAATACCAGCCTATGCAGACGGAAATATTGCCACCGGACATGAAAGTTCTTATGAACCATATCTATGAATACAAGAAAGGCGTGCGCCGCATGGTGTTGTTCACGTTTAACAAGAAGTATGAGGACTATGCCGTGGCGCGGTTGCGCAAGCAGAACATCGGATACATCCTGCAGCCCGTAGGCAACGACCGCATGAACCTGTTTTTCGGCAGGAAGGAGTGTCTCGACGCCATACGGCTGATGCTTACGCGCCCGCTGAACATGCTTTCGCCGGAAGAGGATTTTATCCTCGGAGCCATGCTCGGTTATGACATCTGCGCCCAGTGCGAGCGTTATTGTGAGCGGAAATGCCGCAGTTGCAGGCAGGCTCAGTGACAGCGGAAGCGCGTTTTTTGATAGAGGAAGATTGTAATTGGATTGATTTGATAAACTTTTTGGAATCTTGTTCGCTAAATAAAATTCATAATGTTTTTGTATACTTAAAGCGTCGGGTCGGCTGTGAAGTCGGCCCGACGCCGTCCATATAAGTCCATACCGCTTTTTATTCTGTGATTTTTGGGTAAACTCAATGGATTTATAGATATTTGTAGTAATTTTGCATCCGTGTTTTTTGTTTTTTAGACGATTGTTTTCGCCGCTGTATTTGTTGGATGATGCAGGTTGTGGCGTGTTGTAGAATTTTATGATACAGTTGCTTGGTAACATGCGGTTTCTGGCCGTTTTCGTGTTTTCCATGTCGGTGCTTTCATGCGTTGGCATGGGGCATGACGGGTGTGGAGGCGACGGCGAGACGCCGGACTGCGGGCATGGAAAGCTGAATGTTGTAATATTGGGCGATTCAAACACGTCAATCGGCGGTGACGATTGCGATAATCCCAAGGGGTGGAACAAGTGGTTCAAAGACAAGTTCGCCCCGGCCTCATGCAAGAGTTACGCCCGCAGCGGGGCTACATGGACCAACACCACGGCGACAAAATATGACATAGAAGAGAACACCGGCTGCATAAGCGACGACAACGTGATTTACAACCAGGTAAACAGGCTGGTCAAGGCGGTTGGAAGCGGCAGCCAGGCGAAGCCCGATTTGATATTGGTTGCGGCAGGGACAAATGATGCATGGTTCGCGTCGAAGCGTCCGAAGGTGTTTGACAAGAGCGCGGCTGAGGCGTTCAGCGTGACCGGCGGTTACATCACGTCGCGCAAGGCGAACGGGGTTGTTACGCTGGCAGAGTCGGTGCGTTACGGGTGTGAAATGCTTATGTCGCATTTCCCAGACGCACAAATAATCCTTTTGACCCCGCTTCAGTCAACTGCGGCTCGTGCCGATTATATAAGAAAGGTGGGGGATGTCATAGAGGAATGCGCGCGTTATATGGGGCTTGGCGTGATACGCATGGATTATTTAGGCTCTGTTTATTCCGTGAGAGAGCGCGTGAAGCCCGCCCGTACTTATGACGGTACGCACACGTCGGAGGATGGGGCGCGGCGCAACGGCCGCTTGGTGGCCAACATGGTGTCTTCAATGCTCCAATATTAATAGGTGTAAAGAATGATTAGTCGTAATGTTTTATTTATGTAATAGACGGGAATAGGTAATGGTTTTTTCTGATTTGTTTTTTCTTTTTGTGTTCATTCCGTCCTTCATCGTGTGCTATATTTTGGCTGCGTTGGCCGACAAGTGCATAGGCCGCGGCAAGCCTGACGGTGTGAACGTTGTCAAGAACTTTGTCTTGGTTCTCTTTTCGCTGGTGTTTTACGCTTGGGGCGAGCCTGTATATGTGTTTTTGATGTTGGCAAGCGTGCTGCTCAATTACGTTTTCGGATTGTTTATCGTCCGCAACGGCAAGAGCAGCAAGGCGGCCTTGGCTTTCGGCATAGCGTGCAACATTGCCATTCTTGGCACGTTCAAATACGCAGGTTTCGTGGCAGACAACCTTTGCGCCATAGGGCTAAATGTCCCGACGCCTTCCATAGCCTTGCCGATAGGCATAAGTTTCTACACGTTCCAGGCCATTTCTTACCTCGTAGACGTTTACCGCAGGGAGTCGGCCGTGCAGCGTAATTTCATGAACCTGCTGCTTTACATATCAATGTTCCCGCAGCTTATCGCCGGCCCTATCGTAAGGTATGGCACGGTGGCGGCTGAGATACGCAAGAGGCATGTCTCGGCGGAAGACTTTGCCGAAGGGGCTTACAGGTTCTTGATTGGCCTTGGCAAGAAAGTCATATTGGCCAACCAGATGTCAGAGATTGTTGACCAGTTCCTTGTTGACGGTTTGGGCTCGCTGTCGATGGCTGGTGCGTGGATTGGCGTGTTGGCGTTCGCTTTCCAGATATATTTTGACTTCTCAGGTTATTCAGACATGGCAATCGGCATGGCGCGTTGCCTTGGTTTCCATTTCAAGGAAAACTTCAACCACCCGTATTGCTGCAACTCGATAACGGACTTCTGGCGCAGATGGCATATTTCTTTGGGAAGCTTCTTCCGTGATTATGTCTACATCCCCATGGGCGGCAACCGCCGTCACCAGGCGTTTAACATATTGGTGGTATGGTTCCTTACGGGAATGTGGCATGGAGCGAGCTGGAATTTCATAATCTGGGGATTGTATTTCGGCCTGATAGTTATGGTTGAGAAATACACCATCTTGCGTGTGAAAGACAGGATTCCGGCGTTTTTCCTCCATCTTTACAGCCTCATAGCCGTAACTGTAGGCTGGGGATTCTTCTATTTTGAGGATTTTAACGCAATGACAGTGTTCTTCAACGCGTTTGTCGGCAATGCGGCCGTGGTGTATGACTTTGTCGCGCAAAGCGCGTTGATGGATAATTTCTGGCTGTGGGTTGCGGCCATCGTGTTCTGTATGCCTGTACGCAGATATGTGGCAAACGCCTTTGAGCGCAGGTTGTCAGGGCATGTCGCGGTCAAGAACGGAGTGTTCATGATTTCGCGTTTGGCCATATCGGTTGCGATGCTTGTGTTGAGTGTGGCTCTTCTTGTTGGCGCAACCAACAATGCGTTTATTTATACACGTTTTTAAATGTGTCAGGAGATGAGATTTGTAAAAGTCCTTAGTTCTTTTTTGATGGCGATGTTTCTGACGGTGTCGCCGTGTCAGGCTTCAGTTATAATCACAGGCGGCGATTCGCTTTGCAGTCCGTCTGATAGTGTCAAGGCGCGTATCGTCAGGCGCGGGATAATCATTGCGGGCGAGCCGCCGTGCGTCAGGGCGATGGAGCCTTTTAGCGGAACAAAGGCCCGGGCGGCGGAATATGCCCGCGTGGTGAATTCGTATAAGGCCGCGTTTGGCGACAGTGTGGCTGTATATTGCATGCCTGTCCCTACGGCGGTTGAGTTTTATTGTCCTGATACGGTCAGGGAAAAGACACGCAGGGAGCGTCCGGTTCTTGATGCGATGTTCAACAGTTTGGCGGCAGACGTTGTTCCCGTGGACATTTATGATGTTCTGAAAGAACATTCTGGTGAGAACATCTATTCACGCACAGACCACCATTGGGCACCGCTTGGCGCGTATTACGCCGCAATGAAGTTTGCCGCTGCCGCGGAAGTCCCGTTCGCCGACTTGTCAACATACGACAAAAAGATAGTCAGGAATTATGTTGGCAGCATGTATACGTTCACCAAGGACATCGCAGTAAAAAACTCACCAGAGGATTTTGTGTATTATGTTCCGCGCGGGGTTGATTATTCCACAACGTTTATAAACTACAAGTTAGGACGCAATAACAAGGTTGTTGGCGAAAGCGAACCGCAGGAGCATGACTTCTTCATAAAATACCCAGACGGCAGTAGGGGAGCTTACTGTACTTTCATGGGTGGAGATTCGCGCACGGTGAAGGTTGTAACGGGTGTAAAGAACGGACGCAGGTTGATGGTATTGAAGGACAGTTACGGAAACGCCGTATCCGGTTACTTGTTCCATTCGTTTGAAGAGATACACGTTCTCGACTTCAGGTATTTCACGAAAAGCGTGAGAGCATACGTAAAAGACAATGAGATAACAGATGTGCTTTTTGCCAACAACCTGACACACGCTTGCTCTTTGAACACGAGCAAGGCTTATGCGGAATTGTTGGCACGGTGACTTTAATTCATGGACGTTATGCATAATAAGATATTTTCAATAGTTATCGTTGCGGTATTTCTTGCGTTCACAATCGTATTTGACACGTTGCCGAGAAGTACCTACTCGGAATTGGAAAAGCGAGAGCTGAAAACATTTCCCGAATATTCGTTTGATAAGCTGAAGGATGGCAGCTTTATGGAGGAAATATCGTCATGGTTCAGCGACAGTGAGCCATACCGTGACCGTTTCATGGCGTTGAGCATGTACGTGAAAGACGGATTGGGGGTTGCGTTGTCAGATGACAACGTGAAGTTCCATGCTTCTGATACTCCTGCTGGAGGTTCAGGAAATATGGGCGGCAACGAGTCGGGCGAATTGGCCATTGGTGAATACAAGAATGACTTGACGGCCGATGAGAACGCCAAGATAGCCAACGCTGGCATCATTGTTGTCGGTTCGGGTGACAACGTAAGGGCATTGATGGCTTTCGGTGGAGGTACGAAAGGAGGAGTGTCGTATGCCAATGTGGCAAACGCTTACAAAAAAGCTTTTGGTTCAAAGGTCAATGTCTATTGCATGGTTATACCTACTGCGGTTGAGTTTTACTGTCCTGACAAGGCCAAGTCTTGCACCAGACCGCAACTTCCTGTCATAAAAAACATCTTCGCCCATTTGGACGACGGGGTAAAGCCTGTTGACATTTATACAACGTTGGGGCAGCATGCCGCCGAGGACATTTACCTGCGTACAGACCACCATTGGGCACCTTTGGGGGCGTATTATGCGGCGAAGAAGTTTGCCGAAGTGGCCAAAGTGCCGTTCCGCGACTTGTCACATTACACGAAGAAGACGGTAAAAAACTATGTAGGCAGCATGTATGGATATTCAAAGGACATATCGATAAAGAAAGCTCCTGAGGATTTTGTTTATTACGTGCCTAACGGTTTGAAGTACACTACGACCTACATTAATTACACGATAGACAAGAATTATCATGTGACGGGCGAGGGCAAGCCGTTCAAAAGTTCGTTCTTCTTCCACTTCAAGGATGGCAACGGCGGGGCTTACTGTACCTTCATGGGCAGCGATACAAGAATAACCGTGGTGAGAACTCCTGTAAAGAACGGGCGCAGGGTGATGGTCATAAAAGACAGTTTCGGCAATCCCATACCTGGGTTCTTGTTCTATTCGTTTGAAGAAGTGCATGTTATAGATTTCCGCTATTTCAAGAAGAACATGAAAGCCTATGTCAACAATAACAAGATAACTGACATCTTGTTCGCTTGCAACATCTTCAATGCTTACTCTGGCGTTGTCAGTCGCAACTGCACGCGCTTCCTGACGCAGGACGGCCGTATTGTTGTGCCAGCGGAGAAGACGGAAAGAAACGATGTGGCAGCCGACACTTTGAAAAAGGAAAAGCCTGTCAGGGATGTGCCTGTAAAGCATGAAGCCGTACTTACGGAGCGGAAAGACACTACGAGAAAGCGTTGAGCGTGTTTTAACCAGGTATTAGATTGATATTATGTAGTTTAGGTTTGTTTGGTAATAGTATAATTAGTAATTTTGCAGCCAATTCCGGCAAATGCCTGATTTTGTGATGGCTGGGTAAAAAATAGAGAGTAAAATGATAGACGAAAAAGCCAAGGCTTTTATTATTTCAGGAACCGTGCTGGCAGCGTTGCTCCTGATGCACAACCTTCCGACTTTGTCTTTCGGGGATACCACTTTGCGTGATGTCAACATTTTGAGCGATGTCTTGCCCGAGGCGGTTGACAGTTCTGATATCCTCCGACGTCCTGACGCTGTTTTGGCGCAGAATGCCGACACCCTGAAATACGAGGAGTACAGACCCAAGGGGGTGACAATGATTGACGATTATTCCAACGACAAGGACGGCGGAATGAACCATTTTTATAAAATGTTGTCAGAAACCAAGACCCTGAACCGTCCGGTCAGGATAGCGTATTACGGTGATTCTTTCATTGAAGGCGACATCCTTACCGCTGACATAAGGGAAATATTGCAGCAAAAGTTTGGCGGCAACGGCATTGGATGGGTGGATTGCCAGAATGGTACGAACAACTTCCGCCCCACATTGACATTGAAGTCGTCAGGCTTTGACGGCCATGTGGTGACAAAGAAACCGTTTGACCATACGCTTCAAGGCGTCAACCAAAAGTATTTTATAGCGTCTCCTGGCGCAACGTTGTCATACACTGGTACGAGTTTCAGGAAAGGACCTTCGCATTGGCAGAAGGCCAAGCTGTTTTTCAAGTCTGACGGCAACGTAGGCTTGTCGGCGCGTATCAACGGCGGCGAGAGTGTTACAAAGTCTGCCGGCGCGGCTTCGGGCGTGCAGTGTGTCGAGTTTTCTGGTAACATGAATAAGATTGCTTTCACCGTGACAGACTGTCCTCCACGGACTGTTTTTTATGGCGCGGCGTTGGAGTCTGACCGTGGTGTTATTGTTGACAACCTCGGAGTGCGTGGCATCCCTGGATATTCTCTTGCCGACATACCCGTAAACACGTTGAAGGGGTTTGCCAATTACCGCCCTTATGATTTGATAATAATACATTACGGCCTCAACGCTGTGGCAGGGAAAACGCCCAAAGGATTTCCCGAGCGGTACATAAAGAGGATGAAAAAGGTAATCGGCAACCTGCGCAAGGCTTATCCTGAGGCGTCAATCCTCGTCATGAGCGTGTCAGACAGAGACCAGCGTTCGGCTGACGGGATAAAGACAATAAGCTCGGTAAGGGACTTGTCAATTACGCAGCAGAATCTGGCGAACGAGTGCAAGGTGGCTTATTTCAACCTCTTTGACGCCATGGGCGGAGAGAACAGCATGAAAACTATGGTTGACAAAGGGCTTGCCAACAAGGATTACACCCATATCAATTTTGAGGGCGGCAAGTTCATTGCCGACAAAATCTGCAAGTCGCTGCTTGCTGGTTTGGAAAATTATAAAAGGAAGAAAGAGGCCGGAATAATCAACTAAGACGATGAACTTTGACAATGTTTTCGCAAACCTGCAAAAGGTTCTGACGTATGACCCGAGCAGCCCGATAATATTCAGTTCGGGCTTGTTCCTGGTCCTGTTTGTATGTTTTTCCCTGATATATTACATGCTGCGCAACCGTGATACGGCGCGCATCCTGTTCGTGACGGCTTTCTCTTATTATTTTTATTATAAGAGCAGCGGCCTGTGTTTCCTGTTGCTGGCGGCTGTCACGGTCAGCGATTATGTCATAGCCCACTTTATATGGAAAGCCAAGACGGCAGGGTGGGACAGGCGGACGCCAAAGCTGTTGTTGGTGTTGAGTCTTGTCATTGACTTGGGCTTCCTGTTTTATTTCAAGTATACAAACTTCTTCGCGGGGATGATTGCCGACATCTTGGGCAACAACTTCCAGCCTTGGGACATATTCTTGCCGGTAGGCATAAGCTTCTTTACGTTCCAAAGCCTCAGCTATACGATAGATGTCTACCGTGGCCGTCTTCAGCCGCTTACGCGCCTTATCGACTATGCTTTCTACATATCGTTCTTCCCGCAGCTCGTTGCCGGCCCCATTGTGAGGGCGAGCGACTTCGCCCCGCAGATACGGAGAAAGTTGAACGTGAGCGATTCCATGATAGCCCGGGGCGTGTTCATGATAGTGGTCGGCCTTTTCAAGAAAGCCGTGATAAGCGATTACATCAGCCTGAATTTCGTTGACCGCATATTTGAGAACCCATCGTTGTACACCGGGTTTGAGAACTTGTTGGGACTTTATGGCTACGCTTTGCAGATATATTGCGACTTCAGCGGTTACAGCGACATGGCCATCGGCATCGCGCTGCTCCTTGGTTTCCATTTCCCTAAAAACTTCGACGCGCCGTTCAAGAGTTCCGGCATAGGCGAGTTTTGGCACAGGTGGCATATCTCCTTGTCGTCATGGATAAAGGATTATGTCTACATCTTCTGGATGGGCGGCAACCGCAAGGGCAAGCGTCGCACGTATGTCAATCTTGTCAGCTCGATGCTGTTATGCGGCCTGTGGCATGGGGCGAGCCTCAATTTCGTGATATGGGGCGGCATCCACGGCCTTGCTGTGGCGGGGCAGAAGTTCCTGAGTGCGGAGGTGTTCAAGCATCCCAAGCATTACGTGTCAACAGGTTTCAGGAAGTATATGGGCATGTTCCTCACGTTCCAGTTTGTCGCTTTCATGTTCATGATATTCCGCATGCCGACATGGCAGGGCGTAGGCGACATGTGTACCCAGATTTTCTGTAACTTCCATCCTGAGCTGATGCTGCAGGTTCTTGTGTCCTACAAGTATGTCTTCCTGATTATCCTGTTCGGTTATGTTACTCATTTTGTACCCGACTCATGGTGCGACAAGGCCACGGTTATGCTGAAGAAAGGAGGCATGTTGGTCCAGGTGTTCTTGATTCTTGCCGTCATCTATGTCGTGATGCAAGTTAAGAGCAGCGAGATACAGCCGTTTATTTATTTCCAATTTTAATTGAGTTTACGTTATGTTACATCAGATTTGTTCATGTGTAGCTGTGGCGTTGATGCCTTTGTTCACGTTGTCGTCACAGCATGTGACGTACAAGTTCACGCGCCACTACAATGAGAAAGTGGTTGAGTTTGAGGCGAGAAGGGACATTGACGCCAACACGATAGTTATGTTGGGCGACAGCCACACCGAGCTGGGCAAGGACTGGAGCGCACGTCTCGGCGTGCCCAATGTGGTGAATTACGGCATTATAGGCGACAACACGGAAGGGGTAATCCACCGCCTGTGCCAAATCACTCCGCATCATCCCAAGGCCATCTTCCTGCTTATCGGCGCGAACAACGTGACAAAGCACGTCACGGCCGAGCAGGTTTTTGAAGGCTGCAAGGCCATTATCGACTCCATCAGGTCGCAAACGCCCACGACCAAGCTTTACGTCCAGAGCCTGTTCCCGATAAACGAGCGTTTCCGCAGGTGGAAGCCATTGGTGGGGCAGACTGACAAAATACCGCAAATCAACGCGCTCCTGGCAGCTTACTGCCGCGACAAGGGCGTCGTGTACATCGACATGTTCAGCCGCCTGAAGATGGGGCGCACCAACATTCTGCGCAAAGACCTTACCGCCGACGGCCTGCACCTGTCGCCCTTGGGCTACGGGGTATGGGAAAGGGAGTTGAGGAAATATGTGGCAACCGAAGTGGCGGAGCGTTGACAGCTTGTCGCATGCGTGTGCGCAATGTGTCGGGGCGTTTGTTTGGCGTAAAGGTGTTTTCGCTGACATTTTGATTTATGGTGACGCCGTGTAACCGCGTTTCTCACCGGCAAAAGTCTTGCGGCCCGGAAATACGCCTGTCTGTAGTGTGCAAACGTAAGTGCCAGGGAACAAGGGTGTTGCGCCAGTTCTCCTTGCGCTTGTGCAACAATAATGCTTGTTTTTGTCCATTTTGGCGGTTAAAACAACCGCCAAAAGCCGTTAATCGAGTAAGTAAAGGTCGTCTATACGGCCATATTCAGCCGCGTCTTGCAGTGCAAGATGCGGCTTTTTGTGTAATGTTATGTGGCTTGTCAGGCCTTGCTTGGTTGTCTGTCGGCATGTGTTTTGGCTGTGAAGGCCGTGCCGGCATCCTGTTTCAGCGTTTTCAGTGTAAGTTTTTGATTTGACACATTGTCATGCGTAACGGCCTGTATGCTTTCATCTTGGATTATGCCGCCATCGGTTCTCCGGCACCGTTTTTGGCTATGCAGGCTCTTGACGTGGCGGACTCAAGCCCATGCCGCATGGCTGACTGCTGACAATTCTGTCAGTCGTGTCGTGCCAAAACTGTCAGTATGGCCTTTGGCACGCTTTTCGCTATGAGGATGGCGGATGCGCCTGACAGGCGCAGACAAAACAGAACGTATAAACATTAAAAACAATAAGAATTATGAACATTAAACCATTGGCAGACAGAGTGCTGGTACAGCCCGCACCAGCAGAAGAGAAAATCGGTGGTATCATCATTCCTGATACGGCTAAGGAAAAACCTTTGCACGGCAAGGTGATAGCCACAGGCAAGGGTACGAAAGACGAAGAAATGGTATTGAAGGCCGGCGACGAAGTGCTGTACGGCAAGTATTCAGGCACGGAACTTGAGTTTGAAGGCGAAAAATACCTGATGATGCGTCAGAGCGACGTACTCGCTGTCATTGAAAAATAAAAAAGTAAGAAGGTAAAAAAGTAAAACAAAAGAGTTTATTGGATGTAAGAGTGAAGTCGTTTTGACGTGTTGCGAGAGCATTTTTTACTTACTACTTTTCTCCTTACTCCTTTACTCCTAAAAATAAAAACATCATGGCTAAAGAGATAAAATTCAATATGGACGCCCGCGACTTGCTGAAGAAGGGCGTTGACCAGTTGGCAAACGCAGTTAAGGTGACACTCGGACCTAAGGGTCGCAACGTCATCATCGAAAAGAAATTCGGCGCGCCGCAAATCACCAAGGACGGTGTGACCGTAGCTAAGGAAATAGAACTTGAGGACCGCTTCGAGAACACTGGCGCACAGCTCGTAAAGAGCGTAGCCAGCAAGACTGGCGACGACGCCGGCGACGGAACAACCACCGCCACAATCCTTGCCCAGAGCATCGTAAACGTAGGACTGAAGAACGTTACGGCAGGTGCTAACCCGATGGACTTGAAACGCGGTATCGACAAGGCCGTTGACGCCGTTGTTGCCTACATCAAGGAACACGCCGAGAAGGTTGACGACAACTATGACAAGATAGAGCAGGTTGCCACCGTCAGCGCAAACAACGACCCCGAAATAGGCAAGCTCATTGCCGACGCCATGCGCAAGGTCAGCAAGGACGGCGTAATCACCATCGAGGAAAGCAAGAGCCGCGACACACATATCAACGTTGTCGAGGGTATGCAGTTCGACCGTGGCTACCTGAGCGGATACTTCGTGACCGACGCTGACAAGATGGAATGCGTGATGGAGAATCCTTACATACTCATCTATGACAAGAAAATCAGCAACATCAAGGACTTCCTGCCCATCCTGCAGCCTGCCGCAGAGAGCGGACGCCCGTTGCTCGTAATCGCCGAGGATGTTGACTCAGAGGCTCTTACGACACTCGTCGTAAACCGTCTGCGTGGCGGTTTGAAGATTTGCGCTGTCAAGGCTCCCGGCTTCGGCGACCGCCGCAAGGCAATGCTTGAGGACATCGCCATCCTGACCGGCGGCGTTGTCATCAGCGAGGAGAAGGGCTTGAAGCTTGAGCAGGCAACTCTTGAGATGCTCGGAACTTGTGACAAGGTAACTGTTACTAAGGACAACACTACCATCGTAAACGGCGCGGGCGACAAGCAGTGCATCGCTGACCGCGTGGCTCAAATCAAGAACGAGATTGCCAATACCACAAGCTCATACGACAAGGAGAAGCTGCAGGAGCGTCTGGCCAAGATTTCAGGCGGTGTGGCTGTGCTTTATGTCGGTGCCAACAGCGAGGTTGAGATGAAGGAAAAGAAAGACCGCGTGGACGACGCCCTCTGCGCTACACGTGCGGCTATCGAGGAAGGCGTGGTAGCCGGTGGCGGCACGACTTACATCCGCGCTCTTGAAGTTCTGAAAGGTGTCAAGGGTGACAACGCTGACGAGCAGACCGGTATCAACATCGTTGAGCGCGCCATAGAGGAGCCTCTCCGCCAAATCGTGACCAACGCCGGTGGCGAAGGCGCGGTTGTAGTGCAGAAGGTTCGCGAGGGTGAAGGCGACTTCGGATACAACGCCCGCACAGACGTTTACGAGGACATGCGCAAGGCCGGAGTAATCGACCCCGCCAAGGTTGCGCGCGTTGCTCTTGAGAACGCGGCCTCAATCGCTGGCATGTTCCTGACGACTGAATGCCTGATTGTTGACAAGCCCGAAGAGAAGCCGGCAATGCCGATGGGCAACCCGGGAATGGGCGGAATGATGTAATTTTGTAAACTATAGATAACAAAAAGGGGGAATGAGACTGTTTCGTTCCCCCTTTTTAGTGTTTTTAATGTATTTGTGACGATTTTTTGACTGAAAAATTTTGAAGACTTGTGCAAATGTAATATTTTTGCAGCGAAAGATTGATACATGATGGAGATAAATCCTAAAGTATATATTTTTTTGATTTGTTTTAGTAGATTAGTTTTTAAGTAGTTTGTTTTTTGAAAATCGCTTGTCGTGACGACATGCGATTTTTTTTGTTTGCGTATATGTGAAAATATGAAAGGCATAATTTCATATTGTTGTTGATTTTGATTACCTTTGCCCTCGACTAATTTAATATCGCGTCTTTGTGTCAAGACGGCTTTTCTTATGGATGCAAATAAGTATAAGATAAAGAAGTGGCAGTGGGCTTTGTATATAATAGTGTCCGCTGGCTTGCTTTTGATTACCGAGTCATGGCTTATGTCCCTCGGGATAATGTTGCTGCTCATACTCCTTGACAGGATAGTGGCCGAGTATGAAAGGAAGAAGCGCGGCGGTGACGAAGAAGACATATTATTGTGACGTATGCAGAAATTATTGGATTTATATAAGTCGTGGAGCGGTGTTGAGCCTTCTGGAGTAGAGCGTTTGCAGACGGCTGGCAGCAACCGTCAGTATTACCGCCTGACGGGGAGCGACGGCGCGTCGGTCATTGGCGCGATAGGTACGAGCCGCGATGAGAACCACGCTTTTGTCTATTTGTCAGGACATTTCAGGAAACGACAGCTACCCGTGCCGCGCATACTTGCCGTTTCTGATGACGAGTTGAGGTATTTGCAGGAAGACTTGGGGCGTACTTCCCTCTTCGGGGCGATAAGCGGAGGACGTGACGCCGGAGGAAGATACACCCAGCATGAGCGGCAGTTGCTGGTCAACACCATACGCGAACTGCCCAATATACAAATCCGTGGGGCGCGCGGTCTGGACTGGACAAACTGCTATCCGCAGCCTGAATTTGACGAGGATAGTGTGCTGTTCGACCTTAACTACTTTAAGTATTGTTTCCTGAAACCTGCCGAGCTTGACTTCCATGAACTGAAACTGGAAGCCAACTTCCGCCTTTTCGCCAAAGACCTTGTGGCCGAAAAGGCTGACAGTTTCATGTATCGCGACTTCCAGGCGCGCAATGTCATGCTCGATGCGGCGGGTCATCCTTACTTCATTGATTATCAGGGCGGGCGCAAAGGGCCGTATTATTACGACTTGGCGTCGTTCCTTTGGCAGGCATCTGCAAAGTATCCGCACAAGTTGAGGCGCGAACTCGTGTATGAATACTACAATTCGCTGAAGCATTATACCGAAGTTCCATCGGTGCGTCATTTCGTAGAGCGGCTTAGTTTGTTTGTTTTGTTCCGCACGTTGCAGGTACTTGGGGCGTATGGCTTCCGTGGATATTTCGAACGCAAGAAGCATTTTATCGACAGCATACCGCCCGCCATGCAGAACCTCCGCGAGCTGTTGAAGCTCAATGTGTTCCCATATCCTTACTTGATGGACGTTCTGCGCCGCCTGACGGAGCTGCCGCAGTTCGCCCAAATAGAAGAACCTGCGCTTACACGTGCCGACGGTTTCCGCACGACTGACAGCAAGGTGTATTCCGCCCATCCGTCTGACGGCCCGGCGACGTTCTCGAAATATGACAACAAAGGGCCGCTTGTTGTCCGCGTTTACAGTTTTTCGTTCCATAAAGGCATGCCTGAGGATGAGTCGGGGAATGGCGGAGGCTATGTGTTTGACTGCCGCGGAACGCACAATCCGGGACGTTACGAGCCGTACAAGAAGCTGACTGGACTCGATGAGCCTGTCATCCGTTTCCTTGAAGACGATGGCGAAATACTTACTTTCCTTGAAAGCGTGTACAAACTGGCTGACGTCCACGTGCGCCGTTACATCCAGCGAGGCTTTACGAGCCTGATGTTCAGCTTCGGATGCACTGGCGGACAGCACCGCAGCGTTTACGCCGCGCAGCATCTGGCGGAGCATCTTAACGACAAGTTCGGCATCGAGGTGCGCATAGTTCACCGTGAGCAAGGCATCTCGACTGTATTGGAAGCCAAGAAAAAATGATGAAATGAAACAAGCAATGATATTCGCCGCCGGCCTCGGCACACGTCTCAAGCCGCTTACCGACACCATGCCGAAAGCCCTTGTTCCTGTCGGTGGAAAGCCGCTTATCGAGCATGTGGTGGAGAAACTGAAGGTTGCGGGTGCGGAAAAGATGGTCGTAAACGTGCATCATTTCGCCCGGCAGGTGGTTGATTATCTGCAAGAAAACGGTAACTTCGGCGTAGACATCAGCATTAGCGACGAGTCGGCGAAGCTCCTCGATACAGGAGGCGGACTGAAAAAGGCCGCGCCGCTGTTCATGCCTGACGCCCCGGTGCTAATCCATAACGTTGACATATTAAGTAATGTAGACCTGCGTTGGCTTTATGAGAACAGCAAAGACAGCGACGCAACGCTGCTCGTCAGCGAGCGCAAGACCAAGCGTTACCTGCTGTTCAACGACGATATGCGCCTCGTAGGCTGGACCAACATCGAGACGGGCGAAGTGAAAAGCCCGTATAAAGACCTCAACGTGTCGTCTTGCAAGATGTACGCATTCTCGGGCATCCACGTTTTTTCGCCGCGCTTGTTCCCGCTGATGGACGATTTTCCCGACAAGTTCGGCATCATAGACTTTTACCTGAAAGTGTGCGGCGAGGCCGTAATCAAGGCTTGCCTGAAGCCCGACCTTCGCTTGCTTGACGTAGGCAAGCTTGACACTTTGGCCGAGGCCGAACGCTTTTTGGCCGAAAATATTTGATTAACCAAACATCTTTTTCAATGTATAATCTGCCGTGCCGTATGCATTTTCGGCGTCGGCAGAATTTGTTATTTTTACAATCAGAGAAACAAAACCCCACGAAAAGTGTCGTCTTGTGGCGGAAAAACGCTATCTTTGCACTGTCCGGGGGAGAAATCCCGGGCGTGAAGAAAGCGTTTTCCGCTTTGTCCTTAAAAGCGAAATCTGGAAAATTTAGCAGGAGGACGGAAGCAAGGTGACGCTCATTCTGTTTGTATATGCGCATGGAACAGCCCACGCTGTACCCGTGTCCATCATACAACAGTGTGGGGTTATTGTTTCTCGGTCTGTCTCTGCAAGGCTTTTCCAGATGCCCGCTTTTGGATGGACGGAACAAGTCTCACGCTTTTTTGTACCCTTGTTTAACGCCGATTTAGGGGACTTGTAGGCTCTTAAACATTTGTAACTATGAAAATAGAGACTGTAAAACACGTGCTTGAATCAATGCCGCCGGAGTTTGATTCACACCAATTCATCGAACGTTTTATCCGTGAAAATGAGCGCGAGTATGTCGAAATGCTGTATGCGCAGAAAGATTCGCCGGCGATTTTCAGGACGGTTCACGCCCAAATCGCGAAGTTTATTGCCGAAAATGCGGATGAATTGCATATTTGCAAGGATACGGAAGACGGCAACGGGCGTACTGAAAGCAGGAATATCAAAGGTTATGACAGTGAAAATCAAAAATGGAAGAAGCTATGAAAAAGTTGTTATTATGTATTGCAGCATTGTTTTTTGTTGTAAATACAATGTCTGCCCAGTATTTTCCAGTGATAGCAAAGTGTTCTCCAGCAGGTGAATATGTAAATAAAAAAGTCAGTGAAGTAATACATTTGTCAGAACCTACTGGCGGCTCACCAGTTGTAATGAGCGTTTATATTTATCCAATGAAGACTCCCATACGGGTGTATGATGTACTTAAATACAGGTATGGGGAAGATTTGTAATGATGTATGCAAAGCTCAGGACAAAGGATGAAGATTCTGCTACTGTTGAAGAAATATATGTGCCAATGTCAGAATCTGCTTATGACAGGCTTGCAAATGATGTCGGTTCAAGGGCAACTGTTATTCTTATGCCCAAATATGGTGAACATAAATATGAGTTTTAAATTGGAATATATGAAGAAAGTATTTTGCGTTTTAGTGTTTTTTTCACTGTCATAGGATTAAAAGCACAGACATACAATGTGAAAAGAATGTGGATTGCAGGTGAAGAAGTGGGCAAATCATTATTCCCGTTCACTCGCGTTGAAGTATGTAACTTTGTGCGTTCTGACACGGAATGGCCTATTATGAAGTTTTGGCGTGGTGATAATGTTTTGGCACGCCATATCGTTGTTTCATACGATTCTAATTTGGCGCGCAATGTTGATTCTAATCCAGGATGGATTGTTTATACCTTTACAGGTTATTACGATGCTCTGGATGCCGCAGATATGACGTATAACGAAATAGAGAAATTGCAGCATATTGGGTTTGTTTCAGATATTGAAGGTTATAAGTCTCTAAATAAATTTTATAAAAATGCAGGTCTCGTTATATTGACGGATGCGCCAGTGTATGCAAGATGATTTCTATATGTATTGCAAAAGGCCACCTTTCACCCTCTGAAAGGTGGCCTTTTGCGTTGCATTTCATGACCTTTTGCAACGCCGTTTGCCGTCTTTTGCAAAACGGCATGTTGCCGTCATCGGTATAAACCCATGTTTCACAGTATGCAATCTTGCAATTTATGTCAATAAATCAGCGTGTTATGGCTGTATCATGGAAAATTTGTTGTACCTTTGCAGACGAAATTAAAGGTAAAAGAGTGACAGGTGGAATACCTGATATTGCTATTGTCTTTAACTCCTTAGCGAGTGAAGCGAGCGATAACTTCTTTAACTTCTTTAACTCCTAATAAAAACATTCGATGCAAAAAATCATCATTCTCGATTTCGGTTCACAAACCACGCAGCTCATAGGCCGCCGTGTGCGTGAGCTTGACACGTTCTGCGAAATCCTGCCTTACAACAAGTTTCCGCAGGATACGGAGGGTGTCATCGGCGTAATCCTCAGCGGTTCGCCTTACTCCGTTCACGACCCTGAGGCGTTTAAGGTCGACCTGAGCCAGTTTGTAGGCAAGTTCCCCGTCCTCGGAATATGTTACGGGGCACAGTTCATAGCCGCCCAAGGCGGCGGAAAGGTGGAAAAGACGGACACCCGCGAGTACGGGCGCGCCCACCTTACGCAGTTCGACGCCCAGAACCCGCTGTTCAAGGGCTTCAAGGAAAACTCGCAAGTGTGGATGAGCCACGGCGACACCATCACGGCAATTCCAGCCGACTGCCGCGCCATAGCGTCTACGGCCGACGTGAAGTTCGCCTCTTACGCCAGCGAGAAGCTGCCCCTCTGGGCCGTGCAGTTCCACCCCGAGGTGTTCCACACGGAGCAGGGCAAGCTGTTGTTGCAGAACTTTGTCGTTGACATCTGCGGCAGCAAGCAGGAGTGGAGCGCGGCCTCATTCGTTGAAACTACCGTGCAGGAGCTGAAAGAACAGCTTGGCGACGACCGCGTAATCCTCGGTTTGAGCGGCGGCGTGGACTCTTCAGTCTGCGCAACTTTGCTCAACCGCGCCATCGGTTCCAACCTGACGTGCATCTTCGTTGACCACGGAATGTTGCGCAAAAACGAGTTCCAGAAGGTGATGGACGCATACAAGGGTCTTGGCCTGAATGTTATCGGCGTTGACGCGAGCGACAAGTTTTTCAAAGACTTGGAAGGTGTCACCGACCCGGAGCAGAAACGTAAAATCATAGGCCGTGACTTTGTCGAGGTGTTCAATGCCGAGGCAAAGAAGATAACCGACGCCAAGTGGCTCGCACAGGGCACCATTTACCCTGACCGAATAGAGAGCCTCAGCATAACGGGCATGGTAATCAAGAGTCACCACAACGTGGGCGGACTGCCCAAGGAGATGCACCTGCAACTGTGCGAGCCGCTGAAGTGGCTGTTCAAGGACGAGGTGCGCCGCGTAGGCTACCAGCTCGGCATGCCCGAACGCCTTATCAAGCGTCACCCGTTCCCCGGCCCCGGCTTGGCCGTGCGCATACTCGGCGACATCACGCGCGAGAAAGTCCGCATACTGCAGGACGCCGACGACATCTACATCGAGAACATGCACAACTATGTTTGCGAGGACGGCGAGTCGCTGTATGACAAGGTATGGCAAGCCGGCACGGTGCTGCTCTCGACCATCCGCAGCGTGGGAGTGATGGGCGACGAGCGCACTTACGAGCATCCCGTAGCCTTGCGCGCCGTCACCAGCACCGACGCCATGACGGCAGACTGGGCACACCTGCCTTACGACTTCATGGCGAAAGTGTCTAACGAGATAATAAATAAGGTGAAAGGCGTAAACCGTGTATGCTATGACATCTCGTCAAAGCCGCCTTCGACAATCGAGTGGGAGTGAGGCGGTAGCTGACATTTTATTCATAATCCACAATCCACAGCCCGGCAGGACATGCTCCGCCGTGTGTGGATTGTGGATTTTCTGTTATCAGAAAAATGGCGTGATTTTGTCAAAATGGCTTAAATCATTTGTTTTCACGGCATTTATTTTGAATAATGAGGTAATTGCATTATCTTTGCATAAGATAAGCTGCGCTCGGCAATTTGAAAACAAGTTTTCATTGCTCTCGTTTGCATTATCTTTGCAAGAACATAATCAAAGAATTACTTTATAATTTTTAAACGAATACATTACAAACTTAAATCTATGAAGCAGTTACAGACTATTTTGCTCTGCTTACTGTTCCCATTGGCCGTGTGCGCATCGGCTTGGGACGACGCAAAGTACAAACAAATCGAACAAAGCATCAGGATGCCTGAATTTGCCGACCGCACTTTCGACATACGGAAATATGGCGCGTCGCTTAAAGCCACTCCGGCGCAAAACCAGAAGGCTATAAACAAGGCCATAGAGGCATGCTCGAAGGCGGGCGGCGGCCGCGTGGTGATACCTGAAGGAACGTGGAAGACTGGGGCGTTGAGGCTCAGAAGCCATGTCAACCTTGTGATAGAGAAGGGCGCGACGCTGTTCTTCCACTTTGACCGCGCGCTGTATCCCTTGGTGGAGACCCGCTGGGAGGGGCTTGACTGCATAAACTACTCTCCGCTGATTTACGCCTACAAGGAGACTGACATAGCCATAACCGGCGAAGGTACCATCGACGGCAACGGCTCAGACGAGACGTGGTGGCTGATGAGCGGCAAGACGCCCAAGAGCCGCGACATCGTGGTTGAGGAGAAGCAGCAGAACCCTGGCGGTCGCGCCGACCTGCTGAAGATGGCCGAGGACGGTGTGCCACTCGAAAAGCGCGTGTTCGGCCCGAAGAAGGGTTTGCGCCCGCAGATGGTAAACTTCAACCATTGCGACGGCATACTGATTGAGGGCGTAACTATGGTGCGCTCTCCGTTCTGGGTTATGCACCCGTCGCTCAGCAAGAACATAACCGTAAGAAACGTCACCGTACACAACGACGGCCCTAACGGCGACGGCTGCGACCCGGAGTCGTGCGAGAACGTGCTGATAGAAGGCTGCGTGTTTGACACCGGCGATGACTGCATCGCCATAAAGAGCGGACGCAACGAGGACGGACGCGAGGGCGGCAAGGGACGCTACACCGGCATACCGAGCAAGAACATCATCGTGCGCAACTGCGTGATGAAGGACGGCCACGGCGGCGTAGTCATCGGCTCTGAAATCTCAGGCGGATGCAACAACGTGTTCGTGGAGAACTGTAAGATGGACAGCCCAAACCTCGACCGCATACTGCGCATAAAGACCAACTCGTGCCGCGGCGGAGTCATCGAAGACATCTACATGCGCAACGTCGAGGTAGGCCAGTGCGCCGAAGCGGTGTTGAAAATCAATCTTGACTATGACCCGAAAGAGGTGGGTAAGCGCGGATTCTATCCCATCGTGCGCAACGTCTACATGGAGAACGTAACCTGCCAGAAGAGCAAGTACGGCGTAATGGTTGTGGCTTTCGACGACCGCACCAACGTTTACAACATCAACGTGAAGGACTGCAAGTTCGACGGCGTGTATGAGAAGCCGGTTTACATCACAGGCAAGACCAAGGACATGAATTATGACAACCTGTTCATCAACGGTTCGCTCATACTCAGCCAGTTCCCTTACAAGAATTACAGCGAGTGGCTTACCCATTCGGAAATGCAGCGCATACCCGACCCCTGCTATCTTGATTTCACGAAAAGGCCGAAGTGGGGTTACGTTGTCGGCATCGAGCAAGAAGCTATGCTTGACACTTATCTCGCGTACAAAGACGAAAGCATAATAAACTATCTCAAGCAATATCCGGCCAAGATGATTGACGAAAAGGGGAACATCACGGGCTACAAATATGAAGATTTCAATCTTGACAACACCCGTCCCGGCCGTTACATCCTGCGCATGAACATGCTTTACCCTGAGAAAAAGCTCGACAAGGCTGTGAGGACAATCTTCAAGCAGCTTGAGAAGCAGCCTCGGACAAAGGACGGCGTGTGGTGGCACAAGGCCATTTACGCCCACCAGGTATGGCTTGACGGCGTTTATATGGGGCATCCTTTCTATACAATGGCCGCCCCGATACTCAAGGGTGAGAAGAAAGCGAAGAAGTATTACGACGACACTTTCGAGCAGATTTCAAAGACATACAAGCGCACTTATGACGAAAAGACTGGCTTGTGGAAGCATGCTTGGGATGAAACGCAGAAGATGTTCTGGGCAAACCCTGAGACGGGATTGTCAAAGCATACTTGGGCGCGCGCCCAAGGTTGGTTCGCAATGGCCATACTTGAGGTGCTTGACGCACTGCCGCAGGACTATGAGAACCGCGGCGAGCTTATCAATATGCTCAACAACGTGATGAAGGCCACCGTGAAATACCAAGACAAGAAGACTGGCGTGTGGTATGACGTGATGGATGTCAACGACTCACGCAACTATCTTGAGGCCACGGCTTCGTCTATGTTCGCTTACGTTTTGTTGAAAGGCGCGCGCCTTGGTTACTTTGGTGACGACATGAAGCAGGCCGGAGTGAAGGCTTACAAGGGAATTCTTGATGAGTTTGTGAAGGTGAATGCCGACAAGACACTTTCTCTCACACGCTGTTGTTCGGTTTCAGGTCTTGGCCCTGACGATGCTAAAGGCCGCCGCCGTGACGGCTCGTTCGAGTATTACATCAGCGAACCCATCCGTGACAACGACGGCAAGGGCGTAGGTCCGTTCATCTGGGCTTCGCTTGAGATGGAAAAGTTGGGTTACGACGTGGCAAAGTTGAACATGTAATTTTGCTTTCTCTGGAAAAACAAAGGCTTTACGCCTGTAATGTGTTGACTGTTAAAACTTGTATGAATTGTTATTTCGGCGGAAATACATTCCGCCGAAATTTTATAATTAAATTAATCACATAAAACAAATGAAAAAGATTTTTTTAATCGCAGCCGCTGTCATAAGTTCAGCCGCTGCTTTTGCGCAGCAGGACGCTCCCGCGTTTCCTGGAGCTGAAGGTCATGGCCGTTATGTTACAGGCGGACGTGGCGGAGTAATCAGGCATGTCACTAACCTGAATGACGATGGGCCTGGTTCATTGCGTCAGGCCGTCAAGGGGAATAGTGCGAAAATCGTAGTTTTCGATGTTTCAGGAGTCATCGCCTTGCGTTCTGACCTGAAGATAGGCAACAATACCACTGTAGCCGGACAGACTGCGCCTTACCCTGGCATAACGTTGCGTTACAGGACGGTGCGTCCTGACGCAGACAATGTGATTGTACGCTTCATCCGTGTGCGCCGCGGTCAGGAGAAAGACGTGAACGACGGGGCAGATGCTATATGGACGAGAGAGAACACAGGCATGATATTCGACCACTGTTCGTTCAGTTGGAGCATTGACGAAGTAGCGTCGTTCTATGACAACAACAACTTTACAATGCAGTGGTGTACAATAGCCGAGAGCCTGAACAATGCCGGACACGACAAAGGCGCGCATGGCTATGGAGGCATTTGGGGAGGAAAGCTTGCAAGCTTCCACCACAACCTGATAGCCCATGTGTCAAACCGAGTGCCGCGTTTCAACGGCGCGCGTTACGAGTGGGGCGGCTATACGGGCAACCAACTGTACGATGAATACAACTGGGCGAACTCTGTCCAGTCGGAAAACGTTGACTTCCGCAACTGCGTCATGTACAACTGGGGCAACAGCAACGGCTGTTATGGAGGCCCCGGCGGCGGACAAATCAACATCGTCAACAACTATTACAAGGGCGGTCCTGCCACTCCTGACAGCAAAGCTCAGCGCGTTACGCAGATTTCTGTAGCGTCAGACGACAACTCTGAAGACCATCCAAACACCTTCGGCATGACAAGCCGTTATTACATAAATGGCAATACGACCGAAACGCACAGCGGCAAGATAACCGAAAACAGGGATTGGGCCGGTGTTGATTATGACAAGGGGACGTTCAACATTGACGGCGAAGAATGGAGCTTGGACACGAAAAACCTTTACGGAGACGCCGTTGAGCATCGAAACAACTCTGAAGGCAATGCTTGCGTAAGGATAAAGATGGACGGGCAAGCACCTGCTGGCGAGGTCACCACGCATACGGCGGCAAACGCTTTCGACAAGGTCATGGAGTATTGCGGGGCTTCGCTTTACCGTGACGATGTTGACGAACGTTACATGGACGAAGCAAGTAAGGGCTATGCGACATACACCGGTTCAGTTACAGGTATAGAGGGCTTGATTGACGTTGTGGCCGACGTTGACGGATACACTGAAGAGAACTTCCCCTCAGAGTCTCGTCCTGACGGCTTTGATACCGACCAAGACGGTATGCCCGATTACTGGGAGAAGGCAAACGGACTTGACCCCAACGACGCTTCTGACGCCAGCCTTTACACCCTTGACGCTTCAAAGAAGTGGTACACCAATGTTGAGGTTTACATCAATTCGCTTGTCGAGCAGATTGTAAAAGCCCAGAACGCCGACGCCATCACTGCCGTTGACGAGTATTATCCCGCATGTGTGCCGGCCACTGGCATTGAGAACGCACCCGCTGTTTCGTCGGAAGTTGAGAAAATCGAATACTTTACGCTAGGCGGTGCCAAGGTGTCTGAGCCTGTCAAGGGCATAAGCATCCGCAAGATAACCTATACTGACGGAAAGGTCAAGGCGGACAAGATTATCAAGTAAATGTTGATTGACAAGTTGTAAAAACGAAACTCCCCGGCATCCTTTGATGTCGGGGAGTTTTATTGTCATGTGAAAAGACCCGTGTCTTTTCTTTCTGTGCTTGTTCTGTTCAATTACTTGTTGACGAACTTCTTGCCGTTCTGGATGACGATGCCCTTTGTGTCTTTGCTTACGCGCTGTCCGGCAAGGTTGTAAACCGGTGCGTTCTCGTCAAGCTCTTCTGCCTCAACCTTATTGATGCCTGAAGGTATGTTCTTTTCGATGTTGAGCAGGAACACTTCATTGGTGGTCTCGTTGAACGTGCCAAGGATGCCCGTGATGTCATATTTCTCGTTGTCGGCTGGCAGCTCGATGCCTAATTTGAACTTGTCATACAGCATCACCATGCTTTCGTTTTCGTCAACGGCGAAGTAGTCAGTGAAGTCGCCAGTTTGTTCAGATGTCACGGTCACGTTCTTTACTGTAACGAGGTCACACAGGTACTTGTCTGTCAGCAGGTCGGCCACGTCGGTTATCTCAACAGGCTGAGCTTCTGCGCCTTCGGTTATTGTCAGTCCGTCAGCGTTGGTAGCGTCGGCCTTGACAAGCTCGGGCAGGCCCTTGTACGGGCTGTACTTGAATACAGCTACGCCGTTGATTACATCGTTCACTTTCAGCTCAAGACCAGTGTTGTAGAGGTCGATTGCGCCTGAAGCGTCACGCACGAAATACTCAGTGTTTGTGTATTCGCCTGACTGGTAAGAGTTTACATATACCACCTGGGCGTCTTTCAGTGTCAGTGCCACCAGTGCGCCAGCCTCTTGTGCCTTTACGGCTGCGATGTTCTCACATGCGACAGGCTCGTTTACCACAGGCTCGTCGTCCGGTTCGGTCTTGCCGTTGAGCGAATGGATTTCGCTGTTTGTGATTTCGTATTTTCCGCCGTGGTTTTCAAGCGTGCCGTAGACGATTACCTCGTCGCCGTATTTCAACTGGTCTTCAGAAGTGAACTTCTCTCCGTCAAAGTATTTGCCGCGGAACACCTGCAACTGTCCCTCTATGTCGTCAACGTCGTTGATGTAGTAAGTGGCGTTGCCGAATTGGGCTGAAATTTCGTCAATTTGCGTAACGAGACCTTTCACGTAGACCTTGGTCTCCAGGCCTTCGCCGGCTGCGATAAGTTCGTTGGCCTTGGCTACGGTGTAAGCCGTCTCGGGAGTGTTTGAGATGTCAACGCTCGGAGCTTCAGGTTCGGTCTTTCCGTTGAGAGAGTAGATGCTGCTGCCTTGCGCCACTTGGTGTTCGCCGTTGTAAACAGAGAGCTGTCCGTAGATGACAACCTCGTCGCCTACCTTCAACTGGTCTTCAGAAGTGAACTTATCTCCATCAAAATAGTTGCCGCGGAACACCATCAGTTGTCCATCCGTGTTGCCCTTTGTGTCGTTGATGTAGTAAGTGGCGTTGCCGTATTGGGCTGAAACTTCATCAATCTGCGTTATCACGCCCTTGATGTAGACGCTTGTGGCAAGCCCCTCACCTGCGTCTGTCAGCTCGTGTGCTTTGGCTACGCTGTAGGCTGTCTCGGGAGTGTTTGAAATGTCAACAATCACAGGTGCATCGCCTTCTTTGTAGTAAGCAACCTTTGATACCTGTATGATACCGTTGTCGCTTGTCTGTTGGCAGTCGAACTCCACTTTGTAATAGCAATTGGCCGTAGGCTTTGTTACGGTGAACGTCATTTCGCCAGCCTCTTTGTTTGGAGCCTCTACGGTTTCGATTACGTTAGAGAAAGAAGCGTCAGACGCTACGACAAGTTTGATTGAGTTAACTTTGTCAGGAGTTGAGAACTTGTCGATTGTTACGACAACGCTTGAAATTGGCTGGTCTATTGCAAAATCAGTGGCTATTGACGCAACGGTAGCGTCAGTTTTCCATCCACATCTGATGTATGTCCAGTTCTTCCAATTGTTGTTGTTGAAGCTTGTGATTGTCCATGAGTCGCCGCCAATCTTGGCTGTCCATGTTTTGTTGTATGCGCTTATGCTGTTGTTCTCACTGTCATCGTCAGGGAACGTCAACACCTTGTAAGGCTCAGCCGCGAAGATTGTTCCGCAGAACAACATCAGCAGGCTTGCCAATGATAAACGTAAAAAATTCTTCATAATAGTAAGTTTTAAATTAATAATTGTGTTACTTTGATTATGCAAATATAGCGGTTTATTATTAATGGCAAAATGTTTTCGCGTTAAAATTCGGTTAAGATGTGGTAATGAACAATAAAAAGGAAACATCGGACAAGATGCTCACCACCTTATATTATTTACGGGGCGGTTTTCCGATATGCGGCAAAACGCACTCCCAAAGGCGGCCTATTGCACGGTGAAAGGCCACCTTTCGCAGCGTAAGACATGGCCTTTCCGCAACACGCTGTGTGCCAGCGGTTTACCCGCCTTGCGCTTTCAGCCCCGTTCGTCGGCCGTCAGTCGCCGTAGGAAAGTGTTTGCCGCTTACCTGTAAACACCCTGCTGACGGTTCATCCGCAAACCCTTTGGATGGCAACAATGCGTAGCAGGGCGTCGAAGACGTCCAACGTTGCTTAGCCGCATGTGGAGTGAAGCGGAA
>CALUFM010000013.1 GCA_944319935.1 uncultured Prevotella sp.
TGATGAATGCAGAAAGGAAGTTGTCGTTGTTTACCACCTGTACGGAGTCATTTCCGCTCAGGTCGAAGTTGAAGCGGTCCATCATGCCTTTCAGCTGCTGGCCGATTTGCACGCCGGTGAAGTAAGCCTTCTGCTGTTCGTCGTCAGCAGCCTTGACTCCGGCCTTCAAGCCTCTGATGAAATCCTTCATCTGAGCCGAATCAATGCCCACTTGTTGTTCCAGATAAGGACGCAAGCCTCTGGTGTTGGCCAGTCCCACAGCATACGAGAGCGTGTCCACGCTTGATTTGAAGGTTGCTTGCGGCGCATTGCTTCCACAAGAAGCAAAGAAAGCAGCAGCGGCAACCAACGCAATAGATAGTTTTTTCATTTGCTTAACGATTTTATGTTATGATTATGAATGTCTCTTTTAAAGCACTTCCAGCAGCTCCACCTCGAATATCAGCGTGCTGTGAGGCGGAATCATCTCGCCTGCCCCGGCAGCTCCGTATGCCAACTCGGAAGGGATGTAGAGCTTCCACTTGGCCCCTTCGCTCATCAGTTGGAGGGCTTCCACCCATCCCTTGATGACTTGGTTGACGCCAAACACGGCCGGCTGTCCGCGACGGACAGAACTGTCAAACAACGTCCCGTCAATCAACGTGCCTTCGTAATGGCAGCGCACCTGGTCCGTAGCCTTCGGGTGTTTGCCATTGCCCTCGCGGATGACTTCATATTGCAGTCCGCTCGACAATACCTTCACATTGGGATTCTTCTTGTTTTCCTCAAGAAACGTCTTGCCCTTCTCGATGTTCTCCGCATTGATGCGGGCCTCAAGCTTCTCAAAATATTCATTGACAATCTGGCGGGCCTCCGTGTGCGAGATAGCCGGAGTCGCTCCTGTAAGCACATCCTTGACGGCTTGTGCAAAGTCTTCCACGTTCAAGTCATTGGTCCCCATGCCGCGGAGGTTCTGTCCGATGCCCAAACCTATGGAGTAGCTGAATTTATCCATCTTTAAGATACTTAATTAATATTGGTGATTCTATATTCTATTCGAAACGCTGCAAAGGTAGCTGAATATTTGCAGGGAATGTGGCACACACTGTCGTTTTTTTCATAAATTTGCCTTAAAGTCTTAAAATAAGAGGAGGAACGACAATGAAAAAGCAGAAAATCGTTATACTCACAGGAGCCGGCATGAGCGCGGAAAGCGGTATCAAGACCTTCCGCGACGCCGGCGGGTTATGGGAAAACTATCCGGTCCAGCAGGTGGCAAGCATCGAAGGGTATGAGGAAAACCCGCGGCTCGTGCTCGACTTCTACAACGCGCGGCGCAAGGAACTGCTTCATACCACGCCCAACCACGGCCATCTCATGGTGGCCAAACTGGAGGAAGATTTTGAAGTCACCGTCGTGACACAAAACGTGGACAACCTGCACGAACGTGCCGGAAGTTCACACGTCATCCACCTGCACGGCGAACTGATGAAGGCCACATCCAGCCGCGACCCGAACGACCCGGCCTGCATCTGCGAGCTCACGCCCGAGCATCCGGACATTCATTTAGGCGACAAAGCCGCCGATGGTTCACAACTACGTCCCTACATCGTCTGGTTCGGCGAGGCAGTCCCTAAATTTGAAGATGCCGTGCGTGAAGCAGCCACAGCCGACATATTCATCATCATCGGCACATCCATGCAAGTCTATCCCGCAGCCGGGCTCATCAGTTACATCCGCCCGGGCACGCCCGTGTATGTCATTGACCCTAAAGCCGTTCCAGTCCGGAGTACGTCGCCAGTGCATACCATCAGCAAAGGAGCATCCGAAGGAATGGACGAACTTTCCAAAATCTTGTTAACAAGATAAGCACCTATCGAAACTATTTGCTTCCTTTGTATTACACAATTATCAAAACGATTACAAACACTTAAGACGTTAACTTATGAAAAAGTACATCTGCACAGTATGCGATTGGGTCTATGACCCTGAAATTGGCGACCCTGAAGGCGGTATAGCTCCAGGCACAGCATTCGAGGACTTACCTGACGACTGGGTTTGCCCGGTTTGCGGAGTCGGAAAAGAAGACTTCAAGGAAGTAGAAGAATAAATATATGACTTGGAAAGGACGCGCAACTCTACAAAGGCGCGTCCTTTTTTTGTTCCTGCCAAAAGGACGGACATAAAAAAGGCCTGCTGTTGCAGGCCTTCAGGCGCTTCAAGATGGGCTTGAACCAACGACCCCCTGATTAACAGTCAGGTGCTCTAACCAACTGAGCTATTGAAGCAAAGTGCTATCTGTCAACAAGTTAATGAACACTCACCGAAGATTTGCATTTCCTTATCAGTCAACAATAAGTCAACATCCATCCTCTTTGCAAAGATACTAAAATCCAGCGAAAGCACAATGTAATCTCTTTACTTTATGACTATTGACACATAGAAAACCGAAAGCAAACTGAACAACAAATCATCTGCTCAACGGCGCAAGCCTACAACTAACGAAAGAAAAGAAAGATGCAGCTTTTTTCTATGAAATCAGGGTAGATACTTATATATGTGCCTTATCAATAGAAAAAATCCTGCATCCTGTTTTCTATGAAGTGAAGGAAGTGCAGGATTTTCCTCTACATATTTGTCAGTAATTCAATCCGAAAGCCCAAAGTGGAATGACGTTTGCATATCCGCTCTCAATGTCATCTTTCACAATGTAGCCCTCATCGGCACTTTCAATCTGCTTCTGTCCTTTCTTCCTTCCTCCTATTTCAAACACCTTCCCGTTAATCTCGAAGTCGGAAATGGCAGAGCTTGTAACGTCGTTCATAACCCTTGTTTGGTTCATGAAGAACGTCTCCCTTATGTTACCGATGTCTCCACGTTCAGGGGCCAAAGCATATATCAGGTTGGTATTGTCAAGATACAGCTTCTCCACTTTTCCCAAGCCACGAATTCCCCCGGTCGAATCGCGAAGCTGTGTTATCATTCCTGCGCGCTCCATATAGAAAAGGTAGTTTGCAATGTCATTACGGCTTATTCCCGTAGCCTCGGCCAACCTTTGCATCACTGGTTTGAACGGAACGCTCTTCGCCACAACCATCAAGAGGCTTTTCAGCTTCTTGCCCAAAGACACGTTAGCCTGCAAATGCGTGGGTATGTCAACTTCCATCGTCTGGTTGATGACTTGAAGCAGCTCCATCTCAAACTCTTCATCGCGCCCGAAAGGATAATATCCCCTGCGAAGATAGTCCTTGAACAAAGGCAAGGGATGCTTTACACTATCCAGCACGGCCTTATGGCTCAAGATTTCGTCAAGACTGAACACCGGCGCATCAATGTCATGGAATAATTTAAGATATTCACGAAACGAAAGCCCTTGCATCTCGTAAATCGGGAACCTACGGCTCAAGTCGGCCATTCCTTTGTATATGTCGAGGATTGACGAGCCGGAAATGACTATCTGCAACTCGTCATAGCTGTCATAAATCTGCTTCACCTCCCTCGACCAACCTTCGTATTTGTGTATTTCGTCGATAAACAAGTGTTTCCCTCCCATCTTGACAAAGTAGTCGGCCAAGTCAACAAGGCTGTGTTCCGAGAAATATAAGTGGTCAGCAGATACATACAGCGTATCCGTCACATCCAAGTTGAGCTTGATATGCTGCAAAATCATTGTCGATTTACCAACACCTCGTGGCCCGACAATCCCAAACGCCCTGCCGTCCCATTTTATCCTGTCATACTTGTACCTGAGAAAGTCCGTAGGAGTGCTTTTCAGCTTCCTGTTGAAAAACTCATATAGCTGTTCCATCCGAATTTTGCATTAAATACCAGCGCAAATATAATAAATTTGCACCAAATAAATGCAAAATTCCAAAATGATAACATTAAAATGATGCAAACACGTCAAAACAAAGACAGAACACCCATCAGTATTTGATTTTGAAATAGTCAAGCACACGCTTGTAATTATCCTGTGCGGTAAGGCAAGTATCCATCAGATAGCCCGGCACCTGCGGCCATTCATGCAAGCCACGGTAATAAAACATCTTCAGCTCGTCCGTAATGACAAAAGGCACTATGCTGTTCTTCATGCACTCCTTGAACATGACGAGCCTTCCAACACGCCCGTTGCCGTCTTGAAACGGATGTATCAGTTCGAAACGCTGGTGAAAGTCGAGGATGTCCTCCAGCTTCACTGTCTTTTTCGCCCTGTATTCTTTCAACAAGGCACGGATTGCAGTCCCGACATTCTCCGGTGCTACGGTTTCAAGACCTCCAACTTCATTGGGCAGACGCTTGTACTCACCGACGGCAAACCACGACTTTGACGCATCCGAAGTGCCCGACTTCAGCAATCCGTGCAACTGCTTTATCATGCTTTCAGAAAGAGGTTCCGTGGCATGGCCTATGATGTAATCGATGCAACGGAAATGGTTTGTCGTTTCGATGATGTCGTCCACCCTAACCGCTTCATCCGTAATCCCGACGGTGTTCGTTTCATAGATATATCGGGTCTGCTCTTTTGTCAGTCGGCTGCCCTCTATGTGGTTGGAGTTGTAAGTAAGGTCTATCTGGGTTCTGTGATAAATACCTCCCTTGACTTTCGCTTCTTTCTCTCTGCGCAGGCTTTCAAGAAGCGGCGAAAACTTATTGCGGACATTCTTCCGTTGCGGTAACGCTGCATCAGCGGGCAAGCTCCAAGTCTTGCCAACAAGCTTCGCTCCTGGTATCTTGCCCTGCACACAATAGTTACGTACTGTCCGTTCTGCAAGCCCATGCACTGCAGCATATTCTTTTACTGAAACAAAACCCATCGGCATAAAACTTTTGATGTCCAGTGCAAATATAAGCATTTTCTTGCCGATAACGGCAAGAAACAAAAGGAATATCTGCGTATTGTATCAATTAAAAGGACAAAAATAAAAAAGGACGGCCCGTTCATTTAGGCCGTCCAGTCGTTGTTCAGTGATTAAATTCTGTCTGTTTTCCGTCCGTTTTCATACCAATAGATATTCAAGTTTTCAGTTGTCATCCATTGGCAGTTGCTTTGCCTGAAGCCGTATTTGTATTCAAGGGTTGAAAGAAAGGTCTCAAAATCGTCATAGTTTTCGGATTCTTGCAGTTCTTCTTGGGTGAGCTTGATTATGTTCAAGGCACCGGTGCAGAAGTCAAGGATTATAATCACGCCACGACTGCACGCCTTGAAGGACAAGTTTGAACAACATCCTGGCTGCTTCTTGTTCCACACACCTTATACGAACAAGGCAAAAAGAGCCGGGGAGATAACAAGGCTGATGTCCGACTTGAAGGCTTACATAGACGCTTATGGGGCTAATCCATTCTTCCAAACCACTGTGCTGCCCAAGGTTCTGGTGACGTTGGACTCGTCGGGGAAGGTGCTTGACGTGCTGAGGTCATGCGGCGCGACAGACAAGTTCCTTTACGTAGTGGACGAGTTCCAGTGCCTGATGGGTGATGCGGCGTTCAAGGGAAACACGGACATGAACTTCCTAATCCGCATTGACAGCGAAGTCAAGAGAATATGTTACCTGTCAGCCACGCCCATTCCTGACCTGTTTTTGGATGAAGTGCCGCAGTTCAACGGCATACCATACATCAAGTTGGAATGGGACCCGGCCGTGCTTGAGGAACCGAACATAAGGGAAGTACAGATGAAGAATGGCGAGAGCGCGGAGGTGTTGTGCGGCAGGATAATACAAGACTTCAAGGCCAACGACTATTTCGCGAGGAAGACAGTCAACGGGCGGATGGTCTGCTCCACGGAAGTCTGCATCTTCCTGAACGAAGTCAGGTCAATCAGGAACATAATAACCAAGAACGGCTTGCGCCCTGAAGAAGTGACAATCCTATGCTCTGAGAACAAGGCTTCAGAACTGCCAAGCGGTTTCAAGCCCAGCGGACTGTGTACGGACAGGAGCAACCCCGTGAACAAACCCTTCACTTTCTGCACCAAGGCGTCGTTCGAGGGAGTCGATTTCTACTCCACCAACGCCATCACATACGTCTTCATCAACGCGGGGAAGGAATGGCAGACGCTTGACATCATGCTCGACATTCCGCAAATCCTCGGTAGGCAAAGGCTTGACATCAATCCTTTCCGGCATGACGCAACGGTATATTACAAGACCAAGCCTGATTGTTTGTCTGAAAACGAGTTCAGGATGCAGCAGCAGATGATGGAACAAGAATCAGAGAAATTCATCGATGACTTCAACAACTCATCCCCTGCGATGAAAGAAAGGCTGATAAAATTGGTCAGGGACAAGGCCGCAGACAAAAAGTTTACTGAAGACTATGTTGACGTGTTCCAGGTGAACGGACAGGCGACGCTCGGAATAAACCACCTCGTGCAGGTCGCCAAATGGAACCAGTGGCACCAGCGCAGCCACTATTATACAAACTCCTGCCAGCTCACGGCAAGCATACGGTCGGCCGTAAAGATGAACGTGAAACCGCAGGCGGTCAAGGATTTTGAAGCATGGTATTACTCCGCACCTGAAAAAGACCGCCTCAAGGGCTATTCGGACTTCCGCAACGCCAACCCTCAATTCGACGGCTTGCTCCTTCAAAACCCGTTCATCGACCAGCGTTGTCACGAATGGTACGGCGTGTTGGGCTACGACACTTTGGCCGGCCTGGATTTCGACACCACCAAGATACAAATACACAATAATCTTTACAAAGTGTAATATTCGTAAAAATATATGTAAATTCAATTAAACTGTAAAAAATTTCCCATATTTGCAAATGATTTGATAGGGTGGTAAAAGCAGCAAAATTAAATTTTATCTCGATATGAATTTCTGTGAAATACTTTTAAAAGCTAGTGAACAAGACTTATGTCTTGAAATGCATTATATGAATTTAAGTGGGAAACTAAATCGTCATATTATCTATGACATAAAAGTAAGTAAAAATTATAAATATTTTAAGGCATACTCTTTTCAATATTACGAGATCCTGAATTTTAAAGTAGAAAATATTAAAGATATAAAAGTCCTTACAATTGACAACTCCCCATTAATTACGCTTGGCACAGGACCCAATGAATGGACTTATATTTTCTCTACAAATGCAAAAGCTCCGCAAAGCGGTATTTATGTAATAGCTTGTCGAGGCGATAATAATAATATTATTTTTGAATTTTATTATATAAAAAAAAGTGAATGCTTTTGGTCGTATTTTACGGGAGAAAATAGTCATTATGACGGTTATTTTGAAATTGAGCCCATAGCTTTCCATTTTGTCCCTATTTTTAATAGAAATTCCATGTTGTGGACTCCTTTTGAGTATAAATCAAAAAAACACTTTGGCTCTGCAATATGTATAAGGGTTTTCACAGAAAATCATGAACAGAAAAAGACACGAGTGATTGACACTGGACAAGGAAAATATGAAACGATACAAATTGGGAGTTATAATGATTTAAGCCAATCTTCCTGTTTCTATTATGATGCTACATATTGTCATTATAAAGACGAATACCACTTATGGTATTTTCATTATGAATATGATAATATTCTTTTCAAAGAAAATATTTCCAAAAAGGATTTCACTATTCTTTTTAAAAATTGTTATGATTCCCATTACGAGAAAAAGACACTCTTATCATATTGCAATATGGGAAAAAGATATTTAGCATATCATTGGATTTCTAAATTTTCAGATTCTGGCGGCTATTGGTTCCTATATAAAAAGTTGAAAAATAACAAGTAATTTCCTGAATACATTTTTGAAGTTATCAAAAGGAGAAAAAGGTATGAGCATGAGGTTGTCTTCCATATCATTGTACTCTCTTTGGGCTTCTTTGAACAGATGCCTTATGCAACCGAGATACAGCGATACGGTTCTGTTGGATGGGACGCGCTTGCCTGTTTCTGCCAGTTTCTTATTCCGCTCGTCCCTACGCTTTTCCAAGAACGCTTTGTATTTGGCAAGGAAAGAAACGGTGATTTCTGATGTATAAAGGCTTTCCCGGCCAACGAACGAGGTCAAGGATTTTATCGCCGTATCGTATGTTTCCTTGCTTTTTATTGGCGCATTGGCTATCCATCGGCGTGAAAAACCAATGAAGTCGATTTGTCTTTCTTTCTGCTCTTCAAACTTCAACAGCTTGAAAATATAGTCTAAAGAATAATTGTTCAGGTCTGTTTGCATGGCGTTGCACTTCTCCAGATAGGCTGTTACGAGCTTTTCTATATCCTTATAGACCTTTGTGTTTTTCTTGAATTGGCCTGTTTTAGTAAGTTCTTCAGGCTTAACGAAAAGACTTGTGGACAGCCTTCTTACTTTTCTGTCGAGCGTAAATCTTAGCTTGACGTTATAAGTTCCGTCGTTTTTCTGCTCGCCTCTTTTGATTTCCGCCTTGATTGTCAGCATTTTACAGCGCAATTTAATTAGTCAACAATCAGTCAACAAATAGCGAAATTGCAACAATATCAAGTGCTTTGCAGGAGTTCGGAAACATAAAAAACGCATACAAAAGAAAAGTGCCAACTGCTTGTTCCCTAAGCAATTAGCACTCGTTTCATTCAGCGCTTCAAGATGGGCTTGAACCAACGACCCCCTGATTAACAGTCAGGTGCTCTAACCAACTGAGCTATTGAAGCAGTGAAGCATTATGTCTCAAATGCGATGCAAAGGTAAGACGTTTTTCTGAAACTTCCAAACTTTTTCGCGAAAAAATTGATTTTTCGGCTAAAATTGAATAAAAAAACGGTAAAAGGCGGCGTTTTACGTCTATAAAAGCGTATCTTTGCATGACATATCACTATATATAGTACATGACATGAAAAAACCTTTCGCAAAGTTCAGGACAAGAGCCTTGCAGCTTGCCGTGCTGCTGTCGCTGCCCTTCGCCGTGTTCGCGGCGCACGAGGACAAGGAACACGCCTTCACCGTAGGCAAGAACATGCAGGTGTTCAACGAGATTTACAGCTACTTAGACCTGATGTACGTTGACACGCTCGACGCCGACGAGGTGGTGGGCACGGCCATAAACTCGATGCTGCGCTCGCTCGACCCGTACACCGTGTACTACCCCGAGGACGAGGTAAACAACCTGCGCATGATGATAACCGGCCGCTACGTGGGCATAGGTTCGGTCATACGCTACAACCAGAAGCTGAAGCGCGTGGTCATCGACGAGCCTTACGCCGGCAACCCGGCCGCCGAGGTGGGGCTGAAGAAAGGCGACATCATACTGAGCATCGACGACTCCACCATGACCGACAAGACCGTCAGCGAGGTCAGCTCGAAGCTGCGCGGCGACGCCGGCACGACGTTCGTGCTGAAGGTCATGCGCCCGTCTACGGGCAAGGAGATGGAGTTCCGCATAACGCGCCGCTCTGTTGACATGCCCGCCGTGCCTTACTACGGGCTGACGCGCGACAGCATCGGCTACCTGAACCTGACGAGCTTCACCGAGGACTGCTCGAAAGACGTGCGCCGCGCCTTCGTAGACATGAAGAACAAGGGCATGAAGGGCTTCGTGCTTGACCTGCGCGGCAACGGCGGCGGCTCGCTGTCAGAGGCGGTGAACATCGTCAACATGTTCGTGCCCAAGGGCATAACGTTAGTGAAGACGCGCGGCAAGCTCAAGCGCGCCAACAACGACTACGTGACCAGCGTGGAGCCAATCGACTCGGTGATGCCCGTAGTCGTCATCGTGAACGGCGAGAGCGCGAGCGCGAGCGAGATAACCAGCGGCAGCCTGCAGGACTTGGACCGCGCCGTAGTCATCGGCACGCGCACCTACGGCAAGGGCCTCGTGCAACTGCCCGTGGACCTCTCTTACAACGGCCAACTGAAGCTGACCACCGGCAAATACTACATACCCAGCGGCCGCTGCATACAGGCCATCAACTACCGTCACGCCCGCGGCGGCTACACCGAACACATACCTGACAGCCTGACCAAGGTGTTCCACACAGCCGGAGGCCGCGAGGTACGCGACGGCGGCGGCATAAAGCCCGACCTGGAGGTGCGCCCCGACTCGCTTCCGAACATCGCTTACTACCTGACGGTGAGCGGGTTGGACTCGACCGAGGTGCTTCTGGACTACGAAATCGACTACATAGCCTCCCACCCCACCATAGCCGCGCCCGGCGAGTTTGAGATTTCAGACGCCGACTATGAGGAGTTCAAGCAGCGCGTGGTAAAGAGCGGCTTCACCTACGACCCCGAAAGCGAGCGCGCCCTGAACACGCTGAAGAAAATCGTGAAGTTCGAGGGCTACTACGATGACGCCAAGACAGAGTTCGAGGCACTCGAAAAGAAGCTGAAACACAACATCGCCCGCGACCTCGACATGCACAAGGAGATGCTCAAGGACATCATCTCAAACGACATCGTGGCGGCATACTACTTCCAGGCGGGAGCCGTGGAGAACAGCCTCAAGCACGACAAGCAGGTGAAAGAGGCCTTCCGCCTGATAAACACCCCCGCCGAATACAACGCCATTCTCGACGGCACTTACAAGCAGGAAGCTAAGGAACAAGAGGAGGAGAAGGATTAGCAACAGCCCCCACCCGACCTCCTCATGAGGGGAGGAGCAAAGTTACCAGTCGGCAAAAGCAAGGAGAAACAGCCCCACCCCGCCTCCCCCAATGGGGAGGAGCAAAGTTACCTGTCGGCAAAAGCAAGGAGAAAGAATGTTTTTTCAAGCATTAACACACTATTAAAATAACACTCACAGCCAGCCAAAGCTCCCCCTCACGGGGGAGATGAGGGGGCTAAACAAAGAAAGGAACAAGATTATGACAAACCGCAAGGAAGTGTACCGCTGCACAGTGTGCGGCAACATCGTAGAAGTATTGCACGCCGGAGCGGGCGAACTCGTATGCTGCGGCCAGCCCATGAAGCTGCTGGCGGAGAACAGCGTTGACGCCGCCACGGAGAAGCACGTGCCCGTGATTGAGAAAATCGACGGCGGCTACAAGGTGACCGTTGGCGAGGTGGAACACCCGATGCTCGACAACCACTACATCGAATGGATTGAGCTGGTGGAGGGCGACAAGACGCAACGCCGCCACCTCAAGCCCGGCGACAAGCCCGAGGCCGTGTTCATGACCGACGCCACTGACGTCTACGCCCGCGAATACTGCAACCTGCACGGGCAGTGGCGTTCAAAGTAAGCAACCCGCTGGCATCCAGCCATTTACAACAGGCCGTGTTTTGCGACGCAAAACACGGCCTGTTGCGTTTCCATTGGCGGCCTTTCGCAACGTGAAAGGCCGCCAATGGGAATTCACCCGCAGTTTGGTGGTATGACGTATAAGCGTCAGGCCAGTCCCCGAAAGGGGGCGAACTTTGCTTAGCCGCATGTGGAGCGACCAACGGGAGCGGAACTTGCGGTAGGCCGTGACACCATAAGCCGTCCTCGAAAAGGGCGAATGGCATTCACGGTTATAAGGTTTGCGGGTTGCACGGCCATAAGTTCTTTTCAGCATACCGTATAACCACATGACCGTAAAACCGTACAACCACAAAAAACGTTCGCCCTCTTCGAGGACGATGTTTACGGCCATCCGATACCGCAAGTTACGCTTCGCTCCACATGCGGCCAAGCAACATTGGACGTTTTCGACGCCCTGTTGCCGTAAAAACTCTTACACCTGAACTGCGGATTAACCGCAAACGGCTATTCGCAAAAAACTTTCACTATAAACTTTACATATTAACTAAATTTCATTATCTTTGCAATGTATTCATGTCAAAACCATGATACAACATACAAAACGGGCAACATGCATTCATAACAAGACGCTCATTAACGCCTCGTTGTCGACCGTCACGCAACAGGTCGTCCGATTCCCGTCAAAAGCCAAGACGTGGCAGACGTGAACATTTCTAACACTTTATGTTTTTACACCATGAATTTCAACTCTGTAGTACAAATGGTCGTATCATTCGGCAAGAGTTCTGTGCGCAAGCCGTGGGTGCATCTCACCAAGGCTTTCTTATGCTGCATTGGCTTTTTCACATGCCTATACTGCCTTTTAAGGATAAACACCATACCTGTGAGGAACGACCATGTAAAAATAGAAGTATTCAAATCATTCTATGAAAAAGCATCACTAAAATTAGCATTAGGCCACGAATATTTTGGAATCAACAGACAACAAGGTAAAGACTCTACAAGTTATACCATAAATATGTCATTGGAACAAGCCCCAAAAAGCTTGTCTGAATGGAGCAAATCCCTAAATCAAAAAAGAATAATTGCATTAGATTCTTTGACAAAAGCATTTAACGACATAAATAAAGATTCGCTATTTGCAATATTCAATGTGTCTATAAAAAAAGACTTAGGTGCAAATCCTTTTTACATTATTGACAAAGGATGGAGCAAATCTATACCTGACACAACATTCAAGCATAAATTTGGTGTTTGGGCAAACGAAGGCAATTTCATACTTGAAGAAAAAGGACACATGGTAAATGTTAGCAGTGACACGCTTGCCTTTTTTAAGTCACCTGATTACAAAACAACAACACCAAGTTTTAACCAGCAACAAACAATTCGTAAAGGTGACAAAAAAACTCCATACTTTATTTTAGAAGACATTTCACAATCCTACTACAATCTAACTTTTGACATTGACTACGGTATAGACATCGACAGGCTTGAAATAGATTTCAGCGGCGCAACACGTTTTACAGGCATACAGCCACAGCCTGACCAGACGATGATGAGCGGCATAGTTTACACCGACAAAGACAAGATAAGGAAAATTCAATATGGCGGCTTGCAACTGTATTGCCAGTTTTTGGAGACATCCACCCTGCAGAGCGTCCGCATATTTGTACTTACGGCGTTCTCGTCATTGTTCTTCACGCTGTTCTGGAAGTGCGTGTACAACTTTGTGGTCAACGTAAGATGGCGGCGCAAGAAACGCAACAACGTGCCTGGGCAAACAAGCGCATAACAAAAGCCAAGCCACTAACACAAGACATAGCCCTGCATAAGGACAGACATTTCCCCATCCTTATGCAAGGCAAGCAAATCTTGTTTTTGCAGAGCATATCGCATTTTTTGCCAACCGTCTGGTTTACTAACAGCCTTGCGCATTGACGTTTAGTTTTTTTATGCCCCGTTTCTTGCGTCCGTCCACATTATTAATTACCTTTGCAAACTTGCAAAGCCTGTGTACGCCGAACGTACACAGGCAAGCCAGGAAACAAGAAATGGAGACAAACAACAGCAACAACGAGTATGTAAGGAAAGTGGCCGAGCAGAAATACGAGTTCGGCTTCACCACCGACGTGCATACCGACATCATCGACAAGGGGCTCAACGAAGACATCGTGCGCCTCATCTCGCAGAAGAAGGGCGAGCCGGAGTGGATGCTCGACTTCCGCCTGAAGGCCTTCCGCTACTGGCAGACGCTGGAGCAGCCCACGTGGGGACACGTGCATGTGCCCGACATCGACTACCAGGCAATATCTTACTACGCCGACCCGCTGGCAAAGAAGAAGGACGAGGGGAAGAAGGAAATAGACCCGGAGCTGATGAAGACGTTCGACAAGCTGGGCATTCCGCTCGAGGAGAGGCTCATACTGAGCGGCCAGACGGCCGTTGACGCCATCATGGACTCGGTGTCGGTCAAGACCACCTACAAGGACAAGCTGGCCGAGAAGGGCATCATCTTCTGCTCAATCGGCGACGCAATAAAGAACCATCCCGACCTCGTGCGCGAGTACATCGGCTCGGTTGTGCCTTACCGTGACAACTTCTTCGCCGCCTTGAACAGCGCGGTGTTCAGCGACGGCTCGTTCGTCTACATACCCAAGGGCGTGCGCAGCCCGATGGAGCTTAGCTCGTATTTCCGCATAAACGCGAGGAACACGGGGCAGTTCGAACGCACGCTCATCA
Source organism: uncultured Prevotella sp. (assembly GCA_944319935.1). Lineage (GTDB taxonomy): Bacteria > Bacteroidota > Bacteroidia > Bacteroidales > Bacteroidaceae > Prevotella. Next base: position 13,877 of record CALUFM010000013.1, read on the forward strand.
TAGCCGAGGACGACAGTTACGTGTCTTACCTCGAAGGATGCACCGCCCCGATGCGCGACGAGAACCAGCTTCACGCCGCCATCGTGGAAATCATCATCAAGGACAACGCCGAGGTGAAATACTCTACGGTGCAGAACTGGTATCCCGGCGACGAGAATGGCAAGGGCGGAGTGTTCAACCTCGTCACCAAGCGCGGCGACCTGCGCGGAGTTAACTCAAAGCTGTCGTGGACTCAGGTTGAGACAGGTTCGGCCATAACGTGGAAATATCCGTCGTGCATACTGCGCGGCGACAACTCTGTGGCTGAGTTTTACAGCGTAGCCGTTACCAACAATTATCAGGAGGCCGATACGGGTACGAAGATGATTCACTTGGGAAAGAACACCAAGAGTACTATAATAAGCAAGGGTATCAGTGCCGGACACAGCCAGAACTCTTACCGCGGACTGGTGCGCGTGTCGCCTAATGCCGACAATGCCCGCAACTATTCGTCGTGCGACTCGCTGCTGTTGGGCAGCGACTGTGGTGCCCACACGTTCCCGTATATGGACATACACAACGACTCGGCGATAGTGGAGCACGAGGCTACGACGAGCAAAATCAGCGAGGAACAGCTCTTCTACTGCAACCAGCGCGGCATACCGACCGAGCAAGCCGTGGGCCTCATCGTCAACGGATACGCCAAGGAGGTTCTGAACAAGCTGCCTATGGAGTTTGCTGTTGAGGCTCAGAAACTGCTCAGCGTGTCGTTGGAAGGCACAGTGGGATAGTAATTCAAATTAAAAATTAAGAATTAAAAATTAAGAATTGGCGGGGTAGTGCCGTAGGGGTTTATCGGTTCATTAACGATATATATAAAAAATGTTGTTATGATGAATACAAGACCTTTGATTGTTTTAGTCTTGCTGCTTTGTCTGTCAAGACTTGTGGCAAACGCTCAGGACGATGACTCGCGGCGATGGGCAATAGATTTCAGGCTCAGTCCTGTAAAGCCGGTCGTAACGCTCAATGAAACTCCTGACAAGTATTACGACCCGATAAAGACAGGAGGCGGTCCTAACTTCTCGGCTCACATAGAATATTTCATTCCGCAGACAGGCTTTTCGGTTGTCGGAGGATATGACCACGAGGTGATGGACTTCTACTCAGGCGACGTATCGGCCGATCTGTCGCAGATTATGCTTGGCGGACGCTGGTATTTCCTGTCAAAGTCGTGCCCGCTGCAGCCTTATCTCGGTGCAAGCACCTTCTGGAACGTTGCCGGGCGCAAGGATGCAGGCACGGTGAGTACGTCGGGAATGTATGGCAGCTATGAGCGCAAGTACAGTGTGAGCAGTCCCGTGCTTAGTGTGGCGCCGGTGATAGGTCTTGACATTTATATGTTCTCGTGTGTGGCTCTTGAGATAGACTACGGCTTCCGCATGGCTGTCGACGGACATACATCGTCGCAGACGACATTCGGAAAGGACACAACACCCTATGCAATGCGCTCGCCGATGCACCGCCACGCACTGTCAGTGGGACTGAAAGTTACGTTCCCGTTCAAGTTCACAAGCAGTGACTTCAGCGGACTACTGGATTCTCTTTTAGATTTGAAATAAACAACTCAGGTAGGCGCAAGCCGTAAGGCCGGAATAAATTATAAACAAGAATTATGTTAGAAATAAAAGACTTACACGCCAAGATTGGCGACAAAGAAATATTGAAGGGCATCAATCTCACCATAAAGGACGGTGAGACGCATGCCATAATGGGGCCTAACGGTTCGGGCAAGAGTACGTTGAGCGCAGTGTTGGTGGGTAATCCGCTTTATGAGGTTACATCAGGCTCTATAACCTTCAACGGCAAGAACCTGCTTGAGATGAAACCTGAGGACAGGGCACATGAGGGTCTTTTCCTGTCATTCCAGTACCCGGTGGAGATTCCAGGCGTGTCGATGACCAACTTCATGCGTGCCGCCGTAAACGAGAAACGCAAGTATGAGGGCAAGGAACCGCTCAACGCGGCCGACTTCCTGAAGCTCATGCGTGAGAAGAGGAAAATCGTTGAGCTTGACAGCAAATTGTCAAACCGCTCTGTGAACGAAGGCTTCAGCGGCGGCGAGAAGAAGCGCAACGAGATTTTCCAGATGGCGATGCTCGAGCCGAAGCTGAGCATCCTCGACGAGACCGACTCGGGTCTTGACGTTGACGCGCTGCGCATCGTGGCCGAAGGGGTGAACAAGCTGCGCACGCCTGAGTCGAGTTGCATCGTCATAACGCACTACGAACGCCTGCTTGACATCATCAAGCCCGAAATAGTCCACGTGCTTTACAAAGGCCGCATAGTAAAGACGGCCGGCCCTGAACTGTCAAAGGAAATCGAGAAACGCGGCTACGACTGGATTAAGGAGGAAGTGGGAGAATGAAGAATTGTTGGAAGTTAAAGAATTTAGAGAATTTATAGAAGTCAAAGCCAAATGCCTTGCAGGCTTTAATATCGAGTTATCTTATTTGCCTAATAGGTCTGATTAGGCTTGTTCGGCTTATCGCCAATCATCCGAGGAAGCATTTGGCTTTAACTTCTATAACTTCTCTAAATTCTTTAACTTCTATATAAACATAAAAAACATGCAAAGCGAAAAACAATATATCGACCTCTATGGGCAGTGCCGCGACATGCTAATGTCGCACAGCGCGGAGCCGATGAACGCCGTGCGCGACGCCGCTTTCAGCGACTTCCGCCGCCTCGGCTTCCCCACGAAGAAGGTCGAGAGGTATAAATACACGGACATCCCGGCGTTGTTTGAACCCGACTATGGGCTTAACCTCAACCGCTTGGAAATACCGGTAGACCCGTATGAGGCGTTCCGCTGCGACGTTCCCAACCTCAGCACGTCACTATATTTTGTCTTGAACGACGGCTTTTACGACAAAGCCCTGCCCAAAAACCACCTTCTGCCGGAAGGAGTCGTGGTGGGTTCGCTGGCCAAATACGCCGCCGAACACCCAGACTTCGTGGCCAAGCATTACGCCAAGCTGGCCAAGACGGCCGACGACGGCATCACGGCTCTCAACACGATGCTGGCGCAAGACGGGCTGCTGGTGTACGTGCCGAAGGGCGTCGTGGTTGACAGGGCCGTGCAGGTAATCAACATCCTGCGCTCCGACGTTGACCTGATGGTCAACCGCCGCGTGTTGATAGTAGTCGAGGAACGCGCCGAAATCAAGCTGCTCTTCTGCGACCATGCCGCCGACGACCGCCGTTTCCTCGCCACCCAGGTGATTGAGGCATACGTCGGCGACAACGCCTCGTTAGACCTTTACTGCCTGGAAGAGACCCACGTTAAGAACGTCCGCGTGAGCAACGTGTTCATTGAGCAACAGAGGGACAGCCGCGTGAGCCACAATGTCATCACGCTTCACAACGGGGTGACGCGCAACCGCACCGACCTTGTGTTCGCCGGGGAGGGTGCCGAGTGCGACCTTTACGGCTGCGTGATAGCCGACAAGCACCAGCACGTTGACAACAACACGCTCATCGACCACCGCGTAGGCCGCTGCACGAGCCGCGAACTGTACAAATACGTGCTTGACGGCAACGCCGTTGGCGCGTTCGCCGGCCGCGTGCTGGTGCGCCACGGTGCGCAGCAGACCGTTTCGCAGGAGACCAACCAGAACCTCTGCGCAACCAAGGAAGCCCGCATGTACACGCAACCGATGCTCGAAATATACGCCGACGACGTGAAATGCGCCCACGGAAGCACCGTAGGCCAGCTCAACGACGCGGCCCTGTTCTACATGCGCCAACGCGGCATACCGCTCAAGGAGGCCAAGCTCCTGCTTGAGTTCGCCTTCATAAACGAGGTAATCGACGGCATAAAGCTCGACCCCCTGCGCGACCGCTTGCACTATCTCGTGGAGAAACGCTTCCGCGGAGAGCTGAACAAATGCGAGGGATGCAAGCTGTGCAGATGATTTTTATTTTAGTAGTTAAGGAGTTATGTAGTTAAGGAGTTAAGACAAATGCTTTGCAGACAAATTAAATAAAGCGTAGTCTTAGCTCCCTGAAACAAAACATTTGTCTTAACTCCTTAACTACATAACTCCTTAACTCCCTGAAATAAAACATTCGTCTTTAACTCCTTTGACTTCCTTAACTCCTTTAACTCCTAAAAAAGAAAGAAAAATGTTCGACATCAACCAAATACGCAACGACTTCCCAATCCTCGGCCGCAAGGTTTACGACCGGCCATTGGTTTACTTAGACAACGCGGCGACCACCCAAAAGCCGCGCCCTGTGGTCGAAGCCATCACCGAAGAATACTACAACGTCAACGCCAACGTGCATCGTGGCGTACATTACCTGTCGCAACAGGCCACCGACCTGCACGAGGGAGCGCGCGAGAAGGTAAGGCAGTTCATCAACGCAAGGGCGACAAGCGAAATCATATTCACCCGCGGAACAACCGAGAGCCTCAACCTCGTGGCGTCTTCCTTCTGCGACGAATTCATGCGGGAGGGCGACGAAGTGATTGTCTCGGTCATGGAACACCACTCAAACATCGTGCCATGGCAACTACAGGCGGCCAAGCGCGGCATATCAATACGGGTAATCCCGATGACCGACGAAGGCGAGCTGAAGATGGACGAATACGAGAAGCTGTTCACCGAAAGGACTAAGATTGTAAGCGTAACGCACGTCAGCAACGTGCTGGGAACGGTCAACCCGGTGGAAGAGATTGTCCGCATAGCACATGAACACGGCGTGTCCGTGATGGTTGACGGCGCGCAGAGCGCGCCCCACTTCGCCGTAGACGTGCAGGCGATGGACTGCGACTTCTTCGCCTTCAGCGGCCACAAGATGTACGGGCCTACGGGCGTGGGCGTGCTTTACGGCAAGGAAGACTGGCTCGACCGCCTGCCGCCGTACCAGGGCGGGGGCGAGATGATTGAGAGCGTAAGCTTCGAGAAGACGGTGTTCGAGCGTCTGCCGTTCAAGTTCGAGGCCGGAACGCCCGACTATGTGGCCACCCACGGGCTGGCCAAGGCCATAGACTACCTCACCGCACTCGGCATGGACAACATCCAGATGCACGAACAGGAGCTTACACGCTACGCCATGCGGCGGCTCGCCGAGGTTGACGGGCTGCGCGTATTCGGCACGTCGGAGCGCAAGGACGCCGTAGTGTCGTTCCTCGTGGGCGACATCCACCACCTCGACATGGGCACGCTGCTCGACCGCCTCGGCATCGCCGTGCGCACGGGACACCACTGCGCCCAACCCCTGATGCTGCGCCTCGGCATACAGGGCACGGTGCGCGCCTCGTTCGCCCTCTACAACACGAAGGAGGAAATCGACACGCTTGTGGACGGCATCAAGCGCGTCAGCAAGATGTTTTGAATTAAGTAGTTAAAGACGAATGTTTACATAACTGACAACAAAGCATTTGTCTTTAACTACTTTAACTCCCCCCTAACTACTTTAACTACTCAAATTTACATTTCCTCACAGCCACGACGAACCACAAGCACGTCAACACCCTGAGCGTCAGCGGATAATCGGCGGGCAGGGTGACGGCGAAGAACGCCAGTTGGGCTTCCGTGAAAGCCCTGGCCTGAACCTTGTCAACGTCACGGCCAAGCACGTATGAATAATACCTGCGGAGCATCCGCTGCGGCGCGGCCAGCATGCGGTTTACTCTCTTCACCTGCGCGGCAAGCCCTTTCGCTGCCAGGGCGTTTGCCTCCAATGTCATTTGCTTTTCCATATCTTTTGTTTTTATTGTTCCGTTTCTGGTTGCAAAATAAACGTCCGTTTGCGCACAATAAGTTCACAAAGCCTCCGTTTTTAGTTAAAGAAAGATAAATTAGGAGGAAGGAGAAAAAAGGAGTAAAGGAGTAAAAGGAGAAAAGGAATAAAGGAGAAAAGGAGGCGTATTCAGGAGCAAGGAGCGACACTTTGCGCCATCCTGAAAGCCCGTGGCCGTGCAACATGCGGCATATCGCAAGGCGAAAGGCCACAAACGGCGGCGCAATATGCGGCCTTTTGCATGACGAAAGGCGGCAAACAGCCAACCCGCTGACAATGAGCATGTTGGCGGCTTGCAGAAGAGCATCCCCTACGACACCCGCACTCCCCGCCATCCCAAGCCCCACACCCCTTCCATAAAATAAAAGAATTATGCTGAAAAGCCATTATTACAGCGGCCTCGTGGAGGCCGGTTGCGACGAGGCGGGGCGCGGATGCCTCGCCGGCAGCGTGTACGCGGCGGCGGTAATCCTGCCCGAAGACTACCGCAACGACGCCCTCAACGACTCGAAGCAGCTCACGCCCAAGCGGCGTTACGAGCTGCGCGGCGAAATCGAGCGCGACGCCCTGGCCTGGGCCGTGGGCGTGGTAACGCCCGGGGAAATCGACGAGATGAACATACTCAACGCCAGCATACTGGCCATGCACCGCGCCCTGGACAAGCTCACGCTGCGCCCCGAGGCAATCATCGTTGACGGCAACCGCTTCAAGCCATACCGCTTCATACCCTACACCACCGTCATAAAAGGCGACGGCAAGTACCTGTCAATAGCCGCGGCGAGCATCCTCGCCAAGACTTACCGCGACGACTACATGGAGCGTCTGGCCGCAGAATACCCCCAATACGGCTGGAGCGAGAACAAGGGATACCCCACCCGCGCCCACCGCGAGGCCATCGCCGAGTACGGCCCGACGCCTTATCACCGCAAAAGTTTCAGATTGACAGCAGACAAGTGACAAGCGACGAGCAGACAAGGAAATCCGCCTTGCCAAAGGACAAGCATCCATTTGGGCTTGCTCCCTGTTCTGTCCATAATTTATACATAGGCCTGCTGGGCAAATTTCCTTGTCTGCCCGTTTGCTGTGAACTTGTCTGCTAAAATACAACAAGATATGCGCCACGACAAACTTGAGCGCGAGCTGAACCTCATACTGCTGCTCACCGAGAACCACACGTACACCATCGACGAGCTGTGCGGCAAGGTAGGCATATCGCGCCGCAACCTTTATTATTACCTGGAGTTCTTCCGCGACTGCGGCTTCAAGGTGTACAAGCGCGCGGGCGGCTACTGCATCGACCGCGACTCGCCCTTCATCAACCACCTAGTGAGCCGCGTGTCGTTCACCGAAGAGGAAGCCGTGCTGATGAGGCGGCTGCTTGACAAGACCGACCGCGGCAACGTGCTGACGGCCAACCTGAAGAAGAAGCTCGACCACTTCTACGACTTCGACATCCTTGACAACGAGGAGCTGCGCGAGCAGTCGGTGGCCAACGTCCGCGCCCTTTACGACGCCATAAAGACGCGACGCCAGGTGGTGCTGCGCGGCTACGCCTCGCCCCACAGCCGCACCGTGCGCGACCGCTTCGTGGAGCCGTTCCTCCTGATGAACAACAACAATGAGGCGCGCTGCTACGAGCCGGCCTCGGGCATGAACAAGACGTTCAAGGTGAGCCGCATGCAGGGCGTTGACACGCTCAGCACGGAGTGGGAACACGAGAAGATGCACCGCCAGATGTTCACCGACGTGTTCATGTTCAGCGGCGAAGAGCTGCTGCCCGTGGAGATGCGCCTCGGCGAACTGTCATACAACATCATGAAGGAGGAATACCCCCAGGCCAAGCCCTTCATCACCGACGACGACCGCGGCCGCCACCTGCTGCGCCTCGACGTGTGCAGCTACGCCGGCATAGGCCGCTTCGCCCTCGGTCTGTTCGACGACGTCGAGGTACTCGGCGGCGACGGCTTCAAGGCTTACCTGAAAGAGAAAATCGCGCTTTTCGGCAAGCTGTGCTGACATGGCGGCAGAGCGGCAAGCCCCAAACCGCCCTGCGAAAGACGGCAAAACGCCCCGCGAAAGGCCATGTCTTGCGACATGAAACACGGCCTTTCGCAGGCGTAATGTAACACACTGGTTGTCAATGGCTTACAGCGAGAAGCGCGGGCGGCGGGTCAGTCCTCGCCAGCCACCCCGGGATTGTCCCTTACATGCTCCTCGTCGTAATCCTCGCGGTCGTCAAAGATTTCGCTGGGATAGTGTCCCTCGTCGTCGGGGTCCTCATAGTATTCCTGCCACAGTTGGTCGTACACAAAGTCCTTCTCCGCCGGTGACAGTTCCTCGCCCCGGTTGTACTTGTCAACAAGTTCCTCGGCGCGCCGCCTGTCGTCCGCCTGATGCCGCATCAGCTCATCCATGGCGCGCCGCTGTTCGGGCGTGAGCTTGTATTCCTTTATCATTTCCCTGCGGCGGGCAGCCTCGCGGTCGAGCGAATCCTGCAGCCTCTGCATAGCCCTGTTCCGCTCCGCCTGTTCCATGTCATGCCGCCTGCGCTCTTCCTTCTCGCTTGCAACCATCCATTCGCCAAGCAATACGCCAATCACGGCGAAGCCGGCCACGAGCAGCAACGTGCGCGCCGCTTTACGCAGCGTGTCGCCGCCAGGGCGGCCTGCGCGCCCTTGCCGTTGTCTCTTATAAGTCATGTTGCCTCCTCTTTACTGTTTATTTTCGGCAAAAATACGAAAATGAAGCGACAAAACATGTCGTTTCAGCAAATGAGTTTACAGCAGACAAGCTGACGAGGGACAAGCAGACGAGCAGACAAGCTGCAAATTTAAAGTAGGGGCGGACCCGTGTGTCCGCCCTCAGCATATCAGACCCGTATGAGCCGAGGCGCATGTCATTGGTTGGGCGGACACACGGGTCCGCCCATACAGGGGCAGCTTGTCTGCTCGTCACTCGTCTGCTTGTCACTTGTCTGCTTGTCACTTGTCTGCTTGTCACTTGTCTGCTCGTTTGCTGTAAACTCGTTTGCTAAAAAAAGGAAAATTAATACAGATTTAACCGCAAACCGTCTTCGGTTAGTTTAAAAATGGTTATCTTTGTGCGATTTTTTTTGATGTTAAAAGACATTTTTTGATTTTTAGATGAACGTAATTACGAAAACAGTTTCACTGCCTGATGGAAGAACCATCAGCATTGAAACCGGGAAAGTGGCAAAACAGGCTGACGGCTCTTGTGTCCTCCGTATGGGCAACACCGTATTGCTCGCCACCGTTTGTGCCGCAAAAGATGCAGTTCCCGGAACAGATTTCATGCCTTTGCAGGTTGAGTACAGAGAACAATACGCCGCCGCGGGCCGTTTCCCCGGCGGTTTCACGAAGCGCGAAGGCAAGGCAAGCGACAACGAAATCCTGACATGCCGCTTGGTTGACCGCGCGTTGCGCCCTCTTTTCCCGGCCGATTTCCACGCCGAGGTGTTTGTAAACATTATCCTTTTCTCAGCCGACGGCGTTGACCAGCCCGACGCTTTGGCCGGGTTCGCGGCCTCATGTGCGCTGGCATGTTCCGACATTCCGTTCGAGTGCCCCATCTCTGAGGTGCGCGTGGCGCGCGTGAACGGCGAATATGTTGTTGACCCGACGTTCGAGCAGATGAAGAACGCCGACATGGACATCATGGTGGGAGCGTCGAAAGACAACATCATGATGGTTGAGGGCGAGATGAAAGAGGTGTCAGAGCAAGACCTGCTCCAGGCTCTCAAGACGGCTCAGGAGGCCATCCGCCCGATGTGCATCCTCCAGGAGGAGCTGATGAAAGAACTCGGCACCGACGTGAAGCGCGAATACTGCCACGAGGTGAACGACGAGGAACTGCGCGAACAACTGCGCAAGGAGACTTACGACAAGTGCTACGCCATAGCCGAAGCCGGCGACCACGACAAGAAGGCGCGCGAAGAGGCTTTCGACAAGATCAAGACCGAATTCGAGGAGGCTTACGCCGCGGCCCACACCGACCTCACCGAAGAGGAAATGGAAGAGAAGTACGCCCTGGTTGACCGCTACTACCACGACGTGATGCGTGACGCCATGCGCCGCTGCATCCTCGACGAGGGCAAGCGTCTCGACGGCCGCAAGACCGACGAAATCCGCCCCATCTGGTGCGAGGTGTCACCCCTGCCCATGCCCCACGGAAGCTCAATCTTCACGCGCGGCGAGACGCAGAGCCTCACCACCTGCACCCTCGGAACGAAACTCGACGAGAAGCTGGTTGACGATGTTCTCGACCGCTCATACCAGCGTTTCCTGCTGCACTACAACTTCCCGCCGTTCTGCACGGGCGAAGCTAAGGCGCAGCGTGGCGTAGGCCGCCGCGAAATAGGCCACGGCCACCTGGCTTGGCGCGCATTGAAGGGACAAATTCCAGAGGAATTCCCCTACACGGTGCGCCTCGTTTCACAAATCCTGGAGAGCAACGGCTCATCGTCAATGGCCACCGTATGCGCCGGAACACTCGCCCTCATGGACGCCGGCGTGCCGATGAAGAAGCCCGTGAGCGGCATCGCCATGGGTCTCATCAAGAACCCCGGAGAAGACAAGTACGCCGTGCTTAGCGACATCCTCGGCGACGAGGACCACCTGGGCGACATGGACTTCAAGACTACCGGTACGAAAGACGGACTCACCGCAACGCAGATGGACATCAAGTGTGACGGCCTGAGCTTCGAAATACTTGAAAAAGCCCTCATGCAGGCAAAGGCCGGACGCGAGTACATCCTCGGCAAACTGACCGACACAATCAGCGAACCGCGCGCCGAACTGAAGCCGCAGGTACCGCGCATAGAGGCGTTTGACATTCCGAAGGAATTCATCGGAGCCGTAATAGGCCCGGGCGGAAAGATCATCCAGCAGATGCAGGACGAGAGCGGAGCCACCATCACCATCGACGAAATCGACGGCGTAGGCAAGGTTCAGGTGAGCGCTCCCAACAAGGAGAGCATCCAGAAGGCCATCGCCAAGATCAAGGCCATCGTCGCAATACCCGAGGTTGGCGAGGTTTACGAGGGCACCATCCGCTCAATCATGCCTTACGGATGCTTCGTTGAAATCCTGCCGGGCAAGGACGGACTGCTGCATATCAGCGAAATTGACTGGAAACGCCTTGAAACCGTTGAGGAAGCCGGCCTGAAAGAGGGTGACAAAATCACCGTGAAACTCATGGAAATCGACCCGAAGACGGGCAAATACAAGCTCTCTCACCGTGTGCTTATACCGAAACCGGAAGGCTACGTAGAGCGTGAACGCCGTCCGCGCCCCGAACGCCGTCCGCGTGGCGAACGCCCCAACCGCGAGCAACGCCGCTTCGAACATCGCCCGGGACGTGACGAATACCACGACCCGCTGGCTCAGAAAGAGCCGAAAGACTTCAACGACAGTCTTGACCACGGCAACTTTTAATCCACAATAACAAAAAAGAAGGCATCCGCTTGGATGCCTTCTTTTTTATTCTTACACCCCGGGAAAGGGCGTGAAATCACGCTGTTTACGCCTCTCCGTCCACGGGTTGCGCCGCAACTGCGGCTTGCTTGCGCTTCTTTCCGAACATCTTGTCAATCAATATGGCCACAGCCCCGTCGCCGGTCACGTTGCAAGCCGTGCCGAAACTGTCCATCGCTATGTACAAGGCAATCATCAAAGCCTGGTCTTGCTCGCCGAAACCGAGGATTGAGGCGAGCGGGGCGAGGGCGGCCATGATTGAGCCTCCGGGCACTCCCGGCGCGGCAACCATCATCACTGACAGCAGCATGATGAAGCCAGTGTACAGCACAGGGTCGTGAGGCATGCCCTTCATCATGCAGATTGTCAGGGCGCAAGCCGTGATTTTCATGACCGAACCCGACATGTGGATTGTTGCGCAGAGCGGCACAGTGAAGCCGGCCACGTCCTTGCTGACGCCGTTAAGCTCGGTCTGCTTCAGCGTTACGGGAATGGTTGCGGCCGATGACGACGTGCCAAGCGCGGTGAAATAGGCCGGAAGCATGCGCCACAACAGCTTCAGCGGGTTGCGCTTGGCCACAATTCCGGCCACGCAGAACTGATAAAGGAGTATCAGGATGTGCAGGATAAAGATTACAACGATAATCTTAGCGAACACCGCCATTATCGAATAAGCCTCGCCCGTGGCTGTCATGTTGAGGAATATGCCGAAGATATAAGGCGGCAACAGGGGGATGATGGCTTTCTCGATGACCTTGCTTACTATCCCCATAAGCTCGTCAGCACCATTCTTCAGCACGGGAGCATTGCCGTAAGCGATGCCCAAGCCCATGATGAACGACAGCACAAGCGCGCTCATTACGTCCAATATGGGCGGTATGGCGATGGTGAAATAAGGCTCGATGCCGCCCTGCGCGCCGCCTGTGGCCGTAGCCGTCATGCCCTCAATCATCGAGGGGAACAGCGCGCTGCCTGTGCCGTAAGCCAGCATTCCGCACAGAACGGTGTCAACATAAGCCACCGCCACGGTGGCCACGAGCATCTTTCCGGCATCCTTTCCGATGCCGGCTATGGCCGGAGTGACCAGCCCGACGATGATGATTGGGATGAGGAAGCCGAGAAACTGGCTGAATATGGCGTTGAAAGTGATGAACGGGCGTATCCATGCCTCAGTAAAGACGTTGCCCAAGGCCACGCCCAATATTATGGCAACGATAATCCTGGGCAATAGCCCGAAACGTATTTTTTTCATAGTATTTTATTTTTTAGCAAACAAGTAACGAGCAGACAAGCAGACAAGGGGATTTGTTTAGCAAATGAGTGGCAAGCAGACAAGCGGACAAGAAGCAAGCTGTCAGCAAGCAAGGGAATATCCTTGTCTGCCCGTCGCTCGCCTGCTTGTCAACTGAACAAATCTCCTTGTTTGTTCGTCACTTGTCTGCTCGTCTGCTTAGAATTTAATTCCTATCCTCTTTAAGCCTCTCGGCCATGGCGCGCCCAAGGGCCTCACACTGTGCGAAAGTATCGTCCTTGAGGCTCTGCTTCATCTCTACGGGGACGCCCACGGCCTCGAAGTGCAGGCGCGTGTCGTTCCAATGCTTTATGCACTCGACGGCCTTTCCAGCCCAGGCGTAGCTGCCGAACCAGCCTATGTAATGGCGGTTCTTGATGTCCTTGCCGGCGATTTCGCTGAGCAGCACCTCCATTTCGTGGTACAGTCCGGCGTTGTAAGTGGGCGCGCCGACTATGAGAGCGCGGTAACGGAAGATGTCGCGCAGGATGTAAGAGTGATGGGTCTTCGACACGTTGTACATCACTATGTTCTTGATGCCGGCCTGGCTGGCGGCGCGGGCGATGACTTCGGCCATGCGCTCGGTGTTGCCGTACATCGTTCCGTAGCAGATTACGATGCCTTCCTCGGTCTCGTAGCGGCTGAGCCGGTCGTAAATGCCTATTACCTTATCAATGTATTCATGCCAAACGGGGCCGTGCGTAGAGCAGATGTAGTCCAACTGCACACCCTCCAGCTTCTTCAGGGCGTTCTGCACGGGCGTGCCGTACTTGCCGACGATGTTCGAATAGTAGCGGACCATCTCCAACCAGAACGTGTCGCAGTTGATTTCAGAGTCGATTATGCCGCCGTTGAGCGCGCCGAAGCAGCCGAAGGCGTCGCCCGAGAAGAGCGTGTTGGTGGTAGTCTCGAGCGTAACCATCGTCTCCGGCCAGTGTACCATCGGGGTCAGCACGAACGAAAGCTCGTGCTTGCCGAGGCTCAGCGTGGAGCCATTTTTCACCTCTACCTCGTCGGCGGTTACTCCGTAGAAGCCCTCAATCATGCCGAACGTCTTCTTGTTGGCTACGATTTTCACTCCCGGATAATACTTCCGGATAAGCTCTATGGCCCCGCTGTGGTCAGGCTCCATGTGGTTGATGACGAGATAGTCGATTTGGCGGTCGCCCAGCACCTCGCGTATGTTCTTCAGGTACGGCATGAAGAAGTCAACCTCAACGGTGTCGATGAGGCACACTTTCTCGTCGTCGATTAGGTAAGAGTTGTAAGAAACGCCGTTGGGCAACGGCCACAAGCCTTCAAAAAGCTCCTTGTTGCGGTCGTTCACGCCGACGTAATAGATTTTGTCTGTGATTTCAATCATTGTTATTTTTGTTTTAACTATTCCTTATTTTGATGGGCCGGATAAGCCTGACGGGCCGGATGCGCCGTGTCTTTGGCGTATATGGCTTATTAGGCAAAACAGGCTCATCGGGCTTATTCCCTACCCTTCAGCCCCTCCTTCATGACCTGTCCGAAGGCCGTGTCGATGGAGTTGCCTATGCTCTTGCAGCAGTTGGCCGAGAAAGCGAGGGCGCAACGCATGATGTCGTCCCATGTCCGCTCGCTGATTGCGCCGTCAACCATGTCGCGTGTCACGCCATACTTCACCAGGCCGTACACCAGTCCGGCATTGAAATTGTCGCCCGCGCCGATGGTGCTTACCGTGTCGGCGGCGGCCACGGGGTAGCTCTTGCTCAGCCCTCCGTCGCCTCTCAGCTCTACGTTGCCGGCCCCGTCGGTGTAGACGAACTTCTTGCAATAGAACGACACCTGCGAGTTGTACACCTTGTCAGGCGAGTCCATGCCGTACATCACGTTGAAGTCCTCACGGCTGCCACGCACGATGTCGGCGTACTCGAAGTTCTCCAAGATGTTCGGCGTGAGCCTCATCACCTCGTCGGCGTGCGCCGCGCGGAAGTTCACGTCATAGTAAATGATGGCCCCGTTGTCGCGCGCGGCGTTCAGTATGGCCGCCACCTGCGGACGGATTACGGGGTTGACGGCGTAGTAAGAGCCGATCATCACGATGTCGTCACGGTTGATTTCAGGCGTAACGTAGTCGAGGCGGTCGTGCGGGTGGTCCTTGTAGAATATGTATTCGGCGTCGTTCCGGTCGTTGAGGAACGCCAGCGAGACGGGCGACTTCGTGCCCCTGTACATGCCAACGTGCGTCGCGTCAACGCCGTTTTCCCTCAAGAAATCGACCGTCTGCCGGCCTATGCGGTCATCACCTACCTCGCTTACGAACGCCGCCGGCACGCCGGCGCGCCCCAACGATATGACGCCGTTGTACACCGAGCCGCCGGGCACCGCGCTGACGGGCTGCCCGCCCTTGAATATTATGTCCAATACGGTTTCACCTATTCCTATTACCTTGCGCATTGTTTGTAGTCTTGTATATGCTGGATTTGCGGCGCAAAGATAGTGAAAAAATGCTTTTTATGTAATGTGTAGCGTGTTAAACTCGTGAAAAACACTTAATTTTGCGCCTTGGAATATGAAATACGACACACATACTTTGAGCAACGGGCTGCGCGTAATCCACCTCGCCTCGGCGTCGCCCGTGGTGTATTGCGGCTTCGCCCTGCGCGCCGGCACGCGCGACGAGCTGCCGGGCGAGGAGGGGCTGGCCCACTTCTGCGAGCATGTCACGTTCAAGGGCACGGCGCGCCGCCGCCCGATGCAGATACTTAACTGCCTCGAGCGGGTGGGCGGCGACCTCAACGCCTTCACCAACAAGGAGGACACGGTGTTCTACTCGGCACTGCTCAGGGAACACCTGCCGCGCGCCATTGACCTGCTGGCCGACATCGTGCTGCACAGCACGTACCCGCAGGCGGAAATAGACAAGGAGGTTGAGGTCATCTGCGACGAAATAGAGAGCTACAACGACTCGCCCTCGGAGCTGATTTACGACCAGTTTGAGAACATCGTCTTCAGCGGCCACCCCCTCGGCCACAACATCCTCGGCACGCAGGAGAGGCTGCGCGCCTACACCACGGCCGACGCGCTGCGCTTCACGGGCAAGCATTACCGCCCGGAGAACGCCGTGTTCTTCGCCTACGGCGACATCAGCTTCAGCCGCCTTGTACGGCTCCTGGAAAGGGCGACGAGCGACTTCCCCGCACACGCCCCGCTGCGCGAGAGAAGCCTGACGACGCCCGTGCCGCCCTACGTTCCGCGCGAGGAGGCCGTCAGCCGGGGCACCCACCAGGCGCACGTCATGACGGGAAGCAGGGGCTACGACGTGAACGACAGCCGCCGCTTCACGCTATACCTCATGAACAACATCCTCGGCGGCCCGGGCATGAACGCACGGCTGAACATCGCGCTGAGGGAAAGGCACGGCCTTGTGTACACGGTTGACAGCTCGATGGTCAACTATTCCGACACGGGACTGTGGTGCGCCTACTTCGGATGCGACCCCCACGACGTAGCGAAATGCCGCCGGCTGGTAAGGCGCGAACTCGATAAAATGGCCGAAAAACCGCTCTCGGCCACGGCTCTCGCAGCAGCGAAGCGGCAAATCAAGGGGCAAATCGGCGTGGCGTGCGACAACCGCGAGAGCTTCGCCATCGACTTCGGCCGCAGCTACCTGCACCACGGCATAGAGAAAGACCCGGCGCGGCTCATGGCGAGGGTTGACGAGGTGACGGCCGAAGGCATACAGGCCGTGGCGCAAGACATCTTCGACAAGGACAGGATGACGACGCTGATGTTCGTGTGATTTTGCTGAATTTAAAAAAGTTAGAGAATTTAAAGAAGTTAAAGCCGCATGCCCAGCCGGCGGCATTTGCGCCAAAAGGCACGCGGCCAGAATAAGATTATAAGGCCGATGGGCAGGATTTACCCAATGAGCTTACCAAGCAAATCCGGCTCATCGGCATCGCCTCTTAAGCATATGATAATCAGCCATATTTCAAAAGGCCGCCTTTCGCCCTGTGAAAGGCGGCTTTTCGCAAGGCGATTAGCTACCTTTTGCGGCGCAAAAGGTAGCCTCTTGGGTTCATCCGCAAACCTTTTGAATGATACATAAAAGTCTATCCTGTCCCCGAAGGGGGCAAACTCCGCTTAACCGCCGGTGGAGTGAGCGCAGCGAACGTAACCTGCGGTAAGTCGAAACTACTCCAATCGTCCCCGAAGAGGGCGAATACCAGTCTGTTGTTCGCCCTCTTCGAGGACGATATTATTTGCGCATACATACCGCAAGTTCCGCTTCGCTCCACATGCGGCTAAGCAACGTTGGACGTCTTCGACGCCCTGCTACGCATTGTTGCCATCCAAAGGGTTTGCGGATGAACCGCCTCTTGCACGCCGTGCGCCGCCCCCGTTCCTTTTTACTGGCAAATATGAACATAAAGGCACGTAACATTTTGCCGTAACGGATAAATGTCTTATTTTTGCAAATTGTATGGTACTGAACTACATCTGGATATCGTTTTTCCTCATAGCGTTCGCCATAGCGGCGGTGAGGCTTGTCTTCATGGGTGACACCGAGGTGTTTCCCGCGATGATTGATTCCACGTTCAGTTCGGCCAAGACGGCCTTCGAGATTTCGCTCGGGCTAACAGGCGTGCTGTCGCTATGGCTCGGCGTGATGAAAATCGGCGAGCGCGGCGGCGTAGTGAACGCCCTGGCCAGGGTGCTTAGCCCCGTGTTCACCAAGCTGTTTCCCGACATACCCAAGGGCCACCCGGCCACAGGCTCCATCTTCATGAACATCGCCGCCAACATGCTCGGCCTCGACAACGCCGCCACCCCGCTCGGCCTCAAGGCCATGGAGCAGCTACAGGGCCTCAACAAGAAGAAGGACACGGCCACCAACCCGATGATAATGTTCCTCGTGCTGAACACGTCAGGACTGACCGTCATCCCCGTATCAATCCTCGTCTACCGCGCCCAGCTCGGCGCGGTGCAGCCCACCGACGTGTTCATACCCATACTCATCGCCACGTTCTTCTCCACGCTTGCGGGCGTAATCGTCACCAGCCTCTACCAGCGCATCAACCTCTTGAACCGCACGATGCTGCTGACGCTCGGCGGAATGAGCCTCGCCGTGGCGGCCGTCATCTGGCTGTTCGGCTCGATGGACAAGGAGCGGATGAACCTTGTCAGCACTTCCGCGGCCAACATCCTGCTGATGTGCGTAATCGTCGGTTTCATCGTGGCCGGCATGAGGAAAAAAGTCAACGTTTACGACGCTTTCATCGAGGGCGCGAAGGACGGATTCACAACCGCCGTGCGCATAATACCCTACTTGGTGGCCATCCTCGTTGGAATCGGCGTTTTCCGCGCCTCCGGGGCGATGGACGCCGTAGTTGACGGCATAGCGTGGGCGGTCGAGGCTTGCGGCGGCGACACCGAGTTCGTAGGCGCGCTGCCCACCGCCCTGATGAAGCCCCTGTCTGGAAGCGGCGCGCGCGGCATGATGGTTGACGCGATGTCAACCTACGGCGCGGACTCGTTCGTGGGCCGCCTCAGTTGCATATTCCAAGGCTCTACCGACACCACCTTTTACATCCTCGCCGTATACTTCGGCAGCGTGGGCGTGCGCTACACCCGCCACGCCGTAGCCTGCGGGCTATTGGCCGACTTGGCGGGGGTCATAGCGGCAATAGCCGTGTGCTATTTGTTCTTTTAAAGGTGAGAAAGTGAGAAGGTGAGAAAGTGAGAAAATCTAAAGAAGTGTAATGAAATAATCTTTTCCCATGAATCAGAAGAACACAATATCAAAATTGAGCAAGAGCTTTGCGCTCCGGATAATACGGTTATATAAATACTTGCTTGAGGAAAAACATGAATACATCATGTCAAAGCAGGTTTACCGTTCAGGCACAAGCATCGGGGCGAACATCGCCGAAAGTCGCAACGCCCAAAGCAATGCTGACTATATCAATAAATTAAACATCGCATTAAAGGAAGCCGACGAAACAATGTACTGGTTGGAATTGCTTCACGAATCCGACACGATTGATGAAAAGCAATTTGAATCATTGGCGAACGACTTGAATATAATAATAGGAACATTAATAAACATAATTAAAAAGTTAAAAGAAGGATTGTGTTAGATGGCAATGGTGTTTCTCACCTTCTCACCTTCTCACCTTCTCACCTAAGACCATGGCCAATCTGAAAAGTCTTGCAAAGGACACTGCGATTTACGGACTGAGCAGCATCGTTGGGCGTTTCCTCAACTACCTGCTCGTGCCGCTGTACACGGCCGCGCTGTCGGCGGCCGGCGGCGGCTACGGCGTAATAACCAACGTTTACGCCTATACGGCGTTGCTGCTCGTCATACTGACCTACGGCATGGAGACCACTTTCTTCCGTTTCTCCAACAAGGAGGGTGAAGACCCCGCCCGGGTCTACTCCACCACGCTCGTGTCGGTCGGCTTCACGTCGCTCGTCTTCGTCGCGCTCGTGCTGACGTTCATCTCGCCCATCTCGTCGGCGATGGGCTACGCCGACCACCCCTCGTACATCTGGGTGATGGCGATAACCGTCGCGCTGGACGCATTCCAGTGCATACCGTTCGCCTACCTCAGGTACAAGAAGAGGCCGGTGAAGTTCGCCGCCCTCAAGTTGGCCAACATCCTGATGTCCATCGCGCTCAACTTGGTGTTCTTCCTCGTGCTGCCCAAGTGGTACGAAAGCACCGGCGGCGAGGGCATAGTGGGCAAAATCTACTCGCCGGAGGTGGGTGTCGGCTACGCCTTTTACATCAACCTGTTCTGCTCGGGAGCGTTGATGCTGCTCCTGGTGAAAGAGCTTACGGGCTTCAAGTACGTCTTCGACCGCGCCCTGTTGCGCCGCATGCTCTCGTACAGTTGGCCCATCTTGGTGCTGGGAATTGCCGGAATACTGAACCAGACGGCCGACAAGATCCTCTTCCCGTACATCTACCACGGCGCGGACGCTCACTCGCAGCTCGGCATATACGGCGCGGCCAGCAAAATAGCGATGATTATGGCGATGATAACACAGGCCTTCCGCTACGCCTACGAGCCGTTCGTGTTCGGCAAGGCGAAGGACAAGGACAACCGCGACACTTACGCCAAGGCGATGAAGTTCTTTGTCATCTTCACGCTGCTGGCCTTCCTCGCCGTCATAGGATACATGGACATACTGAAGCACCTCATCGGGCGTGACTACTGGGAGGGGCTGAAGGTAGTGCCCATCGTCATGGCGGCGGAAATCATGATGGGCGTATATTTCAACCTGTCGTTCTGGTACAAGCTCATCGACAAGACCATCTGGGGGGCGTGGTTCTCGGGAGCTGGCTGCCTGGTGCTTGTCCTTGTCAACGTCATCTTCGTCCCCCGCTACGGCTACATGGCCTGTGCTTGGGCGGGCTTCGCGGGCTACGGCACGGCGATGCTGCTGTCTTACTTCGTCGGCCAGCGGCATTACCCCATCAATTACCCTGTGAAGGAAATGCTGCTTTACGTGGCCGCGGCCATAGTGTTGTGCGCACTGATGCGCCACGCCAACGCCGCGCTGCCCATATGGGCGGCCGTAGGAGTGAACACCCTGCTGCTGGCGGTCTTCGCGGCGATCATCATAAAGAGGGACTTCCCGATAGGAGAAATCCTTAAAAAGGTGAGAAGGTGAAAAGATGAGAAGGTGAGAAAACCCAACTTTCCGCACAACCCAACAACCCAACAACCGTAAAACCATTTTAAAACAATACAGCGATGAAAAAATTATCTATGTTAATCTTAGGTCTTTTGACCCTCTTGCCGATGAAGGCGGACGAGGGTATGTGGACCCTGTACAACCTGCCACAGGCGGTGTACGACCAGATGAAGGCTTACGGCTTCAGCCTGCCTTACGAGAACATTTACTCAAGCCAGGACGCCATCAAGGGCTCGGTGGTGCTGTTCGGCGGCTTCTGCTCGGGCGTGGTGGTGTCGCCCGACGGCCTCGTGTTCACCAACCACCACTGCGGCTTCGAGGCAATCCGCAGCCATTCGACCGTAGAGCATGACTACATGCTCAACGGGTTCTACGCAAAGGAGTACAAGGACGAGCTGCCAAACGAGAACCTTTTCGTCAGCTTCATGGTAGAGCAGCAGGACGTTACGGCACGCCTCAAGGCCTTGGGCATAGACGACATGCCGTCAGACCGCCAGTCGGCGGTGATTGACTCGGTGGCAACCGTGATGACAGACTCGGTGAAGAAGGTGGAGAAGACGCTGCACGTGGAAATCGACCCGTACTACGAGGGCAACCAGTACTTCGCCACCACGTACCGCCTCTTCCCCGACGTGCGCTTGGTTTTCACCGTGCCGAAGTCGATGGGCAAGTTCGGCGGCGAGACAGACAACTGGATGTGGCCGCGCCAGACGTGCGACTTCAGCGTGTTCCGCATATACGCCGACCCGAAGACCAACGGCCCTGCGGAGTACTCGGCGCAGAACGTGCCCTACCGTCCGAAGACGTGGGCGAAAGTGTCGCTTGACGGATACAAGGACGGCGACTTCGCCATGACCATCGGCTACCCCGGAAGCACGGAGCGTTACCTCTCGTCTTACGGCATCAGGGAGATGCGCGACGCGGGCAACGAGACCCGTGTGCAGGTGCGCACGCTGAAGCAGGAAATAATGAAACGCCACATGGACGCCGACGAGGCCGTGCGCATCAAGTACGACTCGAAGTTCGCCCAGAGCGCGAACTACTGGAAGAACTCCATCGGAATGAACAAGTGCATCGACTCCATCGGCATCATCAAGCAGAAGGAAGCCTACGAGCTGCGCCTGCGCCACTGGCAGGACACCACGGGATTCCTCAAAGGCCAGTTGGACTTCGACGTGATGGCGAAGCTCTACGGCCAGCGTTTCGAGCGCATGAGGGCGTTCTATTACTTCGCCGAGACCTTCCTCGGCACGAGCGAACTCGTCACCCGCGCCATGCAGGCCGGCAACGGCAAGGAGGTGAAAGGGCCTGAGGACAACCCCAAGAAGCAGTACATCCAGTTTGACGACAACAGCGAAGAATGGGACGAGGCACTTGACAAGGAGGTGCTTTCAGCCCTGCTGAAGAACTACCGCGAACACGTAGCAAAGGAGTACCTGCCGTCAATCTACGAGACCATCGACGACCGCTTCGGCGGCGACTGCACGGCATACGTTGACTACCTCTACAAGAAGTCGGTGCTGATGAAGAGCGGCAAGAAGCTGTACTTCAACAAGAAGGGCTTCAACGACGACCTCGGCGTGCAGCTCGGCCTCAGCCTGCAGGAGTACCTGGCCGGGCAGCGCGAGGAGCTGGGCAAGGTGGCCGACAAGATAGCCGAGCAGGAGCGTCTCTTCTGCGCGGCGCGCCTGCGCATGGAGCAGGACATGCCCCACTACAGCGACGCCAACATGACGATGCGCCTGAGCTACGGCCGCGTGGGCGGCTTCACTATGAACGGCTCGCCCTCGGGCTACTACACCACGGCCGAGAGCATCGTGGCCAAGATGAAGCAGGCCGACAACGTGCCCGAATACTTCGCCGAGCCTATCATGCACGAGCTGCTCTCGGCAAAGGACTTCGGCCCCTACCAGGACAAGGCCACGGGCAAGATGCAGCTCTGCTTCCTGACCAACAACGACATCACGGGCGGCAACAGCGGCTCGCCGATGTTCAACGGCAAGGGCGAACTCATCGGACTGGCCTTCGACGGCAACTGGGACAGCCTCTCGAGCGACATCTACTTCGAGAAGAACCTCGCCCGCTGCATCGGCGTTGACATACGCTACGTGCTGTTCATGATGGACAAGTGGGGCCACGCCGACCGCCTGTTGAAGGAAATCAACGCAAAATGACCCGCCACACCGGCTGCCGCCGCCAATGCGGCTGACAGCCGCACCTGTTACGAAAGGCCGCGTTTCATGCTGTGAAACGCGGCCTTTCGCGTCGCAAATCCACGGCCTTTCGCCGTGCGAAAGACGGCCTCCCGCAACGCCCTGTGCCACAAGGCGTTGCATGCGCATGTGCCGACAGCCGCCACAACCACGGCCGCCGACCTCCATGCCGGCGGCATACAAGGCCGCCACAACGGCCCGAAAGCCGCGCGGCGGGCAAGACAAACGCCAGCTTTTTGAGTAAACGCCACCATTTTTTGACTAAAATCAATTTTATGGCCGGAAATATTTTATGCGTGTAAAAAATACATTTATATTTGCATCGTGATAACGGAAGCGTGCCGTCTTGCACGCCCTTCCGTGAAAGATTTACAAGTCTGATAACATATCTAATCGGCGGCCGCGTTGCCCCCCGCCGGCCTGCGACAGGCCGGCGGATGCTGTCAGCCCCGCCGGCGAGAGCCTGAAGAAAGCCTCTCTGATTACTGACCTTATTTAAAAAGGTAGCCGGACTGGATGCCGGCCGTGCCGGCCTGACGCGACGTCGGCCTGCATGCAACCATCCAAAACCCGAGAAAATGGTGCCGCCCGGACAGGGCGCGCCATTTTCTTTATCCCACTAAACCACACAACATACATATACAAGCTCGGCGCAAGATGCCCACACCGGTCGGCATCCCGTGCCGAACCCACCTTATTACATACTCCGCACAGGCCACGGCCGCGCCAAAGCCGCCCCACGGCGCAGGCATGCCGAAACGCACGCCGGCAGACGCCGCCAACCGTCATATATGCTTTAAAAACATGAGATTTTGACTAAAAACAATTTTAAAGCATTACAAATGTTGCGTTAATATTAAAAAACATTTATATTTGCAACATATAAAAACTTTACCTGAAACATTAAATCCCCGAATGGGGGAACTAACCTGAAATAGCAGCAAGACAAGAAAACTTTAGCGGACATGCCCGTAGCAAGCAGCAGACGCGGCGCGAAAAGCGTTGAACGTTTGTTCGCAAAAAAAACGAAAAAGCCTTTTTTGTGTCGCCGATGACAACATTGTGACATGAAAAACATGAGATAATCCTCTACGGCCTACCCCGCACGGGGGCAAGACACACGGCAGGGCACAATGCCGGTGGCAGCCGCACGAGGCGGAAATAATCAACGGATGTCAAACCTTTACATTAAAGTAACATGAAAAAAAGCGAGAAACATTACCTACGCTCAGGCTTGACCAAGGCCACAGCAGCCTTCGGCCTGTCAGCACTGTTGTGTGTTCCCGTATGCTCGTACGCGGCCGACGCCCAGGCGAAAGCCGTGCCGGCGCAAGCCGTGCAGCAGGGTCACACCGTGAAAGGAAAGATCGTTGACGAGAACGGCGAGCCGATGATTGGCGTCACAGTGAGGGTGAACGGGGGCAAGGCGGCCACCGTGACCGACCTTGACGGCAACTTCTCACTCAACGCGAGGCCGGGCGACATGCTCGAGATCAGCTACGTAGGCTACAAGACGGCCAACGTGCGCGCCAAGTCTTCAGCCATGAACATCCAGATGGAGGCCGACGTCACCGGACTTGACGACGTTGTCGTAATCGGCTACGGCACAGTGAAGAAGCGCGACCTCACCGGAGCCGTGACAACGATGAAGAACGAAGACATCACCATCGCGCCGACAGGCAACGTCATGGAAGCCCTGCAAGGCAAGGTGGCCGGTATGGACATCACCAAGTCGAGCGGACAAATCGGCGCGGGAGTGAACATCCTCTTGCGCGGCTCGCGCTCAATCTACGGCGACAACTCGCCCCTGTTCATCATCGACGGACTGCCCGGCAGCATGGACGACGTCAACCCCAACGACATCGAGAGCGTTGACGTGCTGAAAGACGCGTCGTCAACCGCCATCTACGGTTCGGCCGGAGCCAACGGCGTCGTAATCATAACCACCAAGCGCGGACAGACGGGCAAGGTGAACATCAACTTCGACGCATACTACGGCTTCAGCGGCTCGCCCGAATACAAGCACGGCATGACCGGCCAGGAGTGGACCGACTACTTCTCGGAGGCTTACGCCTACAAGAACGGCCAGTACCCCGCCAACATCTCAGCCCTGCTCGGCGGCAACCAGGCTTACATCGACGCCTACAACAACGGCCAGTGGATCGACTGGGCAGACGAGGCCATGGGCGGCACGGCCACCACGCAGAAATACTCGCTCTCGGTGACAGGCGGAACTGAGAAGACCAAGATCTACGCCTCTGTGATGTACAACCGCGACCAAGGCTTGCTCGAGAACGAAGTGCGCGACAAGTACTCTATGCGCCTCAACCTCGACCAGCAACTGTTCAAGTGGGCCAAGATGGGCGTGACGTCAAGCATCAACTACAGCAAGCACAACCGCGGCGAGAACCACACTTTCACCAAGTCGCTCACATCGTTCCCCCTCGGCCAGGCGTACAACGAGGACGGCGAAATCAACTACGAGTACATCGACAACCAGTACACGCCGCTCGGCGACTACATCGAGAACCAGTACGTCAACAACACCAAGATGACTTACATCAACGCCACGGGCTACCTCGAGCTGACACCCGTCAAGGGGCTTACCCTGCGCACGCAGCTCAACACCGGCATATCGCACCAGAGGCGAGGCCTGTACTGGGGTGCCGAGGCCAACGCCCTGCGCCCGACATACGCCGGAACGCCCGCCGCTCAGTGGAACGACATCGACAACTACAACCTCAACTGGGAAAACATCATATCCTACAACCTGACCGTAGCCCGCGACCATGAGTTCGGCATAACCGGCGTAAGCTCATGGCAGCACAACACGACGGAGAGCCTCACGGCCGACGCCGGCGGACAGGACCTCGACGTGTGGACGTTCTGGCGAATGATGTCAGGCACCGAGTTCCGCAACGAGAGCGGCTACTCGCAGACCAAGAAGATGTCATACGCCGTAAGGTTCAACTACTCTTACAAGGGACGCTACCTCTTCACGTTCTCAAACCGCTGGGACGGCGTGTCGTTCTTCTCAAAGGGCAACAAGTGGGATTCATTCCCCGCAGGAGCCATCGCATGGCGAATCTCTGACGAACCGTTCATGAAGTCAACCCGCTCTTGGCTCGACAACTTGAAGCTGCGCGTGGGTGCCGGTATCACGGGTAACTCTGGTATAACCAAGAACCTCGGCGTTTCAGGTACATCGGCGGGCAACGACGAACACGGCGGCGTGGGCATGCTCGGAGCTGTCGGAGCGTATGCCACACAGACACAGGTGTACAAGTACCCGAGCGCGGGCATCAGCCTCAACGGCCAAGCAGTGCCATTCGTGCAGTACCTCTCGCCCTACGGCAACGCAAGCCTCGGCTGGGAGAAGTCTTACAACTGGAACTTCGGTATCGACTTCTCGGTACTCGGCGGACGCATCGACGGTTCACTTGACTACTTCACCACCGTAACCCGCGGCCTGCTCTTCAACCGCACCATGCCCGTAACCAGCGCGGCAACCGGATGGGGAAGCCCGCTGAACAGTTGGGAGAACATCGCCAAGACGAGCAACCAGGGCTTTGAGTTCACCATCAACAGCCGAAACATCGTGACCAAGGACTTCCGCTGGAACACCACCTTGACCGGAACATGGGGACGCGAGAAGATTGAAAGCCTGCCTTCAGGCGACATCATAGCCGAAAACCTCTTCGTAGGGCAGCCCATCAAGGCCATCTACGACTACAAGTACGCCGGCATCTGGGGCACCAACACACCGCAAAGCGTACTCGACGCTTACGGCGTGAAGCCGGGCTGGGTGATGATTGAGACCAACGACAAGGACGGCGACGGCGGCGTACACCCGTACAGCGAGGACGACCGCAAGATACTCGGCCACCAGAACCCGAACTGGATTCTCGGTTTGAACAACACCTTCACATACAAGGGCTTCGACCTTACAGTATACGTGATGGGACGCTTCGGCCAGACAATCTACAGCGACCTGATGGGCCAGTACACTGCAAAGTCTGACATAACACAGAACCAAATCTCAGGCATCGACTACTGGACAGAGGACAACCAGGGAGCTTACTTCCCGCGTCCCGGTACAGGCGACGAGCAGACAACGGGCATAACCGCGCTGCGCATATACGACGGCTCGTTCATAAAAATCAAGAACATCACGCTGGGTTACACCCTGCCGAAGTCAATCACGCGCCACGCGCTCATCGAGAAGTGCCGCTTCTACTTCACGGCTTACAACCCGTGGATATTCGCCATGGACAGCATGCTCGACGGAACTGACCCCGAAATGGGCGGCTCTGACGTCTTCCCGACATACAAGCAGTACGTATTCGGCGTGAACCTGACATTCTAAAAGCCCTTCCCCGCCCCTCCCCGACGGGAGGGGAGACTGGCTGGCAAGGCTTAGTTACAAACAAGAAAAAAACGGAAAACAAGGCTATCCCGCACTTCCCCAAGGGGGATTTAGGGAAGGGCTGATAAAAAACAAACAGTATGAAAACAACCAAGATATTATACATGTCGGCACTGATGGCCGGCACGCTGGGGCTGGCTTCATGCTCGCTCGACGAGTACAACCCCGGCGGATTCACGATGGAGAACATCGCGTCGAACTCGGTCGAGTCATACCGCAACATCGTGAACCAGTGTTACTTCGGCATGGAGCGCGCCCTGTACGGCTGCGACGGCTACATGGAACTGACCGAAGCCGGCACCGACCTCTGGGTCAACGCGGCCAACATCAACTCAAGCTACACGCAATACTTCTGGTATTACGCCGGGGCCGCGCCCAACCTGACTTACACGAACACCATCTGGAACTGTCTGTACGACGGCATCGGCAGTTGCAACCTGGCCATATCGCTGGCTGACAGGGCACCCTTCAAGACCGAGGAGGAGCGCAACGCCGCAGTGGCCGAGGCCCGCTTCATGCGCGCCGTGTACTACTTCAACGCCGTCGAGCAGTTCGGAGCCGTGACGCTCATCACCGAACCGGCGGAGAACATGGACTTCTCGCCCGTGCGCACCGACCCGATGACAATCTACCGCGAGGTAATCATCCCCGACCTTGAGTTCGCCGCGCAGTGGCTTGACAAGGGCGACGACGCCACGACGACCGTGCCCACGAAGAAGGCCGCACTCGGAATGCTGGCCAAGGCTTGCCTGCAGACTTACGAGTACGGCACTGACGAATACCTGCAGCAGGCCCTGACAACGGCCCAGACGCTCATCTCCGACTGCGAGGGAGGCGGCTCACAGTACGGCGCGTACATGTACCCGACGTACGACCAAGTGTTCGCCGAGGCCAACAACTGGGAGAACAAGGAAGCCCTCTGGAAGCACCGCTGGCACAAGGACGGCTCTTCGAACGGAAACTACAAGACGAACCGCAACGTGGAGAAGTTCCTCTGCCAGCTCAGCCAGTTCGGCGCGCGCGTTGACAACCAGGAGACCCGCATCACTTGGGAGGGCTCCATACAGGGCATCTTCATGCCGTCACAGCACCTGCTCAACCTCTTCGTGCAGGACGACGGCACGCTTGACCCGCGCTTCCACCAGTCGTTCTCTACGCAATGGAACGCCAACAACCAGTTCACTTGGGACGAAAGCACCAAGGACAACTACGGAAAAGACGCAAGCGTAGTGGGCAAGACGCTCGCCATAGGCGACCTCGCAGTGAAGTTCGCCATGCCTCAGGACGCCGACTACCAGCAGCTCGCGAGCCAGAAGGCATCGCTGCCCTACCTGCTCGTCGACTACAAGGACGTGTATGACGACGCCGCACGCAACGTCAAGATGCAGTACAACGGCAACGTGAACAACTTCCGCTACTTCTACCCGTCGCTCAACAAGCACAACAGCGGCAACTGGACGGTAATCAACGAGAGCAACCGCCGCAACTGCAACAACAACGGAACGTTCATCATGCGCATGGCCGAGGTGTACCTCATAGCAGCCGAGGCCGACCTCTACCTCAACGGCGGAGGCAACGCGCTGGGCTACCTCAACAAGGTGAGGACGCGCGCAGGGGCTAAACCGCTGAGCGGAAGCGTCACCATACAGACCATCCTCGACGAGCGCGGCCGCGAGCTGTGCGGAGAGTACTGCCGCTTCTACGACCTGAAGCGCACGGGCATGCTCAAGGACAACTCTTACCTGAACAGCACCAACCCCGACGTAGGCCAGTACTTCAAGGCTGAATACGCCCTCAGGCCCATCCCGTCAGGCTTCACCGACATCATCAACAACGGTGCCGACTACCAGAACCCGGGATATTGATTGGATGAGAAATGAAGAATGAAGAATGAAAAATCAACTCATCCGGGGATGAAAAATGAATAATGAACAATGAAAAATAGGTTCATCCAAGGATGAGAAGGCCGCAGGACCAGCCCGCACGGGCAACATCCTGACAGCCAACGAGTTACAAAAGGCCGTGTTTCGCAGCGCGAAACACGGCCTTTTACGTAGCGACAGGCGGCCTCCCGCCACGCCGTTCACGGTCTTTCGCCGTTCATCCGCAGTTCAGGCGTAAGGACAATAACATACATAGGGCCTCGAAGGGGTCCAATGTTGCTTAACCGCATGTGAAGCGAAGCGGAACTTGCGGTATGTATGCGCCAATGATGTCGTCCTCGAAGAGGGCGAACGGCATTTACGGTTGTAAGGTTTATGGTTATACGGTTATTGGGTTATACGGACATACCGCATAACCGTAAGAACCCGCCACCGCATAACCCAACACGCCATTCGCCCCCTTTGGGGACGGGTTCGACACTCATACGCCATGCACCTGAACTGCGGATGCCCCCTTTCGCGCCGCCCCCTCCGGCACGCCGCAGCGGCGGCTGCCGGAGGAGGGCCAGCGGGCGCGCATTTTCTCAAATTCATTACATTTCGCATAAAAAACGGGAAAATGCTTGCGTGTGTGCGGATTTATCACTACCTTTGCGCCGTTCAGTGGAATGAGGGGCTTCTCGAAAGCTCCTCATTTTATTTTAATTACCCGTTTATGATAGACAAGAACGTTGTTAAGAATTTGGTAGAAGAATGGCTGAAGGACAAGGAATACTTCCTTGTTGACGTTGAAATCAGCCCTGACGACAAAATCGTTGTCGAAATCGACCACGCCGACGGCGTATGGATTGACGACTGCGTGCAGCTCAGCAAGTACATCGAGGACCACCTCAGCCGCGACGAAGAGGACTACGAGCTTGAAGTGGGAAGCGCGGGCCTGGGGCAGCCTTTCAAGGTGCCGCAGCAGTATGTCAACTTCATCGGCAAGGACATCGAGGTGCTTGACGGCGGCGGCAAGAAGCACCGCGGCACGCTGAAGGCCGTTGACGGGCGGCAGTTCACCATCACCGTGAAGGAAAAGGTGAAGAAGGAAGGCTCGAAACGCCCGGTAATGGAGGACGTTGACAAGACCTTCTCGATGGACGAAATAAAATACGCGAAATACCTGATAAGCTTCAAATAAAAGGCTTGAAGGCGGGGAGGCGAGGCTTTCGGAACGGGACCAGCCCCAAAGCCCTCCCAGTCCTTCCAAGTATTCCCATAGAAAATAACAAGAAAGATATATGGCAACAAGAAAAAGTGGTGAAGAGACCGTGAGCATGGTTGACACCTTTAAGGAATTCAAAGACACGAAGAACATCGACCGCACCACGCTGATGAGCGTCCTGGAAGAGAGCTTCCGCAACGTCATCGCAAAAATATTCGGCAGCGACGAGAACTTCGACGTCATCGTGAACCCCGACAAGGGCGACTTCGAAATCTACCGCAACCGCACCGTCGTGGCCGACGGCGAGGTGAAAGACGAGAACAAGGAAATATCACTCACCGAGGCCCAGAAGATAGAACCCGACTACGAGGTGGGCGAAGACGTCAGCGAGAAGGTTGACTTCAGCAAGTTCGGCCGCCGCGCCATACTGAACCTGCGCCAGACGCTGGCCTCGAAAATCCTCGAGCTTGAACACGACAGCCTGTACAACAAGTACAAGGACCGCGTGGGGCAGGTCATCAGCGCGGAGGTGTACCAGGTGTGGAAGCGCGAAGTGCTGCTCGTAGACGACGAGAACAACGAACTCATCCTGCCCAAGTCAGAGCAAATCCCCCACGACGTATACCGCAAGGGCGAAACCGTGCGCGCCGTCATCAAGGAGGTGAACAACGAGAACAACAACCCCAAAATAATCCTCTCGCGCACGAGCAACATGTTCCTCGAGAGGCTGCTTGAGGCCGAAGTGCCCGAAATAGCCGACGGGCTCATAACCATAAAGCGCATCGCCCGCATGCCCGGCGAGCGCGCCAAAATCGCCGTTGAGAGCTATGACGACCGCATCGACCCCGTAGGAGCCTGCGTCGGCGTCAAGGGTAGCCGCGTACACGGCATCGTGCGCGAACTGTGCAACGAGAACATCGACGTGGTGAACTACACCGCCAACATCAAGCTCTTCATACAACGCGCCCTCAGCCCGGCCAAGATTTCGAGCATCAACGTTGACGAAGAGAACAAGAAAGCCGAAGTATACCTCCGCCCGGAGGAAGTGTCGCTCGCCATCGGCCGCGGCGGACTCAACATCAAGCTGGCCAGCATGCTGACCGAATACACCATCGACGTCTTCCGCGAACTTGACGAGAGCGAGGTTGACGAAGACATCTACTTAGACGAATTCGCAGACGAAATCGACCAATGGATAATCGACGCCATCAAAGGCATCGGCTTGGACACCGCCAAGGCCGTACTCAACGCGCCGCGCGAGATGCTCGTTGAGAAAGCCGACCTTGAGGAAGAGACGGTTGACAACGTGCTGAAAGTGCTTAGGGCGGAGTTTGAATAAAAGTAAAAAAGTAAAAAGGTAAAAAGGTAAAAAAGTAAAATGACTGACAGGCAGTGACGACATGGGGGAAATAAAGTAACAAGAGCATACATGAACGCAATGTTTTACTTTTTTACCTTTTTACTTTTTTACTTTTAATTAAAAAGAGTATGAGTATCAGATTAAATAAAGCAATCAAGGAATTGAATATAGGACTTCAAACGGCAGTTGAATTCCTGAAAAAAAGAAGTGACCTCGGCGAAGTCAGGGACGACCTTGGCTTCAAGCTCAACGACGGCCAATACAACGCGCTGAAAGAAGAGTTCAAGTCGGACAAAGAAGTGAGGAGCCAGGCCGAAAAGCTCTTCACAAAGCACCCGAAAGAAAAGAAACGCCAGCAAGAGCGCAAGGAGCATAAGGCGGAAGGCGCGGTGAAAAGCACCCAACCGCAGAAATACACCGTATTAGGCAAAATCGACCTTGACAGCCTCAACAAGAAGCCGGCGGCCAAGACAGCACCTGCCGACAAGCAGGAAAAGCCCGGCAACAAGCCGGCGAACGCCAATCCAGCCCCGAAAGAGGCCAAACCTGCGAGCCAGGACAAGGCGGCCGCCAACGCCGCCGGCCAGCAGCCGAAGCCCGAAAAGCACGAGGCCGCGGCGCAAAAGGCCGACACCCACAAGGCGGAAAGCGTGACAGAAAAACCCGAAAAGCAGCCCGCGCCAAAGGCTGAAGCCACCCCCGCGCCGGCGGAAAACAAGCCGGCTGAGGGCGACAACACCCCGCAAGGCGGCGAGAAAGCCGACAACGGCCCCAAAATATTCACCCTGAAGAGCGAGAAGAAGCTCGCCCCGAAGGTGAACGTATTGGGCAAAATAGACCTCGACGCACTCAACCAAAGCACCCGCCCGAAGAAAAAGACCAAGGAGGAACGCCGCAAGGAGCGCGAGGAAAAGGCCGCACAGGCACGTCCCGACGGCAAGAAGAAACGCTCACGCATAACCAAGGAGCGCGTCAACATCGACCAGGCCGTCAAGCAGAACGGCCAGGGCGGAGGCCAGGCGGCGCAAGGCAGCTCGAAGAAGAAGAACCGCAAGCGCGGCCACAAGCCCCTCGAAGTGAACGAGGAGGACGTTGCACGCCAGGTAAAAGAGACGCTCGCCCGCCTCACCAGCAAGGGACAGAACAAGAAAGGCGCGAAATACCGCAAGGAGAAGCGCGAGGCCGCGCAGGAGCATCTGAAGGAACAGCGCGCCGAAGCCAAGGCAGAAAGCAAGATACTGAAGCTGACCGAGTTTGTGACCGTCAGCGAGCTGGCCAGCATGATGAACGTGTCGGTGAACCAAGTCATCGGCACCTGCATGAGCGTAGGCATCATGGTGTCAATCAACCAGCGTCTTGACGCCGAGACCATCAACCTCGTGGCCGAGGAATTCGGCTTCCAGACGGAATACGTCAGCGCGGAAGTGTCAGAGGCGATAACCGAAGAGGCCGACGACGAGAACGACCTCCAGCCGCGCGCCCCCATCGTAACCGTGATGGGACACGTTGACCACGGCAAGACGTCTCTGCTCGACCACATACGCCAGACCAACGTGATTGCCGGCGAGGCGGGAGGCATAACGCAGCACATCGGCGCGTACAACGTGACGCTGGCCGACGGACGCCAAATCACCTTCCTCGACACGCCGGGCCACGAGGCGTTCACCGCCATGCGAGCCCGCGGCGCGCAGGTCACCGACATCGCCATAATCATCATCGCGGCCGACGACAGCGTGATGCCTACCACACGCGAGGCCATCGCCCACGCCCAGGCGGCCAACGTGCCGATGGTGTTCGCCATCAACAAGATTGACAAGCCGGGGGCAAACCCAGACAAAATACGCGAGGACTTGGCCAACATGAACCTGCTCGTGGAAGAGTGGGGAGGAAAGTACCAGTGCCAGGAAATCAGCGCGAAGAAGGGCATCGGCGTTGACGAGCTGCTCGAAAAAGTGCTGCTCGAGGCCGAGATGCTCGACCTCAAGGCCAACCCCAACCGCAAGGCAACGGGCAGCATCATAGAGTCGTCTTTGGACAAAGGGCGCGGCTACGTGTCAACCGTACTCGTAAGCAACGGCACGCTCAACGTGGGCGACATCGTCATCGCGGGCACCCACTACGGCAAAATCAAGGCCATGTTCAACGAGCGCAACCAGCGCATAGAGAAGGCGGGACCGTCAGAGCCGGCCATCATCCTCGGCCTGAACGGCGCGCCGACGGCGGGCGACTCGTTCCACATCCTCGAGACGGAGCAGGAGGCGCGCGAGATAGCCAACAAGCGTCTGCAACTGCAGCGCGAACAAGGCTTGCGCACGCAGAAGCGTCTGACGCTGAGCGACATCAGCCACCGCATAGCCCTCGGTTCGTTCAAAGAGCTGAACATCGTCGTCAAGGGCGACACCGACGGCAGCATCGAGGCCCTGAGCGACTCGTTCATCAAGCTGTCAACCGAGAAAATCAAGGTTAACGTCATCTACAAGTCAGTGGGACAGATTTCAGAGAGCGACGTCTCGCTGGCCGACGCTTCCGACGCCATCATCGTCGGCTTTCAGGTGCGCCCGTCAGCGGCGGCGCGCAAGCTGGCCGAGCAGGAGGGCGTTGAAATCAACACCTACTCGGTAATCTACGACGCCATCGAAGACGTGAAGTCGGCCATGGAAGGCATGCTCGACAAGGTGGTGAAAGAAGTTGTCACCGGAGAAGTGGAGGTGCGCGAGGTTTACCACATATCGAAAGTGGGCACCGTGGCCGGAGCTTATGTCACCGACGGCAAGGTACACCGCTCTGACAAGGCGCGCGTCATACGCGACGGCATAGTGGTACACACAGGGGAAATCAACGCCCTCAAGCGTTTCAAGGACGACGTCAAGGAGGTCGGCGTGAACTTCGAGTGCGGTATCAGCCTCGTAAACTTCAACGACATCCAGGTAGGCGACATCCTCGAGACGTTCACCGAAATCGAGGTGAAGCAGAAGCTGTAAGCCTGCTACATAAAGCGTTGACGCACAACGCATTGCCGAAGGCGGCCTTTTACGCGGTAAAAGGCCGCCTTTCATTGTGCCGTATGCCGCCTTTCATCCTGCGAAAGGCGGCATACGGCTTTTTAAGAAACCTTTGCACGCCCGCCGCTTGCCATCTCGCGGCAAGAGGTTATATTTGCAGAAACAAAACATACAGTCATGAAAAAGATGCTATTGCTGCTCGCGGCGACAATCGCCACGACGCTGGCCTCCGCCCAGGAGGCGCGCCCCTTCAGCGGCGAAATAAGGAACGAAGAGCATAAAATCTACATCCGCATGAACCTTTACGACAAGGACATGACCATACCCGGGCAGGACGTGCTGGGCCAGGTGGACGGATACATCGGCTCTACCCAGAGCGCAAGCAAGTGGATGATAATAGACTCGCGCATTATCGACGACAACACGGCCGAGATAGACGTGGTGAACGACTACGGCAGCGAGGACTTTACGGCCACCCTGAAGCTCAACGCCGACGGCACGTACACCTACGACAAGCGCGGCGGCAGCACACTGAAGTTCGCCGTCAAGGGCAAATGGCAGAAAATTCCGGGGAAAGTAGATTTTGAAAAGGTGAGAAAGTGAAAGGTATTTTTAAAGGTAAAAAAGTAAAAAGGTAAAACGGTAAAAGGCCTTTTTACTTTTCTACCTTATTCACCTTTTCACCTTTTCCCACTTATTTTCACTTTTTTACCTTTTTACTTTTTTACCTTTCCCCACGCCTTCTCACCTTTTCCAGATACTGATACAGCCCCTGCCTCACCGAGCGGAGGCCGAACTGCTCGGTGTGGATGTCGCCAAGCGCGACCCAGAAGCACTCGGCGGCATCGTCGCCGGCCTTCAACGCGGAGCAGTCTTCCACCTTGCAGTCGAAAAACATGTCAAGAGTCTGCACGTCAAGCCCCGAATAGCGGTAGACGTTAGGCAGGCTGAACAGGTAGCGCGCCTCGGCGACGCGCAGCCCGGTCTCCTCCATCACCTCGCGCGCCACGCTCTCCTCGGCCGTCTCAAGCACGTCGGCGAAGCCCCCGGGCAGGTCGAGCGTGCCCTTGGCCGGCTCCATCTTGCGCCGCTCCACCAGCAGCTCGCCGCGCCCGTTGGTGATGAAGGCCACCACGGCGGCTGCCGGATTCATGAAATACTCAAAGCCGCAGTTGCCGCAACGCTTGCTCTTGGGCGACGCCTGCGCAAAGTGGGAACTGCCGCAAACAGGGCAGTAGCCGAATTTCTCAAGTAGGTCCATAGTCTCTTTATTTTACATTTCGCCCCGCGCCTTGCGCCCGGAACATTAAAAATAGTTTACTCCCGGCGTTTTGACCACACTGTTTGTTATAATAACAAAACGCCTTGCAATATTACGAAAAATTTGTCTATATTTGCAAGACAAACGCATTTAATTGGCGGCAAGTTGGCGTTTTCAACCGCAGCCGCAGCAAAATATCACAATCACCCGCAACGACATGAACCTGATTAAGACATCACTGATGGCGGCACTCATGGCATTGTGCCTGCCCGCCAACGCCCAAAAGAGTTTTGAAGTGAACCTGTGGCCGAAAGGCCCGGCCGTGAAGAGCGAAGACAAGGCCGACTCGGCAAAGGTATGGGTATACCTGCCAAGCAAGGAGGAAGCCACGGGGCGCGCCGTGGTCATCTGCCCCGGAGGCGGCTACCAGCACCTCGCCATGGACCACGAGGGGCACGACTGGGCCGCGTTCTTCAACAACATGGGCATAGCCGCAGTCGTATTGAAATACCGCATGCCGCACGGCGACCACGAAGTGCCCCTGTCTGACGCCGAGGCGGCAATGAAACTCGTGCGCCGCAACGCCCAGAACTGGAACATAGACCCGCACGACGTGGGCATAATGGGCTCGTCGGCGGGAGGCCACCTGGCATCGACCGTGGCCACGCACGCCAAGGGCGACGCCCTGCCCGACTTCCAAATCCTGTTCTACCCCGTGATAACCATGATGCCTGACATCACCCACAAAGGCTCTCACGACAACTTCCTGGGCGAGAAAGCGAAGAAGCGCAACGAGCAGGAATACAGCAGCGACCTGCAGGTGACGCGCGTCACGCCGCGCGCCTTCATAGCCCTGAGCGACGACGACCCCACCGTGCTGCCGGCCAACGGCGTGAACTATTACCTGCAACTCTACCGCAACGACGTGCCCGCCACGCTCCACGTGTACCCGTCGGGCGGCCACGGATGGGGCAACCGCGACTCCTTCAAGTACCACAACGAGATGCAGCTCGACCTGAAAGCGTGGCTGCGCAGCTTCTGAACAGAGCGTCCGAGGCGGCGAGAAGGGGCGTATTGCCCCCCGCCGCGCCACGGAACAAGGCACAAGACATATGCCCGAAAATAGCAAAACGCAACCTCAGGCGGCTATTTTCGGGCATTCTGCAATTTTTAACAACCATTTGAAACACCGTATCCGATAATTCGCTATATTTGCAAACGTTGACCAAAAGACTTTTGCAATGAGGCAAATCCATCTTTTTTCCTTGCTCCTTATTGTCTTCGCCGCCACCAGCCTGACAGCCCGCGGCGGCCGCAAGCACGACGGCACGGCACGGCCCGCAGCCGTGACGGCCGAACAATTCATGCGGTACACCAGCGGAAAGGGATGGCAGCACGTAGAGTCGCACGAGGTGAAGGCCAACGGCGACATCGACAAGCGCGACTACTGGAAGAGCCACGCCGGCGCGAAGCCCGAGCTGTACGCCTTCAGCGGCGACACCGTCACCACCTACGTGTGCGGCGGGGCGTACCCCATCAATGGCTACCGGGCGCGGCGTTACGCATACAACTGCCGCGACAACAGCCTCACAGCGGGCGGAACAGAGGTGTTCAGGGTGCTGTCCGTCAGCGACACTGAGCTGAAAATAGTAAAATACGAGGCCATGCGCGGCGACGGGAAGAAGATATACGTATGCTCGACTTACCGCCCCATGACGCGGCAAGAGCTTGACTCGTGCCGCGCGAAGCACCGCTACGACCTCGACACCTTCAACGACTTGTACCCCGCCCTGCCCGAACAGGAGCGGCTAACGGCGGCCGACTTCGCCCGCTACGCCGTGGGCTTCGGGTGGAAGTGCGCCGAAGCGCACAAGATGGAGACCCCCGGACGGTATGACGTGGCCGACTATTTCGGGGGCGGCGGGCCCGGCGAGGCTGACAATTACTTCATAGCCGCCGACACGCTGACACGCTACACTCCGGCCAAAGGGGGACAGCAGGGCGCGAAGGAGAGCATGAGGTACGCCTACAGGGCCAACGGGTTCTACGTAGCCACGGGGCCAAGCACAGGCTTCCACGTACTCTCCGTCAACGACCAAGAGATGCGCATAGTGAAGCAGATGCCGTCAGCCGACGGCTCGCAGCCCGTCAGCCTCTACTGCGTGTACCGCAAGATGACCGACGACGAGCTGCGCCAGGCGGCGCAAGACGCATCATGACAGCCGCCGACGGCCACCCGCAGCTAACCCGTTGACAGTCAGCATGTTTACGATACGCCGTGTTTCGCCTTGCGGAACACGGCTTTTTACGTCCCGTTTCGCGGCCTTTCACGCCGCGAAAGGCCGCCTCCCGCATTGCCGCCTTGCAGCCCCGACGGGGGCGGCGCGCCCGTCGGGGCTGCAAGGCGGACGCCCGCGGGCGTTTTTCTTTTTTTAAAACCATTTCCTTTCAGTTATTCGTTATTTTCCACTATCTTTGCAATCAGATTTAAATCTATCACAAAATGAAAATAGCTATCATAGGTTACGGCAAGATGGGCAAGATGATTGAGCAGATAGCCATCAGCCGCGGCCACACCATCGTAAGCATCATCGACAAGGACAACCAGCAGGACTACGAGTCGCCCGAGTTCGCCTCGGCCGACGTGGCCATAGAATTCACCAACCCCACGGCCGCCTACGGCAACTACCTGAAGGCCTTCGCCAAGGGCGTGAAGGTAGTGTCTGGCTCAACGGGATGGATGAAAGACCACGGCGACGACGTGCGCCGCCTATGCAACGAAGAGGGGCACACGCTCTTCTGGGCGTCAAACTTCAGCGTGGGCGTGGCCATATTCTCCGCCGTCAACCGCTATCTGGCGAAAATAATGAACGGCTTTCCGCAGTACGACGTCCGCATGGAGGAGACCCACCACGTGCATAAGCTCGACGCTCCGAGCGGCACGGCCATCACGCTGGCCGAGGACATCGTGGACAACCTCGACCGCAAGACGGGCTGGGCGAAGGGCCTGATGACCGCGCCTGACGGCGAAGTGACAGGCGACCGCTCCGTCGGCGGAGACAAGGTGGCCATCGACAGCGTGCGCCGCGGCGAAGTGCCGGGCATACACTCGATAACATACAACTCTGAGGCTGACAGCATCACCATAACCCACGACGCCCACTCGCGCGAAGGCTTCGCCCTCGGCGCGGTGCTTGCGGCCGAATACACAAAGGAACACAGCGGCCTGCTGACCATCGGGGACATGTTCAAGTTCTGAAACAACAACGGATTGTCGAGAGCCGGGAGCCAATGACTTGCGCCTTAGCCTGTCACAAAAACCCTGCTCCCAGCCAAAAAGGCATATCATAATTTTCAATCCTCAATCTTCAATTCTCAATTAGGAAAAGTGGAAAAGAAACAACTAAACATGAAAAAACAGTGGACTAAGTGCATCATAGTCCTCGCCCTCTACCTCCTGTTCCTGCTCTGGGTGAAAAGCTGGTTGGGGCTGCTCGTAGTGCCGTTCATCTTCGACGTGTACATCACGAAGAAGATAAGGTGGCAGTGGTGGAAAGACTCCGAGCCGCCCGTGCGCTTCCTCATGTCGTGGGTTGACGCCATAGTGTTCGCCCTGGTGGCCGTTTACTTCATCAACCTGTTCTTCTTCCAGAACTACGTCATACCCTCATCGTCGCTCGAAAAGTCGCTCCTCACGGGCGATTACCTCTTCGTCAGCAAGGTGAGCTACGGCCCGCGCATACCCGAAACGCCGCTGACCATGCCCCTGACGCAGCATACGCTGCCCGTGTTCGGCTGCAAATCGTACATAGAATGGCCGCACTGGGACTACCGCCGAGTGAAAGGCCTCGGCAAAATCAAGCAGAACGACATCGTAGTGTTCAACTACCCGGCGGGCGACACGCTCGTGAGCAACGAGCGTTACCAGGCCGCCGACTACTACCAACTGTGCTACTCGTTCGGCAGCCAGTTGCTGAACTACCGGCCTGACTTCGCCCAGATGTCGCCGGAAGCACAGCGCGAATGGTACGAAAGGGTGTACGCCACGGGGCGGCAGTACATCCTCGACAACCCCGGAGAGTACGGCAAGGTCATCACACGCCCCGTTGACCGCCGCGAAAACTACGTGAAACGCTGCGTGGGACTGCCCGGACAGACGCTCCAAATCAAGAACCGCATAGTATACACGGACGGCAAACCCAACAAAGAACCCGACAACGTACAGTACACTTACTACGTGAAGCTCGCGCAACCCATACCCGAAGACATGATGAAAGACCTCGGAATAAGCATGGAAGACCTGACAAGCCTCAACCAAAGCGGCTACATGCCGCTGACGAAACGCGCCGTCAACGCGCTCAAGGGGCGCAAGGACATCGTGCAGAGCATCACGCTTAACACCGACACCATCACCGGAGACATCTACCCCCTGAACGCGAACACGGGCTGGACGCGCGACAACTACGGCCCCGTATGGATACCGAAGAAGGGCGGAACGGTGCGCCTTACGATGCAGAACATCGCCGTTTACGAGCGGCCTATCCGCGTATACGAGGGCAACGACCTGCAAGTCAAGGACGGGAAAATCTACATCAACGGCAAGCAGACCGACCGTTACACGTTCAAGATGGACTATTACTGGATGATGGGCGACAACCGCCACAACTCGGCCGACAGCCGCTACTGGGGCTTCGTGCCTGAAGACCACATCGTAGGCAAGCCCATCTTCATCTGGTGGAGCAGCGACCCAGACCGCGGAGGCTTCTCAGGCGTGCGCTGGAACAGGCTGTTCAAGATGGTGGACAATATAAAATAGCAGACAAGTTGACAAGTGACAAGCAGACAAGCCCACACCTTTAGCTTACAAGCAGACGGCAGCAAGCGGACAAAAGAGGCTTGTCACGAAGATACGCAACTTGCCAATCCGACAAACGGAGAAATCTCCTTGTCTGCTCGTCACTCGTTAACTTGTTGACTGACATATGAAATTTGCGCTCAAGTTTGTGATGGCGTTGATAGTCACAACCTTGCTGATGTTGGCTTTCCGCGCGTTGGTGTTCACCGTTTACACGGTCAGGGGCACGGCCTTGGAGCCTTGCCTCGTTGACGGCGACCGGGTATTGGTGAACCGCTGGAGCTATGGGCTGCGCGCCGGAGGCTACGGGCCGTTCGGCTACGCGCGGTGGATTGGCTCGCAGGTAGAGCGCGGCGACCTCGTGGTGTTCAACAATCCGGCCGACACCGCCCGCCACATACCGCGGCGGAAGACGATGGCTTACTACTGCACAGCCGTGCCGGGAGACACCGTAAGGGCTGGAGGCGCGCTGCTCACCGTGCCAGGAAAGGGCTCGCCATGCCGCGTAAACAAGGGCAACATCAGGCTGCTGCGCACGCTTTACAACAGGTTTGAGGGCAAAAAAGCCGAAATCATCGGCGGCAAACTCATTGTAAACGGCAAGGAAACAAGCTGCGCCGTTTTCAACAACGACTATTACTGGGTCAGCGCGAGCCGGCGTGGCGACACGTCAGACTCGCGCTTTTTCGGTTTCGTGCCTGAGACCCACGTCATCGGCAAGGTGAAGATGCTCATCTTCTCTGCCGACCCCGGCCGCCCCATAGGCCACAACCTGCGGCAAGACCGCTGGCTGCTGCCCATCGGAAAGTGACCCGCAAAGCCCGCGACAACACCCTTGCTCCACGACACCTCC
Organism: uncultured Prevotella sp.; assembly: GCA_944319935.1. Classification (GTDB taxonomy): domain Bacteria; phylum Bacteroidota; class Bacteroidia; order Bacteroidales; family Bacteroidaceae; genus Prevotella. The sequence goes on from CALUFM010000013.1 coordinate 55,187, forward strand.
ATCCGTCCCATCCCCTCAAAAACAAGGAAAATATGCAAAAAGCACTGCTTTCATCGGCTTATTTCGCCCCCATCCAATGGTATCAGAAGCTCTACCGTTACGGCAAAGTGTACGTGGAGGCGCATGACAGCTTCATCAAACAGACTTACCGCAACCGCTGCGTGATAGCCACGACCAACGGACTACAGGCGTTGACAGTGCCCGTAGAGCGGGCCGGAGCGGACGCGCAGCCCGATGGAATGGGGCATTTTGCGAAAATACTGATGAAAGACGTGCGCATAAGCGACCACGGCAACTGGCGTCACCTGCACTGGAACGCGCTGGCGAGCGCATACGGAGAGTCGCCGTTTTTCGAGTTTTACGCCGATGATTTGCGCCCTTTCTTCGAGCGCAAATGGACGTTCCTCTATGACTTCAACATGGAGATATGCGCGAAAATGTGCGATTTAATCGGCATAGAACCTGACATCGAGCCTACCACGGAGTACGTCCCGGCTGACAGCGAGGCGTTGAGCGGCACTGCGGACTTCCGCGACGCCATCCGCCCGAAGCACCCCCTGCCCGACCCCGACTTCTCCCCGCGCCGCTATTACCAAGTGTACGAGCGCAAGCACGGCTTCGCCCCGAACCTCAGCATACTCGACCTTCTGTTCAACATGGGCAACGAGAGCCTGCTGTATTTGTAACCCCGACGACCCGACCCAACGCCCATACGCGCTTTTAGCGTATGGCATTCACTCCCACTTATACAACGGATGCCTTGCCGTTCGCAGGTTCATCCGCAAACCTTTTGGATGGTACATAAAAGTCTATCCTGTCCCCGAAGGGGGCAAACTCAGCTTAACCGCCGGTGGAGTGAGCGCGGCGAACGTAACCTGCGGTAAGTCGAAACTACTCCAACCGTCCCCGAAAGGGGGCGAATGGAGTGTTGGGTTATGCGGTGGCGGGTTCTTACGGTTATGCGGTATGTCCGTATACCCCAATAACCGTATAACCTT
>CALUFM010000014.1 GCA_944319935.1 uncultured Prevotella sp.
ACTTGAGCAACAAAAAAGGCGCCCGTAAAGAGCGCCATATTAATCGATTATAATCAATTTAACTATTTGATAATCAGGTATTTACTTGCCGATGCAAAAGTGTTTGAAGATGTTTTGAAGGGTCTCTTCTGTGGTTATTTCGCCGCCAACGATTTCGGCGAGGCTGTGCAGACAGTCGCGGAGGTCTTGCGCCACGAGGTCGGATGGCAGACCGTCTGTGAGCCCTTGGCGCACTCGGCGGATGGCTTCCAGGGCGCGGGTGAGGGCTTCGTAGTGGCGGATGTTTGTCACAACCACGTCGGCTGACGATATTTCAGGTATGCCGGCGGCGTCGATGAGCATTTGTTTGAGCTTGTCGAGGTTTGTGCCCTGCTTGGCGGATATTGATATGCTGCGTGTGCCTTCGGGTGTGGCGGCGATGTCTGCGCCGTGTTTTTGTTCTGCTATGTCGGCCTTGTTGTACACCATAATCAGTTGTTTGCCTTTGCATAAGGGCAGGATTCTTTGGGCAAGTTCGTCGGTTTTTGACGCCAGGTCGGTAGGGTCGATTATCCAAAGTACGATTTCCGCTTGGTTGATTTTCTGGTATGTGCGGTCGATGCCGAGGCGTTCGATGGTGTCGGATGTGTCGCGTATTCCGGCGGTGTCGATGAAGCGGAATGTCGTGCCGTCGATGTTCACGGTGTCTTCGATGACGTCGCGCGTGGTGCCGTGTATGTCGCTTACGATGGCGCGCTCCTCGCCCACGAGTGCGTTGAGCAGGGTTGACTTGCCTGCGTTTGTCTCGCCGACGATGGCCACGGGCACTCCGTTCTTTATGGCGTTGCCTACGCTGAACGATGAGGCGAGGCGTGATATTGTGGTTTCTATTTGTGCGGCTGTTGAGTCAAGTTCTGTTCGGTCGGCGAATTCAAGTTCCTCGTGGTCGCTGAAGTCGAGTTCAAGCTCCATGAGGGATGTCAGCCTGAGCAGCTTGTCCCGCAGTTCGGCGAGCTTGCTGCTGAATCCGCCGCGCATCTGGTTGATTGCTATGCGGTGGGTGGCGGCTGACGACGACGCTATGAGGTCGGCCACGGCTTCCGCCTGGCTGAGGTCCATCTTGCCGTTGAGGAAGGCGCGGCGTGTGAACTCGCCCGGTTCGGCCGTGCGGCATCCGTTGTCTGTCAGCAACTGCATGACCTGTTGCAGGATGTACGCCGAGCCGTGGCATGATATTTCCACCGAGTCTTCGCCCGTATATGAGTGCGGTGCGCGGAAGAGGCTTACCAGCACGTCGTCAACGGGCCGGTTGTTGCCGTCGGTTATCTGGCCGTATGTTATGGTGTAAGGCTTTCGTTCGGCCAGCGGCGCGCCGTTTATCCCTGCCGGCGTGAATATCCTGTCGGTTATGCCGATGGCGTCTTCGCCTGACACGCGGATGATGCCTATCGCACCGCCGCGGCCTGTGGCTATGGCGCATATAGTGTCGTTGTTGTCTGTCATTTGGCTGTTTGTTGTCTTGTTGTTGCTTCCTTTCGGCCGTCCATGCCGGCTTGCGAGGTAAAAATTTACGTGCCGGCACCATGCTTTGAGCTGGATGCCGGCACGTAGTGCTTATTGAGCGTGTCGCAAATTTATTTTACTTGTATTACGAGATATTTGCTTGTACTCCAGAACATCTGCGGATTGGTTATGTGAAGCACGTATTGTTTTTTAGCGTTGCGCTCCAGCTTGTAGCTGCTTGAGGGGTGCATGGTCAGCAGCTTGGCCGACTTTGAGTACAGGTTGAGGGCTTTGAGCGAGCGTATGTCAACCTTTGTGAAGTAGCTCTTGTTGAAGTTCGACTGCAGCACCTTGCCGTCAACGAGGATGTTCTGTTCTTTCAGTTCCTTCTTTGTGCCGAACACGTACCATGCGGTGTTCAATTGCTTGTCTTGCGCGTTGATGGTGTTGGCTTTCTTTGCGTTGTCGTCTTGCAGGGTGTTGACGTTCTTGTTGAGCGTCGTCACGGTGCGGTCAAGCTCCTCGATGTGGATGTCCTTGGCCTCAAGCTGTGCGTAGAGGTCTTTTATCTGGTGGTCTTTTTCCTCGAGTTGCTTGGTCAGGTTCTCGATTGTCTTTTGCAGTTGTTCGCTCTTTATTGAGCCGTTTTTCACTTGGCTGCGCAGTTTTGCAATGAGTTCGCGGTTCTCGGCCATGCGCTGTTGTATGAACTGCATGTTTTCGCGAATTTGCTGAGCCTTGCTTGCGCCTTCGCCCTCTTTTGCCACGCTGACTCTGTTTTCTGCCTCATTGATTTGCCTGAAGCCCTCTTCAACCTCGTTGAGCAGCCCCATCATGTCGTTGATTTCGTTGTCTTTTTGCTCGATGATTTTCTGCAGCGAGTCGCTCGGGCTGGTTTCCGGAAGGTCAGATGTTTTCCCGTTGTTGCATGCGACCAATGCCAGGAGGCATGCCGCGAAGAATAGTAACTTTCTCATAGTTTTATATTTTTACGTTGTTGTCTTGTTTATTGTGCGCTTCGGGCTGTTCTCAGCGGCTTTCTGCCGCCTTTTCGTCGGGTGTTTCGCCATCGGTAGGATGGTTGTTGCGGCGTTTTGCGGCCTTCTTTTCCGGCGCGCCCTCAACGATGATGACAAACTCTCCGCGCGGCTCGTTCTCCTTGAAGTGGGCTGTCAGTTCGGCCAGCGTGCCGCGCACGCTCTCCTCATGCATCTTTGATAGCTCGCGGCATGCACAGGCGTTGCGCTCCTCGCCAAAGTTTTCGGCGAATTGCTGCAAGGTTTTCAGCACACGGTAGGGTGACTCGTAGAAGACCATCGTGCGCGTTTCTTCTTTCAGCGTGGCGATGCGCGTGGCGCGCCCTTTCTTTTGTGGCAGGAAGCCTTCGAAGCAGAAGCGGTCGCATGGCAACCCAGACGACACCAAGGCCGGCACGAACGCCGTAGCCCCGGGCAGGCACTGCACGGTGACGCCCGCATTGACGGCCTCGCGCACGAGGAAGAACCCGGGGTCGCTTATCCCCGGCGTGCCGGCGTCGCTGATCAACGCCGCCGTGGCTCCGGCCTTCAGCCGCTCCACTACTGACGCCGACGTGCCGTGTTCATTGAACTTGTGGTGTGACATGAGCCTGTTGCTGATGTCGAAGTGCTTCAGCAGCACGCTTGACGTGCGTGTGTCTTCGGCCAATATGAAGTCGGCCTCTTTCAGCACTTTCACCGCCCTGAACGTCATGTCGTCCAAATTGCCCACAGGCGTGGGTACAATATATAATAAGCCCATGTTATGCCGCAAATTGATATGTTTAGGTAAGGGTGCGTGCCGCCGATTGGCGCGTGCTTGTGCGTTGTTGGCGTCGTGGCCGCACCTTTGACCATGTTTGCAAATATAGGTAAATAATCTACGGCGGCAAAAAAACGGCGCATTTCTTTGCAATTTTTAAAACGTATTTGTAATTTTGTGGCGAAATGAATAACAGAATGTCATGTGAGGCGCACCGCCCCGGGAGAATTGAAGTAGTGTGCGGTTCGATGTTCTCCGGCAAGACGGAGGAACTTATACGCAGGCTGAAGCGCGCCGAGTTCGCGCGGCAGAAGGTAGAGATATTCAAACCCTCGATAGATACAAGATATTCGGAGATGGAGGTGGTCAGCCACGACCGCCACTCAATACCGAGTACGCCCGTAGAGTCATCGTCGTCGATACTCCTGCTGTCGTCAGACATCGAAGTAGTGGGCATAGACGAGGCACAGTTTTTCGACGACGGTCTGGTTGGCGTGTGCAACGAGCTGGCCAACCGCGGCATAAGGGTTGTTGTGGCGGGGCTTGACATGGACTTCAAGGGCGTGCCATTCGGCCCTATTCCCGCGCTGTGCGCCATCGCCGACGAGGTTACCAAGGTGCATGCCATCTGCGTGAAGTGCGGCGCGCTGGCATACGTCAGCCACCGGCTCGTGCCGGGCGACAAGCGCGTCATGCTCGGCGAGCAGAGCGAATATGAGCCGCTGTGCCGCGAGTGTTACCGCAAAGCGGTGGAAGAGGAGCGGAGGATGGCGTTGACATGACGCGCAGCCGTGCGCTGCCAGCCGCGCGTGTCATGGCTTGTTGCGATGCAAAAGACGGCCTTTCGCCTTGCAAAAGGCGGCTTTTCGCACGATGAAACACGGCCTTTTGCAAGACTGTTCGCAACGTCTTGGCAGTCAGTTGCTTACGCCGCAGTGCGGCAAGGGCTGCGATGACCGTCGCATGGCGGAGCGTCCGAGCTTTCAGGCGGCCGTAAGGCCGGACGGCAAAATGACCATATAACACATAAGACTATGATAATAGAAGAGAAGATAACTTTCGACAAGTTCATCCGTTGGTCGCTGACCGCGGTGGTGGTGGTCGTCGTGCTGTTGCTGATGAACTATCTCAGCAGCGTCCTGTTGCCGTTCTTCGTGGCGTGGCTGTTGGCGTACTTGGTTTACCCGATAGTCAAGTTCGTGCAGTACAGGCTGCACGTGCCTACGAGGGTGCTGTCGATAATAGTGTCGTTGTTGTTTGTCGTTGCGGTAATCGGCGGCATATTCTACCTTATAATACCTCCCATGTTCGAGCAGTTTGACAAGCTCAGCGAGGTGCTTTCGCGCTACCTGCACGAAAAGACGCACATCAGCAACTTCCCCGTCGCCATACAGCAGTGGATTGGTGACAACCGCGAGGCCATACAAAGCTTCTTCCAGCAGGAGGACGTGGTCGAGGCTATAAAGAACGCCACGCCCAAAGTCTTTTCCGTGATAGGGCAGACGGCAAGCGTGCTGGTCAGCGTCGTGGCGTCGCTCATCACGCTGCTTTACCTGTTTTTCATCCTGCTTGACTATGAGAAGCTGGCGTCGAGTTTCATAAAGATATTCCCAAAGAAGAGCCGCCCGTTCTGGCAAGCCTTGGTGGGCGACGTCGAGCGCGAGATGAACAGCTACATACGCGGCCAAAGCCTCGTGGCATTGTGCATAGCGGTGTTGTTCTGCATAGGTTTCACCATCATCGATTTCCCTATGGCCATAGGTCTTGGCATACTCATAGGCATCCTAAGCCTCATTCCCTACGTCCACGGACTTGCCTTCATCCCGATGGCGTTCCTGTCGCTGCTCAAGGCCGCCGACACGGGGCAGAACTTCTGGGTGATATTCGCCTCGGCCACGGCCGTATTCATAGTGGTGCAAGCCATCACCGACATGGTGCTAACCCCGAAGATAATGGGCAAGGCCATGGGGCTCAACCCCGCCGTCATCCTGCTGTCGCTCTCGGTCTGGGGCGCGCTGCTCGGCTTCATCGGCCTTATCGTGGCCTTGCCGCTCACCACGCTAATCATCGCCTACTACCAGCGTTACGTGACGAAGGAAGGTGACGGCGACGCTCCCCCTGAAACGCCGTCAGACCTCGCCGTACAGGCTTCTTCAACGGCAAATGATGAAGAAAAAAGTGAAAAAACGGCCGAATAATTTGGCCGTTTGACGGAAAAAGCGTACCTTTGCACACGCTTTACGAAACATAATGAATAACTTGATCCGTTAGCTCAGTTGGTAGAGCACAACACTTTTAATGTTGGGGTCTTGGGTTCGAGCCCCAAACGGATCACTGGTAAGCTCTCGGAAGTCTGTTGTTAGCAGGTTTTCGGGAGCTTTCTTTTCTTTTGGTTTCAGCTTTTTTGTTTATGTGTTGGCGTAAGGCAATCATGCCCAAAACGGGATGTGCGCTTTGGGATGTTCCTGTTGTGTGATTGTTTTGTTCAGGGATTGTTATGCGTGCTTTTGCCGCTTGGGATTTAAATGTAAATGTTTTTTCATGGGCTGTGCCGCCTTTCGTGCTGTTGTCAGTGTCTTTTGACGGTGTCGGCTGTAAGGCTTTTTGTCTTGTGTATTAGGTGTTTTGGTTGACAAATGATGTTTATCTCTTCCCAAGAGAGACGCTCTGCTGCAAAATTAGACAAAATTTTGTAATATACAATATTTATCAAGCTAAAAATAACTCATATTCACCACTTTTGTTTTTGCTTTTGTTTTGCAAAATCGTTTGTTGTTTAGTGAAAACAAGGAAGCATACACGCTAAACGCCTAAAATCCAACATATTACGACAATATCATACTCTCTTGGGAAGAGATAAGCACATGTCCTGCGCATTTTTGTCATTTTCTTGGCTTCTTGTAAAGTGACGGAAATGGTAAAAGCATAATCGTTGTTTTGGATGAAACATGTGCAATGCAAAAAATAAATTAGATTGAATTTATCGATGCCACTGTATAGTTCAGATGTTCATTCTAAGGCCATGGGGCAACGTGATAACGAGGTTGTGTCATACGCAGCCACGGAAGAGGATGTATCTGTAAGAGACACGTGCATGTCATGGTGCTATCTGTTTGTCCACCATGCCAAGGTTGACCTCATGGAAAAGATTCTGAGCAAGAGGTTTAAGACATTTATCCATAAAACGACCATATACAAAAATGAAAATAAACATATAAGAGAACAAGAACGTCCTACGATTTCCGGGCTTATATTCGTACAGGGCGACAAGGTGAAGATTCAGGACTTCCTGAACAAGTACTGCCACGGTACATATTTGGCGAATGACTGTAGCACGAAGACAACGGCTGTTATCCCCGACAAGGTAATGCGTCCGTTCATGCAGTTGGACATGGGGCGCAACCGCATAAGGTTCATGCCGCATCCGTTGGATTATTATTCTGAAGGCAATGTGCTGGTAAGGATAACATCAGGGCTGCTGAGGGGCTTTGAGGGATACATCATACGGATTTCGAGGGACAAATGCCTCGTCACTTCAATCGGCGGCGTGACGGTGGCGATAAAAGGCATATACAAAGAGAGTTTTGAGAATGTTGGCGAATATGTCAGGCTGCGCAGGATGCAGCAGCACATCGGCGACGGATGCGGAACGGACGTCGGCGGATGCCGTGACGGGATAAGCAAGTGCTTCTTCAGTCCCGACTCGCAGCTTGACATGATGGTAATGGCGCAAAGCCTTCAACAGTATGTTGACCGTGCGCGCGGCAGTTTGGAGAAAGGCCGGTGTGGCGATGCCGCCGAAATCGCCTTGACGCTGCTCGCCGAGGTTGGTGTCCGTTACCCTTCAATGAGCGTGGCTGGCAAGGGCTGCGACGTGAAAGTCATATTGGATGTTTGCCGTGACGCCGGCGGGTTGCTGGCCTCGATTGCCGGTGACGATGGCTTGCCGGAGGACTTCAGGCATGAAGTTGACGCTGAAATGCGGGCGTTGGCAGGTAAATATCCGTTTTTACCCATTCCCGTTTAAGCGCACGCAAGGTATTGTTGGCTTGTTGTCTACTTGCGGTAGGTGTGCCGCTCTTGCCGGTTTTGCGTGATTTTCTTGTTTGCCTGTGATTTTTTGTAAACATTGCGGCTGATGAGCGTCTTGTTGGTTATCTTGTTTTTGGCCGTCTTGTCCTTGGCTGTTGTCGTTTATCGCCAATACAAGAGACTCCGCTCTTTTGGCGGTGAAGCCGCCGTCAAGGATGAAGCCGCTGGGCATGCAGACAGTGACGGCGACCCTGGCGGCGACGTCCGGGTGACAGTGTTGCCGGGCGATGAAGACGGCCGTGACGATGAGCTGCATGACAGGTTGCTGTTCGAGCGCGTCCATCGCCTCATCGTTGACGGCAAGCTCTTCCTTGACCCGGGCTTTTCGCGCGAAACGTACATAAAGCTTAGCTTGGTCAACAAGAACAAGGTAGGCCAGCTTGTGCAACGTTACGCAGGGACAAACCTCAACGGATATATTAACGACATGCGCCTGGAATACGCCGTGGGGCTTTTGCATGAAAAGCCCGACATGCCCATAAAGGCTTTGGTGGTTGACTCAGGTTTCAGCAGCGTGCGCACGTTTTACAGGCTTTTCACCGCAAAATACGGTGTTACGCCGACACAATACAGGGATAATTTATGACATTTGAGATTGCCGGGTTGAATATGAACGTGTGGTGTTTGCCAAGTCATGTCGGCATGGCGGAAAACCTGCAGCCGTTTGCCGTCGGGGATATGAAGGGCGGTGACGCCTCGATTTGCGACATTGAGTGTGGTGTCGCAGTGCCTGTTGCCGAAGGGCTGCCGGTGCTGACCAATGCCTTTGACGGCAAGACGCTGAGCCTGTGGCTTGAGCCTGGGCGTTGTGTCTTGTCTTTGCGGTTTGACGGCGACGACAAGGCGCATTGGATGTGCGCCAGCCGTGACTGGCGTGTGGTGAAGACCGACTGCACGGCTGACACAGAGTCGGGGCGCAAGGCTCTTGAGGATTTCATCATGATAAGCTTCATTTACAGCTCGGCTTCATGCGGCACGGTGCTGATACATGCGTCGAGCGTGGCCGTAGGGGCTGAAGGAGTGGTCTTCACGGGGCCGTCGGGCATAGGCAAAAGCACCCATTCGCGCCTTTGGTTGAGGCATGTTGAAGGCTCGCGCCTGCTTAACGACGACCAGCCGGCGTTGCGTGTCATGCCTGGTGGCGAGGTGTTTGTCTGCGGTACGCCGTGGAGCGGCAAGACAAGCTGTTACCGCAATGAGCGCGCCAGGCTGAAAGCGGTGTTCCGTATGCGCCAGGCCGGCTGCAACCGTGCCGTCAGGTTGGGCGGCGTTGAGGCTTTTTGCGCGTTGATTGACAACACGTCTCTCATCAGGTCTGACAGGGGCAGCTTCGCGCAGATAAGCGGAACGCTGGCCGAGATAGCGGGTAAAGTGCCCGTATATGATTTCCACAACCGCCCTGAGGCCGCGGCCGCGGCGATGAGTTACGGGCTGTTCTCGTCAGTGTGACGGGCCGTCATGGAGTTGTAAACTATGAATATAAAAAATAAATGATATGAATCGCATTAATGTTATTTTCTTGTTTGTGCTGTCACTGCTGGCTACCGGGTGCATGTCTTACGACAAGTCGGTGTACCTTGGCGGCGGCAAGCCGGTGGAATCCGGCGACGGCAGGGGGCTGTATGAATACCGTGTGATGCCGAAAGACGAGCTGACGATAACCGTAAGCACGTCAGACCCGGAAGTGTCAGCCCCGTTTTACAGGAAGATTGGCCAGGTGAAAGGCCAGTCGAACCAGGGGCAGGGCTTTAACAACGCCAAGCTGTTGGACTATCTTGTTGACAACAACGGCAACATTGATTTCCCCGTATTGGGCATGGTCAAGGTCGGCGGGCTGACCACGCGTGAGTGTGAAGCCCTGATACGCAGCAAGCTGCAGGCCCATCTCAGCGAGACGCCGACGGTTACGGTGAGGGTTTCAAACTTCAAGGTCAGCGTCTTGGGCGAGGTGAAGTCGCCGGGCACGTACCCCGTTACCGACGAGCGTATCAACATCTTCCAGGCACTGTCTTTGGCCGGCGACATGACGCTGCTGTCGATGCGCGACGACGTTGAGCTGCTGCGTGAAGACGCCTCGGGCAACAAGCAGGTCATCCATCTCGACCTGACACGGGCTGACATTGTCAACTCGGACTATTATTACTTGCAGCAGAATGACATCATTTACGTGAAGCCGACCAAGGCGAGGGTCATGGCCAACAGCATGAGCAACAACACGTCTTCGTGGATTAGCTGGGTCAGCCTGGTTGCCACCATCGCGTCGCTGGTCGTTGTGTCGCTGAGGTGATGTTCACGGAAGGCGGCTTGCGGCAAGGCTTGACGGCATGTAGTTTCGGCTGATTTGCGATATGCGGTCTTTTGCCGTGTAAAAGGTCGCGAAACGCAGCGTGAAAGGCCACCTTTCGCAAGCCGATATGCCATATTTTGCAATGCAGTCGAATTTGTAACAAGACAAACCTGACAGGCATCAATGCTGAAGCTATACGGCCGGTCGGGTTCTAAAATCATAACAATCTGAAAATGAAAGAAGAACAATTATACGAAGAACTTTTCGAGGGCGAAAAGAAGAAGGTTGACTATAAGGGCATCATTGTGGAGTATGTCCTGCGTTGGCCCTTTATCCTCGGATTCCTGGTGTTGTCGATGCTCTGCGCTTATGTCTATTTGCGCTATCAGCCGCCAGTGTACAATGTCAGCTCTACGGTGATGATAAAGCAGGGCGACAAGACCAAGTCAACGGCGGCTACGGCTCTCGCGTCGATGCAAGACCTCGGTACGATGTCGATGGCCAACAACTTCGACAACGAAATCGAGATACTCCAGTCGTACAGCCTGATCAAGAAAGTGGTGAGGTCGCAAAACTTTTACATAAATTATTCCGACAAGCAGAAGTTCGGTTACGATATCCCGGCGTACAAGAGCGTCCCCGTCAACGTGTGGATGGCTCCTGACGAGGCCGAGCGTCTGCCGTCGGCCTTGAGTGTGGATGTTGACTGCCGCAAGGACGGTTCGGTGGCCGTCACCGCTGTATATGCGATAGACGGCGATGAACATACGGTCAGCAAGGAGTTCAAGAAAGTTCCGGCCATATTCATAACCCCCGTGGGCACGCTGACGCTCACGCCTGACTCTAACCGCGCCAAGATGGCGTTGCCGCGTGAGTTCACGGCCGTAGTGGCCCCGCCGTCGGTCGTTGCTGACGGTTATAAGGCGCGGCTGCAAGGTGCGCCCACGAGCGAGTTCACGTCGATAGTGCGCCTGTCGTTCAATGACACCGACGTGCGCCGCGGGCAAGATTTCCTCTCAGCCCTGGTCACGCTGTACAACGCTGACGCCAACGAGGACAAGAACCAGGTGGCAAGCCGCACGGCCAAGTTCATCGAGGAACGCATACGCATAATCAACGAAGAGCTTGGCACAACCGAAAACGAGCTGGCCAGCTACAAGCAACGCGCCGGACTGACCGACCTTAGCGCGGACGCCCAGCTCGCCCTGCAGGAAACTTCAGAGTATGACAAGAAGCGCGCCGAGAACGCTGCGCAGCTCCGCCTCGTGGGCTTTTTGCGCGAGTATATTGACAACCCTGACAACCGGCACGAGGTTATACCGTCAGACATCGGCGTAAGCGACGCCGAACTGGCCGGTGTAATAGCCAAGTACAACGAGATGCAGATTGAACGCAAGCGTCTGCTGCGCACATCCAAGGACAACAACCCCGTCGTGGTCAACCTCGACGCCTCCATTAACGCCACCCATAACGCCGTAGTCACGGCCGTTGACAATGTCGACAAGGCTCTAAGGATAACGCGCCGCAACCTCGACCTTGAGGCCGGGCGTTACCGTTCACGCGTCAGCAACGCCCCGCGTCAGGAGCAAGCCCTGACCGACATCACACGCCGTCAGGAAATAAAGGCCAACCTCTATCTCACGCTTCTGCAGAAACGTGAGGAAAACGCAATCACCCTCGCCGCCACGGCCGACAACAGCCGCGTCGTGGAAGAGCCGCGCGCCGCGGGCGTCGTAGCCCCCAACACGCGCAACATCTACATGTTGGCGTTCGTCGTAGGCTTGCTTTTCCCCGTGTTCTGCATCTGGCTCACCCGCAAGCTGCGCTTCAAAATCGAGGGCCGCGCCGATGTGGAGAAACTGACTGACGCCCCCGTAATAGGCGACATCCCGCAAGTGCATGACAGCGGAAATTCAACAATCGTGGTGTCGGAGAACAAGAACGGCGTGATGGAGGAAGTGTTCCGCAACGTCCGTACAAACATCCAGTACATGCTGCGCGAGGACGAGAAGGTGGTACTCCTCACGTCAACGTCGCCCGGCGAGGGCAAGAGCTTCACCGCGGCCAACCTCGCAGTGAGCTTCGCCTTCATGGAGCGCAAGACGCTAATCGTCGGCATGGACATCCGCAAGCCCGCGCTTAACAAGATATTCGACTTGCCCAAAGACACGCTTGGCATAACCCAATACCTGGCTTCGCCCAAGGAACACGACCTGATGTCGCTCTGCCTGCAGTCAGCGGTGTCGCCCAACCTCTACGTGCTGCCCGGCGGCGACGTTCCGCCCAACCCTACGGAACTCGTGGCGCGCCGCTCGCTCGACGACGCCTTCGCCCTTCTCCGTCAGAATTTTGACTATATCATAATCGACAGCGCGCCCATCGGCGTCGTCACCGACACGCGCCTCATTTCGCGCGTGGCCGACCTCTGCGTCTACATCTGCCGCGCCGACTTCACCCGCAAGAGCGACCTTGAGCTAGTCAACGACCTCCGTCAAGACAAGAAGATGCCGTCAATCTGCACCCTCGTCAACGGCATCGACATGGACAAGCGCAAGAACGGCTACTATTACGGCTATGGCAAGTACGGCCGTTACGGCAAATACGGCTACGGCAAGAAGTACGGTTACGGCTACGGGTACGGGAAAGAGAAGTAAGCGTCACATGGACTCAAACAACAAGCGCATAGCCAAGAACACGCTGCTGTATATGTTAAATGTTTGTTTTTGATTTAAGTGATTGTTGCAAAATAGTTGTTACAAACATTTATGAGTGGATTAGACAGCAAGAAGGTTGCGAGAAACTCTTTCATGCTAATTGCAAGAATGTTTGTAACAATGGGAATCTCGTTTTATTCCAGCAGGATTGTTTTACAGGCATTAGGGGTAGTTGATTATGGAATTAATAATGTCGTAGGTGGCATAATTTCCATGCTGTCTTTTTTGAACACTTCAATGATAACGTCTGTACAACGTTTCTTAAATTATTCTTTGGGTGAGCATGATTCGGTAAAGACAAATCAAATATTTGTTACCAGCCTAAATGTGCATTTGGCCTTGGCTGTAATAATTGTCTTGGTTGCGGAAACAATAGGCTTGTATTTCTTAAATACAGGGCTGGAAATTCCAGATGAAAGATTGTTGGCAGCGAATGTGATATATCAATTTTCAATAGTAATTGCCATTGTTAACGTGTTAAGCATACCGTACAAGGCTTTGATTGTAGCACATGAACGAATGAGCGTATATGCTTATGAGGCTGTTTCTCAATCAGTTGCAGTCTTAATCATTTCGTTGGTTATTTTAAATGCAGAAACAGACCGATTGATATTGTATGTTTTTTTGTTGATGTTGGTAAATATTTTAATACGTATATTTGATGGTTGGTATTGCTCAAGAGAGTTTGGTGAAAAATATAAATTCTATGTAAATAAGAGTGTCTTGAAAGAGCTGCTGTCTTTTTCTTGGTGGAACACATTGTCGAATAGTGCTTTTTTTATTTATACACAAGGTTCGGTTTTTTTGTTGAATATTTTTTTCGGTCCAGCCGTTAATGCTGCATTTGCGTTGTCGAATCAGGTCAACTTGTCTTTGGCTACATTTAATTCTAATTTTGTCATGGCTGTTAAGCCGCAAATAGTAAAAACTTATGCAATGCGGCAATTTGAGGATATGAGGTCATTGCTTGTATATACTTTGAAAATATCATGTGTCATTCTGGGTGTTATTTCCATGCCATTCATGATTCGTACAGACTACATTTTGGGCTTATGGCTTGAAAATGTTCCTGAGTATACAGGAGAATTCCTGAATTTGGCGTTATGGTTGACCATGATATATTCGTTCTCTGACCCCATAACATCAGCAATTCAAGCGACAGGCAAAATCAAGAAGTATAACTTGTCGGAGTCTTTCGCTCTGTTGTTGATATTGCCGCTGACATACGTTCTGTTGTTGTTCGGAACGGAACCGTATGGAGTTTATTATGTCCGCTTGGTCGTTTTTTTTGTTTTTTTATTTGTTCGTTTTTATTTTTTGCATCGCTTATTAGGGTTTAGTTTTTGCTTGTTCTCTATAGGCGTTCTTTTGCGCATCATGGTAAGTGTTTTCATTGTGTATTTGATGCTTCTGCAGATAAATGCTTTTTTGCCAGATGGATTCATTGGTTTTTTGTTGTTATGTTTTATTTCATTTGTATTGAATGTGATGGTTAGTTTGTTTGTCGCATTTGATAAATCAGAACAAAGAAATATAATTTCCACTTTGTCAATGCAGCTTTTACGCTTTAGGAAAAAATGAAGTCTTATCGGCATAAAGCGTTTGGTTGCCTTTACATTATTTGTTATGAGATTTGGAAGGATTATTCGGCGTATACATTTGTTCAGGTTTATTTTTGACAAATGGCGTGGTACAGCTATTTCTGTCCATAAAACCTTATTGGTGAATTTCTTACTGTTCAGAATCAAAGATGCGTTAAAACTGCCAATTTGGGTTTATCAGGGAACAAGAATTGAACATATAGGGAAAGTCCAGATAAATGCGCCATTGCATTCGGGTATGATTCGGTTTGGACGGCGCAAGTTTTTCCGTTCAGGTAAAACTGTCATTATCAATAATGGTGTAATTACGTTTCAGGGTAATTGTACAATAATGGGAGGAACAACAGTCCATGTGTTAGGTACTAATTGTCAAATGCAGTTTGGCCGGGACGTTATGATAGGTGAGAATGTGAAGATTTTAGTTGGCCCAGACATAAGCATTGGTGATTTTACGCGAATTGCGTTTGGCTGTGTTCTTATGAGTGCAGATTTTCATTATGTACTTAATACGTCAAATGGGAAGGTTCATCGTAGCATGGCTCCTATTGTTATTGGGAAATATAATTGGATAGGTAATAATTGTTCAATAAAAAAAGGAGTTGTCACCTCTGATTATTGCATTGTGTCGAATAATAGTTTGTTGTTGAAAGATTATTCGACAGATTTGCCTTATCCGTTTATAGCAGGTGTTCCTGGAAAAATTAAAGGATATGGTTTGAGACGGATTTATAATGATAAATCGTCAAAAGAGCTTGATTCATTTTTTGAGAATGACGGTGGTGATAGCATGACGATACCATTAAAAGAGGACGACCCGGACTTTAATTGGTATTGTAATGGAAAAATAAACGTTCATTTGCATTGACTATTACGTCTGTTCGGTATAAGATAATCATTTTTACGGTATTCTGCCCATATCCCCGTTAATTCAAACCTGCTAACTGACGGTCTTTTGCGTCTTGGAAAATGACCTTTTGCATTATGAAAAGCGGTAAATGTGAAGACTATAGACGGCTTATTGCAACACGCAAGGAGTTTCTTATTCTCAGGAATAATGTCACAATGTCACAGCGCGGTGCAAGGTGTTGACAGCCACGATGTTGCACGGTGACATTAAGAGGAACTCAGCATTCACGTTTGTCACAAGTATGTGACAGTGGAGAATGTGTCATTCATGTCAATGTCACCATGCAATCTGTTGGTAATCAGCAGATTGGGCTGCGCCGTGACATTGTGACATTAAATTCGGCGTGAAATCATCTTTGTTTCTTGTAGCGAACTGACGTTAACTATTTTAAATGAAAATCGCTTATATTACAACATCGCCTCCTTTTGACAAATACTCTTGGAGTGGAACGAATTATTACGTGAAGACAGCCTTGGAGGCTCAAGGTTGTGAGGTGTATTGTATCTATGGTTACAGGAAAATAACCCTTGGCATGGTCTTTCGTAAGCTGCAAGCTGTGTTGCTGCGGAAGAAATACCAAGCCATACGCTCTGTTGCCGCGGCTAAGGGCTGGGCAAAGTTTGTGTCGGCTAATTTGGAAGGCGGTACGGATGCCATATTGTCGTTAAGCACAATTCCCGTTGCATATTTGGAAACGGACATTCCTGTTTTTGTGTACGTTGACGGATGTTATGAGTATATGCTCGGGCAAGGCTTTAATAGGCTTTTGAATAAAACTGCGATAGCGCATGAAATCGAGAGGCGTGCTTTTGAAAAGTCTAAAAAAATATTTACTTCATCAGACGCGTCGGCTGACGCAATAAGAAAGTTTTATAATAGTTTCAGTCCAGGAAAAGTAAAAGTCGTACCTTTGGGCGCAAACTTAGACGAAATACCTTCACGAGATTTGGTGATTGCAAATATCCTTGACAAAGACATGACGGTGTGTAGGATTTTGTTTGTCGGGGTTGATTGGGATAGGAAAGGAGCTGACATTGTTATTGAGACAGTAAAAAATCTTCATGATGCGGGCTTTCCTATTGAATTGCATTTAGTGGGTTTAAGGGGAATACCTATGTCATTGCCTCCTTATGTTGTCAATCATGGCTTTATCAGCAAGATGGAAACGGACGGGATGGCAAAACTTGTAGGCCTTTATAAGAGTTCCCATTTCTTGTTTGTCCCATCGCGTGGTGAGGCATACGGCTTGGTTTTCAGTGAGGCGAGTGCATATGGGTTGCCTTCAATATCTCATTCTATCGGTGGAATTACAACAATCGTGAAAGATGGCGAGAATGGAAAGCTTTTCCCATTAGGAACGAAACCAGCCACTTTCGCAAAGTATATAAAGGAAACATTTTCAGATGAAACGGCGTATAAAGAGTTTTCAATCAGGACTTATAATAGGTTTGAAGAACAGTTGAACTGGAATGTGGCAGGCAAATCTCTTTTGGAACAAATGGCAATTTATGGTAATGGATAAGATCTATTGTTTTTTATGAAGATAAGGGTTTATATGAATCATCTTCCGTGGGATATAGGTCGTTCAACGGATAGAAATATGCGATTATTGTTTAAAAATTTGCAAGATAAGTATGAAGATTTAGAATTCTATTATCCAAGAAATATCTTGTCCGCTATACTCCCTGTTGTTGGGCATTTTTTTAAAGCTGTAAAAGGACGTATTCTCAAACGGTTGAGAATACGGAAAAAATTGGGCTTTAGCATAAAAAGAGAAAAACTTATATCTGAAAAAGAATTTACGAAGCAACATTTTGATGTAATATACACTCAGGGTGTAATACCGCATTATGGAAAAAGTAACATCCCTTTTTTATGTGACTTGTCTTTTATAGACCCTGAAAATACAGATGCAGTCGTAACGAATGAGTCCATTCTTAGATGGAAAGAACTCATTGAGGATATGGGAAAGGTTGCTAAAGAAAAATGTATAATTAATTTAAGAAGTAATTATTCTTTAAGACTTGTGCATGAATATTATCCGGAATATGAGTATAAATTTGTTAATATACCGTTCTTGTTGCCTGATTTAAAGGCAGTATCTTGTGACTACGCTTTGCAGAAACATACGAATATCTCAAATTTTAAAATCGCATTTGTCGGAGCGCAAGCTAAAAGGAAAGGCATTGACTTATTGGTAAAATCCATAGAGATATTGTACAAACGTGGTGTTCGTAATTTTGAATTGCATATAGTCTCGGGGTTCACTGATGGTAAAATAAACATTTCAGATGAACTTCCGATAATCTGTCATGGCACAAGAGATTATTCATACACAATGAATATCTTAAAAAATGCGCATCTCTATGTGATGCCATCGTATTTTGAAAGTTTTGGATTGTCTTATGTTGAAGCTATGGCAAATGGTTGTATTGTGCTTGCAAGAAACTTTGAGCCACAACGTGAAATAGTAAATTATGGAAAGGCAGGTTTTGTCATAAATCTAAATCCTGAAGATATTGCAGATAAAATACAACATGTACTGGAAATGGAAGAAGCTCAAAGAAAGGAGTTTGTGTTGAACGGATTGGAATATTTTAAGGGAAAATATGATTATTCCGTTGTTTCAGAACAGTGGCATGAAGAATTTAAAAGATGTGTAAGCCTGTATAGATAAAGGAAAATGCTTGGTTATGCTTTATACCAGAATTATAGTAATATTGTTGTTTGAATTGGGCTTTGGCATAAAGTTCAATTTGATTGGAACTATAAGTATAAGTGAGCTTCTACTTCTTTTTTATGTTCCGTTGTTTGTTCTGCCCAAGGTAAAATGGGATGGGACAAATGACATTAAGAAGATAACCGTTGCATACGCATTGCTTTTATGCTTCCAAATACTTTCTGAATTTATGGTAGGCAACGACTTGCCGAGTGCTTTGAAAGGGCTTGCTATAACGGTGGTCTCATATTTTCATTTCATGTTTTTGCTGTTTTATTTGTCAAAACAGAAAGTTTTGATTTTAGTGTTGGTTATTTCGCAGGTGGCTAACTATCTCTTATTTGGTACGGCTATTGAGGAACAAACCGTGGAAAATGTATTGGCTGGTGAGGCTGCCGCATATCTGAAGTTTTATGTAGCACCACTTGTCACTTTGGCGTTTTTGGCAGTGTCAATGATTTACCGCCACAAGTATTTCCCAATTGTATTCTCAATGCTTGGAATTGTTTTCATATTTCTTGGCGCACGAAGCAGCGGAGGCATGGCCTTGTTGGCAGGTCTTGTTACATATATGCTTGAACATCGGATATTTACTTTTGATAAGAAAGTGCTTGTTTTGTCAACGGTTGTGCTGTGCGTGATAGCCTATTCGTTTTATGCGTATTATGTCAGTCGTGTATTGGCGGGGGAAATAACCAGTGGCAACAGCAAGCAAATATTCCTGTGTAATAACCCTTATAATCCGTTAGAACTGTTGATTGCTGGTAGAAGTGAGGCTTTAGTTGGTTGGCGGGCGTTCATGGATGAATTCTGGTTCGGGCACGGTGCGTGGCCGTATGACACGACAGGCCGTTACCAACGTATGATGTTGTCTTTGCATGAAGAGCTTTCAATGACTTCGAGAAGTCAAATGAGTTTTCACTATCTTATTCCCTCGCATTCTGTGCTGATAGGCAGCGGCATGATGAATGGCGTGTTTGCGTTCTTGACGATGGGATATATTGTCTTATATTTCCTTTGGAAAGGCTTGCGCACATTTATGAAATGTGAAAACAGATACAAGCTTGTTTTGGTTTTTTATGTGTTCAATCTGTTTTGGACGGCGTTGTTTTCGCCGCAGTCACATTTTCGCCAAACCATGCCAGTTGCGTTTGCAATTATATTTGTCTTGAGCATGTCCAATGGCAAAGAAAAGCTTTCATTAGACAAGTCAAGGCTTTCTGCGTATCGTGAGAATATGATGGGGCTGTTGCGGCAGCGCAAATAGGGTTTCGTTTTTTCATTCTTTTTGTTGTTTATATGAGTTCCAGGCAGAAGACAATTTGTTTTGTCACGACGGGTGATATAGCAGCCATAGCCACGGCGAAACGTGCGTTGGGGTTGGCTAATCCTCTTTCCGATTTAGGGTGGAAGGTGTATATTATAATGGAAGATACTAAAGAAAACCGCCATCGTGTATCAATGGAATGTGATGAAAGAACGAATGTTCGTTTCCTTACATATGATTCATCTTTTGATGAAAGAACTAAGAAGTCGGTTTTGCTGGAAGAAATAAGGCCTGATTATGTTTATTTGTGCGCATTTGTATTTCGGAACATAGTATCGATAAGTTTTAAGTGCAAGAAATTAGTCGAGCATAGCGAACTGCGTTCGGCCATAAAAGACGTGGCTTGGTGGCGTAGGGGGTATGAACTGTCAAGTGAATATTATTCCTTGTTTTACGCTGACGGCGTATTGAATGCCAGTGTGTATCTGCAACAGCTAAATAACAAGCGTGCCAGGTGTATTTTCCGTAAGAAGCTTCCGATGTTGTATTTCCCTTATGCATACAACAAGGACGTATGCAAGACAAGTGTTTGTAAAGACGGCATAGGTTTGAAGAAAGGCGATGAAGATGTTTTTGTAACATACCTTGGTAGCTTGTCGAGGGCGTATCGCACCATTGACATTGTGAAAGCTGTTAAGAAAATCGGCCGTGACGAAATCAAGCTGTTGCTGTTGGGTGACGGAGACGACAGGCAAAGGATTCAGGATTATGTTGTTGAAAACAAGCTTGACAGTCAGGTTTGGATGCCAGGTTATGTAAGGGAAGAGGATATATCTGCATATTTCTCGCTTACAGATGTATTTGTCTTGCCGATGAACGATACCGTTCAGGACAAGGCGCGTTGTCCAAGCAAGTTGTACATGTATTTGCCGTACAACAAGCCGATAGTAACGTCAAAGATAGGCGAGCCGTATGAAGTGTTAAAAGAAAACGGAACATATTATGCCGCCAGCTCTGTTGACAGCCTTTCAACTGCTATCATGAAGGCATTAAGCAAGAATACTCTTGGGATGAATCCTCTTTGCCATGAGTGGAATGAGCGTGCGAGGCAGTTAGACATATGGGTGAAAAACAGTTTTGAATAATTGGAATTAATGAACTTGGTGTTTTTTCAAAACTGTGTAAGCCCGCATCAAGTGCCTTACATTAAGGAGCTTTGCCGTGACAAGCGCGTGGAAAACGTGTGTTTGGTAGTTCCGCGCGTGGACTATCGGCAGCGTGTCAGCATGGGGTGGGACAGTAGTCATCTACTTGACGGCACGCGCGTAAAACTTCTTCTCCAACCTTCTGATGACAATGTGAAGAGGTTGCTTATGGCGAAAGACACGTATGCGCTTTTTTCAGGGATAAGAGCTGACAAGGACGTATTCAGATGGTTGAAGCTTAGTTTGAATTTTGACGTGAAGCGCGGGATAATAACCGAAGCCCCTTACATATATCGATTCCCTCTGTTTATACATTATATGCGTTTTTTCCTGAGGGATTATATCTTTGTTCGAAAAATCCAGTATGTTTATGCGATAGGTTCATTGGCTGTGGATTATTACTGTTATTGGAATGAAAAGTGGAAAGTAATACCATTTGCTTATTGTACTGACGCAAAAGATTGTGAGTCACAAAAAGGGTGTGAAGGCTTTTTAGAAAGAAAGCTTAGGCTGTTATTTGTTGGTAGTATTGATAAGAGGAAAAATGTTTTATTAATGCTGAAAGCATTAGTTTCATTGCATGAAGAGAATTTAGAGTTCCATATAATTGGCGATGGCCCTGAGCGTAAGTGTTTGGAAGCATACGTGCAAAAGAAACATGTTGACAGCGTTGTTTTCCATGGACGCATGGATATGGAAAAGGTTCATGCGATGATGCCTGGCTTTGACGCATTGGTGCTGCCGTCGCGTTATGACGGTTGGGGAGCTGTCGTTAACGAGGCTTTGCAGTGCGGATTGTACGTGATATGCAGCGACAAGTGCGGGGCAAAGGATTTGCTTGTCAACGAAAGGCTGGGGCGTGTATTCCATTCAAGAAAGAGTTTGGAGGCATGCTTGTCTGAGGCTGTAAATAACGTTTCCTCGATACGCAAAGGCCGTGACTACCGGAGGAGCTGGGCTGAGTGCATTTCCGGCAGAACATTGGCCAAGTATTTTGTTGACAGTCTGCAGTCTGTTGGTGATGCCGTGCCGCCTTGGATAGTCGGCGTTGGCGATTAATGTGTAGCTCGCCTTTTCCCCTATGAAAGTAATCCACTTTGTTGCCGCCATCGACCGCTCACTGGGCGGGGTGTCCATATACATGCAACTGCTGGCGAAAGAGTTGGGCAAGATAGTTGACTTGCATGTTGTTACGCATGGTTCGTCTAATCCTGTAAAGATTGAAAATGCTACGGTTCATTATATAGATTCTTCGTTGTTTGGCGGGATGAAACGAGGGTTCATGGCTTTGCTTGACGGTATTCGGCCAGATGTTGTGCATGTAAACGGCTGTTGGATGCCGCAATGCGCTTTGGCGCAAAGATGGGCGCAACAGGCGGGATGCAAGGTCGTGCTGACGCCTCACGGAATGCTTGAGCCGTGGATAATCAAGAGGCATTATTATACGAGGAAACTGCCGGCTCTTTGGCTTTACCAGAAAAAGGCATTGAGAGAGGCCGAGGCTTTGGTGGCTACTGCCGAAAGCGAGAAAGGCAACATCCTGAAGTTAGGCTATAATCCGAATGTCTGCGTGATAGCCAACGGCATCGACGTTGATGCCGTCAAGATGAAAATGTCTTGGAAGCGCACACGCCGCATCGTGTTCCTTTCGCGCGTGCATGTCAAGAAAGGCATAGAAATGCTTATTGAGGCGGTGGCGAAGTTGGGAAACGAATTGAAAACGTATGAGGTTATTGTCGCCGGCGAGGGTGAGGCGGGTTATGTGGAAGCGTTGAAAGATAAAGTAGCCGCGGCCGGCATGGGCGATATGGTGCGTTTCGTTGGCGGCGTGTATGGCGAAGACAAGTGGAACTTGCTGAGAAGTGCCGACGTGCTTGTGCTGCCTACGTTCTCTGAGAATTTCGGCATCGTGGTGGCTGAGGCTCTGGCTTGCGGCACGCCGGTCATAACTACCAAGGGCGCGCCTTGGGGCGACCTTGAGGAGTGGGGCTGCGGATGGTGGATAGAGCGCAGTGTTGACTGCCTTGTTGCGGCCATGAAAGACTTTTTGGCCTTGACCGGCGACGAGCTTGAGCGCATGGGGCGCATGGGGCGGCGGCTTGTCGAGGCTAAGTATTCGTCAAGGCGAATGGCCGCTGACATGTTGGCGTTGTACCGGCGGTTGCCGGATGATGGCAAAACGCACTGCGGTTGACGGTGTTTTGCGTTGCAAGACATGGCCTTTGGGCGTGCGAAAGGTGGCATGTCAGAAATGATGATGGCTGTTGGCGGGTTCTGTTCTTGTTCAATGAATGTTTTTCATGGTTTTTGTTTCATCTGTCAGCTCGCGTTGTAAATATCTGGCTCGCAGAGAGTTACGGGCTGACAGATGATATGGGCGTCTGTCAGGAACAGTAATTTGCCTGTCAGCGTGTAAGTGCTTGTTTTTCAGTGTGATACATGCAAAACTGACAGATGACAGACAAGAACAAGGAAAAATTGCAGAATTGTTTTTCTGGATATTCGCAAATTGCCAATGTCTATTGTAGAGACGCAAAATATTGCGTCTCATGGTACGCCAAGACAAGGAATGTCATTGTTGTGCATCGGAGACGCAATATTTTGCGTCTCTACAAAAGGAAATGCGTACATTCATATAAGTTTTTTCATGCGGCATGTCTTTCAATCTTTCACCATGGCGTATAACGCATTGTGTTACAGGTGTTTCCGTGGTGAAAGATATGGCAGCCAGTATTCCACTATCTTTCACCTTTTCGCATGAAGAGTGAAAGACGGTGAAAAGTAAAACGATGTATCTTTCACTCGTAAGTTCTTGGTTTACTGTGGATTGCGGCGAAGGTGAAAGATTGAAGGATAAAAACTAAGTTTTCTGAGGAATGGATAGTTTGGCCATTCGCCAAGATTTAGATTGTTCTTTGTCTGCGAGGGAGCGTGCGCGCCTGTTGCGCCGCCACGCCTTGCATTGCAAGTACGCGAGGGCTGTTGAGCTTTACGCTGACACCGACATGGCTCTTGGCAAGATTGCCGAGGAGTGCGGGGTGAGCGTCGGCGGGCTGGGGCAGTACCTGCGCAGGTATTGGCGTGAGTTGGTGCTGCGGCGCAACGGCATGTCGGCCGGCGAGGGAGATGCGCATGGCGTGAAGATAATTCAGGCTGGCAGGCAGAATGCGCTTGCGCACGAGAAATACAAGAACGCCGTGGCGGCTTGCGACTCGTTGGAGTACATCGACTTGAACGTGTCGCAGGTGGCGCGCAAGTACGGATTTGACCCTACGGCCTTGGCCAACTTCATGCGCGTGCATTATCCCGACACGCTGACTAGGCGTGAGGAGGCGCGCCGCAAGTTGGGCATAAACGACAACCTGTGGCATGGAGCGCGCCCCGAATGCGTAAAGCAATACGCCGAGGCCGTGGAGCTTTACCGCTCCACCGACATGACCGTGCCGGAGATTGCCGACAAGTGCGAGGTGTCAGAAAGCGGGCTGAGCCAGCACCTGCGCTTTTACCATAAAGACGTGCTTGAGCGCAAGAGGCTTGAGCGGAAGTCGGCCAAGGAGGCTGGGGAAAAGGAGTTTGGCCGCTTGCTTGGCAATGGTCGCAAATACAGGCCTTCGGCGGAAACGGAAAAGAAATACGCCGAGGCTTTGAAGCTTTACAAGGACACGGCACTGACGGTGAAAGACATCGTGCGGCAGACGGGTGTTACGGCTGAAGGCTTTCGGGCTTACCTGCACAAATGGCACAGGGATTTGGTGTTGGAGCGTCTTGGCGTATCAGGCGACGTTGGCGCGAATGCCGACTTGCGCGGCGAGCGGCGGCGGGTGAAGACTACCGCCGCAAAATACGCCGAGGCCATCGACAGCCTGAAGCGCAAGCCTCGGCCAGTGGCCAAGGTGGCGGCGGAGTTCGGCTTTAACCCCGAAGTTTTTCGGGCTTATCTGCGCAAGCATGAGCCTGAGCTTGCGCTCCGGCACGGCAGGGCGCGCATGGAGAATGGCCGGAGCGTGTCACGTGCGGGCATGGAAAAATACTCTGAGGCTGTCCGCCTGTATGCCACGACAAAGGAGAGCATGCGCTCGATAGCTGCGCGGTTGGGGTTGGTGTACAAGACGGTTGACAACTTCGTGCGCCGTAATTGCCCTGACGTGACTGCGCGTCACAACGAACTGTTGAGGCAAGCAGGGGATATTTAGTAGTTAAAGTAGTTAAAGACAAATGTCTTTTTCTTTTTTAGTAGTTAAAGTAGTTAGAGGAGTTAAAGTAGTTAAAGACAAATGTCTTGTTGCGAATAGCTTGAGCAGTAAACTGCAAATCGCCGCCGTAGGGGCGGACCCGTGTGTCCGCCCTATCAAAAGCGAAGAAGTAAAAATGGAGGGCAGACACATGGGTCTGCCCCTACGGAGGCAGTTCGCAGTTCGTTTGCATAATCATAATGAATGGGGGCTTTGCTGACATTCATTCAAAATAATTCATTCGTAAGATGTCGGATTTGTATCGTTTCAAGTCTCCATACGGCACGGCCAACCGTGTGATGCGGATGTTGTGGACGGTGTGCTGGGCGTTGCTTGCCCGCCCTTTTCCAAAGAGTACGCTGATGCCTTGGAAGCGTTGCCTGTTGAGGCTGTTCGGGGCTGACATAGCCGGCACGGCCAATGTATACGCCTCGGCCAAAATCTTCATGCCGTGGAACTTGGTGATGAAAGACCATGCTTGCCTGGCGTCGGGCGTTGACTGTTATAACGCCGCGAAAGTGGTGTTGGGTGTCAATGCTACGGTGAGCCAGCGCGCGAGTCTCTGTACGGCTTCGCATAATATTTCGTCACCCCGCCATGAGCAGACGGAGCGGCCAATTTATATTGGCGACATGGCCTGGGTGGCCGCAGAGGCTTTTGTTGGTCCGGGTGTGTCGGTAGGCGAGGGTGCGGTTGTCGGCGCAAGGGCGGCCGTGTTCAAGGATGTCGAGCCGTGGACGGTGGTTGGCGGCAATCCCGCAAAGTTCTTGAAGAGAAGAGAGATTAAAGATTAGAACCATGTTGGATATTTCAGTTGTCGTATTGACGTTTAACGAGGAAATACACATCAGGCGTTGTTTGGACAACGCAAAGAAATTCGCTAAGGAAATTTTTGTCGTTGATTCGTTCTCAACTGACAAGACGGTTGAAATAGCGAAGTCCATGGGTGCCAAGGTGTGTCAGAATAAATGGGTGAACTATTCAACACAATTCAATTGGGCGTTACGCAATCTTCCGATAACGACGGAGTGGGTGTGGAGAATGGACGCTGATGAATATTTGTCTGACGAGTTGATAGCGGAATTGGACATGCGTTTGCCTGATACGCCTGAAGGCGTCAACGCTTATACGGCCCCGTGCAGACGCATTTTCATGGGGCGTTACATAAGGCATGGCATCATTCCGCTGATATTGTTAAGACTTTTCAGGTTGAGGTTTGCCAAATGCGAAGACCGCCAGATGGACGAACATATTCAGATAACCGAGGGCGTTGTGGTTGATTTGGAAAATCCATTTTATGACGACAATCTTAACGGGCTTACCTGGTGGACGGCAAAGCACAATGGATATGCCACACGTGAAGCGGCAGACTTGCTGATGACTGAATACGGGATGATTGACAACAAGATGAATTCAGGTGCGCATGCAAATCTTGTGAGAAAGGGAAAACTGTTGTACGTGAAGTCTCCATTGTTTTTCAGGGCGTTTTTGTTCTTCTGTTACCGGTATTTTTTCCGTCTTGGATTTTTGGACGGTAAGGAAGGTTTTTTGTGGCACTTCTTGCAAGGGTGGTGGTATAGGACTCTTGCGGATGCCAAAGTTTATGAGATAAAAAAGAATTGTGGTTTTGACAAGGAACGGATAACTGAGTATGTAAAAACTGCATATTCAAAATAGGCTGGTGAAAATATAATGACCAAAGTTTCAATAATAACCTCTTGTTTTAATCGGGATGCCACCATCGGCCAGACAATCGAAAGCGTGCTGGCTCAGGATTATCCCGACATTGAATATATCGTGATTGACGGGGCGAGCAGCGACTGCTCGATGGACGTGATTGGCCGCTACCGCGACGACGGCGCGTTGGCGAAAGTCGTGTCAGAGCCTGACGACGGCATGTATGAAGCCATCAACAAGGGCATACGCTTGGCCACGGGCGACATTGTGGGGCTGCTGCATTCTGACGACTTCTTTTTCAATTCGCACGTGATTTCCGACATCGTTGACATTTTCAATTCAACGGGAGCGGACTTGGTTTACGGCAACGGCCTGTACGTTGACGCTGCGGATACGGAAAGGGTTGTGCGCAACTGGGTCAGCGGGCGTTACCGCCGCTGGAAGGTGAGGCTCGGATGGCTGCCCCTGCACCCTACGGTCTATATCCGGCGTGATGTGCTTGAGCGTTGCGGCCTGTATGACGAGAGCTACAAAATAGCTTCTGATTCAGACTTCCTCGTGCGTTATCTTTACGAGAACGACTTGCATGTGGAATACCTCAACAAGTATTTTGTGAAGATGCGCATGGGCGGGCTTTCAACCGGAGGCGCGAGCCGTGGCCGGGTGTGGGCGGAAGATGTGCGGATGTATAAGTCGCACGGCTTCTTCGGCGTGCCAGAGAAGCTGATGAAGATGGGCTGGAAGGTGCCTCAGTTCATCGACGCCAAAATCAGGAAGCGGTTTCATGATGACAGACGTTGAGCGTGCTTTCTTCAGTCTGCTGCGCCAGGGCTTGTGGGGCGAGCGCGCGGCGTGCGGCGAAGTTGATGCCGGTGACGGTGTGCTTGAAGGCGTTTTCCGCCTTGCGTGCCGCCAGGCTGTATCAGGCATAGTGGCTGATGGCGTTGCCGTGGCCGGGCTTCGTCCTGGGGAAGGGCTGTGGCGGCAGTGGGTGATGCAGTTGTTGCACATCGAGATGATGAACGAGCGCGTGGCCAAGTGCGGCGAGCGTCTTGTCGGGTGGCTTGCTTCTGAGGGCATAACGGCCTCAGTTTTCAAGGGGGCTTCTGTGGCTAAGTGGTATCGCAATCCGCTGCGCCGCAGTTATGGCGACATCGACTTGGTGGTTTCCCGAGGCTGGGACTTGGTTGAGCCGCTGCTGCGCCGCAAGGAGTTGCCGTTCTGTTATGAGAGCGGCGACATTGTGGTGTCGGGCGTTGAGCCGTTCCAGATAGAGTTCCACCGCTGGCGTGAATACATTTACAACCCCTTTGCCGACGCGCGCTTGAGGCGTATGCTTGAGGCTGACGCTGGTGGAGTGGAGCTTTATGTCGCATGCCTGGTATTGCATTTGCGCCGCCATGCGCTGTCTTACGGCGTGGGTATGAAGCAGGTTTGCGACGTGGCTGTCATGATGCGCCGTGCCGGTGTTGACCGTTCGCGGCTTGAGGCTGTGTTGCGCCGCCTTGGCGCGTGGCGTTTCGGCCGTGTGTTGTTGCGCTTTGTCAGCGTTTACCTTTACGGTGAAAACGAGCTTGGCGCAAACATGGCTGCCGACAAGGACGTAGCTCTGCTTTATTCGGTGATAATGGGTGACGGCTATGAGCTTAAATTTGAGCGCGAGCGTGACGGGCGGCGCGTGGGGCGGTCGGCGGTGCGTGTGGTTGAGAATGGCTTGTTTTTCACGGGGCGCAGCTTGCGCTTGTTCCGCCTGATGCCCTCTGAAGCTTTTTTCTTTGTGTGCCGAAAAGCCGTTGACAGGTTGTTGCCTTGTGGCGGCCGTCGGCGGTGTGGATGAAGGATATATTGTTTAAACAATTTTTTAATAATTATGGTTTTATGAAAAAGACAATGTTTTTTATCATGGCGTTGCTGCTGGCATGCGGCGGCGTCAGCGCGCAGACAGTGGTCAGCGACACGGTGCGCGGCGAGGCTACGGTTCAGCCGCAGCCTACGGACGACCACTATCGTGTTGTCACCAACAGGTTTTGGGACAACTGGTTTGTATTTGGTGAAGTAGGAGGGCACGCGTTTGCCGGCGACTACGGCAGCGTGGGCGACTTCGACGGTTTGCTCTCGCCTGATTTCAGGGTTGGTTTCGGTAAGTGGTTCACCCCTGGCATCGGTGTTAAGTTCCAGTTTGGCATGGGCAATTCAAAGGGGTACAGCAAGGAAGAGACGATGTTCGTCACTGGCGACCAGCTCATTGCCGACGACGGCACGCCTTACTGGAAGACGAAGATGAAGTGGCTCGACTTCAGCGTCAACGCCATGTTCAACCTCTCGCGCCTGTTCTGCGGATACGAGGGCAAGGACTCAAAGAGGCTGATGAACCAGTTTATCGCTTCTGTCGGCCTCGGCGCGCTGCATCATTACGACATCGCCGCGCAGCGTAACGAGTGGAGCGGCCATTTCGAGCTGCAGTACAGCCGCTTCTTCAGCCGCAAGAAAGACCTGTCACTCGACGTAAAGGCGCACGCCACATTGTACCAGACAAACTTCGACGCCGTTACCCTGAAGGGCACGGGCGAAGACAGCCACTGGTTCGACGCCAACGTGGGCCTCAGCGTAGGTTTGACCTACTACTTCAAGAAACGCCATTGGGACAGGTGCTTGCAGTGCGAAGAGCCGGTTTACATCACCAACACCGTGCTGCCGGAGCCTAACTGCCCGGAGTACAAGACGATGGTGTTCTACGTCTTCTTCCCCAACAACTATTCTGGTCGTGATGACGCGCCAATCGTCAGCGGCGCGCCTGTCAACGCTGTTGACTACCTCGCTTCGGGTGTGTTCACCCAGCGCAAGTTCGCCGACACTGACGCCGTTGAGTCGGCCTTGGCGTCAGGCCGCTCTTTGTCACGCCTTGAAACAGAGGATGTGCCTACCGAAAAGGCCAACAAGTGTGAGGCTGACGGCGTGGCGCGAGGCTATGAGATGTCGTCCGCGCCAATTTCTCTCGATGTTGACGCTGCAAGCATGAACGCCTTTAAGGACAAGCAGGGATATTACTACGCCCCGATATACAGCGGCGGCAAGACATGGTATTACCGTGTTGACGACGAGACGGCCACGCAGAGCCTCATGTCTTCTGACAACTACAAGGAAAGCACCTCTTACGGCCTGAACGCCCATTCGGGTCTTGACATGGTGAAATCTAACATGACGCTCGACGACGATGTTGACCTCTACAGCTTCGCTGACGTTTACGCCGCGGTAGAGGGCAATGGCGGTGTGCTGGCCAACAGCACCGATGCCGCTACGGTTGCCGAGCTGAAAAACATCTTCGAGAACGGCCGCATACAGTTCGTTTCGGCTGAAGGCCTTGCCACCAGCCAGGACAACTATTCAGGCGACGACGCCGAGAACGTGGGCCTTGAGCGTAACAAGACCTTGGCTTACAACCGCGCACGCACCGTCATCCAGTGGTTGAAGGACTGTGGCGTGTTCCGCAACATCGGCCGCAACTGCTTCTCGCTCAACGCCTTGACCGACCCAATCGGAGTTGTCAACGACCCAAGCACACGCGGACTGAACGCCAAGCTCAACCGCTGCGTGAAGGTGCGCATCAGCTATGTCATCGAGAAGCAATGAGGCTTGCGCCGCGCCTTTGTTTAGTTTAGCTTTGCTGCAGGCGTAACAGCCTGTCATCCGGTTGAAAAGAATGCCCGCCAACATCTCCTGACGTTTGCGGGCATTTCCTTTTTTAGTAGTTAAAGTAGTTAGAGTAGTTATCGCGAGTTTCACTCGCTGAGTAGTTAAAGTCGTATGCTTTGTTGCAAATATCCAAAATCGCCCCTACTTTAAATTTGCATCAATGCATTTGTCTTTAACTACTTAGCGAGTGAAACTCGCGATAACTCCTCTAACTCCTTTAACTCCTAAATAAAAACTCGGCATGACAGTTGTTTTTGAAAGCGGCGAAAATCGCCTTTTTACTGGACAGACCTGTGTGTCTGCCCAGTAAAAAGCGGAGAGGTAAAATGCAGGGCGGACACGCGGGTCCGCCCCTACGGCGGCTGTTTGCGATGTTTGCATCAATGCATTTGACTTTAACTACTCAGCGAGTGAAACGAGCGATAACTACTCTAACTCCTTTAACTACTAAATAATAACCCCCGAAAAGGTTTACAGGTCTTGTTTTTCATGATTTTATCTTTCATCTGTCATTTTCGGGCGTTTTGCGCTGATTGTCAGCAGGTTATGGGGTGAAAGATGCTTCGTGCATCTTTCACCGATGTTTCACAGGTGAAAGTCGGGTGAAAGATAAATGAAGCATCTTTCACCGCGCAAAATGCTGAATGACAGGGCTTTATGTGCAAAAATGAAAGATGACAGATGTTTTGCGTGAAAAACGTCATAGTAATATGCCACCTTTTGCATTGCGGAAGGCGGCGTTTCGGGTCGTGATATATGCCCTTTTGAAGGGTAAAATGGCGTCAGTTCGGCGTAAGGCTTGTTTATTCGCAAATTTAAAGTAGGGGCAGACCTGCGGGTCTGCCATGTAAAAATCCAAATGGTAAAATGCAGGGCAGACACACGGGTCTGCCCCTACTTTAAACGATTTGCAACAAAGCATATGTCTTTAACTCCTTTAACTCCTTTAACTCCTCTAACTCCTTTAACTCCTAAAAAAGCATACTCCCTTAACTCCTCTACCAAATGAAAATAAATAACGACAAACTGTTTGACGAAATCGCCGACCTGCTTGCCCGTGGGCGGGATGTCACCATAACCGTGCGCGGCGGCAGCATGAGGCCGCTGCTTGTTGACGGGCGCGACCGTGTCACTTTGCGCCGTCCGCAGCCCGGCGGCATACGCCGTGGCGACGTTGTGCTTGTGCGTGAGAGCGGCGGGGGCGGGGTAGTGCTTCACCGTGTCGTCAGGCGTAGCGGCGACAGCCTCGTGCTTCAGGGCGATGGCAACCGTGTGCAGACCGAGACGGCCGCTGTGGCCGATGTCGTGGGCGTGGCCGTTTCGTTCACCCGCCGTGGCAAGACCTGCTCTTCGCGCGCCCTTTCGTGGCGTCTGCTTTCGCTGCTGATGCTCGTTTTCGTGTCGTGGCGTCGTTTGTATATAAGGTTCAGGGTTGATGCCGGTTACGTGCGTGGCGTGTCTGCCGGACGCCGTCGTGGCATAATGTTGAGCTGCGTGGTGGGCGTCGTGTCCGTGGCGTTGTCGTTGGCGTTCATCTATTTCACCAAGCGTGTCATCGACGTTGCCACCAGTGCGGCCGTCGGCGGCCTCGTTGCCGGCATAGCCGTGCTTGGCGCGCTCATCGTGGCGCAGCTCTTGTGCGATGTCGTGGCCTCGTTCGTAAGCGTGCGCTTGCAGCTTGGTGTGGGCAACGCCCTGCGCCACAGGCTGCTCGTCCGTTTGCTGCAGAGCCGCTGGAGCATGTTGGCTCGCTTCCATACGGGCGACATTGTCAACCGTGTCGAGCGCGATGCCTCATCGGTGGTCGGACTGCTCACGGTGTCGCTGCCCTCAATGGTCGTCACCGCCGTGCAGCTTGTGGCCGCCTTGGCCTTTTTCTGCTGGCTTGACGCCTGGCTGCCGTGGCTCGTCCTCGCCGTGCTTGTGGTGCTGCTGCCGTTGGGCAGGGTGTATGTGGGCAAGATGTACGGGTACACGCGCCAAATACGCCAGAGCGACAGCCGCATACAGGCCGTGATACAGGAGAGCCTGCAGCAGCACACCGTAGTCAAGGCTCTTGAGCAGGGCGCGGGGCGCGTTGGCGCGCTCGACGGCCATCAGGCTGCGCTCTACCGCCAGTTCATGCGGCGCACGCGCTTCTCCGTGGCGTCGCGCTCTGTTGTCTCGGCGGCGTTCGCCCTGGGTTATCTTGCCGTCTTCGCTTGGGGGGCTTACCGCCTGAGCGTAGGCGACATTACCTTCGGCACGATGGCGGCCTTCCTGCAGCTTGTGGGCAAGGTGCAGCAGCCCGTGCTTGACCTTGCGCGCATGTTGCCGTCGCTTGTCGAGGTGTTTACAGCCGTTGACCGTCTGCGTGAAATCGAGGAGATGCCTTCAGAGGACACGTCGCGCCGCAAGCTGTTCGCCGCCGTGCCCGACGTTGTGTTCAGCGACGTCACCTTCGGATATTCCGGCGGCGGCCGGCCGGTGTTGAGCCGCTTCACCCACACTTTCCGCGCCGGCACAAGCACCGCCGTGGTGGGGCACACCGGCCGTGGCAAGACCACCCTTATCCGCCTGCTCCTCGCCCTCGTCAGTCCGCAGCAGGGGCGCGCTTGGCTTGACGACGGCAAGAGCCGCGCCGAGCTTTCCGCCGACACCCGCTGCAACTTCACCTACGTGCCGCAGGGCAACACGCTGTTCAGCGGCACCATACGTGACAACCTCTTGATGGGCGACCCTGACGCTACTGACGACGACATGCGCCGCGCCCTGCGCGCTGCCGAGGCCGACTTCGTGTTCGCCATGCCCGGCGCGCTCGACGCCGCCCTGGGCGAGCAGGGCAGCGGACTTAGCGAGGGTCAGGCGCAGCGCGTAGCAATAGCGCGCGCCCTGCTGCGCCCCGGCAACATCCTGCTCTTCGACGAGGCCACCTCCGCCTTGGACGTTGACACGGAGCGTCGCCTCCTGCTCAACCTCCGCACTCATTGCGCCGGCAAGACCATCATCTTCGTCACCCACCACAAGGCCGTAGCCGCCGCCTGCGACGCCGTGCTGCGGCTTTAGCCCGACGGCCGTCAGTCGCTTATGGTGACAAGTCCCTTAGCACTCATCGCCGTAAGCAGGTCGCTGATGTCGGCAAGAGCCTGGTCTACAGTTACGTCATACTCGGCGGCGAGCCGCGCCGCAAGTTCCTCAGCCGTGCAGACGCCCTCCTGCATGGCTTTTATTATGCTTACGGCGGTGTCGTTCAGCATCTCCATTTTCGAGAAGTCTACCTCTCCGCTTGCGTCTATCAGCACGTGTTCGCCCGCAATGTTCCTTACCTGCAGACCGTCTTTTATCTTTGCTTTCATCTGATAATGTGTTTATACAAAGAAAGCTGCGTTGTTTTCAGCGCAGCTTTCTTTTGTATTCATGTTATGAAAAAGAATTTATTTTATTGATTGTCATTTGTTGTCCGTAAAAGAGAGTGTATCAAAACAGCAACCCGTCGCTATTGTAGGGACATAATTCATTATGTCCGCACATTTCATAGAAATGTATTTTATTAAAATAAACTACTTATACGCCCCTTACGTGGCGTGCGGACATAATGAATTATGTCCCTACAATGGGTGTTATAGCATTTCAGAACGCTCTCATAAATCATGAATAAGTATTACTCTTCAAAATACAAGACTTTAGCAGGTTTGATGTCCAACTTCTCCGGTCCTTTCCAGAATCCGCGTGTCAGCGACGAGGCTGCCGGGTTATTAAACGCTTTAGCCAATTCTTTATAATTATACATTATAATAATAACTTGTGTTGTATTGAACTTCGGCACACCTTCCCAATGATATGTAATGTATTTTGAGTTCACATCACTTTCTGGATTATCAGTCGTATTCTTGATAAAAGCGTAAAAAGTGAAGTCTGCTGTACTGTTCTCGTCATAAGGAGTTATTAGGTAGTCAGCTTCTGCAGTTGACACTCCATATCCATCAAAAGATTGACGTATCGTACCCTCTGTTCGAGAATATCCGACATCTGTAAAAGGTATGTATTTTTGATTATTTGTTGCATAATATCCGTTGGTATGTCCGTCTTTATAACTTACTTCTCCTGTATTAATATTATATGTATCGCAGAAATAAGGACCTATATACAGTTTTCCAGAAAAAGAATAGGGAGATTGTCCGACATTTTTTTCGAAAGTCACGGGATCGACATAATAATCTTGTCGCGTAGGTGGTGTTCCTGGCTGAGGTGCATCTAATTCAGTAAATAAAAAGTACACCCTAAATGCAGAACATTTCCGTTTCATTAACAAGTTGCCATTCACTCCAAGATTAAAAACATCTTGCATTGTGTAATTTCCTTCACTGCGATAGATTTCTTTGTTTTTTTCTTCGTTTCTTACCAGCACACTTTGCTCTGTGATAGGAGTGGCGTCAACGGAAGTTCCTTCCCATGTCTCACTTTCTTCAGATGAAAAATATATTTCTTCATTCCCACCGAAAGTGGCGTAACTGCTGCCATCTGTTGACTTTATTGTGTAACTGCCGTCTTTATTTGTACAAAAAGTGTATTGAAAGCCTTTGCCCGGCTCACCGGGGCCAGTGCTTGCACATTCGTCACATTCAATGATTGGAAGTTTGACATACTTTGACGGGTCTTCGACAGAATGCATATATACATACGGAGCGTCATACATGGCCGTAAAAGCGCCGGTATCATCTATCGCACGCGTTGTCGATACTTCCGCCCCGTTTTTATTTCCTGTCGATGCAATGCTTACTGTTATGCCGTATTCATAATCGACTTCCGGCTCTATTA
This sequence comes from uncultured Prevotella sp., assembly GCA_944319935.1. GTDB lineage: Bacteria > Bacteroidota > Bacteroidia > Bacteroidales > Bacteroidaceae > Prevotella. Next base: position 34,453 of record CALUFM010000014.1, read on the forward strand.
TTTCATCTTCATTACTGCAACTTGAAAAGATTGATGCAGCTATTAAGATAATATAAGGAAAGATATTCTTGCCCATTATTTTATTGTTTATTTTTTAATTTTCACCTGTAACTGAATTATAATCATGCCAATCAAGAGAGCCGTTAAAATTGTTCATTTTAGTATCTACACTACCGTGTTCGGAAGTGATACATTTTGCACTTAATTGGCATATACCACTGTTGCAAACAGGATTTTGGAAATTCCATTCGACCAGTTTCATTGTTGGCTTTTCATACTTCTTCTTCATTAAGTCTGCCTCCTTATCATTTTTAATTTTTGTTTTTTGCGTACAAAGTTACGCCATTTATAATTATGTGAGAAGAAATGCGGCAGCCGTTGCTTGACAACAAGTCAAGATGTATTGCCAAATTGTCAAACACCTTGATTCTGCGGCTTTTATGTACAATTTGGCAACATTTTTCGTTCCGTAGCTATTTTCAGTAGTTAAAGGGGTTATATCCAAAATCGTCGCTGTAGGGGCGGACCCGTGTGTCCGCCCAACATTTTGCATTCGCATTGGGAAGGGGTAGACCAGTGCGTCTGCCCAACATTTTGCATCCGCTACATTTGTCAGGGCAGACACACAGGTCTGCCCCTACAGGGCGATTTTGGATGTTTGCAACAATGCATTTGTCTTTAACTACTTTAACTACTCTAACTACTTTGACTACTGAAGGAACTCCTAAAAAATAACTCCTAAAAAAATATCTCCTTCAGATGCACTATTTCCGCATTTTTGGTGTTTTATATAAAAAGGAGGTACGTATGTTTGTAAAACGAATGATATTGGCCGTGGCGGCCATGTTGCTTGTTGCCGCCGGCGTCAGCGCGCAGGACGACGGCGGGCGCAAGCTGACAAAGAAGGAGCGCAAGGCCCTGCAGGAGCGAATGGACAGCTTGGCGAACGCCGAGGCGCAAAAGGCCATCGACGACACGGCGTTCGTCATCGAGGCCGACGAGGTGACGTTCAAGCGGGGATACACCGCACATGTGGATGCTGGCACAAACTTTGTCGGCTTCTGCGGCGACAAGGCCGTGGTTCAGGTGGCGTTCAATGTGCCGTGGCCGGGTTTCAACGGCCTTGGCGGCATAACGCTGGATGGCTATATCTCGCGCTACGAGAAGACTACCGACAAGCGCGGCAACGTGTACATACGGGCGAGCGTCAACGGCAGCGGACTGTCGGCGCAACTGCTCGTCACGCTGTGGAACGGCGGCCGTGAAGCCTCGGTGAGCATACAGCCCAACTTCCGTTCGGCGCGCCTGACGCTGACCGGCGTGGTTGTCCCGGCGGAAGAGAGCCGCGTGTTCAAGGGCAGAGCGATATAAGGAGTTTTTTTCAGTAGTTAAAGTAGTTATCGCGAGTTTCACTCGCTAAGTAGTTAGAGTAGTTAAAGTAGTTAAAGACAAATGTCTCCCCCCCCCCTCAGCTCCTTTACTTTTTTATTTCTTTACTCCTTTACTCCTCTAATAAATTTTGATTATGTTTTTCAGACAAGCAATTATAACAGACATTGAGGCGGCTTGGCGGATAATATGCGAGGCCAAGCAGATGATGCATGACAGGGGGCGCGACCAATGGACGGAAGAGTATCCCTCGCTTGACACCATACGTGGCGACGTGGGGTCGGGCGACGCTTACGTGCTGGCTGCCGACGGCGGTCGGGTGGCCGCTTACGCAGTGATTACAGCCAAGCCGGAACTGGCTTACGCCGCCATCGACGGCAAGTGGCTGACCGGCGGGCGTTATGTGGTAGTCCACCGCCTCGCCGTGGCTGCGGCTTTCAGGGGCAGTGGTTTGGCGCGCCGGATGATGACGCACGCTGAAAGCCTTTGCCGTGACAGGGGCGTGGGCAGCATAAGGGTTGACACCAACCATGACAACGCCGAGATGCTGAGTCTGCTCAATTCGCTCGGCTACAAGCGTTGCGGCACGGTCAGCTACGGTTTCCGTGGCGAGCGCATCGCCTTTGAGAAGATTGTTTAACTCCTTGAAAAAACTCCTTAAAAGAACTCGTTGTTTAACCCAAATTAACCGTCGGCGCAAAGAAAGACGCCGCAAGGTGGGGCGTTTCGCCCTTTTTTATTACATTTGCAACCAGAAAAGACACATAAAAACACAACAAGAATGAGTACCGTAATATATCCGTCGCCCATCTTCGGCCCTGTACACAGCCGCCGGCTCGGCATATCCCTTGGCATCAACCTCATGCCGGCAGACGGCAAGGTATGCACGTTTGACTGCATTTACTGCGAGTGCGGCTTCAACGCCGACCACCGTCCGCGCCTGAAACGGCCGACGCGCGAGGAGGTGGCGGCCGCCCTTGAGGCCAAGCTGAAGGCCATGGCGGCCGACGGTAGGCTGCCCGACGTACTGACCTTCGCGGGCAACGGCGAGCCTACGGCTCACCCGCACTTCGCCGAAATCATTGGCGACACCATCCGCCTGCGCGACACGTATTGCCCCGAAGCCAAGGTGTCAGTCCTCAGCAACGCCACACAGGCCATGCGCCCTGAAGTTCACAAGGCTCTTGAGCGCGTTGACAACAACATACTGAAGCTCGACACCGTTTCGCAAGAATATATAAACAAGGTGAACCGCCCTACTTACCCCACTTATGACGTGCGTGAAATAATCGAGACAATACGCTCGTTCAACGGCCACGCCATAGTGCAGACGATGTTCATGCGCGGCACGATGAACGGCCAAAGCGTTGACAACACGGGCGAAGAGTATGTCGGTCCGTGGCTCGAAGCCGTGAAGCACATCTCCCCGCGCCAGGTCATGATATACACCATCGACCGCGAAACGCCCGACCACGACCTGCTCAAGGCTTCGCCCGAACAGCTCAACGCCATCCGCGACCGCGTAATAGCGATGGGCATACCATGCTCGGCGGCATATTGAGAGAATTAAAAATGAAAAGTGAAAAATGAATAATGCGTGCCTTGAAAGCGCAAACACAAATACCAACCGAAGTGAAGAATTAATAGTGAAGGGTTAAGAAAACACGTTTTGCGGACAAGTTGTTGGGGCGTGTTTCCTTAACCCTAAAATGTATTCATATTGCAAGGCAAAATCCATGTTACCATACCAAATACACGTAGCTGCTTCGATTTTGGTAATAGGCTTTGGCTACGTTTTCGGCTGATTTTATCCTTTGTTTCTCTATCTCGGCCGCCGTGCGCAACTGTTCCTTGTACAACTGTAATTCCTCGGCACGCTCTTTGCCGACAGCCTTGCGTATTTCGTCGGCAAGTTTTTTTGCGTCTGCGGCGCAACTGCTTTGCATATCCACCTCGCCAAGCATTTCCGCAGCCGTATCATAATCACCTGTCGAATAAGCTGTCCGCGCCTTTTGCATGATTTGTCCGCACACGTTGGATTGCCACTGTTCGTAAATCTTGACGGCTGCGGCGGCCACCTTGTCGTAACCTGACAGCGTTGACGGGTATGACAGCAACAGAGCCAAAGCGTCCTCGTACTGTTCCATTTTTGCTTTTGTCTGCGCCGAGGTTATCAGCGATGACGTGTTTTTGGTGTAATAATCCTCCACACGCTTGTTGCTTTCTTCCAGGAAACCTGCAAAACGCTTGTCCGCGGCATTGATTTTGCGTAATGCGGCAAGACAGGCGTCGCGCTCTGAATAGCCTTCTCCGCGCAACGGCATGCTCATTGTGCCGAATTCGTTTCCTGTAACGACATTCACCACTGTCAATGAAAGCTGGAAATCAAACACGGTAATATTGCGCATACCGCCCTCGATGACCTGTTTTCCGCCGACATCCACCGTAGGGCACAACACAATGCCGCAATAACCGGCAGACGAAATGCCGTTGGCTGACAGCAGAGCCTTCATTTTTGAACCGAGCAACCTTAATGCGTTATCGTCAAACATGGTCTGTCCCGAATGCACGGCCACTGACATCGGCACGGCGTTGCCCCGCGCCGCAACGCATAAAAAGATGCAGCAAACGAAGTAAGCCGTAGCTAAAAAACGTTTCTTCATGTGCTTCTTTATTTGATGGTTATCACGAGTTGGTTGTTTGTAATGTCACGAGTGATTTTCAAGTCATGCTTCCTCGCAAACTTCAAGAACTCAAGGCCGAACTTGTTGATGTTGTAATTGTTGCCGCTCTTGTCTTTCAACGGTATGCGGACATCGTCAAAAATCATCTGCTTGTCGGTCGTCCCTTGTATGTGGTAGTTGTTCTTGTAAGCGTTTTCGCTCATCCAAAGCTCAATTTCGTCAGCCAAAGTAAGCCCGTCGCCGCCCATTTCCGTTGACATGGACATGGCCGAAGCCGCGTCAAAACCGATGGTGACGCTTATCGAACGGCCGTTTTGCACAATGTCGTTGAACTTCGTCTGCATTGTGTTCAGGAAGTCGTCGGCGCAGCCTTCTATGGCCTTTGACGCCAAGCGGCCTATGTCGTCGGTGTAAAACTTGCCGCTGTCGCCTACCTTGTTTGACAAGGAATTGCCCGTAGAAATGTCATACGCCGTGACGATGACCTTCACCGAGTTGCCTGTGGACGACAGCACGACATTCATCTCGGCATCGACGTAAACGTCGGCACCAGACTGTTGTATTATCATTGACTTCAAGTCAGACTGGTTGTCCATGGTCAATCCCGAAGTGTTAGACAATGATTTAAGCCGTGCGAGGAAGTCAACCGTGGTGAAGCCGCGCGAGTCAAAAGCCTCCCGTATTTTTGCCATTACGATGCGTTTGTTCACGTCATTCTCAAGCACGGTGCGTATGTCTTCGCCTTGTTTGACAAACGGCACCACCATTATCCTTGGCTGCACGGTGACGGCTTCTTGCGCCACGAGCCGCAAAACGCCCATGGCAAGGATGCATATTGCTAATATTTTCTTCATTGTTCAATACGATTTATAGACCGAATTTCCTTATTACGCCGTTCTTCTCAAGGTCTTCACGCAACGCCCTGACGTTGACAGTGACATCAACCGTCATGCTCTTGCGCTTCGAGGCGTCTTTTTTCAGTTTGGTGAGCATCTCCGACGACACCACGAAGCGACGGTAGCCACCGTCGTAAAAGTCGTTGAAATACTTTTTGTTGTCATGCACGGCGTCGCGTTCCGGCACGCTTATCAGCGGCGACGAGAAGCGTGGCGCGCCGCTCACGCCATGGAACAGCACGGTATTGACTGCCGAAAGCTCGGCATCGACAACTGCGTCTTTGGCCTTTTTAGCGTAGCCTACGCACCTCATCTTAACCAAATCACCGTCAGACGAAATGTATTTTGCCTGATATTGCGCCGACATGCCGCAGCAAACGAGGACGCAGGCAAGCATTAAAAACAGTCTTTTCATAAGCTCGTCATTTCTTTATCACTAACTTGCATTGCATCTTTCCGGCTGCCTTGAACTTCTCGAGGACGGCCATGCCGGCTTTTTTCTCAACTTCGCATTCTGAGAAACCGCCGCCAGCCACGCGTTTTACTTCGGCCTGTCCGAGTTCGGTGTGGTAAGGAGAGCCGTCTATCATTTCCACATTTTCTATTATAAACTTGTCCCCTTCCTTGATTCCCTGCTCCGAACCGGCCGACACTAATATCACGTCGGCGCGCCCGCCTTTCTCTGAAAGTACGCGAACGATTTTCGCTGTGACGGGGAAGTTGACGCGGAAATATTCGGCGATGTCGCCCTGAAGCGACTGCATAGCCGCCGTTACGGCACTTTCCGGCGAGAGATATTCGTCGCTGGCCTTGCCCTGGAAGCTCGTTGCCTCGGTGCTAAGGCCGGTCGCAACGTCAACGACCTTCATCTCGAAAGCCACGCTGGCCTTGTAACCGCGCAGCGAGCCGCTGGCGTTCTTCATGGCGTAAACGGGGATTTTCGTGATATGCCCGGTAATCATTTTCTCGGCGGCTACGGCCACGTCTTGCTCCACGCGGTTCTTGCTGTCGAGAAAAGCCTCTGACTTTTGCAGCTCAAGCTCGGCGTGGATTTTGTCGATGCTTGTGCGGTCAACCACCTGGAAACGCTTTGTGTTGGTAAGCATCTCCACCACCTTCTCCGTGACGAGCCGAGCGTAAGGGCTTTCCGCGTCGCAAGTGAATTCGGCCACGCCTACAACGGGGCGCGTGTCTTGTTGCGCCTGCGCGAACAGCGCAGACGCGGCAAGACACACTGTCATTATATTTGTTTTGTGCGTTAAATTGGACTGGTCTGCGTGTTTTGCAGCCGTTGTTTACAAATCCAAAAGGATCCGTTAAACTGGGAGTTGGTTGATAATTATCAACTAACATGGGCAAATGTTAATTCGTGATTTTGCGGCTAAACAGGCGGGATATAGCCGTTCTCGGCCTTAAATGTGTTTGTTTTTGGAATGCTGCAATACGGATGGCAACGACAGGAATATCGGTTTTTTGCTTAGCTTAACTAAAAACCGACATGTTTTTATGTTTGTTTACATGCAAATGGCAGTTGGGGGAGGTGCGTTTTATGCCAAGTCACGATGTGAAAGGTGGCTTTTCAGGATGCGATTGACGTCCTTTTACAATGCAAAAGGCCATTGATAGCACCGCCAATGGCCGTCAACAACGTTGGCGAAGGGCTGCAAACAGGTTTCACAAAGCCATTTTTGGCTGTTTGGAATGTTAAATTTAACATTCCAAACCATGGGAGTTAACATCTCATGGGACATCATCACGGCTTGATGCTTTTTACATGCAACAAAAAGACAACATGCTGACAGAGCATAGAACGGGAACATGCTTAAAACTTAATGATTGACAGGCATGAGCCATCTGGCGCAACGGTTGTAATGACTTTATTACTAATAAACTTATTACTAATAATCTTATTACAAAGTGTTGAGCTGAAGTTTGAGGTTGTTTGTCGTTGCTTTTTTGTTTGGACACAGCGTTAATGTATGCTTATGCAGACCAGGCGACTGCGCCGAACGGTAAAAGGCAATCAAAAATTAGCACTGTTTTTCTTAATTCTTAGCCCTTAATTCTTAACTTAATAGTACTTTTGCACGGTTTTTTCAGAAAGGATAACACACAATGCCAAGCATCAACGACATGACCGTAGGGTCGCCCACGCGCGACATCATACGCTTCGCCGTCCCCCTTGTGGGCGGCTACATCCTGCAGCAAATGTACCTGCTCATCGACGCTGCCATTGTGGGGCAGTTCATCGGTGTTGACGCGCTGGCCGCCGTGGGGGCGTCGTCGTCGATAATGTTCCTCATCATGGGCTTCTGCAACGGCGCGTGCGCGGGCTTCGCCATACCAGTGGCGCAGGAGTTCGGGGCGAAAGATTTCACGAAGATGCGCGCCTATGTGGCCAACGCCTTGCGCATAGTGGCCGTGATGGCGGTGGTCATCACCGTGGTGACGACCTTGCTTTGCGAGCGCATATTGCGGATGGTGAACACGCCGGCTGACATCTTCGGCGACGCTTACACGTTCCTGTTGCTCAACTTCCTGGCCATACCTTTCACGATGGCTTACAACATGCTGTCGGGCTTCATACGCTCGCTAGGCGACTCTAAGCAGCCGTTCTATTTCCTCATAGCGGCCTCGCTGCTCAATATCGCGCTCGACTTCATCCTTATCATCGCCCTCGGATTGGGCGTGGAGGGCGCGGGACTGGCCACGATGACGGCGCAAGCTTTCGCCTCGCTGCTGTGCTGGCTGTACATAAAGAAGCGGCTGACGATGCTCATACCCACGGGCGCGGAGCGGGCGTATGACGACAAGAAGGTGGGCCGGCTGCTGATGAACGGCGTGCCGATGGGGCTGCAATTCTCAATAACGGCCATCGGCGTAATCATGCTGCAGAGCGCGAACAACGCGCTGGGGACGATGTATGTGGCCTCGTTCACGGCGGCCATGCGCGTGAAATACTTGTTTACGTGCGTGTTTGAGAACATCGGCGTGGCCATGGCCACTTACTGCGGGCAGAACATCGGGGCGCAAAAGGTGGAGCGCATAAAGCTCGGGATATGGTCGGCCATGAAGATAACGGCGGTGTATTTCGCCGCCACCATGCTCGTAATACTGCCTTTCGCCGACGACATGATGCTGCTGTTCGTCAACCAGGTCGAGACCGAAATCATCGACAACGCCGCCCTGTATATGCGCCTGTCGAGCTATTTCTTCCCGGCGTTGGGGCTGTTGACCATCTTGAGATACAGCCTGCAGGGTCTCGGCTTCTCAAACCTCTCGGTGCTGTCGGGCGTGATGGAGATGATAGCGCGCTGCGGCGTGAGCCTCTGGATGGTGCCCGCCTTTGGCTTCCTCGGCGTGTGCTACGGCGACCCTACGGCCTGGGTGGCCGCCGACTTGTTCCTTGCGCCGGCAGTGTATTTCGTGTATAAGAGGCTTAAAAAGGTGAGAAGGTAAAAGGTAAAACGGTAAAAAAGTAAAAGGGTAAAGGGCATATAAGAACGGTAAAAAGGTAAAAAAGTAAAAAGGTAAAAAAGCATCGTTACCAATTTACAATGTTTTACCTTTTTACTTTTTTACCTTTTTACCGTTCTTATTCTGTTTCTCACCTTTTCATGGTTCTTTCAGCATGTCGTTCCAAATCTTCTTCAGGCGGTCAACAAGCCGGTTGCCGCCCTGCGTTGGCTGCTTAGGTTGTGGTTTTTTGTCCGTGCCGTTAGTGTTGGTTGAGTTGTTTCCGTTGTCTGTTGTTTCTTCTCCTGTCCCGTTTTTAATATCTCCATCGTTGCTGTCGGGCGTGTCTTCAGTCTGTGTACCGCCGCTTTCTGCCAGGCCGTCTACAGGTTCTTGCGTGTCAGTTTCGCTTGTTTCGCTGTCTGGTTCGGTGTTTTCTTTGCCGTTGACGGTGAACGGCACGTTGTCGGGAGCTTGCGGCGTGGTGTCGCTTCGGCCGTTGCCCGGCGAGTAAAGTTTCTTTATCAGCGCGCGGTAATGTTCGGTGTCGTTGCCCCGGTCGTCGCGTACGGGCTGGGCGAAGTCGTCACTTTCAGAGTCAAGCCCTGTGGCGAGGATTGCTATTTTGGCGTCTTCGCCGAGGCTGTTGTCCTCGGACACGCCCCAAATCACTTCTATCTGAGGCGACAACTCGTCCATGAATGTATCGATTTCCTGCAGCTCGTCAACGAACAAGGGGGTGTCCGCGCTGGTGTAGATGTTGAACAGTATGCGCTTGGCGCGGCTGATGTCGCTGCCGTAGAGCAGGGGAGAGTCGAGGGCGTCGATGATGGCTTTCTCCACGCGGTGGTCGCCGCTGGCGCGCCCTATGGCCATGATGGCCCCGCCGCCGCTCTTCATGGTTGACTCAACGTCGCAGAAGTCGAGGTTGATGTCACCCTCGATGGTGATAAGCTCGGATATGCTCTTGACGGCGTTGCTCAGTATCTCGTCAGCCCGCTTGAAGGCGTCTTTCACCGGGATGCGTGTGTTTGAGTAGATGTCGCACAGACGTTCGTTGTTGACTATGAGCAGGGCGTCAACGTTCTTACGCATCTCCTCAACGCCCTTCAACGCCTTGATGATTTTCTTCTCCTTCTCGAAATAAAACGGGATGGTTACAACTCCGATGGTCAGCATGCCCATCTGTTTGGCTATGTTGGCCACCACCGGACCCGCCCCCGTGCCCGTGCCGCCGCCCATTCCGGCGGTGATGAACACCATCTTTGTGGCATCTGACAGCAGCTTCTTCACCTTCTCGATGCTCGCCTCGGCCTCTTTCCGCCCCTCCTCGGGCACTCCGCCGACGCCCAATCCGCGGTCGCCGAGCAGCACCTTGACGGGCACGGGCGACTTGGATAGCGACTGGCTGTCAGTGTTGCACACGGCGAAAGTAACGTCGGCGATGCCCTCCTGGTACATGTTCCTCACGGCGTTGCATCCGCCGCCGCCAACGCCAATCACCTTGATGATGCGCTTCGTCATGTCCACCGGTTCGCCGTAATCTATCACTCCATGCTTAATTTCGCTCATAACCATACTTTTTTACGACGCAAAGGTAATCATCTTTTTCCTAACGGCAATGTCTCTGCAAGGCTTGCAGACGAAAAAAGACGGCAAGAAACATGGGCTTTCATAAAATAATGGAGTATTTTTGCATCATGGAAACCACTGACGACAACGGACTGCAAGCTGAAGAATTGGCTATGGAACTCGGCCGGATGGTCAGGCGTCTGCAAAAAGCCGGACGCTACGACCTGATGCTGCGCGCCATCACCGTGCCCGTGCTTGAGCAACTGCGCATAGAAGCGGCACGCTCAAAGCTGAGCCGTCTTGTCATAACCCGCGACTTCCGCTTCATCCTTTCCGACTATAATAAGGAGGTGACGCTCACCCCCGTACACAAGGCTCTTTACATGTTGTTCCTCAATCACGAGGAAGGCATAGAGTTCAAGGACCTTGCCGACCACCGTGACGAGCTGCGGCGGATATACCGCCACGTGTCGCCGACAGCCGACCTGGCGAAAATAGAGGAGAGCGTAAGCCGCCTGACCGACCCCACCGACAATGCCGTGAACGAGAAATGCTCACGCATCAAGGCGGCGTTCGGCAGCCTGATGGACGAATACACGCTGAGTTACTACATGATAAGCAGCCACACCACGCGCCATTTCAACAGTTCTTCGCGCGTGTGGTTCAAGCGGTTGAAGCTCATCACCCTGCCCCGCGAACTCGTGGTAAGGGAATATGAAGACAGTGGAAAGCTGTAGCCTTGTAACTCTTTGTAAACCAACGAGTTGCCTGAAGGCGGCCTTTTGCGTCGCAAAAGGCCGCCTTTCGCATTGCGAAAAGCCATGTATTGCGTGGTAAAGGACGGCCGGTTGTGGCTCGTCCGTAATTCGGTTGCATGGCAGGCAAGTCATGAAATGCCACCTTCCGCACACGTGCGCCGCCAATAATAATGCACGCGGGCGGTTTTCGCTGCTTGTAAAAAACAACTATATATCGAACACTCGTTAAATAAACAGCTCTTATGCTGGGCTGACGCATTCATGCTTTTGTGTGAATGTCACACATGAAGAATGGCGATGGATGTCTGAAACGCAGTGCGTTTATGGGCTTAAAACGAAAAAACCATTCCCGAAAGAGGAATGGTTTTTTTGTTTGGTTGTCACCACATCTTGCTGATGAGGCCGAGCTTGGTCGAGTCGATAAACTCTTCGATGTGCTGTATTTCCGGGCCGTCGGGCACCTGTTCCTTGATTTGCCTGACGGCGTCGAACACGCTCGTCTGCCCGTGGAACACAAGGCGGTAGGCGTTGGCGATGTGGTCTTGCACCTTCTGTGACACGCCGTGCATCTTCAGGATGGTTGCGTTCACGCCGCCGTATTTCACTGGGTTGTCGCTGGCGATGATGTACGGGGGCACGTCGCGGCTGAGGCGGCATCCTCCCTGTATCATCGAGCCGCGCCCGACGCGCACGCCAGCGTTGGCGATGACGTTTGAGGAGAAGATGACAGCGTTCTCGATGTCACAGTCGCCGGCGATTTTCGTACCGTATCCGAACACGCAGTCGTCTGAGATTTTCGTGTCGTGTGACACGTGTACGCCCTCCATGAACGAGTTGCGGTTGCCGATTTCAGTCTTTCCGCTGCAGAAGGTGGCGCGGTTGATGACCACGTTCTCGCGGAACGTATTGTCATCGCCGATGACCAACTGGGAAGCGTCGCCGCAGTAATTGAAGTCTTGAGGCACTGCACCGAGGACGGTGTTCTGGTAAACAGTGTTGCCGCGGCCGAGGCGTGTGCCGTTCATTATGCTGACATACGGATATATAACGCAGTCGTCGCCAATGACAACGTCGCCTTCAATATAAGCGAATGGATAGATAGTGACGTTCTTTCCGATTTTCGCTTTCGGGTCTATTTCTGCTTTAGGACTTATCATATCTTTCTTAATTCATAATTCATAATTCATAATTCATGCTTCTGCCTTTCGGCTTGAGGAGTGGTCGTTTCATAATCCATAACTCGTAATCCACAACAGCATGAGACGCAACGCGCAAGCCAATTATGAATTATGAATTATGAATTATGAACAGGTTAATCTCTTCCTCCGCCAAGGGCGTAATAGAGGTTGACGACGGCCTGCATCTTGTAGAAGTCGTCCTGCACCTTGGCCAGCTCGGCGTTGAGCAGTGACTGCTGGGCCGTGATGACCTCGAGATACGTGCTGCTGCCCATGCTGAAGAGGTCTTTGGTGTATTGTACGTTCTTCGTAAGGCTCTCGATTTGCTTCTGCTCAAGCTTGCTCTTCTCTTCTGACGAGTTGTAGAGGACAAGCGCGTTGCTGACTTCCGAGCCTGCTGAAAGCACCGCCTGTTGCCATGTGTTGAAGGCTTGCTCCTGCTGCGCTTTCGCAACCTTGAGCTGAGCCACGAGCTGTCCGTTCTGGAAGATGGGCTGGACGAGGCTTCCTATTGCGCTGAGCAGCCACTTGCCGGGGTTCACGATGCCGCCGCCGGAGTTGTTGGTGAACGCGCCCGAGCCGCTGATGGTGATGTTCGGATAGAACTTAGAGCGTGCGGCCTGAGTGTCATAGAAGCACTGGGCGAGCGTCATCTCGGCGTAGTGTACGTCAGGACGGTTGTTGAGCATCTGTATGCCTACGCCCGTGCTGAACTCCGTGGGCAGCGACTGGTTCTCAAGCTTGCCGCGGCCGATGGTCTGCGCCGGCTGTCCGAGCAGCAGCGAGAGTGAGTTCTCAGTCTCGCGGATTTGGCGTTTCAGGTCGGCGGCCTGTGCCAATACCGAGTAGTAATTGGCCTCCGCGCTCTGTACGCTGGTCTCCTTGGCGTTGTTAAGTTCCTTTTGCAGCTTCATCATGTCCCAGGTGTCCTTGGTCAGTTGGGTCATGTTGTCAACTATTTCAAGCTGCTTGTCGAGCATCATCAGCGTGTAATACATGTTGGCGATGTTGGCGATGAGGTTGGTTTTTACCACGAGTTGGTAATCCTTTGTCGCCAAGAGGGCCATCTGCGCGCTGCGCTTCTGGTTCAGGAGGTTGCCGAAGAGGTCGATGCTCCAGCTTGCGTTGATGGGCAGAGAATAAGTCTTGGTGGCCTTGCTGCCGTCCCATGAAGAGATTGTTCCCTGCGGCGAGAACGTGAACGAGGGCACAAACGCCAGCTTGGCTGCCGTGAGCTGCGCCTCGACCATCTTCACGTTGAGAGCAGCGTTGAGCATGTCGGTGTTGTTGGCAAGCCCCTGTTCGATAAGTGCCTGAAGCTGCGGGTCTGTGAACACGCTGCGCCATGGCAGGTTGCCGAAGCTCGCAGTGTCGGCAACGGCAAGCGTGTCGGTGTTTGAAGCCACGTCGCGCACAATGCCTGTGACGTTGACATCCGGCCGCTCGTACTTGTTGTAGATTCCACAGCTACTCATAAGAGTAACTGCGGAAACCATAATCAAAATATTATTTCTTTTCATCTTAGTTGTCATTTTTCGTATTATCAATCCTACGTGTGTACTGCAACAACTCGGTGTCAACGGCTGCGTTGTCGTCGTCGAACTCAAGCGGCTTAACCTTCTCCTGCAAGTACTGGAATATGTAGAACAGAGCCGGAACGACCAGAAGCTGGCAAATCATACCTATCAACATACCGCCGATAGCGGCCGCGCCGAGGGTCATGTTTCCGTTGTAACCTACTCCGATAGGTATGAGCAACGGCATAAGACCGATAATCATGGCCAACGAGGTCATCAAGATAGGACGCAGACGGGCACTCGCGCCAAGCACGGCCGACCAAGAAAGTGCCATACCAGTCCTCCTTCGTTCAAGAGCGAACTGCACGATAAGGATGGCGTTCTTGGCCAAAAGTCCGATAAGCATGATGAGCGCAATCTGCATGTAGATGTCGTTGTTCTTTCCGAACAGGTCGGTGAAGATGAATGCGCCGGCGATACCGAACGGAATTGACAATATTACAGACAGTGGAACGAGGTAACTTTCGTACTGCGCGCTCAAAATCAAGTACACGAAGGTAAGACAGAGAGCGAAGATTATCATCGTAGAGCTGCTTGACTCCTGCTCTGAACGTGTCAGACCGGAGAACTCGTAGCCGAAACCTGTCGGCAGCGTGGTGCTTGCCACTTCCTCGATGGCGCGTATGGCGTCACCTGAAGAATAACCGTCGGCAGCCGTGGCGTTGACGTCGATTGAGGTGAATAGGTTGAAACGTGCGATTTCCTGCGGGCCGTAGACTTTCGTCATCGTCACGAACTCGTTGATGGGAGCCATGCCGTTGGCCGTGCGTACGTATACGTTGTTCAAGCTCTTGAGGTCTTCACGCATCTTCGGGTCAGCCTGAATCATCACACGGTAGAGCTTACCGAAAGAGTTGAAGTTAGATGCATAGAGACCGCCGTAGTATCCCTGCATGGCCGTAAGCACAGTGTTCGGGTCGATGCCGCTCTGCTTGCACTTCGCAACATTCACGTCAATCATGTACTGCGGGTACTCAGAGTTGTAAGAAGTCATGGCCGTTCCGATTTCCGGACGCTTGTTAAGCTCGGCCAGGAAGTTCTGCGTGATCTTGAAGAAGTTGTTCACATCGCCGCCGGTACGGTCGAGCATAGAGAACGTCAAGCCGTTGGTTGCGGAGAAACCTTGCACCATAGGCGGCTGGAACGCCAGGATTTGCGCGCCCTTGATGGCTGCGGTCTGCTTGTAAATCATGGCCAGCACCATCTTTGAACCCATCGAGTGAACATCGAAATACTTCATGAAGCCTTCCTCCTTGTCGCGCTCCTCGAACGACTTCAGCTTGATGACGAACGTACCTTGGTTGGTACCCTGGCCTGAGATGAAGTTGTAACCGGTGATGCGCAGACGGTTCTCGATTGCGGGGTTGGTGGCAAGCATTGAGTCAACCTGGTCCATAATCTTGTTTGTCTCGGTAAGAGACGTACCCGGAGCGGTTGACACCGTACAGAACACCGTACCCGTATCCTCGTCAGGAACGAGACCTGTCTTCGTGTTCATAGCCGTGAACACGAGCGCGGCAACACCGACGATTACTGCGATGATGGCGATAACCGGCTTTTGCACAATCCTGCGCACAGACTTAGTGTACTTGTCCTGCACCTTGCCGTACGCGCCGTTGAAGGCCGCGTGGAAGCGGTCGAGCATCGACATCTTGCGCTCAGAGCCGTCTTCGTTTTTCGGCTTCAGAAGCACGGCGCACAATGCCGGAGAAAGCGTCAAGGCGTTGATAGCCGAAATGACGATTGAGATAGCCATCGTTATACCGAACTCCTTGTAGAACGTTCCCGACGTACCGCCGATGAATGACACAGGGATGAACACGGCCGACATCACAAGCGTAATTGAGATGATGGCTCCTGAGATTTCGTTCATGGCATCGATTGAGGCCTGGCGTGCCGACTTGTAACCAAGGTCGAGCTTCGCGTGGACGGCCTCGACGACGACTATGGCGTCATCGACGACTATCGCGATGGCCAGCACCAACGCCGAGAGCGTAAGCAGGTTGAGCGAGAAGCCGAACACGTAAAGGAAAAAGAACGTACCGACCAACGACACAGGCACCGCGATAAGCGGGATGAGCGTCGAGCGGAAGTCCTGCAAGAATATGTAAACAACGATGAACACGAGGATGAACGCCTCGAACAACGTGTGGATAAGGTCGTTCATTGAAGCGTAAAGGAACTCGGTCACGTCCTGCATGTATTCTATCTCGACGCCCGGAGGCAGCATGGTCTTCTGGTCCTCAATCACTTTCTTGATGTCGCTCACAATCTGCGTAGCGTTTGAACCTGCGGTCTGTGTCACCATCATCATGACGGCGGGTTGGCCGTTGACTTTTGATGTCACACTGTAATAAAGACCGCCAAGCTCTACGCGGGCAACGTCCTTCACACGGATTGTGTTGCCGTTGGCGTCGCTCGAGATGACCATGTTCTCAAACTCTGTCGGAGTCTGCAGACGGCCCTTGTAGCGTATGGTGTACTCGTACTTGTTGTCGCTCTGTTCGCCGAACTTACCCGGAGCGGCCTCGATGTTCTGCTCGGCGAGTACGTTGGAAATGTCAGACGGCATGAGGCCGTAGTTCTTCATCTTGATGGGGTCGAGCCAGATACGCATAGAATACGTCTTCGCGCCCATCACCTCACAGTCGCCCACACCGTTCACACGCTTGACGGCCGGGATGATGTTGATGTCGGCGTAGTTCTGGAGGAACTTCTCGTCATACCTCTCGGGGTCGCCCTTGATTGCCATAAGAAGCACCGTTGAAGTCTGACGCTTCTGCACGGTGACACCCGCGCGGGTCACTTCAGCCGGCAGCAACGCCGAAGCCTGTGACACACGGTTCTGCACGTTGACCTGGCACATGTCGGCGTTCATTCCCTGTTTGAAGAACACCTGTATGTTGGCCGAACCTTCATTCGTTGCGGTAGAGGTCATGTAAGTCATGCCCTCCACACCGTTGATTTGCTCCTCAAGCGGCACGATGACCGAGTTGAGGACGGTCTGGGCGTTGGCTCCCTGGTAGTTGGCGCGCACGCTGACCGTAGGCGGCGCAACGTCAGGGTATTGCTCAATCGGCAACGACACCAGTCCGATAAGACCCAGGATGACCGTCAGTATGGAGATGACGGTCGAAAGCACCGGGCGTTTTATAAAGTTGTCTAATCTCATTGTTTTTTTATTTTAGGAGTTATAGGAGTTACAGAAGTTATCGCTCACTTCGTTCGCTTAGGAGTTAAAGACAATACTCTCATCAAGTGATGCCTGACTTTCATCTGACAACGAAGCATTTGTCATTTAACTACTTTAACTCCTCCTAACTACTTTAACTACTTTATTTACTTTGCAAAGTCCTCTTTAAGTTTGTTCAGGTCGTTCTGGTGCGCGCCCATCTGGCTTGTCTTCTTCAGTTTTTCCTGATACTGCGCCTCTGTTATGGGCTTGATTTGCATGCCGTCTTTCAGGGTGGTCACTCCGCTTACTACAATCTTGTCGCCAGCCTTCAGGCCGCTTTCTATTATGTAGCTCTTGCCGTCATTGTTGGGGTTGATGGTCACGGGGCTGTATTTCACCTTGTTGTCCTTGCCTACGATGTAGACGAAGTAGCGGTCCTGAACCTGCACAACGGCGTCTTGCGGCACGATGATGGCGTTAGAGCTTACGTGGGGCACGATGATGTAGCCCGAACCGCCGCTCTTGAGCAGATGCTCGGGGTTGGGGAAGTCGGCACGCATCGACACGGAACCCGTGCTTTGGTCGATGACGCCGCTAACGGCAGCCACCTTGCCCTCGTGGTTGTACGTTGTGCCGTCAGCCAACTGCAGTTGCACTGCGGGGTAGTCGTTGATGGCCGTGTGCAGTCCGCCCTTCTCTTTCGTCATGTCCAAGACGTCTTTTTCGGTCATTGAGAAGTACACCTGCATCGTGTTGATGTCAGACACGGTGGTCAGCGGCTGCGCGCTTGACGCGCTTACGAGCGCGCCCACACGGTAGGGCAGGTCGCCCACAACGCCGTTGGCGGGGCTTGTAACGTAGCAGTAATTGAGGTTCTGCTTGGCTGACGTGTAGTTTGCCCTTGCCTGAGCCAGCGCGGCGCGCGCGTTCTCGTAAGCGTTCTTCGACGCCTCAAGCTCGTAAGTACCGATTACGTTGTTGGCGAACAGCTTCTGGTTGTTCTCGTATGTCAGCTTTGACGTGTTCAGTTGGGCTGCAGCCGAGTTGACAGCAGCCGAAGCCTGGCGCACCGCGGCCTCGTAAGTCACCTTGTTGATTTCGAAAAGCACTTGGCCCTTCTTCACGGTCTGGCCTTCCTTGACATACATTTTTGTTATGAATCCTGAAACCATTGGGCGGATTTCCACGTCTTGCACGCCCCTGATTGTGGCAGGGTAGGTTGTCTGCAACTCTGTGTTTTGAGTTTCAATCGTCCTCACGGCGTACTCGTCGTCGCCCATTTTGCCTTGCTGCCCGCCGCACGACGCGAACATCACCGCGGCTGCCGCAAGTAATAAAAACTTGTTCTTTTTCATACCTATTATAACAAAATATTTAATGTTTCATGTAAATGCAGATGCCTGAAATCAATGGATTGTTGTTGAAAACTATTTCACTCACCCTGGTTTTCGGGCTGCAAATATACATATTATAATTGTATTCTGCCGCTTGCCTAAACCATAATTATCGTGTTTTAACTAAATTTGATTGCGACGCGCCTGGGCAAAGGCATTTTAGGCGGTCGGCGTATCAAATATGTAATGTCGGCGTTGCCGTAGCAAGCGTTAGCCTAAGCGTCGCAGGGAAACGGGTGCGCGCATGCACGTCTCCCGGCTTGGATGTGTGCGCAAGGCCGTAGCCGTGACGTGAAAAACGCCTTGCGCTGCGCTTCATGCCTGGCGAATATGCGGTTGCAGACGTTCAGGCGTGTAACGTGTTGGTTCCCAATGTTTTGCAAAAGGCCGTCTTTCGCCGTGCAAAACGTGGCCTTTCTCCATGTGATTGGCGGCATATTGCGTCGCGAAAGGCCGTCAATTGCGGTTCATCCGCAAACCTTTTGGATGGCAACAATGCGCAGCAGGGCGTCGAAGACGTCCAACGTTGCTTAGCCGCATGTGGAGCGAAGCGGAACTTGCGGTATGTATGTGCAAATAATATCGTCCTCGAAGAGGGCGAACGGCATTTACGGTTGTAAGGTTTAAGGTTATACGGTTATTGGGGTATACGGACATACCGCATAACCGTAAGAACCCGCCACCGCATAACCCAACACGCCATTCGCCCCCTTCGGGGACGGTTGGAGTAGTTTCGACTTACCGCAGGTTACGTTCGCCGCGCTCACTCCACCGGCGGTTAAG
>CALUFM010000015.1 GCA_944319935.1 uncultured Prevotella sp.
TCAACACTATAAAGGTACAACAATTTTCGCTAATCACCAAATTTACAGACATCTATAATTCGTCGAACTCACGTTATTTATATGTTTGTATATAATAAAACAATTTCAGGGAAACTTTAATCTACATCAAGCTAAATATAATAACGGACAAAAAAATAAAAAAGGACAGCCCGTTTTATTGGGCCGTCCTATTGTTGTTCAGTGATTAAATTCCGTCTGTCTTTTGACCGTTTTCATACCAATAGATGTTCAAGTTCTCGGTTGTCATCCATTGGCAGTTATTTAGTTTGAAGCCGTATTTGTCTTCAAGGGTTGACAGGAAAGACTCGAAGTCGTCATGGTTCTCGGATTCTTGCAGTTCTTCTTCGGTGAGCTTTATGATGTTCAATGCACCGATAGCCAGCACTTAGAAAATCCTCATAAGGCACGGGGTTGCCTGCATCAAGTTCGGCCTTGACTTTAGCTTTCAGTGTTTCACTTTCAGATTGTTCCATACCGGCTGTTGGTTTCGACGTTCCTTCGCCTGACTCCTGTAAATCCTGTGCGGCGCAATTACTAACAGGTGCGTCGCTCTCCTGTGCCGTAAGGCTGTTATCAACTCTCTCATCCGCTGCGTAAGCGGTTGCCTGCTCCGATTGCTCAGTCACAGGTCTTGTTTTTATTTTACTTTTCATTGCAACCAATAAGTTTATCTATGTCCGACTTTTTATAAAAGGACTTGCGTCCACATTTAACGTGGCATAGATACCCTGACTTGTTCCATCGCCATAAGGTATTGGTAGAAACACCAAGCATTTTCGCCACCTCGTCAGGAGTGAGATAAGTCTCAGCCAGTCTCTCCGCCAACCCCATCTTCCGGCCCGCCTCTATTAAAGACAGTCCGAATTCTTTTAGTTCATTCATGCCGACAGCAATACATATATTGGGGTTATTACTGTTGGCCAGCAATTCTTTAATCGTTTTAATATCGTTGTTTTTTCTGCTTCTTTGTTACGGGATTTTCAGCCCGATGCGCTCTGTTATCGGAAGCATAAACAGACAATGCCTCCTCGAACAAGACAACGCAAAGTTAAGGCGGTTGAAGCATATTCTCACCCAAGAAAGGTTTGTTTATATTGGTTTGTTGCGCAGCGTTGTGTCTCGTTGTGTTTCATTGTGTTCCGTTGTAAATATTTGGAAGCCGGTGACTTGCGATTTACAAACATTGTTGTGTGATATGCTCGGACGAAAGTCGTTGGATAACAGAGACTTATCGTGTTAGAGTAATGCGTAATAGGAAAATCTGGTCTCGTAAAATGGCAAAAAACAAAAAAGCCGCATCCAATCAAGGATACGGCTAAAAGTGTGATGAAGTAATATGGTTATTGCCAGAAATTAGTTCCCAATATTGGCCAAGAAAAATTACAAGTACACCAAAGTCAAGTTCGGATTTGCGGCAACAATGCCATTTTTATGAAGTACAATATGGCTATTATGGTTTTGGAATATGTATGGTTGAATGATATTGCATCATAAGTCCAATGAATTTTCGTTTAACAAAAAATCATAAATGCTCTTGGTTGTTATGCCTGCTTCATTATGATGCACCATGACATCATCACCTGCAACGAAATTTTGCTAGAAGAAGTCGTCAACTTCCATCAGGGACATTTCTTCTTGTTTTATCTTCTCCTTCATTGGCAAGGAGCAACCATTTCCATGCAGGAATCACATTTACGCTTTTCCCATCCACCTTGAAACAGTCTTCTTCGTCATCGGTTATAACCAACAATGTGCTGCAACCTGTTGCTGAAGACGCTTCAAGAAGTCCATTTAATTCACGTTCACGGGTTTCCTTGTCTTCCATGCTCCATGTTACTTGGATTAAATGGACCACTCTGTCTTCACGCTGGATGACAAAATCGCATTCACTTTTCCCTTGGTAATATGAAATCTTGTCGGAAGGCTGACGGCGACGGTAAAGTTCCATGAATACCGTATTCTCAAGGTTTTTGCCGTTGTCGTTGCTCTGCGGCATAAGCACTGCGCCACGAAGCCCGTTGTCAATGCAGTAATATTTGTCCAACGACTTGTGTTCCTTTGCCAACGAGTGACTGTAACGTGGTATCCTAACGAACATGAACACATTGCAGGCATAGTCAGACCAAAGGTAAAGGTCGTCTTTGCTGACTTTCAACCCTTGCGACTTGATGTCGTTGTAGATTGCGTTTATCGATGTCGGCTTGGTAAGGTTTGCCATTATCCGCTTGATGAAATAACGTACCACCCCCGTGTTCCTTATATTGTAATGTTCTGCAAGGTCACGTAAAATCATCGTGTCGAAGTAGCCGTGAAGCAATTTCAACTGTTCCGACTTTGAACGTGTAAGCACTATCTCAGGAAAAGCGCTTGTATGATTGTATTCTTCAAAGGCGTTTTTCAACCGTGCCTTGTCCTGTTCAAGAAACACATCAGTGGCAATTCCATTGAAACGACAGAACTCATTGAAGGAAAGAGGATAGGTCTCATATTCCAAAGGATAACCACGAAGGGCGGAACCGAGTTCGCTTGAAAGCATGGCGGCATTGCTTCCGCAGATGTAAATGTTCTTGCAATATGACTTATATATGCGCAGGACGAAATACTCCCAGCCTTTTATAAGCTGGATTTCGTCAAAAAACATATGGACATCCTTTATCTGTACGTCAGGGAACATCTCCATGTAAGAAACTATCACGTCGTCCAGCTCATCGGAAGACATATTGAATAGACGCTCGTCATCGAACCCTATCCACAGTATGTTCCGTTTCGGCACGCTTTCTTTGACGAGATTGTTTATGGCTATTTCCATCATTGTAGATTTGCCGCATCGCCTTACTCCGGGCACAGTTATTATCTTTTGGCGGTTTATGGGTAATTTTACGTCACGTTCAACAACGTCAAAAGGGATGTCGTTCTGTCTTAGCGCAATGAGCGATTTTATAATGTCCTTTCTCATATTTCCTATTTTTGATGACAAATATACACATTATTTCCTAAAACAAAGGAAATGTTAGCAAATAATTTCATTCTAAAGAGGAAACAACAAAAGCTCCTTCACCGTATTACCCGATTTTGCTTATAACATCTTTCAGCGTTTCATCGTCAATGTCACGATACCTTGCAAAAGCCTTGCTGCCTTCAACATGGCCTGACATCTTGCCTATAATGTTTGGGTCTGCCACCTGTTTGTAAGCATTGCCCACAAAAGTCCTGCGTGCTATATGGCTGCTTGCCAATTCGTTTATTGGCCGCAGTTCCATTTCGCCTGACTTAGCATTTCGTACTTCAACCTTCCTCGTAATTTTTCCAACAGGGCACCTTTTAGAACGCAAAAGGCCGCAAAACGCACGGCGAAAGGCCATGTTTCAGGGCGCGAAAGGCGGCCTTTTGGAAAGTCTCTGATTACCAACAGCTTACAAGCGCATATGAGGCGACACGCATAAAAGGCGCAGGACGGCTACGCAGATACGGCCGAGGAAACGGCACGATGGCAACGGGGAGGCGGGCGCAAATTAAGATGTTTTTTGACAAAGGCGCAAAATCATTGCGCCAAACATCCGTTATTTAAAATAAAATCATTATCTTTGCATGATGATATGCAGAGCTTGGGACGACGAAAACACACGGGCCAAACCGCCGGCATAATCCTTGCTACATCTTATTTGATGAAAAACAACAAACATAAAATAACAAAACGCACAAACAATGGACATAATTGAAAGATTCTTGAAGTATGTCAGTTTCGACACACAGTCGGCAGAAGACAGCGAATCTGTGCCGAGTACGGCGAAACAGCTCGTCTTCGCCAAGTACCTGCGCGACGAACTGAAGGACGAAGGCTTCGACGACGTTGAGATGGACGACAACGGATACGTGTACGCCACGCTGAAATCGAACATGAAAAAAGACGTGCCCACAATCGGTTTCATCAGCCATTACGACACGTCACCCGACTGCAGCGGGGCAAACGTAAAGCCGCGCCTCATAAAGAACTACGACGGGGAGGACATCGAGCTGTCACCCGGCATCGTGTCATCGACAAAGAAATTCCCCGAGCTTCTGGCTCACAAGGGCGAAGACATCATCGTGACCGACGGCCACACCCTGCTCGGGGCTGACGACAAGGCTGGCATAGCCGAGATTGTGCAGGCCATGTGCTGGCTGAGAGACCACGACGAGGTGAAGCACGGCGACATACGCATGGGCTTCAATCCCGACGAGGAAATCGGCATGGGCGCGCACCACTTCGACGTTGAGAAGTTCGGCTGCGAGTGGGCATACACCATGGACGGCGGCGACCTCGGCGACCTTGAGTTTGAGAACTTCAACGCAGCCTCGGCCAAAATCACAATCAAGGGTGTCAGCGTGCATCCCGGATACGCCAAGGACAAGATGGTGAACGCCAACCGCCTGGCCGCCGAGTTCGCCACGATGCTGCCCGCCGACGAGACTCCCGAGACAACCGAGGGCTACGAAGGCTTCTACCATCTGCTCGGCATAGAATCGAACATCGAGAACGCCAAGCTGTCTTACATCATACGCGACCATGACCGCGACCGCTTCGAAGAGCGCAAGGACTTTATCGAGGAGTGCGCCAAGAAGATGAACGAGAAGTACGGCGAGGGTACGGTCACGGCCGAGGTGAAGGACCAGTACTACAACATGAAGGAGAAAATCGACCCGAACATGCATGTCATCGACATCGTGCTGAAGGCCATGCAGGACAGCGGCGTGCCGCCTAAGGTAGAGCCAATACGCGGCGGAACCGACGGGGCGCAGCTTTCGTTCAAGGGTCTGCCCTGCCCCAACATCTTCGCCGGCGGCGTCAACTTCCACGGGCCATACGAGTTTGTGTCCGTGCAGGTGATGCAGAAAGCCGTTGACGTGATAATCAACATCTGCAAGATAACCGCTGAATATAACGACTAAACATTCAGCAGACAAGTAAACGAGCGACGAGCAGACAAGGATTGTTGTCTTGCTCGTCACTCGTAAAATGGCATATCCAACGCACTGATAAGCCTTTCCGTTTGCCGACGGCAACTTGCGACTGCATGCCGAAGCAAACATTTCATATTTACATCTTCCTTTTAGCCTAACATTTCCACTTGCCTAATCGTCGCTTGTAACTTGTCAACTTAAAACAATGAACGAACTGCCTTATCTCGTAAAAGACCTCGCGCTGATACTCATCGTTGCGGGGATAGTCACCGTCGTGTTCAAGAAGCTGAAACAGCCGCTCGTGTTAGGCTACGTGATGGCCGGATTCTTGGTCAGCCCGCACATGCCTTACACAATGTCTGTAATCGACCGCGACGACATCAGCACGTGGGGCGAGATAGGCGTGATATTCCTCTTGTTCTCGTTAGGCCTCGACTTCTCGTTCAAAAAAATCATGAAGATGGGCGCGTCGCCCATAATATCCACATGCTCGATTGTGTTTTGCATGATGGTGCTTGGCATTGTGACTGGGCATGCCTTCGGATGGAGCCGCATGGACAGCATATTCCTTGGCGGAATGCTGGCCATGAGTTCAACAACCATCATCTACAAGGCTTTCGACGACCTCGGCCTCAGGCAGCAACGCTTCGCCGGGTTGGTGATGAGCGTGCTGATACTTGAAGACGTACTCGCCATCGTAATGATGGTGATGCTCTCAGCCATAGCCAACGGCAGCAGCCCCGACGGCGGCCAGATGCTCGGCAGCGTGGCGAAAATCGCCTTCTTCCTCATCCTCTGGTTCGTCGTAGGCATATTCCTCATACCGTGGATGTTGCGCTCCGTGCGCAAGCTCATCAACAACGAGACGCTGTTAATCATAGCCCTCGGACTATGCTGCGCCATGGCCGTCCTGTCAACGCAAGTCGGCTTCAGCAGCGCGTTTGGGGCATTTGTCATGGGGTCAATCCTTGCCGAGACCATCGAGGCCGACAGGATAATAAAGCTCGTCGAGCCGGTGAAAAACCTGTTCGGAGCCGTGTTCTTCGTATCAGTCGGAATGCTGGTTGACCCACAGATACTCGTCGAATACGCCCTGCCAATCTGCATCCTCGTGCTTGTCATAATATTGGGGCAAGCCGTATTCGGCACACTCAGTTTCCTCATCAGCGGCCAGTCGCTCAAGTCTGCGATGCAATGCGGCTTCTCGATGGCTCAAATCGGCGAGTTCTCTTTCATCATAGCGTCACTCGGCTTGTCGCTCGGCGTCATCGGGAAATTCCTCTACCCCGTCGTTGTTGCCGTCTCGGTCATCACCACTTTCCTAACACCTTACATGATAAAGGCCGCCACGCCGTGTTACGCCATGCTCGAACGGCGCATGCCCAAGAAGTGGGCCGCCACACTTAACAACATCACCCTGAGCCGCAGACCAACCCACCCTGAACGCAAGTGGAAAAGCCTGCTCGTGCAAATGGCGCGCAACACTGTCATCTACTCAATCCTTTCAGGTGCGGCGATATTCCTAATGCTCACCTTCTTCCTGCCTTTCGTGCGCCAACTGCTGCCCCACTGGTGGGCTAACGCCGCGTGCGGAGTCTGCACCCTGTTGTTCATCGCCCCGTTCCTGCGCGCCATGGTCATGAAGAAAAACCACAGCGAAGAGTTCAAGTCGTTGTGGAACGAAAACCCGTACAACAAGTTACCGCTAATATTCACCATCCTCGTGAGGCTCGTTGTGGCGTCGGCGTTCGTCTTCTACATATGCAACTACCTGACACGCTTCACTAACGCCCTGATGCTCAGCATCGCCTTGGCCGCCGTCGCGCTGATGGTCATATCGCGTTCGCTCAAAAGGCGCAGCATAAAAATGGAACGGATGTTCATGCAGAACCTGCGCTCACGCGACATTGCGGCCGAAGTCATGGGGCGCAAACGCCCTCTTTACGAAGGCCGCTTGCTTGACCGTGACATCCACATCGCCGACATCGACGTGCCTGAAAACTCGCTTTGGGCTGGCAAGACGCTGCGCGAGCTTGAACTAAGGAACAAATACGGCGTGCATGTAAGCAGCATCTTGCGCGGCATACAACGCATCAACACGCCCAACGGCGACATGATGATATTCCCTGGTGACAGGCTTCAGGCCATCGGAAGCGACGACCAACTGACCGCATTAAGCTCTGCCATGAACCGGGAGATACGCGAAAAAGACCCGGAAATTGAAAAACGGGAAATGAAATTGCGCCAAGTGATAATCAATGCGGACGGTGCTTTCGCCGGCAAGACAATGAAAGAAAGCGGCATAAGGGACAAATTCAACTGCATGGTGATAGGCATCGAGGAAGGGAAAGAAAACCTTTCACCAGTTGACCCGTCACGAAAGTTGGAGAAAGACGACATCATCTGGATTGTAGGTGAAGAGGAAGACATCAAGAGGTTCAACGAAAATAATTAAGAGTTAAGAATTAAGAGTTAAGAAAATATATATTGTCAGTGACTTTCTTAACTCTTAATTCTCAACTCTTAACTTTCTTAATACCACTGCACGGCGTTGCTGAAGCCGCTGCGCTTGTCGTATTTCAGGGCGTCGGTAAGCGTCGCCGCATTGCATCGGAACGAGAAGTTGTATGACGTGTAAGGGGCAAGCACGACCGAACAACTCATGCTGAAGCAGTGCAAATCGCGCTGAAGCGATGCGGTGGTCATGGATATGTCGTGTTCCTCAAAGTCATAACCAGACGAGAAACTGATGTTCCAGCCGTCGCTTATGCGTATGTTTCCACTGAAGTTAAGCGTCTGGGTGAACTTATACGGGTAACGCATCGTCTTCTTGTTGAACTTCTCCCTGTCCCTGTTTTCCGACATGGATATGCCATAACCGAAGGTCAACGACCATGGCATTGAGAACTTCATGTAACCGTCCTCGTCAGTTTCGGCCTTGCCTGCACTTTCCTTCCGCGCGCCATGCTGGCCGCGAACGAGGTCGTCGTCAACGTTGGTCTCAATGTCGGTATTGTCATATTCATCATCTTCCTCCTCTTCTTCGTCCTCTTCATCGTCACCCCCGCCAAACCATTTCTTCAGCTTTTCCGGGGTAAGCGTGAACGATATGTTCTGCGACATTCCCTGGAAACGGCCGAAGCGACCACGGCTGTACTCCGTATGCGTGCCCACGTAAGGGTTGCCGTTCTCGTCAAGCTCGTAGGCGTACGTGGCAAACACGGCGTTAAGGTTGAACGTATAGTTCTTCCACCACTTCAGTCGAAGCCTCACGGTAAGGTCGCTCCAGGGACGTTCCTTGTCTGCCATATTGTAGCCGAAGTTGAAACCAAGCTCGTCGATGATGCTCAGTTTCTTGTATCCGGTGGAGTCCTTGTCAGACTTGACCTTCATCTCGATGTTGTTTCCGATGTCAAACATCACGCTCCCTGTCTTCCCGCGCGAAGGCAAGTCGAACAAGCCATACTGGAACGGGCTGTATTCTACAAGCTCAACGCTGCCGTCCGGGTTGGTCTTCTGGTAAGTCTCATAATACCGCGACCCGTTGTCGGGGGCGTAACTGAACGTCACCGACGGTGTGATGACGTGGCGTATTGCCTGTATCTTGTCGCCGAAGATTTTTTTGCTTGGCACCCAGAAGCCGTACAGCTTAGTCGATGCGCTAAGGCTCAGACGCCAGTCGTACACGTTGTAGAAGCCATACGTGGTGTCACGGCGTGCCTCTTGCGCTCCTTCGTCCCACGACTGCATGATTTTGTTTGAGTACATGCGGTCGCTGAAATTGAACGAGGGATTGATGTTTATATAATTAAATAAGGTGAAGTTGGCCTGTATTGGGATGTCATGTTTGAAGCCGTTGCGCCAGTCCTTTATAAGGTTCGACTTGAACAGCATGTCCTCCTTCGTGTCGATTTGGTTGCGAAGCTGGCCAGTATAGCTCATTGATATCTTCTCATACCAACGCTCCTTGCCCGCCATGTGCTTGCGTTTGAAGGGATAAAAGCGGCTCACCGAAATGTTGAGGTCAGGCAAGGTGAGGTTGATTGTCGAGTCAAGCATGTTCTGGCTGAGGTTGGCCGTACCGCTGAGCGTAAGCCCGAGGCTTGAGAAAGTGCTGCTCCAGCTAACGCTTGACGTGCGCAAGCTCTGCGTGTAGCTCTGCGGATTATACATGCTGTTGAGGTTGTTGCGCTCATATGATGTTGACGCGAAGTTGACACTTGCCGACAAAGACGTAAACGGGTTGGCCTTGGCGTCCTGACGGTGGCTCCACTGCAGCTTGAAACTGCTTTGCTCGCTGTAGTCAGGCATGCCCTTGTCGCCGTTCTTGGTGTTCTGGTAACTGAAGAAGAAGCTGCCGCTGTAACGGTAACGCTTGCGGTAGTTAGAGGCTACTGACACGCCCCACGAGCCTTTCGTGTAAATCTCGCCGAGCAGCTTCAAGTCCCACTTGTCGCTCATGGCGAAGTAATAACCGCCGTCGCGCAGGTAGAAGCCGCGCGAACTCTCATCGCCGTAAGAAGGCATGATGAAGCCGCTCGAATAGCTCTTCGTGAACGGGAAGAAGCCGTAAGGGATGGCCAGCGGCAGCGGGACGTCGGCCACCACGAGATAAGCAGGGCCGAAGACGACATCCTTGCCGGGGCGGACCTTGGCGCGCGAGAGGGCTATGTAGAAGTCAGGATGCTCCTGGTCGCACGTGGTGTAGCGGCCATGCTGCAGGTACAACACACCGCTTGAGTCGCGCTTCGACAGCTCGCTTGACAGGAAACCATCCTGCTGAGCCGTGTAAACCCTGTTTATGAAACCCTTTTTCGACTTGAAGTTGAACGACATTGTGTCGCTCTCATACGTGTCCTGCCCCATCATGAACACCGGCTTGCCCGTCACTTCGCCCGTAGTGTCGGCGGTACCCGTAGCGTGTACGAGGCTGCTGTCCAGGCTCATTTTTATGCGGTCGCTCTTCAAGTCCATGTTCTGGTACTTCACGTTGGAACTGCCGTAAAGCAGAGCCGTGCGCGAAAGGGCGTCGTAGACGAGCGAGTCGTTGGACGAGAAGTCCACCGGCGCGTCAAGTCCGTTTGCCTTCTTGCGGTTTATGCTGTCAAGGCGGATGGAGTCATCCACCTGCTTGTTGTGCTTGTATATGGCCAAGGTGAGCGAATCCATCTTGGTCGTGTCAGGTTCGGAAGAGCCTTCCACCGAGTCAACGGTCAACGAGTCGGCAGCCGCCAAGACCGCCATGCCACGCTCCGCGGCGGTGTCGCTCACCGCCGTAGAGTCTTCGGCATCGCCGCTTTTACCGCTGAGTTTGGAAAAAGGTATGGTGGGTTCTGCCATCATGAAAATGAAAGCAGACAGCAGTATGAATATGACTGTTTTAGTTCTCATTGCGAATGCAGGGTGCAAATTTACGGAATTAAAACATAACAACACGCCTTATCCGTTTTTTTCTTTATTATTTTAACGTTTCCGGGACGTCATCAGCCTCCTCCGCAGACGGCACGGCGCAACACATGCGCCACCCTATTGAGCCGCGTTACGCACGCACCTGCGTAACAGGCTGACATTCAACACGTTGCGAAAGACCGCGTTTTGCAAGGCGAAAGACAACCTTTTGCAGCGCAAAAGACGGCCTTTCACAATGCGAAAGGCCATATACAAGGCGGGCGGGCGCGACTATGCGGAACGACGGACGAGCCGCCTTGTAACATCATCGTATCATTATTTTAACATGTTATACATTGCAATATGGAATAATAGCCTTATTTTTGCACATACCGCAGCAGCCGGCCGCCAAAGGCTTAGCCCGCATCGCCACGACATTTGTCGGCGTGAAGCGTGCGGCTCGGCCAACTGCCCACATGTTATTTTGAACAAACCGATATTATGGCCGTTAAAATCATCAACAGGAAAAAGAAAGAGTGCCGCTACGTTGAGCGTGACGTTAGCTGGATGTACTTCAACCACCGCATATTGCAGGAAGCCCGCAAGGAGGACATACCGCTGCTTGAAAGGCTGTCGTTCCTCGGCATCTACTCCAACAACCTCGACGAGTTCTTCCGTGTGCGCATGGCGTCGCTGAACCGCCTGCTCGAATCCGACAACAAGGAAATACGCAAGCAGCACGACAACATACGCAAGACCATCAAAACAATAAACAAGCTCAACTCGCAGTTCAGCCAGGAATACACCGTAGCAATAGACGAAGTGTTCAAGGCTCTTGAGCAGCACAACATACGCCTTATAGACAACACGCAGCTCAACGAGGAGCAAGCCGCCTTCCTGAAAGCTTATTACCACGACCGTCTCAACGGCTACACCAACCCCATATGGTTCTCCGAAATCGACGAAATCGGCCAGCTTGAGGACAACCGCATATACCTGCTGGTTAAGAAAACCGAACAGGCCGAGCCGCTGCGCCTGCCCAAGAGCAGCCTCGCTCTCATCAAAGTGCCTGACAGGGAGCATGGACGCTTCGTGAAGCTGCCGCCCTCTGACGGTTTTGACAACATCATGTACCTCGACGACGTTGTGCGTTACTGCCTGCCACTCATCTTCATCGGCTTCAAGCCGGGCACGTTCGAGGCTTACTCTTTCAAGTTCACAAAGGACGCCGAGATGGAGATGGAAAACGACTTCGAGTACGGCGTGCTGCAGAAAATCGCCAAGGGCGTCAACAGCCGGCGGCACGGCGACCCCGTGCGCCTCATCTACGACAAGCAGATGCCTAAGGACATGAAGAAGAAACTGATGTCGAAAATCGACGTCAGCAAGCTCGACTCGTCGCTCGCCAGCAGCCGTTACCAAAACCACAAGGACCTGATGGGCTTCCCTGACTGCGGGCATGACGAGCTGAAATTCCCCAAATGGAAGCCTATACTGAAGCCCGAGTTCCTGTCACAGGAGAGCATCCTCGACCAAATCCGCCGCAAGGACTTGTTCATACACGTGCCTTACCACTCGTTCGACGGCTACATCCGCGTGCTGCGCGAAGCCGCCCTGAAGCCTGACGTGAAGTCAATCAAGACCACCTTGTACCGCCTCGCCAAGGACTCGAAGGTAGTAAAGGCGTTGATTTGCGCCGCGCGCAACGGCAAGAAGGTGACGGCCGTGGTGGAACTGCTGGCGCGCTTCGACGAGGAGAGCAACATAAAGTGGAGCAAGCGCATGCAGGAAGAAGGCATCAACGTGATTTTCGGCGTTGAGGGACTGAAGATTCACTCCAAGCTGTTGTACATAGAATCAAAGCAAGGCAACATCGCATGCATAGGCACGGGCAACTTCCACGAGGGAAATGCCAAGACATACACTGACTACCTGATGATGACCGCAAGGAAGAACATCGTGCAGGAGGTGCGCAAGGTGTTCGACTTCATTGACCGCCCCTTCTCGCAAGTGCGCTTCAAGGAGCTGATGGTGTCGCCCAACTCGATGAAGAACCGCGTACTCGCGCTAATCAACAACGAGATGAAGAACGCCAAGGCGGGCCGGGAGGCGTGGATCAAGATGAAAATCAACCACATCACCGAGAACGACGTCGTGAACAAGTTGTACGCCGCATCGGCGGCCGGAGTGAAAATCGGCATCGTGCTTCGCGGCAACTGCTCGCTCGTAACCGGACTGCCGGGAGTGAGCGACAACATCAAGGCCGTTGGCATAATAGACCGCTA
Organism: uncultured Prevotella sp.; assembly: GCA_944319935.1. Taxonomy (GTDB): domain Bacteria; phylum Bacteroidota; class Bacteroidia; order Bacteroidales; family Bacteroidaceae; genus Prevotella. The sequence continues at coordinate 12,636 of CALUFM010000015.1, forward strand.
CCTTGAGCATTCGCGCATACTCATATTCTGTAACGGCGGCGCGCCCAAGTACTTCATAGGCAGCGCGGACTGGATGCCGCGCAACCTGCTGAACCGCATCGAGGTGATGACTCCCGTCTACGACGAGGACATGCAGCGTGACTTGTTGCGCACGGTGGAGTACGGACTGAAGGACACCACCAACGGACGAATTGTTGACGGCACCGGGGCTAACGTCATACAGCCCGTAGAAGGCGACCGCCCGTTCCGCTCGCAGGAGGAGCTGCACAACGCTTACGAAGCCGAGGCGAAGGCTGCAAGCACTGAAGGGGAATGACCTACGGATTGCAAAAGACCGCTTTTTACGCTGCAACAGACAACCTTTCACGGCGTAAAAGGCTGCCTTTTGCAACATAAAAGGCCGCCTTTCGCAACGTCGGCGATAACATGCTGACAGTCAGCATGATGGCAAATCGGAAGCGACCGACAAAATAATCAATCTGGAAATACGTTATTTAAATATACCATTCATATGTAAAGCGTGTAAGGAAGCAAAACTGTTAGGCGGACGGAAACGTTATTTCAATCTATACCTACTTACTACTTTGTTCCTTACCTCTTTACCACTAAAAAACAAAAGCCATGAGATTAGCGGCAATAGACATTGGTTCAAATGGAGCGCGACTGCTCATAAAGAACTTCAGGACTGCCCAAGACGGCAGCCAACAGATTTCGCGCGTGATGTACATGCGCGTACCCTTGCGATTGGGTTCAGACGTTTTCACGCTCGGCAAGATTTCAAAAGAGCGCACGCTCATGATGAAACACATGCTCAAGGCTTTCCGTCAACTGATGAAGCTCAATCAGGTTGACGACTACCGCGCCTGCGCCACGTCGGCCATGCGCGACGCCGAGAACGGCAAGAAAGTGCTGAAGAAGCTGCGCGAAGACTCCGGCATCGACATAGAAATCATCAACGGACGCGAGGAAGCGCGCCTGCTGTGCAACAACATCGTGGAGAACATCGAGAGCGCGAAGGGCAACTACGCCTACATCGACGTGGGAGGCGGCAGCACGGAAATCTCGCTGCTGCACGACGGAGTGCTGACCCACAGCCAGTCATACAACATCGGCACGCTGCGCATGCTCGGCGGCATGGTGTCAAAAGAAACCATCGAGAACATGAAAGCCGACCTGCGACGCTTCGCACAGGACATGCCCGGCGTGCGCATGATAGGTTCCGGCGGCAACATCAACAAGCTGTTCAAGCTCACCCATTCAAGCAAAGACGCGCGCGAGGTGACCATCGCCGAAATCAAAGACGTCTACAGCAAGCTCAAAGCGTTAAGCGTAGAAGAGCGCATAGAGCAATACGGCCTGAAAGCCGACCGCGCCGACGTAATCATCCCGGCATCTGAAATCTTCATGATTGTGGCCGAAGCCCTGCAGTGCGACACAATCAAAGTGCCCAACATCAGCCTGGCCGACAGCATAATAGACGGGCTGTACAGGACGAAATACGAATAATAAAGAAAATGAAAAATGAATAATGAGAAATGAAAAATCAGGAAATGAGAAATGAATAATCAGGATACGTGTTTCAGCTTGAACAAAGTCTGACTGGGATTTTTTATTGTTCATTTCTTGATTATTCATTTTTCATCCCTTGATTTTTCATTATTCATTATTTATTTTTCATTCGCATGATATGCCATAATGTCGGCCGAAACCGACATTATGGCACATCATGCGTTATGGTACGTTTGTTGCATTATCACAAGCGAAGGCCGAGGGGAACACCTGAAGCCGCAAATAAGACGGAATTCAACAATAAATCAAAGAATAGGAGATAATGATTATGCCACAAGTTAATCGTAAAAATTCATGGTTGCCAGACGTATTCAACGACTTTTTTGATACTGATTTCATGCCACGCACCAACGCTACCGCACCTGCCATAAACGTAAAGGAGAGTGCCGTTGACTATGAAGTTGAGCTTGCCGCGCCTGGCATGACGAAGGAAGACTTCAACGTCCACCTCAACCAGGACGGCGACCTGACCATCAAAATGGAAAAGAAAGCCGAGAACAAGGAGGAAGACAAGAAGGCCCACTACCTGCGCCGTGAGTTCGCTTACAGCAAGTTTGAGCAGACGTTGATACTACCCGACGACGTTGACAAGAACAACATATCAGCCCGCGTGGCCGACGGCGTGCTGACCGTAACCCTGCCCAAAATCAAGAAAGAGGAGCAGAACGTGGTAAGGCAGATAACGGTTGGATGACATTTAGAATTTAGTGAAGTTATAGAAGTTATCGCTCCCTGCGGTCGCTAAGAAGTTAAAGCCAAATGCGTCGTTGGCATGTATAGCTTTATGCTATCGGACATCTTAACCTATTCTGGCTTATGTCCATGTTGCCAGCAAAGCATTTGGCTTTAACTTCTTAGCGACCGCAGGGAGCGATAACTTCTTTTAATTCTATAAATTCTCAAAAACCATACACCTCTTTCAGCTTCGCGCCAAGAGCATTGCCACGCAAATCTGTGGCTACGATTTTGCCCTCGCCGTCAAGCAGGATGTTGGCAGGTATGGCACTTATGCCGTAAATTGAGGCCGCGGCCGACTTCCACGCCTTCAAGTCGCTGATGTTAGGCCACTCCATGCCGATTTGCTTGATTGCGTTTTTCCATGCTTCAGCGTTGTTGTCAAACGAAACGCCAACAACCTCGAAGCCTTTCGCGTGATACTTCTTGTAGTTCGCCACCACATTCGGCATCTCCTGGCGGCACGGGCCGCACCAACTCGCCCAGAAGTCCACCAACACATAATTGCCCTTGCCGCACCATTCGCTCAGTCGGCGGGGCTTTCCCTCAGTGTCGTTCATCGTCAAGTCGGTGAACATCATGCCGGGTCTGCGTTTTTCAAGAGCCGCAAGATACGCCTTCACACGCGCCATTGCCGGATGGTTGTAGTAAGGAGCGGTCTCAGGCATGAGCTTTTTCAACTGGTCATAATCGTATGCCGGGTATATCTGGCTGAGATATACGGCAGGTATGAGGTTGTCTTTGTTCTCCTCAACAATCTTCAACTGGCGGTTCATAAAGTTGTCGTATGCGGCTTCATAAGCAGACTGCAGTTTTTTCAACTTTGCCTTTCCCGCCTTAGTGGTATCGCCGGCGGCAACCATGTAGTCAGTCCTCGCCCTCATGTACGCATCTCCCAATGACGTAATCTCATTGTCGTAGCCATAAAGTTTCTTGTTCAACTCTGACCCGTCAAATGTCTTTGCTACCGTATTGACGTTGACAGGTATGCCGTCATTGAACATCGGAAAATAGTAATCGCCGATGCCAACCAGCATAATTGCGTCTTTCTGGCTCACGCCGTCAAGCACGAACTTTCCTCCTGTTACGGCCACACTGTCAAGCGGGGCGCGTTCAGTCATGACGCCCATATACACCATTTTCACATCAGAGGGCACAGTACCCGTAATCTTGTATGCCGTCTCCTGCGCACTAAGCGGCAACAAACCGAACGCAAGGGCGGCAACAGTCAAAATCTTTTTCATTGTCATTTTGATTATAGTTGATTGATTGACACAAAGGTATCGTTAAAATCCAACAAGGCAAACAAATTCATCCTAAATATCGAATTGTTGACGTTTTTTATATAAATGGAAACACACAATATGCAAAATAAGTGAAAACAAGGACTGCCGTTGACAAAGTTGTTGATTTACCGGCATTTCACAATAAAATGACAAGGCCTCGCAATATTCTCGTTTTTAATTATTATTTTTGCACGGTAAATGTAAAGAACATGTGTGGAATAGTCGGATATATAGGCAATAAAGACGCCTACCCAATATTGATAGAAGGCCTGAAACGCCTTGAATACCGCGGATATGACTCTGCTGGAGTTGCCCTAATCAACGGCGAGGGCACAATGAACATATACAAGGAGAAAGGCAAAGTGAGCAACCTTGAGGCCATAGCCTCGCAAAGGGACACATCGGGGACGATGGGCATTGCCCACACCAGATGGGCCACACACGGCGAACCGTCGGCTGTCAACGCCCACCCGCATGTGTCGCAAAACGGGCGGCTGGCCTTGGTACACAACGGCATAATCGAGAACTATGCCAGCCTGAAAGAATATCTTACGGGCAAGGGCTATACGTTCAAAAGTTGCACTGACACCGAAGTGCTGGTGCAGTTGATACAGTTCATGCAAGACGAATACGGCAAAGACCTTGAAGGGGCAGTCATAATGGCACTACGCCGCGTTGTAGGGGCATACGCCATAGCCGTTATCGACAACGACTGTCCTGACAAGATTGTGGTGGCGAAGAAGAGCAGTCCGCTGGTAATAGGCATCGGTGAACGCAACAAAGAATTTTTCATCGCGTCTGACGCTCTCCCCATCGCACCGTACACCAACCACATGGTATACCTGAACGACAACGAAGTGGCTTTGCTGAGGCCTGACCACGACATTGAAATAAGAAACCTTGACAACAAGGAAATAAGCCACGAGGTAAAAGAAGTGGACGTGAACCTTGAAGCTTTGGAGAAAGGCGGATTCGACCACTTCATGCTGAAGGAAATCTACGACCAGCCGCGTTGCATGGCCGACTGCATGAGAGGACGGTTGCTACTGAAAGAAAAGCGAATTGTACTCAGCACGCTCAATCTCCACCGCGACGAACTCATCAACGCCAAAAGGTTCATCATCGTGGCTTGCGGCACGTCGTGGCATGCCGGCCTAATAGGCAAACAGCTCATAGAACAATGGGCTAAAGTACCGGTGGAAGTTGAATACGCCTCGGAATTCCGTTACCGCAACCCGGTAATACAACCAAATGATGTTGTCATCGCAATATCCCAAAGCGGCGAGACGGCCGACACTCTGGCGGCATTCCAATTGGCAAAGGAAAACAACGCCCTGTGCTTCGGCATCGTGAACGTTGTAGGTTCAAGCATAGCAAGAGCCTCAGACACGGGCATCTACATACACGTTGGCCCGGAAATAGGTGTCGCCTCGACAAAGGCTTTCACCGGGCAAGTGACCGTACTCACACTGTTTGCCCTCGCCCTTGCCCACGAGCGTAACACGATAACGCAAGAAGAATATGAAAACACAATAGAGGAACTCGGCAAAATACCCGACAAAATCAAGGCTGTGCTTGGGAACAATGCCAAGATAAAGGAAATAGCGCGGGCCCTGACATACGCAGAGAACGCACTATACATGGGGCGCGGCTTCAACTACCCCGTAGCCCTTGAAGGCGCGCTGAAGCTGAAAGAGATAAGCTACATACACGCCGAGGGCTATCCGGCAGCAGAAATGAAGCACGGCCCCATCGCACTGATTGACGAAGACATGCCCGTGATATTCGTCGCCACACACCACCAACTTTACAAAAAGATATTGAGCAACATCGAGGAAGTGAAAGCACGCAACGGGCGCATCGTAGCCGTTGTGACCGAAGGCGACGAGGCCGTAAGCAACATCGCCGAGGCATCAATAGAAGTACCCCCCACCCTAGCCTCACTTGCCCCCCTGCTCTCGGTAATCCCCCTGCAACTCATAGCCTACCACGTAGCCGTGGAAAAAGGGCTGAACGTTGACCAACCGAGGAACTTGGCAAAATCAGTAACGGTGGAATAAACATAAAATAAGGTAAAAAAGCAAATAAGCGGGAATCGGCTCTAATGGTATCTATCAATACCGCTTTAACTACCCCAACCACTTTAACAATTTGCATTTTCATGACTAAAAAAGATTTAAGGATAATATTCATGGGCACGCCTGAATTCGCAGTCGAAACATTGCGCGCCCTTGTTGACGGCGGATACAATGTTGTAGCCGTAGTGACGCAGCCCGACAAGCCTGTAGGCCGGCATCAAGACACACTGCAACCATCGGCTATAAAACAATACGCCGTGTCAAAAGGACTGCCAGTATTGCAGCCTGTAAAAATGAAAGACCCGCAATTCGTGGATGAATTAAGAAGCTATAACGCCGACTTGCAAGTGGTGGTGGCATTCAGGATGCTGCCAGAAGTCGTGTGGGACATGCCACGTTTCGGGACATTCAACGTGCATGCCGCCCTGCTGCCGCAATACCGTGGAGCGGCACCCATCAACTGGGCCGTCATCAACGGAGAGAAACAAACCGGCGTGACAACGTTTTTCCTTGACCACGACATCGATACTGGCCGCATTATCATGCAAGAGCCTTTCGAGATAAAAGACGAATACAACGTTGAAAACGTGTATGACGGACTGATGCGTCTCGGCGCAGACATCGCAATCAAGACGATAGACAAGATTATAGAGGGCGACGGACATGTAGACTCACTGCCACAAGAAGAAATGATGAAAGTAGGCGAAGAGCTGCACAACGCTCCAAAAATATTCAAGGAAACATGCACCATAAACTGGAACGATACGGCCGACAACGTACGCAACTTCATACGCGGGCTGTCCCCGTACCCTGGAGCTTGGACGAACATGGCCAATGCCGAAGGTAAAAACACGGTGTTGAAGGTCTTCAAGGCAACGCTGACAGCCATTCCGTGCAACGGCAAGGCCGCAGGGACAACCATGATATACAGCGGCAAGCTGCTCGTGGCCACCGCCAACTGCTGGCTGCAACTTGACGAAATACAGGTCAGCGGAAAGAAACGCATGGACGCCCAAGCCTTTCTTAACGGCTTCAGGGACATAGAAAAATACTCGCTGCACTAAACATTATTGATTTATGGATTACGAACAGCTAAAAGGCAAGCGCATCGCCGTACTCCTCTCAGGAGGGGTTGACAGCTCCGTTGTTGTCTATGAAATGGCACGCAATGGTTTCCACCCGGACTGCTTTTACATCAAGATAGGACCTGAGGAAAAGGAAGAATGGGACTGCTCAAGCGAAGAAGACCTTGAAATGGCCACTGCCGTAGCCGCAAAATACGGCTGCAAGCTTAGCGTCATAGACTGTCACAAGGAATACTGGGACAATGTCACACGCTACACCATGGACAAAGTGCGTTCTGGATTTACTCCAAACCCTGACGTGATGTGCAACAGGCTGATAAAATTCGGGGCATTCGACGAGAAAGCCGGCCATGACTATGACCTGATAGCGACAGGACACTACGCGCAAACGGAAATCATCGACGGCATGAAATGGCTGACAACAAGCCCTGACCCAGTAAAAGACCAAACCGACTTCCTCGCCCAGATATACGACTGGCAACTGAAAAAAGCCATATTCCCGATAGGCGGATATATAAAAGAAGAGGTGCGCGCCATTGCCGAGCGCGAACATCTCATAAACGCAAAACGCAAGGACAGCCAAGGAATATGCTTCCTCGGCAAGATAAACTACAATGACTACATCCGCCGTTACCTCGGCGAATGCCCGGGTGACGTACTCGAACTTGAGACAGGGCGCAAAATCGGACAACACAAAGGACTGTGGTTTCACACCATCGGGCAACGCCACGGCCTCGGCTTCGGCGGAGGACCATGGTACGCAGTGAAGAAAGACATGCAGGCCAACATCCTATACGTAAGCAAAGGCTACGAACCGCTGACGGCTTATAAACGAGACTTCGACATTCACGACTTCAACTATCTGACATGCGACCCTTGGGCTGAAACGCTGTCTGCACAAGTGACATTCAAGATACGGCATACGCCTGAATTCCACAACGCCAACATAAAACGCCATGCCGACGGCTCTTTCTCAATACATTCAGAGAAACTGATACAAGGTGTCGCGCCAGGACAATTCTGCACAATATATGACGAAAGCCACCACAGATGCTTTGGCAGCGGGGAGATATTCATCAGATAAACATCCAAGAAACGCATAAGCAAAATCTTTAAATCTCAGACACTCGGCACGCAAAGCTGAAACTCGGCAATATGAAACAAGGATTGCCTTGAAGTTAAAAAAAGCAAAAGACGCTCTTTTAATTCGTCTGACAAAATATTTTTCATTACCTTTGCACCCGCAAAACAAGACCAATGGTGCCATAGCTCAGTTGGTAGAGCAAAGGACTGAAAATCCTTGTGTCCCCGGTTCGATTCCTGGTGGCACCACTGCGACAAAAGGGAGTTACCTGAAAAGTAACTCCCTTTTATTATTCAATAACTTGATTGGACAATATTTACCTCCAATCGGTCATTAGAATGCGATGTACAAACTTTGCTGTCAGCAGCATACCATTCGTCTTATTACATATTCTTGCCGCCATCTAATTTTCCGTTTTGCCTTGACGTGACTCATCATGCCTGTGACGACAATGGAGACTTTACCGCTGGCATGAACGGAAAAACGAGACGGAAGTCCAATGACCGGTTGGGGATAATGATACAAAAAACAGGCGGGTACACATAAAAATGCGCCCCCGCCTGTTTTTGTTGTTTATGTAAAATCACCCTTCCCTGTTCTTTGTCTTGATGATGTCGAACAGATATGTGAGTTTGATGACGATGTTCCCGAAGTTGGATTTGCCGAAATAGTCTTTCTTTGAATCACCGTAGATGTTGCCAAGACCGTAATAATAGCGGGCTTCGAGCTGCAGGTGCCCCATACGGGGACGCGAATATTCAAGACCGAGGCCCGCGGCTATGCCGTAGTCAAACTTGTTTTCGACCGGCATGTCATATTGGGCGGTGACGCTGTTTATACGGTCTGCGGTATTCGGCGCGTCGAGTGGGAAGTTGGCATCGGTACTCTCGCCGATGCAGAAACCTATCTGAGGGCCGGCCTGGAAGAAGAACTGGAAGCCCTTTTCCTCGCGTCCCCAACCAAGATGGGCGAATATCGGCACTTGGATGTAATTCATCGTCCGGCTGTACTGTTCCGGCAGACCCGTTGCAGGGTTTATTACGGGAGCGTCCTGCTGGTCGAGAATGTCCTCTTTCCATCCTATCTGGGCATAGTTGACCTCGGCCTGCACGGCGCATATCGTGTTAAAATATTTCTCACAGACATAGCGGAAGGTGACGCCGCCAGTGACGCCGCCGTGGAACGCCTGGTTTATCTTTGGGGTGAAACCTACGTTGCTAAGCACATAACCGCCGTTGACGCCAATGCTCAGGTCGTTGCGATATTTGCCGACCTGTGCCTCGGCCGTGGCCGCAAGAATGAGTAGCAGGAAAAGAATTGGCTTTCGCAATGTCATGTCTGGTCAGAAGCTGATTATTGATATTGACTTGTCTGGATTATAATGCACAAACTGCAGGGCTTGGTTGCGGTATCCGCCACCAGCCTTGGCGCGGGCGAAATGCAAAGGGGTCTGCAGGGCACGCTTGTCTTCAGCCTCGCCGGTAAAGTTTTTGCCTTGAGCATGCAAACCACGGAGGAAGAACATGCCCTGGTCGTAACCTGTTAGGGCGAAGCGCGGCAGGTAGTCCATCATGGGGCTGTTGAAAGCTGCGCGATATCGGCTCTCGAGAGCCCTGACGCGCGACGAGTACTCGTTATAATAGAAATTGGCCGGTATGTACGTGTCATACTTGCAGAAACGGTCGAGGTTGTACTTGACGTACATCAGCCACTCGGTATAGCCGAACAGCGAGACCTTCAGCGACGGATGACTGCCCGTAAGCTCGTCAAGGCGGGCCAAGGCTTGGTTAAGCTCCGGCGAGCGTGCCGTGTTGAGTACCACCATGTTCGGCTTCACCGCACTGAACGCTCCGGCGAATATGGCATCGCTTGATGTCAGGTTGGTAACGCTGCAACTGACGCCCTTGTCGGCCAGCTTCTTGCGCAAGGGGAAAGTGAACACGCCCTTGTCACTGGTCTTGTCGTTGCAGTCGATGACCACCACATTGTAGTCCTTGAAGCGGTATGCGAAATGGTCGGCCACGCGCCCGTAAAAATCCTCAGGCGACTGGTAAACCTGGAAGATGTTCGGGTTCGTGTCAACGTCCCCGCCTGTTATTGAGAACGGAATGACGAGCTTTATCCCGTTGTCCTTGACAAAGAACGACAGAGGCTTGACCTGCTTGGAATACAACGGGCCGAAGATGATGTCGCACTTGTCGATGCCGTCTTTCACCAAGGTTTGGTAAATGTCGGCGTCTATCGGCACGTTCCACGCGCTGACAGCGATGGACAGCCCCTCTTTCTTCAGGTCTTCGCACGCCATCAACAACCCGCGGTAATACTCCACCATGCGGCGGCCGTCGCCATCCACATTGTGCAACGGCAGCACAACGCCCACGCGCAACGCCCCGTCGTTGCCGGCAACGGCCTTTGGCTTGGCAGCAGCGGGAGCCTTGCTTCCTGAAGGATAAGGAATGAAGATATAGTCGCCTTTCTTCAATACGTATCCAGGCACGCTCATGTCAGGGTTTGCTTTCATTAGCTCATCGACGGTAACGCCATACTGACGGGCGATGCCGTAGACGGTCTCACTTTTCTTCACCTTGTGCATCTCGCGCCAAGTCTTGTTTTGGGCCATGCCGCCCAAACACACAAGCAGCGTTGCGAGCAAAAACAAATATCTTGCAAAGTGTCTCATCTCGATTGTCTGTTTTTAACTTATCGGGCGCAAAAATACAAAAAAAGAGCGGCTAAATCAACTTTATTGCGTAATTTTGCACAATGTTCATGCCAATGAACGCGATTGGAACTTGTTTCCAAACCGCAAAGCGCAGCCCATCTTACGCAAAAGCAACGCCGGCGAACGCGGCAAGCGCAAGCCACCAAATGAACAGGCGCAAACCGCAAACGGCTATATAGCTGATAACCAGCATGTTACCAAAAGGCCGTCTTTTGTCTGCCAAAACACGGCCTTTCACAACGCAAAAGAGCGTCTTTCACGGCGCGAAACACGGCCTTTGAGGCGGCGCAAGCCAAATGCCGCAAAGACGCTTGACGAAAGCCGCCACACATCATAAACGCAAGCATGACGCAAGCACCTGTGAAACAAACATGTAAAAACAAGGCAAATATGGATATGAGAAAGACAATATTGCTGCTGACCACGGCCTTGGCCATGCCGCTCGCAAGCCGCTCGCAATCGTCGTATGACGAAATGCCGACAATCAATCCCACGGCAACTTACACGACCGAAGACGGCGAGGAAGAAAGCGAAAGCTACTCAGGCAACGCCCCGCTCGTAGGGCGTTTCCAGGCAAACCCCGAAAACGTCGGCGAATACACGGCCAGCTACGAGTGGCGTTTCTCCAAGGAAAACGAGCCCGAACCTTACCTCATACGCTACGAGCAGGACACCGAGTACACATTCACACAGGCCGGCACACACAACATCGTGCTTTACGCCACCTTCATCAACGGCAACGACACCATAGCCTACACCCAGGAGTACTGGGACGAGCGCGGGCCGCTGCGCGTGACGGTAAGCGAGAGCCGCTTGGAGATGCCCAACGCCTTCTCGCCAAACGGCGACGGCATAAACGACATCTACCAGGCCAAGAGCAACTACCAGTCAATCGTCGAGTTCCACGCCTACATCTTCAACCGCTGGGGGCAGAAGCTGTACGAGTGGGACGACCCCGCCGGCGGATGGGACGGCAAGTACAAAGGCAAGGACGTAGCGCAGGGCGTGTATTTCGTACTCGTCAAGGCGAAGGGTGCCGACGGCAGGGAATACAGCATCAAGCGCGACGTCAACCTGCTTAGGGGATACACCGAAGGCACAGGGACGGTTACAGAATAAGGAAGAAACAACAATCGAATAATGGATAATGAAGAATCTGGCATGCACCGCCACCATAACGATTTCTCATTATCCATTGCCCATTTCCCAAACAGCCTGTCGTCCATTTTCCACTGTCCGTCCTTCAATCATCCATCTTTAATTTTTCATTGTCCATTTTTCATTTACATATATGTCTGAAGAAAAGATAAACGTCTGGGGGGCGCGGGTACACAACCTGAAGAACATCAACGTTGAAATACCGCGTGACAGCCTGACCGTCATAACCGGACTAAGCGGTTCGGGCAAGTCGTCGTTGGCTTTCGACACCATTTACGCCGAAGGCCAAAGACGCTACATAGAGACATTCTCGGCCTACGCGCGCAACTTCCTTGGCGGCATGGAACGCCCCGATGTTGACAAAATCACCGGATTAAGCCCCGTCATCAGCATAGAACAGAAGACGACAAACAAAAACCCACGCTCAACCGTGGGCACAACCACCGAGATATACGACTACCTCCGCCTGCTTTACGCCCGCGCCGGCATAGCATACAGCTACGCCACGGGCGAGGAAATGGTGAAATACACCGAGGAGGACGTGCTGCACATGATACACGAACGCTACAGCGGCAAGCCCATATACATACTCGCCCCGCTCGTACGCAACCGCAAAGGGCACTACCGCGAACTGTTTGAGAGCATGCGGCGCAAAGGCTACCTGCACATCAGGGTTGACGGAGAAGTCAAGGAAATAACGCGCGGCATGAAGACCGACCGCTACAAGAACCACAACATAGAGGTGGTGATAGACAAGCTCAAGGTGCAGGACAAAGACGACGAACGCTTGAAAAAGAGCGTGGCCACGGCCATGAAGCAAGGCGACGGGCTGCTGATGATAATGGAGAAAGACACCAACGAGGCCAAGTATTACAGCAAGCACCTGATGTGTCCCACCACGGGCATGTCATACGGCGACCCCGCCCCCAACAAGTTCTCGTTCAACTCGCCCGAAGGCGCATGCCCGCGCTGCAAGGGACTCGGCTACGTCAACGAAATCGACCTTGCCAAAATCATCCCCGACAAATCAGTTTCCATACGCCAAGGAGCCATCACGCCGTTGGGGAAATACAAGAACCAGATGATATTCTGGCAAATTGAAGCTATACTCGAAAAATACGAGTGCGACCTCAACACGCCGGTAACAGGCATCCCGGAGGAAGCGATGAACGAAATCCTCTACGGCTCGATGGAGAACGTGCGCATAAGGAAAGAACTCGTACACACGTCGAGCGACTATTTCGTTGAGTTCGACGGAGTAGTGAAATACCTGCGCAGCGTCATCGAGAACGACGACAGCGCAAGCGGCCAAAAGTGGGCGGACCAGTTCCAGACGGTGTGCCAATGCCCTGAGTGCAAAGGGCAAAGGCTCAACCGCGAGTCCCTCTCCTACCGCATCTGGGACAAGAACATATCCGAGGTGGCCGACATGGACATCGCCGAACTGAAGCTGTGGCTCGCCGAGGCGCAAACCCATCTCACCGAACGACAACGCCGCATAGCCGATGAAATCATTAAGGAAATCGTGACACGCATCGACTTCATGCTTGAGGTCGGACTTGACTACCTCTCGCTCAACCGACAGTCGGCAACACTGTCAGGCGGCGAAAGCCAGCGCATAAGGCTGGCAACACAAATCGGCTCACAGCTCGTCAACGTGCTGTACATCCTCGACGAGCCGAGCATAGGCCTGCACCAGCGCGACAACGACCGCCTGATAAAATCGCTCAAGGAACTGCGCGACCTCGGCAACACGGTCATCGTCGTAGAACATGACAAGGACATGATGCTCAACGCCGACTACATAGTTGACATTGGGCCGAAAGCCGGTCGCAAAGGCGGCGAGGTGGTGTTCCAGGGCACGCCGCAGGAAATGCTGAAGCAGCACACCATCACCAGCCAATACCTCAACGGCGAAATGAAAATAGAAGTGCCCAACAAGCGGCGTGAAGGCAACGGCAAGAGCCTGGTTCTTCACGGAGCGGCGGGCAACAACCTGAAACATGTTGACGTGGAGTTCCCGCTCGGCAAGCTGATTGTCGTCACAGGAGTCAGCGGTTCGGGCAAGTCAACGCTGATAAACGAGACCCTCCAGCCCATACTCAGCCAGCACTTCTACCGCTCATTGAAGAAACCTATGCCATACGACTCCATCGAGGGGCTTGAATATGTTGACAAGGTGGTGAACGTTGACCAAAGCCCGCTGGGGCGCACGCCACGCTCCAACCCGGCGACGTACACGGGAGTGTTCAGCGACATACGCTCGCTGTTCGTCAACCTGCCCGAAGCCAAAATCCGCGGATACAAGCCGGGGCGTTTCTCTTTCAACGTGAAGGGCGGCCGGTGTGAAGCCTGCGGCGGCAACGGCTACAAGACTATCGAGATGCGCTTCCTGCCTGACATCATGGTGCCATGCGAGGTTTGCCGCGGCAAACGGTACAACCGCGAGACCCTGGAAGTGAAATACAAGGGCAAGAGCATAGCCGACGTACTCGACATGACCATCAACCAGGCCGTGGACTTCTTCGAGAACGTGCCGGAAATACTGCGCAAAATCAAGACGATACAGGACGTCGGCCTCGGCTACATCAAGCTCGGGCAGCCGTCAACAACGCTCAGCGGAGGCGAAAGCCAGCGCGTGAAGCTCGCCACCGAACTGAGCAAGCGCGACACAGGCAAGACAATCTACATCCTTGACGAGCCTACGACGGGACTACACTTCGAGGACATACGCATACTGATGAACGTGTTGCAAAAGCTCGTTGACCGCGGCAACACCGTAATAATAATAGAACACAACCTCGACGTCATAAAACTTGCAGACCACATCATCGACATGGGGCCTGAAGGAGGGCGCGGCGGAGGCATGGTGTTGTCAACTGGCACACCCGAGGAAGTGGCCAAAAGCGACAAGGGCTTCACCCCGAAGTTCCTGAAAGCTGAACTCGGCAACACGTAAGTACCCCGAAAAAACACCTGAAAAAAAGTTAGGGACAGGAAATGTTTTCATTATTGGCGTAATAACATTTCTTATCCCTAATTTTATATCAGCATACCACAAACAGTAAAATCGGTACAAACTTCTGTTGTTTGTATATGTGCTGCTTTTTAAAATTGTCCTAATTTTGCAACGAACAAAAAGCTTTCAATCATGAAAAAGGTCAAGATTTTATTAACGTTAATCGCAATCATCGCCATGTGTACCAACATTTGCGCTTGCCGGCAGAACGGCAAGGAAAAGGCTGAAGGCCAGACCGGGGCAAAGACAAAGACCATCGTGGCCTATTTCTCGGCAACAGGCACAACGGCGAAGGCCGCAAGGCAGATTGCCGACGAAACTGGCGGTGAGCTGCATGAGATTGTTCCGGCTGAGGCGTATACAGCCGCCGACTTGGACTGGAACAACAAGCAATCGCGCAGCTCCATTGAAATGAACGACCCCAAGAGCCGTCCGGCCATCAAGGCCGACAACCTTGACATGGGCAGCTACGATGTCGTTTACATCGGTTATCCCATCTGGTGGGGCGTAGCTCCGAGGATTATCAACACCTTCATCGAGAGCCACGACCTCAAGGGCAAGCAAATCATCCCGTTCGCCACGTCAGGCGGCAGCGGCATCGGGCAAAGCGTTGACTCGCTGAAAGCAGCCTACCCCGAGCTGGACTTCAGCGAAGGCAAGCTGATGAATTGAGAACGGCATTGCGAAACATCGTCAATGACAAAACAAAAGGCGGCCTTTCACTGCGTAAAACATGGCGTTTTACACGGCGAAAGGCCGCATTTTACAAGAGCATCCGCATACGGGTTTGCCCTAAAAATCAAAATCTCGTCATAAACTCCACCACGATTTTGTCCCGTTCCGACGGTTTAGCGATGGCTCCGTCACGGTAGAAATACTTTTCGTAATTGAGCCTGATGTCCGAAACGAACGGCAAGTCAAGGCTGAAAGTCACGCCGCCTGTCAGTCGCGAACGCTGGTAATCGTTGATGACAAGCTGGCCTGCCGTATCTTCCTTGCCGTCAAGATAACGCATGCCGTCGCTGTGGTCGCTCATGTAATCGTAACGCACGAGTGGCGATATTTTCGTGAACAAGCACTTGCGCAACGGAATGTCGTAACTGACAAAGGCGTCAACCGAGTGAACGGCGTCGAAAGCGTTGTTGCCATAATGCTTGTACAGGTACTCCGCCTCGACGTGCCAGCCGTGGGCGTGGTAATACGCGCCGGCGTCATACATCATCACCGACACGTTGTCGGGCTTGATTTTCTGAGTGCTGAGCGTTATGTTGAAGCCGCGCGGAAGGAAGAACTGGGCCTTTGCCGAAAAGTTGATGTTGCTGGTCCAGAAGTCCTTCTGGTCGGTAAGTCCAGACCCGTTGAACATTCCCGCCTCAAGCTTTATAGGGAAACCGACGTTGAACGAATAGCCCAACGTCGCACCGACGTCGCGCACGTTGCCCACCTGCTTCGCTATGAAAGAACGGTTGGCAAAGTACTGCATATGGGGGGAACGGTGGGCGTCGATGGTGAAAGGCACACGCATCTGTCCTATCGTAAAGTCCAGCCCCCTGACAGGCCGCAGCCTCGTGTACGCATCAAGCATCTTTATCTTGCCCTCGTCAGACAAGTCTATCTCGGCTTTGTAAGACACGATTTTCGTCAATTTGCCATCAAGGCTCACGCGGGCGTTACGCACTTGGAAACGCCCCTCGCCCTCTTCGGTCTGGTATTCATACTTTCCACGTATCGTCCCATGCAATTTCGGGGTGCGGTCCACCTTCTCGCCGTCGTCTTCAGCCGACACCGGCATGGCGGCAAACATGGCGAACGACGCCAGAAGCAAAAACTTCTTATCCATAACCTTGCTTTATTTTTTTGCAAAATTACGCATTATGTGTTACAAACATATTACAATCATGATATTATAGAATGAAAAACAACAAACAAGTACACAATCCGTTCATTGCCTGATTTTCACCATTCTTTATTTCATTGTTCATCAATAAAGCATTACCTTTGCATCTGACAACAGACCATTTATCTTCACCAGATGACAGAACAGAAAGAAATAATACTGAAACCAAGGCGCAAGGGATTTCATCTAATCACCGATGAAATCACCAACCAACTGCCGCCATTGCCTGAAACGGGACTGCTGAACTTGTTCGTCAAGCACACAAGCTGCGCCCTCGCAATCAACGAGAACGCCGACCCTGACGTGCGCGTTGACATGGAAAGCATTTTCAACCGCATCGTTCCTGAAAACCAACCATACTATACCCATACCCTTGAGGGCAGCGACGACATGCCTGCCCATGCGAAATCGGTGTTGGCCGGCGTAAGCCTCAACATACCGATAACACGCGGCCGCCTCAACCTCGGCACATGGCAGGGCATCTACCTATGCGAATACAGAAACCATGGCGGGGCGCGCAGGGTTGTCGCCACAGTGCTTGGATGACGGCATAAACAAACAAGGGCGAAGAATTATGTGAAATTCTTCGCCCTTGCTCATCGTTTTCCTTAAAATTTATCCGTAGATTATATTGCCGTTCTCATCCTCATACGGAGCGAGGTCTTTAGAGTACTGGTTCATCGCACGGAGGCTCATGCCCATCGACGAGAAGCCGCCGTCGTGGTAGAGGGTCTGCATCGTGACCTTGCGCGTAAGGTCAGAGAACATCACTACACAATAGTCGGCGCAGTCGTCAGCCGTAGCGTTGCCGAGGGGTGACATCTTGTTGGCGAAGTCCATCAGGTTGTCCATGTCCTTAATCCCCTTGCCCGCCGTTGTAGGCGTAGGCGACTGTGATATCGTGTTGATGCGCACGTGCTTCTCACGGCCGTAGATGTAACCGAAGCTGCGCGCTATGCTTTCAAGCATGCTCTTGGCGTCGGCCATGTCATTGTAGCCGAAGAATGTACGCTGTGACGCCACGTATGTCAACGCAAGGACAGAGCCGTACTCGGCGATGGCGTCCTGCTTCTTGGCAACTTGCAACATCTTGTGGAACGATATGGCTGAAATGTCGAGCGTCTTCTGCAAGTAATTGTAGTCAAGGTCATCGTATGTGCGGTGCTTGCGCACGTTGGGACTCATGCCGATTGAGTGCAGCACGAAGTCGATTTTGCCGCCCAACAGGCGCACAGACTCAGAGAATACTTTCTCAAGGTCTTCCACGCTCGTGGCGTCGGCGGCTATTATGGGGGCGTCAAGCTTCTTGCCAAGCTCGTCAAGCGTTCCCATGCGCAGGGCCATAGCCGTATTGCTAAGTGTTATCCTGGCACCTTCCTCAACGGCTTTCACAGCCACTTTCCATGCAATAGAATCTTCATTGAGCGCGCCGAAGATAATGCCGCGCTTACCTTTCAATAAATTGTGAGTCATTTTATTTATCTTTTGATTTGTAATCTGGTGCAAAATTAAGACTTTTAACCGATACGGGCAAATGTTTGTTGTTTTTTCAAACATTTGGCGTGAACTTCTTACAAAAAAGCCAAGTAATGTCAACCAAACTTCCGTCCGCTTCACGCCTGTAAAGCCGTTGGTTGGTTGACGGGCTGTCAAGCCCGCCAAGTGATTCTACGTAAGGGCCGAGTTTGATGTAATCAAAGACGCTGCTGTCAACATTTTTCCCGATGCTGCTCCGCCCGCTATACCAGCCGAGCTTGACAGATGGATAAGCGATGCGCACGTATCTGGCAAGCGACGCCACCCCGCAAGGGTCGGCATCGCCTCCCATGAAGCACAAGCATGTGATGCCATTCCCGTATTTACGCATGAAAACATCTATCGCCTCAACCGTCAACGGCGTACCAACGTCGTCCCACAAATACCTGCTATGGCACCCCTTGCAGCGACATGGACAGTTTGAAATATTGACCGCCAGCGTAACTTCATCGGGTATTTCCTGGAAAACCACGCCCGTATTTACATACTTCATAATTGATAGCGAATATAAATCAAGAGCCTATGGAACAAATCTCGTCACCTATATACATTGCAGGCAGCCATGAGATTTCATCATATCCCGGCTCTCAGCCGTTTACTTTTATGTAATATCTGCGCTTGGCTTCTTCCTGACGCGCTGCCGAAAAATTGCTCACACGCTTGAGATAACCTATCACACGGGTCATGTAATCAACGTTGTGGCTGTGACAATGGGGGCATTCTTTCAAATAACGCTTGTCTATATGACCGCAATCGTTGCAGATGGTGTTAGGTATGTTGAACGTAAAGTAATTGCAACCTTCCTTCGCCGCCACACGCAATAGCTGCCTGTATTGCGCCTTTGAGAGATGTTCCTCGAGGTTGAGATGCAAGGCCGAGCCGCCCGTAAGATGCTCGATGTAAGGTGCGCCGTGAAGTTTGAACTTGTCCAACACGTTGAGCGAGTCATCCTCCACCGCGTAGAAATAACTGTTATAGCAGTCTCGCGGCACGAAATAGCCGTCTTCCCTATCCCACTTGGCATGCTTCACGCCGACATTCTCAGCCGGTATCATCTCGCAGTTGAACATGACATCCCTCGTGCGGTATGCCCTGTTGCACTTCTCAATAATGCCAAGCACGCCTTGGACGAAACCAAGATACTCAGGATTGTCGTTAATCTCAAGCCCCAAGAACTCAGCGGCCTCAACCAGTCCGTTAATCCCGATGGTAAGATATTGCCGACCAATGTTGATGTATCCGGCATCGAACAGCGGCAACATTCCGGCACGTTGCAATTCCTTGAGGTTCTCGTTGTAAGCCAATTGCACCTTATGCACAAGGTCAATAACGCCTGACAGGAACTCTTTATAGTCAACATTGTTGTTCACGGCGTACTGGATGCAGCGGTTGAGGTTGATTGTCAGCACGCTTTTCGACCCCGTAGACACGCCTCCCGCGCCAAGTGTATAACTGAAACCGTTGTCTTGTATCTCGTTGCGGAGACGGCAACACGAACTCAGCGAGTCCGCATTGTCACTCATATAGGTGAAAAACGAGTGTCCCTCTGAATACATCTCGGCCGTAAAGTCGCCCCATTCCTTGTCAATGACGTCACCGTCTTTCGCGAGCAGAGCCATCGTCTCAACCGGGAAAGTAAGCACGGCCTTGGTGCGTTCCTTGTTAAACCACTTCATGAACCGCTTCTGCAACCAGCTCAGCCCATCCCAATCCGGCTTGCTGCCATCGGGGAAACGGAACTCGCCAAAAAGGCTCTCAAAGTAAGGACGGTCATAATATGCTATGTTCCAGAACACCGCCTGGTAGTTCCTCGCGCCCGTGGGCTGGTTGATTGAATAGACGATTTGCTCGAAACAGTCAGTCAGAACCTTATCGATAGTGCGCTGTTTCACCGACAGGTCCACCACCTTGTCAGGCTCCCGCCAATAATCCTTGCCATATTCCAATCCGACGAAATAATTAAGGTACATCAGGAATTCCGGCGTAGCGCACGCCCCGCTCAACATGCTCGACACCATGAACACCATGTTGACAAAGCCTCCGCAAAACGACTTCAGGTTGGTCGGGGCAGTGGAATTGCCGCCTATCGACATCGTTCCGCCTATAAGCCAAGGGTACATCGTTATCGAGGCGCAATAGTTTGCGAGGCTCGTTTCATCGTTCTTATATATAAAGTGGTGGTCAAGCAGGTAGATATACTTGTCCGCAAGCTCCTTGCCATACATCTTCTTCATGCGCTCCGTCAGCAAGCGGCGGTTCAGACGGATGAAGTTCGATTTAGGCAATTCGCCTATCAATGTGGCAATGTTCTTATGTTCCACATTGGCGTTGGCGTCATACTTCGAACCTGTGGCAGCGTTGCTCGCGTCGCAATAGTCAGAAAGGAACTTCATCTTTTCCATCGTCTCACGGTCTTCAGTGTGCCGCTGACGATAAAGCATGAAGCTTTTTGCCACCTTGTAGTGCCCTTCTTTCATCAAAGCCTCCTCCACCTGGTTCTGTATGTCTTCCACGGTTATGCCGTCTTTCAGCTCCAAATGGTTGATAATATGGAATATGCAGTTCAAATCAGCCGACTGGCCTACCGAACCGAACGCCTTTACTATGGCGTTCATTATCTTGTCCAAGCTGAAACGTTCCGCACTGCCGTCACGCTTGGTTATCGCAAAATCAGTGGTCTTAATGTTTGCCATTTTGTAATATTTTATGTTTAATGTTCAACTTCAAGTTCATCATTTTGGAAAACTTTTAATGCTAACAATCATAAAAAGTTTCCCATTTGGTAAAACTTTCGGACTGCAAAGATAGCACAAAATATCACAACAAGAAATCTTTTCCAGATTTTTAAGCAAATAAAAATCACAAAACGGCCAAGCGACAAACAATAAAACAAGCAAGCCCGCCATCGTCGTTTGTCGGCAACGAAAGCAAGCTTGCTGGTTGTTTGTTCTTTATCTCACCCCGTCCTTTTTCAAGACAAGGCGTTACAATTTCACCGCCGAGATGTCAACCAAGTTGTTGACAATGGCGTAAATCGTCAAACCCGCCGGACTGTGGATTTGCAATTTGCGGGCTATGTTGCGCCGGTGGGTGATGACCGTGTTGATTGATATGCAAAGATGGTCGGCGATTTCCTTGTTGGTCATGCCCTGCACAAGGCTCACAATCACGTCTTTCTCCCTGTCGCTCAGGGTTTCGCCGCTGTCGTTGTTCTGGCTAATCATCTTTGATATCTTCACGCTTACGTCGTTCTGCTTGTACTTCTGCTCAAGTTTCCGTATCGCGGGGATGAATATGCTTTCCTCAACAAGCGAGTGGTTCTCAAGCCATTCTTCGTTGTTGTACAGGTTGTAGAGCGTGGCCGTAAGCTGGTTGTTGTGCTGTATGTCGCTCGGCAGGTATTTTATTATGATGTTTTTCAGCTCCTTCAGCTTCTGGTCGGTCTGCCCGTGCTTCTTTGAAAACGTCTCCATGTCGTAATTGTTGTTCACCTTCCCGGCCAGGAGGTCGTCAACATACGGGAAAACCGTCTTCTCCTCATACTGCATGTGCTTCCTTATCTCATGCGCATACTCGTCATAAAGCTTCATGATGAGCCGTGCCAGGTTGTCGCTTTCGTCAAGCGCGCCCTCCAGTTGCTTGCGGATTGAGGGCAACTGGAAGTTGAGGTAATACTCGTGCGACGCTTTCAGGTAATGCAGCAGCGTGGGGATGGAGAACCGCCCGCCGTCGTCGATGTCACGATGGCCGTTGATGGAGAAGTTGACCACCGCGAGGAACGTGTACGTGTCAACGCCTTGGTCCTCGCACACCTCGCGCACCGTCTTGTCGCCGAAACCGAGATTGATGCCGAAGCGGCCAAGACTCTGCAGAATGTTGTAATTGTCGGCGATAAGCGAAATCATCTTATCGTCAGCCTCATACATCTTGTTATTTTTCATTGTTCGCCTACGTTTACTACATTACGGTATCAAAAAAACAACCATACCGAGCATCCTGATTGCAAAATAACAAAAAATATCCGACACATGCAATCACAACAAGTAGGTATTTTCACATCCGCACAACCGGCGCGGACAGCCAGAAAATACCTAAAAGGCGGTAAACCATCCGCAACACTGACGACAATAAAGCCCCGCACCATGGAAAGTGCGGGGCGTCATGATTGCCTAAACGGGCCATGCCGTCAACTTATTTGTTGACATACTTCTTTCCGTTCTGGATGAGGATGCCCTTCGTGTCCTTGCTTACGCGCTGGCCTGAGAGGTTGTAAACAGGCGCGTCCTCGTCAACAGGTTCGCCGACAGTAACGCCGTCGATGCCCACCGAGCCGTCAGAAGTCACTTTGACGTAATAGATGTTCACTCCTGAATTTCCGCTGTAAACGTAAATCTTCGTAGGTTCTGCGCCCGTATACTCAACGGTCTGCTCCATGGCTGTCTTGCCGTCAGCGGGCATTGTGCCTATAACACCGTCAAAAGTGCCGGCGGCAACATTGAGGAAACGGTCGGTCGCGCTGCTGCTTCCGCTAATCACGCCAATAGAGATTTTGCACGGTCCGGCCACGTCAAAACAAATGTGGCGGGCGGTTTCGTTACCTGAGCCGTTGAATTTCAAACGCTGGGTATACTTCACGTCATTGATAGTCTTGCTGTTCTCGTCAACCGTGATGCCCTTTTCTGACGTTGCGACTACCGTAAGTCCGTCGATAGTCTCAGTTGCGGTATAGTTCTTAGCCTCCCACTCCGAGAAGTTCCATACCTTTTCTTCTTGCTGTGCGTACACGCCACATGCCATAAGGGCAGCAGCCACCAAAGTAAATAATTTCTTCATAATAGTTTTGTTTTTTAAGTTATTTAATTTAAAATAGATATTACATTGTCCATCCGCCACCTTTATTATAACATACGAAAGGCGATAGTTTGTTTTCTGCAAAGATATGAAATATGGCCGAACAAAACAAATTTTTCCATGACAAATTATCATTTTTCAAAGTAAAAACAGGGCAAACTAACAACACTTCAAGCACCAACCGCGCACACTCGTGCCTTCCGCCTTGCCGCAAAATGCCACCATGACGCCACGCCTCAGCAACAAGTACGAACCTGACCGGCCACCTTTTACGCAACAAAAGGCGGCTTATCAGGCGATGAGAGGCCACGTTTCGCCACACAAAAGACGGTCTTTTGCAACACACTGACATTCAAGCAGATACGGCACGCACGCCGTTGCTCCAATTGACTTGCGGGAAAACGGCATGAAACGGCATCGCCGCCTGCCAGCAAAAAAGGCGGCAACACGATGTAATAAAAACAAAATCACTGCGTTACAATAATAAACAACTGAAAAATATAATGCCTATGAAACATTTTACACAAGAAGAAAAGAAACCGTCAAGCAGGACATTGAACATAATCAGGCAGATAGCCTATACTTACAGGGTGATGAAGATGAACGGACAAAACGAGGTTTACTGCCTCAACTAAAAGCACATGCACTGAGAAAATGGCTACATTGGTTTCACCTTCATTGCTGGCTGCCGACTTTATAAACCTGCAGCGCGACATCGACATGATAAACCGCAGCGAGGCAGACTGGCTTCACCTTGACGTGATGGACGGCGTATTCGTGCCTAACATATCATTTGGCTTCCCCGTGATTGAGGCCGTCGCCAAGACATGCAAGAAGCCGCTTGACGTGCATCTCATGATTACCAAGCCCGAACGCTACATAGAGCGCACGGCAAAAGCCGGGGCCATGATGATGAATGTACACTATGAGGCATGCACCCACCTTGACCGCACCCTGCACGAAATCCACGAGGCGGGCATGAAAGCCGGCGTTACGCTCAACCCGTCAACGCCGGTATGCATGCTGGAGGATGTCATACGCGACGTTGACATGGTGCTGCTCATGAGCGTGAACCCCGGTTTCGGCGGGCAAAAGTTCATAGAGAACACTATAAACAAGGTAAAACGGCTGCGCGAACTCATCAACGCCACCGGGTCAAAAGCCCTCATTGAGGTTGACGGCGGCGTCCAGGCCGAAACGGCTCCGCGCCTTGTCGAGGCCGGAGTTGACATCCTTGTCAGCGGAAGCTACATCTTCAAGTCCGACAAGCCGGAAGAAGTAATCCGCGAACTGAAAAAGCTTTAGAAGCCAACAATAAAGAGGTGGCGGTCAAGGGAACATGAGCCGGGCGTCTTCGCCGACGTCATCCGTTTCCTTGATCGCCACCTTTTTATTGTCAATATCCCTTAGTCGAGTTGCAAAGCAATGTTGTGTTCGCGCGTCATCTTGCGCAAATTCAGTATGGCATAGCGCATCCTCCCCAGCGAAGTGTTTATGCTTACGCCCGTAAGCTCGGCGATTTCCTTGAAAGACAAGTCTTGGTAAAAGCGCATGAACACCACCTCGCGCTGCGTCGGCGGGAGCATGTTCATCATCCTCTTCACGTCGGTCATCACCTGCTCGTTGACGTAACGGTTCTCAACGTTCAAGTCCAAGATGTCGTTCACGCTGAGGTTCGACAGGTCGTTCGTCTCCGTAGGCTCCACCAAGTTGCGCGCACGCTGCTCCCTGTACCAGTCCATTATCACGTTGTGGGCTATGCGCATAATCCATGCGCTAAACTTTCCGCTGTCAACATAGCGGCCCTGGTGCAGCTTGGTTATCACCTTCACGAACGTTTCCTGGAACAGGTCGTTGGCCTTGTCTTCATCCCTTACGACAAAAAGTATATACGTGAACAACTTGTCTTGCGTGCGAACAAGCAGTTCGTCGAAAGCTTTGTTGTTCCCGTTGATATACGACAAGGCCAGTTCCTCGTCTGTCAACATGTTCAGATTTTCCATTATTACTTTTTCTTTTTCCTTATAAGTAATGATGTTCCGATAGGCGTGAAATTTCGTTTAACGTGAATATACCATTAATATTTTGGGCAAAGGTAAAAATAATTGTTCACTTAACAAAATTTATCCGATAAAAATAACAACTCTTCATCAGCCCGGCTTCTCACCCGGCGGGAAACTCCAAGGCGTCGATATGCCTTATGCCGGGCAGCTTGAGGTATGTTTCCTGCACTCCGAATACGGCCACGCGCTTGCCCTTGTTCTCAGGATGGCGCACGAGGTTGAGCGTGTCACGCCTGCTTTCAGAACAGGTTGTCAGGCAGACCGAGATTACCTCATCCTCACTGTCGGCGTCGGGGCTGCCGCCCAAGAGGATTGCCGTGTCGAAAGTGAAGCCAGGGCCGAACTCGTAGCGGGTCTTGCCGTGCGCGCCCGTAGCCGCGCCGACGATGTATCCCTCTACCCACACCTGCACGTAAATTGGCTGCGTCCTGAACGTCTCAACATCAACACGGTCGCCGGTCTTGAACTCGCTGTCATAATATTCGTCATTATCGTTATACCACCCGCCGTTGTCTTCGGTGCCGCCTGTCGTGGTCTCCTCCTTGTCGCCATCCTCTTCGATGTACGCCTTCTCACACGACACAAGCATGAATGCCGCAAGGCACAATATCACTGACGCTAAAACTCTTTTCATGACATTAGATTTTATTACCGATTACAAAATTAGCAAATTAAGCGCGAACCACAAAACCGCCCACAAAAAAAGAGGTTGATGCAGGATGCTACCAACCTCTGGCGATTTCGTTAAAACTTCGAAATCATAAATAAGATGTCGCAAATATATGTTTTTATCTTGAATATTGCAAATTTTTCTTGATAAAAATCAATTATTTAACACATTTGGCAACTTTGTTTAAAAATCATAACACAACCCTACTGTTATCCATATTCCTCAAAGATGCTGGGCACACGCAATGGAACAAACAACCAACCGGCCATCAGGCCACGGCACACGCAGTTGACAAAAATCAACAATCACGCCCCAAAACGTGGCATTATGCTTTTTATGTCATGCCATGCAGAATAACCGAAACAGGACAAAAGCCATGGCCGCGCCGCCAATAAGGCAAGCGCAAACGCCCCAAAAGGCATGCAAACGCGCACTCGCAAACGGCAAAACACGGCAAAACGCAAGGCGAAAAGCGGCTTCAGCCCACGCCATTGGCCATGAACGGCAGGCCAAAAGACGGCCAATCGCATAGCAAAACACCGCCTTTCACGCCATGGAGGCATGTCGTTATTTGCACAAACGAATGCCGAAACCACTTACAACGCTCATTTCCTGACGTTTACGTTTGCACACTTTTTACGCCAATTTTTCCGCCGGAAACTGTTTGTCGGCAAAAAAACGCCGCTACAGGAAGCCAATGAAAAACACAATGAAAGCCAAAAGGCGAAAAACATTTCATTATGACGAAAAGAGGAATCATTGTTTTTATATTCTTTAACAACTTACAAATGTAACTCTTGTTCTTTTTTCGTAAATTTGCAAATACAAATCTTACTGAAGATTAATACGACTTTACTAAATACAAATTAAAAAACCTTTTAATTAATTTTTTATGCTTAAACATCGTTTTTTAAGATGGGGCATATTGTGCCTCGTCATTCTTGTCGCTTGCGTGGCGAAAGCCCAAGACGTAACGGCGACATGGGATTTCCAAAACAAAGTGCCGGCCGCGGCCGGAGCAGTAGCCCTGCAAGGCAATACGGGCGAAGTGGCTTCTGACGTTGACGGAGTAAGCCTCTACGTTGACGCAACCAACGGCAAGTTCAACTCTGAGGCGCGCGACGCCGACGTGCAGGTAAACCAGGGCACAATCATACGCGTGCCCGTAAAGTCGGCAAGGGACATCGTGACCGTAACGCCAAGCCCAAATTACGGCAACTTCACCATAGGCGGCGAAACGGCAGACCTGGTAAACCCGACCGAACACAAGGCCACCACGGCTGAAGCCGCGGCGGGATATGTTGACGTTGTGGCCACAGGCAGTTGCTATCTGTGGAAAATCAGCGTGACGTTCGTCTCAAACATACAGTCGAAGGAGCTTTACTCAACCGACTTCACCGAATGGCAGAGCCTCGACGCGTCGCCCAACGAAACCGTAGCTAACACTGTTACGACCAAGTACAGCCGCGAACAACTGTCTTTCACCGTATATAATACGAACGTAGCCCCCAACCCCGACGACATCGGCATCGACTGGAACAAATTTGACAAAGAGCTGGTTGGCGGCACGCTGCAGGCGGAAAAGAACGGCGGCTCATACATCGTGACCTCAGCCTTGGCGTCTGTCACCAAGGTGACATTCGTGCATGGAGCCACGGGCGGCAACCGCGGATGGTCGCTCTGGGCGAAAGGCGACGGCGACGCTGACTGGGTGCAAATCACCACAAGCACGGCTGACCCAGCAGGATGGAGCGAGGTGACAGCCAATGTGAACCGCACCAACTGCCAACTGAAGTTCACCAACATTGCCGACGCTCATAACGCTTACATGTTCCGCCTGACAATCGAGGGCAACGTTGACATGTCAAAATACCCCGCTCTCGGCTCGTTCACATACAACGGCGAAACATACACCGTGGCAGACATCTTCGACGAGACTGCGGAAAACACGCAGGAGGCCACCATCGAGCTGTTTAACGAAGTGCAGATGCCTTCAACAAGCAACCCGCTGACTGACATAACATGCGACAACGGCACGGTAGACGGCGACGTGACTTACACCACACAGGAGGACGGCTCGGTAGTGGCCGCCATCAAGGTCACTGCCAACGGCCAGACGGTTACATACAATGCGAAGTTCATGCACAAGCCTTACTTCACCCTGACATACTACGACACTGACGGCGACGTAATCGCCAACGACCACAAGGTTGAGAAAGACAGGGCCATCACGGCGTTCGCAAAAGGCGAAGAAGACGTCACCGTGGAAGACGGGAAGGCGTTCCGCGGATGGTTCATGGAGGCTGACGGCGGCGAGAAATACGCTACAGACCACATCGTAACGTCAGACATCAACCTCTACGCCGTAGCTACCGAAATCGAGACCGCAAACCCGACGGCACGCTATACGTTCAACCTTACTGACGAATTCTTCTACGACGAAGACCACGAAGCATTCAACGCCACTGGCGAAAGCACGGGCTATCACGACGGCACACACGGCTGGACGCTCGAGAGCGACGGCAAAATCGACTTGCTTGTGGGCGGCCACGCCTACATCATAGCCACGCTTTGCCGCTACAGCAAGAGCGACGCCATACTGACACTGAGCAACGGTAACGGCTTTGAGAAGAGCGTAAGCGGATACAGCTCAACCGACGGCAAGACCGTGATGATAGAATACACCGGCGATGCGGGCACGCTGACACTCACAACAAGCAACGAAGTGTACCTGCACAAGCTCGTGATTGCCAACGTGGAAGGCTCACCCATTGAGCAGAACGAACAGGGATACTACGTTGTCCGCCAAGGCGACGGCGGTAACCTGCTCACCGTACTCGACATAGCCAACTCGCAAGCATCGGCTGACAAGCGTACTTGCATCTTCTTGCCAGACGGGACATACGACCTTGGACACGAAGTGCTGACCCCGATTTCAGGCGACAACATCTCCATAATCGGCCAAAGCATGGACAAGACTTTAATCGTAAACGAGGCGGAAAAAGAAGGTATTGGCGTATCTGCGACATTCCTCATAACCGGCAACAACACTTACATACAGGACGTTACGCTGCAAAACGCTTATGACTATTACCAGCCGGGCTTCGCAGGACGCGCCGTAGTAATCCAGGACAAGGGCAACCGCACCATCTGCAAGAACGTAAGGATGCTGTCATATCAGGACACTTACTATTCAAACAACAAGGCCCAGTTCTATTTCGAAGACTCTGACATACACGGAACAGTTGACTTCATCTGCGGCGGTGGCGACGTATTCTTCAACAACTGCACACTGACCGTTGAGCCTCGCAACGCCGACGGACGCGGCGAATGCACGCTTACCGCTCCTTCAACCGACGTTGACGGCGGCAACAAATGGGGTTACGTGTTCTCTGGATGCACAATCGACAGCAAGGCTGAGAAGTTCAACTTCGGCCGCGCATGGAACGACCGCCCACGCTGCGCTTACCTGAACACAACACTGTTGCAACCGGAAAGACTGAACGAAAACCGCTGGACTCTCGGCGGAATGAACGTTCCGGCCGACAAGTTCGTCGAGTACAACACGGTGGATGCCAACGGCAAGGTTCAGTCTCCGGCATCTCTCGTCCTCACGTTCACAAAAGGCAGCAAGAGCAACACTTACGAAACAATACTCAGCGCGGAAGAAGCCGCAGAGTATGACATCGACAAGGTGTTCGCAGACTGGACACCAGACGAGTACGCAGCGCAAAAGGAACTCGGTTTGCTCAAGGCCGAAGGCAACCGCCTGACATGGGATGCTGTTGAAGGAGTAAGCACATACGCTGTGTTCTACAACAACAACTTCGTTGGCATGACTACGACAAACGCTTACGACATGACCGAAGGCGAAGCCGCCGACTACACCGTGCGCGCCGCCAACGAGCGCGGAGGCTTCGGCAAACCGGCGAGTACCACTTATACGTCTGGCGTCAACAGCGTTGAAGCAAACAACGGGAACGTGGTAAGCACAGCCTTTTACAGCATCGACGGTACGCGCGTAACCGACGCTTACAAGGGCATCGCAATAAGGATGGACACAATGAGCGACGGCAAGGTCAAGACAACAAAGATTGTCAAATAACCATCACCTGACAACAAACAAAAACTCCTCGGCTTCATGTTTGAAGCCGAGGAGTTTTTTTGTTTTCGCCTTATTGTATGTCTGACCGTAAAGGATTACGGCACGTTCTTATACGAAACCCACATTATCTGACAACAAATTTCTTGCCGTCACGGATGTATACGCCGCGCTGCAGAGGCTCTTCTACCTCCATGCCCTGCAGGTTGTATATCTTGCCATCAGGCTTGCGAACAACCGTAACGTCTGAAATGCCGGAAGAAGTCACGGTCGTCAGCGTCAGCTTCAACGCGCATTGCTGGCCACGGACGGTGAAAGTCATCGCGCCATCGGCCGGCGTAAGAAGCTCAATATCATAGTTGGCATACACCGGTTCGCCGTTGACTTTCTTCGGGAACACATACTCTGTCGAGCCATACTGAACGCCGTTCAGTTCCGCAAGATAACCGTCAGCGTCGTCATAGTTGTCATAACCAACGACACCGACCTTGGTTATTTTCTTTCCTTCAGGTATGTTTACGGTGAACTGAACGTTGCGCGAGAACTTCATGCAGTCGTTTTCACCCTTGCCATAGCCCTTTCCGGCGTCATTTGTGATGGTGAAACCGTTGTTGAAGTTCCACGTCTGGTCGTCGCCGCTGGCATAAGTAGCATTCGACAAGTCATAAGCCACAGTCTGCGAAGGCGTGTCGCCACTGCCTCCGTCGTCATATTCCTGATTACCGCTAAGCAGCGTTCCGCCCTCGTTCCCGGCTTCCATTATATGAGCCACGAGGCTGTTCATGTAGCGTTCAAGGTTTGAATATCCGTCAGCCCCAATCATTGCGCCGTCAGCCTTGTCGTTCTTGTCAAGCCCGTTGGCGTCTTCCCACTCGTCGGGCATGCCGTCCCGGTCAGTGTCGAGCGGCGCGGCTTCGCTTTCAAGCACAGGCCACGGGTCGAAATCAACTATCGCAAAGTCGAAAGCCTGCGCCAAGTCGTCTTGCGAGTCGATGATGCCGGGAATGTTGCTCTTAGTCCCCGTGCATGTCGCGCCGCCATTGCGTGTGTCGTAAACAACAAGTTCGTCAACATAATCACGGTGAAGCGAAGCTCCGGCATACGCCAACACGCGCTCGTATGCGTCCTGCGCCGAGTGCGTGGTAACTGCCTCGAACGCCATCGGGACGGCCAGGCGCATCGTGTCGCGGGTCTCGGACGTGAACGTGTTGTCAACGTCGCCGTTGTCGATTTGGTTGTAAATGCCGTATGTCCAGTTGTCACGTGTGACATCGGCGTTAAGCGGATTGACATTGCCGTTGACGTAGAAATCACCCCAGACGTGCCACATGGCGTCCCACTCGTTGGCCTCAGGCGTGCCGTGATGCGTGTATTCGGTGGTGCGTATGCCGATGGAGGCAATGCGCTTCTGTATGTCAGAGCCACGCTTCATCGTGGCGGGACCGGGCTTGTAATAGTTGTTCACGATGTTTACGTTCATGCCCTCGCCGCCGTAACAGCCGTTGCCGCCCCAGTTGTACATCACGTTGTTGCGCATGTCCATGCGCTCGTCCTTCTGCGTGCCGGGACGAGGGCCGAGCCTGGGCACGCGCGAATCATGGTGGGCCAAGAGGTTGTGGTGGTAAGTCGCGCCGGAACCGCCCCAGTTTCCGCCGTACCCGTGGTTGCCTTTCTCATGCCCCGAGTTGCGCAGGCTCTGCGCCGCGATGCACCATTGCACGGTCAGGTTCTCACTGCCATACACCGAAAGGCACTCGTCAATGCTCCAACTTACCGAGCAGTGGTCAATAATTATGTTCTTGTTGTCCATGCCGCCAAGGCCGTCGCCTTCATGGCTGGCCACGTTCTTGTCGCCAAGGCGGAAACGCATGAAGCGTATTATGACATTGTCGGCCGAGATGACAAACGGATAATCTGCCACGCAGATGCCGTCGCCCGGCGCGGTCTGGCCGGCTATGGTCACGTCGCCGTGGCTCAACTTCAACTCCCGCCTGAGATGGATTGTACCGGAAACGTCGAACACGATGGTCCTCTTTCCGCTACGCTCAACGGCATAACGGAACGTGCCCTGCCCGCCGTTGTCCTCAAGTGATGTGACATGGTAAACCGTGCCGCCACGTCCTCCCGTAGTATAACGCCCGAAACCCTCGGCCCCGGGAAACGCCACGGTCTGCGCATTGGCCGCACCCGCAAAAAAGGACACGAGGCAAGCCAATAAGAATGACTGTAACAAAAGATTAGTTTTTAGCATAAAAGATATTTTAAACATGTAAAATAAGAAAATCCATCCACTCCATTTCACTCGACAGGCCATGCCATGGGCAGAATTGCCCCATACCGTAAAAGCACACGGCGGCGTATGCGTGCCAGGTGTTTGGTTTCATCCGGCAAAGTTAGCGCAAGTATGGCAAACATCAAAACAAATGAGAAAGAAAACCATATATTAATCGCTTGCCTGGCATGAAATCTTAAAGCCATGGCCCAACGTGACGCAAGCCATGCAGGAAAAGGGGCTTTGCCCATGCACGCACAACACGGGTAAAGCCTCGACAAAGCAAATGCCGCACATAGCAACGCAAGCGGCGCAACACATGCGCAAGTCCTTCAACGCCAACACTTTGCGCCCCGCTGCAAGACATGCTGCCCGACACGGCTTCCAATACACGGCAAAACGCAATGCAAAAGGGCACATTTCGCAATGTGAAAAGCCACCTTTCACACCCCGTTTTGCCGCATATTTGCCGAAACGGCAACACCCACACATGCGCAAGCCGCAAAAGCCATGAAATGAACCTTCAACACACGTGTGCCGCCAATATCATGCAAACGGGATGCTAACCGCCGTTGTAGGGGCGGACCCATGTGTCCGCCCTGCCAAATGTGGTGCGGCAAAATGAAGGACTGGCACACAGGTCTGCCCCTACAAGAGATGTTTTCTTACACCGAACTGACGTTAAATCATGCCGCCACAATGGATTTTTTATTATACCGAACCTGCGTCAATGAAGGATTTGGAATAAAAAATGACAACAAAAAAGGCGGGAAGGCCATCAAGGCCTCCCCACCCTTTACATCTATAAGGATTTTCCACCTAAATCACCACCAGCGCGGGTCGCCTGTCTTGTAATCCTCAAGCGTGCCCTTCTGGAAGTGGAAGTCGGCTTCGTCCGGGGCGACGAACAGCTTGTCATACGTATAGTCAAGCTCATTGATGCCCGGGAAACCCTTCTGCTTGTAGAAGTCGCTTGTGCAGAAGCTGTTGACTACGTTCGGGTCTTTCGACGCACGAATATTCTTCGTGTTGTCGTCGGCACTCTTTCCGAACACGCAGTTGGTTATGTTGAAGTCGCCCGACGGGCCGTAAGCATCGTCGTTGAAGTCTATGAAGTAGTTGCCGCTGCCCGTGTTGTTGTTGAACGTACAGTTTGTGATGTTGATTGACTCCATGTTCGTTTTCTTGCTGTATATGAACATCTTGCCACTCGGAGCCACGTTGTAGAACGTAGAATTTGAGATGTTGATGTTCTTCACCACACCGTCGCCACTGTTGGCGTCAACATGTATGTACGAATAGCCCGAACACATGTCGTGCATCACGCAGTTGTCAATCGTAAGCGCATTGATTACTTTCGCCCCGTCCTTCTGCAAGCGGAAGAACGCGGTGGCCTGGCCTGACACGTTGCAATCGGTGAACTTGACTTCACTAACCGAACATGCGGTTGACTGGTTGATGCAGTAACCCGCACCTCCATCCACGATGTTCAGATGCTCGAATGTTATAAAGTTGTGCGAACCGGCTATGTCGAAATTCTTCAGCAGTTTCAAGGTCGGCGTCTCGCCGCCTCCACGCCCGAAGAAGTTGACTGACACACCGTCAGATATCTTCAGCGTACCGGGGTCTGCGGCCGTGTCGTCGCCAATGATTTCGGTTGTAGAACCTGCGGGGAACACGATGGTTATGCTGACGTTCTGCTCGCCTGTCTCGGTGCGCGCATCAGCCACAATCTGGTCGAACAGTGCCTGGTTGAGCCTGGTCTCCGTTGTCTCAAGATACCTTGTATAGGCCGCCGCAGGAGGAGCCGCCGCCGTTGTGACGGTGCGCGTGCCGCGCTTGGCCTCGCCGTTGTAAATCACAAACGTGTAGTTTGTCAGTTGGTTCAGGCCAGTGAACGTCTTGCTTTGGTTGGCCTTTTCCTCATCTGTCAGGTTGAACGGCGAACCTTCAATCTCAGCACCGTCAACACTAACGGCAATGTGGGTTACGTTCGGGTCGGTCCAGCTCAACGTCACCTGAGAGTCGGTATAGTCGTCAGCCGTCACTTCTGCGAATATCTGCTCTGCGTCGGTCTTGAAATGCGCGCCTTCGTCATAATAAGCCCACTTTGAATCGCCCTTCGTGTCAGACATAACCTTTATGCGCAGGAAGTACTCCGTGTCACCGTCAAGCCCGGTGATTTCAAAAGGCGACTTTGTTATGCTCTTGTCCTCGCCGTAAACCGTCGCGCGTTCGCCACCCATGGCCACCTCGTCATAAAGCGAGTCTTTGCTTACTTCTATTATATAATAAATGTTGCCCGAATTGTTTTCTTGGGGCTGCGACGCACTGAACTCAACAGTTGCCGTAGTGGCTGTCGGCGTAACCGAGATTTTCTCCTCATCCGCTCCAAACAACCTGTTGAAGGCAGACTCGACGTCCCAGTCATTGCCATCAGTACATGACGACATCGACACGAGGCCAAGCCCCATCAGCGCAACGCCTAAATACTTGTTAATGGTCTTCATCATTTATATTCTTTAATAATTGTTGGTAGGGCGCAGGGAGTCATGCGGGCACTGCGCCACGCATGACACCTACACACCTCATGCTTATTTGTCGTAACCGTACGAATTGTACAGCTTGTTCTGAGAGTCTGATATCGTAGTCAAGCTTATCGGGAAGATGTAGCGGTTCTTCACCTGCACGTCATTTTCTCCTGCGGCGGGGTCCTGATAAGTGCCGACACCTACAAGACCGCTACATATAGAGCCCAAGTCGTCAAGGTTGTCTGTCTTCGCGTCAGGATCGTTCGGGTTGCTCTTACCGAACCAGTCCTTGCTGCCGTCATAGTCAGCTTCGTTGACCTCGTCGGCCGGAGTATACCATGTCACGCTTGACCAGTCAATGCGCGTCTTGCTTTCGTCGGTGTAGTTGAAATACACCTTAGTAGGATATTTCCCGTCAGTAAGCTCCTGAACATAAGTCCTCTTGAACTCAAGAATCTTGTCATGCAGGATGCCCCAGCGTATCAAATCCCATTTACGGAAACCTTCACCGCCGAATTCCCATGCGTTTTCCTGTACAATGGCATTGAAGAATCCCGTCTTGTCAGAAGGTAGCGAGGCCACGTATGCCTGAGCGTCAGCCTTGTGGGCGTCGTCAAAAGCACGCTCATGAACCAGAGCGAGAGCCTGGCGAGCCGTCAAGCCAGCACTGCCGGCGTATGTTCCGTCAGCACTTCCAGACAATTCGTTCATGCACTCGGCATAGAACAACAGCACATTTGAATAACGCATCTTCACGGGGTTGATGCCGGTCAAGTGCTTGCCTTGAGCCACCAAGTTGTCAGCGAGCCATGTGGAAGTCATCCAACGCGGATTCCACTTGCCGACATAAATGCCGAACGGCTTGTCACCGATAATGTTCTCCACTGAATGCGTGCCTTCAGAGGCACCTTCTCCAAGCCCTATTTCATACGGAGCGCATGTCACGTCACGACGCAAGTCGTTACGGTCGAAAGAATAGAAGTACGGGGCAGTGAGTTTCAGTTTTCCCGTTGAGTTCGTATATCCGAAATCAGAAGTCTTCTTCGCGAGGCGCACACCTACCGTATATCCAAGCTCGCTGGTAAGGTTATACTTCAAAGGTATCTCGAATATGTTCTCTTGGTAAGTCAAATCGAGCTTCTGCTGGCTGAGCAGATACCACTGGTTCTCAAACGACGGGTTGAGCTTGTGCTTGCCGCTGAGAATCACTGCGCTAAGATGCTGCAATGCCCTCTCATAAAGAGCCTTACGCTCACTCGCGCCGGGACGCATCGTCGGGAAATTATTGTCTGAATACGGGGCTTTCTCATACCCGTCTTTCGCCTTCTCACGAATGGCGTATCCTGCGCGGGTCATGGCGATTTGCGCGAGCAGAGCGTGCGCATAGCCCTTTGTAACATGCTCAGTGCTATAACCATTTTCGCCGGCCCAAGGCAGAAGCGTGATGGCCTCGTCAAGGTCTACCATCAAAGTATCCATGATGTCGTCACGGTCTGTCTTTTCAAGATAAGCGTTGCTGAGGTCAGGTTGTGAAGTTTCAAGCTTCAATGGAATGTCGCCCCAATAACGCACCATGTCAAAATACACCATGGCACGCACGGTGAGAGCCTCACCAAGATAGCGTCCCATCTCTGCACGGCTGGGATTTCCTTCCTCAAACAGCGGACTGTTCCTAACGCCCTCAATAACGTCGTTGCAGTCTTCTATAATCCCGTACAGTTGGGTCCACTGGTCAGTCAAGTTGCTCCAACCCGGAGATACGTTGTAATTACCCGTACCACGTACATTGGTTGTCTGGTTTACGTTAGAACCGAGACCGTCAACAAGCTCGATGTCGCTGTTGATGTTTGTTGTAATCACCCAGTCCTGTGAATACGTGCGGTCTTGCCCCATGCCGCCGTATATCTGGTTTACGCGCAAGCCTGTATAATAAGTGGAACCGTACACAGTGGTGTTGTTCATCTCCGAGGGCGAAGTTTGTTCGAGGAAGTCTGAACATGAAGCCAAAGCCAAAGTTCCTACGGCAAATGCGGTTATTGATAATATCTTTTTCATCGTTATATTATGTTTTTAGGTCTTCTGGCCGCAGTGTTTCGAAAGTACAAGGCACCAGGCCCTGCCTGACTACTCAACGGCAGCCTTTTGACGGCTAATTTGTTTAGAATGTCACATTAATACCTCCCACAAACGTACGGCTCTTCGGATAAGCTGCATAATCTATGCCAGGGCACATCGGGTTTTTCTTGCTGCTGGTGTCAACTTCCGGGTCGTAACCGTCATAGCCTGTGATGCAGAAGAGATTATAGCCTGTAAAGTATATGCGGATATTCTCGATGTTAATGGCGCGTGTCCACTTCTTGGGCAGGGTGTAACCAACGGTGATGTTCTGTACACGCAAGAAAGAAGCGTCCTCAACAGCGTAATCGATGAGATACATCTTGCTTACGCCGGCAGGGTTGTACATCGCCTTGCCTTGGTTGATTTCATTCAAGCGTTGCATAACCTGGTCAACGCCGCCGTAAGAAGTTATCGTGGCATCAGACGGACGTCCAAGGTTGAGTCCTGTCTCCGGGTCAATCCAAGTGTAGCGGTTGTTGACGTTGAAGTCGGCTACGAGGTTGTAGTTGCGGCTCGAACCAGCATAGAACGAGTTGGCAAGCTTGGTTCCGTTGACCAACTTGTTGCCGAGAGAGTAGTTGAAGAACACGTTGAAATCGAAATTGCCAAGACGGCCGTCAATGCCGAAACCACCACTCGTTGTAGGCACGGTGTTACCAAGACGCTGCTTGATGGGGTCGCCGTTCTCGTCAACCTGGAGCTTGATTACGCCAGGATACAAGCCGCCGAACATCGTGTAGCTGTTGTCCTTCAGACCTTCACGCAGACTCCATGTCCCGTTTGCGGAAAGCACGAGGTCGCCTTCGCCCGTAGCAGGGTTGTAAGCCGTGTAATATCCGTTTGTCTTGTAGCCCCAAAGCTCGCCGAGACGGCCACCGACCTCTACGCGGAAGTCCTCGTACTGCTCAAGGGTCTTTCCGCTCCAGTTTGAGCTTTGCCACGGGCTGCTCGCGTTCAGTTCCTCAATCTTGCCACGGTTGTAAGCTATGTTGAAGTTGAAATTCAAGCCGAAGTTCTTCTTGTCAACAAGCACAGCGTTGAGGGCGAACTCGACACCCTTGTTTGATGTCTTTCCGTAGTTCTGGTACTGGTACTCATAACCTGTGTTCGACGGGATGTCAACCTGCATGAGCAAGTCTTTCGTCGTATTCCAATAGAAGTCCAAAGTACCGCTGATGCGGTTGTTCCAGAAGCCGTAGTCGATACCGATGTTACGTGTGATGGTCGTCTCCCATTTCAGGTCAGGATTGTACAGGTACTTTCCATGCTGGAGGAGCGACGGCGTTGTCATGCCAGAGTTGCCGTTGTTCCATTCAGGGAACTTAGCGTCCTTCAGTTCAGGCATCGAGTAAACCGGATATATTAGGCCGCTGTTGATACGGTTGTTACCAGCCATACCGAAGCTGAGACGCAGCTTCAAATTCGAGAGCCAGTCCTGAGTGCCTTTCATGAAGCCTTCCTCAGATATACGCCAAGCCAAGGCGAGAGAGGGGAAATAGCCCCAACGGTTGTTCTTACCGAACTTGCTTGAGCCGTCGGCACGCAGGGTGAACGTAGCCAGGTACTTGTCGGCCATGGTGTAATTGATACGGCCGAAGAATGAGAAGATGTTGTCCTGAGCCTCTATGTTGCCGGTGTTCGGCAGTGCCGTACCGGCGGCCGTGTTGGCCAGAACCTCGTCTACCGTCATTGATGTGGGGAATGCCACAGAGATGTTGGTGCGCGTGATGTCCTGTGAGCTGCTCCATTCCTGGCCGACAAGCACGTTCAAATGGTCGCGGCCTCCGAAGAGCTTGTTGTTGTCGTATGTCACGGTATTCGAGTTACGCCAGTTCTTGTTCTCCACACGCTCGAAAAGAGCCTGGGGCTGACCGTTGTAACCATACTTGGAGTTGGTGACGGCACGTGTGGCCCAAACCTGGTCAACCTTGTTGTATTTCCAGCCGTAACCGAATTCGGTACGGAACGTAAGGCCCTTTACCGGTTTCCAGTTCAAGGCTACGTTGTAGTTCTGAGAGAAACGCTCTTGATACTTGTACGTGTCGGTGAGACGCTCCAGCGGGTTACGGCGGGTGTTGGAGTCGTTGCTGTCATCGCTGTCGTCAATGCTTACCAACGGTTCAACAGGATTCCATTTCACGGTGTTCGCGACGATAGAGTTGGCGGCGTTGCTCTCGTTGGTGTCGGCACCGCCGTTGAGTCCGTTCAGCTTGGTGAACGCCAGACGTCCCTGGAAGTCCAAAGTCAACCACTTGTTCAGCTTGGCGTTCAGCTTGGCGTTGACATTGTTCTTAGAGTAACCAGAGCCCTTCATGATGCTTTCCTCGTCGTTGTGAGCGAAGCCGATGTTGTACTTCAGCTCCTTCGAGCCACCGTTCACGTTGACGTTGTACTGCTTCTGCAAGCCAGTGCGGCCGAATATCTCGTCCTGATAGTCAACACCGTCAACCGACTTCCAGATGTCGAGGTCGTCATAGTTGCCGTACGCCCCGTTGGCGTCAAGCTCATACTGGTAGTAAGCATAGTTGTAGGGGTCCATGGTCTTAACGAGCTTAGTCACCTTCTTCCAGCCGATGGAGCCGTTGAAGTTAACCTGGGTCTTGCCCTCGTGGCCGCTCTTGGTGGTCACGATGATGACACCGTTGGCACCGCGGGCACCGTAGATGGCCGTTGAAGAGGCGTCTTTCAGCACGTCGATGCTCTCGATTTCCGACGGTGAGATGTCGCTGATGCTCTCAACGGGGAAACCGTCAACCACGAAGAGCGGAGAGTTGTCCTGTGACAGAGAACCGCCTCCACGCACGCGGATTTTCACATCTGCGTCAGGCGAGCCTTCGGTTGTGGTGATGTTCACACCCGCCATCCTACCGGTCAACGCCTCGCTGACGTTTGACACAGGCACTTGGCCGATGTCCTCCGCGCTGACAGATGTTACCGCGCCCGTAAGGTCGCGCTTCTTCACAACGCCGTAACCTATGACCACGAGGTCGTCCAAGGTGGTTGACTCGTCTTCCATGGTTACGTTGACTACAGTCCTGCCGGCTGGGTCGATGGTCTGCTGTTTCATACCGATGTATGAGAACTGCAACTTGTTGTTGCCGGTCAACTTGATTGAGTAGTTTCCGTCAATGTCGGTCACCGTGGCGTTCTTGGTCCCGGCTTCCTGCACAGTCGCGCCGATGACGGCCTCGCCGCTGGCGTCCTTGACAGTACCCTTGACGGTCTGCGCTGACAGTCCGCCCACAATCAGCGTGAACAGCACTACAAGCGCAAGTCGAAAAGTTTTTAATTTACCAGACATAAAGTTACTAATTAAATTGATTAAAAATATGTTTCCATACAGTAATGTCAACGTAACGTTTTCATGAACAACATCCAGCCCATATACATTATGGCCACGCTGCACATCAACCAACAGCATTGGAAGTCAGCAAGTTAGCATAAAATGTGATGATGGCGTCACAAGGGCGTCGCTTATTTTTTTGATATTAGTTTTTAATAATTTGGTAATTTTTGTTGCAAAGGTAATTATTTTTTATGTTTTGCAAAAGATTTTCATTCTTTTTTAATCAAAAATTTATGTTACATGTCTTTTTTCAAGGCGCACCCTCGGCCGGCCAGCCGCCATGCAGCCCCGGTAGCCGGTGGCGTCAGCAGGGGTCATCCGCAAACCTTTTGGATGGTACATAAAAGTCTATCCTGTCCCCGAAGGGGGCAAACTCCGCTTAACCGCAGGTGGAGTGAGCGCAGCGAACGTAACCTGCGGTAAGTCGAAACTACTCCAACCGTCCCCGAAGGGGGGGCGAATGGCGTGTTGGGTTATGCGGTGGCGGGTTCTTACGGTTATGCGGTATGTCCGTATACCCCAATAACCGTA
>CALUFM010000016.1 GCA_944319935.1 uncultured Prevotella sp.
CTCTACATCAACGGCAAGAAGGTGAACATACGCGGCGTGAACCGCCACAGCTTCTGGCCAGAAAGCGGCCGCACACTCAACAAGAAGCTCAACATTGCCGATGTGGAGCTTATCAAGAGCATGAACATGAACGCCGTGCGACTTGCTCACTACCCTGCCGACCCTGATTTCTACGACGCTTGCGACAGCCTCGGCCTTTACGTAATGAGCGAACTCAGCGGATGGCACGGCCATCACGAGACAATCAACGGCCAGAAACTCGTCAAGGAAATGGTGACACGCGACGTGAACCATCCTTGCGTGATATGGTGGAGCAACGGCAACGAAAAGGGATGGAACACCGAACTCGATGGAGAGTTCCACAAATGGGACATCCAGAAGCGTCCCGTCCTTCATCCCCAAGGCAATTTCAGCGGATACGAGACTATGCACTACCGTTCTTACGGCGAAAGCGAGGAATATATGCGCAAGCCCGAAATATTCATGCCTACGGAGTTCCTGCACGCCCTTTACGATGGCGGTGCCGGTGCCGGGCTTTATGACTACTGGGAACTTATGCGCTCGTGGCCGCGCTGTGCCGGAGGCTTCATCTGGGCTTACGCCGATGAGGGAGTTGTACGCACCGACCTTAACAACATGATTGACAACGTGGGCAACTACGGAGCTGACGGCATCGTAGGCCCGCATCACGAGAAGGAGGGCAGCTATTACACTGTAAAACAAATCTGGAGCCCTGTGCAAGTGTCGATGCCCGAAAGCTTCAACGGCACACTCAACGTGGAGAACCGTTACAACTTCCTCAGCCTTGACAAGTGCAAGTTCGATTATTCTTACGTTAAATACGTAGGTACCGACACCAAAACCGTGAAGAGCGGAACCGTAAATGGAGCCGACATCGCCCCTGACTCAAAAGGCACTATCAACATACCAGCCGCTCCAGCCGATGCCGACGCGCTCAGCGTGAAAGCCACCGACCAGTACGGCGAGGAGCTTTACACTTGGGTTTTCAAGCTGAAAGACTCCGAGAACATATATAAAGGTAAGGCCGGAGGCAACCGCCCGACATTCAGCAACAATACGGTCAAGGCCGGAAACGTTACCTATACGTTCTCCGCAACCGACGGAACGCTTGCAAGCGTGACTACGTCAAAAGGCGACTACAAGTTCGACGGAGGCCCTAAATTCTTAGCTTACCGCCGTTCTGACAGGTCGTTCGACCAGTTCTACAACCACGACGACCCCGAGGCCGAGAAGAAAAAGACCACTTATACAGAGTACACCGACCAAGGTAAGTTCGTCAGACTTACGAGCAAGGACGGTGCGAACGACACTCTCATAGTAACAGCCGAATACGCTCTCGGCTCGCTCCAGAGCGCAGAATGGCACATTGCTCCCGACGGCGGAGCGCGCCTTGTCTATACGTATAACTTCAATGGCGTTGTAGACCTCATGGGTGTGAAGTTCGATTTGCCTGAAGCTGAAGTCGAAAGCAAGCAATGGCTCGGCCACGGGCCATACCGCGTATGGCAGAACCGCACGCACGGCCCGCAACTCGGGATATGGAGCAACGACTACAACGACCCCATCCCCGGCGAGAGTTTCACTTACCCGGAGTTCAAGGGCTACTTTGCCGGTGTGCAATGGATGAAGCTCAACACCAAGACCGGCACCATAACCATCCAGCCCGGAACGGATAAAGACTACGTAGGAGTGTTCCAACCCC
Organism: uncultured Prevotella sp.; assembly: GCA_944319935.1. Classification (GTDB taxonomy): domain Bacteria; phylum Bacteroidota; class Bacteroidia; order Bacteroidales; family Bacteroidaceae; genus Prevotella. Next base: position 1,724 of record CALUFM010000016.1, read on the forward strand.
GCGACGGTCGCGACAAGTTGCTCTACACATTGCCGGAAACCGGCATCAGCCTGATGCAAGTCATCCCCGCCGTGCGCAACAAGGTGAACACGACCGACCTCAACGGCCCGTCAGCCCAGCCTGTTTGGGCGCGCGGAACTCACGTCGGCGAAGTAACATTACATTTTGAATAACCATGAAAAAGATTATGTCATTACTCGTCGCATGTGCAACATTGGCACCGGCGACAGCGCAAACTACCATTCAGGGGGAGACTCCTGAATGGTACAAACGTTTTAATTCACCGCCACAAGAAGCCGCCCCTTGGACCTTCTGGTACTGGATGTACGGCTGTGTTACAGATGAAGGCATACGCCTTGACCTCGAGGCCATGCACGACGCCGGCATCAAGGGATGCTACCTGATGCCCATTAAAGATGTCAGCGACGGGGCACAATACAACGGCACATCGCGCCAGTTGTCGCCCGAATGGTGGAAACGCATGGATACGGCGTTCCGCACCGCCGACAAGCTTGGCCTTGAGATTGGCATACACTTCTCTGACGGCTTCGCCCTGGGGGGCGGTCCGTGGATAACGCCTGAAGAGTCGATGCAGCACATCGTGTGGAGCGACACCATAGTTTCAGGCGGCGAACAGGAAATAACCCTGCCCCGTCCTGAGTGCAAAGAGGGCTATTACAGGGACATAACCACATTCGCCTACCCTGCCGAATACGCCGACGACCGCAAGCCGAAGGCGTCAGTGGAGTTCCCGTTCCGTTCATCCGAACCGTGTGACATAATCATGTCATACGATGAGCCTTACACCCTGCGCAGCGTGGAAGTCATCACCGGCGGCAACAACTACCAGGCACACAGGTACAAGGTATACGCTTCAGACGATGGAGTAAACTACCGTTTCATCCGTGAAATCAGCCCCGCACGCCAAGGATGGCAGAACACCGACGCTTACGCCACCTACGCCATACCCGCCACGACGGCGCGTTTCTTCAAGTTCCACTGGACACCCGAAGGCAGCGACCCTGGCTCGGAAGACATGGACGCGGCGAAATGGAAGCCCAACCTGAAAGTGGCCAACCTCATACTTGGCTCTGAACCTGTAATCGACGGGTACGAAGGCAAGTCGGGAAAGGTTTGGCGCGTGTCCGAATATTTCCCCGTTGCCGACGGCGAGTGCGTTCCAAAGGACAAGGTAATCAACCTTACCGGCAAGTTGCTCTCGTCAGACTTCCTTGACAAGCCCTTCACCATCAACCTACCCAAAGGCCGCTGGCACATCCTGCGCATGGGGCACACTACGACAGGACATGTCAACGCCACCGGAGGCGGAGGCCGCGGCCTGGAGTGCGACAAGTTCTCACGCGCTGCTATCAGGAAGCAGTTTGACAACTGGTTCGCCAACATCTACCGCCACGCCCCGCAAGACATCGTCAAGCGCGTGCTTACGAGGCTGCACGTTGACAGTTGGGAATGCGGTAGCCAGAACTGGAGTGACAACTTCGCTGACGAGTTCCATCGCCGCCGCGGTTACGACCTCATGCCATGGCTTCCGCTCTACGCCGGCGTGCCCATCGACACCTCGGAAGAGTCAGAGAAAGTGCTGCGCGACATCCGCCAAACCATCGCCGAGCTTATCAACGACATCTTCTTCGACGAGATGGCAACGCTCGGCAAGCAGTACGGATGCAAACTCTCAACCGAGTGCGTAGCACCGACAATGGTCAGCGACGGCCTTCTCCACTACCAGCACGCCGACTATCCGATGGGCGAGTTCTGGCTGAACAGCCCCACGCACGACAAGCTCAACGACATTCTCGACGCCATAAGCGGGGCGCACATCTACGGAAAGAACATCATACAGGCCGAAGGCTTCACCGAGGTGCGCGGCACATGGGACGAAGACTTCGCGCTGCTAAAGCCCCTGCTCGACCGCAACTTTTGCACGGGCATCAACGCAATAGTGTTCCACGTCAACACGCACAACCCGTGGACAGACCGCCGTCCCGGCATGACACTTGACGGCATCGGCACTTTCTTCCAGCGTGACAACACATGGTGGAGGGAGATGCCGGCGTTCACCGGCTACATAGCGCGCTGCCAGTCGCTGCTGCAATACGGCAAGCCCGTCATAGACCTCGCCGTCTACACTGGAGACGAAACGCCTCGACGCTCCATACTGCCCGAACGCCTGATAACCTCACTGCCCGGGCTTTACAGCGAAACAACCAAGGAACGCGAGCGCAAACGCCTTGCAAACATCGGCCAGCCACTTGAAGTCAGCCCCGTGGGCGTCACCCATACGGCCAACATGACCAAGGCCGAACAATGGGTCAACCCTCTGCGCGGCTACCGTTACGACTCTTTCAACCACGATGCGCTGGGCAAATCGCAAGTCAAAGACGGCAAGCTTGTCACCCAAGACGGCATGGTCTACTCCGCCCTCGTAATCCCACAGGCAAGAAAGATGAACCCAGAACGCATCGTCACGAGCTGGAACACCATCAACGCCATCGAGAAATGGGGCGTGCCCGTACTTAAAGAACCGTGGGAGAAGGCCGACCTCTCAAGCCTCGGCATCAAGCGCGACACCGATTTGCCCGAGGGCATCGACTTCACCCACCGCACGGCCGAAGGCGCGGACATTTACTTCCTGAGCAACCAGACCGACTCCGCCATGACCTTCACCCCCACATTCAGGGCGGCGAGGACGCACCGCTACCTTGCCGATGCCGTGACGGGCAAAGTGTACACGGCAACCGAGAGCGTGACGCTTCCCGTGGGAGGCTCCGTCTTCTACATCCTGTCTGACGATGCCGTGCCGGCGAAACTCACATCCATGCCCACGCAAAGCACAACCCTGCTCACGCTGGACAAAAACAAATGGAACATAGCCTTTGAAGAGACAGGCAAGCGCATCAACGCCACGCCCCTCATCGACTGGAGCAAGTCTGCAGACAACGCCGTGAAATACTACTCAGGCCACGCCACCTACCAGACCACCTTCCGCTTGCGACGCAAACCCAAGGGAGTCATCACGCTCGACCTCGGCACAGTGGCCAACACGGCCACAGTCTACGTGAACGGCGTAAAGTGCGGCACTGCATGGACTGCACCCTTCGCCGTAGACATCACCAAGGCCGTGAAGCGCGGCACTAACACGCTGAAAATCACCGTGGTCAACACATGGGCCAACGCCCTGCAAGGCAACGACCTCGGCACGCCGCCTTTTGAAGGCATCTGGACAAACGGCAAGTACCGCCGCGCCGAAAAGGAACTGCTACCCGCAGGACTGTTAGGACCAGTGAAAATACAAAATCAATATTAACAGCCCCTCCCCCGACCTCCCTACAGGGAAAGTCGGGAGGGGCTTATAAAATAAAATCAAATCACACAATGAAGAAACTAACATTCATACTCACCGCACTGCTCGCCGCCACTACAGCCAGCGCGAAAGTCACATTGCCCAAAATGTTTTCTGACGGCATGGTCATGCAGCGCGAAACAAACGCCAACCTCTGGGGCACGGCCAAGGGCTCGGCCACAGTCAGCATCACCACCTCATGGGACGGCAAGACCTACAGCGTGAAAGCCGGCAAGGACGGCAAGTGGAAAACATCCGTACCCACCCCCAAGGCCGGCGGCCCCTACCGCATAACCTTGTCTGACGGCGAAGAGACCGTACTCGACAACATCCTCATCGGCGAACTGTGGCTCTGCTCCGGCCAGAGCAACATGGAAATGCCCATGAAGGGCTTTAAGAACCAGCCCGTGGAAAACGCCGTGGAGGACATCCTGCACAGCGCGGACTCCCAGCTACGCCTCTTCACCGTGAAGCGCAACAGCCGCTTCGCCCCCGTTGACACCGTCAGCGGCCACTGGAGCGAGGCTGCTCCCGCCTCGGTGCGCGAGTTCAGCGCGACGGCCTACCACTTCGGCCGCGAACTGCGCCGCATGCTCGGCGTTCCCGTAGGCCTCATCGTAACCTCGTGGGGCGGTTCGGCATGCGAAGCATGGATGAAGGCCGACTGGCTTAAAGCCTTCCCCGACGCAAAAATACCCGCCACCGAAGCCGACGTGAAATCGAAGAACCGCACCCCCACCGTACTCTACAACGGCATGCTCCACCCCCTCATAGGCATCACCATGCGCGGTGTCATCTGGTACCAGGGCGAAGACAACGTGCCCCGCTACAAGACCTACGCCAACATGCTGACAACCATGGTGCGCGGATGGCGCGCCGAGTGGGGGCAGGGCGACTTCCCATTCTACTACTGCCAGATAGCCCCCTACGACTATAGCCTCATCGACTGGACCACCAACAGCGCGCTGTTGCGCGAGCAACAGTCGAAGGCAGAGCTGATGATGCCCAACGCAGGCATGGCCGTGCTGATGGACGCCGGCCTCGAGTACGGCATCCACCCCCGCAAGAAGCACCTCGCCGGTCTGCGCCTTGCCCTGCTCGCCCTGAAGAACACTTATGGCGTTGAGGGCCTGACAGCGGAAAGTCCGTATTATAAGGAAGTGAAATTCCAAGGCGACACCGCCGTCGTAACCTTCGAGCGCGCCGGCATGTGGGTATACGGCAGCAACGGTCTGAAGAGCGACCTTTTCGAAGTGGCCGGCGAAGACCGCGTGTTCCACCCCGCCAAGGCCTGGATTGAGCGCAGCAAGGTCTATGTCAAGAGCGATGCCGTGAAGCGTCCCGTAGCCGTGCGCTACGCCTTCAAGAACTGGGCCATGGGCGACCTCTACTGCGACGGCCTGCCCCTGCCCTCCTTCCGCACCGACAACTGGGAAGAGTGATAAAAGGTGAGAAGGTGAGAAAGTGAGAAAGTGAGAAAGTGAGAGGGTTAGAATCCCATTGCTTAAAGCCTCACCTTCTCACCCTCTCACTTTCTCACCTTTCCTATATTCCGTCGGCGTAACGCCCACGTTTTTCTTGAACATGCGGTTCAAGTGTTGAGGATACTGAAAGCCAAGCTCGTCGGCTATCTGGCTTACGGTCATCTCGGTGTCAAGCAACAAGTCCTTTGCCATGCCAGTTATCTTTGCCTGGATATAATCCAAAGGCGTTTTCCCCGTAGTCTTCTTTATCAAATCGCCGAAATAGTTGGGCGAGAGAAACACCCTCTCGGCAAAATATTTCACACTCGGCACACCCTCACGCCTCAACCGTCCGTCCTGACAATAGTCGTCGAGCAAGGCCTCAAAGCGCACCAGCACATCGTTGTTGGCATCCATGCGCGTTACAAACTGACGGTTGTAGAAACGCAGACAATAGTCCAACAGCAACTGTATGTTGCGCACCGTCAACTGCCGGCTCAGCCTGTCAATGGGACGCGAAATCTCGGCCTTGGTCTTGGCAAGACAATCAATGATTATTCCACGCTCCTCTTCAGACAAGTGCAGAGCCTCGTTTGAACTGTATGAAAAGAACGAGTACGTCTTTATTTCCCTTCCCAGCGACGTACCCTTTATCAAGTCAGGGTGAAACAACACGCCCTTAGCCATAGGCCTCATGCCCTCAAGCACCTCAGTTTCAGCCACCTGCCCAGGCGCGAAACTCACTATCGTGCCGTCCTGATAGTCATACTTTTGCCGTCCGTAGCGGATGTCACCACACTTAGTGTCTTTCAGATAAACGGCGTACACGCCATAGTTTATCGTGAAACGCTTGGGAAAGCGCGTAGCCTCGGCCAAGTCCACCACAGTGACCAACGGGTTTAATGTTTCCAAACCGAACATCTTGTTATACACGTCAACAGTGTCCATCCTTATTATATTGTCCATAACGCTTAACTTGTTAACCTGTCGGCAAAAATAAGCATTATGATTATATTTCACAACCCTGCACACCTACAATCCGTAATTACGTTACAAACTTCGGTAAACATGTTTATGTTTTCTTACCAACATGAATTCAACACAGGACACAATAAGACCTCACGACACCGCTTTCTGTAAATACGTTCACTTTGTCAGTAAATCGGTTACGCGCTTATCGCCACAATGTCCTTACCTTTGCACTGTCACAATAAGCAATATGCATTAACACTAAAAACAGAAACAATCATGGAAAGTAACAATTATCCGCAAATAGCATTGGGCACATGGTCGTGGGGCAAAGGAACAGCCGGAGGCGACCAGGTGTTCGGCAACAACGTAGGCGCAGACGAGTTAAGGCCAGTGTTCAATGAGGCGATGGCCAATGGACTTAACCTCTGGGACTCAGCCGTAGTCTACGGGATGGGTGCCTCAGAGTCCATCCTGTCCACGTTCACGAAAGAACGCAAACGAGGCGACGTTCTAATATCAACAAAGTTCACCCCGCAGATAGCCGACGAAGCGGCGGCAGACCCCGTAACGGACATGTGCGAAGGCAGCCTGTCACGCTTCGGCACGGATTACATTGACATGTACTGGATACACAACCCGGCCGACGTGGAGCGTTGGACGCCTTACCTCATACCCTTGGTGAAGAGCGGCAAGGTGCGCCGCGTAGGCGTTTCCAACCACAACTTGGCTCAAATCAAGCGCGCTGAAGAGATCTTGTCGGCAGAAGGCGTACACGTTTCGGCCGTGCAAAACCACTACAGCCTGCTTTACCGCTCTTCTGAGAAGGCCGGCATCCTTGACTATTGCAAGGAAAACGGCATTGGCTTCTGGGCTTACATGGTGTTGGAGCAGGGCGCGTTGAGCGGGAAATACGACACCCGCCATCCGCTACCCGCCGGCAGCCAGCGCGGCGATACCTACAACCCGCTGTTGCCACAGATTGAAAAGCTGGTCAACACAATGCGCAACGTCGGCAGCAAGCATGGCGCGTCTCCTGCGCAAGTGGCCTTGGCATGGGCAATATCCAAAGGCACAACGCCGATAATCGGCGTAACCCAAACGTCACAGGTGCAGGATGCGGTCAAGGCCATGCGCATTACCCTCAGCGAAGACGAAATAGGACAAATGGAAAAAGCCGCCGAGGAAACAGGCGTAGACACGCGCGGTTCTTGGGAAAGGCCAATGGTTTAAACACTACATGATGAAAAAACGAATAGCATTGGGACTACTGGGCGCGACGTTCTGCCCCAGCGTTGTCAGCGGCCAAGCGGTTGACGTACACTCGCACATCGTCGTGCCAGAGTACGTTGAAACGCTGAAAGCCCACGATGCGGAACTTGAAGAAACGTTTCCCGTACCGCATTGGGACGTAAACAGGCACATCGCCTTCATGGACAGCACGGGAATAAGCACGGCTGTGCTGACGATGCCCGCCCCACAACCCTACTTCGGCGACACCGAAGAAAGCGCGGCGTGCATACGCCGTGTGAACGAGGCGGCGGCAAAGGCGAAGGCCGGACACCCTGGCCGGTTCTTGTTCTGCGCATCACTGCCACTACCCGATGTCGCCGCCGCCATACGCGAAGCCGTCTACGCGCTCGACACCCTGAAGGCAGATGGCATCAAGCTGGCCACCAACAGCCGCGGGCAATACCTCGGCGACAAGGCTCTCGACCCGCTGATGGACTTGCTCAACGAGCGCGGTACCGTTGTCATCATACATCCCCACCGCCCCACTCCATACCAAGAAAGCACGACGTCGGCCACGCCCCTGCCCATGTATGAGTATCCCGCCGAAACCACACGCGCCGTAGTCAACATGATGGCAAACAACGTCATGGTGCGCTATCCCCGCCTGAAGATAGTCATACCGCACTGCGGCTCGTTCCTGCCCTTGGCCGTTCCGCGCATTAAGTCGATACTTCCGGCCATGGTGCGACAGGGATACATGCAACCGATTGACTTGGATGGCAACCTCTCGCGGCTGTATTACGACCTTGCGGGCAACCCCACCGCCGAGGTGATACGCTCGCTGCTGACCATCACACAACCGGAACACATCCTTTACGGGTCAGACTATCCCTACCTGTCCGACCGCGTACTGAAAGCCAACTTGCAACGGCTCAGGCAGACCCTCGACGCAGACAAGGAGCTTTCGCGATATTCAGAACAGATATTATGGAAGAACGCCGAAAGGCTGTTCGGAATGCAAACAAGAAACAAAACAATAAACAACCATAGACTGAAGGAAACAAAATGAAGACAAGAACACTTGGGAGCGGGTGGCCTTGAGATGTCGGCCATAGACTTAGGATGCATGGGGTTCATGCAGAGCCACCCACCCTATCCCGACCACCGACGAGCTTACGGAAATCCGCCGACATCTTGACAGCATCGAAATCACGGGCGCGCGATACCCCGAAGACCAAGAGAAGATGACAGGCCTGTAAAGGTTTCAAAGTCTGCTTATGCCACTTTAAGCCTTACATGACATTGTTTTCTGACACATCTGTAACCCATTGAGAGCCAAGCTCATATCATCAATATTGTAAAAAGGCACGTTCCAACTTATAAAACGTGACCTTTCACAGCGCAATATGTGGCTTTTTACAACGCAAAAGGCCGCGTATTGCAACCTTGGAAAAATGATACGGAACAACAAACGCTTTAACTTAGAAACCCAAAGACATGAAAAAACTATTGACAACCATCATCCTCGCCGCGGTTTGCCTGGCCCCAGCCATGGCGCAACAACAAGCGGCCAAGCCAACCGACAAGGGCGAACGCTTGGTGAGATTGGCGAAAATCACTGTTGACCCAGAACGCTTGAGCGAATACAACGCCTACCTGAAAGAAGGAGCAGAGGCGGCCATGCGCCTCGAGCCGGGCGTAATCAAAATCTACGCCGTAGCCGAGAAAGACGCCCCGCACAAGATTACCATCCTCGAAATCTACGCCGACCGCGCCGCATACGAGAGCCACCTGAAAACCGCCCACTTCATGAAATACAAGCAGGGCACGCTCGACATGGTGAAAGACCTGCAACTCATTGACGTCAAACCTCTTTTTTGAGCAGACAAGGGACGAGCAGACGAGCAAATAAGCAACAAGCAGACAAGCAGACAAGCAAACAAGGGACGAGCAGACAAGCAGACGAGGGATAAGCAATTGGCAAACTGGTGTCATTTAACCCGTTACTTATTTGCCCACACTTATCATCCCTTGTTTGCTCGTTTGCTGGTCTGCTCGTTTGCTGGTCTGCTTGTTTGCTCGTCTGCTCGTCTGCTCGTCTGCTCGTCCCTTGTCTGCTCGTCTGCTCGTCTGCTCGTCCCTTGTCTGCTAATAGAAAAAACTTCCTTTGTTTTTTGTCATTCGGCTTTGTTTTCCGCGCAAAGGCCGCCGCGGGCGTTTTTTTTTCGTATCTTTGTGGCTATAAGGGCGTGTTCGCTTACGGCGAGGCCGCCCAGCATGAAAACTTACCCTGACATTACCTTACGACCACAACTATGATGAAAAGCTTGAAACCCGCCTTTCGGGGCGTGACCGCCCGGCCGAGGCTTGCTGGCCGCCTTGCGGCAATAGTCTTGGCATTGGGGCTTACGCTGGCTAATTCTTCCGCCAAAGATTATGTCCCCAATGACTATGTGTGGACATCGCCGAGCCTGAACTCGGCTGGGTCGATGCCCTGCGGCGGCCACGACGTGGGCATGAACGTGTGGGTGGAAGACGGCGACGTGATGTTCTACGTGGCGCGCAGCGGCATGTTCGACGAGAACAACACGCTGCTCAAGGCTGGCCGCTTCCGCCTCAGCCTCGCCTCCGACCCGTTCCGCGGCGACGACGGCTCGTTCACGCAGACCCTGAAACTAAGCGACGGGGCGGTGTACGTGAGGGGCGGCGACGCCGAGGTGCGCCTCTGGGCTGACGTTTACACGTCGGCCGTGTACATGGAAATAACGTCGAAGAGCAAGACCGACGCCACGCTGAGCTACGAGAGTTGGCGTTACAGGGACAGGCCGGTGACAAAGGCCGAGTGCCAACAATGCTCTTACAAGTGGGTGTTGCCGAAAGACTGCACGACATTTGCCGACTCCGTCCGCGCCCGCGGCTCACAGCTCGACTTCTGGCACGAGAACCGACAGGAAACCGTTTTCGACTTCACCGTCAGTCGCGAGCAGCTCGACGGCATAAAATCGCAGCTTTACAGCCCCATAGGTGGCCTGCGCTTCGGCGGACGGATGACAGCCCCGGGCTTCACCTTCACGGGCACAAGCGACGGCACGTACGCCTCTACGGACTACCGTGCATGGCGGTTCGAGGCGCACGGCTTGAAGAAGTCCACCGTAACCATGGCCCTCTACACAGGCGACGAGCCTGAAGCCATACCCACGGCTAAGGCATCAAGGAAGCGCAGCGCGGAATGGTGGCACGCATATTGGCAAAGGAGTTACATACAAGTATCCCCCTCTAACTCCACCCGTGGGGGAGCTTCAGAAGTTACCCAAAGCAACAGTAAGCAAGCAAACGAGACAAGCAAAAGCTCCCCCACGGGGGAAGTTGAGGGGGCTGTGCGCAACTACGAGCTGTTCCGCTACATGCTGGGCTGCAACGCTTACGGCCAGTGGCCTACGAAGTTCAACGGCGGACTGTTCACGTTCGACCCCGTTTACGTAGACCCGAAGACGCCCTTCACGCCCGATTACCGCAAGTGGGGAGGCGGAACGATGACCGCACAGAACCAAAGGCTCGTCTACTGGCCGATGCTGAAGAGCGGCGACACGGACATGATGGCCGCCCAGTTCGACACGTACTTGCGCCTTCTGCCCACCGCCGTGGCACGCACCAAGCACTACTGGGGGCACGGCGGGGCGTCGTTCTGTGAACAGTTGGAGAACTTCGGGCTGCCCAACCCGGCCGAGTACGGCAAGCACAAGCCCGGCGACGACCCCGGCATGGAGCGCAACGCATGGTTGGAATACCAGTGGGACACCGTGCTTGAGTTCTGCTCTATGATACTCCAGGCGCACTTTTACACCGGAATGGACATTACGAAGTACGAACCTCTCATCATACTGAGCCTTCAATTCTTCGACGAGCATTACCAAATGCTCGCCAAGCAACGGGGAGTGAAGGCGTTGGACGGCAACGGCAAACTTGTTCTCTACCCCTCGTCGGGCTGCGAGACGTACAAGATGGCCTACAATCCGTCAAGCGTCGTAGCCGCGCTGAAAGTAGTCACGGAGCAGTTTGAGAAGTATAAGGCGATGAAAGGTCTTAAAGACATTTCAGCATTCGCCCTTGACTCTACTTTCAAAAGTCGTATTCCAGACATCCCATTGCACACAATCGGCGGCGACACATGCATCGCCCCGGCCGTCGTATGGGCACGAATACAGAACGTGGAGACACCGCAACTCTACCCCGTTTTCCCGTGGCGTGTGTACGGAATGGGGCGCAACGGGCTCGACATAGCGCGCAACACATACTTGAAAGACCCCCACGCGATTGAGATGCGCACGCACATCGGATGGAAACAGGACAACATCTGGGCAGCCTGCCTTGGCCTTACAGACGAAGCCGTGCGGCTTAACACGGCGAAACTGACCGACGGCCCTTACCGTTTCCCTGCCTTCTGGGAGCCAGGCTACGACTGGGCACCCGATTGCAACCGCGGCGGTGGGGCGATGATTGGCCTACAGGAGATGCTTCTTCAGGAAACTCCCGATGGCCAACTCCTGCTGTTCCCGGCGTGGCCGAAGGACGTTGACGCCCGTTTCCGTCTGCACGCCACCGGCGGACGCATTGTGGAAGCCGAAATCAATGGCGGCAAAGTAGAATATAAGATAATGAAAAATGAGAAATGAAAAAATGAAGAATGATTAATGCGAAATGATTAATCAGACACCACTGCGTAACATTTAACATATCGAGACATGACAAATAAGATTAGACCTTTTTACCTTTTGCTGGCAATAGCCATGCTTGCCGCAACACAAGCTGGCGCGAAACTGACGGTGACGCGCCTCACATGCAACTACCAAGGCGACCCCGCCGCACCCGAAAGCGGCTACATCAACGACATGGCCGTGACCGAAGGCGACATCCGCTTAGGATGGCAGATGGCGGCGACGGAGAACGGCGAGAGCCAGTCGGCTTACGAAATCACCATCCGCGAGAACGCCACCGACAAGCTGGTGTACACATCTGGCAAGGTAATGTCAAGCCAAAGCCAGCTTGTAAGCGCGCCAGCCCTGCGCCCGAACAGGCACGGATATTACTGGCAGGTGCGCGTATGGAACGGCAAGGGAGAGGCTTCAGCGTTGAGCGGGAAGCAGGAAATACGCGTTGTCCCGGCTGAAATCGACGCCGAATGGATAGGAGCTATCACACGGAAGGACGCAAAAATTCCCGACGGACGCTTCTCGAACGCCGTATTCAAGAAAGACTCGTTCAAGACAAAATGGGCTAACGTTGACACGTTATCGACCAAAAGCATCATACTGCGCAAGGAGTTCAACATCGGACAAAAGCCAATCACCGACGCCGTGCTTTACGTCAGCGGCATGGGGCATTACAAGTTGAGCCTCAACGGCTTCGGAGTGGGCAACGCCGAGTTCGCCCCGGTGTGGAGCGAATATGACAAGACGGTGTATTACAACGTCTTCGACGTCACCCGCCTCTTGGCCACCGGCGGCAACGCCGTAAGCGTGCTGCTGGGCAACGGAATGTTCAACGTGCAGCGCATGGGCCGCTACAGCAAGCTGCAGACCAGCTTCGGGCCGCCCCAGATGCTCCTGCGACTGGAGATAAACTACGCCGACGGCACGCAGCAGGTTATCAAGAGCGGCGGCGACTGGAAGTATGCGTTCAGCCCGATAACCTTCAATACCATCTACGGCGGCGAGTCATACGATGCCCGCCTGGAACAAGCGGGGTGCGACCGTGCCGGCTTTGACGACTCACGTTGGCATAACGCAGTGCTTACCGAAGGACCGAAGGGGCGGCTTACGCCGCAGACCGTGCAGCCCGTGCGCATCATGGAGCGTTACGGCATAAAGTCATGGAAGGCCATACCGGCCGACTCCCTTGCCGCCGCAAGCAAGACCACCAAGCGCGAGATACACCCGTCAGCCTTCGTGGCCGACATGGGACAGAACCTTGCCGGCTTCCCCGAAATAACCGTAAGCGGCAAGCGCGGGCAGAAGGTTACAATGCTCGTGGCCGAAAAGCTGACCCCGCAGGGAGCGTGCGACCAAAAACAGACCGGCCGCCAGCACTACTACGAATACACGCTGAAGGGCGACGGGCAGGAAACATGGCACCCGCACTTCTCCTACTACGGCTTCCGCTACATCCAGGTGGAGGGCGCGGTGCTTGAAGGACAGCCCAACCCTGACGGCCTGCCCGTGCTGAAGAAGCTCAACAGTTGCTTCATTTACAACTCGGCCGAAGAGGTGTCGTCATTCGAATGCTCAAACCCGCTGTTCACACAGACCCACCGCCTCATCGAGCGGGCCGAGCGCAGCAACATGCAGAGCGTGCTGTCAGACTGCCCACACCGCGAGAAACTCGGCTGGCTTGAGCAAGACCACCTCTGCGGCCCCAGCCTACTCTACAACTACGACATGACCCGCTACGCCCCGAAGGTCATAAAGGACATCACCGACACGCAAAAAGCGAACGGCATGGTGCCCACAACGGCTCCGCAGTACATATCGTTCGGCAACCTCTTTGACGACTCGCCCGAATGGGGCAGCACGCTCATCATCCTGCCGTTCATGTACTACGACCAGTACGGCGACAGCACCCTCATCACACGCAACTACGAACCCATGCGCCGCTACGTTGACTACCTCACGTCACGCGCCGACAACGGCATCGTAAGCCACGGCCTCGGCGACTGGTATGACTACGGCCCGTGGCGCGCCGGCTTCTCAAAGAACACGCCCGTGCCGCTCGTGGCCACGGCGCATTACATCTTCGACCTGCAACTGCTCACCCGCGCCGCCGAGATGACCGGCCGCAAGGCGGACGTTGAAAAATACTCGGCAATGCTCAAAGACGTGACCGACGCCTTCAACCGCGAGTTCTACAAGCCCGACTCATGCACCTACGGCACAGGCAGCCAGACATCAAACGCCCTGCCGCTATACCTCGGGCTGACGGGCAAGAACAAGCAAGCCGTAATGCAGAGCCTCATAGCCGACATCAAGGAACACGGCAACCGCCTTACCACCGGCGACGTAGGCAACCGCTACCTCTTCCAAACGCTCGCCCTGAACGGACAGAACGAGCTGCTATACACCATGCTCAACCACTACGAGACACCGGGCTACGGCTTCCAACTGCGCCACGGAGCAACCACGCTCACCGAGCAATGGGACCCGCGCCAAGGCACATCGCTCAACCACTTCATGATGGGACAAATCGACGAATGGCTGTTCAAGACCCTCGCCGGCATACAAAACCAGCCCGGCACGCACGGCCTTCGCCACCTGCTCATCGCCCCGACGCTCGTAGGCGACCTGCAATACGTCAAGGCGACTACCGCCTCGCTCTACGGCAAAATCAGCGTTGACTGCTCACACACACGGCTGACCGTCGAAATACCCGTAGGCAGCGACGCCGTCGTAGTGCTGCCCAACGGGGAACGCAAGCAAGTAGGCAGCGGACGGTACACCTTCGATTATTGACATTTCCTGTGTGCGGATGATGGGGCCAAACATCCATCAACCACACATAAACGGCGAAATGGCGTCATGCCATACCGCCCTACCACATAAAACTACCATATAATTCGGGGCTGACCATAGTGTCAGTCCCGAATTTATGTAAATAAACATTCCATTATAAACACTGTTTGTTCCCGTCAGTATGTCAGTTTCAGAGATAACCATCTGGCATCCAGACACATACGCCCTGACACATCCTCATACAATCCGTCAGCCATCTGTCAGCCAAAATGCTTCTTCCTGACAGGCACTGACAGGTGAACCCCATATCCGTCAGTCCATATATCGCTGGCCATCAACCTTTTACACCATAAACTGACAGATGACAAAATTGTTATGGAACAATCACTCGATGAAATACCGTGAAACATCCCACACCACATCTTTCACCACATAACATGCTGACAGCCACAGCCTTATCCTCCATAGTGAAAGATTGAAAGATGAAACAACCTCTTTCAACAAAACAAGATGCCACCTTTCACTTTATGAAAGGTGGCATCTTGCAAACTCATTTGACACCTTTTAAAAGGCAAAAAGGCACATATTAAAACATCTACAAACAATGATTAAGCGCATATTAGCTTTTCCAGTTTGCATGCTACAGCATTAATACAACTTACAAGTTCTCTAAGGCAACTTGTATAATCTTCCGAGATAATGACTTGTCAATCGTCGCAAATTCTGCGATATGCGTTGCGTTTCTTTCTGTCAAACAACTCTTGTCATGCAAAGGTTGTACAATTTATCGAATGAAAGGCGTAACGGGCGTTTTTATTATTGCTTACCTTCCAATTTTCCTATTCGCATAACGATAGAGGTTTGACTTCTTCCCATTTTCTCCGCAATGTACTTTATACTCTTTCCTTCATGATACAGGGTGAGTAAGAATTTGTCAGCACTGCGTGTCCATTTCTTATTGGCATTGGGATGTTTTGCGTAACTTACTTCCGTGACCTTTTCGGGATGTAAGAACTCGTCAACAAAAACAGACGGAAAGCGTTTGTCATAAAGTACGTATGTCTTTATTTTCGCTCTGGTAATAGCCACATAAAACAACCTACGTTCTTCCCCATACGGATATTGGTCGCTTTTAGTCAGCACATAATTGAGTACAGGGTCATCACTTACCATTGAAGGGAAGCCATAGGTATCTTTGTTGCATTGGAGTATTATCACATAGTCCGCTTCAAGCCCTTTGGATTTATGGACAGTCAAGAATTCAATTTTTCTGTCTCCAATGAAGTAGTAAAAGCGATTGCCCTCTTTTGCTGATTTGTACAGAAACGATAAATAATAGTCATCAAAGGAATACCGCCCTAACAAAAAGATGGATTTATCCGCAGGAATAGACGCTACCAATTGTCCGATAGCGTTACAATAGTCACGCCGTTCATAAGCACAAAATTGCAATTCGGTTTTGGCTTGTGGATTGAATGGGTGTATATCCTTTTTAAGTTGTGCCTTATTCCGCTGGATGAATTGCGAGGAAAGGCTTACCAAAGGTTCTCCAAAACGGTATGTCGTCTCAATCCTATTGATTTCTGTGGAACCAAAATAATCTGAGAACTGATTGAAAAGAGCCATGTCACTTCCTGAAAAACGGTATATTGATTGCCAATCATCGCCCACGCAATACAATTTTGCTGGAGGATTACCTTCCCGGAGTACTTTCAGGAAATTGTAGCGGTCAACTGATATGTCTTGGAACTCATCAACGATGATATACTCATACTTTACAGGATGGGAGGAACGGCATATTTCCGTGGCTTGCAGAATAGCGTCGGTAAAGTCTATCTGATTGCTGTTTTTCAATTCTTCAATATACCGTTCATAAACAGGTTGGAATATTCTCTTGATAATGAATGTACTGCGCTCGTCTCCAACATTTTTAACCTGTTTCAAGACCTCTTGTATAGACTTGCAACTTGACCTAATCAATGTCACAAAAGTCACTACAAGCCGTATGAAAGCCTTTTCCTGCTTACTGTTCGGAGGAAGAACCATATCGTATAATTCGGCATCTGTTTTTTCTTGAACAGGAACACCTACCTTTTCCAACGAAGCTTTTAACGTATGCCGAATATCTGAATAATGGAAATCAGCACTTGAAGTTGTCAGTAATACAGTTCCAAACTTCTCATGGGCTACTTTTTTCCATGTTATTCCGTCATTGTATTTTTGGTTTGCTTCTTCATAAGTAATGCCTTTGTCTTTTGCAAACCATGTGGGGACAAGCCCATGTTCGTCCACACCAAAATGCTCTAAATAAATACGTTTTGTCTTGCCATCCTGCTCAAAGTAAATGGAAAAATCGGGTTTGTATTGTGAGTGCATTTCATCTGCCAATGGATGTTCATAAGGCTCTTCATACCTGAATTTCACACCCAAAGAAGATAATACAAAACAGATTTTCTGCTCCTGTTCACTACGAATATAAATAGTATTCCCGTCCATATCGGGGAATTGGGCTTTCAAGCGTACTTCTTTCAATTCGGAGAGTTGTTGTCTGCGTTCATTCTTACGATGTTCCCAATCCGCTTCTTGCACCTGATAGTCAACAAAGTATTCGACGATGCTCTTTTTAAAATCCTCATTTTCCAATAGCTTATGATAAATTTTCACAAACAGTACGTCTGTGTTATCGCAGATGGACGGCTTTTGCCCTGTCGCTTTCCTGATGATGTCAATGGCAAGCTTATGAAAAGTGAACCCTTTCAGTCCTGCAATATCCATCCTCTCCGTCAACTCGGCAGCAGCCTTGTTTGTATAGCTGATAAGAAGAATGTTTTGAGGACTGATGTGTTTGATGTCAATCAGATACCTTACCTTTCCTACGATAGACGATGTTTTTCCACTTCCTGCACTGCTAACCACCAAACAATTGTCTTCCTCGGACACGATTGAACGTCTTTGCTGCTTGTCTAACGGATATTTAAGGCAATGGTCGAAAAAGTCTTTGTGGGTATCAAGAGTGTCTTGGATAACCTGTTCATTATGCCTTTTTACAATTGAGTGGATATTTCCGAAATCATGTGTAAATCTTGAGATTGTATCGGATGGTTCTATATGGAATGCTTCAAGACTTTTCAGCAAGGAATTGGCTTCATGGAAGAACTTTGTATAGTATTTCGTAAAATGTTCTTCTTCCGAAAAGGATATTACATGCCCATTAAAACTGTTCCTTAAATCAGTTTCAATGTCAATGAAGAAACTTTTATTGTTTTGCCTTAATTCTTTTTCTCTGTGTTCTTGTATATCCCTATAAGAAGTAATGGTTGCAATCCGTTCCGACAGTTCTTTGGACTTGTTTTTTATGCGTATTCGTACTATCACTATTACAACAAGTGAAATAGCAATAATACAAATAGCCCAAATAAATAATGACTGCATATCGGGAAAAGATTTGCTATTAACAACACTTACACTGTATAAAATCAGCGTACCGTTAGATATTATAACTATAAAAAAGAGAAATTAATGCAACTTCGCAAAGTGATAAGGTCACAATAGTTTTCTTCATAAATTTACCATGTTTAAAATTAGTACTATCCCCAACCACGAAACGTGAAACTGCAATGCCACATCTTCGAATGTAGCTCTGAGAAAACCCATGCATGACGATATGTAATAGCAGCCCACGCTATAGCGTTAAACCCCCTATGCCTTCTTGTCATACGATTATTCAGTTTCTCTGGCTTTACACTCACAAGAAAAGCACAACGCTTCTTTTTATTAACATGTCTTCGACGGAGTTGTCTCCATCCAGATACAAAGATAGGGGATTTTTTCCAATAGTCCCTTATCTTATAGTATTTTTATTTGCTTTTGGAGTGGATTTTAGATAACCTCTACCCGTTGGCGGAATTAATTTAGTGCGTACTTAATCCCAACAACGGGTTAATGAATATACACAACTCCAATTTTACTGAATCACAAAAGATTACAAAATGTCATGAAAACTATTGCACAATCAAAGGAAATACTTATCTTTGCCCGTGAAAACTGAAAAACCAAACTAATATGGAATTACCTTTTGCAGAATCTTGGAAAATCAAGATGGTAGAGCCTATCCGCAAAAGCACACGCGAAGAACGCGAGCAGTGGATTAAGGAGGCTCACTACAACGTATTTCAACTCAAAGCCAAGCAGGTGTACATCGACTTGCTGACCGACTCAGGCACAGGCGCGATGAGTGACCGCCAATGGGCAGGCATCATGACTGGCGACGAAAGCTACGCCGGGGCGGAATCGTTCTTCCGCCTGAAGGAAATGATAAAGAAGCTCACCGGCTTCGAATACGTGATACCCACCCACCAGGGACGCGCCGCTGAGAACGTGTTGTTCTCCTACCTCGTGCATGAGGGCGACATCGTGCCCGGCAACTCACACTTCGACACCACAAAAGGCCACATCGAAGGGCGCAAGGCCATCGCATTGGACTGCACCGTTGACGAGGCAAAGGACACGCAGCTCGAAGTGCCGTTCAAGGGCAACGTTGACCCGGTGAAGCTTGAAAACGCATTGAAAGAGCATGCCGACCGCATACCGTTCATCATCGTGACCATAACGAACAACACCGCTGGCGGACAACCCGTTTCAATGGAGAACCTGAGACAGGTACGCGCCGTAGCCGACAAGTACAACAAGCCCGTGGTGTTCGACTCGGCACGCTTCGCCGAGAACGCATATTTCATCAAGACGCGTGAGGAAGGCTACGCCGACAAGACAATCAAGGAAATAACGAAAGAGATGTTCTCGCTGGCCGACGGCATGACCATGAGCGCGAAGAAAGACGGAATAGTGAACATGGGAGGCTTCATCGCCACACGCCGCCAAGACTGGTACGAGGGTGCGAAAGGCTACTGCGTGCAGTTCGAGGGCTACCTGACCTATGGAGGCATGAACGGACGCGACATGGACGCTCTCGCAATAGGACTTGACGAGAACACGGAGTTTGACAACCTCGAAACACGCATCCACCAAGTACAGTATCTCGCGCAACTGCTTGACGAATACGGCATACCTTACCAGCGTCCCGCCGGCGGCCACGCCATCTTCGTTGACGCTCCGAAAGTGCTGACACACGTGCCCAAGGAAGAGTTCCCGGCACAGACCCTGACGATAGAACTGTATCTCGAAGCCGGCATCCGAGGATGCGAGATTGGCTACCTGCTGGCCGACCGCGACCCTGTGACACACGAAAACCGTTTCAACGGGCTTGACCTGCTGCGCCTGGCCATCCCGCGCCGCGTCTACACAGACAACCATATCGCCGTGATAGCGGCCGCGCTGAAAAACGTGTATGACCGCCGCGAGCAGATAACACGTGGCGTGAAAATCACATGGGAAGCTCCGCTGATGCGCCACTTCACCGTGCAACTTGAAAGACTTTAAAAGACAATAGAAACAAATTATAAACTAAAAGCGCATTGCCTGAACAGCAATGCGCTTTTAGTTTGTGACTTTTCAGACAACGGAAACGTCCCAAAAGAAAGACCGCCCGTCATCAATCTCCAGTCGCCCCGCCAACTTTTCTCCGTCCTTTCCATACGAAGAAAAGCACAACCGACAGAACAACGGCAACCACCGCGGCCACGTTGCCGACAACAACGGGCAGACCTACAGCCGTATCTGAAGTAAGCAGGAAAGCCGTACATACGGCCGTCATGAAGACCGCTGGAACAAACGTTATCCAATAAAACTTGTCCTTGCGCACAAGATACACCGTGACAGCCCAAAGGGTGAAGACGGCCAGCGTCTGGTTAGCCCATCCGAAGTAATTCCAAATAATATTAAAACCATTCTCGTCGGCGATGTTAAACCACAGCAAACCAAGCGTGACGGCGAACACGGGTATGCAAATGTATATGCGGCGGCGTATCGAATGCTGCTCAAGGTGCAGGAACTCCGCTATAATCAAACGCGCGCTGCGCAGCGCAGTGTCACCGCTCGTAATGGGCGCGGCCACCACTCCGAGTATCGCCAGCGCACCTCCGAACACGCCGAGCCAGCCTGACGACACTGTGGTAACCACCTCCGGTGCCTGCAACGTGGCAGGAACGCCAAGCTCGGCCGCTGCGCCGCCATAGAAGAAATACGACGACACTGTAGCCCAAATCAAAGCGACAATGCCCTCGGTTATCATCGCACCGTAAAACAGCGGACGGCCTTGCTTCTCGCTTTTTATGCAACGCGCCATAAGCGGACTTTGCGTAGCGTGGAAGCCGCTGATAGCCCCACAGGCGATGGTGATGAACAGGCATGGGAAAATCGTGCCTGACTTGGGGCTGAGATTGTCAAGCCCGTCAGTCAATTCAGGCAGCGACGGCCACTTGGCAAACAACACCCACATCAGCGCAACTGCCATGAACAGCATGGCGATGGCGAAAAACGGGTATATCTTACCTATGATTTTGTCAATCGGCAGCATCGTGGCAAGGAAATAATAAACGAAGATTATCACACACCAAACGTAAACCCAAGTGAGCGAGTCACCGCAAAGGTGGCCGAGGATGAGAGCCGGGCTGTAAACAAACACCGCCCCGACCATCAACAGGAGGAACACCGAGAAGACGAGCATCACCTTCTTTGTGCGCTTGCCGAGGTATATGCCGACAAGCTCAGGCAGACCCGCGCCGCCGTGACGCACCGACAACATGCCGCTGAGATAATCATGCACCGCACCCGCAAAGATACACCCCAACACAATCCACAGATAAGCCGACGGACCGAACTTCGCACCCATTATCGCGCCGAAGATAGGCCCCGTTCCAGCAATGTTGAGAAACTGAATCATGAAAATCTTCCAACCGGGCAGCACGACATAATCCACTCCGTCGGCCATACTCACCGCAGGGGTTGGCCGGTTGTCTGGAGCGAAAATGCGCTCCACCACCTTTCCGTAAATAAAATAGCCCACAATAAGAGCCAATAAGCTTAAAGTAAACGTTACCATGATATGTTTTTATTAAAGTTGCAGATGTGAAATAATGTGCAAAAATACACAATTTTCATAATAAAGCAACAACGACTGCTACATTTTGTCACAATCTTTTCTTTCAATTACTTTAACCACCAGCATTCACTTTAACCGCCAAAAAACTTTGAATGTCAGGAAAAAATGTTACCTTTGCACGCAGTTATCACACAAAAGGCCCCGTAGCTTAGCTGAATAGAGCGTCAGATTCCGGTTCTGAAGGTCTTGGGTTTGAATCCCAACGGGGTCACAGAAAGAAATGCTAAGTAGTTGTTTATCAACCATTTAGCATTTTTCTTTTATCAAAACTGGCGTGATTTTGGCGTCGATTTAGTGCTATGGAAATCATATTGCATGTTTTCACTCAAAACATACAATTTTTTATTACGTTCGAAATCATCGATTGCTGCGGACAAACATTTATTTATTATAAAAATCCAATACTCATAGTATGGTTTTGCTTCTCTTTCTTTGCCTTTAATGTAAATTGGCTCATTTTTATATTTATAACAGCAATTATTAATTTCTTTTCTAGTAGCTAATTAATCTATATTTTTTGCACTTTGGCCTTTCTTTGTTGTGATGCCACAGTAAACTAACAGAAAAGCAGCCATGTCTTGTTTCTTGCCATTAATCCAATTCATAATTAAAACATCTTTTTCGTTAATTTGGGTTTTAACACCCATGATATATTTAAAAATATTCTCTGAACAATCGATAAATTTATTTGGATATTTAATATCCAAATTATCAAGGCCATTTTTATCCTTGAGCTCTTCTAAATTTTCTTTTTTTATTGTATGAACTTCTCCACCGCTTAAAAACTGATACAGATAGTGAATAGTCAACTCATAAACAACATTCGCACCATCTTTATCATAGCTATTGCATTTATTCTTAATATAATTACTTTCCCCCAATATCGACATTGATGTATTTGTGACCTGCGAAGTCACATCTAAAGGTTCATTTCTTACTTGATGCCTAAATATGTTGAATATACAATCTGCTCCTATTATTTTCTTTTCATAATTGTTTGAACGTTTTATTATATTCAACAAAACTTTCTTGTCTTTTGGATATATAAAATCTTCAATCAGGTTATAAACAAAAGATAGTTTTGTCAGATACAAAACAATATATTGGAGGAAAACCGACTTGTCTATGTAGATGAATCCATAATTATCATCATCCCATTCTTTTTCCAATGCTTCAAAAAAATCTTCGGTGAATCCTACGAATTTTGATTTATGCGAATAAATTGCGTTAAATAATATCGCCTCACTATTTTCGCAACATTCATTGATAATAGCATCGTTTGAACTCAAAACTTTTTGTATTTTAGTTTTAGGATTCACATCATTGTTGATATGGTCGTTAATTGCATTAACCAAGGACATATCAGAATGTGTGAATCGCCCCTGCTCATTATCCGTAACCTCATATTTCACAATGTGAAAATCAATAATGCTTTTTATGCTCCTATTGCAAACAAAAGTTTTTATATTTTCTATAACAAACTTTTTTCGTCAACCATATAATTAAAAAAAGGTGTAAACAAGTCATAATCATTAAACCAATGCATATCTGCAAAATCGTTTGTAACATATTCGTCACTTACAATTCCATATAAAACGAATCGAAGAAGCCATAATGTTTTCATTAAATCTTCACAGTCTTCCTTGTCAAATACTCTTTTAAAAACATCAATGTCATTAGTTTCCAAGGCGTATATGGCATTTGAGCTTGCATATGTACTCAAGCGGCCATAAATATTGAAGATTTTTTTGCTATGCGACTTTATTTTACGCAAAAAATAAAAAGTTTCATGCAAAGTCAAATTATTATTGAGTGTTGCTTCTTTTTGGGACAAATATTCGAAAAGTTCGGCAATTCTTTCAGAAACACAATTTTTAAGATTACAAGCAAAAGAACGTTGTATTCCTTCTATAAAAGACACATATTCAAGGAATGGCGGAATTACATCTGCCAAGCAATCTGGAATTTCTGTCTCAGGATAAGTTATAAACTTCTTCAACAAACCGATACCAGAATCTATATATTGCCAATAAGTAATTTGTTTATTGTCAAATTCAAATATATTTTGCAGTTCTATTTTGCTTCCGTCAATTGGTTTCATATTGAGATGTTTTTAGTTTCCAAATATTATTTCCTTGCAAATAATTAATATTTCCGATTTAAATTTTATAATATGCAATCAAGGCATATTTGAACTATGTGCTAATCCAAAAATTGTTCCACTACATTCGAGACGTTCTCAAAGAACATGACATAATAAATTGGAATATAAGTTATGCCATCTTCCGTGTAGACCCGTTGCTCGTTAGACAGCACGTAAGCCCTTTTGATGTTGTATTCGCTGATGGACAAGAACTTATCCAAAGCACTGTGGACGGTGTAATCCTTGCCAGACTTGACTTCGAGCGGAATATTTGACAGGTTATCAGCATCGTCTATCAGGAAATCAACCTCTCCGTTCTTCTTGTTATCGTAGTAATAAAGCTCATACCCGTGGGCTTTCAACTCTTGGGCTACAACGGTCTCATAAACTGAACCGAGATTGATGCTTTTTATATCAGACATGACAGCCTTGATGTTGTTCTTGTAAAACAGCCCAGACAAGATTCCTACGTCATTCATATATAGTTTCAGTAAATTCTTGCCGCTGTTTTGCGACAACGGATATGACGGTTTGCTAATGGCCTTAACCTCAAGGGCCACGCCGGAGGAAATAAGGTACTCAAATTCGTCAAGGTAGTCATCAGTCCTTTTCCAACTTTTATCTTCGATGTCCTTTATCACGACACGTTTCTTCTTGTTTTCAAGATTAGATGGTATCATGTCGAATATGCGTCGTATCTTCAACTTTCTGTTGTGTTCTTCTTCATACTTAGAGGCATCTATTCCGTATAAGTCATGAACTTCACGCTGTATTGACCTGAACTCTACGATGTTCCGTGTCTCGACAAACGTTTCAACGGCCTTTGGCAGACCTCCAACCAAAATATATTTCTTGAAAAGGTCCAGCATTTTTGAGTGCATGGCATCTGGTAAGGCTTCTTGTTTATTGAAACTGTCCCTCATTTTTTCAATGGCCGCTTCTCCAACACCATTGGCATACAAAAACTCCTCAAAGTCCATCGGATACATGTGTTCTATATCCAAACTTCCAACAGGCACCGATTGTGTGTTCTTCAATGCAACGCCAAGCAATGAACCGCTGGCAATGTAAGTGAACCGGCCTTCCTTCATCAGGAATTTCACAAGGGTGAGAAGATGGTCGTATGCTTGTATCTCGTCAATGAACACAAGCGTGGTTGCCTTGTCTTTCATTTTCTCTCCTGCCACAACGCTCAATGCAAGATAGAAATCATCCGTTGTCTTGGCTTCTGCAAAAATCCTGTCTCCCAACTTGTCTTCTTCCATGTTTATTTCGATATAGTTGGCAAACATCTTTTGGCCTACCCATCGGATAATATATGACTTCCCAATCTGTCTGGCTCCGTCTATCAACAGCATCCTGTCCGAACTTGACGAGAGATATTCCTCGATGCGTTTCGTTATCTTTCGGTATAGCATTATTATGTATCCTTGTTTTCTGCAAATATAATGTTTTTTATTGAATAAGTGCGTTTTCTCGTGAAATATTTATTGGAATAGGTGCATTTTCTAATAAATATACAGACTTAATACCTGCGTTATTCTTTTTTTTCGGTTTTACATCTGTCGCCAATGTTTCATGGATAATGCAAAATGTATTCCTTTTACCACTTTTCAAGGTGGTAACATACTACCTTATTTAACGTGAGTTCGACGAATTCAGAATAAACTCAAATCCGTGTCTAATGTACGCTGCACATTGATGCAGGGCTTTTT
>CALUFM010000017.1 GCA_944319935.1 uncultured Prevotella sp.
GGACATACCGCATAACCGTAAGAACCCGCCACCGCATAACCCAACACGCCATTCGCCCCCTTCGGGGACGGTTGGAGCAGTTTCGACTTACCGCAGGTTACGTTCGCCGCGCTCACTCCACCGGCGGTTAAGCGGAGTTTGCCCCCTTCGGGGACAGGATTGACTTTTATGTACCATCCAAAAGGTTTGCGGATGGAACGTCTCTTGCCGAGCCGCAAGCCACGCAAGGCTGGGTGAAATTATTGTTAAAAGGCGGGCGGCTGTGATACGGCGTGGCGCGGAAATGCGTAATTTTGCATGTATCTGGATGAAAGGAAAAAAATCTACTATGGCTACATCTGGTTTTCTTTGGCGCGCGTCCGCGGGAAGCGCGCGTGCGTTTTGCCTTGTTTTCTTGTCCGTCGTAGTGTTGTCTGGTGCTGCTGCCAGCTCTGGCGCGCGCCGCATCGCGGTGCTGGCGGTGGCTGAGCGTGACAGCACGGCGGACAGGGTAGTGCCGTTGCGGCAAACCGACGTAAGGCCGAGCTTCCCCGGCGGGCGCGAGGCTTTGACAGCGTATGTTGACGATTATTTCACGAATGGCGGCGATACGGCCGGGCGTGTAACGCCGTTGGCCGTCAAGGTGCGCTTCATCGTCGAGAAAGACGGCTCCGTTTCGGGGGCGCGCATAGTAAATCCTGTCACTGACAGCATCGACAATGCCGTGCTGCGGATGCTCGCCGCCATGCCGCGGTGGACGCCGGGGCGCAAAGCCGGCCATGCCGTACGCACGGGCTACGGCACCACAATATACGTGCCCTGCAGTCGGGAACACCGGCTCGTGCAGCCGCAGTTTGTCGGCGGACAGGACGTACTGATGAAATATGTCAAGGCGAAGCTGAAGAATTATGAGGCCTCCCGGTACAAGGGCAACCGCGTGAAGGTAGTCGCACGCTTCGTTGTGCAGGCGGACGGCAGCGTGTCGGATGTCGAGATTGTCAAGCACGGGCGCGCGCTGATGGACGAGGCCGTACTCGGAGTGCTGCGCGGCATGCCCAAATGGCAGCCCGGTACGGTTGACGGCAAGCCGGTAAAAGTCAGGTACACCTTGCCTGTTACGTTCGGCAACAAGTGATTCCGCCCAAGCTTTGAAATGTTTTTGAGCAATATTTGCGTGTTTCTTTATGCTTGTATGAAAAATAATTCGTAACTTTGCAGCCCGAAGAATTGTGCCGCCCGTACCGATGCGTGCAGCATCCGTGAAGGGCAAGGGCACTCTCTGCTGTTTTACATGACCTGTAAGAATGTACAGTTTAGAGCCCTTTAAGATTGACTTGGCAGGTCTGAAAGAAGGCGACACGGCCTTCGCTTACGACCTTGACGACGCTTACTTCGCGGCGGTTGAAGCCCCCGAGGTGAGCCGTGGCCGCGTACATGTAAGCCTGACGGCCAACCGCTCGGGCGGTGTTTTCCGCCTCGGCTTCCATATTGAGGGCACAGTCCACGTGCCGTGCGACATCTGCCTTGACGACATGGAGCAGGAGATAAGCGCGGACAACAGTCTTACGGCGCGAATAGGAGAAGAATATTCAGAAGACGATGACCTCGTAACCGTCGGCAAGGACGACCCTGTGCTTGACGTTTCGTGGTTCATATACGAGTTCATAGCCCTCGGCATCCCCATCAAGCATGTGCATGCACCTGGAAAATGCAATCCTGCTATGATAAAGCTCCTTGAGGAACACTCTGCCGCCCGAAGCGGCGAGGGGGACGACGAAGAGCCGGTGGACTCACGTTGGAACGAATTGGAAAAATTAAAAACAACATTAAAAGATTAAAAGAAAATGGCACATCCTAAAAGAAGACAGTCAAAGACTCGTACACGTAAAAGAAGAACCCATGACAAGGCAGTAGCCCCCACGCTGGCTGTATGCCCCAACTGCGGTGCTTACCACGTTTACCACACGGTTTGCCCGACATGCGGATACTACCGTGGAAAGATAGCTATCGTCAAGGAAACGGCTGAATAATGGAGAAAATCAACGCTATAATAACCGGCATCGGAGGTTACGTTCCCGACTATGTACTCAACAACGAGGAGCTGTCGAGGATGGTTGACACCAACGATGAATGGATTATGACGCGTGTCGGCATAAGGGAACGCCGCATTCTCACTGAGGAAGGCCTCGGCACTTCGTACATGGCGCGCAAAGCAGCCAAGCAGCTTATGAAGAAAACCGGTGCCGACCCTGACACGATTGATGCCGTGATAGTGTCAACTTCAACGGCTGACTATCCTTTCCCGTCAACCGCTTCCATCGTCATCGGCAAGCTCGGGCTGAAAAACGCCTTCGCCTTCGACTTCTGGGCGGCTTGCTGCGGTTTCCTTTACTCGATGGACGTGGCGGCCTCAATGATACAAAGCGGACGCTACAAGAAAATCATCGTCATCGGAGCTGACAAGATGTCGTCGGTGGTTGACTACAAGGACCGCAGCACTTGCGCCCTTTTCGGCGACGGTGCGGCCGCAGTCCTCATGGAAGGGACTACCGAAGAAGGCATCGGCGTGAAGGATTCTTACTTCCGTGCCGACGGCAAGGGACTTCCGTTCCTCCACCTGAAGGCGGGCGGTTCGGTGTGCCCTCCGTCTCATTTCACCGTTGACCACCGTCTGCATTACCTCTACCAGGAGGGCCGCACGGTGTTCCGCTATGCGGTTACGAGCATGAGTGACGACTGCGCGCTTATCGCCGAGCGCAACGGACTGAACAAGGACAACATCCGTTTCATCGTTCCCCACCAGGCAAACATCCGCATCATAGAGGCTGTGGCCAAGCGTCTCGACCTCTCGATGGACAAGGTCATGGTGAACATCGAACACTTCGGCAACACCAGCGCGGCGACCATTCCGCTTGCGCTTTGGGAGAACGAACACCTGTTGAAGAAAGGCGACAACCTCATAATGACGGCTTTCGGCGCAGGGTTTGTCCACGGAGCGGCTTACTATACGTGGGCTTACGACGGCGCGGAAGCTGCTATCGCGAAGTAGACAATATTCGTTTCATAATAAAAAGGGTCACATCCTCAGTCGTGGGATGTGACCCTTTTTCTGTATCCTTACGCCTTTGCGCCGTTTGCCTGTTGTTCAGGCGTGCTTGTTCTTCAGGTGCTTGGCGGCGCGCATGACCATGTCCACCGCCCCGTCAACGCCCAAGTGTTCGGCGTTGATTACGAGGTCGTAGCCGCCGATGCCCGCCCATTGCTTGCCCGTATATTGCCAGTAATGGTTGGCGCGGCCAGTGTTCACGCGGTCAATCTTCTTCGCCGCCTCTTCTTCGGTCATGCCGAGCTTCGCCGCCACCTGCCTCGTGGCGTAGTCCTTGCCCGACGTTATGAACACGCGCAGCGTGTTGGGGTTGTCACGCAGTATCCAGTTCCCAAGCCGGCCGATGATTACGCACGGCCCTTCATGCGCCAGTTCGCGTATGGTGCGGCTCTGGCTTACGTATATGGCGTCGTCTTTCGACGGGTTCATTGACTGCGGAATGCCGGTGTCGGCGAATATCAGTTCCCAGAGGCGTGACGTGGGTATGTTCTGCTCGTTCTTCTCGACAAACTCTTGGGAGCGTCCCATCTGCAGAGCCGTCCGGTCGATTATTTGGCGGTTGTAGCAAGGACAGCCGAGCCTCTTGGCCACCTCTTCGCCCACGGCGTTGCCCCCGCTTCCGTAAGTCCTGGCTATGGTTACGATGAGATGGTCGCCCCACGCCGCGCCGGCAGCCCCTACATGGGTGTGTACACGCTCGCCGGCGGGGATGAAGATTTTGTCCAGCCACGCTATGCGGGGCGAGAAAACGCGCACCATGAAGCCGACATAGAACATCGACACGAGCGTGCCCACGCCGACCATCTTCCAGTCCCAACCGCCGAAGAAGACGAACATGAACACCGTGCCGACGCATACGAGCGACGTGTCAGAGCATATTTTCACCTTGCCGAAGTCGCGTTTCAGGAACTTGGCGATGGCCAGCGGGAAGCCTTCGCCTGCCAGCATCAGCGAGTCGCAGCGCACTTCGCACGCTATGCCGAAAGCCAGGATGGCACCGCCGGCCAGCAGTTCGGCAAACCGCAAGGGATAGCCGAGCATGGGGTTGATGTCGAACGGGATTTGCAAGAACCCCGTCATCCACATCGTAACGTCGGTGTAGAAGCCGAACAGGAACGACACCAGTATCTGCGAGAACTGCCTTTTCTCGAAGTCCTTGCGCAGCAATGCCACCTGGGCCGTGATGAACAGCACGTGCATGAAAATCGTGAGTTGCCCCATCGTGAACCCGATGCCGGGTATGAGCGACAGGATGTACGGCGGCGCGGAGATGGGCGACGAGCCGAGATTGGCGCGTATGGACAACGAAGTGCCGAAGGCTATGATGAAAAGTATTACGATAAAACTGGCGTAGCGGCGTGTCCACTCCGCCTTGCTTCTGTGTGTGTTCATCCTTGTTGTGTTTTTTTGAATAAAGGCTTGCCGCCCTTGTGCTTTCTTTACGGTGCAAAATTACTCAAAAAATGTCGTGTAGGGAAATTTTGCTTAATCTTTAAACTTCTTTAAAAAGCCTCTGCCGTTTCGGCCGTTTGCCGCTTTTGTTTCGTATATTTACGGCGAAAACCAAAAATAAAAGCGTTATGAACAGGATTAAGGAAGCCGCGCTGATAGCGTTAGGCATTATTGTTTTGGGATTGTGCGTCAAGTCGGGGCTTGACAGCATATCAGACAAGGAGCGCAAGGTAACGGTGAAAGGGCTCTCTGAGCGCGAGGTGGAGGCCGACAAGGTGACGTGGCCCATCTTGACGAAGGAAATCGGTGACGACCTGCCGTCGCTCTACACGCGCATCAACACCACTACGGCGAAGGTGAAAGCCTTCTTGAAACAGAACGGGGTGAAGGACTCTGAAATCAGCGTCAACGCTCCCGTCGTGGTTGACATGAACGCCGAACGCTACGGCGCGAACAACCATGACTACCGTTACAACATAACTTCCACCATCACCGTGACGTCGCGCAACGTCAAGCTTGTGCGCTCAATCATCGCCCGCCAGGGCGAACTGCTGAAGCAGGGCGTGGCCGTTGTTGACGGCGGTTACGGCAACGGGGTGACGTATGAGTACGTCTCGTTCCAGCAGATGAAGCCCAAGATGATGCAGGAGGCCATAAAGAACGCCGAGCAGACGGCCAAGCAGTTCGCCGACAACAGCGACAGCAAGATTGACAAAATCCTGGACGCTGGGCAGGGGCAGTTCACCATTGACAACCGCGACGACAACACGCCCTACATAAAGAAGCTGCGCGTAGTCACCACGGTGACTTATTCGCTCAAGGACTGAGGCGTCTTTGTAAAACGTTGGAAGCCAGCGTGTTTGCGAAAGGCCGCCTTTCGCGTTCCCAAACATGGCATATCGCAAGCCAAGAGACCGTCTTTTGTTTCGCAAAAGGTGGCCTTTTGCGAAACGCCTGTGCATGAGGCGCAAAGGCGGCGGTTGCGGGTTATTTAACATCTTTTCTCAAGTTTTCAGCGCGTTGTGGCGCGTCGGTGTTGCTCATGACGAAAAAAAACAGTATATTTGCAGACTTGATTTATTTGGATATGCGGACGATTGCTTTACGCAACGTCCTTAATGCAAACAAAATACAGATGCACAAGGCAGGATTTGTAAACATTGTGGGCAACCCGAACGTGGGCAAGTCAACGCTGATGAACCAGCTCGTGGGCGAGCGCATAAGCATTGCCACGTTCAAGGCGCAGACCACGCGCCACAGGATAATGGGCATAGTCAACACCGACGACATGCAGATTGTGTTCTCCGACACGCCCGGCGTGCTGAAGCCCAACTACAAGTTGCAGGAGTCGATGCTGGCTTTCTCGGAGTCGGCGTTGAAAGACGCCGACGTGTTGCTCTACGTCACCGACGTGGTTGAGAACCCGGAGAAGAACATGGACTTCTTGGAGAAGGTCAGGAAGATGACCATCCCCGTGCTGTTGCTCATCAACAAGATTGACGAGAGCGACCAGAAGACGCTTGGCGACCTCGTGGAGAAGTGGCACGGGCTGCTGCCAGACGCAGAAATCCTGCCCATATCGGCCAAGAACAAGTTCGGCACGGACATCCTGCTCAGGCGCATCAAGGAGCTGCTGCCTGACTCGCCGCCCTATTTCGACAAGGACCAGTTGACGGACAAGCCCGCCCGCTTCTTCGTGAGCGAAATCATAAGGGAGAAAATCCTGCTGTATTACGACAAGGAAATACCGTATTCCGTTGAGGTGAGCGTGCAGTCGTTCAAGGAGGACGAGCGGCACATCCACATCAACGCGGTAATCTACGTGGAGCGCGACTCGCAGAAGGGCATCATCATCGGGCATCAGGGCGTCGCCCTGAAGAAGATGAGTACCGAGGCGCGCAAGGCTCTCGAACGCTTCTTCGGCAAGCCGATTTATCTGGAAACGTTCGTCAAGGTTGACAAGGACTGGCGCAGCTCGAAGCGCGAGCTTGACAACTTCGGCTACAACCCGGAGTGACGGATGGATTTAAGAGTTAAGAGTTAAGAATTAAGAAAATATGCTTTCGTGGCTGTTTCCTTATTTCTTTTATCTTTACTCGCAGACATTTGATCTTTTAATATGGAGTTAATCGATGCGGAATAAGAGAAGCATATTTTCTTAATTCTTAATTCTTGACTCTTAATTCAATAAACTATGGCAAATTTAGTAGCGATAGTAGGCCGCCCGAACGTGGGCAAGTCTACGCTTTTCAACCGCCTTACCAAGTCGCGCCAGGCCATCGTCAGCGATGTGGCCGGCACCACGCGCGACCGCCAATACGGCAAGTGCGACTGGAACGGGCGCGAATTTTCAGTCGTTGACACCGGCGGATGGGTGGTTAAGTCTGACGACATATTTGAGGAAGAAATCCGCAAGCAGGTCATCGTGGCCACCGAGGAGGCCGACATCGTGCTGTTCGTGGTTGACGTAGGGTCGGGTGTTACCGATTGGGACGAGGACGTTGCCATGATCCTTCGCCGCACCAAGCTGCCCGTTCTGCTCGTTGTCAACAAGGTGGACAACAGCGCGCAGCAGTTTGACGCGGCCGAGTTTTACAAGCTCGGGCTGGGCGACCCCATCTGCATAAGCAGCATGAGCGGCAGCGGCACGGGCGACTTGCTCGACATCGTTGTGTCGAAGCTCAAGGGCGACAGCGGCGAACTGCTTGAGGACGGCATCCCCCGCTTCGCAGTAGTGGGGCGTCCCAACGCCGGCAAGAGCAGCATCATCAACGCCTTCATCGGCGAAGACCGCAACATCGTGACCGAAATCGCCGGCACGACGCGCGACAGCATCTACACACGTTATGACAAGTTCGGCTTCGACTTCTACCTTGTTGACACGGCGGGCATACGCCGCAAGAACAAGGTCACGGAGGACTTGGAGTTTTACAGCGTGATGCGCTCCATCCGCGCCATCGAGAACAGCGACGTGTGCATACTCATGATTGACGCCACGCGAGGCATCGAGGCGCAGGACATGAACATCTTCCAGCTCATACAGAAGAACAACAAGAGCCTCGTTGTGGTGGTGAACAAGTGGGACCTCGTGCCCGACAAGAACCAGAAGGTCATCGACACGTTCGTCAACGCCATACGCAACCGCATGGCTCCGTTCACCGACTTCCCCATAGTCTTCGCCTCGGCGTTGACCAAGCAGCGCATTTTCAAGGTGCTTGAGACTGCCAAGGACGTTTACATGAGCCGCAAGATGAAGGTGGGAACAACCAAGCTCAACGAGGTGATGCTGCCCCTTATAGAGGCTTACCCGCCACCATCTATCAAGGGAAAGTACATCAAAATCAAGTATTGTTCGCAGTTGCCGAACACGCAAATCCCCTCTTTCGTGTTCTACGCCAACCTGCCGCAGTACGTCAAAGAGCCTTACAAGCGTTTCCTTGAGAACAAAATCCGCGAGAACTGGAAGCTCACAGGCTCGCCAATCAACATATTCATAAGGCAGAAATGATTTGTTTTTGGAGTTAAGGAGTTATGTAGTAAAGGAGTTAAGACAAATGCTTTGCCAAGTAAAAAACGAACAGTTAAAGATATAATGATGAATGTTTGATTATTCATGTTTTTATTATTTATTGTCCGTTTTACAAAGCATTTGTCTTAACTCCTTTACTACATAACTTCTTAACTCCGATTAAAAATACTTCCATGCGCAAACTTTTTCTTTTCATATTCGCATGTTTGGCATTGAGCTTCTTCTCCTGTTCCGGTGAGAAGAAGCCCGACGACGCTGCCGCGCGGGCGGCAAAAGAATATTACGACTCGCTCTTCGCCAAGAACTACGCCTACTTCGTGCGTGGCATGTACTTGTCAGACACCATTCCGCCAACATACCGTGAGCAGCTTGAGGCCAACGCCTCGATGTTCGTTGGGCGCATGGAGAAAGAGCATCATGGCGTTAACGGCGTGCGCATCATGCGCTTCGTCAACGACACCGTTGTGTCGGCCGACAAGAAGTCGCATGTCCGCACCTCCGACGTGTTCCTTGTCCTGAGCCTCGGCGACAGCCTGAATGAGGAAGTGGTGGTGCCTATGGTGTTCCATAAAGGCCGCTGGCTGATGCGGTAGCGATATGCTGAAACCTTGATGAAATAATGCTTATGAACGGTATAAACAAGGATGTTTTCATCCGGAAATACGTTGATGCGTTCGGAGAGAAAGCTGAACTGCCCATTGTTTTTTATTATGACGACAAGCCGGCGGGTGTCAATGAGAAGACCGGAGGCTGTTTCTTCAAATGTTTTGATAGCGTGAGAAACGGCCGGGCGATAAGCCTCAGTGCCGAGACAATCGGCTGCGGTGGCGGCAAACTTTACACGGGTTTCGCCCCGATGCCCCCGCATGTGCCTGGGTTCGTGTCAGGAAAGGAACGTTACAAGGCGTCGCCTGACGATGTGCTGGAAGTCATCAAGCGTTTGGACGTACAGCCGCAAGACGGCAAGTTCCTTAATTTTGTCCGCATAGACAAGGCCGAAGATTTTGGCAAGATGGAGGGTTTGCTCTTCTTCGCAACGCCCGACGTGCTTTCTGGGCTTGCCGCATGGGCGTTTTACGATAACAATTCAGACGACGCCGTGTCGTGCCTGTTCGGTTCGGGATGCTCTTCCGTCGTGGCGCAGGCCGTGAGGGAGAACCGCATAGGTGGCCGCAGGACATTCATCGGGCTGTTCGACCCGTCAGTTCGTCCGCATGTCGGCGCGAATGAGCTTAGCTTCGTCATTCCCGCAAGCCGTTTTTCTGAGATGTATTCTACGATTGACAGTTGCTGCTTGTCGGGCTGCAATGCGTGGCTGAAGGTGAAGGCGCGCATAAACGGCTGATGGCGGCGCGCATGCGCCGTTGATGTTAGTCGATTGTAGAGTGACGTTAAAATGGGGGAAAGCCCGTTTAACGGAATATTATGTCTTTCAACAGTCCGCCCAACCATGGCTCTTTCATCTTTTCCTTGAACGTGTCAGGCTTCTTTGTTTCCACGGCTTTGCTGTCTACGTGCAGCCTGTTCAGCTTCAGGCGCAGCGTGTCTTGCGTGGCGTAGGGGCGGTTCATGTCAGTTGCCGTCCTGCCGTTCGTCTGCACGGTTGTGTCTTTTTGCTCGGTGTGCAGCCGTTGGTGCGTTGACGGTTTTTGCGCCGTAACGCTTAGAGCTATGGTTGTTGAGAGCAGTGTGATGGGCAGTTTTCTCATGGCTTTCGGCTTTTTGTTAGTGTTGTCTTAATCCGGTTTCAGGCAAAAGTACAAAAAATTGCGATTCGGTGAACAGCTCCTGTGCTGTTTTTTTATCTTGTTCATGATTGTTGCTGATGTTCAGCGACTTACGCCGCCGTTGCCAAACGCGGCACAAAACACGGCAAATCGCGTTGCAAAAGATGGTCTTTTGCATCCTAAAAGACTGCTTTCTGCGATGCGTAAGGCCATGTTTCATAAAAAACAAGGGGCGCACCTCATTTGAGGCGCACCCCTTTGCGTTATGAAAAGAGTGTAATTACAGGTTCGGGTTGATTTCGTTCCACTTAGAGATTTCAGGTACGATGTTCAGCGTAACCAGCTCGTCGCGCATCTTGCAGAGGTGTTCGTAGCTTGCGTCGAGTTTCGCGTTCTCCTCGGCTGTGCCCTCGGGTACGGTGTAGTGTGCGCCCGTTGTGTCGAGAGTGGTGTTCATCGCCATCATGATGTGGTTGTACTTGTCGGTTGAAACGTAAGTTCCTACAGGATACTTGAACGCTTCGCCGCCCATCACGGCACGGATCATCTCAACTGACAGGTAAGCCGGGCTTTGGAAAGAAGAACGTCCGCGCAGCTCGATGATTTTCGCGCCGCCCTTTGTTACGTCGGTCTTCATCTGCTCCCACTCCTCGTTTGTGAACTCGGGAGTGCCGATTATTTCAGTCAGGGGCTTGCCGTCGATTGTCACGTGAGAGCCGAATACGGCCATCTGCTCGCCGTGGCCGCCATACGTTGCGCATCCCTTTACTTCGCTCTGCATAACGTTGAATTTCTTTGCCAACGCGCTTTGCAGACGTGTAGAGTCAAGGGCGGCGAGGGTTGTTACCTGTGAGGGTTTCAAGCCAGAGTACAGCAGGGTTACCAAACCTGTAAGGTCGGCAGGGTTGAAGATAATGACAACGTGCTTAACGTCGGGGCAGTATTCCTTTATGTTCTTGCCAAGGCCTTCGGCGATTTCGCAGTTCCCCTTCAAAAGGTCTTCGCGTGTCATGCCGGCCTTACGGGGTGCGCCGCCTGAAGAAATGATGTACTTGGCATTGGTGAAAGCCTCTTTGGCGTCTGTTGTGGCGGTGATTTTCACGTCACCGAATCCGCTCTGGCGCATTTCCTCGGCCACGCCTTCGGGTGAGAACACGTCGTAGAGGCAAATGTCGTTAGTCAGACGCATAGTGAGGGCTGTCTGAACCATGTTTGAACCAATCATTCCGGCTGCGCCGACAATTGTAAGTTTTTCGTTTGTCAAAAATTCCATAGTAACCTATTATTTAAAAAAAGTAAGACATTCTTTCTTAAAGCAGACAGTGACAAGTGAACAAGTTGACAAGTGACATTTGCCCGTTGTGGCATATCAAGTTGTCGGGGCAAGGGGCTTTGCCCGCTTGTGGATTGTCTGTTCGTCACTGAACCCAGTGCAAAGTTACGAAAAAAGCTGAACATGTGGCATTTATTATCATTTTAGTTTGTTATTAAATATAAAAAGGTGTATCTTTGTAATGTCGATTTTGCAACTACAACAGTAATACCATACAACATTGAAAACCTAATACCATATAACCTTAGAACCGTAAAACCCTAAACTATATGAACGATACAATTTGCAAACGTATTGAAGACCTGCGCGAGGTGATGCGCCGTGAGAACATCGACGCTTTCATATTTCCCAGCACCGACCCGCACAATGGCGAGTATGTGCCAGCCCATTGGGAGGGGCGCAAGTGGCTCACAGGCTTCGACGGCTCTGCCGGGACGGCCGTTGTCACGATGAACGATGCCGCCCTTTGGACTGACTCACGCTACTTCCTCGCCGCCGAACAGCAGTTGCAAGGCACGCCGTTCCGCCTGATGAAGGAGCGGGTTGAGGGCACTCCGACCATTACAAAATGGCTCGGCATGAAGCTGGCCACCGTGGCAAGCCCCACGGTGGGCGTTGACGGCATGGTCAATTCGGCGGCTTCGGTAGAGCATCTGATACATGAACTGCGCGCGGAGGGCGGCATCACGGTGCGCACCAACTATGACCCGCTCGCCGTGATTTGGGCTGACCGTCCGCCCGTGCCGCAAGACAAGGTGTCGGTTCATCCCTTGGAATATGCTGGTGAAGCGTGCCACGACAAGCTGCGGCGCATCCGCGAGAGGCTGAAAGAGCTGCACGCCTGCGGCATGTTGGTGTCGGCTCTCGACGACATAGCCTGGAGTCTCAACCTGCGCGGCACCGACGTACACTGCACCCCCGTGTTCGTGGCCTATCTGCTCATCGAGCCTGAGTGCGCCACGCTGTTCATTGACAAGGAAAAGCTGACGCCCGAAGTTGAGGCTTACCTGCGTGGCGAGGGCGTAGCCACTGCCGGATACGACGACGTGGGCAGGGCATTGGCGGCTTACGGAGAATATAACATCCTGATGGATGCGGCTGAGACGAACTATACCTTATATAATATGCCACGCTGCCTGAAGGCCGCCGCCGCGTCGCCAATCCCCGCAATGAAAGCCGTGAAGAACGATGTCGAGATGCAGGGGTTCCGCAACGCCATGACACGTGACGGCGTGGCGATGGTCAAGTTCCTGCGTTGGCTGCGCCCGGCGGTCGAGGCTGGCGGGCAGACGGAGATGAGCGTCAGCGCGAAGTTGGAGCAGTTGCGCGCCGAACAGCCGCTTTACCGCGGCCTGTCGTTCGACACCATCGCCGCATATCAGGAACACGGGGCCATCGTACACTACGAACCCACGCCCGAAACCGACGCCCCCCTGCGCCCCGAAGGCTTGCTGCTGTTAGACTCAGGGGCGCAATACCTTGACGGCACGACCGACATCACGCGTACCATAGCCCTCGGCCCGCTCTCCGACGAGCAGCGGCGAGTGTACACCCTCGTGCTGAAAGCCCATATCGGCCTTGAGCTGTGCCGTTTCCCCCGCGGAGCGTCGGGCACGCAAATCGACGCCATCGCCCGCGCCTGTCTTTGGCGTTACGGCTTCAACTTCCTGCACGGCACGGGCCACGGCGTAGGCTCTTACCTGAGCGTGCATGAGGGACCTCACCAAATACGCATGGAATACAAGCCCGCGCCCCTCGTGGAAGGCATGACCGTGACAGACGAGCCGGGGCTCTACCTGCCGTCGCGCTTCGGCGTGCGCACGGAGAACACCCTGCTCATAGTGCCCGGCGGCGAGACCGACTTCGGCCGTTTCCTCCAGTTCGAGTCGCTCACGTTGTGCCCCATCGACACCGAACCGCTCGTCCGCACCATGCTCACGGACGAGGAAACGGCGTGGCTCAACGCTTACCACAAAGCCGTTTACGACCGCCTTTCGCCGCATCTCGACGACGACACGCGCGCCTGGCTGGCAGAGGCTTGCGCCGCTTTGAAGTGAAATGAAGTGTGACGTTTTCTTATTAACTAACCCAATAAAAATATCACTATGTTAAAAAACTTAGCGCAAGCCGGCCGATGCGTCGTAACGCAAGGCGGCTGAAGCTAATGCTTCTAACGTCTTTGTTCTTGTGCGGCTCTGTCCAATGCGCTTTTGCGGGCGCGGACGGCGGCAGCCAGTCGTCCGCGACAGGGGCCGGCAAGGCCGAACACACGGTTTACGCCAACCTTGGTTTCTCCCTCATGACGAGCAAGTTTTACATCCCTTACGGTTCAGAGGGCCATCCCAAGCGCGGTTTCGACTGGCAGGTGGGCTATGAGTGGGTGTCGAAGAAAGGTATTGGCGTAGGCCTCCTGTATTCAGGCTATGCTTCATCCTACTTCTATTATTATGACTCGAACATCCTGTTGACTTACGTCGCGCCTCAGTTCGTCTTGAAACAGCATATAGGGCGGTGGACAATCGAGGAGAAGCTTGGCTTGGGTTATTTCAGGTATAACGAGTCGATAGATATAGACGAAGCCTCGCTTTCCGGCTTGGGGTATAACTTCTTGTTCGGAGCGGAGTATCGTTTCTCAAAGTCTTGGGGCATCGGAGCCAACATCGGTTATATCGGCAGTTCGCTGCCCGAGCAGGAATCGGTTGAGCTTGACGAAAGCGAACACTCGGGCATTGGCCGTATGCATTTTGATGTCGGTGTGCGTTTCCACTTCTGATTCTTCGCCGTCAAGGCGCGCTTTGATAACGTCTTGACTTCCAGCGCTTTACAAAAGGCCGTATTTTGCATTGCAAAATGCGGCCTTTTGTGTTGCTGTTCATGGCCTTTTGTGTTGCGTTTTGCGGTCAAACGCGGTTCATCCGGAATTTTTTCTAAACGTCAGTCCGGTGTATGAATTATGGTTTGTCCGCAGTTCGGTTTCATGGTTGACAAGCCGTGAAATGCCATCTTCCGCACACGTGTGCCGCCACTATCATGCAAGCGGGCCGCAAACCGTCGTTGTAGGGGCGGCCCCGTGTGTCCGCCCTGCCAAATGAAATGCTTAAAAATGAAGGGCAGACACATGGGGCTGCCCCTACTTTGTGGATATTTGCAAATAGACAAGTATTATGCCGAACTGACGTTTTTTGTGGCAATAAAGCGCGTCAGGGTGTCAAAGGCGTCAAACTGTGCTTGACAGCATGATGGCGGCGTGTTTATGGGAGAAGCGGCATTCCGTTATTATACGATAAAGGGCGGACACACAGGTCCGCCCTTACACTAATCGGTTGTTCGCAGGTCGTAAACGCGACCTCCGTTTGTTTCAGTCAGGCTTGCCATGCCAGCCCCGCGCGTAGCATTACGCCTTCTTTTCGGCTTGCTCTTTCAGCAGGTCGCGTATTTCGGCCAGCAGCTTTTCTTCCTTGCTTGGCTCTGCCGGCTTGGCCGCTTCAGCGTCTTTCTGGGCTTGCTCGTTCTTCTTCACCAGCTTGTTTATGGCCCTGAGCATGAGGAACACGCATATCGAGATGATGAGGAAGTCGAACGTGGTCTGGATGAAATTGCCGTAGTTGATTGTTGCCGGGGCGAGTTTCTCTATGCCCATGTCGATTTCGGGCAGGGTTACTTTCAGGTCGGTGAAGTTCACTCCGCCGATAAGCCATCCTATAGGCGGCATGATGAGGTCGTTGACTATTGATGACACGATTTTGCCGAACGCGCCGCCGATGATTACACCGACAGCCATGTCAACGGCGTTTCCCTTTACTGCGAATTGCTTGAACTCGT
Organism: uncultured Prevotella sp.; assembly: GCA_944319935.1. Taxonomy (GTDB): domain Bacteria; phylum Bacteroidota; class Bacteroidia; order Bacteroidales; family Bacteroidaceae; genus Prevotella. Next base: position 14,949 of record CALUFM010000017.1, read on the forward strand.
TGATAAGTTTTCCCATGTTAGTTGTTTTACTTGCGTTAATATCCGTTTGTAAAGATAAATATTTTTTTACATCATGTCGTGCGTTTTTGCCTGAAAAATAGCGTTTTATGTGCTTTTTTGCTGTCGCAGTGGCGCGTTTTCCTTGTTGACGTCTTCTGAAACCCGTGTTTTTGTATCTTTATGCTTGCGCCTTTGGGCGTGTTATGGAAAGGTGTTTGTGGCGCAATTTTGTGGCGCAACTCGCCGCTTGCCGTCACGCATGGGTGCTTGTTTCCGTTGTGTTGCGGGCTTGACGTGTTCCGCTGCGGGCATTTTGTAAAGAATATGGTGATATTTTCAGAAAAAACATCCTAATATTTTGCAAATCAGAAAAATATGCCGTAACTTTGCAGCCGCTAATAAAAGCATCGAATATAAAATAAGTTTAACATATTAAAACCTAAAGACAAAAAATGATTATTGTACCAGTTAAAGATGGCGAGAACATCGAAAGAGCGTTGAAGAAATTCAAGAGGAAATTTGAGAAGACAGGTGTCGTTAAGGAGCTTCGTGCCCGTCAGCAGTACGACAAGCCGTCTGTCTTGAAGCGCCTCAAGATGCAGCGTGCCATTTATGTACAGAAACTCAGGACTGCCGAGGAGTAAAAAGTCGCTCTGAAATTTGGCCGTTTGGTTTTATTTTCGTAATTTCGTGGCCTAATATATTTCAAAGGCGACGTTTTTATGATGATAAAAGAGTTTTTGGACTACCTTCGGCTTGAGCGGAATTATTCCGAGAGGACGATTGGGGAATACGGCGACGACTTGCAAGGGTTTGAGTCGTTCTTCCGCAAGTTGGACGCCAATCTTACGTGGGAAACTATAGACTCTGACATCATCCGTGACTGGATGGAGAGCATGATGGATAAAGGAAACATTGCGACTTCAATCAACAGAAGGTTGAGCGCGGTGCGTTCCTTTTATCGTTTTGCCCTGTCCCGCGGCTATGTCGCCGTTGACCCGGCGCGTGGGGTGAGAGGCCCGAAAGCGGAAAAGCCCCTGCCGCAATTCGTCAGGGAGGTGGAAATGAACGCCCTGCTTGACGAGGAAACGTGGCGGATGGATGATTTCGGCGATGTACGCGCGCGGACATTGATACTTATGCTGTATGAGACGGGCGTGCGCATATCCGAACTGCTGAGGCTTGACGATGCCGACGTTGACTTGGGCGCGTGCCTGCTGAAAGTGACGGGCAAGGGCGACAAGCAGCGTGTAGTGCCTTTCGGCGCGGAGCTTCGTGACACCGTGGCCGGATACATGGCGGTGAGAGACGCTTCCATGGGCTACAAAGGCTATTGCGCGCTGTTCCTCTCCGATAAAGGGGAGAGAATGACTTACTGGCAGGCGCGCCGCGAGGTGAGGACTCGCCTGGCTCGTGTCTGCACGTTGAAGAAGCGCAGCCCGCACGTGCTGAGGCACACGTTCGCCACAGCCATGCTCAACAACGGTGCGGGGCTTGAAAGCGTGAAGAAGCTGCTGGGCCACAGCAAGCTTACCACGACGGAAATCTACACCCACACGACGTTCGAGCAACTGAAGAAAGTTTATAACTCGGCCCACCCGAGGGCCTGACCTTAATTTATATTAACCTTATAAAACAAACAAGGAGGTAACTATGGAAATTAGAATTCAATCAGTCAATTTTGACGCTACAGAGCAACTCAAGGCTTTTGTCGAGAAGAAAGTGTCCAAGTTGGAAAAGTCATACGAGGATATCCAGACCGTGGAAATAGGGCTGAAGGTTGTCAAGCCGGCTACCGCGCTCAACAAGTCAACAAGCATGACGGTCATGGTGCCCGGGTCGCGTCTTTTCGTTGAAAAGGTATGCGACACATTTGAAGAAGGAATCGACCTTTGTGTTGACTCAATGAAGGTTCAACTTGTGAAATTCAAAGAAAAATTGCGCAATAACTAAAAAAAAGCGCGAAAAATTTTGGAGGTTGAGAAATAATGCCTATCTTTGCAGCCGTTTTAGGACACGTCCTTACAAACAAGAGCCTGACGGCTGCATTGCTTGCCTCTTTAGCTCAGTTGGCCAGAGCACGTGATTTGTAATCTCGGGGTCGTTGGTTCGAATCCGACAAGA
>CALUFM010000018.1 GCA_944319935.1 uncultured Prevotella sp.
CGTATACCCCAATAACCGTATAACCTTAAACCTTACAACCGTAAATGTCGTTCGCCCTCTTCGAGGACGATATTATTGACGCATACATACCGCAAGTTCCGCTTCACTCCACATGCGGTTAAGCTTAATTGGACGTCTTCGACGCCCTGCTACGCATTGTTGTCATCCCAAAGGTTTGCGGATGAAGCATCTTTCGTAATGCGGAAGATGCCATTTTACAATGTGCCGGCTTACAGGCTGCGCCACCGCTTGCGCCCTTGTGCCGCGCCGCAAGCCGAATTCTCAAATCTTATTGTCTAAAAATCAAAATATTGTACGGCGTTATGTGTAATATTGGTTATCTTTGCAAAAACGCAATTTAATACTTAAAAACATATCAAATGGAAAATACTCGTTGTTTTTTCGCTGTAGACTTGGGTGCTACGAGCGGTAGGACGATAATAGGAACTCTCGCCGACGGCAAAGTCAGGCTTGAGGAGCTGACACGTTTCCCCAACAACCTCATTGAGACGGGGGGGCACTTTTATTGGGACATCTACGCCCTGTATTTCGAGATAATCAAGGGCCTGAAGGCGGCCGTGCGCCGCGGATTGCAGGTTGAGAGCATCGGCATCGACACGTGGGGCGTTGACTTCGTGTGCGTAGGCGATGACGGCGCGTTGCTGCGCAATCCGCTGTCTTACCGCGACCCGCACACGTTCGGCGCGATGGAAGAGTACTTTGCGAACGCCGTTCCGAAGGAAGACGTCTACAAGGCCACCGGCATACAGTTCATGAACTTCAACTCGCTGTTCCAGCTTTACGTGATGAAGCGCGACGGCAACACGGCCTTGAAGCACGCCGAGAAAATCCTCTTCGTGCCCGACGCGCTTAGCTGGATGCTCACGGGCGAGGAAGTCTGCGAGTACACAATAGCGTCAACCAGCCAGTTGCTCAACCCCGTGACCAAGGAGCTTGACGCCCGTCTGCTCTCCAGCCTCGGGCTTGGGCGCGACTTGTTCGGCCGCATGGTCATGCCGGGCACACGCATAGGCACGCTTACCGAAGAGGTGCAGAAGATGACGGGGCTCGGCCCTGTGCCCGTAATCGCCGTTGCGGGACACGACACGGCGAGCGCGGTGGCCGCCGTTCCGGCCAAGGACGAACACTTCGCTTACCTCAGCAGCGGCACTTGGAGCCTGATGGGCATCGAGACTAAAGAGCCTATTATTAATAATGTGAGTTACGAACGCAACTTCACCAACGAAGGCGGCGTGGAGGGAACCACGCGCTTCCTGAAGAACATCTGCGGCATGTGGCTGCTTGAGCGGTGCCGCAAGGAGTGGGGCGACGACGCCCCCGCCGACTACGGCGTGCTGCTTTCAGAGGCTATGAAGGTGCCGGCGTTCCAGAGCCTTATCAACCCTGACAACCCCGTCTTCGCCAATCCTGCCGACATGCAAGGCGCAATCAAGGAATACTGCCGCGCCACGGGGCAGCATGTTCCTGAAGGCTACGCCGAGATTTGCCGCTGCATCTTCGAGAGCCTGGCCCTGCGTTACCGCCAGGTGGCCGGCTATTTGAAGGAGATGGCGTCGTTCCCCATCGACACGCTGCACATCATCGGCGGCGGCTCTTTGAACGAATACCTCAACCAGTTTACGGCCAACGCCACCGGACTGACCGTCCTCGCGGGGCCGCAGGAATGCACCGCCCTGGGCAACATCATGCTGCAGGCAAAGGCGGCGGGTGCGGTTGGCGGAATATTCGACATGCGCCGCATCATCGCCGAAAGCGTTACCATGAAGCGTTATGAGCCGCAAGACAAGGCCTTGTGGGACGAGGCTTACGAGAAATTCAAGGAGCTGAAGTAGAAAAATATAATGACATAACTTTAAAACCCGAATAAATGAAAGAAGAATTGGTTACAAAGGCATATGGAATAGCCAAAGAGCGTTATGCCGAGATAGGTGTTGACACGGAGAAAGTGATAGCCCAGATGCAGGATTTCCATCTCAGCCTGCACTGCTGGCAGACCGACGACGTCATCGGTTTTGAGAGCCTTGAGGGGTCGCTCAGTGGCGGCATAGCCACTACGGGCAATTATCCCGGCCGTGCGCGGAACATCGACGAGGTGCGCATGGACATCGAAAAAGCCAAAAGCCTCATACCCGGCACGCACCGACTGAACCTTCATGAAATCTACGGCGACTTCAAGGGCAAGGCCGTTGACCGTGACGAGTGCCTTCCCGAGCATTTCCAGAGCTGGATAGACTGGGCGAAGGAGAACAACATGAAGCTCGATTTCAACTCGACTTCGTTCTCTCATCCCAAGAGCGGAAACCTCACTCTCGCCAATCCTGACGACGGGATACGCCGCTTCTGGATTGAACACACCAAGCGTTGCCGCGCCATCGCCGAGGCCATGGGTAAGGCTCAGGGCGACCCCTGCATAATGAACTTGTGGGTTCACGACGGCAGCAAGGACATGACCGTGTGCAAGTTGAAGTACCGCGAACTGCTAAAAACTTCGCTTGACGAAATCTTCGAGACAAAGTACGACAACATGAAAGACTGTCTCGAGAGCAAGGTGTTCGGCATAGGGCTTGAGAGTTACACCGTAGGTTCTAACGACTTTTACACCGCTTACGCCGCGAAGAACAACAAAATCATCACTCTTGACACCGGACATTTCCATCCTACGGAGAGTGTCGCTGATAAGGTGTCGGCCATGTTGTTGTTCGTGCCGGAGCTGATGCTGCACGTCAGCCGCCCGATTCGTTGGGATTCTGACCACGTTACCATAATGGATGACCCCACGCTCGACCTCTTCCAAGAGATTGTACGTGCCGGCGCGTTGGACAGAGTGCATTACGGGCTTGACTATTTCGACGCTTCAATCAACCGTATCGGCGCATACGTCATCGGCAGCCGTGCCGCCCAGAAGTGCATGTTGCGGGCTTTGCTTGAGCCGTTGGCCACGCTCCGCGGGTATGAAGCTGAGGACAAGGGCTTTGAGAGGCTGGCTTTGCTTGAGGAGGAGAAGGCTCTTCCGTGGCAGGCTGTTTATGACGAGTTCTGCCTCCGTAATGATGTTCCCGTCGGACAGGACTTCATCGCCGATGTGGAGCAGTACGAGAAAGACGTTACTTCGAAGCGATAAAACAGCATACAAGCAAACAAACGACAAGCAGACAAGGCTTCGGCTTTGCTTGCTTGTCGCCTGTTTGGCGGTAAACTGACTTGATATGGAAATACTGATAGGATTAATCATTATTGCGATAGGCGCGTTCTGCCAGTCGAGTTGCTACGTGCCTATCAACAAGATAAAGTCTTGGAGCTGGGAGTCTTACTGGCTTGTGCAAGGCGTTTTCGCGTGGCTTGTGTTCCCGTTGATGGGCGCGCTGCTCGCCGTTCCGGAGGGCAGGGGGCTTATGGAGCTGTATGCCGCCGACCCTGAGGCGTCGCTTTTGACGATGTTCTTCGGCGTGTTGTGGGGCGTAGGCGGGCTTACGTTCGGCTTGTCGATGCGTTATCTCGGCGTGGCTCTCGGCCAGAGTATCGCCCTCGGCACGTGCGCCGGACTTGGAACAGTGCTTACTCCCGTGTTCACCGGCAACATGCAAGACCTCACTACGCCGGTAATCGTGGGCGTGGTGGTCACGCTTGCGGGCATCGCCGTCATCGGAGTAGCCGGCAACATGAAGTCGAAGTCGCTCAGCGAGGAGGAAAAGAAGAAGGCCGTTAAGGACTTCAACTTCACCAAAGGCATTATAGTGGCCCTGCTTGCGGGCTTCATGAGCGCGTGCTTCAACATCGGTTTGGGCTTCGGCGCGGACTTGAATTTCGGTGAAGAGACCGACCCCATGTTCATGACTCTGCCCGCAACGCTGCTCGTAACGATAGGAGGCTTTGTCACGAACGCCGTCTATTGTTTTTACCAGAACAGCAAGAACCATACTTGGGGTGACTATTCGCAGACGCGGCTTTACGCCAACAACATCGTGTTTTGCGCCTTGGCGGGCTTGCTTTGGTACAGCCAGTTCTTCGGGTTGAGCCTCGGCAAGGGCTTCTTGACCGATTCCGCTGTACTCATGACGTTCTCTTGGTGCATACTGATGGCGTTGAACGTAACGTTCAGCAACGTTTGGGGAATCATCCTCAAGGAGTGGAAAGGTTGCTCACGGCAGACCATCGCCGTGCTGTTGCTCGGCTTGTTGGTTCTCATCGTGTCATCGTTCCTTCCGCAACTGCTTAAATAGAAAGGTAAAAAAGTAAAACGGTAAAAAGGTAAAACTGTTGATGCAAAGAACGCTTTCAGCTTGTTTTACCTTTTTACCGTTTCCCTTTTTTACCTTCATTCTTGTCTTTTCACCTTTTCACTGTTTCACTGTTTCACCTTTGTTTATTGTCTTTTCTTTCTTATAACGCAAAAATCCGATGTTTCACAACATCGGATTTTCGTGTCTATAGACTATCTAACTAAATATTATCTGAGAATGATAAGATTTTATGTTTTGTTGCTTTGTTTAATGTCCTTTGTTTATCATTTCGGCAGGTTGAATGCCTTTGTCATCTCGGCCATCTGCTCGTCGCTCATGCCTTCAGGCTCTTCGCCCATGTTCTTGGCGGCGATGTAGATTAGCGCGCTCTTGTTCAGCACGTCCACCTGGTCGAAAGCTTGCATTATGTCGGTGTCGATTGCGAACACCCCGTGTTTCTCCCACATGGCCACGTCGTAGTCGTCAAGCTGCCTTACGGTTTCTTCGGCCAGTTTCACGCTGCTTGGCAGTTCGTAAGGTATGATGCCGAGGCCGCGCGGGCAGAATGCCTTTGTCTCAGGTATCATGCTCCACAGCAGCTTTGTAAGCACGTCCTTGCCCAAGAACTTGCGTATGTGTGTCATGGCGACAAGCTCGATGGGGTGGGTGTGGAGCGACGCGCGGTAGGGCGACCCCTTTTCTATCAGGTGGTCATGCACCATCAGGTGTGATGGCAGTTCGCTCGTCGGGTTGACTGGGTTGTCGGCTATGATGACATAGCTTGCGCAGTCGTCAAGTATCCTGATTATGCTTCCGTTCTCCATCGGCCAGCGTGCCAAGTCGCGCATCCTGCGGTTTGTGCCCTTGCAGAAGAAGTAAGTGCCTTTCAGGTGGGGCAGTGTCACGCCGATTTGCTTCACCTCGCTGATTGCAGGCATCTGCCTTATCTCGTCGTCAACAAGCTCGGTCACGTTTACCGTGATGTTTCCACCGTTGCGCTCAGCCCAACCCTTTTGCCACAGGTAGCCGGCTACTTCGGCAACTTTGTCAACTTCTTTCTTCAATTCTGGGCGTCCGTCAAGGATACTTTTCATAATCATCAGATTTTTTACTTTGCAAAGATATGAAAAAACAATTGAACATTCACATTGTAATTTGACATGAAAACATGGTTTTTTGACACTCTTTCACATAATGAATGCTTTTCTTTCCATCCTTTGCCTGCGCTTTGCCGTGCTGCATGAAGCCTTGCTTGGAATGGCGTTTTTGCTTCCGTTTGATAAGTGGCTGATACTCAGTGCTTTGCCCGTTTGCCGCCTTTCTGCGTGCGAAAGGTGGCCTTTTGTGCGCCGAAACATGGCCTTTTGCAAGCGAAAAGGCCGTGTTTCACAATCGCGTCAGCAGCGTGAGCGACAGCGAGGCGAGCGTCAGCAGCGCGCCGACGGCTGCCACCCCCGCCCATCCCCACAGTTCCCAGCCCGTGCCGGCAAGCAGCGTTCCGAGTGAGCCGCCTATGAAATAAGTGGTCATGAAGATGGTGTTCACGCGGTTTGACGCCGAAGGGCACACGTCGAATATGCTGGTCTGGTTGCTCAGTTGGATGCACTGCATGCCGATGTCGATAAGCAGTATGCCGCTGATTATGCCCCCGTAAGAGTCGCCGCAGAAGTAAAGCGAGGCCCATGCGGCAAGCATCAGCGCGCAGCCTATGTAGTTGAAGCGGCGTATGCCGACGCTTTTCACCCAACGGCCTACGAACGACGCCGTCACGGCTCCCGCCACTCCGCACAGGCCGAGCATGCCAACCACGTCGCTGTCGGCATGGAACGGGGCTTGCCCCATCTTGAAAGCGAGGCAGCTCCAGAGGGCGAGAAACGAGCCGAAAGCCAGTCCGGCGCGTGCCGAATAGACGCGCAGGGCTGGCTGCCCGGCCACCAGCGAAAGCACTGACCGCATCAGCTTGGCGTAGCTTCCGTTGAACGTCGGGCTGATGTCAGGCAGCGTCTTGACCGTCACGGCAAGACATACGGCCATCAGGGCGGCGGCTATCAGGTACATGCCGCGCCACCCGATGGCGTCGCCCACCAGGCCGCTCACCACGCGCGACGCCAATATGCCCGTCAGCAGGCCTGATATTACCACGCCTACGTTGCGCCCCTTGCGCTCAGGCTCAGAGAACTCTGACGCTATGGGCACGAATATCTGCGGTATCATGGAGCATGCCCCCGTGACGAGCGACGCCGCCCACGTGGCGTAGATGTTGCCGCTCAGGGCGATGGCCGTGAGCGACATTATTAATAATGTGAAGTTTGTCAGTATTATTTTCTTCCTGTGGCAGAGGTCGCCCAAGGGTATGATGAACAGCAGTCCGAGGGCGTAGCCCGCCTGTGTTATCACCGAAATGAAGTTGGCATGAAACTCTGATACGCCGAGGTCGCGGCGCATCATGTCGAGCAGGGGTTGGTTGTAGTATATGTTCGCCACTGAGACGCCGGCCACGATGGCGAGCGTCCAGAGCATGCGCGGCGGCAGTCCGCCGTCTCTTCTTAGTGTCGTGTCCATTTTCCGCATGTTGAAAAACGCATGCAAAGGTAAGAATAAAATGGCGAAGCGGCGGCCTTGGCGGCTGAAAACATGCGCTATTGCAGGGCCTGCAAGCGTGGCTGCGCAAGTGGCTGACGGCCAGCGGTTTGCCCGTTTGCCGCCTTTTGGCCCGTAAGAGATGGCCTTTTGGCACGCAAAAGACAGCCTTTTACTCTGCAAAAAGCCATGTCTTGGGTTTCATCCGCAAACCTTTTGGATGGCAACAATGCGTAGCAGGGCGTCGAAGACGTCCAACGTTGCTTAACCGCATGTGGAGCGAAGCGGAACTTGCGGCATGTATGCGCAAATAATATCGTCCTCGAAGAGGGCGAACGGCATTTACGGTTGTAAGGTTTAAGGTTATACGGTTATTGGGGTATACGGACATACCGCATAACCGTAAGAACCCGCCACCGCATAACCCAACACGCCATTCGCCCCCTTCGGGGACGGTTGGAGTAGTTTCGACTTACCGCAGGTTACGTTCGCTGCGCTCACTCCACCGGCGGTTAAGCGGAGTTTGCCCCCTTCGGGGACAGGATAGACTTTTATGTACCATCCAAAGGGTTTGCGGATGAACCTGTCTTGGAAAACGTCTTGCCGCGCATTGCGGCGGTATATGTATGTGCTGCATGTGAAAATGGCGCAATGTGGCCTTTCCCCTTGCCTGAAGACAAGGCATGCTTCGCCTCGGAAATAAAAATAAAAGTTCGTTTCTCTCGCTTTTATTTTGTATTTCGCTCGACTTGCATTATCTCTGGATAAGATAAGCTTCGCCTCGGAAATAAAAATAAAAGTTCGTTTCTCTCGCTTTTATTTTGTATTTCGCTCGACTTGCATTATCTTTGTTGCATAAAAGAAGGCATGTCCGTGAATGCTCGAAATGTCTCTATTGGCAGATTGCCATCGGGCGTGCCTTGTCATTATTGTGTAAGTTTGCAAACATGGACAACGACTTTCAGGGCGCGGGGCAGTGGCGTGAAAACGTTATTGTGGCCGACGCCGACTATATAGACAAGGTGGCGTTCGACCTTACGGTGAACTTCGAGCGCATGTTGGAACGGCGCATACCGCGCGCCGACTTGGCGCGGTGGATTGACTGCGTAGCCCTTGACGGCGGCGTGCGCGAGGGCGCGGGCGAGACCCTCGTGGTGCTTATCCACGACAAGCGGAACGCCCGGCTGGAGAACTTCGCGCCGTCTGAGCATGACACCGAGCTTGACGGCAAGGCCTTCAGGGACAACCTCGGCGAGTTCGTCATAAGTTCGCTGCCCGTTGAGAACCTTGTCAGCAAGGAGGATTTTCTCGACGACGTGCTGACCGCAGTGTGCCGCCAGAAGGAGGTGAAGCGCGTGATGGTGGTGCCTGACGCCGAGCGGATGTATGACCGCGTGCGCCAGGCGTTGCGCTTTGTGGATGACGACAAGCGCGTCACCGTGTTCGCCATGCAGCCCATGCCGGGCGGCAACTTCCGCCAGGAAATCCTCGGCTATTCGCTGATGAGCGCGCTGGGCATACGCGCCGATGAGTTGAAATAATGCCCCGCCCATCCTCCTCCCGTGGGGAATGGCGTGGCGCGTGAGGCCGCCAGTTAAGAATGGAGATGACAAAAGTGACCTGCTCCTCCCCAACGGGGAGATATTGAACATTAATAAACAAATAGCATAAAATGGGAAAAGTATTGATGATTGGAGCCGGTGGCGTAGCTACCGTTGCGGCGTTCAAGATAGCCAAGAACGCCGACGTGTTTACCGAGTTCATGATTGCAAGCCGCCGCAAGGAGAAGTGCGACCAGATAGTTGACGCCATCCACAAGGCCGGAATCGACATGCCTATACGCACAGCGCAGGTTGACGCCGACGACGTGGAGCAGCTAAAGGCCTTGTTCAACGACTACAAGCCTGAGCTGGTTGTCAACCTCGCGTTGCCTTACCAAGACCTGACCATCATGGACGCTTGCCTCGCTTGCGGGTGCAACTATCTCGACACGGCCAACTACGAGCCGAAGGACGAGGCTCACTTCGAGTACTCATGGCAGTGGGCTTACAAGGAACGCTTCGAGCAGGCAGGGCTTACGGCCATACTGGGCTGCGGCTTCGACCCGGGCGTGAGCGGCATATACACGGCTTACGCGGCCAAACACCACTTCGACGAAATCCAGTATCTCGACATCGTTGACTGCAACGCCGGCAATCACCACAAGGCGTTCGCCACCAACTTCAACCCCGAAATCAACATCCGCGAGATAACCCAGAAGGGCCTTTACTACAAGGACGGGCAGTGGCTCGAGACAGAGCCGCTTGAGGTTCACAAGGCCTTGACTTACCCGAACATAGGTCCGCGCGAGAGTTACCTCATGCACCACGAGGAGCTTGAGAGCCTCGTGAAGAACTATCCGACCATCAAGCAGGCGCGCTTCTGGATGACCTTCGGACAGCAATATCTTACATACCTTGACGTTATACAGAACATCGGCATGTCGCGCATCGACGAAATGGAGTACGAAGCGCCGCTGGCCGACGGTTCGGGAAAGACCGTCAAGGTGAAAATCGTGCCCTTGCAGTTCCTCAAGGCCGTGCTGCCCAACCCGCAGGACCTCGGCGAGAACTACGACGGCGAGACGAGCATAGGCTGCCGCATACGCGGACTGAAGGACGGCAAGGAGCGCACCTATTATATATATAACAACTGCAAGCACCAGGAAGCGTACAAGGAGACAGGCATGCAGGGCGTAAGCTATACGACGGGCGTGCCCGCCATGATAGGCGCGATGATGTTCTTCAAGGGACTGTGGCGCAAGCCCGGCGTGTGGAACGTCGAGGAGTTTGACCCGGACCCGTTCATGGAGCAGCTCAACAAGCAGGGTCTGCCCTGGCATGAGGTGTTCGACGGCGACCTTGAGTTGTAATAAGCAGAGTTTGACGGCAGGCGGGTGGCGATATGCCAAGTCTGCCGCCACGTTGCTTTACATGTTGTAATGTAACTCAAGGCGATGAACAGTTTTTATTCGTTGTTAAAGGTCGTCGGCAGCATACGCAGCCCTTTTGTGAGGCATTGCGGGGTGTTGGCTTTCTACCTTTTGAAGAAACGTTACCTCGGGCTTTACCTCGACCCGACCAAGGCGTGCAACCTGAAGTGCCGTATGTGCTTCTTCAGCGGCGAGAGCCACAAGCACCCTGACAGGACGCAGTTGTCGCTCGACGATTACAAGAGCATGGCCGACGCCATGTTCCACCGTGTGATGCGTCTTCAGATAGGGTGTGGTGCGGAGCCGACGTTGTATAAGGAACTCGTCCAGCTTGTCAGGATAGGGCGTGAAAGGCGTGTGCCGCACATCTCGCTGACCACCAACGGCAACCTGCTGACAAAGGAGAAGCTTGACGCTTTGGCGGAGGCCGGGCTTGACGAGCTGATATTGTCGGTACACGGATTGACCAAGGCAACATACGAATATTTGATGCAACATGCACGTTTTGACGTCTTCATGCGGCTTCTCGGCGACCTGAAGGAGGTTAAGGCGAAGCATCCGGGCTTCAAGCTTAGGATTAATTACACGGTTAACGAGAACAATGTGGACGACCTGTTGCTGTTCCCCGACGTGTTCGCCGGCCTGGACGTTGACGTGTTGCAGGTTCGTCCGATACAGAACCTTGGCGATTCCGACTACAAGAACTTCTGTCTCGACAAGGTGTACGAGCGTTATGACTCTGTGTTCGGCCTGTTGAAGGAATACGCTGGGGCGCACGGCACGTTGCTGATAATCCCTACTAAAGAGAACCTTGACGTGCTGGCGAGTGACGACGGGCAGGAGAAGGCTGAGGATTATTTCCAGGATTTGACATACGTTTATGGCAGTCCTGGCTTCTTGTGGCGTAAAGACTTTGACTTTAAGAACGACACTTTTGAGTCGTATTGTAAGAAGAAGGGCTACCTGAAAGCCGTGTTGTGTGGCATATTGCCGTTCATGAAACATGCGGACATGGAGTTCCACAAGACAAGAGCGTTGAATTATACAGTAAAATAAATAAAAAAATGGCAAAGGAAAAAGACAATGCGGCCGCCGCAAACTTGCAGGAAGGCAAACTGAAAGCCCTTCAGGCCGCCATGGCAAAGATAGAGAAAGACTTCGGCAAGGGGTCGATTATGAAGCTTGGAGAGGAGAACATCGAGGCTGTAGAGGTTATACCGACGGGCAGCATCGGCCTTAACGCCGCACTTGGCGTGGGCGGTTATCCGCGCGGAAGGATAATAGAAATCTACGGTCCGGAAAGTAGCGGCAAGACAACGCTGGCCATCCACGCCATAGCCGAGGCTCAGAAAGCGGGCGGGATAGCGGCGTTCATTGACGCGGAGCATGCCTTTGACCGCTTCTATGCGGCCAAGTTGGGCGTTGATGTGGAGAACTTGTTGATTTCGCAGCCCGACAACGGCGAACAGGCTCTTGAGATAGCAGACCAGCTTATACGCTCGTCGGCAATCGACATCATTGTCGTTGACTCTGTTGCCGCGCTCACTCCGAAGGCTGAAATAGAAGGAGACATGGGCGACAACAAGGTAGGCTTGCAGGCAAGGCTTATGAGCCAGGCGTTGCGCAAGCTGACATCCACCATAAGCAAGACCAACACCACGTGCATATTCATCAACCAGTTGCGTGATAAAATCGGCGTGATGTTCGGCAATCCGGAGACAACCACGGGTGGCAACGCATTGAAGTTTTACGCCAGCGTGCGCCTTGACATACGCAAAATTTCAAGCATCAAGGACGGCGACCAGGTTATCGGCAACCAGGTTCGTGTGAAAGTGGTGAAAAACAAGGTAGCCCCGCCGTTCCGCAAGGCCGAGTTTGAAATCACGTTTGGTGAGGGAATATCAAAGGTCGGTGAGCTGGTTGACCTTGGAGTGGAGTATGACATCATACAAAAGAGCGGCTCGTGGTACTCGTATCAGGGCAGCAAGCTGGCTCAGGGGCGTGACGCGACGAAGGTGTTGCTCAAGGACAACCCTGAGCTTTGCGAGGAAATAGAAGCCCAGATAATGCAAGCCATATCAGACAAGGCTCAAGATTGAGTCCTTGCTTGTGACAGGCAGGATTGGGAAGCATGGCGTGGCTGCTTTTTGTAGGCATGCCATGTTTCCTGTTTCTGTAAGGTTTAAGGAGTTTGTTTTTATGCAAGTTGACGTTGGGACGCTTGGAGAATGGTTCTCCTTTTTCAACAACAGGTATTTTGGAGGCGATTTGCCGCAACCTGTTTTGTCTGTCGGCATGTCGCGTACACGCCTCGGTTCGCTGACGTGGGAATGCAGACGCAGGTTGTTCAGGAGGCGTCCGGGCGGTTATGTCATACGCATAAGCAATTATTATGACGTTGACGAGCGCAGCTTCAAGAATGTATTGCTGCACGAGATGATTCACCTTTACATTGTCTCGAAAGGTATTCGTGACACTTCTCCGCACGGGAAAGTGTTTCGCTTGAAGATGAACGAGATTAACGCCGACGGTTGGGCGGTGAGCGTTACGTCGAGAATGGCGGGAACGCCTAAGAACAAGTCGGTGCGCGAGAAGCGGCAAAGGATAATACTTGCGGTCGAGATGAGTGACGGCAAGAGGTTGCTGTCGGTTGTCAACAGGCGGTATGTAGCGGTTGTTGACGCTGCCGTCAAACGTTCTGGCAACGTGTCGTCACATTCATGGTATGTGTCAGATGACGCCTGTTTCTCCGATTATCCCGCCGTGCGTACAGCCAAGGGGCGTGTCGTTTCGCCTGAAATGTATGACCGCATGGTGGCTTCGATGCGTGCCGTTGACATGCCGTCGTTGGCTGTCGTGTCGCAAAAATGACAACGCCCCGGCTTCATGGATAGAATCGGGGCATTTGTTCGTTTTGCTTGTATATGTGGAATTTATGTGTTGTTTCTTGACTTTTTCACATTGAGTTTGTTGCTGTATAGCTTGAAAAAGTCAAAACATAATACTTCGGAAATCCTCATCAGGTCGTCGGTGTTTATCGATTGTTTGCCGAACATCTTGTAAACGTTGGTGCGGCTGCACCCTATTTGTTCCGCAAACCAAACCACAGAGAGTTTGCTCTCCTTTAGTTTTTCCTGTATGGCAGAGCCGATGTCTACCGCAGTTCTTTTGCATTTGTCAGCTTTCCTCTCATTCATAAGGCCCAGGGATTATGTTTTATGTCCTTCTTCAATTTATGCAAAGATAGCCTTATTCGCCGAAAATGGCAAACGGCCAATCTCGCATGGAGGCTTATGCGGCAGTCTGTTGTGGTTGTTTGGTCGGATTTTGTGCTTGTCAGGTGTTATTTTTACATAGCTTGGTTACAGATTGAAAGCAAACGGGCGGCAAGCGCAGAGGTGTAGCTCCTTGTGCGCTTGTCGCCCGTAAGCGGTTTAGTCCGAATGTTGTTACAGGTTGGCCAGTTCCACAATCTTGTCCACTGCGGCTGAAAGTCCGTCGGTATTCTTGCCTCCGGCTGTGGCGAAGTGGGGTTGGCCTCCTCCTCCTCCCTGTATCAGTTTGGCCGCCTCGCGCACCATCTTGCCGGCGTTGAGGCTGTGGTCGGCCACGAGGTCGTCGCTCATCATCACGCTGAGTGTGGGGCGGTTGTCGGCTACGCTGCCGATGACGCAGAGCAGATGGTTGGGCACTGCTGCACGGAGCTTGAACGCAAGGTCTTTGGCCATGTCCTGCTTCATTGGCATGACGGCGGTCACGACGGTCACGCCGTTTACCATCCGCGCCTGTGACAGCAGCTTGTCCTTTGTTCGCTCAACGGCTTCAGCTTGGTATTGCTCTATGCGCTTCTTCATAGAGTCATGCTCTTCGATGTACTTCTCTATGACGCCTTGCAGGTCTTTTGCGTTGTTGAAGAGGGCTTTTATGGCCTTCGTTATGTCCTCGAGATGGTACAGCAGTTGTTCGCACTCGCGCCCGGTCTTTGCCTCTATGCGGCGTATGCCGGCGGCCACGCTGCTCTCTGATATGATTTTGAACATGCCTATGCGGCCTGTCGAGCGGGCGTGGATGCCGCCGCAGAACTCAACGCTCGGCCCGAAGCGCACCACGCGCACCTTGTCGCCGTACTTTTCGCCGAAAAGGGCGATGGCTCCCATCTTCTTCGCTTCCTCGATGGGTGTGTCTCGGTGTTCGTCCAAAGGTATGTCCTGGCGTATCATGTCGTTGACAAGCTGCTCGGTCTTGCGTATGTCTTCGTCGCTCATTTTCTGGAAATGCGAGAAGTCGAAGCGCAGCGTGTCGGGCGAGACGAACGAGCCTTTCTGCTCAACGTGTTCGCCAAGCACCTGCTTCAGCGCGTAGTCGAGCAGGTGGGTAGCCGTATGGTTGGCCGCGCTGGCCTCGCGCTTGTCTGTGTCAACGCAAGCCATGAAGTCGGCCTCAGGCTGTTTGGGCAGCTCTTTTACTATATGGATGGATTGGTTGTTCTCGCGCTTGGTGTCGATGATGTCCACCGTCTCGTTCTCGCTTACCAGCACACCGCAGTCGCCCACCTGGCCGCCCATCTCGCCGTAGAAAGGCGTATGGTCAAGCACGAGTTCGTAGAACGTGTTTTTCTTCTGCGTAACCTTTCGGTAGCGCAGGATGTGACACTCGTATTCGGTGTAATCGTAGCCCACGAACTCCTGTTCGCCCTGGCGCAGCTCCGTCCAGTCGCTGTTCTCAACGGCCGCCGCGTTGCGTGCGCGCGCCTTCTGTTTCTGCATCTCCTCGTCAAACTGCTTTTCGTCAACGGTCAGCCCGTTCTCGCGGCAGATGAGTTCGGTGAGGTCCAAGGGGAAGCCGTAAGTGTCAAACAGGCGGAACGCCTTTGCGCCGTCAAGCTCGGTCTTGCCCTCGCGCTTCACTTCGTCCATGGCGTCGCTGAGCATGTTGATGCCGTTGGCCAGCGTGCGGAGGAACGAGTCTTCCTCTTCCTTTATCACGTGTGTAATCAACTCGCGCTGAGCAGCCAGTTCGGGATAAGCCCCGCCCATCTCATTCACGAGCGTGGGTATGAGCTTGAACATGAACGCCTCCTTCTGTCCGAGGAAGGTGTAGGCGTAGCGCACGGCGCGGCGCAGTATGCGGCGGATGACGTAACCCGCCTTGGCGTTGCTTGGCAACTGGCCGTCGGCGATTGAGAACGCCACGGCGCGCAGGTGGTCGGCCACTACGCGCATGGCCACGTCGGTCTTTTCTTCCTTGCCGTATTCAAGCCCTGACAAGCGCGCTATTTCCTTTATTATGGGCTGGAAGATGTCCGTGTCATAGTTAGAGTGCTTGCCTTGCAGTGCGCGCACCAATCGTTCGAAGCCCATGCCCGTGTCGATGACGTTCATCGAGAGCTTCTCCAATGAGCCGTCAGCCTTGCGGTTGTACTGCATGAACACCAAGTTCCATATCTCGATTACCTGCGGGTCGTCCTTGTTCACCAGTTCGCGTCCGGGCACTTTAGCCTTCTCCTCGGGCGTGCGCGAGTCCAAGTGGATTTCCGAGCAAGGGCCGCACGGACCCGTGTCGCCCATCTCCCAGAAGTTGTCATGCCTGCTGCCGTTGATTATGTGGTCGGCCGGTACGTGCTTCGCCCAAAACGCTGCGGCCTCGTCGTCGCGCTCAAGCCCCTCGTCCTTTGAACCCTCGAACACGGTCACGTACAGGTCTTTGGGGTCAAGGTGCAGCACGTCAACAAGGTATTCCCAGGCGTAGTCGATGGCTCCCTCCTTGAAATAGTCGCCGAAGCTCCAGTTGCCCAGCATCTCGAACATCGTGTGGTGGTAAGTGTCGTGTCCCACCTCCTCAAGGTCGTTGTGCTTTCCGCTCACGCGCAGGCACTTCTGCGAGTCGGCCCGGCGGCGCGGTTCGGGGTCGCGCGTGCCGAGTATAATGTCTTTCCACTGGTTCATGCCCGCGTTGGTGAACATCAGCGTGGGGTCGTCTTTGATAACCATCGGTGCCGACGGCACTATCTGGTGTCCTTTCTGCTCGAAGAACCGTTTGAACGATTCACGGATTTCGTTGGCTGTCATCATTTTCAGTTGTAATGTTTTCTTTAACAGACGGCAAAATTACACAAAATCTATGGAAAAACCTCCAAAATTCGGCAGATTAACGCAATGTAATCTGTGAATTAAGTAGT
>CALUFM010000019.1 GCA_944319935.1 uncultured Prevotella sp.
ACGGACATACCGCATAACCGTAAGAACCCGCCACCGCATAACCCAACACGCCATTCGCCCCCTTCGGGGACGGTTGGGGTAGTTTCGACTTACCGCAGGTTACGTTCGCCGCGCTCACTCCACCGGCGGTTAAGCTGAGTTTGCCCCCTTCGGGGACAGGATAGACTTTTATGTACCATCCAAAAGGTTTGCGGATGAATCGCGGAAGGCGGCAAAACGCCTTGCGAAAGGCCGCGTATCACAATGCAATAGGCCGTGTTTTGCGACGCAAAACACGGCCTATTGCTAACTCCTTGGTTGTCAGGTGGTTAACGGTGGATGTTCCTTGGGTGGTGTTCCAGTATCTCCCGGCGCAGTTCGTGGGTGTCGATGTGGGTGTATATTTCGGTCGTGCCGATGCTCTCATGCCCCAGCATGGCCTGTATTGCGCGCAGGTCGGCCCCGCCTTCGAGCAGTGCCGTGGCGAAGCTGTGGCGCAGGGTGTGCGGGCTTATGGTCTTCTGTATGCCGGCGTCGGCCCCCAGCCGTTTGACCATTATCAGTATCATGGTGCGCGTTAGGTGCTTCCCGCGGCGGTTCAGGAAGACGTAGTCCTCCTCGCCTGGCTTGATGTCCATCTGGTTGCGGTCGGCGAACCACAGCTTGAGCTGCTCCACCGCGCTGTCGGATATGGGCACGAGGCGTTCCTTGCGCCCCTTGCCCTTCACGCGGATGAAGCGGTCGTCAAGGTAAAGGTCTGACAGGCGCAGGCTGACAAGCTCGCTCACGCGCAGTCCGCAACTGAAAAGCACCTCCACGATGGCCTTGTTGCGTTGCGCCTCCCACTTGCTGAAGTCTATCGCCCGCTCAAGGCGGTCAACCTCGTCGGTGGTAAGCACCTCGGGCAGATGGTCGCCCACTTGCGGCGACTCAAGCAGTTCCGTAGGGTCGCTGTCGATGTATCCGTCTTCCAGGAGGAAGCGGTAAAACGTCCTCACGCCGCTCAGTATGCGGCATTGCGTGCGCGGGCTGACGCCCGTGTCGTGCAGCGAGGCGGCGAAGGCCTGCAGGTCGGCCAGCTTGGCGGCCTCCGGGCTTGTGCCGTTTTGTTTGAGATGCGCCTCCAACTTCTCAATGTCGCGCATGTAGGCGTCGAGGGTGTTCGGCGTGAAGTTGCGCTGCAGTTTCATGTACCGGCGGTACGCCGCTGCCAGTTCTGACGGCTTTTTGCTCTTGTTTTCCATTTATTTTCGTACTTTTGCAACGTGGACGGCGGGCTGTGCAGCCTTCACCGCGTAATCCATTGCAAAGTTAAACAAATTTGTCTTATTATGAAAATACTCATATTGAACGGCCCCAACCTCAACCTCTTGGGCACGCGCGAACCGGGGATTTACGGCGGCAGCTCGTTTGACGACTACCTGCCCGTGCTTCGGCGAGGCTTCCCCGACGTTGAGATTGAATACTTTCAGAGCAACGTTGAGGGCGTGATGATTGACAAGATGCAGGAAGTCGGCTTCACGTATGACGGCATCGTGCTTAACGCCGGCGCATACACGCACACCAGCATAGCCCTGCAAGACTGCATACGGTCGCTGAAATGCCCCGTTGTTGAGGTTCACATATCCAACGTACACAAGCGTGAGGAGTTCCGCCACAAGTCGATGCTCTCGTGCGCTTGCCTCGGCGTGATATGCGGTTTCGGGCTCGACTCTTACCGGCTGGCCGTAAGCGCGCTGTTAATGCATAATTCATAAAGCACAATTCATAATCGGGGCGGATGCCGTCAGGCCGTTATTTCAGGTTTGGGCGAACGTTATGAAGATGGCTTTGAGCATGGCAAAACACCTTGTCTGCTCGTCGCTTGCGTCTTGTCTGTTTGTCACTTGCATCTTGTCTGCTGAAAAAACGGCGTCAGCCCGATTATGAATTGTGCATTATGAATTATGCATTATTGGCGTCAGCCCTAATTATGAATTATGCATTATGAATTGTGAATTAGAAAAATACATCCTCGCCCACATCGACCCTGAGGGCGACTACCTTTACCGCCTGTGGCGTGCCACTAACATACACCTGCTCCACGGGCGCATGGCCAGCGGCCACCTGCAAGGCCGTCTGTTGAAGATGATGGTGCGCATGGTGCGCCCCAAGAACATACTTGAGGTGGGCACGTTCAGCGGTTACAGTGCCATCTGCATGGCAGAAGGCCTGGATGACGGCGGCATGGTGTACACTTTTGAGATTGACGACGAGCTGGAAGACTTTACAAGGCCGTGGATTGAAGGCTCGGCCGTGGCCGACAAGATACGTTTCATCATCGGCGACGCAATAAAAGAAGCCCCCAAGTTGGGCGTGCAGTTCGACATGGCCTTCATCGACGGCGACAAGCGCACCTACATCGAGGCTTACGAGATGGCTCTCGGCGTGCTTCGTCCCGGTGGTTTCATCATGGCCGACAACACGCTTTGGGACGGCCACGTGCTTGAGAAGCCGCGCCCCTCTGACCGCCAGACGGCGGGCATAGAGTCGTTCAACGACTTCATAGCCCGTGACAGTCGTGTGGAGAAGGTCATATTGCCGCTGCGCGACGGTCTCACCATCGCCATGAAGAAGTGTTGAGGACGGTTGGTTGGATACAAATGGAAGGCGGTCTGCATTGGTGTTTGCCCAATGCAGACCGCCTTCCATTTATGTGATGTATTATACCTTAATATGATTTTGCCGCTTGACTGCCTTTTCATAGTAGGGCGGGAAGTTGGAACAGCTTCATCGAGTTGCTGCCCTTTATCAGTATGCAGCAGCCTTCGGGGCGGTTGTCGGCGATGGCTTGCTTCACCTCTTCCACGTCGCTGAACTTGCGGAATGGGCATTCTGTCTTGCCGAACTCGCTCCCCACGAGCCACACCTGGTCGAAACCGGCCGTCATGAGGAAGTCGGCCACGCGCTGGTGTTCCTCGTGGCTGACCGCGCCAAGCTCTCCCATGTCGCCGAGTATGGCCATCTTGTTGTCGGCCTTCATGTCGCGGAAGTTGGCCAGGGCGGCCGCCATGCTCGTCGGGTTGGCGTTGTAGGCGTCAATGATGAGGCGGTTGTGCTTGGTCACTTCAAGCTCTGAGCGGTTGTTCTTGGGGACGTATGAGCCGAGTGCGTGGTCTATTTGTTCGGGCGTAATGCCGAAATGGAGGCCGGCGCAGGCTGCGGCGAGCATGTTCGTCACGTTGTAGCTGCCAATGATGTGCGTGCTTACATCGTGCCAGTTGCCGCCGTCTTCGCTCCAGCGGAAGTTCAGGTACGGGTCGCACACGGTCACTTCGCCCGTCACCTTTGCGCCTTCTGTGCCGCTGAGGCCGTATTTCACGAGGTTTAGTCCATGCGCTATGCCCATCAGGTGGGTGTCGCCGCCGTTGATGAACACCGTGCCGCCGTGGGCGCGCAGGTAGTCATACAGTTCGCCCTTCGTGCGGACTACGCCCTCAAACGAGCCGAAGCCCTGCAGGTGGGCGCGCCCCACGTTGGTGATGAGGCCGCAGTCAGGCTCAACGATGTCAACCAGCGTCTTGATGTCTCCGGGGTGGCTTGCGCCCATTTCCACCACGGCGACTTCGTGTTCCTTGGTCAGTCGCAGCAGCGTCTTGGGCACACCGATGTCGTTGTTGAAGTTGCCTTGGGTGTAAAGCACGTTGTAGCGTTCGCCCAGCACGGCGGCAAGCAGCTCCTTGGTGGTGGTCTTTCCGTTGGTGCCGGTTATGCCAATTATTCTCGTTCCCAGCGTGCGGCGGTGGTGGTTGGCCAGAAGTTGCAGGGCCTTGAGGCAGTCGTCAACCACGATGTAGCGGCTGTCGCCGGGTTCGGCGTATTGCTTTTCGTCGATGACGGCGTATGAGCAGCCCTCGTCGAGGGCTTTTTTTGCGAAGGCGTTGCCGTTGAACGACGCGCCCTTCAGCGCGAAAAAGACAGAGCCTTCAGGGCAGTCGCGGCTGTCGGTGGTCACCACGGGGTGTTGCCTGAAGATGTCGTAAAGTGCAGGAATTTCCATTTTAATGTTTTATTTGCCGTGCAAAGATAGTGCAAACCGAGAGAAGTGCAAAATAAAAGCGCGTGTAACGGGCTTTTATTTTCGCTTCCGAGGCGCAGCCTATTTTCTGTAAAGATAGTGCAAACCGAGGGAAGTGCAAAATAAAAGCGCGTGTAACGGGCTTTTATTTTCGCTTCCGAGGTGCATGGGGTGTTTGCACGATGACGGCGCGCCCGCGCCGACGGCCGTTGCGAAAGGCCGTGAATTGCAATGCAAAAGGCCGTCTTTTGCTGTGCGTTTTGCCGTCTTTTATGTCATGAAATGGCGGACGTGGTTTTTTTAAAGATAATGTGGCTTGCCGTTGTATTCTGTATTTTTATTATTTTTGCATCCTAAATTGATATTTGTAGGCATTAAGCCTGTCATAAGGTTAATTGGGAATAAACATGAAAGTTGTTGAATTGTTTGCGGGTGTAGGAGGATTCAGGATAGGCCTTGAACGTGTGAGCCGTGTTTTCTTTAACGTGGTTTGGAGTAACCAGTTTGAACCTTCCACAAAGCGGCAACATGCCTCTGAGGTGTATGTGGCCCGGTTCGGCGGCGCAGGACACGTCAACGAAGACATCGCCAAAGTGCCTACGGCCTGCATCCCTGACCATGACATGCTTTGTGCCGGTTTCCCTTGCTAGGATTATTCGGTCGCCCGGACATTGAGCCAAGCTGCGGGCATAGAGGGGAAAAAAGGTGTCTTGTGGTGGCAAATAGAGCGTGTCATACGCGAAAAGGGGCACAAGGCTCCTGAGATATTGTTTCTGGAGAATGTTGACCGTTTGCTTCTGTCGCCTGCAAAGCAGCGTGGGCGTGATTTCGCAATCATACTGCAAACTCTTTCCGACCAAGGGTATGTCGTGGAATGGAGGGTTGTCAACGCGGCTGATTATGGGATGCCTCAACGCCGTCGGCGTATATACATACTGGCATACAAGGAGGGTTCTGATGTTGCGAGGGAGGTGGTCAACCCTACAGAATGGCTCCTCAATGACGGGATGTTGGCCACAGCTTTTCCAGTTGTCCGTGATTGTGGATTTGGAATGTTCAACGAGATAACACCATTCTCCCTGAAGAATGAAAATGACGACCTCGTCAACCTGAGTGATAATTTCAACCGCTCAAACAAGACAAGGCCGTTTGCCAATGCAGGTGTAATGATGGGCGGCAATGTGTGGACGGCAAAAGTGACGCCTCTGTACGATGGCTGCCGCATGACGTTGGGCGATGTTCTTGTTCGTGGTGCGGAACACGAGCTTGTGACGGAAGATTATTACATTAAGGACGATGAGCTTCAGCGTTGGGCTTACCTGAAAGGGGCGAAGCATGAGGAACGTAAGACAAAGGACGGTTTCGTGTTCAGTTATAGTGAAGGTGGCATGCCGTTTCCCGACCCGTTGGACAGGCCGTCACGTACTATAATAACAGGTGAGGGCGGGGCGGCCCCCTCGAGATTCAAACATGTGGTGAAAGACCCAGTGAATGGTAGGTTGAGGCGACTGCTGCCGGTCGAGTTGGAGCGGTTGAACATGTTTCCTGATGACCATACAGCGGGTCAATCGCCTTCAAAGAGGGCTTTCTTTATGGGCAATGCCTTTGTTTGCGGGGTTGTGACAAGAGTCGGCAACGAAATCTATCATAGGCTGAACAGATGACCAAAAGCCCCATGCCGGCGTTCATTCCGGCATGGGGCTTCTGATTTTTGATTCAATATCCAGCGTTGAGTTCGGGGAAAGCCTCTGGTATGTTGGCTTTAGGCAGTGGTGAAACGCCCATTGAATACCTGTTCAGCATATCCGCCCAATGTGCGCGCTTGAGCAGGCATGCGCAGAAGTGGGCGTATGTCAGCAGGTTGTTGGTCCTGCCGATGTCTGTGTTCACACCACGCCCCAAGGTGTAGTACTTCACGTCTTCTTGCCATGCAATGGCATCGATGTAATGCAGGAACACTTCAATTGGGATTTCGTAGTGTTTCCCGATAGTTTCTTGTAGGAATGATGTGGCTTCGATAGGAGGGCGTATCTGAATTTGCCTCCGGCTTCTTTGTGGTCTATAAGAAATGCGTTCCTTATGAAAAGGCATGCCAGCGTGACTATTACGTCATTGTTGTTACTGTCGAATTGTTTTTCAATAAGTTTGAATACGGCCCTGAAGCTGGCATCTAATTCCTGTTCTTTCCCGTCTTGGAAGATTCTTGGCACCATGTCGTTGACATTTTGCCTGTTTACCCTATAATACTCTTTCCCGTATTTTCCAAACTGTATGGAGTATCCGTCGTTTTCCCATACATTTGTATATATGTATTTGTCTTTTTCCTTATCGCCAGGCCATGATATGGCTTCTTTGATTAGTGATTCTTTTACATGAAGTTGGTGTTTGCGGTATTCGCCGTTTTGCGGCGTGTATGAAATAGGGCGGTTTATGGCCAATGATTTCAATAATTCGCTTTTCATAGTGGTTGTGTTTGTATTGTTAGTGGTTATTTGATTCGTTGGTCGTCAAACATGTCGTTTACGCTTACGCCCAATGCGTTAGCCGGTTTTTATATGTTCAGTAACGTCATGTTAGTTCCGCCGCGCTCGACTGTGCCAATGTATGTTCCATGGACGTCAGCCTCGTGTGCCAACATTTCTTGTGGCAATCCAAGTGTGGTGCGTAAATGTTGCACCCTTGAACCGAATTCATATAGGCTCTCATTTTCTTTCTTCATCCGTTTCTCTATTTTTGGATGCAAAAGTAACATCGTACACCATATTTGCCAACACTCTATAAGAGTAGAAAATTTAAATAGTGTTAATGCCTTTGTAGTTTGTTTTCCAGTCGTTTGGCTTAGTTCATTTGGTGCTTCGTTGTGTTGTCGCTTTTTTTGAGTTGGATCTTTTATGTGATGATAAAAAACGTCAAAACCGCAGCATTGTCAATATAAATACTTACCTTTGCCTAAACTTTGGATTGATAATTGAATATTGTGAAAGGCCTGATACCTTATACTATAAATGTAGGCGGGCGGCTCATGGACTTGTCCGAGCCGCAAGTGATGGGCATCCTCAACGCCACGCCCGACTCTTTTTACGCTGGCAGCCGCCGTCAGACGGAGGCTGAAATCGAGGCGCGCGCCGACCGGATAATGGCCGAGGGCGGCGCGATAATCGATGTCGGGGCGTATTCTACGCGCCCCGGCGCGGCCAGGGTGACGGCGGACGAGGAGATGGCTCGCATGCGTATGGCTCTCGGGGCTGTGCGCAGGGTGCAGCCGGAAGCCGTTGTGTCGGTTGACACTTTCCGTCCGGAAGTGGCGCGCATGGCCGTGGAGGAGTTTGGGGCAGGCATCATCAACGACGTGTCGGGAGGCAATCCTGACGGCGCGTTTGGCGGGGAAAAGTCTGCCGAAGACTCCGGCCGTAAGCCTGATGGTGGCGGGGCATCGCCAATTTTCATGGAGGTGGCGCGCCTTGGAGTACCTTATATATTAATGTCGTCGCGCCCGAACATCATCAGCATAATGCAAGACTTTGCCGTGAAGGTGCAACAGTTGCGCGACTTCGGGCAGAAGGACATAATACTTGACCCGGGGTTCGGCTTCGGCAAGACCTTGGAAGAAAACTACGCCGTGCTGGCACGGCTCGGCTGTTTGCGCGAGATGGGTCTGCCTGTGCTGGTCGGCGTGTCGCGCAAGTCGATGCTGTCACGCCTCGTGGGGACTGACGCCGACGGCGCGCTCAATGCAACGACCGTTGTGAACACGCTGGCCGTGGCTCTCGGCGGGGCGTCAATACTGCGCGTGCATGACGTG
The DNA here is from genome assembly GCA_944319935.1 of uncultured Prevotella sp. Classification (GTDB taxonomy): domain Bacteria; phylum Bacteroidota; class Bacteroidia; order Bacteroidales; family Bacteroidaceae; genus Prevotella. Next base: position 7,839 of record CALUFM010000019.1, read on the forward strand.
CGTGAGTGTGTTGAAATGGTGAGAATATACAGGCAAACTATGGCGGGTCTTTAGCTGGCAAGTTGACGAGCGGCAAGAAAACGTGGGCATTGGCCCTGCTCGTTCCCCCTTGTCAAATCCCAACCTGTCTGCCGTCAGTTTTGAAAAGACCGCTTGTCTGCTCTTCACTGATTGCTCGTCTGCTTGTCACTTGTCTGCTTGTTTGCTATAAAAGACTGCTTGTCTGCTTGTCACTGACTGCTCGTCTGCTATAAAAAAAGAATAACATGTTTGAATTCGGCATAAAAGACTTTATCGACATTTTCTGTGTCGCCCTGATGCTTTATTACATCTACCGCCTCATGAAAGAGTCGCGGTCGCTCAATGTGTTCATAGGCATCTTGGTTTTTATCGTGATGTGGCTGTTCGTGAGCCAGGTGATTGAGATGCGTCTGCTTGGCAGCATAATGGACAAGCTGGTGAGCGTCGGCGTGATAGCCATAATCATATTGTTCCAGGAAGAAATCCGCAAGTTCCTCTACAACCTCGGAACTCACCGCAAGGTTAACAGCATTGTGCGTTTGTTTTCGTCGGGCGACAAGAAAGACCGTGCTGACATGGAGGCAATAATGCCGGTGGTCATGGCGTGCATGAACATGGGCAAGGGCAAGGTTGGCGCGCTTATCGTGATAGAAAGACTTACCCCGCTCGACGAGGTGATTGCTACGGGCGACATCATCGACGCCAACATCAACCAGCGGCTCATAGAAAACATTTTCTTCAAAAACTCACCCCTGCATGACGGTGCGATGATAATATCGAAAAAACGCATACGCGCCGCAGGGTGCATCTTGCCGGTAAGCCATAATTTCGACATCCCGAAGGAACTCGGACTACGCCACCGCGCGGCGATGGGCATATCACAAGACAGCGACGCCATAGCAATCGTGGTGTCAGAAGAGACGGGGCGCATATCGGTGGCCATAAAGGGGCAGTTCCACCTGCGCCTTTCGGCCGAGCAGCTTGAAAGCATACTGACACGTGAGCTTGACCTGTGACAGGTGCGGCTGTGCTAGGCGTAAGGCTTGGACGGGTGATGCTGTTCAGGGTGTAATGTGTATTGCGGATTTATTTCTTTTATGAAAGAAAAATGTGTTACATTCTTACATATTGCAATCTGTACATGTCATTTGCTTGACAAATGTCGTTCTTGTTTGGTAAAAAAGTTTAAAAACAAGGCATTTTGATATTTTTCTTTTGTTGAATTTGCTTTTTTGAAAATAAAAACGTATATTTGTAGCGTCTCAATATTATAAATTTAAATGTCATGGTAGATTTTAAGAAACTTTCAGCAATCCTGTCCTGCCTTGACGATTATATGGTACTCAAAGGCAAGAAGGAAATTGACGACATGGAAGCCAACATGGAGTTGGAGCGTGCCGGCTTGTTAACAGATTCTCAACCCAACCCGGGGTCTCCTTTGAGAAATTTATTGGTTAAAATGAGGGATGCCAACCTTTTGCCGCAGAACGTGAAGCAGGCGTATGGCTCTTGGACAATAAGGTTGTCAAAGACAATGGCCAAGTTCCCGCTTGTAGATCAGTTCCAGTATTGTTGAGTGCCCTGACTGATAAGTGGAGTCACGCTGCGCCTCGATGGCAAGTCGGAGCGCAGCGGTTTTTGTTTTAGGCGGTGGTGTGCCATTTTTGTGGTTAATTTACGTTAATGCCATTCAACATTGACATGACTTATGCGTCTTATACGTAAATTTGCAACAAATAATCATTTAATATAAAGAAAACGGTAACTTATGAAGAAGAATGTTTTAGCAATCTCGCTCTTGGCGGGATGTCTGCTGGCGACCAGTTGTGTAAGCAAGAAAGAACTTGAGAACTGCCAGCTTGAGAACAAGGAACTGACAGGCAAATACGAGGACTCACAGAATAAGCTGTCTGACGCCAACACTAAGCTTGCCGCAAGCCAGGTGCGCGTGGCCAGCCTTGAGGAACAGCTCGAGCAGACAAAGGGCACGCTGTCATCGCTGCAAAGCTCGCTCGACAAGAGCCTTACCGCAAGCAACCAGACAACTGTGAACATATCAAAGCTGGTTGACCAAATCAACGAGTCGAATCAGTATATCCGCCACTTGGTGGAAGTCAAGAGCAAGAGCGACTCGCTCAACATGATACTCACCAACAACTTGACACGCTCCTTGAGCAAGGAAGAGATGAAAGAGGTTGACGTGCAGGTACTCAAGGGCGTGGTTTACATTTCTTTGGCGGACAACATGCTCTACAAGAGCGGCAGCTATGAAATCAATGAACGCGCCGCCGAGACGCTCAGCAAAATCGCGAAAATCATCAAGGACTACAAGGACTATGACGTACTCATCGAGGGTAATACTGACAATGTGCCTGTAAACGCTTCGTCTGCGGCGATGAAGAATATCCGCAATAACTGGGACTTGTCTTGCTTGCGCGCGTCAAGCGTTGTCCAGGCTCTCATCAACCAGTATGGAGTTGACCCGAAACGCCTGACAGCCGGTGGCCGTGGCGAGTTCAACCCCGTAACGTCTAACGACACCGCAGTTGGCAAACAGCGCAACCGCCGCACCCAAATCATCATCACGCCGAAGCTCGACCAGTTCATGGACCTTATCGACAAGGCTCCTGACAGTGCGGACGCGCAATAATTATTAGGTGTTTTTGGCGTAATAAAGAGTGCTTGCCTTTATCGAAAGAGAGGCAAGCACTTTTTTGTAATATAGTATTAGCATAGTATGTTTACTCATTTGTGAACATTCAGTATGGATTTTATTAGGCGTTGCATACTTTTGACTTTCACTTATGATGCATGCTTTGCATTTTTTTATTTGTGTGTTTACTTGTTTTTGTTCTTTTACCAACCAGAATAAGAATTGTATGTTTTATTATTTGATAATAAATTCTTATTGCTCATTCCTTTCCTTGTCTTGTTATATAATAATGTGTCGTCGCGTTCAAATGTAAACGACTGTTAAAACAAGTATATTTTTGCGGAAAAAGTCCGCCTTAAGTTTTGCGGTTTGGCGGAAAGGGTGTACTTTTGCACTCGCTTTTCAGGGGTTGCCCCTGCGGAGCGAGCGAAAAGGAGTTCATTGACAGACTGGCACAGACGAGGGAACAGCATGGCCGCCTCCTGTTTTCGGACAGGTTTTGGGAATGGCCTTGAAGGTTACAAGTTATTAGAAAGAATTATACAATGTAGAGTTTGATCCTGGCTCAGGATGAACGCTGGC
>CALUFM010000020.1 GCA_944319935.1 uncultured Prevotella sp.
AGTTCCGCTTCACTCCACATGCGGCTAAGCAACGTTGGACGTCTTCGACGCCCTGCTACGCATTGTTGCCATCCAAAGGATTTGCGGATGAACCACAAAAAGCCACATATCAGCGTGCAAAAGGCCATCTTTTGCACAGCCGAAGACGGCCGAACGCATCGCAAAACACGGCAAACGGCGGAGCCGCTGATTATCAACATGTTTCGATTGGACCGCACCAACATGGCAAAAAGACAGCACGGCACGCCAAAATAATCGTCATTTTTTCACTCCACATATACCGTTTATAGCAAAAAAACATTATCTTTGCATAGCGTAATAAAAACGGGCGGCGACGCTTGTCGCCGTTGACGTGACACATGGACATTACCGAAAAACATTTATCACATTAAACAATAAAAACATGAAACCTACTTTGTTACTGCTGGCCGCCGGCATGGGCAGCCGCTACGGCGGACTGAAACAGCTCGACGGGCTGGGCCCGAACGGCGAAACTATAATGGACTACTCTATCTACGACGCCGTGCAGGCCGGCTTCGGCAAAATCGTGTTCGTAATACGAAAGGACTTCGAGCAGGACTTCCGCGAGAAAATCCTCAGCAAATACGAAGGCCATGTGCCGGCGGAGCTGTGCTTCCAGAGCCTTGACGCGCTGCCGGAGGGCTTCACGTGCCCTGAAGGCAGGGTGAAGCCGTGGGGCACCAACCACGCCGTTCTGATGGCCAAGGACGTGATAAAAGAGCCGTTCTGCGTAATCAACTGTGACGATTTCTACAACCGCGACGCCTTCATGGTTATAGGGAAGTTCCTGGCCGACCTGCCCGAAGGCAGCCAAGGCAAGTACGCCATGGTGGGCTTCCGCGTAGGCAACACGCTCTCGGAGAACGGCACCGTGGCGCGCGGCATCTGCTCGAAAGACGCCGACGAGCATCTGACCACCGTGGTTGAGCGCACCGAAATCATGCGCATTGACGGCCGCGTGAGCTACAAGGACGAGCAGGGGCAGTGGGTGGCCGTAAGCGACAACACGCCCGTGTCGATGAACATGTGGGGCTTCACGCCTGACTACTTCGCCCACAGCGAGGCTTACTTCAAGGAGTTCCTGGCCGACCCGGCCAACATGGCCAACCCGAAGGCGGAATTCTTCATCCCGCTGATGGTGAACAAGCTTATCAACGACGGCACGGCCACCGTGAAAGTGCTTGACACCACGAGCAAATGGTTCGGCGTGACTTACTCCGCTGACCGCCAAAGCGTTGTTGACAAAATCAAGAAACTTATTGAAGAAGGGGTATACCCCGAGAAACTTTGGTAATAAAGCAAACAAGCAACAAGCTGACGAGTAGACAAGCAGACTTGCCAAACAACACTCAATGCAAAGCCACTTGTCTGCTCGTATGCTTGTAACTTGTAACTGTAGAAACAATGAACATCAACCTACTTACCGACGAGGAACTGGCAAAATTCCAAGGACTAATCACCGAGTCTGACAAAATAACGTTGTGCTGCCACCGCAGTCCTGACGGCGACGCCGTGGGGGCTGTTCTCGGCATGGCCGAATACCTGCGCTCACTGGGCAAGGTGCCGGTGATGATTGTGCCCGACGCCTACCCCGACTTCCTGCAATGGCTGCCGGGAACGGAGCGCATAATCCGCTACGACAAGCACAAGAGCTTCGCCGACGAGCTGCTGGCGGGAACGGAGCTGCTGCTGTGCCTCGACTTTAACAGCGTGACACGCACCGACGACATGGCCGCAAGCATAACAGCGTCGGCCGCAAGGAAAGTGATGATTGACCACCACCTCGCGCCCGACATGGACACAGACTTGTGCGTATCGCGCCCTGAAGCGTGCAGCACATGCGAACTGGTGTTCCGCCTGATATGGCAGATGGGAGGCTTCGAGCAGATGACCAAGAAGTGCGCCGTGCCGCTTTACTGCGGCATGATGACCGACACGGGCGGGTTCACCTACAACTCCACGCGCCCCGAGATATTCTTCATCATCAGCCAACTGCTGACCAAGCGCATCAACAAGGACAAGATTTACCGCAACGTTTACAACAACTACAGCGAATGGCGGATGCGCCTGACGGGCTACGTGCTTTACCAGAAAATGGTGGTGATGCCAGAACACGGCGCGGCGTACTTCACGCTCACGCGCGACGACCTCAAGAAATTCCATTACATAAAGGGCGACGCCGAGGGACTGGTGAACATGCCCCTGCAGATAAAGGGCACGAAACTGAGCATATCGCTGAGGCAGGACACCGAGAAAGACAACCTCGTATGGGTGAGCCTCCGCTCGGTTGACGACTTCCCCTGCAACCGCATGGCCGAACTTTACTTCAACGGCGGCGGCCACCTCAACGCTTCGGGCGGACGGCTGGAATGCACAATCGAAGAAGCCGAGGCCACCGTGCGCAAGGCCATACAGGAGTTTTGCAAGAACGCATGACTGACAAGCGTAAAACCCTAAGCCCCGACTAAGACAAACAGGGATATACTGCAAAAAAACGAAACGTGCCGTTACGCCTACAAGTAACGGCACGTTTCGTTCATATCTGAACACCGACAGGCTACCACATATCGCCTGGACACAAGCCCGGAGGCGGACTGACGCCTACCTGACGTTTATCATCTTGTGAGTCTGAAGCGACAAACGCCACTTGGGATGGGCAAGGCAATAGTCGATGGCGGCCTTCAACAGCCGCGCGTTTTCACCGCTGTCGCCAACGTCGCACGGCTGAAGGCTGTAAACGGAAGCCTCACACCAGTCATACGGCGACATGTCCTGCCCCTCGCCAAGGAAGACTACCTTCAGCTCGTCGATATGCCCAAGCACAACGTCGCCGCCCTTAGGCGAACACGTCACCCAGTCAACACGACAACCTACGGGCAGGGGGCGCGTGCCGTTAGTCTCTATCTGGACGTACTTGCCGGCCGCATGCAGCTTGCCAGTAAGCGTGGCGGTAAGCTGCAGCAGCGGTTCGCCGCCGGTTATGACAACGTGGCGCGCAGGATATTTCATCACTTCGCGCAGGATGTCGTCTTCAGACATGTCAACAAACCCTTCATGGTCAGTGTCGCAAAACGGGCACTTCATGTTGCAACCTGAAAAGCGCACGAACACGGCGGGAGTGCCTACATGACGCCCCTCACCCTGCAATGAATAAAAAATCTCGTTGACTTTCATGCCCAAGCTCACTCCTCATCCTTGACGTATGACACCTTGTTGTTGCGGCTCTCCTCGATGTCCACACGGTAACAATTGTCCACCTGCTCGCATATCCACCGCGCGATGTTCTCCGCTGTAGGGTTGAAGGGCAGCAACTCGTTGAAATCGCCATGGTCAAGATAGCCATGCACCTTGTCCTTTATATGCTTGAAGTCAACCACCATGCCTTCGGCGTTAAGCTCCTTGGCCTTGCAATATACCGTCACAATCCAATTATGGCCATGCACATTGCAACATTTACTCTGATATGGAAGGTCGAGATGATGGCAACCGGCAATCTCCATCTGCTTTGAAACGTAATACATAAACTATAAATATCCAAGCAAAAAACATTAGCTTGCACGAAAAACAAGCTTTAACAGTTGCAAATATACGGAAAAATCCTGATTGGCACAACTTTTGCTGGCTTGGCTCAACAATTTAACTTATGAAAACCGATGTCCGAAAACCTACGCAAACGCCCTGAATAAAAGAGTTTCAGGACATGCGGGCAAGCGTATTTTACATCGGTTTATTTTACAAAATTTCAAGCCAATTTATTGATTTTCAACATTATATAAAAAGCGAGCAACATCTTAAAATGTCCAAAAACCTGACAAAACATTTGGCTCGTAAGCATTTTTTACGTACCTTTGCAGCGGTAAAAAGATAAGAATAGTGTATCTTCTTTTGTTTTGAAAGCCACTATTCACGTTAGTTTTTAACTGGCATCCAGACTCGGTTTAGCTTTTATCGTCACACAAACCGCTCGTCGCGAACATCAATCCGATGCATTTGTTCAGGTGCCATAAATAACATTGTATGGAGAAAATATTGAAAAAAGTGTTTGTAACTTTGTTCTTCCTTGCCGCAAGTTCATACGCGATGGCAGGAGGCAACGGGGCGAAAAGCTCTGAATTCAACTGGGGTCCGGTGATGGATGCCATAATCCAAGTAGAAAGTAAAGGAAACACTAAAGCCGTAAGCGGCAACTCATGCGGAGCTATGCAGATAACTCCCATCTTGGTTAAGCAATGCAACATAATCCTGAAGACAAGGAAAAGCAAGAAACGCTACACACTGGCCGACCGCTTCAACCTGGCCAAGTCGAAGGAAATGTTCGTCTTAATCCAGTCTTACTACAACCCACAGAACAACGTGGAAAAAGCCATACGTTCATGGAACGGAGGACCAAAGTACAGCGTAAGAAAGACGCAGAGATATTACAACAAGGTAATGAAACTGCTAAAATGATTTTGACAAGACAAAACAGGCGGAGGTGCCACGCTTTTACGCATGGCACCTCCGCCTGTTTTTATATACACCATGCCGCTACACAAAAAATAAAAAGCCAAAAGATTTAAAATTAAATCTTAACAGGAAGATGACATTAGGCGGAATGGCATTATCTTTGCAAAAGTAAAATTGAAACCAAATCTTATAAGACAATGACAATAGGAATTATTATTTTGATTGTTGCCGTGCTGCTCGTAATATGGGGAGTAAGCCTGTACAACAACCTCGTGAAACTGAGAAACAACCGCGAAAACGCTTTCGCCAACATCGACGTGCAACTGAAACAACGCCACGACCTCGTGCCGCAACTCGTTTCAACCGTCAAAGGATACGCCACACACGAGCGTGAGGTGCTGCAGCGTGTGACAGAAGCACGCTCTGTTGCAATGAGCGCGACGGGCATAAACGACAAAATCAACGCCGAGAACGCCCTCACAAGCGCGCTGGCCGGACTGAAAGTGTCGCTTGAGGCATATCCTGACCTCAAGGCAAACCAGAACTTCATGCACCTGCAAACGGAACTCTCAGACCTTGAGAACAAGTTGGCCGCCGCACGCCGCTTCTTCAACTCTACAACGCGCGAACTGAACAACGCCGTTGAAACATTCCCGTCAAACATCTTCGCAAAGATGTTCAAGTTCGGCAAAGAGCCGATGTTTGAAGTTCCACAGGAAGAGCGCGCAGCTTACGACAAAGCTCCCGAAATAAACTTCTAACCGCACAAGGGATATGAGATACGTAGGGATGTACACCCAAATCCGCCGGAACAACATGCTGACAATCATCCTGCTGCTGATGTTCCCTGTCATAATACTCGGCATGGTTTGGGTGTTCCTGGCTTTGGTAAACTATTTCGGCAACGGCGTTTACGACCAGTACGGCAACATCGTGCGCCATCTTGACGCCGCAGTCGTAAACCATTACTTCGTCAACACCATACCATGGGTAATCGGTGGCGTCGGGATATGGTTCTTGATTGCGTATTTCTCAAACACGGCAATGGTACGTGCGGCCACAGGCTCACGCCCCATTACACGCAAAGAGAACCCAAGGATTTACAACATAGTTGAGAACCTGTGCATTGCATGCAACATGGACATGCCGCAAGTCTGTGTCGTTGACGACCCTCAGCTTAACGCCTTCGCCAGCGGCATTGACAAGAAAAGCTATACGGTAACACTCACCACGGGAATAATAAACCGCTTGAACGACGACGAACTGGCAGGTGTCATAGGTCATGAGCTTACCCACATACGCAACCACGACACACGGCTGCTAATCACGAGCATCATTTTCGTCGGCATAGTCTCAACCATCATGAGCCTTGTGGTGCAAATGATGTACAACGCCTTCTGGTTCGGCGGAATGAGTCATCGCTCGTCTGACAATGAAGACAACCGGGGCAACGGCCTGTCGATGCTCGTAGTATTCATCATTGCCGCCCTATGCTGCGCCGTGGCTTACCTGTTCACGCTGCTAACACGCTTCGCCATATCACGCAAACGCGAATACATGGCTGACGCTGGCGGAGCCGAGCTTTGCGGCAATCCTCTCGCCTTGGCTTCTGCATTACGCAAGATTTCAGGCGACCCTGGACTTGAGAATGTCAGACGTGACGACATCGCCCAACTGTTCATCATCCACCCGCAGCATTTCGCACCTGGCCTGACGAGCTTCTTCAGTTCACTGTTCAGCACTCACCCTGACACTAAGAAACGGATAGAAATCCTTGAACAATTCTGATAACAACAAAAAAGGATGCTTGATTATAAAGCATCCTTTTTTATTATTCCACAAATACTCGACATTGATTTATTAATATCACATTCATAACCATCAGGAACTACGCAAAAACAACCGACGGTTTGTTTGCCAGAATAATCGGCAAGATTCGCGCGCTGACCGTCTTGCAATACATTAACTTCATCAACACAACCCATCGGTAAAATTAAGTGCGCGCTAATTTAATTCCACCAACATTTTTTATCGTCTGGCAAACTATTTCGTAAATGTCAATGTGGTGAAGGCGTAAAGGTAACACTGCCCAGAAGAAAACAAATCGTCAGTTACCCCATTGACGGAATTGAACATACCCACATTCCCGCCTTCTTTCTCGTAATAATACCATGTGGTATTCGTAATTAAAAAGTTTTTCTTTGTAACCGCATAAAAACCTTCTTTCATCTGGTCTGGATGGCTCTTTATATATTCCATGTCTTCCAAAGTTGCCAACCGCCAACCATAAATTCCATCAACATTCAAATCCTGAGTCAACTCCTCAATGCCTGCATCCATGACGCTCTTTATCTGTTCTTGTTCGTCATTTTCTTCAAAATCCAAACTTCTCTTGCTTTCCACTGACATCAACGTAACTACTGTATTTCCGTCCTGCAGCTCTTTCCTCAGCACATAGCATCCCTCATACAATGTTCCGACCTCAGGGCCGACATCATTACCCGGAGTTTCGTCATCGCCCGTAACACCAGACTCAGAACTACCCTCATCGCTGAACTCAAATGTAACATTGGTCGTCCCGGCCCATGTCTCACCGATTATCGAACCGTTAAGCTCAACCCCATCGCCGCTGTAAGTTCCGCTGATGTTGATTTTGTAATTGGCTTTCAGCTCTTCAGGGCATGTATATGAGTAGCTAATAGTCTTATCGTCAGTCGTGAACGACACCTTCACGGTTGCCGCCGCCGAGGCCTCAGGCAGGTAAACGCTGGCCTCGCTTTTCCATGTATTGCCTGTCCCCTCCTTCGCCAGGCTCACCGTATATTCGCCGTTGTCGCCCGAATAACCGCCATTGAGCATGATGTTCTCATACAAAGGAGCGACTGTAACAGACACGGCCGTCACGTTGGATGGAACGTTGTTTATCGTAACAGTTTCAAGCATCATGACCTTGCGCTCTAGCGACAGCGTGAGCGTATTCTCCTCACCGTATGCCAGCGACACGCTGTTGCCGGCAGTCATAAGGTCGCCGTGCGCATGCCCGTCTTTAAGGGCAATGACCGCATCTTCCGTCGCGTTCTCTTTTGTCGGCAAATCATAGTCGTCAGCTTCGGCACCCGCTATGGCGTAAACGTCATAACGTCCTTCCGGCAGGCTGAGTTTCAACTCGTCAGCGTCAGAACTAATCGTCTCTACGCCCACGCAAACGCCACTCCCGTTGAATATGTATATGTTGACAGGATAACTAACCTTCGCCTCTTCGTCAACCACAGCCATGGCCGCACGCGTGCGCACCACCAACGTACTGTTAGCCTCCTTGCTCTCCCAATCGTCATCTCCACTGTATTTTTCACAAGAAAACAATGTCATTACCGCAACAAGCAGTAGAAAAGATTTTAAAAATGTAATGTTTTTCATAGATTGTTGTTTATTTTTGATAATTTATGCACAAAATTACAAATTTCCACCTTTTCTTCAAACCATTAACGCCATTTTATTTGCAGCATATATAAATATTTGTCAAATTTAACATTCTGCAACATTGAAAAAGCTCAGACAATTACACGTTGCCGAATTTATCTTAACGCGAGTTCGGCATAAGAAAACATCCCAAGTAGGGGTTTAATTTTACGCGAGTTCGGCATCAGTTCTTTACGCGGTATATTGTCGTGCAAGTTCATAAAGGCATTTCATACTCTTCTTGAGTTTGATGACAAGGTGTATTGCCTTCAATAAAAGGATTTCGAACAGCTCCTGGCTTATGTATCCCCTGTCTGCGGTGCATTAGCCCAATGCGTACGTCTGAAAGAACAGCAGGGAAGCCAGACCATGGCCTGTCTTTCTACGAAGCGGTTGTAGGACAATTTCTCAGCCCCATTGGCATAAATCCTATTTGGCTTATTCGGCCTATTCGACCCATCAGGCCCATCAGCCCCCAAAGCCGACGACAAAAAAAACCGTCCCCCCGAGGTTCTCCTCGAAGGGACGGCAACTTGATTGAAAGAAGGCGGCCTCCTACTCTCCCGCATCGCATCGCAGTACC
>CALUFM010000021.1 GCA_944319935.1 uncultured Prevotella sp.
GCCGAGAATGGTGCTAAAAATCACTAACTTACACATTCTCAGATACTTGCCAACCTGCTGGTTGTACCTTTTAGAGTGCTATACTATTGATAATCAACGATGTACACATACTGCGTCGGAAAATGACGGCTTATAAACAACCATAACCATTTATAACCAACCATCACAAAGTCGCTGACAGTCAGCGGCTTTTTCTTTTTAACACATTCCAATTGCTTTTTGGTAGCAGGAGACAATCACCCTATTTTTTTTACCATATTCCTACCGCGGGACATTTCGAGGAAAAGCCCCGATGTCACACCGAGGCAGTAGTTGACGTATGTTGACAATGGTTTACCGTGTTGACAAAAAGTGAATTTATAACCCCTGGACTTCCCGCTAAAAAGGACAAAAAGGCAAACGGCACAACAAAAAGCCGTGAATTGCGACACGAAAGGCCATGTTTTACATCCTAAAACACGGCCTTTTGCAACACACTGGAAATCAACACGTTATACAACCTGACAGAAACGCTTCAACTGATATTTGGATTAATGTATCAGCATCTGTCAAGATTGTGCCATCAGGAGTTGTTTTATAATAGTAATTTTGCCGACAGTTCAACTAAAAACACTTGTATCATGAAGAAATACTTACTGTGCTGCGTGGCCGCACTGCTGGCTTTCGCGGCAAACACTAACGCCCGGCAGGCGGGAGACGAGGCGCAAAGCCGCTTCGTGACAGTGGAGGACGGCCACTTCATGCGTGACGGCAAACCTTACTATTACGTCGGCGCGAACCTATGGTATGGAGCAATTCTCGGTTCCGAGGGCACAGGCGGCGACCGCAAGCGACTGACGGCCGAGCTTGACTCGCTGCGCTCCATCGGCGTCAACAACCTGCGCGTGCTTGTAGGTTCTGACGGTAGGCGCGGCGTACCGGCCAAAGTTGAGCCTACGCTGCAGGTTGAGCCGGGTGTGTATAACGACACGATATTCGCCGGCCTTGACTATCTGCTTGCCGAGATGGGCAAGAGAGACATGGTGGCCGTGCTTTACCTCAACAACTCGTGGGAGTGGAGCGGCGGCTACGGGCAATACCTTGAGTGGGCGGGACACGGCAAAGCACCCGTCCCGGCGGTTGACGGATGGCCGGCATACAACGACTATGTGAGCCAGTACCAGCAGTCGGCCAAGGCCAAAGCCCTGTTCGCCCGCTACGTGCGCGACGTCATCACGCGCACCAACAGGTACACGGGCGTCATCTATGCCGACGACCCCACCATCATGTCTTGGCAGATAGGCAACGAGCCGCGGGCCTTCGGCGAGAAGAACAAGGAGGCCTTCGCCCAATGGATTGACGCCACGGCGGCTCTCATCGACTCGCTCGCGCCGCGCCAGCTAATATCCACGGGCAGCGAGGGCAAGCACGGGTGCGAGGAAGACTTGGCTTTGTTCGAACGCATACATGCCGGCCGTCACATCGACTACTTGAACATTCACATCTGGCCGTACAACTGGGGCTGGGTGGACAAAGACGGCATTGCGGGCGGCGCAAGCACGGCTGCGGAAAACACAAAGGAATACATTGACAAACATCTTGCCGTGGCCAAGAAGCTCGGCAAGCCGCTCGTGCTTGAAGAGTTTGGCTACCCACGCGACGGTTTCAAGTTCGGCAAAGACGCCAAGACCACAGGGCGCGACAGCTATTACGCCTCGGTGTTCAGCCTGATTGAGGCCGAGGCGCGCGCCAAGGGACGGCTGGCCGGCTGCAACTTCTGGGCTTGGGGCGGACTGGCAGAGCCGTCAAGCGAACACGTCTACTGGCAACCCGGCGACGATTACACCGGCGACCCCGCACAAGAAGAACAAGGGCTGAACTCCGTCTTCACGTCTGACACGTCAACACTCGACCTCATACGTAACACCAACGCCGCCCTGCAAGGCTTCTGAACAGCTATTTGACGCATGCCCAAAAAGTATGGGCATTGCGTAAAGACACGCCGGATATGATGGCAAAATCGGCAAGTTTGTTTTCTTGGTAGCATAAAAGCAAAGGGGCCAACCATACGGTTCGCCCCTTTGTTTTGCCCTATGGAGACACGTTTCATACATAAGTCTCAAGCATCTTCACTGTTCCGCTGACGCTGACGGCGGTCGTCGTGGCCGGCACAAGTAAAGTTTCGCCGCCACGCAGAGTGACGGTGTTGCCTTCGTTGTCCGTCAACGTGGCCTCGCCTTTCAGCCCGATGAGTACGACAAAGCTGTCGAGCTTGGCGTAATCGAGCGTCATCGGGCGGTCAAGGTCATACACCGTGGTATTGAAGAACTGACTGTTTACCAGGCGCACGCCCACGTTCTTGGCCTGAACATAGCTTGTGCGATAATCCTCTTTCACTGAATAGTCAATACATTCGGCGGCCTGCCGGGTATGCAGTTGGCGCGGCTTGCCGTCCTTGTCAACGCGGTTGAAGTCGAAAATGCGGTAAGTAGCGTCAGATGTTTGCTGTATCTCGGCCAAGAAACAGCCAGCACCTATGCTGTGTACGCGCCCCGCCGGTATGAAGAAACAGTCGTCGGCCTTGACTGGGTATTCGGCTATCGCATCGCAGATGGTGCCGTCGGCCACCTTGGCCTCAAACTCCCCAGGCGTCATCTCGGCCTTGAGTCCGCAACGCAACGTGGCGTATGGCTCAGAGTCCATTATGTACCACATCTCCGTCTTGCCGTTTTTCATGCCGTGGCGTTGCGCCGTAACGTCGTCAGGATGCACCTGCACGGAGAGTTGCTGGTCTGCGTCGATGAACTTGATGAGCAGCGGGAACACGTTGCCGAAACGCTTGTAATTGTCGCGTCCTACAAGTTTCTCCTTCATTTCGGCCACGATTTGCGTCAGCGTCTTGCCCTCGCAAGGGCCACAGTCGGCCACGCTTTCGTTGCCGCTGACGCCTGAGATTTCCCAGCTTTCGCCTATCTTACGGCCTTCCTGATCGTCCATGTTCTTGAACTTGGCTATTTTTCCGCCACCCCAAAGCGTCTCTTTGAGTATTGGTTTGAATTTGATTGGTTGCATGTTATTGTCGTTTTTATTTCTTGTTGGATGTCGCCTTGCCCGTGTTTTCAGCGGTTCGGCGTGTCCCACACTTTCGTTTCGCCACATGTGACAGTGACGCTTTCGCCTCCGCAAGCCAGCCTGAAGTCGCCCTTCTCAAGTATCCATTTGCCGTCATAACCAACAAAGGCGAGGTCGTCAGCCGCCAAGCGCAGCGTCACAGTCTTCGTCTCGCCGGGCTTCAGGCTTATTTTCTCAAAGCCGCGAAGCCTCTTGTTGTCAGGACTTGAGCTTGCCACGATGTCGCTTGAGTACAACAGGATGCTCTCCTTGCCTTCCATTTCACCGCTGTTGGTCACGTCCACCGCCACCGTAAGCGTGTCGCCGGGCATGAACACGGCCTTGTCAACCCTCAAGTTGGCGTATGAATAGCAAGTGTAACTAAGCCCGAAGCCGAACGGCCACTGCACGTCCATCACCGCGTCGTAGTTGTAGTTGCCGTCCATCTGCCCCACATTCTCACACGGCTTGTAGTCGTATGTGGCAAGGGCGTTGACGTGTTTGGGATAAGTGAACGGCATCTTGCCGCTGAAGTTGGCGTCTCCCGCGAGAAGAGAGGCCAGCGCGTCGCCGCCGTAATTGCCGGGAAGCATCACGTTGACAACAGCCTTTGCCAGCGGCTCTATGTCAGAAATGATGCGCGGACGGCCTTCGTTCAGAACCAGCACAACGGGCTTTCCCGTCCCGGCGAGAGCCTTGACAAGGTCGCGCTGGTTGGCAGAAAGGGTGAGGTCGTTGATGTTTCCCGGCGTCTCGCAATATGAGTTCTCGCCCACGCAAGCCACGATGACATCAGCACCGGCGGCCGCAGCCACGGCCTTGCCTATCCCGGCGGCGTTTTCCTCCTGCCAGTTGTCGCCGTTGTGCGGCGCGTATGTCACGCCGGGTTCATATATGATGTTGTCTTTCCCGTACTTTTCGCAGAGGGCTTCATAGATTGTATTGTAAGCCCCGGCAAACTCGTCGGCGCGGTGTCCCTGCCAAGAGTACGACCATCCGCCGTTGAGACAGCGCATCGAATTGGCGTTGGGGCCGGCCAGCAATATCCTTGCGCCGCGGCGTATGGGCAGCGTGTTGCCGTCGTTTTTCAGCAACACTTCCGACTCCTCGGCGGCTTGCAGGGCACAAGCGGCAAACTCCTCGGAACCGAACTTTGTGTACTTGCTGACGTCCCAACAAGGATTGTCGAACAAGCCGAGACGGTATTTCAGCCTGAGGACGCGCGCCACGGCGTCGTCGATGCGGCTCATGGGCACCTCGCCTTCCTCTACAAGCTCCTTGAGATACGTGCAGAAGTCAACGTCGTAAGGCACCATTGACATGTCGATGCCGGCGTTTACGGCTATCTTTACGGCTTCTTTCTTCGTGGCGGCTATGTGGTCGCGCAGGCAGAGATTGTTGATGTCGGCCCAGTCGGTCACGATGAGGCCGTCCCAGTTGAGGTCGCGCTTCAGCCAGTCGGTCAGCAGCATCTTGTTGGCATGGAACGGCACGCCGTTGTCAACGCCAGAGTTCACCATCACGCTCAACGCTCCCGCGCGCACGGCCGCAAGGTAAGGGGCGAAGTGCTTCTCACGCATCTCACTGGCCGGGATGGCCGACGGTGTGCGGTCTTTGCCTGACACGGACACGCCGTAGCCCATGTAATGCTTTACGCAAGCCGCCACATTGAACGGCCCTATGTGGTTGGGGTCGCCGCCCTGGAAGCCAAGCACGGCCGCAACGCCCATCTCGGCGTTGACGTAAGCGTCTTCGCCGTAGTTCTCCCACATGCGCGGCCAGCGCGGGTCGCGCCCCAGGTCAACCACCGGGGCGTAAGTCCACGGCACGCAACTGGCGCGCGTCTCGTATGCCGACACGGCCGCGCCTCGGCGCACGAGGTCGCGGTTGAACGTCGCGCCCATGTTCACTCCCTGCGGAAAGAGCGTCCCGTCCAGGGTGTAAGTGACGCCGTGGATTTCGTCAACGCCGTAGATGCAGGGTATGCCGATGGCCTTCATCGACTTTTCCTGGATTTGGCGGATGGCGCGCGCCCACACTTCCTTCTTCTGGGCTACGCTAAGGGGCACGTTGAGCAGCGACCCCACCTTGTATTTCCCGATAATGGTGTCGAGCTTGGCGTCGCTCAGCGTGAAGCCGTCAGTGCGGCTCTTGTCGAAGTCGGTCACTACGTCGATTGTGATTTCACACATCTGCCCGACCTTCTCTTCAAGCGTCATGCGCTTCAGCCACTCCTGGATGTTAGCCTCGATGGCCGGGTCTGGCTCGATGGCCGGGGGCACGGTGGGCGCGGCCGAAGCCATGCACGCACTGGCACACATGGCCGAAGCTACCGCAATGTTTCTTAGTTGTTTCATGATTGTCGTGTTTTATGTTCGCAATGCCCGCAGCGTCCGCGCCGTAACGGGCGGCGACATGCGGACAGGTTTTGTCGTGTTTGCACACCGCTGAATATCAGCAAGTTAACAAGAGGTGGCCTTTTACCTTCTAAAAGGCCACCTTTCACAGTCCAAAAGACCGTCTTTTGTCAAGCGTTTGACGGCCTTTTCGGGATACAAGTCTGATAAACATTCAAAAAAACAAGTCTTTCCTTCTTTTATATCTGTCACTAACCTAATTTTCATCTGGCAAAATTCCAGGGGTCTCCCCTATCCCATGCGCCCCGCATCAGCGGCAAGGGCTACTCGCTCCAGTCGTCGGTGCGGAATGGGACGAGCGGCAGTCCGCGCAGGTTCTTCACGTTGCCGGGACTGTAATCATGGAACGCATAACGCACAGCCACGGGCTGCTTCACCTCAGGGCATGTCACCCTGATTTGGTTCTTGCCATGCAGGGCGGCCTCGGCGGCATGGAACACCCTGTCAGCCCCGGCCACTTCAAAGCCCACGAAGCCGCCCATGCGGCTAAAACCATTGTCGGCGTGGGTGAAGCTCAGCAGCACGGTGTCGCCCCTAACCTCCATCTTCTCGTATTCGGGGCAGTCGGCCTCAACGCCCTTCATTCCGTATGTCTTGGCCAAGGCGAGGTAAGCCAGGCGGCTGCCCACGCTGCGCTTGTCCTTGGGATGTATGTTGCCGGCCTCATATGGCTCAACAAGGTCGTTGGTGGAGACTATCGCGCTGTTCTCGACAAGCCGCTGCGCGCGGTGCTGGGCCTCGCGCAAGAAGGCCGAAGCGTTGCCCTCACACGTGCCGTAAGGGGCGATTTCGACGAAATAGAAAGGCAGGCAGCCCTGGCCGAACTCCTTGCGCCAGAGGCTCACCATCGTGTTGAGACGCTGCGCGTAAGTGGCGTGCTTGCCCACGTTCGACTCTCCCTGGTACCAAAGGAAGCCCTTTATAGTGTAGCCGGCGAGGGGATGCAACATGCCGTTGTACATCAGCGTGGGACTGAGATAGTGCCACCACGGGTGCGGCTCTTCCTTGCGGATGTCGCGCTCAAGGTCGATGTCGGGATACTTGGCCACGGTGTCACGCGGCAGCCAGCCCTCGACCATCGTGCCGCCCCAACTGCAATTGATGATGCCCACGGGCACGTCGAGCGCGCGGTTGAGCATTGTGGCGAAGAAAAACGCCGTAGCACTGAAACGCGGGGCTGTCTCCTGGTTGCATGTCTGCCATTTGCCCCAGCAGCGGTCAACGGGTTTCAGTTGGCCGTTCTTCTCCACAGTGGCCATGCGTACGCCCTTCCATCGGGCGGCGGTGGCTATCGCCTCGTTGGCTCCTTCTATCGGGCAGTTGTCAAACCCGGCGAGAGGCATCTCCATGTTCGACTGCCCGGAGCAGAACCACACCTCGCCTATTAGCACGTTGGAAAGCGTCACCGTGCCGTCATTGTCGGCTACGGTGACCGTCTGCGGTTCGTAAGACGCTGCGGGAGTTGCTACACTCAGCGTCCATTTTCCGCCGCCGTCGCTGGTCGTATGGTATGTTTTGCCGTTCCACGACGTTGCGACCGACACCTCCATTCCGGGTTCAGACCATCCCCACAAGCGGGCTTCGGCTTGCTGCTGCAACACCATGTTGTCGCTGAAAATGTCGGGAAGCGTTATTTTCGCGCTTGCCGCCTGCGCTGCCATCAGGCACAGGCATGCCGCCGCAATGGCTTTATCCATCATGTCTTTCATATACTTAGCATTACCAGTTCATCAGTTTTTTCAGGTAGGTTGTCAGCTCCACGGCCATCTTGCGGTGCTGCCTCATCGTGGGATGCCAGCCCGGAGCGTAGCCCAGCGAGCCGGTCTGCGGCGTGAAGTCGAAGCGGTAAACCTCGTTGTCGCCCTTCGCCCTGCGTTCCGCCGTAACTGTGTCGAGTGCTTTTTTCACGGCATCAAGTTGCCTGCCGTTGAGCATGCAGCCTGTAAGCATCACGATTTTGGCTTTCGGGTAAATGCCGCGCAAATGGGCGGCGAAGCCGCGGTAAGCGTCAGTCAGCAGCTTTTCGTCATACTTGTCCTCGCTTACGTCGTTAGTTCCAAGGTTGACGCAAACGACGTCGGGCGTGTACAGGTCGTGGTTCCACAGCTCGGTGGAGTCGAGGAAGAGCGTCTGCTCATACATGGTCGGCATGCAGTCAGGGCTTCCTGACGCGGGAGAACCGTAATTGCGGTAAACGCCTATGCCCGAACGCGCCACCACAAGATGCTGCGCTTCAAGCGCGCGGGCTGTCAGCGCGGCGTAAGTGTAATAGTGGTTCTCCGTCTCGTATGTGAACGGGGCGTCGCGGTCTTCTGACTCTATGCCGTATCCGCAGGTTATGGAGTTGCCTATGAACTCTATGCGCCGCCGCGGAAGCTGTGGCGCGGGGGCGAGCTTCTTTCCGCCGTCAAGGTAAAAGCCCCTGAACTCCGGACGGAACT
>CALUFM010000022.1 GCA_944319935.1 uncultured Prevotella sp.
CCAGCGTTCATCCTGAGCCAGGATCAAACTCTACATTGTATAATTCTTTCTAATAACTTGTAACCTTCAAGGCCATCCCCAAAACCTGTCCGAAAACAGGAGGCGGCCATGCTGTTCCCTCGTCTGTGCCAGTCTGTCAATGAACTCTTTTCTTCAGCTCCCCAGGGGCAACCCCTGAAAAGCGAGTGCAAAAGTACACCCTTTCCACCAAACCGCAAAACTTAAGGCGGACTTTTTACGCAAAAATATATTCGTTTTAACAGTCATTCACACTTGGGCGCAACGACACATTATTATATAATAAAACAAGGAAAGGAATATGTAAGATAAAGAAAAAAATGGAGCTATACAAAATTGTACAGCTCCATTTACCTATCTACCATAATCGACATTTATCACCGGTTACTTCAGCACTATCTTCGTACCGTTTATGATGTAGATGTCCTTGGCCTGCTTGCCGAGCATGTCGGCCGCCTTGCCCTGGCCTACGTATACGCCGTCGATTGTGTAAACCTTCACTGTGCCGTCTGCGCTAACCTTACTGAGACCTCATTTGCAAAAGGCCGCATATCGCGATGCGAAAGGCCACAAAACATGCCACGAAAGACCGCATATCGCAAGGCAAAAGGCCACATTTTACAATGCCGCAAGGCACCATCACACGAAACATGAGGCAAAAGCCTTTTACAGGCACGCCGCATGACGATAGGAAGAACACACCTGCCTTGCTTTCACCTATTATATATATAAGAAAAGCAAAGACGCATTTTCTTTCACATTTATTTTGTATTTCGCCCAACTTACATTACCTTTGCATAAAGCAAGCCGCGCCTGAGGAAGGGGCAGACAAGCCCTCTTGCAATCCGCACACGCGGCATCCGCGCAAAGAAATCAACATCGTCTTCACGTAACACGCACACCGCATGCAAACAAGATGCCACCTATCGGTGCTTATACACGAGCAAGCAAAGAAGTACGACAAGCGTCGCGCGCTGACATACCGTGACTTCGGCGGCACGAAATGGAAGTCGGCCACATGGCGTGACTTCTCGCGGAAGGTGCGCCACGTGTCGAACGCCATGCTCAACATCGGCGTGAAGGTGCAGGAGAACGTCGGGGTGTTCTCGCAGAACTGCGCAGAATACCTCTACACGGACTTCGGAGCGTTCGGCATAAGAGCCGTCACCGTGCCTTTTTACGCCACGAGCAGCGAGCAGCAGATACAGTACATGATTGACGACGCGCAAATCCGCGTGCTGTTCGTGGGCGAGCAAGAGCAGTACGACAAGGCGAGGCGCGTGTTCGCCCACTGCCACACGCTTGAGCGCATCATCATCTACGACCGCCGCGTGAAGACCAACCAGGCCGACAAAAGCTCGATATTCTTTGACGAGTTCATGACGCTCGGCGAGAACAGCCCACGCCAGTCAGAGGTTGAAAAGCTGTACGGCGAGGCCAACGATGACGACCTGTGCAACATCCTTTACACCAGCGGGACAACAGGCGAGAGCAAGGGCGTGATGCTGACTTACGGCCAATACCGCGCCGCCTTGGACGTGAACGGCAGGATAATCCCCGTGGGCGAAGGCGACAGGGTGATGGACTTCCTGCCCATGACGCACATATTCGAGCGTGCGTGGCTGTTCCTCAGCATAAGCAAGGGCGCGGAACTAATCATAAACTCAAACCCCAAGGAGATACAGCAGGCCATGCGCGAGACGCGGCCGACGTGCATGAGCGCGGTGCCGAGGTTCTGGGAAAAAGTGTACGCGGAGGTCACCGACCGCATCGACCGCGCCACCCCGACGCAACAGAAGCTGCTAAGGCACGCGCTGGCCATAGGCCGCAAGCACAACATAGAGTACCTGAGCCGCGGCAAGCGTCCGCCGCTGTCGCTACGGATGAGGTACGCCCTGATGCACCGCACCCTGTTCAAGATAGTGCGCAACGAGCTTGGGCTTGACCGCCCGAACATTTTCCCCACGGCTGGGGCTACCGTTTCGCCCGAGATTGAGGAGTTTGTCCACTCCATCGGCATCAACATGATTGTCGGCTACGGGCTTACCGAGAGCTTGGCCACCGTGTCGTGCGACCTCAAGGGGCGGCCGTTCACCGTAGGCTCGGTGGGCAGGCCCATTGAAGGGCTTGACATAAAGTTCGGCGAGGACGACGAAATCATGCTCAAAGGCCCCACCATCACCAAGGGATATTACAAGCGCGAATCGCTCAACAAGACCGCGTTCGACGACGAAGGATACTTCCACACGGGCGACTCCGGCTATATGAAGAACGGCGAGCTGTTCCTGAAAGACAGGATAAAAGACCTGTTCAAGACATCCAACGGCAAGTACATAGCCCCGCAGATGATAGAGTCGAAGCTGCTGGTAGACAAGTACATCGACCAGATAGCCGTCATAGCCGACCAGCGCAAGTTCGTGTCCGCGCTCATCATACCCGACTACGCCCTGCTCGAAGAGTACGCCGCGAAGCACAACATAACATACAACAGCCGCGAGGAGCTGTGCGGCAACGCCGAAATACACGAGATGATGGCCGAGCGGATAGAAACCCTGCAACAACAGTTCGCCAGCTACGAGAAAATAAAACGCTTCACCCTGCTGCCGCAACACTTCACCATGGAACGCGGAGAGCTGACCAACACGCTGAAGATACGCCGCAAAGTGCTGGCCAAGAACTACGCCAGGGAGATAGAAAAGATGTACGAGGAAGAGCCGGACAGCCACCCCGACCCGGCAAAAGACATGGAGCTTGGTTAGCTTTAATGGGCTACAAGCACGGCGCATAAGGCCCTTCCGGCCGAGCATGTACGTTTGGCCTATCTTAAAAAAGACAAAACCGAATAACCGAAAGACAAATGATAACAGCAGAACAACTGAAAGACGTGATGGAGCGCGCCGACGCGTTGCACCGCTATCTTGACATAGACAAAAAGAAAATAGAACTCGAAGAGGAGGAGCTGCGCACCCAGGCACCCGACTTCTGGGACGACCCGAAGGCCGCGCAGGAACAGATGAAGAAGGTGAAAGGCATACAACGGTGGGTGGAAGGATACAAGGAAGTGCGCACAATGGCCGACGAACTGCAGTTGGCTTTTGACTTCTACCACGACCAGATGGTGACTGAAGAAGAGGTTGACGCCGACTACGAGAAAGCAATCCACGCCATAGAAGACCTCGAACTGAAGAACATGCTGCGCCAGAAGGAAGACCCCATGGACGCAGTACTTAAAATAAACAGTGGTGCCGGCGGCACAGAGGCACAGGACTGGGCGCAAATGCTGATGCGCATGTACATGCGATGGGCCGAAGCCCACGGGCACAAGGTGAGCATAAGCAACATCCAGGAGGGCGACGAAGCCGGCATAAAGAGCGTCACTATGGAAATAGAGGGCGGCGAATACGCCTACGGTTACCTGAAGAGCGAGAACGGCGTACACCGCCTTGTGCGCGTATCGCCGTTCAACGCGCAGGGCAAGCGCATGACGAGTTTCGCCAGCGTGTTCGTCAGTCCGCTTGTTGACGACACCATCGAAGTGTACGTTGACCCCTCGAAAGTAAGCTGGGACCTCTTCCGCTCGGGTGGAGCCGGCGGCCAGAACGTCAACAAGGTGGAGACGGGCGTACGCCTCCGCTACCAGTATGTTGACCCCGACACGGGCGAAGAGGAGGAAATCCTCATAGAGAACACCGAGAGCCGAAAGCAGCTTGAGAACCGAAACAACGCCATGCGCCTGTTGAAATCGCAACTGTATGACCGGGCGATGAAGAAGCGTCTTGAGGCCCAAGCAAAAATCGAGGCCGGCAAGAAGAAGATTGAATGGGGCAGCCAAATCCGCAGTTACGTCTTCGACGACCGCCGCGTGAAAGACCACCGCACGGGTTATCAGACAACTGACGTTGACGCCGTGATGGACGGCAAAATCGACGGCTTCATCAAAGCGTACCTCATGGAGTTCCCCGTGAACGAGGAGGAGTAAATATTTTAGGAGGCAAAGGAATTAAAGAAGCTAAAGGAGTTGAAGACAATGGCTTTGCACCTTTTAGCACGACATCCTTCAAAAGACATAACAAATGTCTTTTACTCCTTTAACTTCCTAAACTCCTTTGACTCCATCAAAAAAACGGACAAACCTTAACTTAAATACAAATAACTATGAGCCAGAAAAGCAAGATACGCCACGCGCAGCGCGAGGCGCAAGAAGAGAAACAAGCAAAGAAAGTGGTCGCATGGATATTCGCCGCGCTCGTGGCACTCGCCGTTGCGTTCCTTATCATTGCAATGATGGACTAAAGAGGCATGAGCGGTCTTGAAATCGAACGCAAATTCCTCGTACACAAGGCCGGACGGCCGTACAAGGAGCAGGCATATGCCAGCAGCCGCATACGCCAAGGCTACATCTGCAGCGAGCGGGGGCGCACCGTAAGGGTGCGCATCCGCGACGGACGCGGCTTCCTTACCATCAAGGGGCCGTCAGGGGAAGCGGGAATGACACGCTACGAGTTTGAGAAAGAAATCACCCTTGACGAGGCCACGCACCTCATGGAGCTGTGCGAACCAGGCTTGATTGACAAGACACGCTATCTCGTCAAGAGCGGGCAGCACGTGTTCGAGGTGGACGAGTTCTATGGAGAAAACGACGGACTGGTGATGGCCGAAGTAGAACTGCAAAGCGAAGACGAGCCGTTCACCAAGCCCGACTTCATCGCCTGCGAAGTGACGGGCGACCGCCGCTTCTACAACTCGTCGCTGCGCAAGATGCCGTTCACCCTTTGGCGCGACGCCTTGCCAGAAGAATTCCAATGACGGCGGCCAGCGTCGCGCCGACGGCGTTGGCCGCGAAGTCGAGCCAGTCGCCGCTGCGCCGCCCTCCGGTACACGTCGCCTGAAGCACCTCTATCAGTCCGCTCATCAGCACGGGGGCGAGCCACGCCCATGTGAACAGCCGCCGCCAGCCAATCCGCCTGTGCGCCCTCAGGTATTCAATCCAGATAGCCAGGCACGTGCCGGCGTACATCGCGATGTGCGTCCACTTGTCCATGAGAGCCACGTTGTCAAGCGGGGTCTTGGGCGGAGTGCAGAAACACAACACCCAAATCACCGCTATGAAAAAACACGAAACGGGATATCTCCTTACAAAAAAACCGTTGATTTTCATTTTCAAAGTTGTTTACACGGCAAAGGTAAGACATTTTCCCCGAACAACAACGGCTGAAACGGAAAATGTGTCCCACTCGACAAGGCCGTCCACAAGTCCATGACACACACAGAAAACACATCACACCCCTGACGGATGAAAACCTTTTTCTACCTGCAACGCAACGACCGGCGCGCCATAATGGCCACGCTCATCGTGCTGACCGTAGCCGTCGGCCTGACAATCTACATAGGCGACGAAGGCCAAACGGCATCAACCACACAGGCCGACAGCACAGCCACGGCCCCGAACCGCAACCAAGGCAACGGCGGCGGGCAACAAGCCGTGGCATATTACGACACGGGCGGACGGCGGGCGGAGCTGTTCCCCTTCGACCCGAACACGGCCGACAGCACCCAACTGCTGCGCCTCGGCCTCGCCCCGTGGCAGGTCAGGAACATCTACAAATACCGCGCCGCGGGCGGCATCTACCGCCAGCCGCGCGACTTCGCCCGCCTCTACGGCCTCACGGCGGGGCAATACAGGCGGCTCGAGCCGTACATCCGCATCTCCGACGACTACCGCCCCGCAGCCGAAGCCTACCCGGCAGAGCCGCGCCCCGCATACGTGCGCGACACGACAAGGTATCCGCTGAAGCTTAAACCTGGCCAACACGTGGCCCTCAATACCGCCGACACAGCCCTGCTCAAGCGCGTGCCGGGCATCGGCAGTGGCTTCGCACGCGCCATAGTGCGTTACCGCGAACGCCTCGGCGGCTTCTACTCCACGGCGCAACTCATGGAAATCGGCAACTTCCCGCAGTCCGCCCTGCCCTACTTCACCGCCGACCCGTCACTCTGCCGCAAGCTCAACGTCAACCGCCTCACCCTCAGCCAACTACGCCGCCACCCCTACATCGGCTTCTACCAGGCCAAGACCATCATCGACCACCGCCGCCTTCACGGCCCCCTGCGCAGCCTTGACGACCTCCGCCTGTACAAGGACTTCCCGCCCGAGACAATCGAACGCCTACGCCATTACATCGAATTTTAAAGCAACTTTCAACGCATCCATAAAGCGTTGAATATCAACATGTTAGCAGAAGGCTACCTTTTGCAGCGCAAAAGGTAGCCTTCTGTATTATAATAGGTGGCCTTTCACAAAACAAAAGACGGTCTTTTGCGGTTCATCCGCAAACCTTTTGGATGGTACATAAAAGTCTATCCTGTCCCCGAAGGGGGCAAACTCCGCTTAACCGCCGGTGGAGTGAGCGCGGCGAACGTAACCTGCGGTAAGTCGAAACTACCCCAACCGTCCCCGAAGGGG
>CALUFM010000023.1 GCA_944319935.1 uncultured Prevotella sp.
CCCCAATAACCGTATAACCTTAAACCTTACAACCGTAAATGCCGTTCGCCCTCTTCGAGGACGACATCATTTGCGCATACATACCGCAAGTTCCGCTTCACTCCACATGCGGCTAAGCAACGTTGGACGTCTTCGACGCCCTGCTACGCATTGTTGCCATCCAAAAGGTTTGCGGATGAACCCAAGAGACGGCAAACAACCGGCCAAAAGGCCACATATCGCACGACAAAAGGCGGCATTTTGCAACGCAAAATGCCGCCTTTCATAATAGAGAGAGTATCAAGTGATTACATGTTAATTCTTTTTCTTCAACTTGACAGAGATTACACCGTGCTTCGCGGCATCGCCATACTTGTCAACGGTGTTCTTCTTGTCCTTGAACACTTCTATGCTCTCGATGTCCTGGGGCTTGATGTTGCTGATGTCGTCAACGTGCTTGCCGTCAATCAGATAGTAAGCTTTGGTGAGGCCGTCCTTCTTGTCGTTCTTGGCTGACAGGGCGAATGTCACTGGCAGATTGTACTTGACGTTGACGGCCTTGCCGCCAACCTTGCCGGGAGTCCACTTTGGCATGGCCTTGACTACGCGCAGGGCTTCGGCGTCGAGCTGAGGGTCTACGCTGCGCATGACTGTGGGGTTGGTCACGTTGCCTTCCTTGTCTACAACGAACTGCACGATTACGCGCCCCTGAATGTTCTGTTCGGCCAGCTCGGCGGGATATTTCAGGTTGTCACGCAGGAATGTCATCATGGCTTCAATGCCGCCCGGATACTGCGGCATCTCTTCCACCACGTCATACGCCTTGCCGTCAGGGTCGCCGTCGGCAACAGGGGTTGCCCCGCCGTCATCAGGGTCTTCAACTATGGCCGGCAGGTCTTTGCCGTCGATTTTCGACACCAACACGCCTACCGGCTTGCCCTTCAGGGTGTCAGCCTTGGCGGATTCAGTCACTTTGGCAACCAGGGCTTCGCTCTCGGCCTTGATTTCATTACTCAAGCTTTCGGCCTTGGGAGTGGCGAAAGCAGCCACGGCAAAGGCCGCCACGGGGAGCGCGGCGAGAACCTTCAGCCGGCTCCACGGGTTAGAATTTCTTTTTTCCATCATAGTAATACGTTTTTTAAGTGAACACTGATTAAGGTTGTTTGCCATTGAAAAGAGCCGCTCGCCAACGGCCTTGCGGATGAGCAGTAGCTGGTAATCGCGCGCGCTGACGCCCGAAGACAGCACCCGGCGGTCGGCCTCATACTCATGCACGCCCTGCAGCTCGACCTTAAAGAGCCACGCCGAGGGGTTGAACCACTGTAGCACTATGAGCAGGTCGGCCAGCAGGATGTCCCAAGAGTGGCGGGCGGACACGTGCGCCAGCTCGTGCATGAGGATGCATTCGGGGTGGTCGGCGTAGTCTTTCTCGCTGATGACGATGTTGCCCATCCAACTGAACGGCGGCACATCGCCCTTGACAACGACCACTTTCGCCCCGCCGTAACGGCCTACGACACGGCCACCTCGCAACAGGCGGCGCAACGAAAGGAGCGACCACGCCTCGCGGCCGGCGAAGAACGCCACCCCTAAAACGTAGACGGCGAAACACGCCGAGACGGGAGTCAAGACACCGACCTGCGCCCCGCCGCCCACGGTCTCGGCCACCACACCCTCCACTACGGCGAAACTGCCGATGCCACCGGCGTCCACCCCGGCGGAGACATGCGCCAAAGGAAGCAAGAGCGACAGCGCGTCCATGCCCAATATGGCGGCGCGGTTGAAGACGAAAAACGTGTCGCGGCTGAGCAGCAGCTTGTAAAGCAAGTAGAACGCCGCCAGGCACAGCGCGACTTTCAGTGAATATATGAAGAACAACGACATAGGCTCGTTTGTGGTTTTAAGGTTTTACGGTATGTGGTTTACGGTTTATGCGGTCATTGGGTCGCAAGGTTTTGCGGTTGCAAGGTTGTGAGGTCTTCGGCTGTACGGCCTTATGGTTGTCAGGCTTTATAGCCTTACGGCTTTTGCTTTTTTACCGTCTTGCCTTTTCTCCTTTGATTTTACCGCCTTGCCTTTTTACCTTCAATTCTTTTTCTCTACCCTTTCTATCAGTTCACGCAGGTCGTCAATGGATATTTTCTCGTCCTTCACAAGGGCTGACACCACGCTCATGTACGACCGTCCGAAGAACTTGTCGACAACGTTGCCAAGCGTTCCGCGGCGGTAATCGTCGCGTGACAGCACGGGGTAATACTTGTAGCAGCGCGGCGTCAGGGCGTGATGTGAGAGGAAGCCCTTGTCCTCAAGTATATGCACAAGCGTTGACAGCGTGTTGACATGCGGCTTGGGGTCGTCAAAAAGTGCCTGAAGCTCGCGTATGTGCATCTCTCCATGCTCCCAGTAATGGTTCATTATCTCTTCCTCACGGTTTGTAAGCGTTTTCATACCTTCGTGTTTTTGTCTGTTATACTCTGCTTTTTTGTCTCACAACGCAAAGTAACTAAAAGTTTTAGTGATATGCAAATGTTTCGCCGTTTATATGACTAAAAAACATAGTTGTTTAACTAATATTATACGTTCAACATGGTTTTATGGTCATGCGGCTGTACAGCCATAGGGTTATGGGGCTATGAGGTGTATCGCAAAATTGTAAAATATCCAGACTCTTGCAAACGTAAAACCTTATAACCCAATAACCGCAAAACCACAAAAAACAATATGTTCAGGATTATTACGTTATTTAAGCGTATGCAATGGACTGACAGGATACGCCATGTGAAGATAATCCTCGTGGTCGCGGCTGTGGTGATAGCCGTGGCTTCGCTTGTTGTGTCGAACTCGCTCACGCGCGAACTCGCCGACGAGGAACACAACAAGATGGAGATTTGGGCGGAGGCGATGCGCTCGCTCAACACGGCCGACGAAAGCACCGACCTGAACCTGGTGCTGAAAGTAATCAACGAGAACAACACCATCCCCGTAATCGTGACCGGAGCTAACGGCGACGTGCAGATTTACAGGAACGTGGAGCTGAGCGGGCAGACGCTGGACGACAGCCTGAGACAGGCCAAGGCGATAAGCGAAAGGCTGCTCGACGAGGGGCGGGCAATCAGGATTGTGCTTGACGAAAACGCGCCCGACGGCTACATAAACGTGTGTTACGACGACTCGGTGATGCTGAAACGGCTCTCCGCCTACCCGTACATACAGCTCGGGGTGGTGATGCTGTTCGTAGTCGTGGCCATCTTCGCCCTGCTGACATCAAAGCGGGCGGAGCAAAACAAGGTGTGGGTGGGGCTGTCGAAAGAGACCGCCCACCAGCTCGGTACGCCCATATCGAGCCTCATGGCGTGGGTTGAGATCCTGAAAGAGAGCTACCCCGACGACACGCTCATACCCGAAATGGACAAGGACGTGAAGCGGCTCGAACTCATCGCCGACCGCTTCTCGAAAATAGGTTCGCTGCCCGAGCCTGTCCCGGCCAGCCTTGTGGAGGTGATGCAGCACGTCATCGACTACATGGACCGCCGCACGTCGCAGAAAGTGGAGTTCATAAAAGACTTTCCCAAGGACGACATCACCGTAAAGATGAACGCCTCACTGTTCGAATGGGTCATAGAGAACCTGTGCAAGAACGCCGTTGACGCCATGGAGGGCAGCGGCACCATCACCCTGCACATGGAGGAAACTGCCGACAAGGCCATCATCGAAGTGGCCGACACGGGCAAGGGAATACGCAAGAAAGACCTGCGCAACGTGTTCCGCCCGGGCTTCACTACCAAGAAGCGCGGCTGGGGACTGGGCCTCTCCTTGGCAAAACGCATAGTGGAGGAATACCACAAGGGGCGCATCTTCGTCAAGAGTTCAGAACCGGGCAAAGGCACAACCTTCCGCATTGAGCTGAGGAAATAAGCGGCGGCGTGCAAACAACCGCCGTCACACCTTTGGCTTATAATCACCCTTTTCATCACTTCCTCCTCACTCGCCCAGAACACTCCAACATCCCAAACAGTCTTCACAGTCCTCCCAATTCTCCCCGTCCCCCTCTAAAAGAGCATCTTTTAAACTGCAAAAGAGCGTATATTATAAAACAAAAGGCGGCCTTTCGCAATGCGAAAGGCCGCCTTTTGAAACATCACATTTATATTGTTGATTACCAACAAGTTAACAAAATCACATCAACGAGTCATGCAGTTATTTCCACTTAAACGTTACAGGCATCGTATAACGCACCTCGACAGCCTTGCCCATCTGCTTTCCCGGTCTCCATTTAGGCATGTTCCGTACGAGGCGCAGCGCTTCTTCGTCAAGCGCCGGGGTTATTCCACGAACCACCTTCGGGTCTTTCACCGTCCCGTCTTTACCTATAACAAACTGAACTATGACTCTTCCCGAAGCGTCGCTTTCAGGGTCTGGACATCTCATGTTTTCCTCAATATACTTCATCAAGGCCGCCTGACCGCCGGGAAAGCTCGGCTGTTCCTCTACCATCCCGAACACTTTGTCTGCACCATCAGCCTTGACCGCCGTCTGCTCCTGCCCCAAATGCGTCACAACATCATTGCCGCAAGCCGACAAAGCCGCCGCGCCCAAGGCTATTCCGGCCACGGTCACAGCCCGTCCAGCCAACCTCCGCAGCTTCAGCTCGCGCTCTAAATATCTGATCTCAGCCTCACACGCCTGGCACGTCCCCATGCATTCGCCCTGAAACGTACACTCATGCGGCTCGTAACAAATGCCATTAACATCTGCCACAGCCTTCCTAATACTTTTAAGTATCATGCACTTGCCTTTGCCGCCCATCATAATCACAAATTTAACAACAGCAAAGATAACAAAAAACCGGTCAACAACCCCATAAAAAACAAAAAATACAACTCCCCGCCAATAATATCCACCGCATTCGCCATTAGGCGCAGCCTTATTTAGCTCATTGGCTCAGCCCTATTTGGCCTATTAGGCTCATTTGGCTATTAGGCTTATTAGCTCAGTCCTATTTGGCTCATTAGGCCTATCGGGCTTATTCGACCTATTAGTCCAGTCCTATTTGACTTATTGGCTTATTAGCCTATTAGGCTTATTGGGCCCATAGCCCCCAAGCTTTGGCGACAAAAAAAGCCGTCCCCCCGAGGTTCTCCTCGAAGGGACGGCTACTTGATTGAAAGAAGGCGGCCTCCTACTCTCCCGCATCGCAT
>CALUFM010000024.1 GCA_944319935.1 uncultured Prevotella sp.
GCCATAGCTCAGTTGGTAGAGCAAAGGACTGAAAATCCTTGTGTCCCCGGTTCGATTCCTGGTGGTACCACTTTGAGGCGAGAGAGTTACTTTCCAAGTGGCTCTCTTTTTTGTTTTCCGGTTGTTTTCGTTCCGCCCTTGTTTTATGTTTGGCCGTGTCCGCCTGGTTTGCGGATGGCGGAGCGGTGGCGTGCTTTTTCGTGGCTGCAGTGTTTTGGCTTTGCCTTGCGTCAGTGTGTGGTGGCGTTGCGGGGCGCGCTTGTAGGCGAAGCAAATAAAAATCCCTTTCCTGGGCGTCTCGCTCGGGAAAGGGACAAGTGTTTTAAGTATAGACTAAGGTGTGCTGTTTATGCTCTTATTTTTCGGGCAGCATTATCACTTTCACGCTGTTGCCGCCACCGAAGATTACGTCTTTGACGAACTTTGACACCTTTGTGGGCGTAAGGGCGTTGACGTATTTCTTGTAGTCGGTGTAATTGTCTACGCCGAACTCGTTGTAGTCGTCAAGTATTCCTACCCAGAAGCTGTTGGTCTTGGCGTTGTCGTCGATACGTTTCAGCATCAGTTCCTTTACCTTGTTGAGCATGTCGGCGTCAACATTCTTGCAAAGGTTCTTTGCTTCTTCGTCCATAATCTTTATTGCCATTTCGCTCTTGGCAGGGTCCATCGGGCAGATGCCGACGATGAATGTGAACGGCGTGTCGCCTCCGAGGCTTGCGCTTCCTTGCGCTCCGGCTGAGTAAGCGGCTCCGGCGTCCTCGCGGATTTTCTTCAGGTAAATCATCTCAAGAACCTGTCCTGCCGCGCTGGCGGTGATTGCGTTCTCAAGGGTATACGGTGTCTTGAGGTTGTACCAGTACATGTAGGCTGTGGCTTTCGGCGTCTCCATCTTGCGTGTGAACATGTTTTCAGCCTTGCCCTGGTTGTAGGTTGACACCTTCTTCCAGTTCTCCTTCTTGCCTTTTGCGGGCAGTGAGGCTATGTATTGCTCTATGAGCGGACGGATGGCGGCCTCGTCGAAGTTGCCCACGATGGTGAAGGTGAAGTCTGCCGCGTTGGCTGTGCGCTCCTTGGCGATTTGCAGTATGCGGTCGTAGTTGATTTTCTTGAGGTCCTCGAGCTTCAGGTTCGTGAAACGCTTGTTGTGGCTGTAGAGGGTCGCTGTCAGCGAGTCGCCTACTGCCGCGTCAGGAGAGAGTTCCTGGTTCTTGAGCATTGTTTCGAGCGTTGTCATCAGTTGGGCGTAGCTCTTCTCGTCTTTCTTTATGTCAGTGAAATAGAGATAAGTCAACTGGAACAGTGTTTCGAGGTCTTTCGGGGTTGACTGTCCGCTGATGCCCTCATGGAAGTTGTTGAGTATGAGGTTTGCGTTGGCCTGCTTTCCGGCGAGAGCCTTCTGGAGTTCCGTTGTGTTGAAGTTGCCAAGTCCGCTTGATGCTATCACCATGTTGAACGCCTTTGCGTTAACGATGTCTTCGTCGCCGAGCAGTGAAGAACCGCCTTTTGATGATGCGTTGAGTATCACTTCGTCATCCTTGTAGTTGGTTTTCTTCAGCAGTACGCGCGCTCCGTTAGAGAGTGTAAGCTCCTTGTAGCCGAGAGTCTTGTTCTCCTTTTCGCTTGTTATTTTGCCTTTCTTGGGCAGTTGGGCGATGAGCGGTTCTTGTTTTACGTTGTCAACCCACGCCGTAAGCTGTTCTCCGTGAACGCTGTCGATGGCTTTCTTGATGCCTTCTTCTGTCGGGTAAACTGCGCCTTCCTTCTCGGTGTTGAAGTTGAGAACCACGAGGTTGGTGTCGGTCTCGCTTACGAGCTGCTTCAGGTTCTCGTTGATTATGTCAACGGGGATGGCCTGTGACAGTTGCTGCATGGTCATGTATTCGTCTTCGATAGAAGGAATAGGCTCGTTGTCGAGGAAGTTGCGTGTGTACAACTGGCAGTAAACGCTGTTCTCGCGCTTGTTGCGGTTGGTGTAGATTCTCTCCAACTGGCTCATGTATTCAGACTTGGCGCGGACGAACTCGGTAGGAGTGAAGCCGAACTTGGTGGCGCGCATCACTTCGCGGATTGCCGCTGAGATGGCTGCCTCGGTCTGTCCCGGCTTGGGAACGCATACCAAGGTGAAGGCGTCTTTTGTCTTTGCGTAGATGTAGTCGCCGTCGCTCACGAACGCCTGGACGTATGGGCAGTCAGGGTTCTGGGCCACTTCGCCGAGGCGGGCGTTGAGCATCTGTGTGCCAAGGTTGGTGGCATACTGTTGTACAAGGTACATCGGGTTGCTCTTCAGGCTGTCAGGTATGGCGTCGTGCTTGAACATTATCTGCACGATGTTTGTCTGCTGCTCCTTGTCCTTGTCGATGATGATGATTGCCTCGTTGTTGTCAGGCACGGGCTCTGCCACTACGGGTGCGGCGTTCGGGTCGAGCTTGATGCTGCTGAACATTTCTTTTATCTTCTGTTCGGTGCGGTCAACGTCGATGTCTCCCACGATGATGATGGCCTGGTTGTCGGGTCTGTACCACTTGTGGTAGTATCTGCGCAGCACGTCCGGCTCGAAGTTCTTAACCACTTCCATTGTTCCGATAGGCATGCGGCGGCCATACTTGCTGCCCGGATACAGCTTTTCGAGGTTGCGTTCGAACATTCTCTGTGTCGCGCTTGAGCGCAGACGCCATTCGTTTTCAATCACTCCGCGCTCCTTGTCTATTTCTTCTGTTGAGAGCGTGAGCCCGTTCGACCAGTCTTTCAGCACGAGCAGACATGAGTCGAGGGCCGCGATGTTGTTTGACGGCACGTTGTCGATGTTGTAAACCGTCTCGGCTATGGCTGTGTAAGCGTTGAGGTCACGGCCGAACTCCACGCCGATTGAGCGCAGGTAGTTCAGCAGGTGGTCTCCGGGGTAGTTCTCAGAGCCGTTGAAGGCCATGTGTTCGAGGAAGTGGGCGAGGCCTCTCTGGTCTTCCTCCTCCTGGATTGAGCCTACGCGCTGTGCGATGTAGAAGTTCACACGATGTTCGGGATATCCGTTGTGGCGGATGTAGTAAGTGAGGCCGTTAGGCAGTTTGCCTATCCTGACGGCAGGGTCTACCGGTATGGTAGGCATCTGCGCGCCTTGGGCCATTACCGCGGCGGTGCCTGTAATGAAAAGCACGGCTGCGACTAACAGATGTTTTATTTTCATAAAAAATGGTTTAAAATGGTTCGACAAATATAGTTTTTTATTGTATTAACATTGTTGGACGTGCGCCATATTTAACAAATCTTATACGTTGTGCGGTCAAAACGCCGTGAAATGGCTGTTTCCGCGCCTTTTTGTTCATGTTTCGTCCCGGTATTCGAGTATGTCTCCGGGCTGGCATCCGAGTTCCCGGCATACGGCTTCGAGCGTGCTGAAGCGCACGGCCTTGGCCTTGCCCGTCTTCAGTATTGACAGGTTTGCCTGGGTCAGGCCGATGCGTTCGGCCAGTTCGCCGAGCGAGATTTTGCGCTTGGCCATCTCCACGTCGAGGTTTACTATGATTTTTCCCATATCTGTAAAGGTGAAAATGCAAAAAGTAAAAGGGTGAAGCGGTGGGGCGTTAGCCTTCAGCCGCTTTGGCGTCTTTCAGCTTTTTTCTCTCCCCAAACGGTTATATTGTCAGTTCTTGTTCCTCTTTCATCTTCAGTCCGATTGCGAACGCCTCGGCCATGACGAGCGAGAACAGGCCGAAGAGGATGAAGTCGAGGTAGACGGAGTCGCTGTAGTCAACGATGTATCCGGCAAGGTCGAACTGCCGTTGCGCCACATATGTATCATAACAGTAGTTGGCGGTGACAATGATGCCGGTCGCAATCATGCTCCATCCTATGCGCCTCAGGTGCTTGGTGTTCTTGTTTGTGAATATCTCGCGCCTGTTGACGTTGCGCACGAAGCAGAAGAACGACACGAGGACTGTAACCCCCAGCGTGAGCGACACCACGCCCTCTACCACGGCAAAGACTTTCGATGTGGTGTCAGCCTTGCCGTTCGCGGGGACGATGAGTTGCGTAGGCCACACGTTGTGCTTCTTTCCTGTCGTCTCGTCAACTATCGTCTTGGCGTTGCGGTCGGTCAGTTCTGTCGGCAGCAGGGCTATGGTGTAATAGTCATAGCTGCTTCCGCGCTCCGTGTCTTCCATTTTTTTCGCTGTATTGTATCCGCTCAGTGCGCCTGTGAACATGACGTTCAGCGTCAGCAGTATGTCGCATACAAGCACCACGAATATCAGCGCGCAAAACATGTTGAGTTTCTTTTTCATCGTTTTCCAGTTTTTCCCGTCTTTCGCCCGCTGCCGTTTGTCATGCCGGCAGCGGACTTTTTTACATGTCTTTTTATATTGAGAGAGTATTTGTTCCCATGTCGGCGGGTTATCGTTAAATGATTATTATTTATCGATTTTCGATATGCAAAAGTACGGACAATATCCGATACTTCCAAATTTTTTCAATAAAAATTTATCGAAAAACGATATTTTAACATTGCTTTCATGGCTTTCACATATCCGCCTTGCCGCCTGATGCGTGCAGGATGGTTTGCGGTGGCGTTGCGGAAGGGGGGTCATCCGCAACCCTTTTGGATGGCAACAATGCGTAGCAGGGCGTCGAAGACGTCCAACGTAGCTTAGCCGCATGTGGAGCGAAGCGTAACTTGCGGTATGTATGCGCAAATAATATCGTCCTCGAAGAGGGCGAACGGCATTTACGGTTGTAAGGTTTAAGGTT
>CALUFM010000025.1 GCA_944319935.1 uncultured Prevotella sp.
CCGGCTTGAAATTCTCTTCTTTGCCCGGATTGGCAAAATAGAGTGTCTCTTCCGGAGTCATGGCCACGAAAATCTGTACCATCTTGAAGATGCCGTTGCTGAATACTCCTTCGTGGGTATAACGCTTAATCTGGAAGGTCGCTTGACTCACATCTACTTTTGAACGTTTCAGCTCGATATGAATCACCGGCATACCATTGATGAGCAACATCACATCGCCACGTCGGTCACCGCCCAACGGGTGTGAAGCCTTGAAGCGAGGTTGTCGGGCAATCTGGTAGCGACTCTGTCCGGCACTGATTTCACGTGCATCGAAGATCTTCAGATAGACTTCCTTACCGTAATTGTTTGTATCTGCAGGGTTGTCGCGTTTGATGCATACCTGTCCGCCATTGATAAACATATTCATAGCGTATGGGCTGTCGCACAGATTCACCTGATCGAGGATTTGGCGCATCTCGCTTGCGGTAAGCGGATAATTGCCTAATTTGTTGATGTCGCGGTTGTTGTCAAAGAGAATCTTGGCCCAGTTCTGAATCAAATTTTCTTCTGTGGGTTGTACGATTACTTCCTTTTCCCAACCATGATGGGGGAGAAGATCAACCAAGGCTTGTTCAAACTGACTTTCCTTGACGAAATATTGTATGTCGTTTATATTATCCATATTTATTCCATTAAAGGTTTAAATGATATTTTATACAAACATCTTATCCAGACATGCTGCCTTGATTTGTTTTAACTTTTCAAGGCGCTGGGTTTGAAGAGAGATTTGTTTATCAAGATTACAGAAATAGGATGCTATTTTTTGTTGCTCTTCTGTTGATGGAGTAAGAATAGGCATATTAAAGAAATTCTCATCGGTTATAGACAGTCTGTCAAATCTCGCACCAGCATTACCATTAATATATATGTATTTATGCCATAAATTTGTTTTAAAAAAATATTCTAAGTAAGTTTTGTTGATATTATTTACACTAAATATGCAATACAATGGAGACATAATCCCTGTCTTGTTCAATAAATTTCTATTAATAGGACCAACTGGTGCTGTTACAGAAATTCGAGGATTATAAACGAAATCGTCAGGATGTATTACATAATAACCATTAATATTTTCATTGTTGGATATATCATGGTCAAAATAGGTCCTTTGACTGACAACGCCTAATTCTGCTGAATTTGTAAAAGTTTCTTTGTATAATCTATTTCTGTTTTTTTCTGTAATTTTTTTTGAGAAATCCTTTAAAATCGAAAAATTCCATTCTCCTTCAAATCCTTTAAATCTGACTTCAGGTACAGTTTCTCCTTCTTGTGGGAACATAGATTGTAGGCTTGCCGCCTTTATTTGTTTTAAAGACGTAAGTTCTTTTGAAGTAGTTTGAATTAATGAGTCTAATGATTGGAAATAGGATGCTATCTTTTGTTGTTCTGCATAAGATAATGGTATATGCACTTCACCAGATAGGGCCGTTTCATCACTAATATTAATAGTGTTTTTTGCACCTTTATTTATGAGAGGTAGAAGGTAT
Organism: uncultured Prevotella sp.; assembly: GCA_944319935.1. Taxonomy (GTDB): domain Bacteria; phylum Bacteroidota; class Bacteroidia; order Bacteroidales; family Bacteroidaceae; genus Prevotella. Next base: position 1,530 of record CALUFM010000025.1, read on the forward strand.
CTATTAAGTCTGAAATTAGGCTCAAAGTAAACACTGATATAGTTAGGTTCAAAGCCCTCTTTAACATCGTATATTGCATATAAAACTGAAACTATTCCTGGTTTGTTGTTATTTACTTTAATTATTCCAAAAGGCTTTAGCTTTAGGGGAGACTTTGTATATACTATCTGCCCTTTGTTCAAAATTTTATAAGTGGATATATTGTTTCCTGTATAACTTCTACCCAAATGCTCTATCTGATTAACAACGCCAAATTCATCAGAAACAGAAAGAGCGTCTTCCTTTTTATATTCTAATTTGTTATTTTTTTTATTACTAACTGATAGGCACTTCTCAAGAAGGACATCACTATAGTAATCACAGAACTCCTTAAATCTTATCTCCGGCACATTCATACATTTACTCCTTTCCAGCATTAATCAACTCGTTAAGTCCCAAAATCGCAAATTCATCTCCAGTTAGTTCACCAATAAGACCAGACAATTCTTTTTGAGATTTTTCCAAGTCCTCATTCAAATGCTTGTAGCTTACGGCATACTTTTTCCCTAATGCACACACTTTATCTTCAAAAGTAGATAAGACCTCAGCGAGCGTTTCATCAATACCTTTGACAATAGGATCAATCCATTTTTTATGCAGGAACAGAGAAATTTCTTCGTCTGAAAGGTTCTCTATTGCTTCTACCGTTTTGTCAATAAGAGCCTGCTTTTCCTCCTTGATTTGTTTGTTTTTGTTTTTCTGTTCTTCCCAGAGTTTGACAATCTTCTTCAGTTTCTCTTTAGTTTCTACTTCTACCACATCCTTTTTGGCTTTTGCTCCCGCAGTAATGGCTTTCTTATCAAAGGCATTTTCCTTTTCATTATCCAAATAAGCCTCAGACTCCTCTTCCGAGAAACCTTCACGGATTTCATCCAGTTCACCGGAGATTTCTTCTACTCGCATCTGCAAATCGGCAATTGATTTCAAATCATCCTGAAATTTCTCCTGTTGTACCAAGTCAAAAGGAATGATGCGCCCTTTCAAACCATCCGGCACTTCAATCTCTTCGTCGCCTTTCTTTACCAGTTTATAAGCAGGTTCTACCACCTTTATTGCATCAATGCCTTCCTGCTGTATGGTCTCAATATCATTGGTGATGCCTTGCCAGTTGTCAGCCAAAGCTTGATAGGCCGCATACCGGTCAATAAGTGGTGTTTCATGTAAACGGGCAAAAATATCATCGGAAATAGCATCCAGTTCTTTTTGTGGATTTGCAGTCGCTATCTGATCAATCATCCGATGATGAACACTATCGGCAAAACATTCGAAAGCCTGTGCAAACCTCTTCTGGAAGGCTTTTACATCAGTATTCTGCTCTATAACCGATTGAGTATCTTCGGCCTTCAACTGAGAATAAGGTTTGTCTGCATCAGCTACAAACAACTCCTCGCGCAAAGAAGGGAATGTGTTCCAGTATTTTTGAAGTTCGTCAATCTCACTGTGAGGGATGCCTCCGAACATGGTGGCATAGATGTCGAACTTCTCAACAGGATCACTGGAATCTACATAACGAGGGATATTCAGATTGTAACCGTTTTGACGGATTTCATCACGGGACACTGTACGGGAATATCCGGGAACTGTTTTGCGGTCGCGTATCGTATCGGCAATACGTTTGATGTCACATTCGCGCAGCTTGTTGTTTTTTCCTTCCTTAACAAAACCCTTCGAGGCATCGATAATCAGCACGTCGTCATTGTCACGATGCTGTTTGAGCACCATGATGAGGGTAGGAATACCTGTGCCAAAGAAGATATTGGCCGGCAGTCCGATAATGGCATCGATGTTATTCTTCTCAATAAGGTTACGACGGATTTTGCCTTCCCCTTCACTGTTTTCATCGGCATCGCCACGGAAGAGAACCCCGTGAGGAAGTACAATTGTCAGGATACCATCCGGTTTAAGGTGATGAAGCTCATGAAGCAGGAAGGCGTAGTCAGCTTTGCTTTTAGGAGCTACGCCGTAATCCTTGAAACGTGCATCCAATTCACGGTCGTTGGCATCCCACTGTTGAGAATAGGGAGGATTGCTGACAACGGCATCCACGTAAAGCGGTTTTCCGATGTCACCGCCGTCAGCCTGCAAAGGCCAGTCCTCTTCCAGAGAGTCGGCACAGCGGGTATTTATATTATCCGGTTTGATACCACGCATCACCAAGTTCATACGGGTCAGGTTGTAAGTATTTTCCTTCAATTCCTGAGCATAATATTTCACCTTGTTCTTGTCTTCGATATGGCGTCCAATCGATTTACCGATAGTGATCAACAAAGAACCTGAACCGCTTGTAGGGTCATAAATTTCAATTTTGTCTTTGTCCTTATGGTGTTCAGCCACAATTTCAGACATCAGTATAGCCACCTCGTGAGGCGTATAGAATTCTCCTGCCTTTTTACCGGCATTTGCTGCAAAGTTACTGATAAGGTATTCATATACATACCCCAGCACGTCATAGTCCTGGCTTCCATCGGTAGGTATATCTTTTATCAGTTTGATCAAATTCTTCAGTGCACGTGTTTGAGATGCGGTATTTTCGCCCAATTTACTCAATCCGGCCTGTAATGTCTTGAAGATGTTTTCATAGACATGTTTGTAATTAGGACTAATCAGGCGGTCGAAGCTGTTAAGTGCTCCGCTCAAATCGGCCACACTAAATTCAGAATTGGGCTTCAGCCAGGTGCCAAACAGATTTTTGTATTCAATGAAGTAGCCGATGTTGTTTCTGCAATATTCCATCATCATGACTGCTTCCTGGTCTTCGTGATCTTCCACAAGTGTCACAATATCCTCATCAGTCCATCCGATACTTTTCAGATAGTTCACCTCATTGTCTGACAGGAATTTATAGAAAATCAAACCAAGAATATAATCCTTGTATTCGTTGGCTTCTATCTTGGAACGCATCTTGTTGGCAGATGCCCATATTTTATTGGCAAGTTGTTGTTTGTTCATAAAATCAATTTTGAATTTAGCTTACTCTATATGAGAATATCATAAGCAAAGGTTTAAATTAAGAATGCAGACATTCTGCATTTATTTGAGAATACTTAGTATATAGAAATCTTATTCATTAGACTCTCTGAGCAAGTCCTTAACCTCTACATTAAGCACTTTAGCTATTTGAAGTAGCATTTCTAAACTGGGTTGTGCCGTATTGGTACACCATTTGGAGATAGTAGCAGGATCTTTCCCCACTTGCTCTGCCAGCCATTTATTGGTCTTTTCCTTTTCGGCTAGCATCACCTTGATTCGGTTTATTTTTTTGTTGGACATATCTCATCTTTAATTAACAATTATACAAATATAATCCTTTTACCTAAAAAAGCAATTGAGTTTTAATTAATAATTAGCCGTAAAAGGAAATTTTATTGCGTATAATTCAATTTTGTACTGTATTATGGTCGAAAACAATGTATCTAGGAGATTTTGATTAAGATAAATTGTTTACTTTTGGAGTATAGATCATTTTAAAATTGATTTTTATGAATGATAATATTGAATATGAGAAATTTGCTCAAGAGATTTATAATGAGATTTTGAAGAATTTGTATGTAAAGAATATAGAGGTTATGCATAATGTGAAATTGATAGGAAAGTCAGGCCAGAAGCATCAAATAGATGTGTACTGGGAATATCAATATGATAATACTATATTCAAGATTGCAATAGAATGTAAGAATTATAACCATACAGTATCTATTGGTAAAGTGAGAGACTTTTTTGGTGTCCTTTATGATTTGGAAGATGTCAAAGGCATAATGGTTACCAAGAAGGGTTATCAAGAGGGGGCGAAGAAATTTGGTGAGCATTACGGAATTGATTTAATGGAACTAAGGGAACCCGAAGAGGGAGAGGCTATTGCTGCTGAAACTACATTAACTATTGACTGTTCTGTTAGACATAGGCTTTTCCTTATTGATGAAGATTGGGCTAAAGAGCATGATTTTAATATCCAATTATATAAGAAACGACTGGACTGTTTGAGTTTTTCGCCTAGTAGCAACAAATGGATTA
>CALUFM010000026.1 GCA_944319935.1 uncultured Prevotella sp.
AAAAAGCCCTGCATCAATGTGCAGCGTACATTAGACACGGATTTGAGTTTATTCTGAATTCGTCGAACTCACGTTAAGATATTTGTATTCCATTATCGCCAAAACAAGACAGCCTTTTTATATTCGGCTTGTTTGACATTTTACATCTTGGCTTGGTTTACATCCCATCAAGCCAAACAAACCAAAGACAGGAATAGGATTTAATTGTCACTTCTCTCTCTTTTATGTTTTATCCTTTGTCGATGGTGAAAATTGATGTTTGTTTTTGACCTTGTCCTAAAACCTAAGACTGTATTTCAATGGACGGACTATCAACATTTTCTTCTTGTCATAATGGAAAATGAGAAAGACTTAATTAATGGGAGAGGCTACGCCCTCCGACAGTGGAAAGAAGAGGAGATTGTTGTATATTTCTTTCTCCTCCACTTTCCTGCACCGCGAAGCAGGTGTTTATCTGTTTTCTCCTTTATCCCAATTATTCCATTTCATTAGGTACTATTTTTTCTTTCTCAATAATATTAATACGTAGGTTGAAAAATAGTACCTGGCTTAATGATGACGGAATGGCAAAAACAAACAGGATTCAAGCCGCCTGTGCCTTTTCTTCCGATATGATGTCAAGTGTTATGCCGAGTTTCCCAAGGTTTTCAATTAGGGGCTTGTATCTCTGTTTCTTCCTGTCATGCCTCGTAATACCCAACAATTCAAGGAAGCCAAACGTCACATCCTTCTTGTATTCCTTTCCCTGTATTATGGCTTTCTGCATCTTGTCGTCATTTCCGGCCAGCAACATGATTTCCTCCTTGACGTTTTTCCTCATTCTTATTCTTTTTTTATTTTTGCTTTTTATCCAGTAAGAAGATAAGCCAATAATGAAATAAGCCAATGAACGGTAAAAATGGAAGTAGTGCTTATGGATATTCCCCCGACGTAGTCTCCCTAGTGAAATCATGAAATAACACTAATTCTTACTGAGAATGCCAAGTTTCCTATAAAGAAGGGTTATCTTAGAGTAAATTTGTGTTATTTAATCCACTAGCGAGACCTACAGACAGAAGTATCCACAAACATTACTTTCTATAACCAAAAGGCCAAAAAAAGAACAAAAGAAAAATCCCAATCCTGCCATACCTACTGTTACTTTGTAGATATGACAAGACCGGGATGTATGTTTGATTGCCGCCTACTTGTAAAACCGCCTGTCGCTTCCAAACGGGTTGTGGCTGTAGGAATAATCAACAACTCCCTCGATTTCCCTTTCAGGCATTCCGCTGTATGAGCTTTCAAGATATTCCAAAGCCTTATCCCTGTTTATCCCGGCCTTGCAGAGAGTACCGGCGATAATGAGCATCGAGTTGTGCCTGTTGCCTTTCTCGAAGTATTCAGGCTTTTCCTTCTTCCAATGCTTGTCTAACCTTTCCATTATCGCATCGTCTGTCAGTATCATCCTGTTAAGGCGTTCAAGGAAATTGGAAGCGTAACCGTCAAGTTTTGTTTCTCCATCGGGGACATCAACGTATTTTTCTTCTTCCCTTTCCGGCTTTTCCAATGTACCGTCAAACTCGAAATGGAACGCTTGGGGCCTTGGATTGAGCCACAAGCCAGGGTCGTAACTAAGGTATTGGCATCTTGACAAGTCCATAACACCCTCGTCAATTTCCGGCATTCTGCAAACATCCATAAGTTGCATATACAAGTTCCAGTGGTGTTCAGGGTTTGCAGAGTCATGGAGTATTACTGCCTTCAGTCCTTTGCCACTTGGAGTTCCGAATATGGCATAGACAAAAGGAAACGCCTTCAGTTTTTCCTTCGCTTCATTCATGCTTTCTTTGCTGTTGAAATTGTCATAGTCAAGGGCTGTGAAGGACGAGTATTTTTCCAATCCGTTGTCGCTCCTGTACCTGAAGCAGCCGTTGACACATACCACGGGTAGCAAGTCTTTCTTCATCTTGTCTTGCAATTCTTCGTCATTTTCGTTCCTGATTTCTGCTATTACGTCTTTCAAAACCATTTCTTTCTTGGACTTCCGTATCTTGTAATTGCCTGTCCTTACCATTTCAAGGAACTTGTCGATTGTCATCTTTCCAGGTGAATTAGGCAACCAAGTGAAAGGAAAAAATGTCATGTCTTTCTGGTACAGGGACTTTACGTCAAAATACCTCTTACCGTTCTTGGAATCCTGGTATTTGCTTACGGTTACATATTCAGCGGCATCTTTTGCTGTTGCTTTCCTCTTGCAACCCGTCTCATTGTACACCTTGCCAAGAACAGACTTCATTTCTTCCGTAGTGTAACGCCTTTCCTCAAGCACTTTCCTTACTTCCATCACCGTCTTGTCGTCAAATGGTGTCGGTTCTGACAACGCAGACTTTATCCTGCTTTCCTGAAAACCGAGTGACTTCAAGTTTTCATATCCCAATGCGTCCCAATATTCCCCGTATTTAAGTGGAACAAAATCCAATTCTTCAGCCAATTCAGGATGCAATCTACGGAAATCACAATAACACTTTATTTTCCTGTCCGTTACACCTGTACTTTCAAAGTCCGCCTTGAAGGAAAGCACGTCGGGATTTGTTGATTTGGTTCCCGAAACAGGGCTTATCCCGGCCTTCCGCTGTTCCCTTGCCACGCTGTACCGGCTGCTGTAGTTCTTCTTCCTTATCTGCCACGCCCTTATTTCCGCCAGCATGTAGAGGGTGTTGAACTTTACCGACGGCTTCCCAGTCTTCTTGTCGTCTGCAACCATGAGGTAATCATCCTTGTACCTGTCCCTTTCCATGCTGCTCCTGTATTTGGGGATGTTCAATGCCTGCTCTTCCTGTGTCATCTTGTTGAAACAGCTTATCAGGTCGTTCGTCCTTTTCTCCTTATCCTTTACATACTTGGCGAACTCACCGTCGTCAAGTCCGAGAGAGTTTTCCTTGATGAAGAGTATCGCCTCGTTGCGGTATGGGTTCGTTTCGAGCCTCTGCCTTCCGAGGATTTGCGGCAGGTCCGTGCTTATGTCCAACGCCAATGTCTTTTGCGATGGGTCTGCGAAGATGTATGAATAGGCGCACTCGGAATAGAAGTCAACGCCTAAGTAAGCCGTCCTCGTACAGAAAGTGAAAGGCTTGTGCTTGTCTCCTTCCTTCGGGTAACACCCTAGCTGTAATCCGTGTTTCTTCAGTTTGTCCTCATTCCCCTTGGAGCAAAGGATGTTCACCTCTTCCTGGGCAAGGCCGCATTTCCTTATTATCCTGCAAATGTCCGAGACGTTGTTCATATAAAATACAGCCTCGGTTGTGTCTATTTCTTTTGTCCCGAACTTCACGGTCTTTCCGGCCTTCATGTTCCTGATGATTTTGCAGCATACGGCACATCTTGACTCGTCCTTCCTCAATGTCACGTTTGTCACAACGGCTTCCTCTTTCATGTTTTCAGGCCATACCAGTTCAAGGTAAGGCATATTGCGGAATTCGTCCAACTGTTCCATGTATTCCTCAAGGTAAGGCGTGGCGCTTAGGAATACCGCCTTTTTGAAACACCCGGCGTCTTCCAGCAGCCTCATTTCCGCCAAAGACTTGAAAGCAGAATCAGTAAATATGGCCTGGAACTCGTCAACGACCAAAGTCCATCCGTCCAAAGAACCGGAACCGACCGACTTCAACGCATCTATGACATGGCCAAGCGAATCGTATGTCACCATGATTTTCGGCGTATTGTGATTCAGGCGGCATTCGTTTACATATCTTGCAGTCTCGTCGTTGAACCTTTTGATGTCCTCGTAAGTCGCCTTTTTCTTGTTCCTGTTCCTGCTCTCACCGTCCATACAGGCATTGTCTGACATATCACGGTAGAACCATACATCAGGATGCTTCAGCCTCTTGCTTTCCATCAGCGAACACCTGGGCGAAGCCAACACAACCGGACTGTCATTAGTCAGGAAATGCTGTGTAGCCCCGACGCCTGTAAGTGCCTTGTTCAGTATGAAGTGACAGTCGGGCAGCAATCCGTCAAAACCGTTCCACCGGCCGAGAAACCTAATTCCCTGTGGAACTTGTATTTCTTGCTTTTCCATTTTTCTTTTTTTATTAATCCATAAGTAAATTCACAATCAAGGGACAAGGTTCGGCGTCCATTCCCCTGCAACATCCAAAGTTCATCAATTGCAAAAGAGGACGCCAAACCTTATCCCCTCAAAAAGTGTTTCAAGCAACGGTCAGACGTGTTGGAACCTGTCCTGCCTTTCCATGTAATCCCACTTGTCACCGTTCAGTTTCCTTCCCAGGGCGTTCATGTCATCCACCTTCCTGTTGTGGTATTCCCTGTACCTTGGGTCGCTCCGGTCCGTCCATTCAAGGTTCTCGGAGTTGAAATTGAGCCAGTCGTTGTCCTTGTGGAGTATTGCCGGGTCTTTGAATTGTTCCTTGTTACCATTTACATACCCGGCAATTTCCATCAGCCTGTCAACGTCAATCCGTTTCCATTCATATCTTTTCCATTGCCTGTGATGGACTTCGTATTCGACAAAAGGCTCTATTGGAACACGCATGTCCAGGTCTCCGTCGCCAATGCAATTACCAATCTCGCAGGCATCCTTGCCTCTGTAAACTTTGCCTGACTTGGTTATTGTCAGGCCGTTGTTTAATTTCATTTCTTCAATTACTTCTTTCATCTTCGCCTCCTTTCCTTGAATTGATTAATAGTTCTACATCAAATTCATTCTTCAAGAACCTTCGCAAAGCGTTATATGCGTCGGCTCTCTTTCTTTCTCTTGGTATTACGGTCAGCAGCTCCGCCAAGTCAACCTTGATGCAGAGTCCGGTTTCAAGATTGCGCCCGATATACTTTTCAAGGGCTTCAACGTCGGCCTTGAACTTATCCGGCACAATCACTGTGTTCGCTTTACGTTCGATGACATCAGGAGAAACACTGTCCTGACGGTTTTCCGGGTACTTTACTTCACCGGAAAACAAATTATTCAAACACTGTATTATCATGTGTTTTTAATTTGTTTATTTCATCATTTAGGTTTTGAGTCCTTCGGAAGCGCATTTTGACGGTTTGGGACTTAGTCTGACTCTTATTACACAGATTAGGATTTCAGGGTCTATGAAGCGCGTTTTGACGATTTGGGGCTTAGTCTGACATCTTCCATTGATTAGGATTTGGAGGCTTTTGAAGCGCGTTTTGACGGTTTGGGGCTTGGTGTTCTTAAAGTATTGAAACTCAGTCTGTTATCTTCCTGCTTGTAAAAGGCCGTGAATCAGCTTACAATTTGCCGTCTTTCACCTTCCAATTCACCGTCTTTTACAATGCGATTCAGTACCTTTTGCAATTCAAGGCTTTTTCTTCCATTCCGTTAATGAAGCCTGAAAACACCTGAAAGCCTTAACTATGAGGGTGAAGTTCGAGAGACAACCCTTATCCGACGGCCCATGCAAAAGGTCGTATTCGGATTACAGCTTGGCTTATGGAACAAGATAAAAGTCCATAGGTCAGGCAAAAATCAGGCAGGAGACGCCACAAGTGAAGAATTTGTGGAAAAGGTTGCGGAATTGGAAAGGCGACAAGTCGATGGCCTTTGGTGACGACCCATTGCGGAATATCTTTGCCTTATGCGCAGTTTAATGAAGCGTGGTGAACCTGAAAATGGAAGTCCGGGATGTCTTGCGAAGAGCAGGATGTTCCGGCTTTTTTTGTTTTTTCATGGTGGTGCTTGTGGAACTCTTGACCGAAGGGAGCCGCTAGTGAACAGGTGAAAATAACACTAATTTTTACTGAGAATGCAAAGTTTCCTATAAAGAAGAGTTATCTTAGAGTAAAAAAGTGTTATTCCTTTTCTCACTAGCAGGACTACATCGGAGGAATATCCATAAGCGCCACTTTTATATTTGGCTTTCTCACCTTTTCACTCTCTCACCTCCTCACAAGTGTTTCACCTTTTCACTTTTTCATCTTTTCATCTTTAATTTTTCCGTCTGCAAAACCCCGAAAGCCTTATTTGTGTATTAGTAAACAACATTATCGAACAATTTTAAAGAAAACATTTTATGGAAATCAAGAACATTTTGAAGACTGGCTATCACGTAATAGTGGTAACGGTAGCTTTAATCGAGGCCTTTGAGCTTGGCAAGAACCTCATAGGCAGGTGCAACAAGAAGACCGTTGGAGTTTCAGACACTGCGGTTGACACAAACAACGTTGAGAGTGCTTAGCGAAAAAGACCTCGACGTTCTTATTAATCTCTTTGAGGGAGTGGCAACGCTTCTGAAGGGGATAAGGAAATTAATGGTGACTTTTGAGAAACTTTTTGAATCTCGGAAGCCACCATAAGTTTTTTCAATTCTTAAAGAACAAAGACATGGAAGAAACAAGGAAACAATGCAGCATAATACCGATAAATTATAATGCTGCAACAAGACCGGACTACAAGGCGAGAATAATACGAATGCCCCAACGTCCGGTTCTTTACTTTTTCAACATCGGGTAAAACGGATTTAGTGTATAACAATTAAAAAACAAACAAAATGGAGAAATCTTTTAAGCAACAGGAAACTATGGCTTTGCCTATTGAACGCAAGGCAATTGTGAAGGTACAAGATGAAGAGAAACATCCGAACTTCATCGAATCCAACACACAGGCAATCACATTGAAAGACCTGACGGAGAAGAACATAATACCCACGTTCTCCGATAATTCATTGACAATCAGCCACCAGAACTTCATAGGAGCTGTAACAAAGGTTGCAAACAATGTATTTGGAGAACTTACACCCGTTGAATGCAGGGTTAGCCATCCGATTATTGGCCGTGTTCCATCAGCCCAGCACAAGAAAGCATTTGAATTGTTGGAAAGCGAAAAGACGGTGTTCTACCAACGCATGGCCTTTGTCTGCCACGTTCTTAATCTTTCAAGGGAAATCAACGGACAGATGGTAAACCTATGCATAGGAGGAGTCAGGGCATACAACGAGGACAAACTTTACAGCAGGAGGTCGCCGATGAAATTCAAGGTCTTTGTCGGTTGGCAGGTAAGGGTGTGTTCAAATCTTATGCTAACCTGTGATGGAAATTCTGGGATAGTCGAATGTATGACGGAAGCTGACATCATGCAAAAGACACTTGAGCTTTACAACGGATTTGAGCCAATGATGGATGAGACGCTGCAACGGTTGGAGAAATTGCATGACACGCCAATATCCGAGGAGCTGTTCTGTAAAATCATCGGTCGTATGAGGCTCTACCAAGCATTACCGGCCAAGGAACAAAAAGAACTTCCACCGCTTACCCTCGGCGACTCGACGGTAAACGCAATGGTCAAGAACTACGTGACAAACGAGAACTTCGGCAAGAAAAACGGTGAAGACATAACCTGCTGGAACTTCCTGCAACTGGCCAACGAAGCCGTCAAGCAAACCTACATTGACAAGTTCATAGACCGAAACCAGAACTGCACCGACTTTTCAATGGGCATACAAAGGGCGATTGAAGGCGAAGATACCGAAGGCTATTCCTGGTTCATCAACTGACAACAAGCCGACAAACAAAATTTAAGGAGATACACAATTTCAAGACAATGACGATTTTGTGTGTCTCCTTTTTTGTTTGAGTATATTAAAACTAAATCAACAACAACTTTAAAACACCAACGACTATGGCAAAATTCCAAAGACCGAACCTTCCGAAAGACATTACGGAAGAAGAAAGAAGGGCTGTTATGTTCGACGCCCTTTACTCGCTTGACCTATCCGACAAACTGGAAAAGAGGGAGAATGACAAACTTAGTTACCTGAGTTGGGCAAACGCTTGGGTTGAATTTAAACGCGCCTATCCTAACGCAAAGTACAGAATCATCAAGAACCAAGAAACCAACCTGCCTTACTTCAACGACCCGAATATAGGGATTATGGTTTATACAGAGGTCACAGCGGACGGACAAACCTACGAGATGTGGCTTCCTGTAATGAATGGGGCGAACAAAGCGATGAAGGAACAAGCCTACACCTACCAAGTCTACGACACGTTCAAGAAACAATATGTCGAGAAAACGGTGAATGCCGCCACGATGTTCGACGTTAATAAGACCATAATGAGATGTTTGGTAAAGAACCTTGCGATGTTCGGATTAGGGCTTTACGTCTATGCAGGTGAGGACATTCCAAACGAGGAAACACTGCAAAATGACAACAACCTTCAGAAGAAGCAACAAACAAGAAGGACGAAAGCAACGACTATCCAGCAGCCAACACAAGAGAAATATGCAGGAATTAAAACAGCTTTGTCTTACTGCAACGACCAGACTTCGCTTATGAACCTTTACCGACAGCACCAAAATGAAGTGGAGAACAACGCTGAAATAAAGGCATTGTTCACCGAAAGGAAGCAGCAAATACAAGCCGCATGATTTTCAAATGAAAAATGAATAATGAACAATGAAAAATCAGGCAAGCAGTGAATGATGAAAAATGAACAATTAAAAAACAAATGAAATGGAAACGACAAGGATTGAATTAAAAGACAGCGGAGTGCTTTTCAACAAGGAACTCCACGAATATTGGCTGGGGAACAAACAGCTAAGCGGAATTACGGGAATGCTTCAAAGGCAACTGTTTCCCGACGAGTTTGAAGGAATACCCGACAATTTGCTCCAGGAAGCTGTACGATACGGGATTGAAGTGCATGAAAGCATAGAGGCGTTTGACACATCCTGGCTCAATGACGGGACACAAGAAGTTAAGGACTACGTCAGCCTTTGCAATGAATACGGCCTTGTACATGAGAAATCCGAATACACTGTTACGGATGGAGAAAGCTGGGCAAGCAACATCGACAAGGTTTACAGAATGTCCGATGATACTTTCTCTTTAGGCGACATCAAGACCTACGGAACAATGACATCGGAGAAACAGGAAAAGGCGAGGTGGCAACTATCCGTGTATGCCTACTTCTTCGAGCTTCAGAACAAGGGCGCAAAAGTAGATAAGCTGTTCATCATCAATCTAAGGAACAAGGCAAGGACGGACGGGACTTTCGACCACAGAGCTGAAATCCTGCAAGTGGAAAGAATACCGTCACAAACTTGCAAGGAGCTTTTGGACGCCGATTTGCAAGGAAAACAGTTTACAAACCCTTACTCAATACCAGACAAGTACAAGGAAAAGGAAAGCTACATCAGGCAGCTAATCCAGACCAAGAACGAGGTAGAAGCAAGACTAAGCGAAATAAAGTCCGAGATATTGGAAGACATGGAAAGGATTGGAGCGAGGACATGGGAGACGGAAACAATGAGGCTCACAAGGAAAATGCCGAGTGTCCGAACATCTTTCAACGCCGCAAAATTCAAGGAAGACCATCCCGAAATAGACTTCAAACCTTACGAAAGGACATCAAACGTTTCGGGTTCGCTTCTCATTGCAGTGTAAGGAACAACGAAAACAAGTAACACAACAATCAAAACCCAGTTCAAGACGGGGCGTATCACAAGAAAGAAAAACAAGTGGTGCGCTCCGTCTTTTTGTGTTTATAAACTTCATGTAAAACAATTAAAAACACCCAAAACCATGCTTTACTACAATTTCAACTACAAAGAGTTTCAGTACCGTTTCGGAATGACGGAACACGACAACGGAAAGAAAAGCAGACGCAATAAGGTTCTGCTGAACTTCATCAAGGACAGGAACCTCCTAAAGGAGTGCATCAAAAAGAACGACTTTACCTTATTGAACATCCCCAACGTAGCGGAGTTCAAGAAAACGATGTTCAACAAAGTAATGGAGGAAGGCGGACAAAGCGAAAACCTGCCGTACAAGGTGGAACTGATTAACTACACCTTCCGTTCAAGCAAGTACAGCACCGATGAAATGCGGGGACTTTGCGAGGACTCCTACGACAAAAGTTGCAGGTATATAAACCACAAGAACAACGGACGCATATTCAAGATGAAGGCTGGGAAGTTCATCCGCAACCTCATCCTTGAAACCGAGTTCGGAAGAAAACTGAGCGAGCCAACACTCATCTATTTGCAGGAAACATTCTCCGAGGACTGGCAAACCTACTCCATGTCAACCCTTCCCAAGAACAACCTCTACGTCAACGACAATTTTCGCGACATCTACAGCTCAAGCGAGTGCAAGGGAGACTTCTGCTCGTGCATGATGAACAGGGGTTTCCATACATTCTACAAGGACGCCGTAAAGGCAAGCGCGGCATACCTGAGGAACGCCGAAGGCAAAATCGTGGCACGTTGCGTAATATACAACGAGGTGCATGAGGAAGGCTCTGAAAAGGTCTGGAGATTAGCTGAAAGACAGTATTCCACAAACCAGGACAATCTTCTGAAACGCGCCTTGGTGGAAGCCCTTATCCGGGGAAACCACATAGACGGTTACAAGCAAGTGGGATTCGATTGTCACAATTCAAAAGGTTTTGTTGACGTATACGGCAATTCATTGGAAGAAAAGAGGTTCTGGATAGACTGCGACCTTGAGACCTACGAGCTGTTGAGCTATCAGGACAGCTTCAAGTGGTACGACATATCAAAGCGCAGGGCCTATAATTTCTCCGACGTCCACTATGACTACTGCCTCGACACGACGGACGGAAGCATAGACGGGGAGGACGACGACGAGAATTACGACGAGTTCCACGACGAATACACCGACGCTGACACAGTGACGGTAATTTACCACGGAAGGGAGATGAGTTGCAGCGTTGACAGCCTGGAGGAGTTCATTTGGATTGAGTCCGAGGAAATCTACTACCACAAGGACGACCTTGAGATATGCCCAGTGTGCGACGATTGGTTCTTGGAGAATGACGGATACAAGTCAGAGCTTACGGGAGAGACATACTGTTGCGTTGACTGTAAAAACCGGGCCGAGGATGAATACAGGGAGGAGCATTGCCATGAGGAAATCGAACTCGCCAATGCGGCATAATGAAAAACAAGTAAACAACAACTAAAAACGGAAAAATCATGAACTACAAGTTATTGAAACAACTATACAAAATCCATTCAAAATCAGGCTTTGAAGGAGAAATCATCACCTTCATCTGCAAGTGGACAAGCAAGAATGTACCAAATTCAAAGCTCGATTTGGACTGGAACACTGGCAACATTTACATAACCAAGGGAACGTCAAATGATTATCCCTGCATTGTCGCCCATTTAGACCAAGTACAGGAACACCATCCAACCGACTTCGTTGCCATAGAAACACGGGACTTAGTCTTCGGTTACAGCCCCAAGGAAAGGAAGTTCTGCGGATTGGGGGCTGACGACAAGAACGGAATTTGGCTTGCACTGAAATGCCTTCAAAGGTTCGACGAAATAAAAGTGGCATTCTTTGTAGGCGAGGAAGTCGGGTGTATTGGAAGCTCAAAAGCCAAGATGGAGTTCTTCGAGGACTGTCGCTTTGTCATCCAGCCAGACCGAAGAGGAAGCCAAGACCTTGTTACAAGCATATCGGGACTGGCTTTATGCTCCGACGAGTTCATAAAAGACATACACCCTGAAAAGTTCGGTTACAAGGAAACTGACGGTTTGATGACCGACATCGAGCAACTGAAAGAGCAAGGCCTAAACGTATCCTGCGTCAACCTAAGCTGCGGTTATTACGAGCCGCATACCGACAACGAGTACACAAGCAAGAAGGATTTGCTCAACTGCCTGCGCTTCATCGAGCATATAATCACCAACTGCAAGAAAACATACAGGCACAAGGCTGAATACGACGAGCGGGCGTATCTGAATTTCGCTTATTCCTCCTGGGACATCTACGACGAACTCTTTGAAATCATCCGTGAAGCCTTGCTGGCAGACCCGACGCTCACCCCGTCTGATATTTACGCTTTCTATGGCTCTGATTACCCTTTCACTATGGATGACTTCGCCATGGTTTACGAGGACGCGATGAATGAAATCCTCTATGAAAAACAGGAAGATTGGCAATGAGAGTCGGTTGGTCTTATCTTGTTGAATATCAAGCAATTAGGCAAGTAAAAACAATCAATATTCCAAAACACGGCAAAACGCATTCCAAAAGACGGCAAATTACAATACAAAACGTGGCCTTTTACAATGCGATTTGTACCCTTTTGGAAATTGAACAAGAACCAACAAAACAACAACCAAAATGAAAGAACAATGAAACACAAGAAAAACGAAAACCCAAGCGGCCTGATTATAAGGCTTTTCAGGCTGCCTAAGAAATTGGATTTTAAAGGAAAGGAAGTCATTGTGAAAATCATAAAACACATAATCCGAAAGTCCTGTAAAATCTGAAATCTCCAAGAACAAGGGATATGTGAAAAGCGGGAATACAGTAAAACCCAAAATTTCACATATCCTCTTGTTTTTCACTCATTAAACGGAAAATATTAAGATTATGAACAGATACCATTTCAACGTGACAATCAACGGCGTGAAATTCAAGGTTAACATCAACGCCAACAATTCAGTCTCGGCCTATGGAAAAGTCAAGAGAATTTATCCTATGGCAAGTAAGATAACCCTCATAAGAGCGGAAAGAGTATGGAACCGAAATATGTTATAATCCTCGACTTCTGCACCGGTGCCTTGAACATCATCAAACTCACCGAGGAAGAACTGCAAGAATCCGAGAACTACGACGATTTCGAGTCTTTCCTGTCAACCCTTGAAGACAAATACGGCTTCAGGCTCAATAACTGCCAGTGGATGACAACCGAGACATTGAGCATTTATTGGTATGAAAACGGACGGAAAACAGACAGAATTTAATCACTAAACAACGACAGGACGACCCAAATGAAACGGGCCGTCCTTTTTTATTTTTCGTTAAACCGTGAAATATGAATTCAGTGAAAGTCAAGAATAATTTGACAAATAACCGGATTAACGAATTATATGATTTATGTCAAACGCCTTTTCAAGGCCCTCCACTCTTCCTTATATTTCACAAATTCATCATACTCATTGGCATATCTGTTCAGTGTGTCAATAAGGTATCGGGCCATTTCATACATACGAGTTGCAAATAAAGTGGGGATGGCGTTTTCATCCTCACAATAATGCTTTGCGCTGTTTTCAATACCAACATTCATCCGCTCAAATGCAATACATGGATTCAAACCTCCTGGAACCAAAATATTCCCTAACGATTTTAATCTCTGGCTTCTCTCTGAAACAGTAAGGGGTATTAGTTGTTCCAAATCATGCTCCGGGTCACTCAGATAGCAATAATACAACCAAATTTCAAAACAAGGATTGCTTATAATCCACCGCCCCTGGCATTCAGCCGAAGTTTCTTTCATAATTTGCACCAACTGGTCATAAAATTCATCCACGTCAGACAAAAGGAAGACTTCATCCATCGCGTCGAGGTGAAATGTTTGGCCCTCTATTACGAACGCTCCGTTTTTATGAATTTCCAACCATTTCGCATTCATTTGGTAAGGTTGCAATCCTTGCCCCTTTTCCGACATGAATACGACTCTTAGCGAATGCAGCCTGCGTTGCTTGATGAGTTCACGGAGAAAATCCTTTTCTTTCTTTTCACCGCCGGAAAGGACGAACACCAAGTTGGAAGACAGTACGCCTTCCGGTTTCTGGTATGCTGACGGAATCTTAGAGACATCCAAATTATCCTGTCGGCTAACACCATTATCCGGCGTCGACTGGACTGCATCATTCGGGACACGCCCTGAAGCTCCTTTCGTATATGTCAGTTTCGATAAATCCATACGATGTCGTACATTTACATATCCATTTCGCCGATAAACGGAATTGCACCGTAACGTCCTTCAATGTATCCGTTTTCGATATTGATTGTATTGTGTATTTTAAAATCGTTGAGCGAATACATACGGCTGCCGCCATCTTTCTTTTCCACCAGCCATACTTCATCGGTACGGATGAAACTTTGGTTCAACAGACACGTCTGATGCGTCGTAAAGATTAATTGCCCGGTCGTCTCCTGTGATGAAAAATAACGGACCAGCTCACGAACCAAATGAGGATGGATGCTATGGTCAAGTTCGTCAATCACAACAGTTTTTCCAAGTTTCATCGCATCATACAAGGCTGGAACAAGAGACAGCAGACGAACCGTTCCGTCTGATTGGGATTGAATATCCATATCCCTGGAAAAACCGTTTTGCCCAAATTGCTCAAACATCATTTGGCTTATCTTCTTCACTCCCTTTTCCACACTTACGGCACGAGTGTTCCTGAAATCTATGACCTCTGACAAAACGCCAGAACGCATTTGTTTTACCGTTTCAACAGGCAATTCACCAACATCATGAGTGCTGACCCAGTCCTCAAAATTCTCGGTTTCAACTTTAACTCCGCTAATGCCCAAGTCTATGGTATTGAACAGTTCAGAGGCAAACTTGTTCAAGTCATCACTATTCTTAAAGAGACTTATCAATCCGGGACTGAAAGAGTGAAGCCCGATAATCAAGAGTTCCGCCTCAAACCACTTCCGGGCTTTATTTATATTAGCATCCGTCAGCACAGGCATATCGTTATTGATGGTCAACAAACTTGCAAACGGATTATTCCTCATCCACCCAAGAACCATTCTTTCAACCTCATCTGACACAGCCATAGCATATTGCACGTCCTCACCTTTACGAGTAAACACATTTGTATTTTCACTTACGCCCAAACCTGACACCTGCAAAGTCTCATACAGAATGCCCTGTCTACCTATTTCTACAGAATAAATAAACGGCATGCCCTCTTTGGTAATAAACTCTATGGTCAGTTCAATCGGTTGGACACCGGCATCTTCCTTTAATGCAAAGAAATACCTTTCAATGCTTTCCTTACCCAAGAAATTCTTGTCAGTCGCCAACGCCTTTATAAAATTAATTCCTTTAAGCAGATTTGACTTGCCGGCTCCATTAGCTCCGTATATTGCCGCCATCTTTAGGATGGGCAAGTTGTCGTTAAGCACCTCAATATGATTAGACAAAGAAGTCCTTTTCATGTTTGGAAACATATCAAACTGGACTTCATCGTTGAACGACAAAAAATTCTTCAAGATAATGCGGAGTAACATAATTGGCTAAATTTTGGTTTATGACTTAATAAAATGCAACTATCCAGATGCAAAGATACAACGTTTTGGCTTATCCGTGAAATATTCACGCCACTTTCTTCAACATTATCCTTAAATGAAATTTAATCATCCAATTTTGTCAATCACACTCTTGAGCATTTCGTCATCAATGTCACGATACCTTACAAAAGCCTTGCTTCCTTCGACATGACCTGACATTTTACCTATTATGTTCGGGTCGGAGACTTGCTTATATGCGATACCGACAAATGTCCTTCTGGCTAAATGGCTACTTGCTAATTCGTTAATTGGGCGCATCTCCATTTCGCCGGTCAATGCATTCCGGACCTCAACATTACGGGTTATGCCTGCAATAGTAAATATCTGCTTTATCGCATCATTATATTTTTGGTCTGAAATAAACGGGAACAACCTGCCCTGCTTATCAACGCCTTTGTACTTGTTTATCAGGTCAACCGCAATAGGGTGCAATGGTATTCTTGCAACAACGGCCGTTTCTCCTTCATCTTTTGTCTTATGGGGAGTGTATGTCAAGATTCCATTAACAATGCTACGTTCCGTCAACTTTTTCAAATCGCTGACCCTGCAACCGACAAAGCAATGAAATACGAATATATCCCTCTGTGTCTCAAGATGTTTGGTTGGCATTGGTGTTTGCGCTATTTTATCTCGCTCTTCTTTCGTAATGTAATAAGGCTTGCCGTATTTCTCAGAGCCAATCTTTACACCGTCAAACGGCTTATTATTAATCCTTCCTGTTTCATATAGCCAATTAAAAAATGCCTTCAGTTTCTTCATCAGCTTTATTACGGCATTCTCTCCCCTGCCTTCAACTTCATGGTAGCCGCTCTTTATGTTTGCGGGATAATTGTCAAGCATTGTCTTGAAAAGCCGCTTATATTTTACAGAAAGGTTCTTTTCATTTCTTAAATAATCCCTGAAATCTTCAATGTCATCCCTTGTCAGCATTTCAGGGTCAAACTTGAACTTACTTTCATCAGTCAACACTTTTGCCAAGTCATAACGATCCCTTGCCGCAGTTGCTTCATACCTTCTAAATCCTTCATATCTTGCGATGGCCCTGATAAGAACCCTGAATCCCTTATTGTGGTCATAACTAAACTGTTTTTGCGTCAAATACACCTCGGCCTTACCATAAAACGTCTGTTCCTTCAAAACATCCTTTGGAGTATATTTTTCCGGATTGTTAAATCTATCAACAATCTGTTTAAGCCAATATCCCTTCACCTCGGATTTATCTGCGTCTTCATAACTCTTGATGATAAAGTCCTTAAGGCGAATTATCCGATTTTGTTTCTCTTGGATATTCTGTTTCTCGACATTGCTTATAACCCTCTGTTCATTAATTACGATCTCACCAACCCCGTTTAAAACGTAGCCTTTCTTCTCGGCGTTGGCCATAGTCGTTGTCTTTGTCATTTTCTTAGGCATTGCAACGCCAGCCTCCAACGTCTTAGGCCAATTTATTGTATACTCAAAATAATCCGGAGCAATAAACACGCCGCTTTTTGCCCTAAGATTGAATTTGCTTCCTTGATAAAACCTTATCAGGATTTCACACGTTCCATCCGCCTGTTTCAATGTGGACAATCTTAAATCAATTTGAGCCATCCTTTCAAAATTTAATTCAGGCGCAAAGATAACGGTCCTCCTTTTTCTTTACAAAAATTTTGGCGTGATTTTGGCGTGATGCATGAAATCGAATGAAATTTGGCGTGATTTTGGCGTGCAACACAATTTAACACAAATCACATAATTAACTGTAAATCAATAAAGTAACTTTTATTCACTTTCATTGAATTTCATAAAATTGCACTAATTGTGTTCCTATCGGGCGCACGGAATAAAACGCTAAATGGCAGACGATGAGCCATTTAGCGTTTCCCTTTTCCACAAAACCGCCACACTTGCGAATGCCCTCGTTTCAACATTCTCAATAAAAGGGCATATTGTTTTGGCTATTTATCGGTAAAAATCCTTACTTTTGCAAGCATCAATGCACTAGGATGGAATCACTGCTCACACACATACGCTTCTGGATTTACATTGCCTTGGAGAAGTTCGGGCTCAGGCGTTCCTCTCCTTCCCGACGTTCAAGAGGAAAAGGGGATTGCCGATGACATACCTGCGCCACATCCGGCGAGGCTCTTTCACGAGGCGGTAAAGCCATTCGAGCGAATGCTCCTGCCACCAGCGAGGGGCGCGCTCGTAAGTACCGGCGAAGAAGTCGAACACCGCGCCGATTGTCCCCACATGGCAATGGATGTCCAGCTCACCCCAATGCGAGTAAGCCCACTTCTCCTGTTTCGGCGCAGTCATGCCGACCCAGAGCAAGTCAGGGTCGGCGTCATTAATGGCTTTCAC
This sequence comes from uncultured Prevotella sp., assembly GCA_944319935.1. Lineage (GTDB taxonomy): Bacteria > Bacteroidota > Bacteroidia > Bacteroidales > Bacteroidaceae > Prevotella. Next base: position 17,439 of record CALUFM010000026.1, read on the forward strand.
TATCGCGCGGTTGTCCTCTTCGGTGAACTCCGGCTTGTAAGGCGGCGAATACGTCACAACCTCGATATTCGGATACACCTTTTTTGCTTTTTCAACAATCAAGGCCAGCACCTTAGGCGAACTGCCCATGAACATACACCGACCGCCCCTGCTGTTGAGCCTCGCCATCTCGAACTCGAACAAGTCCCAGCCGGCGACGCGCTCCCGTGGTTGCGACTTGCACTTCAGCCACCTGCAGGCCTTCACGATGCTCGCCCCGTCGGGTATCAGGTAGTCGCCACGCCTCAACGCCTCGGCAAACAGCTCGTCATTCTGCGCCGTGTTGAACGAGTGCGCGTTTATAGTGTTTATCAGCACCTTGCCCTGCGGTATGTCCGCCAGAGCCGCCTTTGACTCAAGGATGTCAAGGTCACTTAGTCTCAACATAATGATTTATTTAAATTCATCATCTGGTTTGTATAATAAAAAGAAATATATACATATAAAAAGATAGTAACAGCTTTATTTAAAAACAGTCCGAAATACAACCAACTAAATCAGCTCATTATAAATTTTCCCGATTTCAGAGTTTACCGTGTTAATGTCAAAAATTGTTTTAGCAAATTCCTTTGATTTCTGCGAAATTCTATCGCGCAAAGCCCCATCAGACATCATCCTAACCATCTGCGAAGCTAATGCTTCTACGTCTCCAGGCTCAAATAACAGCATATTAACGCCATCCTGTGCCACATCCGGGATACCACCGACTGGAGTAGTTATCACAGGCAAACCGTAGGCCCAAGCATCGAGTACCGCCATCGGAAAACCTTCGGCGTAACTCGGCAAGCAGAATACAGACGTTTCTTTAAAAGCCTTATCCTTTGCCTCACCCGACACCCAACCTAAGAACACCGTCTGTTCCGCTATGCCAAGCCGCGCAGCCAATACATAGCCCTGCTCCACTTCACCATTACCAGCAAAAACAATCTGCCAATCAGGGAAGCCTCTGGCAATCTTGGCAAATGCCCTTATCATATCTTTATATCCTTTGCGAGCGTTCACAGTCCCAGCATAAAGTATTTGTTTCCTTTTCTTGTAAATGTCAGGATACACCTTCGCCGTACAAGGGTTGTATACCACACGCACCTTATCGTCCAGGTCAAAAGCCTCACTAACATATTTTTTCCAAATTTGCGACAACACTATCACGACGTCCGCTTTCATGAAAAGATAACGGTAAACGTTTTTGTACTTCCCGTTTATTGTGGTATCCGACGAAAAAGCATGGAAATGCACTATCACTTTTTTGCCAGCTAACTTCGCCAACGCCATGAACAGGCACTTGCGTATGGCCGACGGCGGTTCACTTGTATGTATATGAACAATCTTACACAGCGGCAACAAGACAATAAACTCAAACAGTCCCTTCAGTAAATAAGCTAATTTCCACACCGCACCACGGTCGATATGCGTCTCAATCCACTGGCAGCGGTATCCACGCCACTGCGCGCCAGTCTCGTGCGCTTTCAAAACTGATGTTATGCCGCCGCGCGTTTTGCGAGACGTGGCCACTATAAGAACTCTCGGATGTTTGCCCATAAATATTTTATTGGTTTTATCTGTCATTGTTTCATACAAACTTTTGTACGCTAACGACTTATACTGCTAATTGTTTAGCCCTTTGTTCCATTGAGCTTTACCGAAAGAGGTTATGGCATTTCTTTCATTTTGATTATTTTTACAGGTATACCTGCGGCTACGGCGTTGTCTGGAATATTTTTCGTTACCACTGCGTTGGCACCAACCGTTACATTATCACCAATCTTGATACTTCCAAAAATCTTTACACCAAGACCAAAATAACAATTATCTCCCACGGTAACATATCCATTGTCTTCTCTTTCTGTCTTATTCCCAAAAACAACACCTGGAAGAAGCGTGCAATTCTTACCAATTCTCACTTTTTTGCCAACATGAATAAAATCTCCCACATGGTAAATTCTAAGCCCTGGCCCGACTGTATTGGGATAAATAGTTATACGTAGTTTGAAACCAAGGTGTTTGTACCTAAAAAAATGCCATAGGAAAAGAAGCTTGTTTTTGCCTTTATAATATTCGACATAACGCAAATGCCTTATATAATGATATATATACCACACCTCGTTGTGAAGAAGCAAGTCCTTAATTGTCGGAGACTTCCCGTCAAAACGTTTTAAATCTTCTGACAGAAAGAATTTTAAATCTTGTTTAGAGCGTATCATACAGGTTTATCTTAACTTTTTTATAAAACAAATTATTTTTGCATAAAGAAAAAGTGCCCAAACGCTTTTCTGTAAAGTCAATAAATAATATATTCTTGAATTTATCGGTAAAAATTTTGGTGGGTACGTATTAGCTATTTCATCCCAAATCGGATCGTTTTGAATTTTATACAGTACATCTTTTTTATCTTTCAACCTTGACATTACCAAATCGCCGACATAAGATCTACAATAGCCAATAAATTGCCTGTTCACCCTTAATGTGGATTTTTCATCCCCCAATTTCCCTATCAAAACCTCCCGAAGTTTCTTAAAACCAGTATATTTACCTAATTTAAAACTTTTTGTCAGTGATGAATCGTTTAAACAATAATAATAAAAATTATCTTTAAGATATGTTATTTTTCTTGCTTTTTTTAGAAAATCAACCTGAAAAGGAATGTCTTCAGAAACAACATCACGCTCAGAAATAAAATTGATTTTATTCTCACCAATAAGCGAACGTCTGTAAACTGCGTGCCAGACTGACATCTGATATTTCCGTTCTTGCTTTTCATATGGAGCGCAAGCTATCATGTCGAGCATGAAATTATTAATTTCATCACCAACCCAAACCTTATTTTCATCCACTTCCCGACTTTCTGCCCATACACCTTTCTTCATTTCAATATAAAATCCACAAAACGCAGCATCGGCATTTTCATGTATTGCCGACAAATACAGGCTTTCGTACATCTTGACATCAACATAATCATCAGAATCAACAAAAGCTACATATTCGCCAGTAGCAGCTTCAAGCCCAGAATTACGTGCTAATCCGAGTCCTGCATTCATCTTATGTATTACCTTTATCCGTGAGTCTTTCTCTGCATATTCTTCGCACATTTGCGGACAATGGTCGGGAGATCCGTCGTTTACCATAATTATCTCAATATCATGTAAAGTCTGTTTCATCAAAGAACGCATACAGCGTTCCAGGTATTTTTCTACGTTGTAGACTGGGACTATAACACTTACTTTAGGCATAAGTTTATTTTAGTTTTCTTGCTGGGACACCACCGATAATTATACCTTTCTCAGTAAAAGAAGTTACAACTACGGCACCAGCGGCAATTTTAACATCATCGGCAATTGTTACATTGCCTATTACTTTGGCACCAACTCCAAGCATTACATTATCACCTATTACTGGACAACGCAAATCATGAGGTCCAGCATTACCAATACAATTATTCCATGAAGACGGCAATTACGTCCTATAACTGAGCCACCGTTCACAACATTATTATAATGGTAAATCAATAAGCCTGGAGCTATATTTTCAGTAGATATTTCCAAACAGAGTTTTTCTCCAAGCCTGTTTCTTAAACATATAAAAAACAAATACAAAAGTTTTGCAAAAACACCTGCCTTTTGTTTGTAATAATCAGTTTTGCGTGAATAATACTGCCAAATTCCAATCATCCTTACAGGTTCTCGTTTTATCCGTGAAAAGATAAAACGACTTTTACTATTGAACATATACTCTTTGTAAATCCGACATTCAATTTTTATGATGTTTTCCATTCCGTTTGCAGTTTTGACAACATGATTAAGCCACAAATGGAACGTCAAGCATCACACTTATTTCACATCTGTTTATTGGTTGGGGGAGGGTAAAATAGACGTTATAAAATCCATAAACCCATTATATGGCGCACGATGGCACTTTTTCCATTTTTCAAACTGTTCCTTGTCGAAAACACTCTTATAAGGATAATCATATTTGTCCCAATTACGTCCATCAACAAAAGCCGGATAATCATCAAAAAAATCGTCTGGCTTTGGCTGACGTCCAGATGCGACAATTGCTTTGGCATAATCAACTATCTCTTGAACATAAACAGACTTACGCTTATCAAAATATTCATCATATGAACTTACCACTTTTGCAGGTACACCTACGGCAATGCTATTTGATGGTATATCTTTTGTCACGACTGCCCCCAAACCTATTATGACATTATCCCCAATTGTCACACCTTTCAAAATGCTTACATTCTCACCAAGCCACACATTATTTCCTATTTTGACATTACCGTGGGAAGGAATGAACTCGTTATGTGTGTTGATGAAACACCATGATGCCCAATCATGTGTGAGAATGATTGTTCCACGATGCAAGAAAACGTTTTCTCCTATTTCAAGAAGTTCTGGCCGAGAAATGTCCACTTGTATCTTTTTGGGGTCAAGTACAACAGTTCCTTTACCCACTTTAACACCGCATGCCTTTATGTATTTTATATACCTTTCGGACGATGATGTATAATAAAGTTTATACAACTTTTTGAAAAAGCGTTTAATCATATTATATCTTCATTTAATTAAATTAACGACTTACTAAAAAAGGCTTTTCCCTAAAAGCGTACAATCCCAATATTAGAATTGGAAATATTGGACATGTTGTACTCAGGGCATTATTGGCATTTAACAACAAAAAAGCAACAAGCATTGTTGTATAAAACATATATTGGGTCGTTCCAATACGTTTTAAATATTTATACATGAAATAAAAGAACATTATCGTAAAAATTAATCCGTAACCAAAAATAAGATTAACTATTGAATTTTCTATTGCAATCAATTCATACTTATTCATGATATTCATTACATAGCTATTTGAGACACCAAACAACAAGTCTTTTAAATCCATAGATTTAATAATACCCACCAAAACAAACCTTGCGTTCGAGCTACTGTCGTCTGCTGTCAATCCTGTTGACAATCGTGAACCCAACGAATGGTTTTCAATATAATTTCCAACCAAGAACATCACAATCAGCAGTCCTATAACAAATAAGAACTTTTGCCATCCTTTCATTTTCCTATTTCTTATATCATGGTAAACATTTAAAATGAAAATGAAAGATAATATGTATATAGAACTTCTTGTGTTAAATGAAAAAACAGCCAAGAATCCTAAAAAAAACAATGCATAACGATGATTTGTTTTCATCTTGGAACTCAAAATTACAGATGATAAGATACTTACTAAGAAAGCATTCTGTAAAGGATGTCCATGAAGGCTATAAGCCCTCATATCTGTAAACAGATTTTCATAAACAAAACCGCTAACGTTGGCAAATAATATGTTTTTTGTAGTTGCCTCGAATATGGCTATCACACATTCTACTATGAAAAAAGCCACGATAATTTTTTTTATTTTCAACGATTTATCCTCATTGTACACTCTCAACAAAGAAAACAATAATATTGGTTCAATAACAAAATTCAAAAATCCAGAGAAACCGACAGACTTTCTAAGTACGAGTGCATTAAAGCCACCTATAATGACAAGGAGTACGAATAAATTTTTATCTAAGTCTGTAAATCTTATTATACTATTATTAAACAGAAACGCTACTAATAAAAAAGGAAGTGCAAGATAGTGGGAATTAGCGATAACCCCATCCGTATTTAAATCTATATTAAGAAATTGCTGAACAGACGTTCCAATAAACAGCGTTATGAAAATGTATATATAAAAGATTTTTTTACTTCTCATGGCCGATAATAATACCGTAATATAGTTATAAGTTCACTAAACCTGTTTTTCAGTTTCTGAGATATGCCATTATCTTCTTTAATCCATGTCCCAGCAAAATCATGTATTGACAAACTTTTATCATTATTATATGTTTGCAAGGTTCTACAATCTTTACAACAAAAAATGTCTTGAGGATAAATTAAAAAACCTGCAATATCTTGTTGCTTATTATTTATGATAAGGCCTTTTGATTTTAATAGCGATGTAAAGTATTGAACATTGGGAGTTTGATTGAAACGGAAATTTTCAAAAAAATGTTTCGTTTCATAAAACGATAAAAACTCTCTTATAATATCATTACCTTTTTCGCATGCCATAACGCCTGTACCAATAAAAAACTCATGCTCAAACCCAGCAAAACCTTTCTGGTTTAATAACTCGTCTGGAAAATGTTTTAACACAATAATGTCTGTATCCAAATAAATGCCACCATCTGAAACTAAAGCATATAAACGTGCTACATCTGAAACAAAAGCATATTTTTGCGCAAAATAAGCCTCTTGGGTAAAAGCATTATAATTAACATCAAAGTTTTCTTCGTTCCATTCCTTTATCGTATAATCAGGCATTTTTTCCTTCCATGTCTGAATGTATCTTAACACACTTTCGGATTTGGGGTTACGACCAAACCAACAGTAATGAATCGTTTTAGGAATCATTATTATTAATAATAAAAATGTTAAAGAATAAAAGTCGGCAATCTTATTTTATATCAACATCGCAGACCGAATGGTCGGCGTCTTTCGGCATGACGTAGAATTTTGCGGCAGGGTTCTCGGCGAAATATTTAAGCAACGAGGCGTTGAAGCGGCGGCTCTCCACCTTGCGCCGCCCCGTGCAGAGCAGCTTGGCGGGCACGCCGCCGATGATGGATTCTGGCGGGATGGCCGACATGTCCTTGCCAACGAGGCTGTTGGAGGCCACGATGGTCTTGTCGGGGATTACCGCGCCGCCGGTTATCGTAGTAGAGTTGCATATCCAGCAGTAGTCGCCGATGCTGATGGGGCGGGCCATGCTCGGCACCACTCCGCGGCCGAAGTCGGCCACGAAGTGGAAATTTGTGTCAAATACTTGACATCGGTGAACAATCCTGGATTGTTCACCGACCCGTATTTCCGAGTAGGCCGTGACGTTGCAGAATGTCGTGATTTTGGTGCCTCCGCCCATGTCGAGTACGCCATTCTCACTCACGTTTATCTTGTTTCCGCTGCCTATCTCGCACGTGCCTCGGAAGACCACCTTGCCCCAGATGTCCAGTTGGGTGTTGCCGGCGGCGTATTGCGGCCCGCTGGGAATGGTGACATTCAGGCGGACCATACCCGGCCTGCACACACCACGGCACTCCATCGTGCCGAACTGCGAGAACAGCCGGGGCCAGCCGTAAACATACACGGGAAAACGCACGGCCTGGCGAAGGGGGAAGAATACGAAGTTGAAATACAGAGTGTAAAGGGGGTTGAACCAGTGCGTCCACAACGCGCGGACAATGAACAAGGAGTAAGCTCTCCTTAACTTTCTTGCCAAATCAACCATTGCCAAACTTTTAAGATAATTTCCGCAAATTGCCGACATCCGTTTGTAGAGACGCAAAATCTTGCGTCTCACATGAACACGTCGATTATCTTTGTTTCAATGCATTCGGAGACGCAAGATTTTGCGTCTCTACAAGCGGGTGATTGCGGATGTTCATTCAAACTTTTTCTTTATTATGTTCAGAAGATATGCTCGCTCTGTCGCCCTCAAGCCTATGAAACCTATGCACAGCCCCGCAAGCACTACCGTCAGGGCTATGAAGGCGAACGTGGCCGGCAGCGACGCGGGCAGCACGGCGCGCAACGCGCAGGCCGCCGCCAAAGACGCGGCCACGACCAAGGCTACGGGCTTAACTACATCAGTGAAGTAACGGCGGAACGAAAGGCCGACGTATGCCTTTATGATGTGGAGGACGACAACCAAGTAACACAGGCGGACGAAGAACATTATGGCGAACACGGCTACGGGCGACGCCCCGGCTTTCAGGGCCGCATATGCCAGGGGGAACACCATGAGGAACACGCCGCTGCCTACGGATATGTATCTTTTAAGCCGCCCCACCGCAAGGGCTATGGCCCAGACGGGGTTGTTGAGTACGTTGACCAACGAGTAAGCCAGAATCCAGATAGTGAACACGCCCGTATATTCAGGCACCTGCGTAAGCCACAGGTGCAGGACAGGGTCTATCGTGAAGCACAGCGGCAGGCAGAAAATCCACAGCAGGAAGAATGAGAACTTAGAGCTGCTGTAAAACAGCTTCATCAGGTACTCGTCGTCGCCGGCAGCGTAAGACTTCACGATTTGCGGCCTCACGGAGACAAAGAAATTCGAGGCGAAGCCGTTGACGGCGTTGCTCACCTGGAACGACACGGCGCGAGCCGCATTGACGGCAGGGCCGAAAAAGAGGTTGAGCAGGATGTTCACGCCTGAGTCGTTGACGGCGTAAACGGCCGTGCCTACGGTGTTCCAGCCCACTATGGCCGACGTCTCCTTGAGCAACCGCCTGTCCCAAAGCAGCTTAATACTGCATTCGGCGTACCGGCGCGAACAATATACTGCGTAAAAGCACTGGACAGACAGAGCCAGGAGCATGAGCAGGAGGCCGTAGACCACCAACCTATCGAACGGCGACATGCTGATGGCGTAGGCTATGCCGAGCTTTGCCAAGCCCTCGAAGATGCCGACGTATGAATATACGTTCATGTCTTCATGGGCTATGATGGTAGAGTCGTAGACGACGCCCACCAGCGTGGAACACAACGATACGAGCGTGAACTGGTAAACCAATACGGCGGCCGAGAGCCTGTCGGCGGGGATGACCAGCTTGTTGTAGACGAACCAAAGGCCAATAGTCTCGCCGACGACCACTACCGCCGCGGCAACGACAAGGTAAAGCGTGAAGTGCTGGGCGAAAACCCTCGCCGCCCCGCCGGCGTCGCCACGCCCCAAGGCCACGTTGAGGAAACGCTGCGTAGCGTTGGACAGCGACGAGCGGAAGAATATGAACATCAGGGCCAAACCGCCCACAACGTTGTAAATGCCAAAGTCCTCGATGCCCAGTTTGTCCAAAAGCACGCGCGAGGTGAACAGCGTGACGACCATGAGGAACAGCATCCTCACGTACAGGAACAGCGTGTTCTTGGCTATGCGCTTGTTGTTTTCTGATGATTTCGACATTGCTTTTTATTTCAGCAGGGGAAACAAGGATGTTGCCATTATCATAATACAGCAACGGCTGAGTATCGGTAAACTCTTTCTCTTATGTCAGTTCACATATCAGGCGATAAGCCTTGAAGTCATTGTTTTCCAAAGCCTTTTGTAATGGTGAATTTGTCTGGCAATCATGAAAATACGTCTTCCACAATGCTATTGTAAGTATGAATACAGCTTTGTCAGCATCGTCATGGTTAAGTCCTCTTATTCTCTTATAGTTTGTCCGTATTTGGTCCAGCATTGTCATGGCGAAATCATGATTAGTCAATCCAAACCGCCTTCTGTCTTCCAGTAAATTCTCCGTTATCCAATAAGTATCAATCACTTTTTTATTCTTGACTGCTGTAGCGGTTATACCGTTCGGATTAAGTCTGTAATGATAAAACAAGACGTCGCTTGTGACAACTTTCCTGCAAAAAGAATAAATCACAAAAGCCATCAATGTGTCTTCAAACCAAAAGCCTTCAGGAAATTTAATGTTCTTGAACAATTGGGCTTTAAAGAGTTTTCCCCACGGGAAGCCGTAAAGTTTTCCACCGTGTAAGTTATATTTATGACGTATTGTGCGTTTGTCTCCAGCTTTATTGAACATTATATAGCCACCTTCAATAAGGTCAGCATCTGCCATCTTGGCTTGCTTTAACATAGCGTCAAGCGTATTTGGCAAAAATTCATCATCACTATCAAGAAACGTTACATAGTCCGCTTTAATAACATCCAGCCCTCTATTGCGCGCTCCTGAAAGACCTTTGTTCTCTTGGTTTATAATCTCTACACGTTCGTTGTCCTCATATTCCCGTAGCACTTCGTCCATGTTGTCAGGCGACCCGTCATTCACCACAGTTATTAATATTTTATATTGTGTGTGTTGGTTAAGCACAGAGTCAATGCAGCCTTTTATTGTATTTGCAGTTTTATATGCCGGTACTATCACTTGCAAGTCATAAAGACGCATCAGTTTGCTTTCCTCTTCTCTTATGCATGAATTGTCAGGGTTCGGCGACAAACTTTCTAATAAATTACGCGCATCATCCATATCGTTTTCTCTGTATTTTATGCTTTTATGAAAAAACGGCTCAAGCAAGTAATAAACGATAACGTTCAGATGCAGAATATACAAAGATTTTATAATCAGCTTTAGCATTATTCTCATAGGTTTTGATGTATTATCAATCTTGCACTTTTTATGTTTCTTTTTAATTTTTGCCAAGTTCCGCATTACATTTTTCATAAAATGATGTTCAGATTTTTACTTTTCCGTACGCTTCCAGGTCGCTGATGACGTCGCGCTGCTTGGGCGTAAGCTTGCTTTTGTCCCAAAGAGCAATGACGGACTCTGCGGCACTGCGGTATTTCGGGTTGCGCGTGGCGGCGTACATCGAGGCGAGGATGAAGGCGCGCGTCACTTGGTTGGTGACGGCCGGCAGGGCGGCAGAGCATTCATAGGCGTAATAGTCGCGGCGGGCGGCGTCGCCTGTGACGGCGCAGCTCATCGCCATGAAAGCCAAGTACTTGCAGCGGATTTTGTCCGATGGTATGCTCACGCCGCCGAAGCGGGTGATGAAAGCTTCTACGCAATGCAGGTCAGCCTCGGAGACGCCTTGCGGCGCAAGGCTGGCGCGCATGGCGCGGCGTATGCGGGGATAGTAGCTGTCGAGCTTCTTGTAAAGATGCTTGCCTTCCTTGGCGAAGGATATCACCTTGATATATTCGGGGCGTATCGTGAGCGTGGAGACGGTGAAGCGGCTGCACACGTCGATGACGACGCATCCGCCGTCTTTGCCTTTCTGCGTAAGCAGCACGCCTTCCACGCCTGAGAAGGGGCCGCCCATTATCCTCACCCTGTCGCCCTTGCTCATCGCGGCGCGGCAAGGCGGCAGACAGGGCATCGTGCCGGCCAAGGCGGAGGCTATCATCTGCATCATGCGCATCTCGCGGTCGGCAACGTAGAGGAAGTCGCCGTAGGCCGACGCCTTCGTGCGGCGTATGGGGTTGTAGTGGGGGTAAGCCCGGCGGAAGTCGCAAATCTCGGCCACCGTGAAGCGGATGAAGACGTAATTGAGGTAAAGGGGCTTCTCTACAAGGCGCGACTTGCCGCCAGCCGCGTCAACATCCATGAACACGGGCGCGAAGTATTCAAGCTGTGGCAACAACGCCCTGCGCCTGCGGCAGTCCTCGGCGTAGAGTTCGGCCCTTGCCTTATTGTTCGACTTGGGCAAGCGGAATATATACCAACGTTTTTCTTGTTTTTGTGTTGGCATCGAAAATGTACAAGCGTATTTCCCTCCCTTACCAGATTTTGTAACTATCTGATATACAAAGGTTTCCATAACAACAACCGTATAACTTGGGAAAACTTGCCTGACAACTCTCCAAGTAACCGGCGTAAAGTGAATGCCGCCTCTGTATGCACGAAGCCTGCATTCTGCTGCAAATGTAGTCAAAATATCCCAAACTATGTACGCTTCATATTGAAAAATGTACATTATTTAGTATTTTTACGCTTCAAAGGGAGCAGGCAAGGGAGCAGGGACAAGCCAACAAATCATGCAGAGAGCAAATTGCGATGTATATTCCTTATGAGAACCCGAGTTTGTCAAATTCGAACAAAAACGCAACACAAAAACCACAAACTTGCAAAAGGATGCCTTTAACAAGCCTAAAGGCGTCCTTTCATCTGTCAAAATGCGCCCTTTTACAGGGCAGAATGCATCCTTTTGGAATGCGGCTGACGGAGCAAGAAAACACGCGGAGCGAACTCTGCCAGGACAGGAGGAATGGCTACAACAGGGAGTTGCAGCCCGACGGGCAACAAAAAAGTGACGGACAGATTGTCCGTCACTTCCGAAACGTAATTATGTCTTTTTCATTCTGTAATCCACATGCCACCCTCTGCCGCACGAGAACCTACAGGCGTGCCGGCGCGGTAATAGGCCACGAGGGCGATGTCGAACACGAGGGTGCTGTAGCCTGGTATGCCGCTGCTCGTGCCGTTGACGCCGTAGCCCAACTGGTAAGGCATGTACACGCGCCAGTGGTCGCCTATGCGCATGTTCTGCAGGGCGGTGGCGAAGCCGTCGACGAGTTCGCCCACATACATCGTGACGGGGTTGGCCGTGGCGGGGTTGTAGTCGCCCGTGTAGGACTCGTCGAAGACGTAGCCGTCGGGGTATGACGTCGAGGGCAACAGGCGGCCGCGGTAGTTTATCTTGACAGAGTCAGAGAACATGGGGCTGCCGCTGCCCGTGCCGGCCTGAAGCACCTCCACAACGATGCTGTTGGCTGCCGTACCGGTGACCGCGCTCTCGAGCGTGTAGTTCTTGATGACCTTCCACGAGCCGTCGGTGACGCCTTGCGCCCGCTCGTACAGGGCGGCCAACTGTTCTTCATTTGTCTGCCGCCAGTTGGGGAATTCCTCCACCTCGTTGTCATCCTCGCTGCACGACGTGAGGCACAACGGGGCGAGCAACGCCACGAGGAGGAATGTCAGGAATGATTTTTTCATTTATTGCAGTTTTTTGAGCAAGCTCGTTATGCTTACCTTGTCTTCTATTATGCCACGCAGGTCGGCTATGTTGACACGCTCCTGCTCCATTGTGTCGCGGAAGCGCAGCGTCACTGTGTTGTTCTCCAGCGTGTCGTGGTCAACGGTCACGCAATAAGGCGTGCCTATGGCGTCCTGACGGCGGTAACGTTTGCCTATGGAATCCTTTTCGTCATACTGGCAGTTGAAGTGGAACTTCAGCTCGCTGATTACCTCGCGCGCCTTTTCGGGCAGGCCGTCTTTCTTCAGCAGCGGCATCACGCAGAGCTTCACTGGGGCGAGTGCCGCCGGCAGTTTCAGCACGACGCGCGTCTCGCCGTTCTCCAACTGCTCCTCGCAGTAAGAGTGGCACATGACGGAGAGGAACATGCGGTCAACGCCGATTGACGTCTCTATGTCATACGGGGTGTAGCTTTCGCCGGTCTGCGGGTCGAAGTACTTGATCGACTTGCCCGAGAACTTCTCGTGCTGCGACAGGTCGAAGTCAGTGCGGCTGTGGATGCCCTCCACCTCCTTGAAGCCGAACGGCATGCGGAACTCGATGTCCGTGGCGGCGTTGGCGTAGTGGGCCAGCTTCTCGTGGTCGTGGAAGCGGTAGTTCTCCGCGCCGAAGCCGAGAGCCTGGTGCCACTTCATGCGCAGCTCCTTCCACTTCTGGAACCACTCGATTTCAGTGCCGGGCTTGACGAAGAACTGCATCTCCATCTGCTCGAACTCGCGCATGCGGAAGATGAACTGGCGGGCAACGATTTCGTTCCTGAACGCCTTTCCGATTTGCGCTATGCCGAAAGGCAGCTTCATGCGGCCCGTCTTCTGCACGTTGAGGTAGTTGACGAAGATGCCCTGGGCCGTCTCCGGACGCAGGTAGATTTTGCTTGCGGCATCGGCCGTAGAGCCCATCTCGGTTGAGAACATCAGGTTGAACTGGCGCACGTCAGTCCAGTTCTTAGTCCCGCTGATGGGGTCAACAATCCCTTCGTCCAAGATGATTTGCTTCAGCTCGGCCAAGTCAGGGCCTTGCATGGCCTTTGTGTAACGCTCGTGCAGGGCGTCGCGTTTCTGCTGGTGCCCCATGACGCGCGGGTTGGTCTGGCGGAACTTCTCCTCGTCGAACGCCTCGCCGAACTTCTTGCGGGCCTTCTCCACCTCCTTGCTGATTTTCTCCTCGTACTTCGCTATTTGGTCTTCTATCAGCACGTCGGCGCGGTAACGCTTCTTCGAGTCGCGGTTGTCGATGAGCGGGTCGTTGAAAGCATCAACGTGTCCGCTGGCCTTCCATATCGTAGGGTGCATGAAGATGGCCGAGTCGATGCCCACGATGTTCTCATGCAGCAGCACCATGCTCTTCCACCAGTATTCCTTTATGTTGTTCTTCAGCTCAACGCCGTTCTGTCCGTAGTCGTAAACGGCGGCCAAGCCGTCGTAAATGTCGCTGCTGGGGAACACGAAGCCGTACTCCTTGCAGTGGGACACTATTTTCTTAAAAACATCTTCTTGTGCCATTATCGTATTTACCTTAATATATTATCTTAAAAATACAAAGATGCCGAAACGCCGCATCCTTGCGCCTTTGGTGTGCAAAGATAGTGCAAATCATGTGAAGCGCAAAATAAAAGTGAGGGAAACAAACTTTTATTTTGCCTTAAAACCATGGCAGAACCAATACCTGTACCATAAATGCAGACGCCACAACTTATCACAAGGCGTCAAGCTCGTCAATAGATAAACCTAAAGCCAGGGATATGACATCAGGCGACAGCCCCAACCGTTTCGCGTTGCGCGCATTATCTAACTTTTCCTCTGCACGGCCCTCTGCATATCCTTCTGCAAAACCCTCGGCAAACCCTTTTGCATATCCTTTCGCACGGCCCTCGTTCCTCGCATACGCCTCGGTGACGAGGTTGTCACGGTACACCTTGATGGCCTCGTCATACTTCATGCGGTCTTCCTTTGAAAGAGCCGCAATGTCTTTTATATCTTCAACCCTCATCCTACAAGGCATTAATCTCGTCAATAGACAAACCCGTAATCCGCGATATGACATCAGACGACAGCCCCAACCGTTTCGCGTTGCGCGCATTATCTAACTTTTCCTCTGCACGACCTTCGTTCCTTGCATACGCCTCGGTTACGAGGTTGTCACGGTACACCTTGATGGCCTCGTCATACTTCATGCGGTCTTCCTTTGACAACGACGCGATGTCTAC
>CALUFM010000027.1 GCA_944319935.1 uncultured Prevotella sp.
GGTGCGTACGGGACTCGAACCCGTGACCTCCTGCGTGACAGGCAGGCATTCTAACCAGGCTGAACTAACGCACCTTTTGGCTTCTGTCTTATTTGCGGTTGCAAAGGTATGAATAAATTTCCGAACAGCCAAATATCAAAAAGACTTTTTACAAAAAAAGTTGCATAAGCACTGCGTTGTGATAGTTTTTCCCATCAAAAAGCCAATCTTTAAGCTCACTTGACACCGAAAAACCTGTCTTCTCAAACAACTTCAACGAATGCGGATTGTCCCTATTGACCAAGGCATACAATTGATGCAAATGCAGAACGTTTAAGGCATAATCGCAAATTTCACCAATTGCAGCTTGCGCATACCCTTGATTCCTATATTCTCGTTTTATGACTATGCCTATTTCCGCTCTAAGATGTTTAGGGTCGAAATTAATCAAATCCACTATACCTACTACTTCGCCTCCACCATTTTCAACCATCATACGCACCTGCCTGTCAGAGTAAATGTCATTCTTGGAATTTGCGATATAGTCATAAAGTGTGTAACGAGAATAAGGAACGCTCGTCACACTTACATTCCACAATTTCGTATCATTCTCTATGCCATACAGCATGTCCAAATCTTCAGGTTCGATAGCCCTAAGGCGAACCACAGGCAAACTACGTGTCATCAGCTTAGCGTTTCTCTATCGGTTATGACTATTCCTGTTTCAGGATTAAACGTTCCTATCGAAACATTATCATTAGGATTCCTTGAAAAAACATTCAATATTGTTTCATAATGAAATGAGCTTGTATCATAAACAGCATAAACGAGTTTTGATTTATCAAAAGGCAAATCCAGTCCTGCATGCCCTTCTTTGTTTGAGATTTCATCACATTCAAAATATTCCGCTGTCAAGCCATTCCTCCCTGCAATATTACGACACATTTCAAGGGATGGCGCAGAACCCAAAAAAACAAACAACGGAGTGTTTGCATTCCTGCGTTCAGGGAATCCTATCATCTTCCTCACATTTTTCGACAACATCTCCACCAAAGCCAACGTGGCCTTCATGTAAATAGCCGTTTTTATTGGAAAATAAAGCCACAGGCCAAGATGGTTATAATGCTTTTTGAAGAAAATGGCCATGGCTTCATAAAAAACATGCACGTATCTGAACGATGACTTTTGCGTGCTTTCGCCCTTGTAATGCAATATCTTGACAGGCAGATACCAATTTTCAAATCCACATTTCAAAAGCCTGTACGACAAGTCAATGTCTTCACCGTACATGAAAAAATCCTCATCAAGCAGACCCGTTTTCTCCAACGCAGAACGTCGCGCCATGAAAAACGCCCCGCTAATCACCTCTATCCTGCCCGGCTCATCCCAAGACATCCCACACATATAATAACGGCCAAAATGCTTGCTATTCGGATATCTCGCACAAAGGCCGCACATTTTATAAAACGATGTCATCGGAGTAGGCAAACCACGACGGCTCTCCATGGCCTTGCTGCCGTCACACTTCAACATTTGTACGCCCAGACCTCCTGCGCTTGCATGTCCGTCCATGAAATCGAGGCATTCCTTTATAGAATTTTCCCCGACTATCGTATCAGGATTTAACAGCAGCACATATTCGCCCGCCGTCAACCTTATGGCAATGTTATTAGCTTTTGCAAACCCATAATTGTGGTTGCTTGCAATCACTTTAACCTTTCCCCCCCCATAGCTGTCAAGAAAAGCAACGGTGTCGTCTTTTGAATGATTGTCAATGACACAGATTTCAGCATCAACGCCATCCAACGCACGCTGCAAACTATCAAGGCATTGCTGCAAATAGCACCTGACATTATAACTTACTATTATGACAGACAATTTCATTTTTCTTTCCCTGTTTCAGATATACACCGCGACCTGCTCGGATAAATGAACAAAATGCATATAAGGCATATTATGCCCATATAGCCGAATGTCACATCCAGCCCGAAGAGGTAATAAAACAAAGTGTTGGCCGTCATCGGCAAACAAATCATCATCATACGCAAGCTGCCCCACGTCAAAAGCCCATTAACGGCATCATTACAGATGCTCTTGCTCACAGGCCTGAACCTGAACAAGCGCAAGGCCAACGGTATCATGCAAATCGTGACCACCTCCATCATCGCCTTAACTATGAATTGCGTGTTGACATCACCATGCAACAAACCAGGCAACAACAAATCAGTTTCATATAACAACACTACGGCGAGTGACACAATCACGCATGCCCACATCTCAGCCGCCAAAATCCGTCTTACCCTATCCATTATTTCATTAACTTGCAATACAATGACCCTATTATTTCCCATCGAACGGCACCCTGTTCACAATCGAGCGTCCCAACGTCACCTCGTCCGTATATTCAAGCTCATCGCCTACAGATATTCCCCGGGCTATGGTACTTAATTTCACACCATACTTGGCCAACTTGCGGTAAATATAAAAATTTGTAGTGTCGCCTTCCATCGTCGAACTCAATGCCAAAATCACTTCATCGACATTTCCTTCTTCAACCCTCTCCGCCAATGAAGCTATCTCCAAATCGCCCGGTCCTATGCCGTCCATTGGTGATATAAGCCCTCCCAGTACATGGTAAAGCCCGTTGTACTGCTGGGTGTTCTCAATCGCCATAACATCCTGCACATTCTCCACGACACATATTTTCGCCGTGTCACGACGAGGATTGGAACATATCGGACAAACATCCACGTCACTTATATTATGACACACCTTGCAATATTTTATACCTTGGCGCATCATGTTTATCGTGTTTACGAAACGTTCCACCTTTTCCTTGTCTTGCCGCAATAAGAACAAAGCAAGCCGCAGGGCAGTCTTTTGCCCTACACCTGGCAGATTTGACAGTTCCGCCACAGCTTTCCCGAACAGTTGAGAAGGGTACTGTTGAATCATACTCGTAAAATTTCAGCGGCAAAGTTACTTCAATATGAGTGAATATGCAAAATAAACGTTGTTTTTTGTTCATCAAAAATCCTCAGCCTCCAACACCCGCTATTCAACCTTTGGAAATGATAAAAACAAAAAAGCGGCGAAACCGATGTTCCACCGCTTTGTGACCCCGACAGGATTCAAACCTGTAACCTTCTGATCCGTAGTCAGATGCTCTATTCAGTTGAGCCACGGGGCCGTTTTTCTTAATTGCGATGCAAAGGTACACAGTTTTTTTGAATCCGCCAAAAGAAATCAGATATTTTTTCAAAAAATGTGCGATTTTCCTCACTTTAGTACCGTTTCAAGCAGTTCCGCCACACAAATCGCTTGTAAAACACGACATATTGTCTTGCAAAAGGCCATACTTCATGATGCCATTGGCCATCTTTTACAGCATAAAAGACCGCATATTGCAAATTATGCCAAATGATAGTGCAATTAATCCCGAAGAAAAGAATGGGTTTTCGGAAAGTATTTGTATTTTTGCAAGCGGATTGATAATTCTTTCCACATATTACAAGAAGAAAGAAGCGTTATGCTTCCTTGTAAAGTTGAAACCTGAAGAATTTCAGACTTGTTACAAGGTGGCATAGTGTTAAATGTTTTACCATACTTGTATCAAGCAGCTTTTCGTAGGATACTCAACTCAAAATGGAGCATGGCAGTCCTGCGCTTCATAAAAATTAAACCGCATTTTGGGGACTGAGAGGCGGCAATAACAACCAATAATGGCAACAAAGACTATTTTCAAAAGTGTATGCGGCACAATGGTCGCAGTCGTATGTACCGCTTGTAGCGGAAATTCTATTGAAGGGGGATGGGTAGAACCCGTGCCTGGCATGGAAAATCAAATGCAAGGTGTAAACTTAGAAAAAGGAGGTAAGGCTTCTTCCATTAACATGGCCACATTGCAGTATGAAAGTTGGGAAAAGCAAGGCGATAAACTCATTCTTTCGGGCAAAAGTATCGGTAACCATGAAACGGGTTCCTTTACAGATACTCTTGTCATTGAAAAGTTGACTGAAAACGAATTGACTTTGAAAAAAGGCAGCTTGAGTATAAACTACCGCAAAAAATAACCCTACAAGCAAAAAGGAAGCGAACATAATAGAAAAAATGGATTGATTGTTCTTTTCGTTCGCTTCCTTTTCCTATCTTTGCATCCGTAAGAGTTACCCGAACAAGCAAAGCGATGCATACTACAGCAATTAGGATGATTGCCAACTCATTACCCGAAAACGAGGTAATGCTTCTAACTTACTTAATTTCTGGTTGATATATTTCTTATACAGATTTACATATTATCTTTGCCACATGACAGCACCATTAATAGGAATCGAACGCCACCGCATATCCACTGACGGCCGGGGAGTGACAACACTCGTAGCATTCCATGGATGCCCGCTGCATTGCAAGTATTGCCTCAATCCCCAATGCCACGACGCAACAGGGAATTGCCGCGTCATCACGCCGCAAAGATTGCTTGAAGAAGTGAGCGTTGACAACCTTTATTTTATCGCCACTGGCGGCGGTGTGACCTTCGGTGGCGGCGAACCTCTGTTGAGAAGTTATTTTATTCATGAATTTTGCAGCATTGCTCCGCAAGAGTGGAATATATCAGTGGAAACATCACTCAATGTAAACCGTCAGCACTTGGAAGAAATAATGCCACACACTGACCATTACTTCGTTGACATAAAAGACATGAACCCACACATCTACAAAAACTATACTGCATCAAACAATGAAAAAGTAAATGACAACCTGAGGCTGCTTGCTGCCAATGTTCCGCCAGAACATATAACAATCCGTCTGCCAATCATACCAGGATTCAACAACGAAAAGAACCGTAAAGCAAGTATGGAGATTTTGAGAAAGATGGGCTTTGTAAACTTTGATTTATTCAAATATATTATCCGGAAAAACGAAAATGCGCAAGACAATGAATAAAGGTAAAAACATTTGCGACCGACTGAAGTCTATCCGAAAGCACATTGCCGATGAAAACAACATCGCATACACCCCTCATGAGTGCAAATATACAGGACATTGCAAAGGTACTTGCCCAGCCTGCGAAGCTGAAACAAGATGGCTTGAGCAACAATTGTCCGCAAGAAAAGCCGCTGGTCTCCCTCTAAGAATTGCAGGAGTAGCCCTTGCCCTATGCGCTACTTCAGTGTCACTGGCACAAGTGAAAGCAAACAATACGGAAATTTGCCAAAGCGATACCCTCAAAACAGTTGACTTGTCACATGGCTCAACTGATACTATTAAAATATCAGGCATTGTACTCTATGAAGATAACATGCCATTGGCAGGCACCATGATAAACATCATCAACTATAAAAACGAAAAGACGCATGGCGCACTAACAAATATCAACGGCGAATTTTCCATCATCGTCCCTCGCAACTCAAAAATAGAATTTGAATATATTGGTTGTAAGAACAAGATACTGAAAACAAATGAATTACAGGAAAACAGCAAAGTAATACTTGAACAAGACACGCAAGGATTACAAGGTGAAATCATCGTCATTGACAATAAGGTTGATGACGTGTATAATCGCAAACATTGAATATTTCCCCATTCTCCAAGCATTACGACCACCGCACGTAACCATCTGCTTATTCGGCTAATTCATCTCATTGGGCTCATTTAGCTCAGCCCCATTTGGCTCATTTGGCTATTAGGCTTATTGGGCTTATTAGCTCAGCCCTATTTGGCTCATTAGGCCTATCGGGCTTATTCTGCCTATTTAGCCCGGTCCTATTGGGCTTATTAGGCCTATTCGGCCCATTGGGCCCATAGCCTCCAAGCTGTGACGACAAAAAAAAAACGTCCCCACGAGGTTCTCCTCGAAGGGACGGCAACTTGATTGAAAGAAGGCGGCCTCCTACTCTCCCGCATCGCATCGCAGTACC
>CALUFM010000028.1 GCA_944319935.1 uncultured Prevotella sp.
CTCTTCCTTTTCTCGGTTCATCAGGTGCTTTCCGGAAACCATACCCTAACTTGCCAAACTGTTCTTTGAACCATTCTCCAATCGGCTGCCTGTTTATGGTCAGTACCAGCTTCTCGTCATCGGTCGGATTCTTTTCCACCTTGAAAATATCATTCTTGATATCAAACTTCCGTCTGTGTTCTTCGGAATAAATCCTGCCGTTACACCTGATAGCCTCTTTCTTTGTCAGAAGGCTGTGCCCTACGGCGGCATACGACATGGAAACCAACCATGCCTGTATGCCGCCGCACCTTTTCGTATAACCCAAATATGAATGTAACAATATGACGAGATTCAGAAAATACCTATTAGTCGCGCTTTCCGCGTTGCTCTTCCTTCTACCGCTGCCTCTGTCGGCACAGGAGAAGGGCGATACGGTCTACACCTTCCGCTTCGTCTCTGACCGGGATATGTTCTATGTCCCGTACAGCGGCAATGACACAGAGCTGGCCCGACTGGAGGAGTGTATCGGGAATCACAGAACGGATATCCTCGACGGCAAGCTGCCGCTCTATGTGGACGGTTACAGCACGGCAGGACAGGACGAGGCGGAAAATCTCGCCATGTCGAAGATCCGCTCCAACCGCGTGAAATCAGAGCTGATTGTGCGGCAGCAACTGACCGAGGAGTGCTTCATCACGAAGAACCATTCCGGAAGCGGAGACTATGTGACCGTGCGGATAGTCATCCCTGCTGAGAAGGACGAGGCAGAGGAAGCGAGGCTGGCCGCCGAGCGTGCCGAACAGGAAAGAGCGGCTGCGGAACAAGCCAAGCAGCAACAGTTGGAACAACAGAAACAGGAGCAGGAAAGCATAGCGCGTGAGAAAGAACAGGCCCGTCTTGCCGCAGAGCAGGCTAAGGCCGACAGCCTTGCGGCGGAGCAAGCGAAAGCAGAGGCGGAACGCCTGTCTGCCGTGAAAGCCGAAGATGCGGACAGCTACACCCTTTCCCTGCGTGCCAACCTGCTGCGCTGGGCCACGCTCACGCCCGACCTTGGCATCGAATGGCGCATCAGTCCGTCCGTGGGCATTATGGTGAACGGCTCGTGGACCTCGTGGACATGGAATGACAACGCCCGCCGCTACGCCCTCTGGGAAGTAATGCCGGAAGTGCGCTGGTATCTGGGTGAGAAGAAAGCCTGGTATGTGGGCGCGATGTTCAAGGCCGGACAGTTCAACTACAAGTTCTCCGGAACTGGCAGGCAGGGCGACCTTCTGGGCGGCGGCATCACGGGCGGCTACCAGTTGCGGCTGAATAAGGCATTGGCACTTGACTTCACCCTCGGACTGGGCTACCTGAACGCCGATACGGAGAAATACGATGTCATCGACGGCGTGCGGGTGCGAAGCGGCAACGAGACGAAACACTGGATCGGCCCGATTAACGCCGGCATGACATTGGTATGGAAGATATTCTAACACGGAGGAATCGAATATGAAAGCAAGACAATATATAAATATGATGGGAATGACAGCCGCCGTGCTGCTCTCTTCCTGCGTGAAGGACGAACTGTACGACACGCCCCATCCGGACACCGGTAAGATCACCGTCACCGCCGACTGGACTGACCGGGGCGACGGTGTGGACATCCCTGCGGAGTGGACGGTGACGATGGGCAACTATACCGGCACGGAGAGCGGAGAGACCCATGCGCCGGATTACCTCTTCGAGCCGGGCAACTACACCCTTGTGGCGTACAATACCCCCGAAAACATCATCGTCAGCGGCACCACCGCTACGGTAGCCCCTGAAACAGGCAACGGAACATACATCAGCCATGCCCCCGGCTGGCTCTTCACTTCCGTGCAGGAGGTAAGCGTCGAGGCCGACACCGACTATGAGCTGACGGCGGCCATGCACCAGCAGGTGCGCCAACTCACCCTCGTCATCGAGCCTACGGGCGATGCGGCTGACAGGATAGAGAGCATCGAGGGCAGCCTGAGCGGAGCGGCAGGCACGCTGGATTTCGCCACCGGAGCCACCGGAGCAGCCTTCGATGTCACACTGCATTTCACCAAGCTTACCGAAGGCAGTGATGCCGGCAAGTGGTCCGCCACCATCCGGCTTCTGGGTATCACTGGAAACACACAGACACTGACCGCCACGCTGACATACTCTGACGGCAACCCGTCAGACACGAGCCTTGAGAGCGACCTCACGGCAGTCCTCGCGGACTTCAACGCCGACAAGACCGTTCCACTCACCCTCGGCGGCACCATAGCCGAAACCCCGACGGAAGCCGGAGTGGAAGCCGGCATCATGGATTGGGAGAAGATTGACGGCGGCGGAGTGGACGCCGAGATGTAAGTAAATGAAGCACTAATAATTAATACGTAAGGATATGAATAACAAGTTTTTTGCACTCGCAGCGCTTGCCCTCAGCCTGGCAGCCTGCACCAACGACAACGAAGTGATGGACAACGGCCCCGTAGCCGCAGTGATTAACGCCGAAATCTCGGATGCCACGGCCACCCGCGCCAGCGGAACACAGTGGGACAACGGTGATGCCATCGGCATTACCGGCGGAATATATACAGACATCCGCTATGTATATTCCAATGGCTCGTGGACGGTAGATGAAGCATCAGATCCCATCTTTTTCCAGACCCCGGATGAGGTGAACTTTACCGCATACTATCCGCAAGGGGCTGAAACGGCCGACATCACCATTACAGCCGAGCAACAAAGCACTGTACCTGATGAGCAGACCGGTTTCACCCCGCAGTCGCAGATAGACTTCCTCTATGGCACGGGCACGGGCGGTGTAAGAACGGGCGGTAAGGTCGATTTCAGTTTCACACACCGCATGAGCCGTCTGGTGCTGAATTTCATAGCCGGAGCCGATGTTAAATTAGACGGTTTAAGCGAATACACCTTGTCAGGTCTGTCCATGACCGGCTCGTTCGACACCGCGACCGGAGAGGCCAAGGCAACGGGCACAGCCTCCGACCTTACAATGGATGCCACAGGCATTACATCCTCTTCGCTCATCCTATTTCCACAAGCGGTTACTGAAGCAAAGCTCAAGGTGGTATTGGGAGGCCAGAACTACACGGCTACACTGACATTCCCCCAAGCAAACGCTGTGCAAGGGCTGGAAAGCGGCCATTCGTACACGTACAACGTGACGATAAAAAAGGACGTGTTGATTGTATCCAAAGCTGATATTAATAAATGGGGAGAAGGCGGGGTATTCGATATAGATGCCGAACAATAAACAACAGCCATCCCGTGCGGCAGCGCAAGCACGGAGATACACCTAAATAAAATAGGGTGCATCGGGAGGCATCGCAGCCTCCGGTGGCACGAACATTAAAAAAAACAAGAAATGATGAAGACGATGAAACATATCCCATGGATGCTGCTGGCGGTACTTGCCTTCGCCACTGCCTGCACGCAAGACGAACTGACGGACAACCCGTCCGCCATGTCGCAGACGCTGGAAATAGCTTCGGCAACCATCGCCCGTGCCGAAGGCGATGAGGCAACGACAACAAATGCAGGTACCGGAACCGTGGACGGCAATTGGGTGGAAGGGGACGAGATTACGGTTTTGTTTCAAGACTTATATGCTACAAAGGCGACCTACACGTATACCAATGGCGGTTTCACTTCTTATAATCCGATTGACTGCAACGGACAAACGGCATATGCCCAAGCGTGGACAAATTATGGTGTTACACCAAACTTGTATAATGGTGCACTTGGTCAGTGGAAAGTAGAAACAGACCAAAGCGGGATAGGCTACCGCCAGAGCGATTTCCTGAATGCAGGAACACAGAGTCATGTAGGAGCAGGCACTCCGGCTAATTTTACTTTCTATCATCAGACGGCAAAAATCGTAGTGCATGTCCGTAACAGCGGCATCGTGGCAGGAAAGACCGAACTTAGCATGAAAGTAGGCAATGACAACATCTACATCGATGGGGAATTGGTCTCTCAAGTGAATAACGTATTTATTTGGACTTCGGGCGAAACCAAAGGCACGATTACCCCTTATACCCTTGGGCAAAAGTCAATGAGCGACGAAAACACCTCCCTCGTCAGCTTCGGTGCCCTTGTCATTCCGCAGACCATAAGCGAAGGGCAGACACTTTTCACCTTCACGGTCGACGGGCAGACATATACCTACACTGTTCCTGCCGGCGGCATCACATGGGAAGGCGGAAAGGAATATACATACAATGTGACGATAGGTTATGAGTTTAAGGTGGATGCAGAACAAAGCACCGACTGGAATGAAGGCAACAGCGGCTCCGGCTCCGTAGTCCTTTAACATAGAACGAATAAATAACAGACAAGATGAAAAGATACAGAACATTTACAGTAATAGGCCTGATGGCGGCACTACTGCTCTCCGCCTGTTCGCAAGATGAACTGGCAGAGAATAGTACGGCTTTGCCCGAAGGCGAATATCCGTTGCAGATAGGCAGCGTCACGCTCACTGCGGAGGTGAGCGAACAGCCGTGGACGCGGGTCAGTGAAAGCCCAGCAGACGGGATGAGCAGCGTATGGGAAGGCAACGAACAGATAGGCGTACAGATAGGACGCGGACAACCGGGCATCTACACCGTGCAGGCCGATGGCAGCGTAGATGCCGTCAATCCCGTCTATTGGACAAGCACCGCACTCACCTATGTCACCGCTTGGTATCCTGTGGAAGAGACTGTGAACCTGCGAGACCAATCCGACAGGCTGGCCTACGTGCTGAATGCCACTCAGGACTATGTCACCTACGAGCAATCCGTCACCCTCAACTTCACCCACAAGCTTGCCAAAGTGCGCGTGTTGCTGGACGGCTCACAAGCAGAAGACGTGACGAATGTGGAAGTGTACAACTACACTAAATGCAAGCACATATTAGGCACGGTTGTCACTTCTGACACTGAAAAAGGCTGGATAAAGATGAAGAAACAGACCTTCGCCAACGACACCGAGTGCTGGGAGGCCAACGTGGTGCCCGGCGAGGTCATCAGCCAAATAAAGGTGAATAACACCGAGGCCACCCTTACCAAGCCCCTCACCCCGAAAGTGGCGGCACTCAATACTATAGACCTGACGGTGGGTGAAAATCAAATATTTGGCGGTGAAACCATCACCAAGCCGGGTGAATATATTGTAAAAGGTACTGTTACCGAAAGCATTACTTTAGACAGTGAGGATATTACATTGATATTGGAAGGAGCAGACGTTAATACCAACGGCATAGCCATTAATATTGTGAGCGGTAATCCTACCCTGAAAATCCAAGGAACAGAAAATGCTGTAAAATCCACCTCCTCCACGGCCATACACGTAGGGAGCGGATGCACCCTCACCATCGAGGGCGTGAACGGCAAGGCAGACAAACTGAAAGCTGAAGGCGGGAAAAATGATGGTACAATATCGGGGTCAGGCAATGCCGGAGCGGGCATCGGAAGCAGCAATGGCGGCAACATTGTGATACGAAATGTCACCATTGAGGCTAAAGGAAACACATATTCTCATATTTCTGGTCCCCAATACGGCGGAAGCGCAGCCATCGGTTCATCTGTACCGGGCTATTGTGGCGACATCACCATTGACAATGCCACCATAACCGCCACCGGTGGATACAGGGCTGCGGCCATAGGCATGAGTGGATGTCTTTCTGACAGTTACTATCCTGACCTGAAAATCGAGAAAATACACATCAGCCACTCGGTCATAACAGCCCAAGGAGGAGACGGTGCTTCTGCTATCGGCCTTGCTTGGATGGAAGACCTATTCTTATCATCTGCGTATGCCGGTGAAATCTATATTGAGACGGACGAGACCAGTACTGCCTTCTTAGGCAGGCTGACTTCATCCGGCAATTTCAAGATAGGAAAAGGAAAGCATTATAGCGACCGCATGACCTTTTACAATCAAGATGGCAGCGGCACTTGGCCGGGCGTGACGCTGAAAGCAAGCGACGGCACACGGACCAGCCCTGACGGTATAGGGCAATGAGTAGAATCGCCCATCCCAGCGGATATGCCATCTGCCTGTCATTTGAATTTGCAAATCCGGCGGAAAAACACAGTCCCAGCCAGTGACTGCAAGACTGGCGGCCAAACAGGGATGACACTTCAAAAAATCCAGCGGCAATCTGCGTTTCTTATGCAAATTGCCGCTGTTGTTTCTCTAAATCTGGTCGTTCACAAAACAATCCGGCAGTTTGTAAAACAGATTTTGCTGTAGCTTTCTCAAGTCTTTTGATTTGTAGATTAAAACTATGTTTGACTTATGAGAAAGACAGGCAAACGAGAGGAGAGAAAAGAAAGTGGGTTCATCCGCAAACCTTTTGTATGGTACATAAAAGTCTATCCTGTCCCCGAAGGGGGCAAACTCCGCTTAACCGCCGGTGGAGTGAGCGCAGCGAACGTAACCTGCGGTAAGTCGAAACTACTCCAACCGTCCCCGAAGGGGGCGAATGGCGTGTTGGGTTATGCGGTGGCGGGTTCTTACGGTTATGCGGTATGTCCGTATACCCCAATAACCGTATAACCTTAAACCTTACAACCGTAAATGCCGTTCGCCCTCTTTGAGGACGACATTGTTTGCGCATACATACCGCAAGTTCCGCTTCGCTCCACATGCGGCTAAGCAACGTTGGACGTCTTCGACGCCCTGCTACGCATTGTTGCCATCCAAAGGGTTTGCGGATGAACCTAAATAAGTCCTATACCGAACTGACGTTAAACCTCAGGCATGTGGAGACATTGGTCGGAAACAGTCAGAAAAAGAAAAACGCTAAACGGCTGATATTCAGTCATTTAGCGTTTTCTTTTGTAGTGGATAGGGGAATCGAACCCCTATGCCAAGATTGAGAATCTTGTATCCTAACCGTTAGATGAATCCACCGTATGATTAATAATATATTCCATCAATACCTCTGCGGAAGCTGGGGGATTCGAACCCCCGGTACGATAAACTCGCACGGCAGTTTAGCAAACTGCTGGTTTCAGCCACTCACCCAAACTTCCTTTCCGGTTTATTGTACCGAAGCATTCTCGCTCAAATGCGGTTGCAAAGGTAAGCATTTATTTCTATTCGTGCAAATATTTTGCAGTATATTTTTATGAAAAAGTGATTTTTGCTTGTTTTTTATTGTTTGTGGGTATATTTATCAAGTATAATGCGTGAAGTGGTGTGTGAAAAAATGCGTATCATGAAAAATATTGGATGGATTATTTTATTGATTGTGCTATGAGTAAAGTATAAGTCCGTCCTTTGGGGTTTGAAAATACTTTCGCATCAACAAAATGATGATGTACTGTCCCCGAGAATAAGGACGGACTTATACAAAACAAAAATTGATTGTCTCACGACAACCAATCTTTTATTAACCTTAATAATCTAATACCATGAAAAACACAGTGCAAAGGTATGAATAATTATTGAATTTCCAAGGATACTTCAAATAAAAATCATCCGTTCTAACATTCTTTAAAGAAACCGTTGCTCCATTTAAAGGATTTTTGCTTAATTATGGCTTTTACTTCATTTCTCATGTCTTTTGTGGTGAACGGGATGTTTATGCTGAATGTCAGTGCTTGTCCTTTGTCGTCAAAGCCAGCATAAACCATTATGGGTTCGATGTATTTGCGTAACTCCTCAAATTTTGTTTCCGTCATGGTGTCAGGCTTGCAGGTAAATCCTGCCATAATGGAATCGGCATTGTTAATATCGGGCAAGCCATATCCATTTTCCAGTTGTTCCCATTCGGTGGAGTAAAAAGCTATTTCGCTTTCGGGCAGTGGAGATTTCATGGTTCTTACCATGCATATGATTTGTGTAGTGTCGTTGACGGGCAACAGTTTTATCTGCAAGCTTGAACTTTCGTTCAGGTCTATTCGCACATAATCGTCGTTTCTTTTCCTTATTGTGGTGTTCCCGTTGAGTTCGTTCTTTACGCTCAACGAATCGTTTTCGTCGGTGAATTTGCTGATTTCTTCACGGCTGTTGTCATTTATGTATGGTATGATTTCCCGGGGGATGGTTTCAATGATTTTGGTTATGTTTGTTTGTGCTTTCGCCGTTATGGCACACATGAACAGTGTGGCGATAAAAATCAATGTTCTCATCTTTGAAGTGTATTTGTTTTTTTATGTTTCGCTTTTGGTCTTGCAATATTACACTTTTATTTTGACACGGCCAATGAATTTGCTTTATAATTTTTGTGGAGACAAAACATTCGTTGGCATGATGAGGATACCGGGATTTTTGTTTTGTTTAAATTTTAATGTCAAACAACGTTAATGCGGCAACGTGACACATGTGCCGTTGGGGTGTCTATAAGCCGTTTTGTTTGATGAGGTTGGCGGATGGATGAAAATAAGCGATTGTTTAATGAAGACCTAAACGTTTGAATGCCAGTGTGATATGTATTCATGGCTTGTCTTTCAAATAAGAAAAGCTGGCTGAAAGGCCATGTTTTGCATTCCTTAAAACCGTAAATGCGCGTTGAATTTGCCGTGAATGGGGTTGCGAAAGGCCGTCTGTTGCAGTCATGAAGGTCGTTGACGCTGTTTTTATGGTTGTTTGTTGCGTCGCTTTTGGTGTTTTTTGTACTTGGCCTATTCTATATTGTGAATTTTAGTTGTAAAGGAAACGGAATAAGCAGCGGACGTTCGATGCTTAAAAATGTATAAATGTGGTGTCGGCACCACGAGGGGCGTTTTTGGGTGATGGGCTTATCCTGTCTTTTTGTGTGCGTCATGAATTATTGTCATTTTGTATCAATTCTTTAATTTATGCGTTGAAAGATGATAGATAATCAGAAGTTTTTAATAATTTTGCAACTGATATACATGAGTTGGCATGGTAATGGTTTGTTGCTCGGGTTTCGCCTGATTTTTGGCTTGTTTTCGGGCTTGGATATGGCAAATCAGGTGTTTCTGGTAGCGAAAGATGATAGAATGCCAGTTCCTAACGTACAATACGCTAAGATATGGACGGGGTAAATCCGTACAGAATGCGGGTTGGGGCAGGTGACAGTGCATCCGCTTGTTTGCACCGCCTCGATAACCGGACGTGGCATAAGTTTGTTGTAACAATATAAAACAAGGATATATGTTTGTTGATTATAAGAACGTAAGTATTTATCAAGATAGCGTCTGTGTTCTTGCCGGCGTTGACTTCCATGTAGAAGAGGGGGAGTTCATTTACATAATAGGGCATGTCGGGTCAGGCAAGAGTAGCCTGTTGAAGACCCTTTATTGCGAATTGGACGTATATGAAGGTGACGAGGCTGTCGTTTTGGGGCGCGACTTGTTGAAGATAAAGCGCAAGGGCGTGCCCGCATTGCGCAAGGAACTGGGGGTGATATTCCAAGACTTCCAGTTGTTGCACGACCGCAGCGTTTACAAAAACTTGCAGTTTGTTTTGAAAGCTACGGGCTGGAAAGGCAAGGCTGAGATGAATGAGCGCATCGACGAGGTGCTGGAATCGGTTGGCATGTCTGACAAGAAGGAAAAGATGCCATACGAGCTTTCAGGCGGCGAACAGCAGCGTATCGCCATTGCACGTGCCATATTGAACAAGCCTAAGATGATAATAGCTGACGAGCCTACGGGCAACCTTGACCCTGAGACGGCCGACAACATTGTGAGTCTGCTGAAACAAATCAGCCTTACGGGTACGGCTGTGGTGATGTCAACCCACAACCTGCCCATGCTTGACAAGTATCCAGGTGTCGTGTACCAATGCAAAGACGGACATCTGAACGACGTGACAGGCGAATATAACAAGATAAGCCTTACGGGCGATGAATAATTTAGGATAATAAATAAACACAAGAGTAATGAAAGTAATGAAATTCGGAGGAACTTCTGTTGGCTCGCCGGAGCGTATGAAGAATGTGTCCTCATTGATAACAAAGGACGGAGAACCCGTAATGGTCGTCCTGTCGGCAATGTCGGGAACGACAAATTCATTGATTGAAATATCTGATTATTTATATAAGAAGAACCCCGAAGGCGCGAACGACGTCATCAACCGTCTGGAGAAGGTTTACATGCGCCATGTGGAAGAGCTGTATACCACTGAAAAGTGGAAGAATGAGACAAGGGCGTTCCTGAAAAGCGAGTTTGAGTATTTGCGCTCGTTCACGAAGGACTTGTTCACCAGCTTTGAGGAAAAGAGCATTGTAGCCCAAGGTGAGATAATGAGTACCAACATGGTGGTCAATTACCTGAACGAGTGCGGCGTCGAGGCAACCTTGCTCTCGGCTTTGGACTATATGCGCACAGACAAGAACGGAGAGCCAGACTTAGTGTATATAAAAGACAAGCTGCTAAAACTGCTTGAGCAAAACCACGGGAAGCAGGTTTATATCACCCAAGGCTTTATTTGCAGGAATGCGTATGGCGAAGTAGACAATCTGCAGCGTGGCGGCAGCGATTATACGGCTTCGTTGATAGGCGCGGCTGTCAATGCGGACGAGATACAGATATGGACAGACATTGACGGCATGCATAACAACGACCCGCGTGTTGTAGACAAGACCGAGGCCGTGCGTCAGCTTAATTTCGAGGAAGCGGCGGAGCTTGCTTATTTCGGAGCGAAGATTCTGCACCCGACTTGTGTGCAGCCGGCTAAATTTGCAGGCATACCTGTCAGGCTGCTTAACACGATGGAGCCAACAGCTCCCGGGACAATCATCAACAATGAGACTGTTGCTGGTAAAATCAAGGCTGTGGCTGCCAAGGACAACATTACGGCCATAAAGATAAAGAGCAGCCGCATGTTGTTGGCAACAGGCTTCTTGAGGAAGGTTTTTGAGATATTCGAGAGTTATCAAACGCCGATTGACATGATTGCGACCAGCGAGGTAGGTGTGTCGATGAGCATAGACAATGCCACACATCTTAACGACATTGTGACTGAACTGAAGAAATACGGGACGGTTACGGTTGACCGCGACATGTGCATAATTTGTGTTGTCGGAGACTTGGATTGGAGCAATGTAGGTTTTGAGACGCTGGCTACTGAAGCGATGAAGAACATACCGGTGCGTATGATTTCATACGGAGGCAGTAATTATAACATCTCGTTCTTGATAAAGGAGTGTGACAAGAAGCGCGCTCTGCAAAGCCTGAGCGATACGTTGTTTAATAATTAATAAGGTGAGGTTAAGGTATGAAAGGTTGTTTCCCATTGAAAAAGTTTAAGGATATAGACACACCTTTTTATTATTATGACACGGCGTTGTTGCGTGAAACGTTGCGTGCGATAGTCAGTGAGACGGCAAGGCACGAAGGCTTTTGTGTGCATTACGCCGTAAAGGCCAATGCAAATCCGAAGCTCATGAATGCCATTTGCCAGGCGGGTCTTGGTGCCGATTGCGTCAGCGGTGGCGAAATACAGGCGTCGGTTGACGCTGGATTTCAGCCAAGCAAGATTGTTTTTGCCGGCGTTGGGAAAAGTGACAAGGAGATAAAACTTGGTTTGGCGAAAGAGATTTTTTGCTTCAACGTAGAGAGTGTGCCCGAACTTGAAGTCATAAACGGCTTGGCTGGGCAGATGAGCAAGGTTGCCAGGGTTGCATTCCGCATAAATCCCAATGTAGGCGCGCACACCCACGCCAACATAACGACAGGTCTCGCTGAAAATAAGTTTGGCATAGCAATGGACGATATGCCTTTTGTCATTGAAAGGGTTTCTTCCATGAAGAATGTGAAGTTTGCAGGCCTGCATTTCCATATTGGCTCGCAAATATTGGACATGGGGGATTTTGCAGCTCTGTGTAACCGTATAAACGACTTGCAGGATTGGTGTGACGTACGTCAT
Organism: uncultured Prevotella sp.; assembly: GCA_944319935.1. Lineage (GTDB taxonomy): Bacteria > Bacteroidota > Bacteroidia > Bacteroidales > Bacteroidaceae > Prevotella. Next base: position 11,833 of record CALUFM010000028.1, read on the forward strand.
GTGCCTGTTGAATTGATTAATGTCGGGGGGGGATTGGGGATTGATTATACTCATCCCAATAAAGTGCCGATACCAGATTTCAAATCGTATTTTGACACTTATGCCCGTCATTTGAAGCTGCGTAAAGGACAGACCGTACATTTTGAGCTTGGGCGTTCTGTTGTTGGGCAGTGTGGCTCTCTCATTTCCCGCGTGCTTTACGTAAAGCAAGGAGCGGTAAAACAATTTGTGATTGTTGACGCAGGTATGACTGACCTCATACGTCCCGCGCTTTACCAGGCTTATCACAAGATAGAGAATTTGTCGAGTGACGAGCCTGGTAAGACTTATGATGTTGTTGGGCCGGTCTGTGAGTCAAGCGACGTGTTTGCCAAGTCGGTTGATTTGAACGAATGCCACCGTGGCGACTTGATTGCAATACGTTCGGCTGGTGCTTATGGAGAGGCCATGGCGTCGCAATACAATTGCCGGCCTTTGCCTAAAGGGTATATTGCAGAGGAAATGCAATAATATCCAAGTTTAATCGTCTTAATAAAAAAGACATGTATGTTTTTTGATGGTATAACAATAGGGATTTGTGCCTGTTTGGCATTGTTGGCAGTCATATCTTTGCTGGCAGACACATTTTCCAAGAAGATTCCGACATGTGAAGACAAGATTGAAACAGGGCAGGGGCGTCCTGTTTCAGTCATTGTCATATCCGACAATAACGCCCGCGAATTGCAATCAGGCCTTCAAGCTTTCTTGTCTCAAGACTATCCTGCGGGTTATGAAGTGATAGTTGTTGTTGACAAGGATGAAGACGGCACAGGAGATGTGTTGAAGGCATACGGGAACGTGGAAAACTTGTATACCACATTTGTGCCAGACTCGTCCCGTTATATGAGCAGGAGAAAGCTTGCGGTGACATTGGGCGTGAAAGCAGCCAAGCATGAGTTGGTTATATTGACTGACGCTACGTGTCGCCCGTTGTCGAGCAAATGGATTGGTACTATGGTGTCAAGCTGTACCAATGGCGTAGACATGGTTCTTGGTTACAGCAATTATGAGGAAGGAATAGAACACTCCAAGATGTTTTTCCGTTTCCATCGTGAGTATGCTTTGTTTCGTGAGGCTGTGTTCGGAACGGCTTACGGTATGGCAGGAAACAATCTTATGTTTAAGAAGAGCATGTTTATGTCAGGCAATGGATTCCAAGGAAACTTGAAATATCTTCGTGGCGAATATGATTTTCTTGTAAACAAGTATGCGTCAAAAGGCAATGTCGCTGTTGCTGTAAACGCGGATGCTTATGTCGTAGAGACTGTTCCTTCTAAGAAAGCGTGGCATGATAGAAATGTTTTTTACGTGGAGACACGCAAGCATTTGCGCAGAAGTTTTCGCCATCGGATGAATTTTTGCATCGACATGTTTTCTCTTCATGCATGTTTTCTTGCGTCATTAGGCTCGATGCTTTTTGCTGTTGTTAGTTCAAGGTGGATTGTTTTGGTACTTTCCATGCTGGCCTTGTGCGTTATGTTTTTTTCTCGTATTTGTCATGCCAAACATGCGATGCGGGTGTTCAATGTGTCAGTGCCTTTGTGGAAAGTTGTTCCTTTTGAACTTTGCATTGTGTGGCATGATTTGAAATACATGATAATCCACAAGTTTGCAGACAAATACGAGTTTATAAGTCATAAATCCTGACAACATGAGAGTCCTGCATTTTATCCCAGATTTGGAGGTTGTATCTTCATCCAATCTTATGAATTATAAGTTGGCTTTGCTTAAAGACATGGCAGAGTCAACGGATGTTCATGTATTGACGTGTAATGCGGGAAATGTATCATTGGGTCGGGCGGTTGTATACGGATGCTCATCTGTAGGAACTTTTGTCAAGCGTGGCAAGAAACGTATTGGCAAAGTGTTGGATAAGTTGAAGCCAGAAGTCGTACATATCCATGCAAGTTGGAATTATACCGCTTATTGCCTGTTTGACAGTTGTTTAAGACGAAAAATCCCAACGGTTGTAACTTTAGACCGTAGCCTTGAGCCTTGGCATGTATTGCACCATTATTGGTTGTGCAAATTGCCGAAGTTAGTCTTGTTTCAACGTCGTATGTTGAAGGACGCGGTGGCCTTGCATGCTGTCTGCTTCCAGGAAAAATCATCCTTGCAGAGGTTTGCTTGGCATCCTCGTCTCAAACCGAAACATTGTATTAATGACAGGGTTGTAGAGATTGACGCCTATAACGTTGCAAATGGAACAGACTTGAAAGACATGGTGAGAGGGCTGTTGAGGCTTTATCGGAAAGTGGCAGACTCTTCTCCATTCCCACAAATGACAGAAGAGGAACGCCTTGTTGAAGACAAGCTTATGATGCTTGGTGTCAATGCAAGTCGTTTGGACATGGGGTTGATTTCAGGTGAGGTTGTTTCACAGATGCGTTCTTTCGACGAGAAATCTTGGCGTAAGGTGTTGCTTCATTCTGCAGATGAAGGGATATTGGATTACGTAAAGTCTGGTATGGTCAAAGTTGGCATACAGCCATCGATTAATCCGTATTCAATAGAACGTTTTTCATTACGTAAAGATGACAATGACACAAGAAGCAAAGTTGCGCGGAACTCAAAACTTTTAAGTTTAAAGAAAGACGGTGCATTGTCTGGATTTGAACTTGAACTGTGCGAGTGCTTGGTTTCCGTGATATTGATGGTTAGGCGTTCGTGTGTGCATAGGTCGGATTTTGTCAAACTATATGAGATGCTTCGTTTTAACGAATATGACGAGGATTTGGTTGAGGAGAAAATTAATAAGTTGGGACTTGGGGGCGAAGCCGCAAGCCTGTTTCAGATAATGAAAGAACGTTATGGTTTGGGGGAAGGGTTTATGTTTGCAGAGCCTTCAGATGGGAGAGAGACAGAAAAACTACGTTTAAAACTTTCTAAATCAGATATACAATGAAAACATCTTTTCATGACATTGAAAATGACATCAGGTATTTGCAACTGTTGTCTCAGTCATTCCCGACAATTGCTGATGCAAGTACTGAAATCATAAATTTGCAGGCAATACTCAATTTACCCAAAGGTACTGAGCATTTTCTTGCTGACTTGCATGGCGAATACAAGTCTTTCCAACATGTGTTGAAGAACGCTTCGGGAAACATAAAGAGGAAAGTGAATGAGATATTCGGCAACGAGTTGCGTGAATCTGAGAAAAAAGAATTATGCACGCTCATATATTATCCGGAGGAAAAGCTCGAACTTGTCAAGGCAAACGAACCGGAACTGGATGACTGGTATCACATCACTATACACCAACTTGTGCGTATCTGTCGTGACGTTTCAAGCAAATATACGCGCTCGAAGGTGCGCAAGTCTTTGCCTGAAGACTTTTCTTATATCATAGAGGAATTGTTGCATGAACGGACTGACGATGTGGACAAGGCCGCTTATGTGAATGTTATAATCAGCACGATAATAACAACCGGGCGCGCGGATGATTTCATTATTGCAATTTCCCATGTCATACAACGCCTTGCCATCGACCTTTTACACATCTTGGGTGATGTTTACGACCGAGGGCCTGGGGCGCATCTGATAATGGACATCCTCAGTGGTTATCATAACTGGGACATACAATGGGGCAACCACGACATACTTTGGATGGGGGCGTGTGCCGGCAATGAGGCTTGTGTGTGCAACGTGATACGCCTGTCATTGAGATATGCCAATCTTGCCACGCTTGAAGAAGGCTATGGCATCAACCTTGTGCCGCTGGCAACATTTGCGATGGAAAATTACGGCGACGACCCTTGTGAGGAGTTTCTTCCGAAGACCAGTGGCGGCAGTGCCGACATTGATGACAAGACGAGACGCCTTACCGCTCAGATGCACAAGGCGATAACCGTAATCCAGTTCAAGGTTGAGGCTGCGATAATATCACGCCATCCGGAATGGGGCATGCAAGACCGCCTCCTGTTAAACAATGTTGACATGGAGAGGGGAGTGTGCGTGATAGACGGGGTTGAATATGAAATGAAGAGCTGTTCCTTCCCCACGGTGTCGCCTGATGACCCGTATCGCCTGACACCGGAAGAGGCGATTCTAATCGACAGGTTGACACACTCATTTGCGGTTAACGAGAAACTGCATAAGCATATCAGGCTGATGTTGAGCCATGGTTCGCTTTATACCATTATAAATGACAATCTCCTGTTTCATGCGTCAGTGCCGCTTGACGCGGACGGAAAGCTCAAGGACGTGGAGCTTTACAGTGGGCATAAGTTCTGTGGGCGTGAACTCATGAACCGGATTGACCGCATAATCCGCAGCGCATTCCAAACGGATACGGAACAGCAGGAAAAGACCTTTGCCAAAGACTATTTCCTTTATCTTTGGTGCGGACGCGATTCCGTGTTGTTTGACAAGTCGAAGATGGCTACGTTTGAGCGTTATTTCTTGAAGGACAAAGAAACGTATAAAGAAGAAAAAGGCAATTATTTCAAGTTGCGTGACAATGAAAAGGTATGTGACTATATCCTTGACTCGTTTGGAGTGTCAGGCAAAAACCGTCATATAATCAACGGCCATGTTCCCGTGCATGTGATGAGCGGGGAAAATCCAATTAAAGCTAACGGCAAACTGATGGTCATTGACGGCGGTTTTTCGCAGGCTTATCACAAAGAGACAGGCATTGCCGGATACACGCTTGTGTATCACAGTCGTGGTTTTCAGCTTGTGCAGCATGAGCCGTTTACAAGTACGGAGGATGCAATCCTGCGCGGGTCGGACATCAAGAGTACGACCCAAATCGTGGAAATGTCAGCTTATCGCATGCTTGTAGCGGATACAGACATCGGGCGTGAGCTGAAAACGCAAATCAAAGACCTTGAGAAGTTGCTCTTCGCTTACCGCCATGGTTTTATAAAGGAACGCAGATAGGTTTCTTGACAAGCGGCTTTTTACGCTGTGAAAGGCATCCTTTTACAATGTGAAAAGCCGCGTTTCAAATCCTATTATGTGGCTTTTTGCAAGCAACATTGATTTTGTTGTCTTTTTTGATGATGCAAGGTTGCTCTTCGCTTAATGGATTTTTGATAAAATGAAAGAGGTAGATCCCAAAGAAACTACACGGGCATACGCTTATGAGATGTGGATGGACGCGCCGATGCCAATGTTGACTTTTTTCAAGACGATTGACATAACCCGACTTGTCAAGATTAGCAAACGTAAGCGTTTGAAGCTGAACATGCTTATATGCTGGTGCATAGGTCGGGCGGCGAGTTCGGTGAAAGAGTTTTACATGTTGCCTGTCGGCAAAAAGTTGGTGCAGTATGACAGTCTGGCCGTATGTACTATTGTCGCAAACAGGAAAGGCGGGGTGAGTTCATGTGACGTGCCGTTTTCAGAAAGTTTGCTGCAGTTCAACGAGGATTATCTGCGGTTGACTGACAGTGTGGCTGAAAGCTGTGTAAATCATGACGTGGCTGAAAGCATGGTCATAGGTACTTCCGCTCTCACGCAGTACGACATTGACGGGGCTGTTGGCATGTATAGCGGTGTGTTCAACAACCCTTTCTTGATTTGGGGCAAGTATAAACGGCGTTTTTGGAAATGTACGTTGACAGTCTCGTTTCAGTTTCACCATACTCAGATGGATGGTGCGCATGCGTCTTGTTTCTTGGATAATCTTCAGAAAGAGATAAACAATCTTGGCATCGGCAAGAGCATAAGATAATACGGATGGCATTATGCAGACTGCAAAATTTAGACATTGCGCCCTAATGATTGTTCGGGGGGGATTTTTTAAGTCAATGTAAGCAACGAAACAATGAAAAAATCCGGAGTGCCAAACGATGCTCTCCGGATTTTCTTATGGTTGGATGAAACTTTATTCTTTGATGTTGGGTTCTTCGAGTCCGTATCCTTTTTTCTTGTCAACGATTTTAAGGACAAACCCTAATATCAATGCTGCAACACCGAGGCAGGCCAGCATGACAAGCGGAGCGGTATAGTTGTATGAAACTGCGGCCTCTTCAGGGGTGATAAGGCCGTTTTGCAAATCGGAAACAAGTTGCGGGTTGGTTTTGTCCAAGACTTTGCCGATAAGCAACGGGAAAAGCCAAAGCCCGATGTTTTGTATCCAGAAAATCAGCGCGTATGCACTTCCTATGATTTTGGCGTCAACTAATTTGGGGACGCTGGGCCACAACGATGCCGGCACTAATGAGAAGCTGGCTCCAAGCACCAATATTGTAATATATGCAATGATTACTCCGCCAACGGCGTTGCCTTTGAAAGCCGGAAGAATGAAGGCGAAAGTCAAGTGGCATGCTATCAGGAGCAGTGAGCCAACTACGAGCATCGAGGCTGCTTTGCCTTTGTGGTCTACGTAGTTGCCGAGGATAGGCGTAATGCCGACGGCCAAGAGAGGGAATACGGCAAACACGGTTTCCGCGCTTTGGCGCATATATCCCATATAGCAGAATACGACCAACGCCACGACTGCGACAATCTGCATCAATGTGCGCATGCCCTTTTTCTTGGAGAAGTTGCTTGCGAATGCGGCTGCGGCTACAACGAGCATGATTATGTATTGGATTACGGTCACGGTGTTTGTAGCCCAGAATGAGTCTGGCGAGAGTTTTGTGAAAGTCAGGTTGCATTGAAGCATGTTGACAGCGTATTTCTGGAATGGGAATATGGCAGAATAATAAAGCACGCAAAGTAAGGCTACAAGCCAGAAACCGCTGCTGCGCAAGATGCTTCCGATGTCGCTGACCTTGAACGGGTCGTCTTTCTCTTCTGCTTCACCTGTTTGCGCGTCAAGCTTCTTGTCCATAAAGAAGTAAACGATGAACATGATGAGCGCAATCATTAGGAGTACGACACCGAACGCCACTGAACGCGAAACATCAATGTCGCCGCCAAGCCTTGCGAAAACAGGCGAGAATATCATACAGGTTGCTACGCCGAGGCGTGCCAGTGCCATCTCAGACCCCATGGCGAGAGCCATCTCGTGTCCTTTGAACCATTTTACGATGCCTCGCGAAACCATTATTCCTGCCATCTCCACGCCGCAGCCGAATATCATGAAACCGATGGCTGCGAATTTTGCGGATGCAGGCATGCCTTTGTAGAAAGGCGAAATGCCTAACTCGTCGAAGCCTGGAATATAATTGAGGTTGTTGTTAAACCATGTCTCAAGGTTGCTGCCGATAAATGATTCAGTGACGGCGTACCAGTTGATTGTTGCTCCGACTAACATTACAACACCAGAGAGAACGGCTGTGAAACGTACTCCCATCTTGTCAAGGATTATTCCTGCAAATATAAGGAAGAATACAAAGACGTTGAGGAATGTTTCTGAGCCTTGCATCGTTCCGAATGCAGTTGAGTCCCATCCGCGTGTTGACTGCATTAGGTCTTTGATGGGTGAGAGGATGTCCATAAATATATATGAACAGAACATTGCAAATGCCAAGAAGAACAAGACCATCCATCTCGTGGCGGCAGAATCTCTAAGTGTTTTTTGTATTTTCTCTGTCATTTCTTAAATGATTTTAGATTGTTGTTTTGTTTAAAAGTTGGAGAAGGAAAGATTGGCTTGTCATGACAATCTTTTTTGCTTCTCCAACTTTATTCATATTTTAAAATTATTTTTTCAACCACCTGTCAAGCCAATTGAAGAAGGTGCGTTGCCACAATATTCCGTTCTGTGGTTGCAACACCCAATGGTTTTCATCAGGGAAAAGCAATAATTCTGCAGGTATGCCTTTCATCCTGGCGGCGTTGAACGCTCCCATTCCTTGGTTTGCGTTGATGCGGTAATCCTTTTCTCCATGTATGCAGAGAATAGGAGTGTCCCATTTGTCAACAAACTTGTGAGGCGAGTTTTCGTATGTGCGCTTCGAGTTCTCAGACAAGTCTTTGTTCCAGAACGCACTCTCATATTCCCAGTTGCTGAACCAGGCTTCTTCCGTATCCGTGTACATTGATTCCAAGTTGAAAGCTCCATCGTGTGCTATGAAGCACTTGAACTTCTTGTTGTGGTGCCCGGCGAGGTAGTAAACACTGAAGCCTCCAAAGCTGGCACCAACGGCACCGAGCTTGTCTTTGTCAACAAATGGCAAGTTTTCACATGCGTCATCGATGGCTGTCATGTAATCTTTCATGCACTGGCCTGTCCAGTCTCCAGAGATTTCCTCGTTCCATTCGCTGCCGAAACCAGGCAGTCCGCGCCTGTTGGGGGCGATTACTACATATCCGTTAGCAGCCATTATCTGCATGTTCCAACGATAACTCCAGAATTGAGAGACAGGACTTTGTGGTCCGCCTTCGCAGAAAAGCAATGTCGGGTATTTCTTGGTTTCGTCAAAGTGGGATGGCAGAACAATCCAATATAACATCTCTTTACCGTCAGTGGTTTTCGCCCAGCGTTGCTGAATCTTGCCGAATGTCATCTGGTCGTATAGATGTTTGTTCTCAAAAGTGATTTGGGTGGCCTTTGCTCCTTTTTCTTTTTTGCTTGGGTTGACGATGTAAAGCTCGGACGCTTGTGACATGCTGTGTCTTTCGGCAAGTAATTTCTTACCGTCATTGAGCAATTGTACAGAACCATAATCAAACCATCCGTCGGTGAGTTGCATTACGTTTCCTTTTAAGTTGGTTTGATATATGTTTTCACATCCATGCCAAACGCTGATGAAATATAAGTCTTCTGAGTTGGCCGCCCAGCAAAAAGCGTCAACGTTAGTGTCGAGACTCTCGGTTACGTATGTTTTTTCTCCTGACTGTATATTGTAAATGCACAGGCGGTTGCGGTCGCTTTCGTATCCATCACGTGGCATACTAAGCCATGCGATGTATTTGCCATCGGGAGAATATTGTGGATTTGTATCGTACCCGGGATTGTTTTTCAGGTTTTCTGGTGAGTTTACAGCCTGGTTCTTCATCGATTTTGTGGGGTCGATTTTGGGCTCTTTGTATCCTTCAGGCTTGCAGATATTGACAGTCTTTTTCGTGCTTGTGTCGTAAAGGTATATGTCGGTATCTGTGGAAATTGCATAATTTATCCCCGTTTTTTTTCGTGAAGTGTAGGCTATTGTCTTAGAGTCTGGGCTCCATGCGAACTGCTCAACGCCTCCAAATGGTTTTACGGGGCTTTCGTATGGCTCGTCTTGCATGATGTCAACACCTTCACCGATGCCGTTTGCTGTAACTTCGGCGAGGAAAGGGTGGGGGATTGATTCTACATACTCATCCCAATGCCTGTAGTTCATATCCGTGATAAGCCTACCAGTTGTTTTGGGCAAGTCTGCAGGTTTTTCTTTTATGATTTCGTGATATGGGATTTGTTTGATTAATAATACTTTTTTCTCGTCTGGTGAAAACAGGAAGCCGTCAATGCCCGTCTTGTCATTTGTTAATTGTTTCCGTCCGCTCCCGTCCGCATTCATTTCCCATATTTGCCCTTCGCAAAGAAACGTTATTTTTTGTCCGTTGGCAATCCAAACAGCGTCACTCTCGCTCTTCACACTTGTTGTGAGCATCTTGTTGTTTTTCCCATCAGCGTCCATGACGTAGATTACGGTGTGGCTTTTGTTTTGTTCCACACTATAGTAACTTACTTGGTAAACGATGCGTTTGCCGTCTGGAGAAGCTTGGTGTCCTCCAATGCGTCCCATCGCCCATAACGCTTCAGGCGTCATCAGGTCGCTTTTTAGGGTGACATTGCTTTTCCCGATGAAATTAGTTGCTTCTTGTGCTTGCATGGAATTGCCGCCAATGGCAAGTGCTGCGGCAACAATCAATGTTTTATTCATAATATTATGGTTTTGAATATAGGGGCAGACACAACGTCTGCCCCTATGAGGTTAATGGTTGTTTTTTGTTCTGTTCTTTTCTTGTTGTTCCCGTTGACGTTTTAGTTCTTCGGCTTGTTTTTGCATCGCTTCAAGCCTTGCGGCGAGTCCGCTCATTTTTTGCGGATTGTTTTTGTTTTCTTGATAGCGCGCTTCAAGTATGGCAAGCAACTTTTCGTCGTTTGTGGTTTTGCGTAAAGTCCACATTATGGCGGCACTGAAGAACAACGAGATGAAGTAGTAGAAGTTAAGTCCTGCCGAGTAATCGTTGAACATAAAGAAGAAGAATATCGGCATGAGGTACATCATCCAGCGCATCATTTTCATTTGTTCTGCCTGTGCGCCAACCATTTGGTCTTTCTGTTGGCGCATTGTCATGATATTGTAAAGCACATTTGCGCCGCAGAACAATATACATGTCAGGCTAAGGTGGTCGCCTATGAGCCAAATGTTTGTGTTCCATTCAATGATGGGGTCGTATGTCGATAGGTCGCTGATCCACAGGAAACTCTCACCGCGCAATTGAATTGCGTTAGGCACGAAATTGAACATCGCAATCCAGATTGGCATTTGGATGAGTACGGGGAGGCAACCACTAAGCGGACTTACTCCGTATTTCGAATACATAGCCATCATCGCTTGTTGCTTTTGCATTTGGTCTTCTGGCTTGTCGTATTGCTTTGTCGCTTCTTCTATTTTCGGCCTGAGGACACGCATTTTCGCTGACGACATGTAGCTTTTCTTGACCAAAGGATAGGTTATGACTTTGAGCAACAGAGTTATAAGGATAAGGACTATACCCATGTTGATGTTCATTCCTGTCAGCCAGTCGAATACATAAATAGTGAACCAGCGGTTGATTATGCGGAACAGTGGCCATCCCAGGTAAACAAGTCGTTGCAGTTCAAGGTCTTTGTTGAACGAGCTTTGCTTTTCAACATTCTTCAACAGGTTAAAGTCGTTTGGCCCGAAGTAAAATTCAAGTTCTGTGGGTTGTTTCCCCGTCGGGTCGAAAGATGTTTTCATCTTTGCTGCATAGTGCTTCAAATAACCAGACCCTTTCTCTTGCGGAATGCTTGTCATTAAAGAATTTGTGCCGAAATCGTTTTTGGCAATCATTACCGCACTGAAAAATTGGTTTTTGAATGCAACCCAGTCAATGGCGTCTTCAATTTTTTCGTCAACTTTTTCGCTCGTTTCACTGAGGTTGTCAGTACCTCCTTCGGTGAGATGGTAAGTCAATGACGAATGTTGGTTCTCGAACGTAAATCCTTTTTCTTGTTGGCGGCAACGGTCGGTCCACTCGATGTCCATCTTGTCATAGTTCGGGGCGAACATTCCGTCAAGGCCGTTGGCTTGCATTGAAAAATGCAGCATGTAGTCTTTGCCGAGTCTGTAGTTCATCACAAGCGATTTCCCGTTGCCGGCATCAGCCGTAAATGTAACGGTGGAGTCGGTCATGTTTGATGGTATGAAATACAGGTCGCTTGTTATTATGTTGGTTTCTTTTCCTGCCAACATGAATTTCAGCGATTGGTCTTTAGAGTCGAACAGCGTAAGGTCTGCGTTGCCTTTGTTGTCTTTAAACCCTTTTATTACAGCCTTTTCCACTGTGCCACCCTTGGTGTTGAGGGTCAGCTCTATTTTTGAGTTCTTTAGCACAACGTTTTGTGCCTTGCCGCTCAACGCTTTATAAAAAGCCTTGGTCGTGTCTTGTGCTGCATTTAATGCGGCGTTGTTTTTAGCCGCTTGCTGTTCAGCCTTGAGTTGTTGTTCTGCTTTTTGTTTGGCGACAGCGGCAATGGAGTCTTGTATCCTTTGTTGTGCTATCTCTTCATCCGATGGCCTTGACCACCAGCTAAAACCTATCAAAACGGCAGCGATTAGGACAAAACCAATAATCGTATTCTTATCCATTTTTTGCAGTCTGTATGATTATTATTTATTCTTGCTTTTTTTGTTCTCTATGGCCGTCTTTACAAAGTCGAGGAACAGCGGATGCGGATGCAGCACTGTGCTTGAGTATTCGGGATGGAACTGCGTACCGATGTACCATTTCAACCCTGGAATTTCCACGATTTCTACCAAGTCGCTTTCTGGGTTTCTTCCGACACATTTCATTCCTGCGCGTTCAAATTCCTGCTCAAAGTCATTGTTGAACTCGTAGCGGTGGCGGTGACGTTCTTGTATGTGTTCCTTCTTATAGATATTGAATGCACGGGAGCCTTGTTTCAATACGCATTCGTATGCGCCGAGACGCATTGTGCCACCCATGTTCGTTATGTTCTTTTGGTCTTCCATTATGTCGATGACGTTGTGTTCGGTCTTTTCGTCCATCTCACGGCTGTTGGCGTCTTCATATCCCAATACATTCCGTCCGAACTCAATCACCATCATCTGCATGCCAAGACAAATTCCGAATGTGGGAATGTCATGCGTGCGGGTATAGTGGGCTGCCACGATTTTCCCCTCGATGCCTCTCTGTCCGAATCCCGGGCAAATCACAATACCGTCCATGCCTTCGAGCTTCTCGGCTACATTCGCTTCGTTTAGTTTCTCGCTGTTGATGAATGTCGCTTTCACCTTATAATCATTATATGTGCCTGCTTGTGACAGACTTTCGAGGATGCTCTTGTAAGCGTCTTGCAGGTCGTATTTGCCTACAAGGCCGATGTTTACAATTTCTGTCGCTTTGTGTCTGCGTTCAAGGAACGACCTCCACGGCCCGAGCGTAGGAGTTTCGCCTACAGGTTCTCCCATTTTCCGCAGTATTGTTTCGTCTAGCTTTTGTTCCTGCATGCGTACGGGAACTTCATATATGGTAGGCATGTCAACACTTTGCACAACTGCGTCAAAGTCAACATTGCAGAAGTTTGCAACCTTTTTCCGTATGTTGTCGTTGAGCGGATGTTCTGTCCTCAAGACAAGAATGTCGGGTTGTATACCTACGCTTTGCAGTTCTTTCACTGAGTGTTGTGTAGGTTTTGTTTTCAGCTCTTTTGCCGCAGCCAGATAGGGGATGTACGTAAGGTGTACGCAAAGAGCCCTTTTGCCAAGTTCCCATTTCAGTTGGCGTATGCTCTCAAGGAACGGCAAGCTTTCAATGTCTCCTACAGTACCGCCAATCTCGGTTATGACGAAATCGTAGTTGTCGCGCTTGCCAAGCATTTTGACGTTGCGCTTGATTTCATCCGTAATGTGCGGTATCACTTGGATAGTCTTTCCAAGATAGTCGCCTCGGCGTTCCTTGTCTATTACGGATTTGTATATGCGCCCGGTAGTCAGGTTGTTGGCCTTGGTTGTCTGAATGCCCGTGAAGCGTTCATAGTGCCCCAAGTCCAAATCTGCTTCATGCCCGTCAACGGTCACGTAGCATTCGCCGTGTTCATACGGGTTGAGTGTTCCCGGGTCGATGTTTATATACGGGTCGAATTTCTGGATGGTGATGTTATACCCCCTGGCTTGGAGTAATTTACCTATTGACGATGATATGATTCCTTTTCCAAGCGAAGAGGCCACACCGCCTGTGACGAAGATATATTTTGTTTCTGCCACGATTATAATGTTTTGATTACTAATACGAAATGAAAATACATCGTGCAAAATTATAAAAAAAATGCCGACACTCCAAAATTATACAATCTTTATTGGTGAAAAAACGACAACATATATTATTATTGCCGAATAAATGCTAACTTTGCAGCAAAAACATATTTTTGCAGGATGAAACAAAAACTATTATTGGTTTGTATTTTGTTGTGTTCGGCATGCTCGGCGTTCGGTCAGCATAAGCATTTCAGGTATAAATTTCATCGCGAACAACCAGACACGTCGTTGGTTTCCGCATATTTGGATTCCTTGTCTTTGTACAAAATTAAGGCAGATTCATTATTCCGCATGCGCGATTCGCTGCCTGTGGCGTCAACAACAGATGCGCGTCTTTTCAGGTTGTTTTCACCATTGACATTCTATTACTCAGTGGCAGGTCGTGGCATGGCGTTGGGGGAAATGGAAAGTGATGCTGTTGAGGAGGCGGTAGACAAGGCTTTACTGTCCGCTTATCTGCGCCGTCCGTTGGCCGTGGTCAGTACAGAACGTGAAATTGATGACGCAGGCTCTTTGCATGAAGAGATAACCACGCCGTTGCGCCATAAGGTCGAGTATGCCAGGCATGACGATGTCGAGATTGATGAACAGCCGGATTTGCCACTTGACATAATTGTAGAAAAACCTAATTTCTGGACATTCGGCGGTGACTATTATTTGCAGTTCTTGCAAAACTATGTGTCAGGAAACTGGTACAAAGGAGGCGAGAGCAATTATTCGATGCTGGCGAGCGCAACGTTGCAAGCCAACTACAACAACAAGCAAAAACTTAAATTCGAAAACAAGTTGGAGCTGAAACTTGGTTTCCAGACATCGCGTGGAGACACCTTGCACAGCATGAAAACATCTGAAGACCTTATCCGGTATACGGGAAAACTGGGGTTGCAGGCCACGAAGAACTGGTATTATACGTTCCAGTTGATTGCTTATACGCAGTTTATGAGGGGGTATAAGAGCAATGACCCGAAGGTCTATTCTGACATATTGTCTCCATTGAACCTTAACTTCTCTCTCGGTATGAGTTATACGGTAAAGGCGTTTAATGATAAGCTGACCGGCTCAATCCAGCTTGCGCCTTTGGCTTACAACTTTAGATACGTGGGGCGCAAAGCTCTCGCAACGCAATACGGACTTGATGAAGGGGAACACACTCTGAATGATTTTGGTTCGGAATGCACGTTTGACCTTACTTGGGCAATATCTGAACTGATAAAGTGGAAGACCCGCCTTTACGGTTACACCACATACAAGCGAACTGAATTAGAGTGGGAAAATACGATAACATTCCAATTCAACAAGTATATTTCCTCAAACCTTTTCATTTATCCGCGTTTTGACGATGCGTCTACGCGCGATGACCATCATGGCTATTGGCAGTTTAAAGAATACCTGTCGATAGGTTTTGCCTATTCGTTTTAGCGTGTTGCGGTGAAGGGTTTTAGTCAATGCGTATGATGCAGGTAAGGCATTTGTTGCAATACGTGGAGAGGCGCGGGATTATCCCGCGCCTCTCCACGTATTGCATGAGTAACATTAGTCAGTCAGGTATTGTTTTTTTACGATAGTTGTTTTAGCCCTGTTTGACAAGGTGTAACTGCATGTTCCTTGTCGCAAACTTACTTGGCCTCTTTCATGGATCCTTCAATGTAAAGGCGTGTCATCTCAGGTCTGCCGTTAGTCCTTATTGTTATCGCTTTCTTAAAATGCCCAGGGAATCTGCCCCTACCGTTGTATGTCACGTTTATCGTTCCTTTTTGGCCTGGCAACACAGGCTTTTTTGTGTATTTGGGGATGGTACATCCACAAGAGGCGGTTGCCTGGTTGATTATGAGCGGCGCGTCGCCAACGTTGGTGAATGTGAACGTGCATTTTTGTATTGGGGATTTCTCTGAGAAGTCTCCAAAATTATAAGTCGTTTTGTCAAATTTGATTTTGGCTTGTTTCTGGGCTGATGCGTATCCGATTGACAATATCATCAGGAGCGACATTAATAAGATTTTTTTCATCATTGTTTTAATTTATAGTTCCGTCGGCAAAATTACTCCTTTTTCAGTATAAACGTTAATATTACATTTTAATTTACATTAATTTGATTATTTTTATCCTTGTAACGTTTGGCTTGTGTGCATGTAATGTTCATTGCGCAATAATCATCATTCGATTAAATGTCTATGTAATAACTTACTTGATGTAATAGTGTTAGGTTACATTTATTAAAGTTTTTATTAACTGTATGGATTGTGACATGTTGAGTCAAGGTACTTTTGTGGCATATTGATATTTGATTTGTGCCATTACATTCCAATGTGCTATTTTGAAAATTGTGAACTTTCCTGCTGAAATAGAAAAAAATGTGTATGGTTTGTCCCTCTTTTTATCGTGAGTCGTGGCGTATGCAGATGCAATTTGCGGCAAAACGCTTTGCCATAGATGCTCTTTTTACATTGGGAAGGCAGCTTTTTGCAATGCAGTACGCCGCTTTTAGTACCAATGTGTGTGGCGAAGCATGGCTTTTTGCTTTGCCATAGCCGTTGTTCTTGCCAATTTACATTGCATGTCTTTCGTGTGTCGTGATTTAATATGCTGTGTTTCAGCCAGATACGTTTGCGCGTTTTTTTAGTCGTATTTTCGTCCAGGGATATTTTATTTTATGAGCGGCATGTTTGTGATGCGTCATTGAAAACCAAAGTGTAAGTTAAATACGCGAAAAAGTGTCATAAAGACTTTTTTGCCAGCATGAAAAGAAAAACGTTGTGACATTGTTGTGTGTTATGGATTTAATATAAAAGACGTGTAAGTGAAATGTGTCACAATAGCTCAAAATGTGAATTTAACTATTAATTTTTGTCCGTTTACGCTTTTTTTGTAATTTTGCATTTAGATTTATTAGTAATATTACGGAATTATGTATAGGACGAATACGTGTGGCGAGTTGCGCATTACGGATGCCGGCAAGCAGGTGACGCTTGCAGGATGGGTGCAGCGCAGCCGTAAGATGGGAGGCATGACCTTTGTTGACCTCCGTGACCGTTATGGAATAACACAGTTGGTTTTCAACGAGAATGACGACGCTGAACTTTGCGCTGCGTCAAACAAGTTGGGACGCGAGTATTGCATCCAAGTGGAAGGCACAGTGCGTGAACGGGAGAGTAAGAACGCCAATCTGCCTACTGGTGAAATAGAGGTTATAGCGACAAAGTTGACTGTCCTGAGCGAAAGTCTTACGCCTCCGTTTACGATTGAAGATAATACCGATGGTGGAGACGACATCCGCATGAAATACCGTTATTTGGATTTGCGTCGTCCGTCTGTGCGTAAAAATCTGGAGCTGCGTCACCGTATGACCATCCTTATACGCAACTTTTTGGATTCAAAGGATTTCATAGAGGTGGAGACACCTATATTAATAGGTAGTACGCCGGAAGGCGCGCGCGATTTTGTTGTGCCGTCACGAATGAACCCTGGACAGTTTTACGCTTTGCCGCAAAGTCCGCAGACGTTGAAACAGTTGTTGATGGTGAGCGGCTTTGACCGCTATTTCCAGATAGCAAAGTGCTTCCGTGACGAGGATTTGCGCGCAGACCGCCAGCCGGAGTTCACACAGATAGACTGTGAGATGTCATTTGTGGACCAGGATGACGTAATCAACCTGTTTGAGGATATGTGCCGCCATTTGTTCAAGGAAATACGTGGCGTAGAGCTTCCTGCAAAGCTTCAGCAGATGACATGGGCTGAGGCCATGCGCCGTTTCGGCAGCGACAAGCCAGACTTGAGGTTTGGCATGGAGTTCATAGAGCTGATGGATGTGTTGAAAGGCACGGGTGAGTTCGGGGTATTCAACAGTGCCGAATATATAGGCGGTATATGTGTGCCCGGTTGCGCAGGTTATACGAGGAAGCAGCTTGACCAGTTGACGGATTTCGTAAAGCGTCCGCAAATCGGCGCGAAAGGTTTGGTTTGGGTGAAGTTCAATGAGGACGGAACAATCAAGAGCAGCATAGATAAATTCTATTCACCGGAGACAATGCAACGCCTCAAGGAAGTGTCTGGGGCAAAAGACGGTGATTTGCTTCTGATAATGAGCGGTGATAGTGCAAACAAGGCGCGTGTGCAGCTTTGCAGTTTGCGTCTTGAGATGGGTGACAGGCTCGGGCTGAGAGATAAGGACAAGTTTGAATGCCTGTGGATAATCGACTTCCCGCTGTTTGAGTGGAGTGACGAGGAGCAGCGTCTCATGTCAACCCACCATCCGTTCACAATGCCCAATCCTGACGATATTCCATTGTTGGAGACCCATCCGGAGCGCGTGCGTGCAAAGGCGTACGACTTTGTTTGCAACGGAATAGAAGTTGGTGGCGGCAGTCTGCGTATACATGACGGAAAGCTGCAGGAAAAGATGTTCAACATCCTTGGCTTCACACCAGAGCGTGCAATGGCTCAGTTCGGTTTCTTGATAAACGCTTTCAAGTATGGTGCGCCGCCTCATGCCGGTTTGGCTTTCGGTCTTGACCGCTTCGTTTCAATCATGGCCGGTCTTGACAGCATACGTGACTGTATCGCTTTCCCGAAAAACAACAGCGGGCGTGATGTCATGCTTGATGCTCCTGCGCCTCTTGACCAGAAACAACTTGATGAATTGCAAATAAAGGTTGATTTAAATCAAGAAAAGTAGGCTTGCTTGTCAAGGTCGCTGCTGAAGGTTGATTTTATTTTGGAAAAAGTGTCACTATTTTGGATAAAAGCACTATATTTGCAGCGGATAAATGAAAAGATTGTTATCTGTGAAAGTGTAAATTTAACGTGATTTTACTTTGATTATGACTGAAAAGAAAGAAACCGTAAAGAAGACCGCAACATCTAAGGCTGCGGCTGAGAAGAAAGCAGCACCAAGGAGATGTACTGCAAAGAAAGTTGTTTTTGACATCAATGCAGAAAGTGTGGGCTTTAAAGCCGGTGATGTTTATCAGGCTCTTGCCACTGCGGGCAAGTCACTCAGTGTAGCAGAAATAGCCAAGACCGCTAAAATCAGCGAGGAAGAAACTCTGCTGGGTATGGGCTGGCTCTTCAAGGAGGGCAAGATTAAGGCTGAGGAAAACATGATAACATTGGCTTAATAGGCCAAAACGATATGCAAGAAGGGCTGGAAGTAAAACCTTACCGGTCCTTCTTTATTCTAATTCTATGAACTACGACCGTGAAATACTTTTCATTCTTAATGAGGCTGGCCCCAAAGGTCTGAGCATACGGAAAATAACCATGCACGTATTCAATAAATGCAATGGTTTGTTTGATGTGATATCATTGGAGGATGTTCATCGCTATGTCGCTTCTTACTTGATTAAAAACAGCAAGGCTGCTGATTCTGTCATAGAACGGACTGGTGTCCGTGGGGTGTACCGCTTAAACCTTGAAAATACGTCGAATCAACTGCAATTCGATTTTAAAGATGATGTTATAGGCGAGAAAAATTGCGTTAAGGCGGAAGATGACATGTCTTTGTCTCTGTTTTGATATTTTTTTGAAAGGCCGATGCTGGGTTTTGTAGCCTTATACGGCCTGCAAACGATTAAATCTATAAAACAAATTTTTATGTCTGGAAGATATTTATTGGGTTTTGATGTCGGAAGTTCATCAGTCAAAGCGTCTTTGGTTGATGTTGACAGCGGTGCATGTGTGGCATCGGCTTTTTACCCGGAAAAGGAAGCTCCAATAACGGCGGTTAAGGCGGGATGGGCTGAACAAGACCCTGAGATGTGGTGGAAGAACGCCAAATTGAGCCTGAAAAAGGTCATGGCTGATGCATCTGTGACAGGGGAAGACATTAAGGCTATAGGCATCTCGTACCAGATGCACGGTTTGGTTTGTGTTGATAAAAATTTGGAAGTGCTGCGCCCGTCAATAATTTGGTGCGATTCAAGGGCTGTGCCTTACGGAGAAAAGGCTTTTGGTGATTTGGGCGCAGATAAGTGTTTAAGTCATCTGCTTAATTCGCCGGGTAATTTTACGGCGGCAAAGTTGGCATGGGTAAAAGACAATGAGCCTGACTTGTTCAACAATATATATAAAATAATGCTTCCCGGCGACTATCTGGCCATGCGCCTTAGCGGTGTGGTGAATACAACGATAAGCGGCTTGAGTGAAGGCATGTTTTGGGATTTCAAGAATAAGGAGACGGCGGGCTTTTTGCTTGACTACTTCGGTTTTGACAGCGACATCATAGCTGATATTGTTCCAACATTCAGCGTGCAAAGTGAGGTTTGTGCATCTGCAGCAAAAGAGTTGGGCTTGAAAGAAGGTATTCCTATTAGTTATCGTGCCGGTGACCAGCCAAATAATGCATTGAGCCTCAATGTTTTCAATCCAGGGGAAATAGCTTCGACTGCGGGTACTTCCGGCGTTGTGTATGGAGTGCTTGGAGATGTAAATTACGATAAGCGCAGCCGTGTGAATACGTTTGCACATGTCAATTATACAAAAGAGATTAACCGTTTGGGAGTGCTTTTGTGCATAAACGGTACAGGAATATTAAATGCCTGGGTGCGCAGGAATATAGCCCCGGACGGCATGTCGTATTCGGAAATGAACGACATGATGGCCTCTGTGCCTATCGGAAGTGACGGCGTGACGGTTATTCCGTTTGGCAATGGTGCGGAACGTGTGCTTGAAAACAAGGAAACAGGATGCTCTATAAACGGCTTGAATTTCAATAAACACGGTAAGGCGCACATTATGCGTGCGGCGCAAGAGGGTATTGTGTTCAGTTTCTGTTATGGCATGGAGGTAATGCAACAGATGGGCATGGACATTAGGAAAATACATGCAGGTAGGGCAAATATGTTCCTTAGCGACGTTTTCCGTAAGACATTGGCTGGCGTAAGTGGTGCAACGATAGAGCTTTATGAAACCGATGGCAGTGTGGGGGCTGCCAAAGGAGCTGGCATGGGATGTGGTATTTACAAGAATCACGATGAGGCTTTTTCCACATTGAAAAAACTTTCCGTAATAGAACCTGATGAGGCGCAAAGGCCGGAATATCTGGAAGCATATTCTTTATGGAAAGAAAACTTGCAACGAATTGTCAGGAAATAAACGCATAGATATAGAATTGGCTTAAAAAATATAACAACCTACTAAAATCAGTTATTATGGCAAAAGAGTATTTTCCGCAAATAGGAAAGATTAAGTATGAAGGTGTTAATAGCACCAACCCGTTAGCTTACCATTATTATGACGCTGAAAAAGTGATAATGGGTAAGAAGATGAAAGATTGGTTGAAGTTTGCTATGGCTTGGTGGCATACACTCGGTCCTGCAAGCAGTGACCAATTTGGAGGTGGAACCCGTGTATATCCTTGGGATGTCAAGGCGGATGCGGTAGAGCGCGCGAAAGACAAGATGGACGCGGGTTTTGAGATTATGGAAAAACTCGGTATCGAGTATTTTTGTTTTCATGACGTAGACCTTGTAGATGAAGGTGATACCATAGAAGAATACGAGGCACGCATGAATGCTATTACTGACTATGCCTTGGAGAAAATGAAAGGCACGAATATCAAGAACCTTTGGGGAACAGCCAATGTTTTCGGACACAAGCGTTACATGAACGGTGCTGCAACCAATCCGGATTTTGATGTTGTGGCTCGTGCCGCTGTCCAAATCAAGAACGCAATAGATGCGACGATTAAACTTGGTGGAACAAATTATGTGTTCTGGGGTGGTCGTGAAGGTTATATGAGTTTGCTGAATACTCAGATGCAACGTGAGAAAGACCATTTGGCAAATATGTTGAAGGCCGCACGCGATTATGCGCGTGCGAAAGGTTTTAAAGGCACGTTCCTTATAGAGCCTAAGCCAATGGAGCCGACAAAGCATCAGTATGATGTTGATACGGAGACTGTTATTGGTTTCTTGCGCGCACATGGTTTGGATAAAGATTTCAAGGTGAACATAGAGGTTAACCATGCGACTCTTGCAGGTCATACGTTTGACCATGAATTAGCTGTAGCTGTAGACAATGGTATGCTTGGCAGCATAGACGCAAACCGTGGTGATTATCAGAACGGTTGGGATACAGACCAGTTCCCAATAGACAACTGGGAACTTACGCAGGCTATGATGCATATTATACGCAATGGCGGTTTGGGCAATGGCGGTTCAAACTTTGACGCTAAGATACGTCGCAATTCAACCGATTTGGAGGACCTTTTCATTGCGCACATAAGTGGTATGGATGCAATGGCGCGCGCATTGGAAAATGCGGCAAACATTATTGAAAACTCTCCTCTTTGCCAGATGGTAAAAGACCGTTATGCGTCATTTGATTCGGGTAAGGGAAAGGATTTTGAAGAAGGGAAACTTTCGTTGGAAGATATTGTTGCTTATGCCAAGGAAAAAGGTGAACCCAAACAAACTTCAGGTAAGCAAGAACTGTATGAAACAATCGTAAGTTGGTATTGTAAATAATGTGTACGGCTTGTTTGCCGGTGATTTTAACAAAAGGCGGAATTTTTATTCCGCCTTTTTTGTATTTTCCCTATGCGGTATCCTTTTTTTTTGTACCTTTGCCTTTGTATTTTGATTATTTTTATGTTATGGCATATTCAAACAATCATTTAGTCATAATGGCCGGTGGAGTGGGAAGCCGTTTCTGGCCAATGAGTACGGCAGAGAAGCCAAAACAATTCATAGACGTGCTGGGTACAGGACGTTCCTTATTACAGCTTACGTTTGATAGGTTTCAAGGAGTTTGCAATCCGGAAAATGTATGGGTTGTTACAGGTTTGAAATATAAAGATTTGGTGAAAGAGCAATTGCCGGAGATACCTGAAAGCAACATCCTTTGTGAGCCTTGCAGGCGTAATACAGCACCTTGTATTGCATACGTTAGCTGGAAGATAAAGGCTAAGGACAGGAACGCAAATATTGTAGTTTCCCCAAGTGACCATATCGTTATGAATGTAAACGAGTTCCGTCGTGTGGTTACACAGTGCTTAAAGTTTACGGGTGAAACTGACGCGATAATAACCTTAGGCATGACACCGACACGGCCAGAAACAGGTTATGGATACATTCAGGCCGATTTGTCTTTAAGTTCTCCGCGCAATAAAGAGATATTCAGGGTTGATTCTTTCCGTGAGAAGCCAGATTTGGAAACAGCTCAAAGGTATATAAAGAATAAAAGCTATTTCTGGAATGCGGGTATTTTTATGTGGAGCGTGAATACCATCGTTAATGCTTTTAGGATATACCAACCGGCATTGAGCAAGGTCTTTGAAGATTTGTTGCCTGTTTATGGGACTTCACAAGAACAGGAAGAAATAAACAAGCATTTTCCTGAATGCGAAAACATTTCAGTTGATTATGCCATAATGGAGAAGGCTGAAGAGATTTTTGTTTGTCCCGCTGATTTTGGCTGGAGTGACTTGGGTACTTGGGGCTCATTGTTGGTGCAAACAAAAAAAGACCTTTATGGAAATGGTGTGATAGGTGACAATGTGTCGCTTTATGACACTCATAATTGCATAGTTCATGCATTGGATAAGAAAAAAGTAGTGATACAGGGATTGGATGGTTTCATCGTGGCTGACAAAGATGACAAATTGTTGATTTGTAAATTGTCAGAAGAACAGCGGATAAAGCAATTCTCCGATAGTGAAAAATAAGAACCAACATATAAAAACATATAAATAAAGAAATGAAAAAAAACGTTGCATTAATTACGGGAATAACAGGCCAGGACGGGTCTTACTTGGCCGAGTTCCTTATTGAGAAAGGTTATGATGTTCATGGTTTGTTGCGTCGTTCTTCATCATTTAATACTGGAAGAATAGAACATCTGTATTTGGACGAATGGGTGCGTGATATGAAAAAGTCGCGCCTTGTCAATTTGCATTGGGCTGATATGACTGATTCGTCTTCATTGATTAGGATTATCGGGGAAATACGTCCTACCGAGATTTATAATCTTGCGGCTCAGAGCCATGTTAAGGTATCATTTGATGTGCCAGAGTATACAGCCGAAACTGACGCTGTAGGTGTGTTGCGTCTCTTGGAAGCTGTCCGTATATGCGGATTGGACAAAACTTGTCGAATATACCAAGCGTCAACATCGGAACTTTACGGCAAGGTTCAGGAAGTTCCGCAAAGTGAAACAACGCCGTTTTACCCACGTTCCCCTTATTCGGTAGCCAAGCTTTACGGTTTTTGGATTATGAAGAACTATCGTGAAAGTTATGACATGTACTGTTGTAACGGCATCTTGTTCAATCACGAAAGCGAACGCAGGGGAGAGAACTTTGTAACACGTAAAATCACGCTTGCCGCTTGCCGCATAGCCCAAGGATTCCAGGACAAGCTTTATTTGGGGAACCTTGACGCACGACGCGATTGGGGGTATGCCCGTGATTATGTCGAATGCATGTGGATGATACTGCAACAGCCTGAACCAGATGATTTTGTTATTGCCACAGGCGAGATGCATACGGTACGTGAATTTTGCACATTGGCATTCAAGGAGGTTGGTATAGAGCTGAGATGGGAAGGCGAAGGTGTTGATGAAAAAGGTATCGACGTGAATACCGGAAAGGTTTTGGTTGAAGTGGACCCGAAATATTTCCGCCCATGTGAGGTTGACCAACTTCTTGGAAATCCAGCTAAAGCAAAGAAAATACTTGGATGGAATCCGAGAAAGACGTCTTTTGAAGAATTGGTTAGAATAATGGTTAAGCATGATATGAAGTTTGTCAAGAAACTTTACATCAAGGCTCAAATGGCAGAATAATAATGTTTGACAAAAATCTAAAGATATATGTAGCCGGGCATAATGGTCTTGTTGGTTCGGCTATATGGAATAATCTGAAATCGCGTGGTTATTACAACCTTGTTGGTCGTAGCCACAAGGATTTAGACTTGCTCGACCCTGTTGCCGTTAAGGCTTTTTTTGATGAAGAACAGCCTGACGCTGTTGTCCTTGCGGCTGCGCATGTCGGTGGAATAATGGCAAATCTTCATTATCGTGCAGATTTTATTTACCAGAATCTGCAGATACAACAAAATGTCATAGGCGAGAGCTTTCGACATGGCGTAAAGAAATTGTTGTTCTTGGGGAGTACATGCATTTATCCACGCATGGCTCCGCAGCCTATGCGTGAAGACGCGTTGCTGACATCCGAGCTTGAATATACAAATGAGCCGTATGCCATAGCGAAGATAGCAGGATTGAAGATGTGTGAAAGTTTCAGCCTTCAATATGGATGCAATTATATTGCGGTTATGCCGACCAATCTTTACGGGCCTAATGACAATTTCCATCTGGAGAACAGCCACGTTTTGCCTGCCATGATACGCAAAGTGCATTTGGCCAAGTGCTTGAATGAAGGATTGTGGGATGAGGTCAGGAAAGACCTTGATTTGCGTCCGGTGGAAGGTGTCAGCGGCAAGAGTTCAGAAGAGGAAATTACATCCAAGCTTGCGAAATTCGGAATCTCGTCTTCGGCTGTTACGTTGTGGGGTACGGGTAGTCCGATGCGTGAATTCTTGTGGAGCGAAGACATGGCTGATGCAAGTGTGCATGTATTGCTGAATGTTGATTTCAAGGATACTTATGATTGTGGTGACAAAGAGATAAGGAACTGTCATATAAATATAGGGACAGGTAAAGAACTATCCATACGCGAGCTTGCGGGAAAGGTGATAAAGGAAGTAGGCTTTAAAGGTGAGCTTAGATGGGATTCTTCAAAACCAGACGGCACGCCACGCAAACTGACAGACGTGTCAAAACTACATGGACTTGGCTGGCATCATAAGGTTGAGATTGACGAAGGCGTCCATCGGCTTTATGAATGGTATAAGCAAGGGATATGCATAAACCACAAGACTGAATAAGCGAATATTTATCATTTCTGACATATTTGCGCCTCAAGGGAATTCGGCTCCTTTGGGGCGCATTTTCATTATTTGCAGAATACAAATATGGTGAATTTTGATTGGCGGTCTTTTGGCGTGTGAAAAGCCATGTTGGGTAACGTGAAAGATAGTATATTGCAGGCAAGAATGCCGTCAATCGTTTTTATTGTGATATTTGCGGTGAACATAAAATCCATTTGTTCCTTGAATATAAACAGGTGGATTTCAGATTGGATTCCATGTTTGAGTGTAGAATTTACGGACATGTTTTATAAAAAACTGCGCTGTTTTGCAAACCATATATTTCAATTAAATCAGCAAGAAACTCGCAGACTACTTTTTATATCCTTCAAAGGCTGATTTTTATATATTTTAATACAGGTTTCCATCCATGGTATGAAATATTTTTTGTACTTTTGCGGTCGAAAAGAGGTAGGTGCCTGTCTGGAACGATGTCCAGTAAGTGCGCTGCACATGGGATGATTTGTTTTCAGGCGAATGTAGGTATTTATTTAAGGAATTATTTTAACCCTTTAAAATAAAAAAAGATGATTAAAATTGGTATTAACGGTTTTGGCCGTATCGGTCGTTTCGTTTTCCGTGCTTCTCTTGAAGAGGCTAACAAGAACGATGTCGTTGTAGTTGGTATCAACGACCTCCTGCCTGTTGATTACATGGCATACATGCTGAAGTATGACACAATGCACGGTCGTTTTGACGGCACAATCGAGGCTGACGTTGAAAAGAACGAACTCATCGTTAACGGCAACCACATCCGTGTTACTGCAGAAAAGGATGCTGCAAACCTGAAGTGGGACGAAATCGGAGCAGAATACGTAGTTGAGTCAACAGGTCTTTACCTGACCATGGACCGTGCAGAGAAGCACCTCCAGGCAGGTGCAAAATATGTAGTATTGTCAGCTCCTTCAAAGAAGGGTGAGGATGGCCGCCAGGCTGACATGTTTGTTTGTGGTGTAAATACTGACACATACGCTGGTCAGAAGATTGTTTCTAACGCATCTTGCACGACAAACTGCTTGGCTCCTATCGCAAAAGTCCTGAACGACAAGTTCGGTATCGAGAACGGCCTTATGACAACCGTTCACTCTACAACCGCTACACAGCGTACCGTTGACGGTCCTTCATTGAAAGACTGGCGTGGCGGACGTGCCGCAGCAGGCAACATCATACCTTCTTCAACAGGTGCTGCAAAGGCCGTAGGCAAGGTTATTCCTGAACTCAACGGCAAGCTGACTGGTATCTCAATGCGTGTTCCTACTTTGGACGTATCAGTAGTTGACTTGACTGTAAACCTGAAGAACTCTGCAACAAAAGAGGATATCTGCAAGGCCATGAAAGAGGCTTCTGAAGGTGAACTGAAAGGCATTCTCGGCTACACTGAGGACAAAGTCGTTTCTTCTGACTTCCTCGGCTGCCCGCTTACATCAATCTTCGACGCTGACGCAGGTGTATATCTGACAGACAAGTTCGTAAAGGTTGTTTCTTGGTATGACAATGAGATTGGTTATTCACACAAGGTAATCGACCTCATCAAGATTATGAAGAAGCATAACGGATAATAAGATAATTTTATTGACATATGGAAAAATAAACCGCCCGCATTTGCCAGGCGGTTTATTTTTTTGTATATTTGCTGCACGATTGTTGTCATTGTGGAATTGTCCATACATGTATAATGGTCTTTTATATGCACCCCACCGATGGAATTAAATCATATTGAATGCAAGAGATGATAACGATACTCGGACCTACAGCTTCAGGGAAAACATCTTTGGCGACTGCGTTTGCCGCCGAAGTTGGGGCTGAGATTATCAGCGCGGACAGCAGGCAAGTGTACCGGCGCATGGATATTGGGACAGGTAAAGATTTGGCTGACTATTGCGTTGGTGGGATAAATGTGCCTTACCATTTAATAGACATTGCGGAACCGGGCACAAAGTATAATGTATTTGAATATCAAAAGGATTTTCTTTCCGCATATACAGATATCACCAACAGGGGTGTCTTGCCTGTAATGTGTGGAGGTACGGGGCTATATATAGAGGCTGTTTTAAAGGGATATTGTTTGCAGCCAGTTCCTGAAAACAAGGAGTTGCGGCAAAGTTTGGAAGGAAAGTCCTTGGCTGAGCTTACCGAAATCCTTGCCAACCTGAAGCGTGACAATGGTTCTGCCATGCACAACAAGACAGACGTTGATACTGCAAAGCGTGCCATACGCGCAATAGAGATTGAGGAATATTATAAGACACACGGGCCAAGTCGTGAGCTGAGCTTCCCGAAAATCAATTCTGTCATAATAGGCGTGGACATTGACCGGGAAGAAAGGAGGAGGAGAATAACCGACAGGTTGAAGCAAAGGCTTGACAACGGCATGGTTGATGAGGTGAGGACACTGTTGGCTGACGGTCTGTCTCCAGAAGCTCTCATCTATTACGGCCTTGAATACAAGTTTATTACTGAATATGTGATAGGGAAGACATCATACGAGGAGATGTTCCGCTCTTTGGAAATCGCAATCCACCAGTTCGCAAAACGTCAAATGACGTGGTTCAGGGGAATGGAGAGAAGAGGGTGCAAGATACATTGGATTGACGCAATGCTTCCCTTGCATGACAAGGTGGAACTTGTGAAAGGCATATATGCCAAGGAAACAAGAAAATAAGACGACTAATATAATGAATGACTATGGCTATACCAAATAATCGTTGGGGAATATTGTACTGCCCGAAGCATGCGACACGAGGCGCAAAAAAGAGGTGGAGCAAGATTGAATATTGCCTTCGCAGCCAAGGCATAAGTTTCGACTTCGTGCAGAGCGAAAAGCAAGAAGGGGTCGTAAGGCTGATGGACATGCTTATAAGCAATGGTTATAAGACGATTATAATCGTCGGGGGAGATTCCGCGCTTAACGATGCAGCCAATTGCCTGATGTCTGTGAAAAAGGAAGTCAGGGATACAATCACTTTGGGGCTCATACCCAATGGCATCATGAATGACTTTGCCCATTTTTGGGGATTCAAGGAAAACGAATTGGAGCAGACTGTAAAATGGCTTAAAGAACGCAGGGTGAGGAAGATTGACCTTGGTTGCATACGTTACACAAACGCAAAAGGCGAAAAATGCCATAGGTACTTCTTGAATTGTGTAAATGTCGGTCTCATTGCTTCCTTGATGAACTTGCGTAAGCAAACTCGGCGAATATTCGGCTCGAGAACATTGTCGTTTGTCGGTTCTTTGGCGTTGATGATTTTCCAAAGGCTTGATTATAAGATGAATATAAAAATCAACTCAGATGTAATTGACCGCCGTGTCATGACCGTATGTATAGGCAACGCCTCCGGATATGGGCAGACCCCCAACGCTGTTCCGTACAATGGGCTGTTGGATGTTTCGGTCGTGTATCATCCGGAGATGACCCAGTTGTTTGAAGGTTTTTATCTTCTTATAACGGGAAAGTTCCTTAATCATCATAGCGTTCATCCGTTCCGGACTGATGAGGTCAAGGTGAATGAGGCCGTAAAAGCCATGGTCAGCGTGGACGGCAGATTAATGAAGACGCCCGTAGGTCCGTATAAAATAACAGTACAGCAGGAAGTGCTTAATTTCTTGATACCGTCATAAGGTGTTGTGCAAAGCCAAAGATGTTTTGTCATAATATTATCGTATGTGCGCATATTTGGTACATTATGGTAGATGACTGAGAAAAAAACAAGTATTTTTTTTGCTGTAAAAAATAAATTTATTACCTTTGAAAGGTCATTTAGGACAGTATATAGTTGTCCGTGTTTGATTTAGACGAATCTGAAAACTTTAAATCTTTCGATTATACCATGAGTTATCTTAAATTTGAAAAAGCTCTGATGACAAACTTGGAAGAGTCGCTTTCAAGGGAATTGTTGCGTACAAACCGTTCAGGAGCTTATTCGTGTTCAACGATAGTTGACTGTAACACGAGCAAGTATCATGGACTTTTGGTAGTGCCTGTTCCTGAAATGGACGATGACAATCATGTTTTGTTGTCTTCATTGGATGTGACTGTAATCCAACATGGTGCGGAGTTTAATCTTGGTCTGCATAAGTACCAAGGGAATAATTTTAGCCCTAAAGGGCATAAATACATTCGTGAGTTTAATGCTGACACAGTGCCGACAACGATTTATCGCGTAGGCGGTGTGATGCTCAAGAAAGAAGTCGTTTTCCAGCATTATGAGAATAGCATCCTTATACGCTATACGCTTATGGATGCGCACAGTGAAACAACATTGAGGTTTAAACCATTCCTCGCTTTCAGAAGCGTCAGGCAAGTTACCCATGAGAACGGTACTGCCAGTCGTGAGTATAACGTTGTAGATAATGGCATAAAGACCTGTATGTATGCAGGTTATCCAGATTTGTTCATGCAGTTCAGCAAGCCTAATGCGTTTGTCTTTATGCCAGATTGGTATCGTGGTGTTGAGTATCCAAAAGAGCTGGAATGTGGATATGAGGCGAATGAAGACTTGTATGTTCCAGGGTATTTTGAGATGAAAATCAAGAAAGGCGAAAGTATTGTTTTTGCTGCTTCAACCTCTGAAATCAAAACCCAAACCTTGGCGCAGCTTTTTGAAAAAGAGGTGAATGACCGCGCTCCACGTGATAACTTTTTCCATTGCTTGGTTAACGCTGCCCACCAATTCCATAACAGGACGGCAAAGGACGAGAGGTACATATTGGCAGGTTATCCGTGGTTTAAATGCCGTGCGCGTGATACGTTCATTTCGCTTCCCGGTTTGACGTTGGCCATCGACGAGCAGGATTACTTTGAGCTTGTAATGCAAACTGCCGAGAGGGGAGTTCGTGAATTCATGAGCGGTGAACCTTTGACCGTTAAAATTACAGAGTTGGACCAGCCAGATGTCTTCCTGTGGGCAATATGGGCTATACAGCAGTATGCGAAATCTGCGGGTGACGATAAGTGCTTGGAGATGTATGGCAAATTTGTGAAAGACATACTTTGTTATATCATAGATGGCAAACATCCCAACTTAAGGCTTGACGCCAATGGTCTGGTATATACGGATGGGCGTGACAAACCTGTAACTTGGATGAATTCGACAATCAACGGGCGTCCTGTAATTCCAAGAACTGGATATATTGTTGAATTTAATGCTCTTTGGTATAACGCCCTTAAGTTTGGCGCGAAATTGGCGGTGACGAAAGGTGATGAAGAAAAGGCCGCTGATTGGGAGAAGCGTGCGGAATTGTGTAAACAATCTTTTGTTCAGACTTTCTTGAACGATTACGGTTATCTGTTTGATTATGTGGATGGAAACATGATGGATTGGAGTGTTCGTCCCAATATGATATTCCCCGTCGCCTTTGATTATTCACCATTGTCATTGGAACAGAAGAAAAATGTACTTGATGTTTGCACCCGTGAGTTGCTTACTCCGAAAGGCTTGCGTTCATTGTCTCCGAAAAGCGGAGGATACAATCCTATATATGCCGGAGGGCAACGTGACAACGCTTATCATCAAGGTACAGCTTGGCCGTGGTTGGGTGGCTTTTATATGGAAGCATGCCTGAAACTTTACAAGCGGACGCGGTTAAGCTTTATTGAAAGGCAAATGGTTGGTTATGAAGATGAGATGCAGATAAATTGTCTGGGTACAATACCGGAATTGTCTGATGGCAATCCGCCGTTCCGTGCGCGTGGGGCCATATCGTTTGCCATGAACGTCGCCGAAATCTTGCGGACATTGAATCTTCTTGAAAAATATTCTTACGTAAAATAATAAGGAGGAGCGCGATATGAAAGTATTAATGTTTGGTTGGGAGTTTCCTCCTCATATACTCGGCGGATTGGGAACTGCCAGTTATGGTATAACAAAAGGATTGGCCGAGCAAAGCGATATGGAAATCACTTTTTGTCTTCCGAGACCGTGGGGCGATGAAGACAGAAGTTTCATGAACATAATAGCAATGAACGAAGTCCCTATCGTTTATCGTGATGTAAATTATGACTATCTGAAAGGACGGCTGGGCGGCATTATGACTCCGGAGACATATTACAGCTTACGTGACCATATTTATGCCGATTTCAACTATATGTTGGTAAATGATTTGGGATGTATTGAGTTCTCTGGTAAATATTTGGACAACCAGTTGCATAATGAAATCAACAATTATTCAATAGTAGCTGGTGTGGTTGCCCGCCAACAGCAGTTTGATATAATACATGCTCATGATTGGTTGACGTATCCAGCGGGAATACATGCTAAGAAAGTAAGCGGGAAACCTCTGTGCATACATGTACATGCTACGGATTTCGACAGAAGTCGTGGAAATGTTAATCCTACGGTATATGCGATAGAAAAAGATGGTATGGACAATGCCGACTGCATAATGTGTGTGAGTGAGTTGACCCGTCAGACGGTCATCAACCATTATCACCAAGACCAGCGTAAGTGTTTTACGGTGCATAACGCTGTTTATCCATTACGTCAGGAACTTCAAGACATACCTCGTCCCGACCACACTCATAAAGACAAGGTCGTTACGTTTTTAGGACGTATAACAATGCAAAAGGGGCCGGAATATTTTGTTGAAGCGGCAAACATGGTTTTGCATAGAACACGTAATGTGCGCTTCTGTATGGCAGGAAGTGGCGACATGATGGATGCTATGATATATCTTGCTGCGGAGCGCGGCATTGCGGACCGTTTCCATTTCCCCGGATTTATGCGTGGAAAGCAAGTTTATGAGTGCCTTAAAGATTCAGACGTATATGTGATGCCTTCTGTGAGTGAACCCTTTGGAATCTCACCACTGGAAGCGATGCAATGCGGAACACCGGCAATTATTTCAAAGCAAAGTGGATGTGCTGAAATATTGACAAATTGCATAAAAGTTGATTATTGGGATATTCATGCTTTGGCTGATGCCATATATTCAATCTGTCATAATGATAGCTTGTTCAATTATTTGCAGACGGAAGGAAAGCGTGAGGTCGATCAAATCACATGGGAGAAAGTCGGTTTGTGGATACGTGAATTATACAACCGAACACTTGGCATTACAAATTAACCTTAGAAATGATATTTAATAACTAATAAAATTGAGGACTTGAACAATGAAAACTATATGCTTATATTTTGAGATTCATCAGATAATACATCTCAAGCGGTATCGTTTCTTTGATATTGGCACAGACCATTATTATTATGACGACTACGAGAACGAACGTAGCATCAGTGATATTGCAGAGAAGTCTTATATGCCAGCATTGAATACTTTTCTTGAAATGATTAAGAATAATGGTAAATATTTCAAGATTGCATTCTCGATATCTGGTGTGGGATTAGAGCAATTGGAAATACATGCGCCGCAAGTTATAACAAAATTGCAGGAATTGAATGATACGGGTTGCGTTGAATTCTTGGCAGAACCATATTCTCATGGATTGTCTTCACTTGTAAATGAAAATACATTTGCAGACGATGTGAAGAAGCAGGTTATAAAGATGCAGGAATATTTCGGAAAGAAGCCAACAGTATTGAGAAATTCTTCATTGATTTACAGCGATGATATTGGCGCACAAGCTGCAGCAATGGGATTTAAGGGAATGTTGACGGAAGGAGCTAAACATGTGTTAGGCTGGAAGTCTCCTCATTACGTTTACAACTGCGCCATAGCACCCAACCTTAAATTGTTATTGCGTGATGTGGAGTTGAGCGATGACATAAGCCTTCGGTTTAACAACAGTGAATGGGATGGTTATCCTTTATTTGCGGATAATTATATTAGCCGCATTGCATCTTTGCCAGACAATGAGCAAGTTATAAATATCTTCATGGAGCTTTCCGCATTGGGCATAGCTCAGCCATTGTCTTCAAATATATTGGATTTTATTAAGGCTTTGCCGATGTATGCCAAAGAAAAAGGCATAACATTTTCAACCCCGACAGAAATATGTATGAAGATGAACAGTGTTGGCAATCTTGATGTTCCTGATACATTGTCGTGGGTTGATGAAGAACGCGATATAAGTTGTTGGTTGGGTAATCCTATGCAGCGCGAAGCTTTCAATAAACTTTACAGCATAGCAGACCGTGTACGTATAGCCAATGATCCAAGAATTAATCAGGATTGGGATTATTTGCAAGCAAGTAATAATTTCCGATTTATGACAACGAAGCCGTCAAATGTAGGCTTGGACCGTGGCATATATAGTTCACCATTTGATGCGTTCACAAATTACATGAACATCCTTGGCGATTTCATTAACCGTGTTAATGCGTTGTATCCAGAAGAAATTGATAATGACGAACTCAATTCGTTGCTTACGACAATAAAAAATCAAGGTGATGAAATTGAAATGAAAGATAAGGAGATTGATCGCCTGAAAGCAAAAGTAGAGAAAATGCAAGCTGCAGAAGTTCGACTGAAGAACAAAATAGAAAAAAGTAAAACTGCGTCTGCGGCGAAAAAAACATCACAGAAGTTGTAATTAGGCAATTTATTGAAATAAAAGCCTTTCTTTCTTATGGGATGGAAGGCTTTTTCATTTTCATATTTGAAAATAGAATCCCGATATAAGGAAACTTACGACTGAATCCTATTCCCATTTACACAAAATTTTGGACAGTGTCGATATAAAATCAGAGCCATAGAAAAATATGGCTCTGATTTTATATTTGAATGTTTATTTTACGGGTATCTTTTCAACGCGGCGTTGATGTCTTCCACCTTCAAATGATGTGTTGAAGAATGTGTCAAGTATTTTTTCCGCAGTCTTGTTGTCAATAAAGCGTCCTGGTAGTACTATTGCATTCGCATCGTTGTGTTGACGTATCAGACCTCCAATTTCTGCGCACCATGCAAGTCCTGCTCTTACTCCTTGGTGTTTGTTTAATGTGATGGCCATGCCTTCACCGCTTCCACAAATGGCTATGCCTGGATAAACTTCACCTTTCTCAATGTCTTCAGCCAGAGGGTGGGCAAAATCCGGATAATCACAGCTTAAATCGCTAAAAGTCCCGTAATCTTTGTACTTGTAGCCGTGATTTTCAAGGTATTCCATTACAAATTTCTTTAACGGGTAGCCAGCGTGGTCGCAGGCTATTCCAATAGTTTTTATTTCCATAGCTTATTCCTCCATGAAAGTTTTAACTTGTTTATATACATTCTCGGCTGTGTATCCGAGTTTTTCATCCAATACCTTATATGGTGCAGAGAAACCGAAACTTGTCATGCCAAATACTTTTCCGTTGGCTCCAACAAGTCCTTCAAGTGTTACAGGTAGACCTGCTGTCATACCAAAGATTTTAGAACCTTTAGGCAGCACACTTTCTTGATATTCTTTGCTTTGTGTGCGGAACAACCCCTCACTTGGTACACTTACGATGCGTACCTTTATACCATCTTTGCGCAATAATTCGGCACCTGCGACGAGGGTGGAAACTTCAGAACCGTCAGCAAGCAGTATGATGTCATAATCGTTGTCTGAGCCAGCTACAACATACGCACCCTTGCGTGCCTGTTCGTAATCGTTGCCAGCAGGAAGTTTAGCGATGTTCTGTCGTGAGAATATCAGCGCGGTGGGTGTTTCTGTGTTCTCCATTGCCATAGCCCAACATACAGTTGTTTCATCTGCGTCAGCCGGGCGGAATACGCGAACACTGTCTTTTCCGTGATGGTTTTTCAGTTTTTCCATCAGTCGTATTTGTGCTTCTTGTTCTACAGGCTCGTGTGTCGGGCCGTCTTCGCCTACACGGAATGCATCGTGAGTCCATATAAACTTGATGGGGACTTCCATCAATGCGGCCATGCGCACGGCTGGTTTCATATAGTCTGAGAATACGAAGAATGTGCCGCAAGCAGGGATGACTCCTCCGTGCAAGTACATACCGATACACATGCAGGCCATTGTCAATTCACTGACACCAGCTTGGAAGAATGCCCCGTTGAAATCGTTCTTCATCAGAGACGTTGTCTTCTTCAAGAAACCGTCCGTCTTGTCGCTGTTTGACAGGTCGGCAGATGCACAAATCATGTTAGGCACTTGCTCTGCAAGCACTCCAAGGCATGCCGCTGAAGCAGCTCTGGTTGCAGAACCTTCCTTTTGCACCAATGCACTCCAGTCCACCTTGGGAGCGTTGCCGCTGAACCATTCTTTCATGAGCGCAGCTTTTTCAGGATTTGCTTCCGCCCATTTTGTTTCTTCTGCATGGCGTTCTGCAACGAGTTTTTTCAGTTCTTCGGTGCGTTTGGCGTAAAGTTCTTTTACTTCGGGGAAGATTTGGAAAGGATTCTCAGGGTCGCCTCCTAAATTTTTGATAGTATTGACGTAAGCGTCACCGCCAAGAGGGGCACCATGTGTTTTTATGCTATGCTCATAGCTTGACCCGTCGTCTTTGAGCGCGCCTTTGCCCATAACCGTCTTTCCGATAATAAGGGTGGGACGGTGTTCCTCTTTTTGTGCAGCGGTTAAAGCAGCGCGAATTTCGTCAACGTCATTACCGTTTATTTTTATGACATTCCATCCCCATGCTTTGTATTTGGCTTCGGTGTCTTCGTCCATGACCACATTGCACTCCGTTGACAACTGGATGTCGTTAGAGTCATAGAACATGATGAGGTTGTTAAGCCCGAGTATTCCAGCGATGCGCCCTGCGCCTTGTGATATTTCCTCTTCAACTCCACCGTCTGAGATGTATGCGTAAATTTTGTGCTGCATGACTTCTTTCCCGAGTCGTGCTTCGAGGAATTTTTCGGCAACGGCAGCTCCTGCGGCGAATGTATGCCCTTGTCCGAGCGGCCCAGACGTGTTTTCTATGCCACGGTTGATGTCGCGTTCCGGGTGCCCTGGAGTTGGTGAACCCCACTGGCGGAATTCTGACAACTCATCAAGTGTGAATTTGCCTTGCAAGCAAAGGGCACTATACAACATAGGTGACATGTGTCCTGGGTCGAGGTAAAAGCGGTCACGACCAGACCATGAAGGATTTTCCGGGTCATAGACTAAGAATTCAGAAAAAAGCACATTGATGAAATCTGCTCCACCCATAGCTCCACCAGGATGTCCAGATTTGGCTTTTTCTACCATTGAAGCAGCAAGTATGCGGATATTGTCTGCTGCTTTGTTCATCAGATTTTTGTCGTTCATTTTGCTTCGTGTTAAACGTTTGTAAGCTAAGTTTTGAATATTTCTTATTGAATTATACAATATTAATTTCCCGACAAGAAATGTATTTGTGTCATGTTTACTGCCGTTGTTTTATCATCGACAAAGATAATAAAAAATAATGTGAAAATAAAAAATATGCGTCAAAACTTTTCAGAACCTATAGTTAGTCAGGCTTTTTATAATAAGTATAGCCGTAAATGCGGCTGTTTTGTTATAATATTAAAGCAAACCAGCCAACAAATACAGCTATATGTTTACGTGACAAACGTGGAATTATAGAAATAATTTCATTTGTAATGGAATGAAGACATTGGGGAAATGTTGTATGACAATCTGACGTGGCAATCCCGTTTCTTATTGCGTCAGGGCTAATATATTGTTTTGTCATAAACAATCTCCGGGTCTGGTGCCCCTGAAATCATGTCATTATACGCACTTGACAAATCTGATTTGTCTATGTCTATTTCCGTGTTGACAGGGCGGTTATTGTCTAAAAGCGAATGTGAGAACAGCCATTCGTATGTTTTCGTCATATACATTATTCTCGCCAATGCTCCATGCGACGCCCCTTTTAGCCAGTCATATCGTAAACGTTTGTCTTCATCGAGGGTCTGAAGCTGTTCTACAACTACTTTTGATTGCTTTATCGGCACTGCACGGTCGGCCGTGCCATGCATAATCCACAGCGGAAGTTTGCCCAATCCGCTGACGTCTTTCAACGAGCAACCGCCGCACAGGGCCATCGCAGCCGCCACTTTGTCCGGGTAAGTGCCGGCAAAGTCAAGCGTACCGTATCCGCCAAGGCTCATTCCTATTACATATACGCGCGTAGAATCCATGGCATAATGCTTTTTTGTCCACTCCAACACGTCGTTTATTTTTTTAGGGTTCCATGCTCCGCCTGGATTCTGAGGTACGATGACCAATGCCTCGATTTGGCGTCCTCTTACAATTGCGTCCAATGGACCGTAGCGTTTAACCCTGTTGAGATTGCGTCCGCATAAGCTTCTGCCGTGCAAGAAGATAATTACGGGTGTACTTTCTAACGAGTAGTAATAATCTTGCGGAGTATAGACCCAAAAGTCGTATCCTCCAGGTATTGAGT
Source organism: uncultured Prevotella sp. (assembly GCA_944319935.1). GTDB lineage: Bacteria > Bacteroidota > Bacteroidia > Bacteroidales > Bacteroidaceae > Prevotella. The sequence goes on from CALUFM010000028.1 coordinate 49,483, forward strand.
CTTTTACTGGTCTGAGAAAGTCATATTGCGCCATTGCGCTTTGTGACATAAAAAACCAAACGAAAATTAATACTGCAACGAATTTAAGCCTTTGGATACGTCCGGTACATTGTGATTTTTTGAAAATATCAAATTTAAGCATCATTAAATCCTTTCCAATATGATTTTTATCAGGTCGTCAATATGGCTTTTATAGCCAGTGTCGCTTTTCTTTGTAACACGGTTTGCTATTACCATGCAGCATGTCGTAGCCTTATGCCCCATCAAGCGTGCCAATCCTGCGAGGGCGGAACTTTCCATCTCGAAATTGGTTATCTTCATGCCATTGTACTCAAAGCTCTCGATTTTTTCGTTTTGTTTAGGGTCGGCCAGTGGAACACGGAGCTGTCGTCCTTGAGGCCCGAAAAATCCTCCACACGCAATAGTGACGCCTCTAACCATGTCGTCGCCGGCAATGCGGTTTATGAGTTCCTCGTCAGCGTCGATGACGTATGGTGCTGGCGCACACATGTTCCCGCTCCATCCGAGATGGTTCAGCAGGGCGCGTTCCATCTGCAAGTCGCATACGGCGTTGCGCCCTTCGTAGAAATTCAACAGCCCGTCAAAGCCTATTGATTTTACAGAGCAGATGAATGTGCCTTCAGGCGTGTACGGTTGTAGCCCTCCGCATGTGCCTATGCGCACTATTTCCAATTGTCGTGGCGCGTCTTTTTCAGTGCGGGTGTTGAAGTCAATGTTTGCCAGTGCGTCCATTTCGTTCATGACGATGTCGATATTGTCGCACCCAATACCTGTTGATGTCACCGTAATACGTTTGTTTTTGTATGTGCCCGTTATGGTATGAAACTCACGGCTTTCAATGTCGCATTCTTGTGTTTCGAAGTGTGATGCTACGAGGGCTACGCGTCCGGGGTCGCCTACGAGTATCACCTTGTCTGCGAGTTGCTCAGGCTTTATGTGCAAGTGGAACACGCTGCCGTCACTGTTGATTATCAGTTCTGATTCTGCAAAATATCGTTTCTCCATATCGTTCAGATTTTTTAAGTTCTAAAACACGCTGCCCTCAAGGTTGCTTTATATCCATATCATGCATTTGCTGCATGTTCAATTGCCTATCATGTTCTCCGTGTTTCTTATTTCTTTTTCCAACTTGTGTATGTTTTCACGAAGTGTTTCAAGCGATTTTTCGGCTTTTATGATACTGCTGCCAAGTCTGTTTTTTGCGGCGGTGTTCCCCTTTGAATAGTTTTGACGCATGGCGGTTAGCCTTTCGGCCATTTCATCTGCGTCTTTTTTCATTTCTTGCAATTTTGCAAATCTTTCCCTGTTTGTGGGAGATTTGAAGTCGGTTGCCGATGTATAGACCGTATTGTCATTGACAATGAAAGTTATCGCCTTTTTTGCAACGGCGTTGCTGCGTGCCAATAAGGCGGCCTGTCTTTTGCGAGCTGCGTCTATTTGCCCGTCGTCCGTCCATGTGTCTTGTATGCTGCGAAGCTCTGCCAGACTGTTCAGCTTGTCTTCATCTACAAGTTCTTCGTCATAAACATCACGCGACTGTGACGGCACGAATGTATAGATACATACTTTGCCGTCAGCTTGGCGTCGGTCGGTCACAAGCCAGCCCAATTCGTCAAAATCGTCAGTCAGGCAGAAATAGTCGTTCCCTGTCGAATTGTATGGCAAGCCGAGGTTCTCCGGGTGGTAAAAACGGGCAGAGTCTGTATCGTACCGTGTCACGTATATGTCATATCCGCCGAGGCCGTTTTTGCCTTTGGCAGAAAAATATAACGTGGTGCCGTCTGGCATCATGAACGGGTAATTTATGTCTTCAAACTCATCGCCAAACTCGCTAAGTTCCCTTATGCCTGTCCATTTCCCGCCTAATTTGTCGGCCATGTAGAGGCGTGAATGCCCGTTATCATCGGTTTTTGAGAAAAACGCCTTGTTCCCGAACTCGTTTACATGCACGTACGACGAAGGTTGGCCCGTTGTTTTGAAGAATGCGTCGTATGTGCTAATATGTCCAGACTCCTTATTGAGCGGAATTTTGTTGATGAAGTCGGCAAAGTCAACCACAGCACTGTCTATTACAAGCAATTGAGCCGTTGACGACAACATCCTTTCGTACATCATTTCTGCGCGTTCTTGTTCGTCGGTCTTTTCCACTGCCGCTTTCTTTGCCGTTGTCTTTTTCTTTGTTTGTGCTTGTGCCGCAATGCATGTCGTCAGCAAAAGCAATGACATGGATATGATTTTTGTTTTCAGCATACTTGTAATCTGTTGTATATTCCTGTTAGTTGGTGCTTTTTCACCGTCGGCATAAGTCGGCGGAGTGTAAGTGATGAAGCCAGTACATTCGGTTGTCGCCAATGTCCTGCCCCTTTTCATGCAAAGATAGTGCTTTTTGGCAAGACCAAGTCACGGTTGTTACGTTTTTTCATGCATCCTTTCTGCTTTTAACTAATTTTATGCACATCCCTTGTCGCTCGTTTGATGTTTTGTCGGCATTGTGCATTATGTAAGGTATGGATGCTTCTTTGGTGACTATTTGATTTTATTACGGGCATCCAGGGCGGAGAATTTACATTTTCGTTTGCTGTTGCCGTAAATGTCGCTGTTTTATGTGTGCAATGTCAATGCGCTTTAAGTCAATTGTTTACATTACACAACCTGTTGAGTGTGCAACTTTTTGTCCCGATTTTAGTCGCGAAATGCCGTCTTTCGCATGTCTTTCGGCGTGCTTTTCGTTCTGTTTGGGTGGCCTTTTCGCTTTTGGGATGCGGCTTTTTATACCATAAAATGTGGCAAATGTGGTGGTGTGTGGCCGCATGTTGGCTTGTGCTTTGCCGTTTCCTGTCGGTTCGCCTCATATTCTATGATTTTTGTTTTTCTATTTTTTCAGGTTTAATGGTAAAACTTCATCTGACATTTTGATACCTTTGTCCGTCGTTTTTGTTTCATGATGTCATATACGCATGTGGCATGTGCCTGTGGCCATGGCCTTTTTCTTTGGTCGATGTGATTAGGTGAGCTTGGCGTTTTACTGGTTTTATGTCTTGTTAACTCTTTTATTTTTGTAAAATTTGGCAGTTTGGATGATTTGTTATAATTTTGCAGCCGATTTAGTCCGCAAAGGCTCGAGCAAGTCATGGCATGACGCCGTGCGCCTTACGGAAAAACCCGTTTAAATATTAATAATGTACGCAATTGTAGAAATTAACGGTCAGCAGTTCAAGGCTGAGCAGGGTAAAAAGCTGTTCGTACACCACATGAAGAATGTGGAGGAAGGCCAGGCTGTTGAGTTCGACAAGGTACTGCTTGTCGACAAGGATGGTTCAGTACAAGTTGGCGCACCCACAGTGGATGGCGCAAAGGTAGTATGCGAGGTGGTTAATCCTCTCGTAAAAGGTGACAAGGTTATCGTCTTCAAGATGAAGCGTAGAAAGGATTACCGTAAAAAGAACGGTCATCGCGCCCAGTTCACCGAGGTGAAAATCAAAGAAGTAATCGCTTAAATTTAGGAGGAACAAGAAATGGCACATAAAAAAGGTGTAGGTAGTTCGAAGAACGGACGTGAATCAGCTTCTCAGAGATTAGGCGTTAAGATTTGGGGCGGGCAGAAAGTCATCGCAGGCAACATCATTGTTCGTCAGCGTGGTACTAAGCATAACCCCGGTAACAACGTGGGTATTGGTAAGGACGACACTCTTTACGCATTGGTTGACGGTGTGGTTAACTTCCACAAGGGCCGCAGGAACAAGAGCGTTGTGTCTGTAATACCTGAGACTGAGGCTTAAAAATTTTTATTTTACTTATTCCAAACAAACAACAAAAATCCCATTTCTCTTACGAGATTTGGGATTTTTGCCGTTAATTATTATGTCGGCTTGAAGAATATTTGTAATTTTGCAAGCAGTAAAAACTATAAACGGTATGTGGTAGAATGGCAATATGGCCTTAGGTGGAAGATTTTTTTTATCACCGTGGCTTAAAGTCTCATGCCTTATGCCGATAAAAGGAGAAATTTATGCTTACACTTAAACTTATCAGTGAGGAAACCGAGCGCGTAATCAAGGGGTTGGAGAAAAAACACTTTGATGGCGCAAAAGAAGCAATAGACAATGTGCTGGCTCTTGACAAGGCAAGGCGTCATACCCAGCAGATGCTTGATAAAAGCTTGCAGGAAGGCAAGAAAATGGCGGCTGAGATAGGGCGGCTGATGAAGGAGAAGAATATCGCAGAGGCCAACGCGATAAAAGAAAATGTGGCAAAGCTGAAAGAGACTTCGAAGGAGCTTGAGCATAAACTTGCTGAGACACAGGAAAAGCTTACAGAATTGTTATGCACGATACCTAACATACCTAATGACGATGTGCCGGAAGGCAAGGATGCTTCTGACAATGTTGTTGTAAAAGAAGGCGGTGTGATACCTACTCTTCCTGACGACGCGCTTTGCCATTGGGACTTGTGTAAGAAGTTCAATCTTATCAATTTTGACCTTGGAGTAAAGATAACAGGAGCAGGCTTTCCAATATACATTGGTAAGATGGCACGTTTGCAAAGGGCTCTTGAAGCATTTTTCCTTGACGAAGCACGCAAGAGTGGTTATCTTGAGATACAACCGCCGTACGTGGTGAATGAGGCTTCAGGATACGGCACGGGACAGCTTCCTGACAAAGAGGGGCAGATGTATCATTGCAATCTTGACAACCTTTACCTTATACCTACGGCTGAAGTGCCTGTGACAAACATATTCCGCGATGTGATTCTCGATGAGAAGGATTTGCCAATAAAGTATTGTGCTTATTCGGCTTGTTTCCGTCGTGAAGCGGGTTCTTACGGTAAGGATGTGCGCGGATTGAACCGTTTGCATCAGTTTGACAAGGTTGAATTGGTGCGGATAGACAAACCTGAACATTCATATAGGTCGCTTGACGAAATGTTAGCGCATGTGGAAGGTTTGTGCCAGAAGCTTGAATTGCCGTACCATATATTGCGCCTTTGCGGAGGCGATATGAGTTTCACTTCGGCCATTTGCTATGATTTTGAGGTATATAGCGCGGCTCAGAAGAAATGGCTGGAAGTGTCATCTGTCAGCAACTTTGAAAGTTATCAGGCAAACAGGCTTAAATGCCGTTATCGTAATCCAGAGACAAAGAAGCCGGAATTGTGCCATACGCTTAACGGTTCTGCATTGGCTTTGCCGCGCATTGTTGCTGCCATAATGGAGAACAATCAAACCCCCGACGGCATCATTGTGCCCAAAGTGCTTGTGCCGTATTGCGGTTTTGAGATACTGGATGATAAGAACTTTTGATTATATACAATGAACAGAGCGGGTAGATAAAGGCGATTTATTCCATCCTTTGAACTTATAAAATGAATATACGCCTTTGTTTACTTGCTCGTTTGTAACTTGTTAACTTGAAATAATTATGAACAAGATTATCCGTAAAGAGCAATTCTCTGAAAAGGTTTTCCTGTTTGAAGTAGAGGCTCCGTTGATAGCAAAAAGCCGCAAAGCAGGAAATTTTGTGATTGTAAGAATCGGCGACAAGGGTGAGCGTATGCCGTTGACCATTGCCGATGCTGATGTGGAGAAAGGGACTATAACAATAGTTGTGCAGGAAGTCGGGCTGTCGTCAACCAAATTGTGCCGTCTTAATGTCGGCGATTATATTACTGACGTTGTCGGGCCCCTTGGCAATCCGACAAAGATAGAGAAGTATGGAACGGTGATTTGTGCCGGTGGTGGAGTCGGCGTAGCACCAATGTTGCCTATTGTAAAAGCGTTGAAGGCTGCTGGAAACCGCGTTTTGTCAGTGATAGCCGGGCGTAACAAGGACTTGGTGATTTTGGAAGATGAAGTCAGGGCAAACAGTGACGAATTGATAATAATGACGGATGACGGCTCTTACGGTGAAAAAGGCGTGGTGACTGTCGGCGTAGAAAAACTTATAAATCAGGAACATATTGACAAAGTTTTTGCTATCGGTCCTCCGATAATGATGAAGTTCTGCTGTTTGCTTACGCAGAAATACAATATTCCGACAGATGTTTCCCTTAACACGATAATGGTGGATGGTACAGGCATGTGTGGCGCATGCCGTCTTACAATTGGCGGTAAAACCAAGTTTGTTTGTATCGACGGACCGGAGTTTGACGGCGCGTTGGTTGATTGGGACGAGATGTTCAAGCGCATGGGCACTTTTAAACGTGCCGAGCAGGAAGAAATGGAACATTTTGAAGAACATCTTGAAAGCGTAAAGGACAATGCCAGTGATGCTGGTGTGCGTAAGATGGATTCCGCTCAGGCTATGACTGATACTCCAACAGACGAGCCTTTGGATGTCCTTACAGACAGGAACGCAGATTGGCGTAAGGCTTTGAGGGCGTCAATGAAACCCAAGGAACGTACTGCCATCCAGCGTGTCGTTATGCCTGAACTTGAACCGGCATACCGTATAACGACACGTTATGAGGAAGTGAACAAAGGTTTGACCAAAGAAATGGCACTTGTTGAGGCAAAAAGATGTCTTGATTGTGCCAAGCCAACGTGTGTGGAAGGTTGTCCGGTGAATATCGACATTCCGTCTTTTATAAAGAATATAGAGCGCGGGCAGTTCCTTGCCGCTGCCAAAGTGTTGAAGAAGACATCAGCCTTGCCTGCTGTTTGTGGGCGTGTTTGTCCACAAGAGAAACAATGTGAAAGCCGTTGCATTCATCTGAAAATGAACGAACCGGCTGTGGCAATCGGTTATCTTGAACGCTTTGCTGCTGATTATGAGCGTGAAAGCGGTAATATGTCGGTGCCTGAATTGGCTTCTTCAAATGGCATGAAAGTGGCTGTTGTAGGGTCTGGTCCTGCAGGGTTGAGCTTTGCTGGAGACATGGTAAAGCGTGGATACGATGTCTATGTATTTGAAGCTCTGCACGAGATTGGGGGTGTTTTGAAATACGGAATACCTGAGTTCCGTTTGCCGAACAGGATTGTTGATGTTGAGATTGACAACTTGAGGAAAATGGGCGTACACTTCCAGACGGACTGTATCGTAGGCAAGACTATCAGCATTGAGCAGTTGGAGCAGAGCGGCTTCAAGGGTATATTCGTTGGTTCAGGCGCAGGTTTGCCTAATTTCATGAATATTCCAGGCGAGAATTTGATTAACGTGATGTCATCGAACGAGTATCTCACACGTGTAAACCTTATGGATGCAGCCAATCCGAAGACTGACACTCCGTTGAATATTGGAAAGAAAGTGTTGGTGGTTGGTGGCGGAAATACGGCAATGGATTCTTGTCGTACAGCCAAGCGTCTCGGCGCAGATGTCACAATAGTATACAGGCGTTCGGAGGCGGAGATGCCCGCACGTGCGGAAGAAGTGAAGCATGCCAAGGAAGAAGGCATCAACTTTATGTGTCTTCACAATCCGATTGAATACATCGCGGACGAAACAGGGGCGGTAAAACGGGCAGTGTTGCAGGTTATGACGCTGGGTGAACCTGACGCTTCCGGTCGTCGTTCACCAGTTCCTGTTGAAGGAAAGACTGTTACGGTTGATACCGACCAGGTGATAGTAGCAATAGGTGTGTCACCTAACCCTCTTGTCCCTAAGTCAATAAAAGACTTGGTTCTTGGTCGTAAAAACACTATTGTGGTGAACGAAGAGATGCAAAGTTCACGCCCGGAGATTTTTGCTGGTGGCGATATTGTGCGTGGTGGAGCGACCGTAATACTTGCAATGGGTGACGGGCGACACGCGGCTGCGAGCATGGACAAGCAATTGAAAGGTAACATGTAAAGATAATATGAACGGATTTTATACAATCATTTTGCTCATACTTAGCAACGTCTTTATGACGCTTGCTTGGTATGGGCACTTGAAATTACAAGATTCAGGCGTATCAGCCAAATGGCCCTTGATAGGAGTTATAGCATTTTCATGGGGAATTGCTTTTTTTGAATATTGTTGTCAAGTTCCGGCTAATCGTATTGGTTTTCAGGGGAATGGCGGGCCGTTTAATCTTATCCAGTTGAAAGTGATACAGGAGTGCATAAGCCTTGGTGTCTTCGCTGTTATAATAAACATTCTTTTTCAAGGGCAAAGCCTTCATTGGAATCACATACTTGCTTTCTTACTTATAATTTGTGCTGTTTATCTGGTTTTCATGAGATAAGTTATGCCACTTCTTACAGAAGAACAAAAACTTGAGAGAAAAATCATAAGTCGTTTTCAGAAAGCGATTTATGATTTTCTTTTGATTGAAGATGGCGACCATCTTCTTGTTGGTTTGTCAGGTGGAAAGGATTCTTTGTGTCTGCTTGACTTGCTGGCAGCCCGTCAAAAGATACGTCGCCCTGATTTTACGGTAGAGGCGTTGTATATTAGGATGTCAAACATAAAATACGAATCAGACATCTCTTATCTGCGTGAATTCTCTGAGAGCAGGGGAGTGAAGTTTCATTCAGTCGTTACAGGTTTCGATTCTTCTACAGACAACCGTAAGTCGCCGTGTTTTCTTTGTTCATGGAACAGGCGTAAACAATTATTTATGAAAGCTCAGGAATTAGGTTGCAACAAGGTTGCTTTAGGGCATCACATGGATGACATAATCCATACTGCCATGATGAATCTTTTTTTTCAGGGAAACTTCTCTACAATGCCGGTTAGCCTGAAAATGAAAAAAATGCCTTTGACAATCATTCGTCCACTTTGCCTTGAGGCTGAAGCCGATTTGCGACAATACGCTTTACATAAAGGATACAGAAAACAAGTCAAGCTTTGCCCTTATGAAACGGATTCACACCGCTCTAATATGAAAGAACTCTTCATGCAAGTTGAGGAAATGAACAGCGAGGCTCGCTATTCTATATGGAAAGCATTGTCAAAGGCGAATAAGTTGATAGAAGAATAAATAGCCTGTTTCATTCGTAATTGTACAGCTTTATTTAACCTCTGGATTGCCGTTAACGGTTTTGTTTTTGTCGTCTTCTCAAAGCTCGAAATACGACCTTTGGCTTTGTAGAAGAATGTTTTTTAGAAGCTGAAAGGTAACCTTTTACGTAATCGTAGACACCAAATAACTTGTTGGCTATCCTTGTGTTAAGGATACTGTGTAAAATAAACATTCACTGTTAGCACAATCGTGTGCCAGCAGTGAATGTCATTAAAAGATTTTGTCGTCACGTGTAATCTCTTTATTGTCCAGTGTTTTAGATTGTTTGTGACATTGTGGCAAAAAATTTATTTAATTAGCTAATATTGCCAAGTATTGTATTTTTAATAAGCGAAAAGCGGATATTTAGACATCGTTTCATTCACTTTGCCGCGTACTTTGGCTATGACTTTCTCATCTTCAGGGCTGTTCAGCACTTCTTCTATCAAGTCAGCGATAAGCACCATCATATCCTCTTTTGCGCCACGTGTTGTTATGGCTGGAGTGCCAAGGCGGATTCCTGATGTTTGGAATGCGCTTCTTGTATCATACGGAACCATGTTCTTATTTACCGTAATGTCTGCAGATACGAGAGCGTTTTCTGCGACTTTACCTGTCAGTTCTGGATATTTTGGCCTCAAGTCAACAAGCATTGAGTGGTTGTCAGTTCCGCCACTTACAATGTCAAAGCCACGTTTCATCAGTTCGTCTGCCAAAACAGCAGCGTTCTTTTTTACCTGCGCAGCCCATTCTTTGAATTCAGGTTGAAGTGCTTCGTTAAATGCTACAGCTTTTGCCGCAATTACGTGTTCGAGCGGTCCGCCTTGTGTTCCTGGGAATACGGCACTGTTTAAGAGCTGGCTCATCATCTTGATTTGTCCCTTCGGCGTTTTCTTGCCCCATGGGTTCTCGAAATCTTTGCCCATCAGGATGATGCCTCCGCGCGGGCCACGCAGTGTCTTGTGTGTGGTAGATGTCACAACATGGGCATATTTCAAAGGATTGTCGAGCAATCCGGCTGCTATGAGGCCGGCGGGGTGAGCCATGTCAATCATTAATATGGCCCCAACTTTGTCGGCTATTTCGCGCATACGTTTATAGTCCCATTCCCTGCTGTATGCCGAACCTCCTCCGATGATGAGTTTGGGTTTATGCTCCAGGGCAAGCTGTTCCATTTCGTCATAGTCAACTCGTCCGGTCTCTTTGTTGAGGTTGTAACCTACCGCATGGTACAAAATACCGGAAGTGTTGACGTTAGACCCATGAGAAAGGTGTCCGCCATGTGCCAAATTAAGTCCTAAGAATGTGTCGCCAGGATTGAGTACGGTCAGCAGAACTGCGGCGTTGGCTTGTGCGCCAGAGTGGGGCTGAACGTTTGCAAATTCTGCGCCGAAAAGTTTCTTTACGCGTTCAATCGCCAAATTCTCCACTTCATCAACTACACCGCATCCTCCGTAGTATCTTTTGCCAGGGAGGCCTTCGGCATATTTGTTTGTAAGACATGAACCCATGGCCTGCATAACCTCGTCGCTGACAAAGTTTTCAGAGGCGATAAGTTCCATTCCCTTCAATTGTCTTTGATGTTCTTTTTCGATTAAATCGAAAATAACTTGGTCTTTTTTCATAGTTTTTAATTGTATGAATGATTAAAATGGTGATTATTTGTAATTAATTAAATTAGTTCGACTTTTTCAATGTTTTGTTCTTTGTCACAGTAATGGCATCTTATAATGCCTTTGCTTTTGTCTGTAACATTGAAAACGGTCATCATCGGCTCGTTGTTTGTGATGCATTTGGGATTGTTGCATTTTACAATTCCGTGCAACTCGTCAGGTGTTTCCACTTTTTTCTTTTCCACAACTTCATAGTTGTTGATTATGTTGAGTACAACATTCGGTGCAACTACTGAAAGTCTTGATATTTCTTCATCAGAAAAGAATTTGTTTTCAATCTTGATGATGCCTTTCTTTCCTATTTTCTTAGACAGATAATTATAACCGATTGTGACCACAGTGTCAAGATTCTGCAGTCCCAAGATGTCAGCCACTTCGTATGTCTTTTCCGAGGGAATGTGGTCTATCACAGTCCCATTTTCAATGGCGGCAACTAATCTTTCTTTTTTGTTCATTTCTTATTGCTTTTTATTGTCTAAGGGCTTGTTAAATTATGGTTTTATCGTTTACAATGTCTTCATACCCAATACCCAGCACATCACAGATTATTGCTTCACGTGCGTAAAGCCCGTTTTGGGCTTGTTGGATATAATATGCGTGTGGATTCGTGTCTACTTCATACTCTATTTCGTTGACACGGGGTAATGGATGCAGGATTTTCATATTTTCACGTGCTTTGCTTAGCATGTCGTTTTTTAGGATGTAAACGTTTTTGACCTTTTCATATTCCATCAAATCGGAAAATCTTTCTTTTTGCACGCGTGTCATATAAAGGATGTCTGCCTTGCTTATGATATCTTCATTGAAATCAGTGTGTTCAATGAACCTTATTCCGTTGTCTTTACAATACAATTTATATTCGTCAGGCATGGCAAGTTCCTGTGGGGCAATGAAATGGAAAGTCGGATTAAAATGCCTCATTGCCATTATCAGAGAATGTACAGTTCGTCCGTACTTCAGGTCGCCTACGAGGCAGATGTCAAGATTTTCCAATGTCCCCTGCGTCTTATAAATAGAATAAAGGTCAAGCATGCATTGTGACGGATGTTGATGCGCTCCGTCTCCGGCGTTGATTATAGGCACAGGCGCAACCTCGCTTGCATATTGTGCGGCTCCTTCAAGATAGTGCCTCATTACTATCGCATCCGCGTAGTTAGACACCATTAGTATTGTGTCTTTCAGTGTCTCGCCTTTGGTCGCACTTGTCACTTTGGCGTCGGTAAATCCAATTACACGCGCCCCCAGTCTGTTAGCCGCCGTTTCAAAGCTTAGTCGTGTTCGCGTTGACGGTTCAAAGAACAATGTTGCTACCACCTTGCCTTTAAGGATTTCCCTGTTAGGGTGCTTTTCAAACTCTTGTGCCAACTTAATCATATACAGGATTTTATCCTTTGACAAGTCGGCAATTGTTACGAAGTTATGTTTTCCCATTAATGCTGTGATTTCGAATTCGAGTGCTAAGTTACGCATTATTTTTAATTTATGATGGATAAATCAAAAGAAAAATAGTATTTTTGCAGCTAATTAGTGCATATCAATAAACACAATGAGGAAAACATTTGTACGCATATTGTGGGGCTTGCTTTGCGCCATTGTAGTTTTTTTGGCGATAGCGTTTACTTCTATATGGTTCGGCTGGGTTGGTTATATGCCAGACATTGCCGATTTGCAAAACCCAATCAGCAGATACGCTTCACAAGTATATTCGGTTGACGGAAAGATACTTGGAACATATAACATGAACCGTGAGAACAGGATACATGTTGATTATGACAACCTTTCACCGTATTTGGTTGAAGCCCTTATAGCAACGGAGGATGAAAGGTTTTACGAACATTCTGGTATAGATTTCATAGCGTTGACTCGTGCTGTTGTCAAACGTGGCATGTTGGGACAGAAAAGCGCAGGTGGAGGCTCGACAATAACCCAACAACTTGCCAAGCAGCTTTATTCATCTACGGCTAAAAGCACTTTGGAACGAGTGATGCAGAAACCCATAGAATGGGTCATTGCTGTGAAACTTGAGCGTTTTTATACCAAAGAAGAGATAATAACCATGTATCTTAATTATTTTGATTTCCTTCATAATGCGGTCGGTATAAAAACGGCGTCAGATGTATATTTCAGGAAAGAGCCAAAGAACCTGAGTCTGACTGAAGCTGCCACATTGATAGGTTTATGCAAGAACCCGTCTTATTATAATCCTGTGAGATATCCTGAACGGTGTATGGAACGGCGCAATGTGGTGTTAGGGCAGATGCTTAAAGTTGGGTATATCACCAATGACGAGTATCGCAAAGCACATGATGAACCTTTAGCATTGAATTTCCATCGCATAGACCACAAGGACGGTATGGCTACATATTTCAGGGAATTCCTACGCCAATATATGATGGCGGAAAAACCATCGCTTGATAATTATCCGTCATGGAATAAGGTGCAATATTCAATAGACTCAACTGCTTGGGAGACAGACCCTTTGTATGGATGGTGTAATAAGAACTTTAAGAAAAATGGTGAGCCTTATAATGTATATACTGATGGATTGAAGATTTTTACAACTATCGATTCAAGAATGCAGCGATATGCGGAGGAAGCAGTGCTTCAGCATGTCGGACATTATTTGCAGCCTGCGTTTTCTAAGGAAAATAAGGCTAAGCCTAATGCACCTTTTACCAATGCGTTGACAGCTTCGGATGTAAAGGGTATATTGAATCGCTCAATACGGCAGAGCGAAAGATACAGGGCTATGAAAGAACAAGGGGCGACTGAAGATGAAATCCAAAAGGCATTCAGGACTCCGGTGGAAATGTCTGTTTTCACTTATCATGGTGATGTGGACACGGTAATGACACCGCTTGATTCGATACGTTACATAAAGTCTTTCCTTCGTGCAGGCTTTGTTAGTATGGATTCTCATAATGGCGCAGTCAAGGCTTACGTGGGAGGTGTAGATTTTACTCATTTTACGTATGACATGGCCACACAAGGCAGGAGGCAGGTTGGGTCCACCATTAAGCCGTTTTTATATTCGTTGTGTATGTCTAACGGAATGTCGCCTTGCGATGTCGCTCCGAATGTGCAACGAACATACGGAAACTGGACTCCGCGCAATGGCAGTAGGGCCAGGTACGGGCAAATGGTGACGTTGAAATGGGGACTGGCTCAATCAAACAACTGGATTTCCGCATACCTTATGAGCAGATTGAACCCACAAGACTTTTTGCGGATATTGAATGATTTTGGCATAAACACTTTTGGGGCGTATCCGTCGATGGTGTTGTGTCTAGGTCCGAATGAAGTGTCTGTTTGTGAGATGGTTAGTGCATATACGACGTTTGCAAACAACGGTATACATTGTTATCCGATGTTTGTTTCTAAAATAGAAGATAACGAGGGCAATGTTATCGCAACGTTCCAGCCTCGCATGAATGAGGTTATTAGCGAAGAAAGCACTTATAAGATGCTTGAAATGCTGCGTGCCGTAATGAACGGAGGTACAGGCAGCCGTATGAGATACAAGTACAATATTGAATGTGATATGGGTGGAAAAACTGGCACGACCAACCGTAACGCTGATGCTTGGTTTATGGGCTTCACGCCGTCGCTCGTCAGCGGATGTTGGGTTGGTGGAGAAGACCGCGACATCCATTTTGACTCAATGCGTATGGGACAGGGTGCGAATATGGCTTTGCCTGTATGGGCTTATTATATGAAGAAAGTTTTCGCAGACCGTTCGCTTGGTTATGACCCGAATGAAAAGTTTGATATACCTGAAGACTTTAATCCTTGTTCGTCTGAGTTTGACGATTATACTCCTGGGGGCATAGAAGAAGTGTTTGAATAAGAAATATCCCTATTTGAGTTCCTTAGAACTAAGAATGGGAAATGAACGGCGAACGAACATTGCAGTTGGTCATTTCCCATTCTTTTTTTGATGTTTTTTATTTGTGTCTATCTATAATATCAGTTAATGAATGTTTTCGATTTCATTGGTATAAACATACCAAATGTATCCTTTCACATTTTTGTATCCCATTTCTTCAAGTAGGTTCATGTATTCGCTTACCTGATTTTTATATTCCATTTTTTTGCGGCCAAACTTGAAGTCAACAACGATTGTATCATTGCCGTCAGTCATGACTCTGTCTGGACGCCGTTCTGCTGTTTTGCCGGTAATGTTGTCAAGGTAGATAATGCCGCATTCATTCAATATCTGCCACTTGTCGCTGAACCATTCTGCTATACGTTTGTCGGATAGCCGCTTCTCCAGCATTTTCCTTATTTTTTCAGCATTAAGTTTTCCGCTTATAACGCCTTCAAATTCCAATTGTCGGATAGCTGTTTCAAGGTCATTTGCCGTAGTTATCATGGAAAACAGGCGGTGTAGGATTTTGCCGGTTTCAATATATTCAGATTGTTCGTCCAGATTGTCGTTCCCGCCGATAAAATCACGGCTTTTGTTGCTTTGCACGAATGTGGCCTGCATTTCTGATGCGTTCATATTTACTTTCAGACGTTCCGCTTGTTTTGTGAAGACATTGTTTGTTTTTTTTATTTGCTTTTTGGTGGGAACGTATAAATTGCCATATTCAAGTATTACAGGCTGGTCTTCATTCTCTATGCCACATAGTGTTGCACCTTTTAGAGTATCAGCCAGTTCTGGAAGACATTCCATTATTAATTCCGAGCGACACCCTAATGGTTTCTTTGAAAAATCGCGTCGTCCGAATACAAACAGGTTCTTACTTGCGCGGGTAAACGCCACATACATTAGGTTGAGGTTGTCTACGCTGTTTTGTATGTGTTCGTTACGGTAATCATTGGCATATATTGTTTCTAAAAGTTTTTTGCTGTAGTCAACAGGAACTATCGGTAGGTGGTTGAATGGTTTTTCCTGTGGGTTGCACCATAATGTTGTGTCCCTGCTTTCCATTGCCCAGTCGCAGTATGGTATAATTACATTGTCAAATTCAAGGCCTTTGCTTTTGTGTATGCTTATCAGCCTTATACCATCCAGCTCGTCGCTTTGTATCGTTTTGCAGTGAATGTCCTCGTCCCATGTTTCAATGAATTTGCGGATGTCTCCAGTGTTGTTTACGGCAAAGTCTGACACATTGTCGAAAAAGGCGCAGATATACGCGCTTTGGTTTTCAAATTTATCGAGCTTGAATATTGAATGTATTTGTTTAACAATCTCTATTAAAGGCTTTTTAGACAGTAAGTTAATATTATATATAAAATTTGATGGCAGCATTTGGGCAATCTGCGTTCCTCCAGTCAGTATTTCGCTGAGTGTCAGTGGAGAGCCAAGTATTCTTTTTTGATAAGTGACGGCAAGTTTGGCTTTTGACAAGATGTCATCTGGTGCCATAATCATGCGCAGCGCACAGATTATGGTATTTACTGCAGGTGATGCGTCTAACCTGAATGCTTCGTCGCTGACAATCTTGAGATTTGGGTCGTGTGCGGATAAATAGTCTGCTATGATGGGTATGTGCCTGTTGTATCGTATCAAGACGGCAATATCATGTTGCTTTATGCCTGAGTCTATAAGATTTTTTATTGTGTCATAAACTATGTCAAGCATGTTTGTGTCATAGTCCTCATCAGGCAATAGAGTCATTTTCACCAATCCGTTACATTCCCGTTCGTTGCCTGTTTTTTGGCAAACGTCTGCGTAAGCGGTGAGCAGTTCTGATGACGCAGCTTCTCCGTTGATTTCAAGTTCGTGTTTGTATTCCAAACGTGCGGCTGTGGTGAAGAAACTGTTGTTGAAGTCTACAATATTACGTTCTGAGCGATAGTTTGTTTGCAGCGATTTTGTTTCGATTGTTTCTTCTGCGTTGGTAAATTGTGTGTTTATTCCGTTTAACAGCCTCCAGTCTCCGGCACGCCATCTGTATATGCTCTGTTTCACGTCGCCTACAATCAAGTTGTTTGCCAAGTGACGGTTGTTCTCGTTGTCGGCATGGCTCATGCATTCCTTTAGAAGGACTTTGAAATTCTGCCATTGTATTGCGCTTGTGTCTTGAAATTCGTCAATCATGATATGTTCAAGCCTACAACCGACTTTTTCGAAAATGAAAGGAGTGTCGCTGTCTTTTATCAGTGTATGCAGAAGATGCTGCGTGTCGCTCAACAGGAAAAGGTTGGCCTCATTGTTCAGTTCACGTACATTCCTTTCAATGCTGTTCAGTAAGCGTAATTTGTCGAGATGCCTTAGCGTACAGTCGGCCGAGGAGTATAGCTTCCATTGCTCTTGGCGTTCTTTCTCAGCGTCCTCAAGCAGTTTTATAAGTTTGTTGTTGGCTAAGGTAATTATAACATCACGGTCTTTGCTCGTCTTTGATGTCCAGTTTTCTGCATTGTCAAGATGTTTTTCAAGAGTTTTATTCTTGCATTTTGCATCGCTGAAATCGTCACTACGCAATTTGTTGAAATAACTGCTGATACCCTTGCGCTTATTGGAATACGAGTCAACACTCACCCCGGCTCTTTCCGTTTCTTCTTCAAACATGTCGGCATAGCCAGCCATGCGCTTGCGGGCATTGGCTTTGATGGCGTTGATTTTCCGCGTATAGTCGTTGAAGAAGTCTTGCTGTGCAACGGTGTTGTTTAATTCTTTGCTCGCGTCGCGATAGAAATCCTTGAAGATGGTCTTGCCGAACGATTTTATCTGTCCTATCACGTTCCAGCTTTTGTCTTGGCTGATGTTTGAGAAAATATAGCTTATCAGCCATTGCAGGATGGCACTTGACGTGTCAAGCTCGTCTATGAGTTTGTCAACTGCCTTTTCTTCCACTTGTATGTCGTTCAGTCCGATTTTGAGATTTGCCGTCAGGTCAAGTTCCCGTGCGAGGTTGCGCAGTATGGATTGGAAAAACGAATCGATGGTCTCAACCCTGAAATAATGGTAGTTGTGTACAAGGTTTACAAGGGCTGTTCCTGCTTGTCGGCTTGCTTGGGCGGCGGTTATGCCAAGGCTTCCGCATACAGCGTTTGTGTATGAGGCGGAGTCGGGCAGATGTTTCCATATTCCGTATAGCTGGCTGAGTATGCGTAGCTTCATTTCTTCGGTGGCCTTGTTGGTGAATGTGACGGCCAGTATGTTTTTAAAACAATACGGGTCGTCAATCAGCAGTTTTATGTATTCCACTGCGAGGGTGAACGTCTTGCCGCTGCCTGCGCTTGCCTTGTATACTGTTAGTGGTTTCATAATCGTTTTTTGTTTGATTGTTTTTGTGGCATTTTGTTATTTACCAGTCTCTGAACAACTCGAAGCCGAAGCGGCATCCGAAACCGTCAAAATGCTGGTTGCGTGTGGCCATGAACACGCCCATTGAGAAAAAGCGGTTTGTGAAGCCGTAGCCATACTCTATGTAAGGGTGCAGATGCTCCACAAACAGCACGTTCATGTATATGCGCTCCATTTCCATCAGCCGTCCGACGTAAGGTATCCGTGACAGAATCATCAACGGCGATTCATACGTAACGTTTGTCCTCACGTAATATTCAGACACGTTGTACCAGTTGTTGTCAAGCATTTGGAACTCGCATGCCCAGTCGTCGTTCCATCCGCCGGGTATGTTTTCGTCCCTGAAGTTGGTGTAGTCCAAGAAGTAAGAATTGCGGCTTTTCGATGTGTAAAAGCCGTTGCCGAACCTCAGCGA
Source organism: uncultured Prevotella sp. (assembly GCA_944319935.1). Classification (GTDB taxonomy): domain Bacteria; phylum Bacteroidota; class Bacteroidia; order Bacteroidales; family Bacteroidaceae; genus Prevotella. The sequence continues at coordinate 67,769 of CALUFM010000028.1, forward strand.
CAGGCTTCTCAGTGAGTGGTATGTCTTTTTCCACGACACGTCAAGCTCAAACCTCTCATAGTCCATGTCCGCTTTTCCCGCGCGTATGCCGCGTTCATAGTCGGCTGTTATTATTGGGCCGTTCCATCCTGTGGGGCGGTATTGTATTTGCAGCGATGGCGCCAACGAGTAGTAAGACGTTGGGCGGCCGGCCATCTCGAACCCTGCCTTGTCTACGGCTGAACGCCGGTGGAACACAAGGCCGGGCTGTATGCTCCATTTTGCCGAGAAGTCATAGTTGCAGGCGAATTTTATGTACAAATCTTTGAAGTAATCCAAGCTCATTTTGTCCCAATCTATCGAGTCGAGACTCTCATTTTTCACTTGCTCAACTATGTCTGAGTTGGTTATCCTGTTGCCGTTTCCGATTTCCACGCCGATGAAACCGTTTCTTTTCTTGTTGAAGTTGTACTTTATCGGAATTTTAAAGTATAGTTGTTCTTGCTTGAATGAATAGCCGGCGTTGAAAGCGGCGGATATGTCGCTGTTCATGGAGAAACGGTAGCTGCCGTTCAGTTTCAGCTTGTATGTGACGCCTCTTCTGCCGCTGTAGCTGAGGTATAGCGGGTTCAGTATTGGTGAAATCCTGAACGCCCCCTGCCTGTTTGCGCCGAAATTGCCCTTTGTACGGTTGATAACGTAGTCGCCGAACGAGTCCCACAGCACTCTTTTCCATACGCTTTCTTCCTTTTTTACACGTGTCGTGTCTGCTTTTGCGCGCAGCGAGTCATTCTCCGCGTACACATCTCTTATATAGCTTGGTAGCGGTTCAGGCCTTATCTCCGCCATAAGTTTTCTGTCATGCGAATTTACGATGGAATCAGGCAAAACTATCAGGTTGTCGTACACGGCATGATATGAAGCTCTTAATTTGTTGCCGATGAAATGGAATTTTGCGTCGATGTCGCATGTTTTTGGCATCAGTGACATCATTCCGTTTTTGCCCATGGTGGCGTCAACGTTGAAGTCGAGCATGTCGTATTCACCGTGGAACTTAATTCTTATTATGCGTCCCGTACCGCTGTCTACAACCGCCGAACCGCTTATTAGCTGTGTGTTCCTTCGCTTTGGTGCGAATGTTATTTCAGTCCTGTTGTCGGTCAGCGTAGTAATGCTGTAGCGGTAAAGTCGCATGTTGTTGCGGTTGAACGGTGACAGCACCTGGTTGTCAAACATCGTCACGCCGTAGACGTCAGGCATCAGGTATTTTTCTATTGTCTCCATCGCGTCGCGGTGGCGTGGGATGGTGCCCGTGTTTACATGTTGTATGGCAGAAGTGATTTTGTTATCGGCCATCGCTACGCCCGTATATGTTTCCCCCGCGTATTCGCGCCGCCCTCGTGAGATGTAGAACATCGATGGAATGGCCATAAGCGTGAAGTTCCGCCTTTCGGTTTTTATGTAATACCTGATGTAAATGTTAGTCTTTATGGTGTCTTCAGTTACGGGCACATATTGCCTGTACGACAAGACGCGCTGTAGCAGCAATGAGTCAGACGCGGACTTGGCGCAGACGGAGGAGGGCAACAACAGTGCCATCGCAACCTGTAGAAGTATGGCAACGGATGCTTTCACGATGCAAATATACAAGTTATTTCTCAATGACGTATTGCCCGTGGCGGTTATTTTTGTCGCCGTTCCATGCTTTAGTGGCTGCGCCCAAGTGTAAGCATGATTGGGCTTTTGCTTGTCAAAATGTCATGTCGGAAAGTTCAATGAATATTAGTGAAATAGGCTTGCATGATTGGCATTATTGCGCATTAATGGCTGTTTTTATACCTCTATAAGCCTTGTCAGGCATCATGCATGATACGAAATGCGCCATTTTGCAGTGCTGATGACGGTAAATTGCCGCTTTAAAGGCGGTCGCCGACGATGTGATTTGCGGCCTTTTGTTCTGCATTTTGCCGTCTTTGTACTGAAAATGACGCCGTTTTTATTGCACAAATAATGCTTGGTTTTAATTAAGTTGTTGATTGCCAGTTGTTTGTCTATGCGCATACAGTCTTGAAGTATATGAGACCTGATTAATGAAGCACGTAGAATATCGCAGTATAAGCGTGTCATTGAAAATCAATATTTAAGCAAAATGGCAGTCTTGGTATCTTTGTGCTATATATTGAACGTGTCTTAAAAACTGAATGTAGCTTATTGGCTGGTGTTCAAAATCGAGTATGTCTTAGGCAAAATGTAAAATTGTGTTTGAATTGATATATGTGTTGGTCGTCAAGGTATGTGTCTTATTTTTTAATATATGATTTTAGATGAATTGCAGGACGAGGTAATTTGATTTAAAGAAAATTTGGTTGATGTTGGAAATTTGGTTCCCTTTGTAAAAGGGAATAGGTGTTTCTTTGTCAGGCCGAAGCCTGAATGTGTTGTTTAACGCGCCCGTATTTTCAAAAAAGTGGTGGTGGGCATTAGGGACAGGTACGGCATTTTCGACTATTTCGTTGTATAAAAACATGTTGAAATGGAAATAAACAGGTATTTTATATATAAATTCATGAAATGGGTAAAAATGTTTTATTGCATTTTTTTCTTTTCCCTACTCATAATAGATTTATCCGCGACTGGGATTGTTTTTGCCCCACCATCTTTTCAGCGATATATGATTTATGATGAAAGCATGGAAACGTTCTTGTATAAAATGGAGCGTTTGTGCAATACGGAAAGCTCATTGTCGCATTACAAGACAAAAGACGGATTTGTAAAACATGTTGATACGACCCCATTTGTTATCTATGATTCGAGTGGAATTGCATATTCGGTGGGTGACATAGTGATGTATTTGTTTTTATCTGATGTCAACACGGAAATAGAACTTACTTTTCCACGCTGGGTTGGCGGGTTGGCTGTTGATTTGGATATTGTTGGGGAAAATAAATTGCCGGCCAAAGACAATGACGGCATATTGGGGCCGGGTAGGGAAATCTTTGAATACGGCTCATCGTGGGATGAAATGAAGAAAGACATGGCAGTATGCCATTCTTTCGAGAGAAATGTCTTGTCAAAAATATGTGAATATAGGAAAAACCGTTATATCATACCGAAACGTTGGATTGGCGACTGGTTTGCAGACCATTTCAAGTTGTTATGGTGGATGCTGATTTCAATACTTGTCTTGGCACACATGGCGAAAAAATTTTATTATAATTCAACTTACCCCAATATACGAAACGAAAAATAATTTTAAAATCAATGACGAACGCCATAGCTTTTTTATATGCTATGCCGATTTTTGCGCAATCTACCAAACATGTGCAAATGGAGGCGAGCATGTTGAAGGAATAAAGTGTATGTTTAATAAAAACGAAATTGCACAAATAATTTGCCAATGTGCAATAAATGTCCTATCTTTGCACAAATTTTTGAATTTTGTGCAATGGAACCAATACCAAGTTTTAACTCGTATATCGAGAAAAGTGTCATAGAGAACTGGGACCTTGACGCTTTGACAGACTACAAGGGTGTGACCCTGCAATATAAAGATGTGGCAAGAAAGATTGAAAAACTGCACATCATGTTTGAAAACAGTGGGGTGGAGCATGGCGACAAGATTGCCATTTGCGGACGCAACAGTGCGAACTGGGCTGTGGCTTTTCTCGCAACCTTGACATACGGCGCAGTCGCTGTGCCCGTATTGCATGAGTTTACTCCAGAGCAGATATATAATGTGGTAAACCACAGCGAAGCCAAGCTCTTGTTTGTGGGGGATGTGGTGGCCAAGACCATCGACGCGACAAAGATGCCTGAACTTGAGGGTATTATCTATATTCCAGACTATTCGCTTGTAGTATCGAGGACAGACAAGTTGACTTACGCACGTGAACACCTGAATGAACTTTTTGGCAAAAGGTATCCCAAGGCATTCCGGGCAAACCATGTGCAATACTATAAGGAGAAAGACCCTAATGAGCTTGCGTTGATAAACTACACAAGCGGAACTACAGGGTTTTCAAAAGGAGTGATGCTGCCTTACAGGGCGTTGTGGGGAAACCTTGACTTTACGATTCGCAAAATAGGCGTACACATCCCGAAAGGCGCAAATACGGTAAGCATACTGCCGATGGCTCACATGTATGGCATGTCATTTGAATTCTTGTTTGAATTCTGCCACGGTTGTCACATCTTCTTCCTGACACGTGTTCCGAGCCCGGCAATAATCGCGCAGGCATTCACTGACATAAAGCCGGCCATAATCATAGCCGTGCCGTTAGTGATAGAAAAGATTATAAGGAAAAAAGTTTTTCCGAAAATACAGAACCACAAAATGCGCCTGTTGCTGAACATGCCGGTTATAAGCAAAAAGGTAAAGCAAAGGATTTGCGAGGAAGTTTATGCAGCGTTTGGCGGAAACCTTTATGAGGTTGTGGTTGGTGGTGCGCCGTTCAACCAAGAAGTGGAGTCTTTCCTCAAGAGCATAGATTTTCCGATAACAGTCGGTTATGGAGCTACTGAATGCGCACCGATAATAACATATACTGATTATCAAGACTTTGTGCCGACGTCATGCGGCAAGGCCGTGGTACACATGGAAGTGAAGATTGACAGCCCTGACCCGAAGACTGTTCCAGGAGAGATTCTTGCCCGTGGAACAAATACGATGTTGGGCTATTACAAAAACGAGGAAGCGACGCGCTTGGCTCTCGATTCCGATGGATGGTATCACACCGGAGACTTGGCCCTAATGGATGAAGACGGTTATGTATTCATAAAAGGCCGTAGCAAAAACATGCTGCTTGGCGCGAATGGCCAGAACATCTATCCGGAAGAAATCGAGGATAAGTTGAACAGCATGACACTGGTTGTTGAAAGTCTTATTGTACAAAACGGCGACAAGTTGGCCGCGCTGATATATCCGGATTACGACGAAGCGAAGAACCTTGGTTTCTCAAAAGAAGACCTGCGTCAGGTGATGGAACAAAATCTTATCGAATTGAATCAGGTTGTGCCGTCATATAGCAAAGTGTCAACATTCAAACTTCAGGATGAGGAATTTGAGAAAACGCCTAAAAAGAGCATAAAGAGATATTTGTATAAAAATGTAGAATTCTGACAAGGTAATGCCTTCCTTGTTTTGACTTATACGAAGCCGCGTCATTGCTTGTTGATGACGTGGCTTTTTGTTTGAGGTCTTGCGTGGCATCGTATGCATCGAAACACATGGTATTATAGGTTAAATTCTCGTTAAACAAAAGCATTTTTGTTTTTATTATTTTCCGGGTATTGATATATTTTCGTATTTTTGTGGCTGAATAATCCAAATAGCATGGCACTTGTAATTGTCTCAATATTGTTGATAGGCTTTGTCCTTATAGCCACAGGGTACGCCACCAACGTAAACCGTGCGGCGATAGCTATGTTTGTCGGGACAGCAGGGTGGGTGCTGTATATTTGCTATGGCACGGATTTTGTCATGAGTCAACATCCTGACGGATATGCGGATTTTTTGGCTGGTGCGACGGCTTCAAGCTCAAATATCAAGCAGTATATTGCTCAAGATATTTTTATAAAATATGTTGGCAGGGGAGCGGAGATTGTGCTGTTTCTGCTTGCAACGATGACGATTGTTGAGATTTTAAACAACAATGGCTGTTTTGACTTTATACAAGAACTGCTGAAAACGCGTAACAGCAAAAAATTGTTGTGGATAATGTCCATTGTGACTTTTGCAATATCAGCCAATATGGACAATCTTACAACAACGACGATGATGCTTGTCATGATGCATAAATTGTTGCCCAACCGCAGACAGCGCATGATTTATGGTTGTGCTATAGTATTGGCGGCAAACTGCGGTGGCGCGTTGACTGTCATAGGCGACCCTAACGGGCTTGTGCTATGGAGCATAGGTGCCGTAACGGCGACAGACTTTTCTGCGTCATTGGCTTTGCCGTGCTTGATAGCATGGGGGCTTCCGACTTATTGGCTCAGCCGCCGTTTGCCAGAGCATACGGATTTGCAATGTACAACAATGCCTTACCGTGGGGATGACACCAATTTGAATAAATGGCAACGTGTGGGGATGTTGATTTTAGGTATCGGGGGATTATGGTTTATACCGACATTTCATAACATCACCAAATTGAGTCCTTTTCTTGGCGCGTTGTGTGTGCTTTCTTTGCTGTGGATTGTCAATGAGATTTTCAATCACAAGCTCATGAATGTAGACCAAATGATACAGCGCAAGATACCACGGGCATTGCAATATGGAACAATACAACTGATGCTGTTTGTCATGGGCATCATGCTTGCCATCGGTGCTGTAAATGAAACGGGCGTAATAGAGCATGTTGCCGACTTCTGCAATGCGCATATACACAACGTGTGGGTTATGGGCATAACAACAGGATGTATAAGTTGTGTCCTTGATTCATTTGCCACATGTATGAGTTTTATCTCGATTTTTCCTGTTGCTGATTTGGAGCAACTTGCTGGTGCGTCAGATTTACAGTATGCGTCTTCATTCGTACAAAATGGAGTATATTGGAAAGTAATTGCGTTTTGTTCGGCAATGGGGGGCAATATTTTGCCTTTGGGCTCAATCAGCGGACTTGCATTGATGAAGATGGAAAAGGTGCATGTGGGCTGGTATTTCAAGAATGTTGGATTTGTAGCTCTGATTGGTTGGCTGTTGGGAATAGCAACCATGTGGGCTTTTAATTAATATTTAAGGTATAATAAAATATAGGATATGCCAAAAATCAAAACAATAGGTATCATGACTTCAGGAGGAGACGCTCCTGGGATGAACGCGGCAATACGTGCGGTGACCAGAGCAGGTATTTGTAAAGGGTTCAATATAAAAGGTATTTACCGTGGATATGACGGTTTGATAAACAATGAAATCGCAGATTTCACGACCGAAAATGTCAGTGGGATAATAATGTCCGGCGGTACAATATTGAAGACCGCGCGTAGTGATGAGTTTAAAACCGAAGAGGGACGCAAAAAGGCTTATGACAATATGGTCAAGAACGGCATAGACGCTTTGGTCGTTATCGGAGGTAACGGCTCTCTGACAGGAGCAATGCTGTTTGCGCAGGAATATGATGTTTGTTGCATAGGTCTGCCAGGAACAATCGACAACGACTTGTACGGCACGGATTCTACAATAGGATATGACACAACGCTCAACACCATAGTTGAGTGCGTTGACCGGATAAGAGATACGGCGCAGAGCCATGAACGCATATTTTTTGTGGAAGTCATGGGGCGTGATGCCGGATTCTTAGCGCAAAACAGCGCAATAGCCGCAGGTGCGGAAGCTGCTATTATTCCAGAGGATTCTACAGACGTAGACCAGTTGGCTCGTTTTATGGAACGTGGTATCAGGAAAAGCAAGAAGAGTTGCATCGTCATTGTTTCGGAAAGCCCGAAGTGCGGCGCGTTGTATTATGCAGAGCGTGTCCGCAATGAATTCCCAGATTACGATGTAAGAGTTTCAATACTTGGCCATTTGCAGCGTGGCGGACGTCCGTCAGCTCATGATAGGATACTTGCAAGTCGTACAGGTGTTGGTGCGATTGACGCTATAATACAAGGACAAAGAAATGTCATGGTGGGCGTTAGAAACAATGAAATCGTATATGTTCCGCTTAGTGAAGCCATTCGTTCCGACAAGCCATTTGATAAAAAACTTATAACTGTATTGGACGAATTAAGTATATAATACAATGTGTGTGTTGGTCAAATATTGCATTAATACAAATAAAAGTTCCTGACGAATAAATTTTTTGCCGATTTGTTTTGTTGGTTATGAAACAATTTTGTATTTTTGCGTTTTGAAAAATACCACCTTAAAATAAAAATATTTATGGAACCAATAAAAGGACATATTTCTCAGATAATCGGACCTGTGATTGACGTGTTTTTTGACACAAACGGTGTGGATCCAGAGAAAGTGTTGCCTAAAATTTATGATGCACTTGTCATAAAACGTCCTGATGGCCGTAAACTGGTAATAGAAGTTCAGCAACATATCGGTGAAGATACCGTTCGTTGTGTTGCCATGGACAATACCGACGGTCTGCAGCGTGGGCTTGAGGTTATTCCTACGGGAAGCCCCATTCGCATGCCTGCGGGAGAGCAAATAAAGGGACGCATGATGAACGTGATAGGAGAGCCTATAGATGGAATGAAAACTTTGAATATGGATGGTGCTTATCCAATCCATCGTGACGCTCCTAAATTCGATGAATTGTCAACCCATAAGGAAATGTTGGCCACAGGTATTAAGGTAATAGACCTGTTGGAGCCGTATATGAAGGGTGGTAAAATTGGTTTGTTCGGTGGCGCAGGTGTAGGTAAGACCGTGCTGATAATGGAGCTTATCAACAATATAGCCAAAGGACATAACGGTTATTCTGTTTTTGCTGGAGTAGGTGAGCGTACCCGTGAAGGAAATGACCTCATAAGGGACATGCTTGAGTCAGGCGTAATACGCTATGGCGATAAGTTCAAGAAGGCAATGGAGGAAGGCAAATGGGATTTGTCTTTGGTTGATTCTGAAGAATTGAAAAAATCACAGGCTACGCTTGTTTACGGACAGATGAATGAACCTCCAGGAGCGCGTGCGTCAGTAGCACTGTCTGGACTTACTGTTGCGGAAGAGTTCCGTGACCATGGCGGCAAAGACGGTGAAGCTACTGATATAATGTTCTTTATCGACAATATTTTCCGTTTCACTCAGGCTGGTTCAGAGGTCTCGGCTTTGCTTGGACGTATGCCTTCTGCTGTGGGTTATCAACCGACACTTGCGAGTGAAATGGGTACGATGCAGGAACGAATAACTTCAACAAAGAATGGAAGTATTACGTCTGTTCAGGCTGTATATGTGCCTGCAGATGACTTGACAGACCCTGCTCCTGCCACAACATTTACACACCTTGACGCAACTACGGAATTGAGTCGTAAAATTGCGGAACTTGGTATTTATCCTGCTGTAGACCCTCTTGGCAGTACATCTCGTATCCTTGACCCGTTAATTGTTGGTAAAGAGCATTATGAATGTGCGCAAAGAGTAAAACAGATTTTGCAGCATTATAAGGAATTGCAGGATATTATTGCCATATTGGGTATGGACGAATTGTCTGACGAAGACAAACTGACAGTAAACAGGGCGCGTCGTGTTCAGCGTTTCTTGTCTCAACCGTTTACTGTCGCAGAGCAATTTACAGGTCTTCCTGGAGTCATGGTTCCTATAGAAGAAACGATAAGAGGCTTCAATGCCATTATAGATGGTGAGGTTGATGATTTACCAGAGCAAGCTTTCTTGAATGTAGGTACTATTGATGATGCTATTGCGAAAGGTAAGAAACTTCTTGAGGCAGCCAAAGGTGGCAATTAATTAAGTTTGGGTATGGCTTTGAATTTAAAAATAATATCGCCAGAGAAAATTGAATTTGACGGGACTGTCGAAAGTGTGCATGTTCCGGGAACGAAAGGCAAATTTGTGATATTGAAGAATCATGCTCCTATAATATCATCACTTCAGCCTGGAGTTGTTGAATATGTGGTAGACGGTGACCGTAAAAGTTTGGTTATAACTGGAGGATTTGTTGAGGTTCAAAAAAACATGGTCAACCTTTGCGTTGAATTGAAATAATCATGGATGCAAAACAGTTGGATCTGATTAGCAAGCGATATTGCAAATATGGTTTATGGCTGACAACCGCATTGACACTATTAGTGATTTTGTCTGTCAGTATAGGTTGGCTTGAAATGAAATTTATAACAAGTGTAGCTATATGTGCTGTGTATACGGTGGTGATAACTTTTACTTACAGCCTTGCATGGCGTCGTTTAGGCAAAGTTTCTTCAGGAATGATGACAAAGTTTTATTTGGCTGCTCCTGCCATACGTTTAATAACAGCGGCTTTGGTTGTAGTTTCGTTTTGCATGTTGAATAAAGTTAAAGAAGACATACGCGGATTTGTACTGTTGTTTTTTGTATTCTATATGATGATGCTTATATTTGATTGCGTGTTTTTTGCCCGCATAGAAAGAACTAATAATCTAAATGTAAAGAAATGAAATATATCAGACAAATACTTGCTATAGTACTGTTGATTGCTTTCATTAGCCCAATACACGCAGAAGAGAAAGGTGTCAAAGAAGGCGGAATAGATTTAAAAGAAATCTTGTTCGGTCACATCAATGACTCCTACGATTGGCATATAGCTACAATAAATGGACATCATGTTACTTTGCATCTTCCTGTTATTGTAAAAAGTTCATCTGGATGGCATGCGTTTTGCAGTAGTGCTTTTTCAGAAGATGTTGATGCTCACGGTAATCGTCCAGGTCCTTATGGCCTGTATATTTCAGGAAGTGAAGAAAATGAAAATAAAATATGTGAAATAGTAAACGGACAGGAAGTCCGTCCTTTGGATATTTCAATAACAAAAACTGTTGTTGTTTTGTTCATTGATGCCATTCTTCTTCTTTTGTGTATATTAATACCTGCGAGATGGTGCAAGAAGCACAAACCAGAAGACCCGGCTCCAAAAGGTTTTGTAGGCCTTATGCACATATTTATAATGTATATTTATGATGACGTTATAAAAGCATCTCTTGGAAAAGAGGCAAACAAGTATGCTCCATATTTGCTGACATGCTTCTTCTTCATATTCATTGCAAATATCATGGGTATTGTGCCATTCCCTCCTGGAGGTGGTAATCTGACTGGAAATATAACAATAACATTCTTTTTAGCTCTTTGTACATTCCTGATAACAAATTTTACAGGAACAAAAGCTTATTGGAAAGATATATTTTGGCCGGAAGTGCCAACATGGTTGAAGGCACCTATTCCCTTGATGCCAATAATCGAGTTCTTCAGCATATTCACAAAGCCATTGGCTTTGATGATTCGACTTTTCGCAAATATGTTGGCTGGGCATGCGATTGCTCTTTCGCTTGCATGTATCATTTTCATAATGTTTGGTATTAATGCGGCGGCTGGAACTTCCATGACAGTTGTAAGTGTGGCTATGAGTATTTTCATGATGTTACTAGAGGTTCTTGTGTGCTTTATTCAGGCGTTGGTGTTCACAATGTTGAGTTCAGTATTCATATCTTTAGCTCATGTCCATGAACATTCTAAATAAGAATAAATAAGTAAATAAAATATTAACTAAAAATTTCAAGACTATGATTTCATTATTATTAGCAGCAGACGCTCTCGCTAAATTGGGTGCTGCAGTAGGTGGTAGTTTGGCCGCAATCGGTGCAGGTATTGGTATTGGTCGTATCGGTGGCCAAGCAATGGATGCAATGGCACGCCAACCTGAGAAAATGGGTGAGTTGCGCTCTTCTATGATTATCGCGGCTGCACTTGTCGAAGGTGTCGCATTCTTTGCTGTCATCATTGCTCTTCTCGCACTTTTTGTATAACAGAATAATATTTTGCTGGCAACAGAAATTTAACAGCTTATGTCATTAATAACCCCTGATTTTGGTTTGCTTTTTTGGATGACGGTAGTCTTTCTCGTTGTCCTTTTAATATTGACGAAATTTGGTTTTCCTGTAATTGTCAGGATGATTAATAATCGTAAGGCCTATATAGACGAAAGTTTACGTAAGGCGCATGAAGCCAATGAAAAGCTCGCCAATATTAAAGCCGAAAGCGATGCTCTTTTGCAGGATGCTCGTGAGAAACAAGCTCAATTGCTTAAAGAGGCTGCTGCTACAAGGGACGCTATCGTTGAGAAAGCTCAAGACAAGGCTCGCGACGAAAGCAACAGGCTGCTTTCTGAGGCTCAAATTGAGATTGAAAACCAAAAAAGGGCAGCCATTAGCGATGTTCGTAAACAAGTAGCTACAATTAGCGTTGAGATAGCTGAAAAGGTCTTACGTGAAAAACTTAGTGACGATAAGATTCAAATGGATTTGATTGACCGTATGCTTGATGAAATTTCTTCTTCTGATAAAAAATAAATTAATATGGATTTAGGATTAATATCGGTAAGATATTCGCGTGCTTTGTTAAAAGCAAGCATGGAAGCAAAACTTGAAGATAAGGTGTATCAAGAAATGAAAACCTTGTCTGAGAGTTATATAAAAGTTCCAGAACTTAAGTTTACCATAGATAATCCAATGCTTTCAAATGAAAAGAAAGAAAAGCTTTTGATTACAGCCTCTGGAGAAAAGCTTTGTGATTTGACCAAAACTTTTTTCAAATTGGTATTGAAGGAAGACCGGGAAAGCATAATGCAATTTATTGCAAATTCATATCTCACTTTGTATCGGAGGCAGAAGAAGTTGATTCGTGCAAAACTATTGACAGCCGTTCCTGTAACTCCTGTTATAGAGCAAAAGCTGCGGAAGTTGGTGGAAAGTAGGACAAATGGAACTGTTGAATTTGAGAGTGAAATCGATTCCAATATAATTGGTGGTTTCATTTTAGAATATGACACGTATAAATTGGATTTAAGTGTTAAGTCCAAATTAAATTCTATTTTGTCACAGCTCAAGTAAAAAAATTGTAATATGTCAGATAAAATAAAACCAAGCGAAGTATCTCAAGTCCTTCTTGACCAGTTGAAAGGGATAAGCGATAGTGCAAAGTTTGACGAGATTGGTTCTGTTTTGCAAGTCAGTGATGGTGTTGCCCGTATATATGGACTTCGTAACGCTGAGGCGAATGAACTTATCGAGTTTGAAAATGGAACAATGGCTATTGTCATGAACCTTGAAGAGGACAATGTAGGATGTGTGCTTTTAGGCTCGACTGCCGGCATTAAAGAAGGGATGCACGTTAAACGCACCAAGCGCATTGCCAGTATAAAGGTTAATGATAACATGCTTGGACGTGTCATAAATCCATTGGGACAAGCAATAGACGGTAAGGGTGATATAGACCTTACGGACTCTTTTGAAATGCCATTGGATCGTAAGGCTCCTGGCGTGATTTACCGACAACCTGTAAAAGAACCTTTACAAACGGGCTTGAAGGCCGTGGATTCAATGATTCCCATCGGGCGAGGGCAACGCGAGCTTATAATTGGTGACCGTCAAACAGGCAAGACAGCAATTGCTGTAGATACAATTATAAATCAGAAAGGATTTTACGAAGAAGGCAAACCTGTTTATTGTATTTATGTTGCAATAGGCCAAAAAGCTTCAACAGTGGCAGCACTTGTTGCAAATTTAAAAGAACATGGAGCAATGCCTTATACAATTGTTGTAGCGGCAACAGCGGCAGATCCTGCGGCGATGCAATATTATGCGCCATTTGCAGGGGCTGCTATAGGTGAGTATTTTAGAGATAGAGGATATTCTGCTTTAGTCGTTTATGATGATTTGTCGAAACAGGCTGTTGCATATCGTGAAGTATCACTTATTTTGCGACGTCCTTCTGGGCGTGAAGCCTATCCTGGTGATGTGTTCTATCTGCACAGCCGCTTGTTGGAACGTGCCGCAAGAATAAATGACCAGCAAGAAGTTGCAGAACAGATGAATGACTTGCCAGAGTGCATGAAAGGGCATGTCAAAGGCGGAGGCTCTCTTACAGCGTTGCCGATAATTGAGACCCAGGCTGGTGACGTTTCGGCATACATTCCGACTAATGTGATTTCAATTACGGATGGTCAGATTTATCTTGAGACAGATTTGTTCAATCAAGGATTTCGTCCTGCTATTAATGTTGGTATTTCCGTAAGTCGTGTTGGTGGGTCTGCTCAGATAAAAAGTATGAAGAAAGTTGCTGGAACATTGAAAATAGACCAAGCACAGTATCGTGAGCTTGAAGCTTTTTCCAAATTCTCAAGTGACATGGATGCGGTTACAGCAATGACATTGGATAGAGGACGTAAGAATAATCAGCTTTTGATACAACCCCAATATAGCCCGATGCCTGTTGGTGAGCAGGTTGCGATACTATATTGCGGTACTCATGGTTTGATGCATTCGGTACCCGTTGAGAGTGTGCGTGAATGTCAGGATACATTTTTGGACAAAATGCGTACTTCTCATGCAGATGTTCTTGATGTTCTCGCATCTGGAAAAATTGGCGATGAGCAGACAAAAGTTATAGAGTCTGTAATGGCTGATATTGCAGGTCAATATAAAAGCTAAGATTTATGCCATCACTCAAAGAGATAAAAAATCGCATATCTTCAGTTAATAGCACTCGTAAAATTACGAGTGCTATGAAGATGGTAGCATCATCTAAGTTGCATCATGCTCAGGTCATGATTGAAAATATGTTGCCATACGAATCAATGCTTGAACATATATTGAAGAGCTTTCTTGCATCTGAGGTGGATGCAACGACGGTTTACAGCACAGAACGTCCTGTAAAGCGTGTTGCTTTAATTGTATATTCATCAAGTAGTAGTCTTTGTGGTGGGTTTAATGCAAATGTGATAAAGGCAATGTTGCAAGCTGTTGATGGATACGAAAAGCTTGGAAAAGAGAATATTGTGATTTATCCAATTGGCCGTAAAGTTGCTGAAGCTGCGTCCAAACGCGGATTGCAATGTGCAGATGTTTGTGATGTGATGCCAGATAAACCTGATATACATTCATGTATAGCATTGGCAGAGAGTCTTGCTAAAAGGTTTGTAGATGGTGATATAGACAGAGTTGAGATAATTTATCATCATTTTAAGAGTGCAGGTTCACAGATTCTTACTCGTAAATCTCTTTTGCCTATAGATGTGCAGAGTGAGCTTGAATTTGATGACGAGCGCGATTTGACTTCAAATATCGCGACATTGGAAGCGCAAGAATATTTGCGTAAAAAGGGACATCGTGCTACTAATGCAGAGAAAGAAGAAGCAAAACCATTGAATGATAATTTTATAGTAGAACCAGACATGGCTTCAGTTTTGGCTATGTTGATACCTAAATTGTTACATTTGATGGTTTACACTGCTTTGCTTGATAGTATTGCAAGTGAGCATGCTGCCCGTATGGTAGCCATGCAAACAGCTACTGATAATGCTGATGAATTGTTGCGTGAGCTTAATTTGCAATACAATAAAAGTAGGCAACAAGCCATAACCAATGAACTCCTTGATATTGTCGGTGGTTCTGTAAATAACTGATAATCGGCACTATAAAATATTTTGAGTAAATGGGAAATATGGGATTCAGAATGAGTTCCATATTTCCCATTTACTCAAAATATTTTATAGTGCCCGTAAAACGGCTCAGTAGAAATTTAGTGGGGATAAATTTGTAATCAAATCGAATAGTTCTTTACTTTACAGCATGGAAAACGATTATTTGAGCATGTTGGCCAGTATTGTACTGCCCACACAGATATTGGATTACTTCTCCATAGTCGGTATATCGCA
>CALUFM010000029.1 GCA_944319935.1 uncultured Prevotella sp.
GCATATATCCATCTACCAAGGTTTTATCAAAGTCCCATATTACAGCTATAATATTCTTCATATAAAATATATTTTAATTATAAACAAATGTATATTAAAAATATGACATATACAATATGGCTAAGGTTGTTGAAGAAAGAAATAAATCATAGTATTTTTATGATTGAGTTTGTGGATATTCTAGTTACAAAATTTTGAATAACATAAAATTTGTCAAGACTACTTTTTGAAATGCTTTATAATAAATATTGTGAGCATAAATATAGACTTAGGTAAAGCACATATAGCAGAAACAACTAAGGATAGAATTATTTGACCTGAAATTGTATTAATATGATTCTCCAACCAATCCATCGGATCTGGACAGTATCTCTGAAATACTATTACCATTATAAATATTAACGCGAAAATACCGATTAAATACCAGATAAAATTATGAATGCGTATAAATAAGCGAAAAAGATTATACTTTCCAATAGTTATTAATTTCTTTTGAAAAAATGGAAGACAAAAGAAATCACTTTTTTCTTCCCAATTGTTATATGAATCCTTAAAACTTTGAAAAGACACCATTGTATCGTATAAAATCCAAATTGGAATTATTCTTGAATTTTCCAACATAGGATGTTCAATTTTCCCATTAGAACACCTTTGTAACAATTGTCTAACGGTATCAAAAACAATACCATTCCTCTTTCCTACTTTTAAAAATGCAATAACAATATATGGCAATACATAATGAAAAAACGGTATTCTTATTCTATTTTCCCCTGTACCATTCTCGATAAACTCTAGATAGCAAATTAAAGTTTGGTCATGTATGTTGATACTAGAGAACTTTTTTTCTAACCAGCTTATAGCATTATTTATTGTAGAACTACTAGTTTCTATACCACATTCAATTAATGTTATGACACAGTAGCAAGTAAAAAAGAGACTTGAACCTTTATCTGGAAGTTCTCCCCATCCTCCATCATCATTCTGTGCATTAATCAACCATCTTTTTGCAGATTCAAATTCTTGTCCTGCATTTTTGCCTAATATCTTTAACACACGTAAGACAAAAGATGTTACATAAATTCTAGGTTTAGATCCTGTTATAAAAGCCCATCCATTATCTGAATCTGAAATTTGCTCATATTGTGCTAGTAACCAATTTACACCATTTTCTATTTGATCATGGAATAATATGGAATCATATTTATATAAAGCTAATAAAGCCCAACATGTTGATTCTACATTAGATGTATTACTAGTGTTTGATATATATGGCCATCCACCATCAGGATTTTGTTTACGCTGAATAAAATTTAAATTTAACTCTTTCTCTGGTGCATCTTTATTTATTGTTTTATAAAACAATAAAGCCATTGCTGTTGCAACAATACCGATCTTATGAGTTCCTAAATGTTGATGCCACCCTGTATCATTGTCTATATGGCGATGATTGTCATTTAGAATCCTTGTAAAAGTTTCAATACTATTGTCTATATCTTTTCTTCTTATATATTTCATATAAAATACGGTTTAAGTGTTGATATTGTCCGTTCTATTAAAGGCCAATTTTGTTCTTTAACCCAATCCCATCTATCATTTACACCCAAAGCTTCTGATAACTTATAACGTAAATACTGTTTACGTAAAGTCTCATGAGGTTGATAAACTGTGACTCCTTTACAATCTTCTACATAAAGATACTTTTCAACAAACTTCATGTGTTGATAACAAGACAAGAAAGAAGAAAAACTCTCACCTATTAATTCTTGTCCAATAATATCATTAAAGTTAATATTAACAGGTATGCAATGAAGATGTGCATGAAAACAATGTTTGTGGCTTTGCCCATCAGATATACAAGATCCTGTTTTTCCATGCTCATAAAAGATACATCCTCCATATACTTCTGTAAGAATATTGTATATTTTAGACTTTAGTTTACAAAACTCATCTAAAATCTCTAGTGGTAGATGAAGACATGCTCCAATATGTTGTTTACTAATTATTAATAGATAACCCTCGACAATTGGTCCCAGTGAAACCATTACATAAAAATGTTCTGTTGTGCAAATGATTCTTTCTTTTTCTGGAGGAAGACAAAAACGGCAAATCTCTTCCATTTGACAACACAAATCTTCTATTCTACTACGCATAATTACTCTATAAGATTATATTAATATATAATTTAAATATACGGAAAATTTCTGAAGTAGCCTCAGAATTGCAACAGATTAACACAATAGAATTTGAGAATTTGGAATTGAGAAAAAATTCCAAGCGTTGTACAGATTGCTAAAAATCTTTCTAATACACGTTAAAGTAAAAAAATAATTTGAACTATTTCCAAAAGGCATAAGATGAGCATACCATTTCAAGAGAGATAATAAAGACTTTTTTCTGAGAATATATAATTTCATCTTAATTAAAGAGTTGGCCAAATTCACTTACAATACCATTTATAAACTTTTCAAGTTGTATTTGTATATCATACAAATATACGGACGAGAATTCCAGTCCTAAGGATTTGCACTTCAACAAAAAATTATGTATATCATTATATGTAAAACTAGTATTTTTTAACTTAAAAGATAAAACATCTACTTCTAAAATAAATTGCTCATATTGCTGACGCAATAACTTATATTTCTCTTTTTTATCAGGAGGCAATATGTAAACAGCTCTATCTCTAGCACAATTTATTGGTTCAAAATAATAATTAGCTCTCTCTAGAAGTATATCTAACCTATGTAAAAAATATTTTTTCATCCATATTTTAAAGTAATGTTTCTGAAATTCCTCAAAAGTGAATAATTTTATATTTGTATTTTTCGTATAATTTATTGCACCTGATTGGAATCCTATTTTTGAAACAATATACCCTATATTACATCCAGTCTCATACATTATAGTAATAAATGAGTGAATTATTGATTGATTTATTGAATTATTCCAATTTTTACATTCAATAACATAGCTTATTGCATCAATGCTATTAGGATCTATCGCATAAACATCAACTTCTACTTCACCCCCGAGGTGTAGCCATTTTTTCTCACATTCTGCTACTAGTCCTATCTGATTTAGAAGTAAACATACTTTATTTTGTAAGTCTTTCCAGTCAACGATAGGCGAATATATATACAAAACTTCTTCCATATAAAATATCTTATTTAATACATGAACTTAATATAACAAAGTAATTCAAAAATAGAAATATATCCAACAATTCTATTATATTAATTATCAGTAACAAAAAAATAAATTTAGAACATTTAATCTCTAATATCTTAATCTACTAATTACTTCTTCAAAAAGTTTTTTTCTCCAATAAAACCACCTTAACCATCATTACTGATATAATTAGGCATTAATAATCAATCACTAATCACCACCAAAAGTTATCTCACAGTTATATCCCGGTGATGTTTTCCACCATCAAAACACCAATTTCCTTTGCCAGCGAACAATTAAAAACGAGTACGTATGGCAAACG
>CALUFM010000030.1 GCA_944319935.1 uncultured Prevotella sp.
TGTATTGCCTTTCGTGCGCAATCCAAAAGAACTTGATATTTGGTCAAATGATTATTTCGTGCAGTTGGCCGGGATGATGAGAATGAGATAATCTTGTATTTATGTAATGCTTTTAGTGGAAAATAAAAATGACAAATATAATTAATTGGCTGCATATATCTGATTTACATTTAGGTAGTGAAGGTGCAATAACGAACATGATGCGCAATGAGTTGCCTGATTACTTAAAAGGACTAGGGGTAAAATGTGATTATGTATTCTGTACTGGAGACATTCGAACAGCGAATGTAAGTCATAACGTATTTACGGATGAAATGTCTGATTATTTGAAATCTATATGCGATGCAGTCCAGACATCAGTGGATAGATTGTATATAGTTGCCGGTAATCATGATGTAAATAGAGATATCGAAGGGCGCCAAGATGCTATAAAAAATGTCCTCTTTAAGGGTGACGGATATTATGACCCCAAAGAAGGTGTTATTAAGCAAGAAGAGATGTCAGTTATTATGGCTGGAGAGAAAGATTTTGTTTCTTTTCTTGGCAATATATACAATGAAGACCGACTGAAATTTTATGGTAATCCTAAAATGCCTCATTTTAATATAGAGACAGAACATTTTAATATACTGCATGTCGACACTAATATAGCATACACTACGGGGCAAGAAAGTAACGACTTATATGTTGGTACAAATTTTTTATATAATGCAGTGTGTACACTTAATACAAATAAGCCTACCATATTGCTTAGTCATTATCCATTTATGTCACTTCTGCAGGGAGAGAAGAAAGTCATCTCTACTATGCTACAACATAATGGAGTTCGACTTTGGCTAGCTGGGCATGAACATGACCATGTTCTGCAAAAAGTTCAATATATCTCCTCTTTACAGGCTGGTGCCCTGCGCAAAGAACAAGATGTACGGTCTTCGGTCCTTTTAGGACAATACAACCCGACTACTTGTATGTGTTTTGTAAATGCGCATACATGGTTTGAAGAAGGTTGGGCTAAGTATCCCTATGTTGATTTGGAGAACACGCCTCAAGATGTTTTTTCCATAAATTTAAATCCTAAATTAAATGATAAGGTTGCTATTCCACAAGATCTGAAACAGGCGATGAACGGCCTTACATTAAGAGATGTTAATGTAGATTTAATTCAGCGGGAGCCGTTGCTCCCTGCAATTCAGAGCGATAATATCGTAGAACGTACAGCTTTGTTGGATCGTTGCCTTAATGCACTGGATGATGGTAAAATACTCGTGATTTTTGGTTCTTTGAAAATAGGAAAATCGACTTTAGCAGCACAAATACATCAGCACAGGCCAAAAACTGCCATATACGATTCTGTTTTGCAGACGGATCTGGAAAATAAGGTAAAAATACTGCTAAAGGAAGGAAAGGGCGGTGAAAGTGTGTTGGTAAGCACGGGGGCATTAAATCTGAATATAGCAGGACTTGATGATAGTAGAGTTTGTCAAATTGAAGTACCTTTATTGACAGTCGCTGAAACCAAAAAACTTGTTGATACGTATGGACCAGAGCAGAACCCACATATGTTCATTTATGCACATAGTTGTGGGCATCCTGTTCTTGTGCGAACACTTTGCGAATATTTGAAAGCTAATCATTGGCGATTAGATGAAAAACATTTTTCCAATCTTTTAGCATATAGTTTTGACTATAATCTGAGTAGAACAATGGCTGATTTGATGCGGACATTGTTAGCTGATACGACTGATCGCGCTTTGCTAAATCGTCTGTTGATTGTGAATGGTACTTTCACTGAAGAAGATGCCTGCAAATTAGCCGGAATTGATCCATCTATTGACGAACCAAGAATGCGTTTAAATGGATTAGTTCCTACATGGGTAATGCCATTAGATAATTGTTTTAAAGCGAACCCACTTATCAGTAAATTATGGAAGCCTGATGTGCCAGAACAAACTTTCAAAGATGCCAATTTATTATTAGCAAAAGGTATTTTGACTAAGAAAAAAGTACTTGGAGAACATGATGTACTGAATTATATCCTATACAGTATTAAAGGTGGTGCGGATGACAATGCTGGAAGAATGTACATCACAACTTTAATGAAATTGGATGATATTGGAGAATTGCCACATGGAAGCCTCCTTTGTAAATTATGGATAAATGTCCCCTTACCCGAGGGAATGTCTATTGATGTCAAGATAGGAATACGTTATCTTCAAATTGCACTTATCAAAGATCTGAGTGCAACTCAACGATCATTCTTGATAAAAGATTTAAAAGACAATGTCTCTAAATGTACTGATGCTGAAAAAATACCGTTCTATAGCAGCATGATTACAATGATTTGTTGGATGGAAGGTGACATTGAGGGTGGGTTGTCACATTATCATCGATACCTGGAAAGTAAAGGTGATGATAATAAACTATTAAAGACTATTGGAGATGCAAAACCATTTTTTGATAATAACATTTGGTTTTTCCTTCTGCGTTTGTCTAATGAACAAGATTTCATTAACTGGCTTGATGTATTCAAGGTAGATGATATTGAATACTCACATAACGACCATGTAATTTGCGAGTGTTGTTATCTTGCAATAGAACGACTTTGGAGGTATCATTTAAGGGGTAAACCCGTTAATGATCGTGTGAAGATATTATTCAGAATTTTGGAAAAAGCAGAACTTAAGCGCTGTTCAGAACTTGCTATCGCTTGTGTTTTTGCAATTATGGAGATTTTTAATTCTGAACACCGTTATGAAGAAGCTCGATCGCTATATGAAAGCAAGTATTCTAAGTATGAAGAATTGCCATTTGCGCAGTTGATTTTGAATGGTTCAATGGGGAATAGCTACTTCCGAGATGTTGCTGAAGTACATGGTCATGCTCTTGATTACTTTAAAAGGTCACTTTCGATTGCAGATACCGAGTTGATTCCTAATATTATGTTGCATGTTAAGCAAATGATGGCATACGTTCTGGCTGAGACTAATATTAATGCGGCAGTAAAAGAATTTGAAGAGGCACTACAATATGTTTCTGATGTTAAACATCGTATAGATATATATGAATACTATCAGTGCATAGGAGAGTTGTCATATGCATATTGGTGTGCGGGCAATAAACAGAAAGCTGTTGAAAAACTATCAGAATGTGTGCGTTTTGTCACGAATGACCTTCAAGATGGCAAAGAAAAATTTGCCAAGAGCTTTATCTGTTTATTAGGGTGTCTAATAATAAAGTATCAGTGCGACTTGGATAACAAACCTATGCCTAAAGATCAAGCGATTCCTCATCATGGGATGTTCACTGAAAATGACTTAAGTTCATTTGATGATCTATATAGCGAAGACCGTATCTATACATCCTGTTATCAGATGTGTCAACTGTGTAAAATGGTCGGCTTAAGGGATTTGGCTCGTGAATGGGCGCATAGAACACTGGATGCATGTAAGAAAAGAGGCGAAGTTCGCGAGATTCATTATCTACTCTTCCTGTTATTACCATATTTTATTGAGGATAATGATAAAGATGCCATACTTTTTGTAATTAATCATACATGTGAAGCGCAGCGCATTAATTATGAGAATCACCCTGAACTGCATAAAGAAAATGCAGACTTTGAGTTTGTTGAGTTTAGTATAGTACCTCTTCTAATGATGTCGCTTAGTCAGAATCTTCGTGGAGATGATAGTGGTTTGAAACTCATTAAAAAGGTATTTGACAATTATCATCCAGTGAATAATCCTGAAAAATTTGAACTAGTGAAATCTGTGTTTGATAGACCTTCGTATGATAAAGACTATATAGCGGAAATTAATAAGTTGGACATGAATGATAACTATGTTGTTTATATTTGTGCTTATCTGATGACAGCTTATCAAAGTGAGGCAGATTATGCATTCTCACTTCTAATTGCACTTTTGCCTATGTTGGAGAAACAATTGATTCAAATCTTGGGTGAAGATATAAAACCTATTATTAATCATTTTGTGACTGATTTTTGGAAGGCTAAAATTCTAACAGCTCCTAACGAATTCAAAGATTACAAGTTCCTTCGAGAAAAGGGGCTTCCACTTATTGAAAAGTATGAAGGAAAAATAAATCAGGCAAATCATACGATGCTTATCGTGAGCAATCATATAAATAAACTAATTAAACTTAATGGCTTACAGGAGGGTTGGATGGATAGGTGATCTTTTTGATATAGGGATAGTCAGTAGTGTAAATTGTATAGAATCTTTCCGATACAACAGAATTTATAATCGAGTAGTCCGCCATAAATGAAGACTGTTTATGGCGAGCTACTTTTAGATGAAGAAACGGTAATCGTATGTTACACCATTATATTGTCTTAACAAGTTTCCCACCTGCGCCAATGTATTAGAAGTGTCAATTGTAGCAGGTAACTTTGTATATAGATTAAACGAGTTCCAATTCATTTTTGTAAATCCTAGAATTTCTTTAGCAATAGTTTCCAAATCTCCATGTCCATAGTATTTAGTAATTTTTAAAGGAGCAGGAATACAACGTCCTCCTTGGTAGTATTTACGATTTGACTGTATTGAGGGAACTACTCCATGTGTCCATAACAAAGCATTTCTCGATGATAGTTTAATGCACGTTCCTCTATCAACTGGATATCCATCTTCAAGAAATTGACCATACATAATCTTCTCTGCAATAAACTTTAAATCATATTCTTGAGTGATTGTGATCAAATCAATTTCTGATATTCCTGCTTGCTTTAATGCGTTTGTTATACCTTCAATCTCATCATTCTTAAAAGGGGTTCGTTTATGAATTACAACTCTTTGAGGTAACTTTTCCATAGCGTCTTGAAAAAGAGCCAGTATATCCATTCCAAATTTATAAGCTTCTTCAAAATTTAAATAAGGATTTTTCTTTTTGTCAAATTGAGGATGTTCAACTTTTGACAGTTTATATCTTAATCCCTGTCCTTGTGCATTGTATATATGGCTACAGCCTAAAACAACTTCAGCTTTACCTGAATATTGCTTTTTTATGCTATATCCAATTCCTGCATATGCTGTATTTTGATCTAAGTCTGCAAGAGTCCAAGGAGTTCTTAAAGCTTTCACAAATAAAGCTAAAGAGAGCCACCATGAAATTTCACATACCATCCTGTCATATAAAGTCTTTTCTTCTATAAATTGAGTTGTGAATCTATGTTGGGCGGCAAACGCTTTTATGTAGTTATGCAAATCAAATGTTTCTCCATGATAATTGAATTGTCTATAGTTGTTCCATGAATTAGGTATAAATATTAATAGCACAATTCCTGGGAACTGTTCTGAAAGTTTTTGCCCTTCTGTACAAATAGTTTTTGCTAAATTAATGGCACTTTTAGGATTATCATTTATTGATACCCATTTTTCAGAATATATTTCAGGTATTTCAAGTCTACAGTTATAAATATTACTAAAACCAGTATAATGATGTACATAGTCAGATAATTTATCTGCGGAAATTGTAGAATTTAGTCTTTTTATAAATTCACTAAATTTTGAAGAATAAGAAGTAGGACAGATACTGCCAATACATACATCTTTAGGGAATACATCAAAATATTTCGCATCGAAAGGCCTGTATTTTGATAATCCTCTCATCGGATTGTCATCATATGCTGGTTTATTAACGTATGGATTTATAAATTCAAGCTTGGGTTCGTTAATGTGTATGCCATGATATAATGTTTGATTTATATTATATCCCTTCGGAGAATATATCGTTATGTTACCTTGTCCGTAATGGTGTATTTCAGCATAACCACGATTATTGGATATTTTAAAGATAAAACCACTTCGTGAATTAACAGGTATCTCAAAACATAATCTTTTACCATTAAACATTATATTACACCATTCTTGTAATTTCTTCTCATATTGCTGATTTCTCATTTTATCCAAATACTCATGAGAGTATTGTTGTTTGATCTCCTTTTTTATTTGGTCATTAGAAATAAAATAGACTGTTGGAGTGATTGAAAACAAGACATATTTCTTTTGTGGGACAAATGATAATCCACATTCAATAGCTTCATGTATTGTTACATTATTCTTATTTGCATAAATATCTTTTTTATATAGCATAGAACGCTTGTAATCAACGCCTAACCCTCTAATTTGAGAGATTCCATAAAGTGCAGCTTTGAGAAATAATTCTTTAAAATGGCTATTCTTCTCTATTTCATCAATAGAAATATGAACACGCTCAATTTCACTAATTAAATTTTTCCCAAAAACTTCATTGATAGTAGATACAGTTGAGATGGCATATACTTTGTCTTTATATGGTACAGCAATAAGGGGTTTTTCTTTAATCTTTTCTCTAAGATATTTCCATCTGTTTTCATTCATATCGTATGAAATTTGAAACTGAAATATTTCATCGGGAAAAGTAGCTGGAATTAGATTACTTTTCAGATATTTTTTTGTACTTCCATCCTGTATGTAAAATGGAGTTGTTGTATTGTCTATATTTATTACTTTAAGTATTTCATTGATTTCCTCTTGTTTATTAGAATCTTCATTAAAACAGAATTTTACAAGAGATAACATGACGTTATCAAATCCGTTTGTGTCAATATAAAACGCTTGTCTTCCAGCAGATCGAATAGTTTGAATCAAATCTGCTATTTCTGGTGTAATATCCTTGCCGTAGCCACACCAATACAATCTTCCTGCTCCCTTATCCGTAAAAGCTTCTTTCAAAGCAGACATAAGGGATTTATCTCTTCCACTATATCCTATGATAATTAAATTTTTGTCAACAAAATAACGTCGCAAAGCTGAAACAAATTCACTATTCTGTGAATCTAGTTCTTTCTCTGTATTTTTGAGTGTTCTAAATTTACAATCTCCATGTAATGCTATATAAAGTAATTCACTTGAACTTTCTGTCCTATATATACGATCAACGCAATCAAGATTTATAGCTATAGGTGTTATATTGGCTTGTTGTGCAGCTCTTTCCACGAGTCCATCGAAATTTGTACTCCAAACAGATTTTACAATTCCATATTTGTTCAACAGACATAGCAATTTATATCCTACATACGGACTTTTTCCATTGCACAGGCTTTCAAAATATTTAGTTCTGTCCGCATCTATTGGATATGAAGCTTCGGCATAAAAAGAATATTCTTCTGGACTCCCCAATTGTGGATATTTCCCTTGCACATCTAACCATTTCTGAATGATGTCTTTACTTAAATCAGATTTTTTGGGATCTACTAATTTTTTTTGATTACCTGATAAAGATTGATATATTAAAAATTTCCAATCCCATATACAATCATTTGCCGATTGAATACCAGATGAGATGGATGCACCGGCACCTAATAGGACACCAAATGACCCATCTAAATTTTGTTTGATTGATCGTAAAAAAGCATCAAATTCTAAATATAAATTTTCGGGCATATTCATAGTCGTTGGTTATCGTGATTTTATTATTTCTCGTATATCTGACTCACAGTCTCGGCTGTTTCTTTCATCATTTGTCGTAATGACTCAGGGGCAATAACCTCTATTTGTGCACCAAACGAACGGAGC
>CALUFM010000031.1 GCA_944319935.1 uncultured Prevotella sp.
ACGAGGTTGTCACGGTACACCTTGATGGCCTCGTCATACTTCATGCGGTCTTCCTTTGACAACGACGCGATGTCTACAATTTCCTCCAGTTTCATAAACACAGCTTTTTTCGCCTTGAACGGCAACCTTTCCAACACTTCCATGTTCTTCAACACATATATCCACCTCTCGAAGTCAGTCTCACACTCGCTTTCGTCCTTGTTGAACGACGGCAACTGCAAGAACACGTAACGCATCTTGTCAGTAAACACATCGTGGCTGTCGCGGTCGGCCAGCACTACATCAGTACGCAACTTGTCTGGCAATCCGTCAAGACGGAAGTTCATGAAGAACACGCCATAGACAGCCTTCAGGTCGAACATCCACGCCGCACCACGCTCACCCTGCCTCACAACAGCCCGCGACAGATAGTAAAGCGCACGCTCACGGAAGTTGTGCTGGCGGCGGTTCTGCATCTCAACGATGAACTGCTCACCATCCTCATTTGTGCAATAGATGTCATAAATGCAACTGCGGTCTTCGACGGTGTCACCCAACAGCTCCTTGTCGAGGAAGCGTATGTCTGTTATATGCCTCTCTCCTACAAGCAGGCTGTTCAGGAAGTCTATCAACAAGTCCTTGTTGATTTCCTGCCCGAAGATGCGCTTGAAGCCCACGTCTGTAAATGGATTGATAAACCTTGCCATACGATATGCTACTTACAACTATGCAAATATAATGATTTTTATCGTAAACGCAAAAACAAGCAACGACATTAACGCTTTTTGCCTTGCGGCGCGCGGCTTCGCCGCACACGGCCTTCCGCCCCGCAAAAGGCCGCCGAACGGAACGCAATAGGCCGCATCTCGCAATGCGAAATGCGGCCTATTGTAAAAGGCTGGATGTCAGCATGATACGCCGCCAGACGGCGGCTGCGGCCATGGCCGCGCCGCCTCAGGGCGTCAGGGCTGCTTGCCGATGTAGGCCAGGATGCCGCCGTCAACGTAGAGGATGTGGCCATTGACGAAGTCTGAAGCGTCGGAGGCGAGGAACACCGCCGGGCCCATAAGGTCCTCGGGCGTGCCCCAGCGCGCGGCGGGAGTCTTCGACACGATGAAGCTGTCGAACGGATGGCGGCTGCCGTCGGCCTGGCGTTCGCGCAGGGGTGCCGTCTGCGGCGTGGCGATGTAGCCCGGGCCTATGCCGTTGCACTGTATGTTGTGTTCGCCGAACTCGGAGCAGATGTTGCGCGTGAGCATCTTCAGTCCGCCCTTGGCGGCGGCGTATGCCGACACGGTTTCGCGTCCCAGCTCGCTCATCATCGAGCATACGTTGATGATTTTGCCGTGCCCCTTCTTTATCATGCCGGGTATTACGGCCTTTGAGACGATGAACGGGGCGTTGAGGTCGATGTCAACCACCTGGCGGAAGTCCTCCACCGACATTTCGGTCATCGGTATGCGCTTGATGATGCCGGCGTTGTTGACGAGGATGTCGATGACGCCGAGTTCGCGCTCGATGTCTTCCACCATCTTCTTCACCTCGTCTTCCTTGGTCACGTCGCAGATGTATCCCTTGGCGTCGATGCCCTTGGCCTTGTAGTCGGCCAGTGCCTGGTCCATGTGGTGCTGCGAGCGGCAGTTGAAAGCGATTTTAGCACCTGCCTGGGCGTAAGCCTCGGCAATGGCGAAACCTATGCCGTAAGCGGCTCCTGTTACGAGAGCCACCTTGCCCTCAAGCGAGAATTTTTTTGAGAATGTGTCCATTGTGTTACGTTTATTATCGTGTACGGAAGTTAAAGAAGTTAGAGAAGTTAAAGGAGTTAAAGACAAATGCCTTGCCGAACGGCCTTGCAATAGTAGAAGGTATTGTCTTTAACTTCTTAGTGAGCGTAGCGAGCGATAACTCCTTTAACTTCTTTAACTCCCCAAAAATAGTTTACTTCAAGTCCGTGATTTTCGAGAAGTCCTGGTCGCCGTAGTCCTGGTTCTCGCCTCCCATGCCCCAGATGAAGGTGTAGTTGTGGGTGGCAGCCGCGCTGTGTATGCTCCATTCGGGCGACAGTACGGCCTGGTCGCCCTTCATCCAGATGTGGCGTGTCTCGTCTATCTCGCCCATGAAGTGGCACACGGCCTGGTCTTCGGGCACCTCGAAGTAGAAGTAAGCCTCCATGCGGCGGCTGTGTACGTGGGCCGGCATGGTGTTCCACACGCTGCCCGGGGCAAGCTCCGTCATGCCCATCTGCAGTTGGCATGTAGGCAGCACCTGGCTTACGAGCATCTTGTTGATGTCGCGCTCGTTGCTCATTTCGAGCGAACCCATGTGGGCAACCACGGCCTCAGCCTTGGTCACCTTCTTGCAGGGATACTCCTTGTGGGCTGTGACGCTGTTGAAATAGAACTTGGCCGGCTTGCCAGAGTCCTTGCTCGAGAAGAACACGTCGCGGTCGCCGCGGCCGATGTAGAGGGCCTCCTTGTAGCCGAGGGTGAACTCTTCGTCGCCCACCTTCACCACGCCTTCGCCCTGGCCTACGTTGAATATGCCCACCTCGCGGCGCGTCGTGAAGTACTGCGCCTTGAGCGGGTCGATGGCCTCGAGCTTCAGCTCCTCGTTCACGGGCATCGCGCCGCCTACTACCATGCGGTCGTACATGGAGTAAACCATGTTCACCTCGTCAGCCGCGAACACCTTCTCGATGAGGAAGTCACGGCGGATACGTTTCGTGTCATAGCTTTTCGCATCCTCGGGATGCGCAGCGTAACGGATTTCGTAATTTGTCTTCATTGTCATTATGTTATTAGTCAGTTTGTTGTCTTCTGCGCAAAGAAACCGCAAATGATTGAAGCGGAAAACAAAAACAAGTGCGGCAAGATTTCATTTACACTCCCAATCATTCAGCATATCTTTTGCAAAGGTACGCAAAATATCAACAAACACTTGCGTTTGATATATGAATTAAAATTAAAAATACGCCTTTTCAAATGACAAAAGGCCGCATGTTGAATGCCAACACGCAGCCTTTTACCTGTTAAGAATGTTGTCCAAGGCGGATTCGAACCACCACAAACAGAACCAAAACCTGTTGTGCTACCATTACACCATTGGACAATCACGGGTGCAAAGGTAGTGGTTTTTTACGCCACTACCAAATAAAATACCGATTTTTTGCTATTTTACCGTTATCAGGTAATAGTTTTTCTTGCCTCGCTGAACGAGGAGATACTTGCCGTCGATGAGGTCGTCGGCGGTCACGGGACGGTCGAAGGCCGTAAGCTTCTCCTTGTTGAGCGACACGCCGCCGCCCTGCACGAGCTTGCGCATCTCGCCCTTGCTGGCGAACACGGCGGCCGCCTGGGTGAACAGCTCCACCGCCGGCTGGCCCATCTGGTCGCGGCCGACCTCGAACTGGGGCACGCCTTCGAAGATGTCGAGCAGCGTCTGCTCGTCAAGCTTCAGCAAGCTTTCCTTCGTTGACTTGCCAAACAGGATGTTGCTGGCCTCGATGGCGGCGTCGAGAGCTTCGCGCGAGTGTACCATGACGGTGACTTCCTCGGCCAGGCGGCGTTGCAGCGCGCGGCGGCCCGGGTCTTGGCGATGCTCCTCGACGAGGGCGTCGATGGTGTCCTTGTCAAGGCTTGTGAAGATTTTTATGTATCGTTCGGCGTCGTCGTCGCTGACGTTCAGCCAGAACTGATAGAACTTGTAGGGCGACGTGCGCTTGGGGTCGAGCCAGATGTTGCCCGTCTCTGTCTTGCCGAACTTCTTTCCG
The DNA here is from genome assembly GCA_944319935.1 of uncultured Prevotella sp. Taxonomy (GTDB): domain Bacteria; phylum Bacteroidota; class Bacteroidia; order Bacteroidales; family Bacteroidaceae; genus Prevotella. The sequence continues at coordinate 3,749 of CALUFM010000031.1, forward strand.
TCGGCTTTCGTTATGAGCGGACATGTCAGGGCGTAAGCCTCAGCCTCAGGGCCGAGCGTGCGGCGGATAAGCTCCGTGCCGGTGGTCATGTTGCCCCACTGGTCGTTGCCGCCCATCTGCAGTTTGCAGCCCTTGTGCTGGTAAAGGTAAAGGAAGTCGTAGCCCTGGAGCAACTGGTAGGTGAACTCCGTGAACGAAAGGCCGTCGCGGGCTTCGCCGTTCAGTCGCTGCTGCACGCTCTCCTTGGCCATCATGTAGTTCACGGTGATGTGCTTGCCCACCTCGCGGGCGAAGTCGAGGAAGGTGAAATCCTTCATCCAGTCGTAGTTGTTGACGAGTTCGGCATGGTTGGGCTCGTCGCCGTCAAAGTCGAGGAATTTCGCCACCTGTTTCTTTATGCACTCCTGGTTGTGGCGCAATGTGTCCTCGTCGAGCAGGTTGCGCTCAAGGCTCTTGCCCGAAGGGTCGCCTATCATGCCGGTGGCTCCGCCCACGAGGATGATTGGCTTGTGGCCGCAACGCTGCAAGTGGCGCAGCATCATCACGCCGCACAGGTGGCCGATGTGCAGAGAGTCGGCCGTAGGGTCGGTGCCGAGGTAGGCCGTTACCTGCTCCTTCTGCAAGAGTTCTTCTGTGCCCGGCATGATTTGGGCAAGCATGCCGCGCCATCTTAGTTCTTCAACAAAGTTCTTGTTCATCGTATGGTGTTTCTTTGATTGTTGTTTCTTGGGAATTATGGGAGAACTGGGAGGACTGAGATTAACGGGAAACAAAAGACTTGCCGGTGGATTTTCAATTCTTGATTATCGACTTTCCAGTCCCTAAGGCACCGGGTCATATCCGCTGCCTCCCCACGGATTGCAGCGCAGTATGCGCCAAACGGCAAGGGCAAGCCCCTTTATCGGGCCGTGTTTCCTCAACGCCTGCTTGGCGTATTCAGAGCATGTCGGGGTGAACCTGCACGACGGAGGAGTGAACGGGGATATGCATTTCTGGTAAAAAACGATGGGAAGGCACAGCAACCAGACCAACGCCTTGGAGACAAGCTGGACGAAACGCCTCATCTTTTCCTGACTTTTTCAGCAAGCCTCAACATCAGGTTGGCGACCTTCACGTCAACTTCCGCAGTATCCCACAGCTTGTCGTCAAGCCAGATGAAGGCCACGGCAAGGCTCTCGCCCTCACACTCCTTCATCGCGTCATGCAACAGACCCTTGTGCTTGCGGTAAGCCTCGCGCACCTGCCGCTTCACCCTGTTGCGCTTCACGGCGCGCTTGAAGCAACGCTTGGGCACGCTGACCAGCATCCGTACAGCCGGCTCCTGCCCGCCGTCCTCGTAACGCATATAGACAAGCCGCAGGGGAAACGCCGCCATAGAGCGGCTGCCGCCCCCGTTGAAGAGCCGCTCTATCAGCGTCCTGCTGCAAAGCCTCTCTTCCTTGCGGAATGTCATCATGCCGGTCTCCGACATATATATACTTTACTTTTTCTTCTTCAAGAAGTCGCCCAGCGCGCTTGTCATCGACGGATGTTGCACCGTGGGAGCCTCAACCTCGACCTTCAGCCCCGCGTCGTGGGCGGCCTTCGCCGTAGCCGGTCCGAACGTCCCGACCACAACCTTGTCGTTCATCGACGTGCCGAAGGTGTTGTTGAAGGCGTTGATGCCTGACGGACTGAAGAATATGCACATGTCATAGTCGAAGTTCTTGACCTCCTCTTCGGTGAAATCGTTGCTCACCGTGCGGTACATCACGCACTCCGTGTGGTTGAGCTTCTTGGCGTCAAGCAGTTTCTTCACCGTGTCGTCATGCACGTCGCTCATGGGTATGAGGTATTTCTCTGTCTTGTGCTTGACCATCGTTGGCAGCAAGTCGTCTATCTTGCCGGTCTTGCCGAAGAACACCTTGCGCTTCCTGTACTGCACATATTTCTGGATGTACAGGGCTATCGTCTCGGTGACGCAGAAATACTTCATCGTCTCGGGTATTTCAAGGCGCATCTCCTTTGCCAACTTGAAGTAATTGTCGATGGCGTGCCTTGAGGTGAACACCACTGCGGTATAGTTTAGTATGCTTATTTTCTGCTGGCGGAAATCCTTGGAAGACAGTCCTTCCACTTTGATGAACGGACGGAAGACTAATTCTACGCCATATTCTTTCTCCATCTCGAAATACGGTGACTTGTCGCTACTCGGTCTCGGTTGTGACACTAAAATCTTTCTTACCATCTGCCAATATCCTAAATATTTATTTTCAAATAATCAACCACTTTGACAAGAACGCCCCACAATGAAAGCAAGGGCATTATTTCAAGGGCACAAAAGTACAAAATTATCTGCAAACAAAAGGGCTTCTGTTTGAAAAACATGACAAAACTCTTGTACAGCAACAGCATTTTAACCAATGCAATGACAAAAAACACATAAATTACAGCTTTTTGGACAGAAAGGTCAAAATACGACTGCAACAGCACAAGAGGATACAACAGTATGCCTTCCACCGACACCGCGAACACCAGCGACTTCAGCCACCTGACGCTTTTCTTCCTTCCGAAGAACACGCCGTTGACAACCCTGTAGAGCAGCATCTTCAGCACGAAATAAACAGCGAAGACGCCGAAGAACAGCCCCATCAACCGATACTGCGAGTGCAGGACGAACGTGCCGGCCACGCATTCAAGGACATACAGGAACGCGATTATCGACATCAGCAGGCACGTCTGCAACACGAAGAACAACTGGCACCGCGTCTCGGCGGTCGTCTCCGACATGCCGGCTGTGTCACGGTTGGGCTCGCGGAAGAAATGCTTGACCTGCCTTGCGAAGAAGCGGCGCGAACTTGTGAACGCCAGCATGGCCACAACGAAGCAGCAAACAAGCAGCGCGGTTATCGTATTGTCGTTGCGGACGGTGTACGGCACAGGGTCGCCCACCACCCCGTAACGCTCGTCGGCCGCACACGACGCATACAATGAGTCGTTGAGGAAATACGGCTTGGTGAAGTCTGCCGCAGCCCAAGAGCTGTCGGCGCACCACCAACTGGCCACCACCTCCGCGCCCGGCACGTCGCGGCTCGGCGTGGCAGCCACGCTGTCAGCCTCCACGGCGGCATGCGTCTCCTCCGCCTTGGCTTCAGTGCTGTCGGCGGGCGCGGCGGCATGCCGCGGCGAATCATGGCGCACAGCCCTCGCCTGCCCCTGCGTTTCCACAGGGACAAAGGCATTCTCCGCCGTAGAGTCAGTCTGCTGTATCGCCGTCATCCTTTATTATAATGATATATTATGCGGCAGGGGCGTCATCCGCCCCCGCTACGTTATTTCACCCCTTGATTGAGAAGGCGCGCCGTATCTCGTCCACCTTGTCGAGCTTTTCCCACGTGAACAGCTCCACGTCGATGGTCTTCTCCTCGTGGTAACGGCTGGTGAAGGTCTTCTTCACCACCTCGTTCTTGCGCCCCATGTGGCCGTAGGCAGCCGTCTCCAGGTACATCGGCTGGCGCAACTTCAGCTCGCGCTCAATCGCGCTTGGGCGCAGGTCGAACATCTTGCTGACCTGGGCGGCTATCTCGCCGTCGCTCATGCTTACGTGGCTCTTGCCGTAGGTGTTCACGTATACGCTGACAGGCTCGGCCTTGCCGATGGCGTAGCTCACCTGCACCAGCATCTCGTCGGCCACCCCTGCGGCCACCATGTTCTTGGCTATGTGGCGAGCGGCGTAGGCTGCCGAGCGGTCAACCTTGCTCGAGTCCTTGCCCGAGAAGGCTCCGCCGCCGTGAGCCCCGCGGCCTCCGTAGGTGTCAACTATGATTTTGCGGCCGGTCAAGCCCGTGTCGCCGTTAGGTCCGCCGATGACGAACTTGCCCGTGGGGTTGACCAGATATTTTATGTCGTCGTTGAAGAGCGCGAGTACCTTGTCTGAGTGGATTTGCTCCTTCACGCGCGGCATCAGTATACCCTTCACGTCGTCCTCGATGCGCTGGCGCATGCGCTCGTCGTCAGTGTCAAACTCGTCGTGCTGCGTCGATACCACAATGGTCGTTATCCTCAGCGGCGTGCCGTCGTCGCCGTATTCCACGGTGACCTGGCTCTTCGAGTCGGGGCGCAGGTAAGTCATCTCCTTGCCTTCCTTCCTTATGTCGGCGAGGGTCCTCATTATGAGCTGCGCCAGGTCGAGCGTCACGGGCATGTAGTTCTCCGTCTCGTTGCAAGCGTAGCCGAACATCATTCCCTGGTCGCCCGCGCCCTGCCCGTCGGCCATGCCGTTGTCAACGCCTCGGTTGATGTCGTCGCTCTGCTCGTGGATGGCGTTCAATATTCCGCACGAGTCGCCGTCAAACTGGTATTCCGACTTCGTGTAGCCTATCTTCTTTATAGTCCTGCGCGCCATGGTCTGCAGGTCGATGTACTCCTCGCTGCGCACCTCACCCGCAATGACCACCTGCCCCGTAGTCACAAGCGTCTCCACGGCCACGCGGGCGTGGCTGTCGTAGGCGAGAAACTGGTCGAGTATGGCGTCTGAGATTTGGTCGGCAACCTTGTCAGGATGCCCTTCTGATACTGATTCTGAAGAAAACAAATATGACATTTCGCTTTGCTTTATTATAATAGGGGTGCAAAGTTACGCCTTTTCGCAATAACGGCAAAACAAAACGCAGGTTTTAACGATAATTGGTTTTAGGGTTGTGAGTTTGCAGCAAGCCTTATTAGGCCTATCAGGCTTGTCAGGCTCATTTGGCCTATTAGTCTTATTAGCCCAATGAGCCTGATAAGCCCCACAACCTTAAAACCTCAAACAAGCCTCACTCCCCTACCGTCATGAAGTCGTCGAACCGTTGCTCCTGTCCGTTGCGTATCAGCACGACGGTGAGCGAATCGAAGGTGCCGCCGTAACAGAAGTTCAGCTTGTAGCCGTCAACCCAGTTCTCTTTCGTATGTCCCTCAAAGTAGAAGTTCAGGTTGCCCACACCGTCGCGTCCCTGCTGCGTGGCTGTGCCCATGTACTGCGCGCACATGAAGTTGTATCCGGCCTCGCCCACCAGCGGCACGAGCCTGTCCCTCCATGCCGGCTCTTTCAGGTTGGTGTTGTCGGCCAGCAGCAGCTTGTACACCCTGCCGTCAGATACGGGCGCGGGCTCGTCCACTATGCCGCCGTCGTCGCCGTCAGCCTCGCCGCCCTCTACGCATTTCACGTCGTCAATCTTCAGCCCTCCGGCCGTCTCGACCACCCTCAACACGCTGGCCGCCTTGATGCCCATGTCGTAATAGTCGGCGCGGTATTCGCCGCCGCCAACAGCCGCCGCGCCCACAAACTTGCTGTCACCCGGCCCGTCCTGCGCGCCTGTGGTGAACAGCCACGTGGCATACGGGGCCACGCTGCCCTCGTAGTCATACTCGTAAGCGTCCCTAAGCTTCTTCTTCAGGTTGTCCGAGCAAAGCGCGTCGATGGTGGCATCCTCGCTGGCGTAGTCGCTTTTCTCGTGGAAGAAGTTCTGGTAGAATTTCGTAATCAACGCCACCGCCTCGTTGTCGTCAACAGCCGCAACGGCAGAGGCCGGCAAGAAACAAAACAACACGGCAAGCACCGGCGCAACGGCCGCCTTGCCCAAAGAAATCAATCTTGTTCTCATATCTTTTTTAGTTTTTCCAGCAAAAGTATGCAAAATAACCCACAACGCAAAATTTCTCGGCAAACTTCACACCCTTTACTTTTACCCTACAACCTGAAGTTGCGGCATTTCTCAACCGCATGCGGCCAACACATGTAGCCTCACCGCCGTTTCGCTGTGCAGACCGACACCGGCCGACACCGCAACCAGTTGATTTCCAGCGCATTGCGAAAGGCCGTGGATTGCGGTGCAATAGGCCGTGTTCCATGCGGCAAGACACGGCCTTTCGCATTGCGTTTTGCCGTGTTCCGCGGCAGCCCCGGCGTCATGGCTGACACTATGGCACGGGCACGAGCCCGGCCATCACACAACCCAACAACCCCGAAATCGCATGACCCCGAAACCGCATGGGCACACGTCCCCATAACCTTATTATATTAATAAAGATTAAACGGCGCGAAAATAGGCGCGCCAATGTTTCACGGATTGCCGAAATTGCAGTACCTTTGCACTCGATTTGAATAGGACATAAATTCAACTCTTATAAATTTAAGGTAATTATGAAGATTGAGAAAGTTCATGCAAGAGAAATCCTCGACTCAAGAGGCAACCCCACAGTGGAAGTTGAAGTAACCCTCGAAAACGGCGTCATGGGCCGCGCTGCCGTTCCGTCAGGAGCGTCTACCGGCGAGAACGAGGCCCTGGAGCTTCGCGATGGCGACAAGAACCGTTACCTCGGCAAGGGTGTCCTCAAGGCTGTTGAGAATGTAAACAACATCATCGCGCCGGCGTTGAAGGGTGACTGTGTCTTCAACCAGCGCGGTATCGACCATAAGATGCTGGCTCTCGACGGAACTTCCACCAAGAGCAAGCTCGGCGCAAACGCCATCCTCGGCGTTTCACTGGCTACGGCTCAGGCTGCCGCAAAGGCCCTGAACATGCCTCTCTACCGCTACATCGGCGGCTGCAACGCTTACACTCTGCCCGTGCCCATGATGAACATCATCAACGGCGGAGCGCACTCTGACGCGCCCATCGCGTTCCAGGAGTTCATGATTCGCCCCGTTGGCGCGCCCAACGAGAAGGAAGCCATCCGCATGGGTGCAGAGGTGTTCCACGCTCTCGCCAAGCTGCTGAAGAAGCGCGGACTCTCTACCGCGGTAGGTGACGAGGGTGGTTTCGCCCCCGCTCTTGACGGCATCGAGGACGCTCTCGACAGCATCTGCCAGGCCATCAAGGACGCAGGTTACGAGCCGGGCAAGGACGTTAAGATCGCAATGGACTGCGCAGCCAGCGAGTTCGCAGTATGCGAGAACGGCGAGTGGTACTATGACTACCGCCAGCTCAAGGACGGAAAGAAGAAGGACCCCAACGGCAAGAAGCTCAGCGCAGAGGAGCAAATCAAGTACCTCGAGGAGCTTATAACCAAATATCCTATCGACTCTATCGAGGACGGTCTCGACGAGAACGACTGGGACAACTGGGTTAAGCTGACAGCCGCCATCGGCGACCGCTGCCAGTTGGTAGGCGACGACCTGTTCGTTACCAACGTTAAGTTCCTTGAGAAGGGCATCAAGATGGGCGCAGGCAACTCTATCCTCATCAAGGTTAACCAAATCGGCTCGCTCACCGAGACTCTCGACGCAATCGAGATGGCTCACCGCCACGGCTACACCACGGTAACATCTCACCGTTCAGGCGAGACCGAGGACACAACCATCGCCGACATCGCCGTAGCTACCAACTCTGGCCAAATCAAGACCGGCTCAATGAGCCGCACCGACCGTATGGCCAAGTACAACCAGCTCATCCGCATCGAGGAGGAGCTTGGCGAAACAGCACGTTACGGATACGCCAAACTGAAGTAATAACTCTTCTTTATAACGAACAAAGGCCGTGCCCCGCACGGCCTTTGTTCGTTATCGGGAAGTTAAAGCCAACGGCCCTGCAAACGGCGCATTGGGCTAATTGTGCTTATCAGGCTCATCGGCCCTACCGTCCCATTAGCCACATAAGGCTCATCCGGCTCATTTGGCCTATCGTCATATTAGCCCCATAAGGCTTATCCGGCTCATCGGCCCTATCATCCAACTCAACCCCAAGACACCAGATGACAACCTTCCACCCCCTCAAAACCACGCTGCCGAAACCGGCTAAATTCACCGACCCCTTCCACTACGAGCCGCACCCCTTGTGCCTCTTGGCGGCGCGTGAGGTGCAGAGCCACATCGAGGGTGACAGCCGTTTGCGCGCCGACGCCAACGGCGGCAAGATGTTCGGGGTGCTTGTCGTCACTGACGAAGACGGGCGGCTGGGCTACCTCGCGGCGTTCTCGGGACTGCTTGCGGGCACTAACAACCATGAGTTTTTTGTTCCGCCGGTGTTCGACGCGACACGTCCTGACGGCTATTTCAAGACCCATGAAGCCGAAATCACGGCCGTCAACCGCCACATCGCCGGCCTGCTGGACTCTGAGCCGTACCGGAAGGCCGTGGCTGAAAGGGAAGCTTGCCGCCGCGCCAACGCCGACGAGGAGGCCGCTTACAGGCTGGCCATGGCCGAGGCGAAAGCCCGCCGCGACGCCCGAAGACAGTCGCCACAGCCCGTCACGCCTGAAGAAGAGGCTGCGATGGTGCGCGAAAGCCAGTTCCAAAAGGCCGAGCTGCGCCGCATTAGGCAGCGCGCCGCCGAACGCCTGACAGCGGCCGCCGAGGCAGCCGACGGCATAGAAGCGGAAGTCAAGGCGTTGAAAGAACTAAGGAAGGCCATGTCTGACGACCTGCAACGCTGGCTCTTCTCGCAATACTCCATGCTAAACGCGCGGGGCGAGAGCCGCAGCCTGGTGTCCATCTTCGCCGAAACGCCGCAGCGAGTGCCGCCCGCCGGGGCGGGAGACTGCTGCGCGCCGAAGCTGCTACAGCACGCTTACAAGAACCGCTTGCGCCCCGTCTGCATGGCGGAGTTCTGGTGGGGGCGGTCGCCCGAAGGCGAAGTGCGCCACCACCTGCACTTCTACCCCGCCTGCCGGGGCAAGTGCCTGCCCATACTCGGGCACATGCTGCAGGGGCTCGACGTAGAAACGGGCAGCGCGGAGGGCGGCGTCAGCCAACCGTTGGCGATTGTCTACGAGGACGAATGGCTCGCCGTGGTCAACAAGCCGGCGGGCATGAAGAGCGTGCCCGGCCGCCAGAGCGCGGACTCGGTGGCTGAAGAGATGAGCCGCCGCGCGCCCGAAGGCCGCAAGGCCATCCCCGTACACCGCCTTGACATGGACACTTCAGGACTGCTCGTCGTGGCTTACGGCATGGACGTGTACAAGGAATTGCAAGCCCAGTTCGCCGCACGCACGGTCAAGAAGCGGTATGTCGCCCTGTTGGACGGCACCGTCAACAGGCCGCCCCGTGGCGAAATAAGCATCCCCCTGCGCCCCGACCCGATGGACAGGCCGTATCAGAAAGTTGACTACGCCAACGGCAAGGCCGCCGTAACCGAATACCAGATAGTCGGAACGAAAGGAAACGTCACGCGCGTGGCCCTCTTCCCCCTGACGGGGCGCACCCACCAGTTGCGCCTGCACTGCGCGCACGCCGACGGATTAGGCGCGCCAATCATCGGCGACCGCCTCTACGGCCACGGGCAGGGCCGCCTCTGCCTGCACGCCGAGGCGATAACCTTCACGCATCCCGTAACAAAACGGAAGATGACCTTCGAGCGGAAAGCGGAGTTCTTTCAGCAAACGAGCAGTCAGTGACTGAGCGGACGAGTGGCAAGCAGACCAGGGACAAGTGACAAGCAGACAAGCGAAAATGCTTCCAACAAAGCATTTGTCCTTAACTCCTTTAACTACTCTAACTCCTTTAACTACCAAAAAGTACATCAACAAAGCATTTGTCCTTAACTCCCTTAACTACCTCTAACTCCTTTAACTCCCAAAAAGTACATCAACAAAGCATTTGTCCTTAACTCCTTTAACTACCAAAAAGTACATCAACAAAGCATTTGTCCTTAACTCCTTTAACTACCTCTAACTCCTTTAACTACCAAGAAATACTCCTTTAACTACTAAAGAAAAACTACTTATACTTATGCAACGCGACATGAAATGGAAGACGCTGAAAAGCGAATACATCATCAAGAGGCCGTGGCTTACGGCACGCAGGGACACCGTGGAACTGCCCACGGGAGTGGTGAACGACGAGTATTACGTGCTTGAATACCCCACGTGGGTGAACGTCATCGCCGTGACGAACGGCGGCGAATATGTCTTCATACGCCAATACCGCCACGGCTTGGGCGAGACGTGCATGGAGATTGTGGCCGGGGTGTGCGAGGAAGGCGAACAGCCCGAAGCCGCCGCACGGCGCGAACTGATGGAAGAGACGGGCTACGCTGGCGGCACTTGGCGCGAGCTGATGACCGTATCGGCCAACACCAGCACCATGACGAACCTGACGCACTGCTTCCTCGCCACTGGCGTTGAGCGCGCCGGAGGGCAACATCTCGACCGCACAGAGGACATAGAGGTGCATCTGCTCACGGAAGAAGAGGCCTTCGCCCTGCTCGCCGGAGACAAAATCCGCCAGAGCCTGATGGCCGCGCCGCTGTGGAAACACTTCTACGAGAAGCGCGCCGGCGGGCGATGACCAAGCCGGCCATGGCCTTTCGCGGCATGAAAGGCCACGTATCGCACGATGATATGCGGCCTTTTGCTGCGCGAAAGGCCGCATATTGCCAACCACCTGACAATCAACGGATTGCAAACACGCCATCGGCTCCTGCCGCAACGTTTCCGTTTCATGCCGCCGATTTTCCCCCGCCGCGCTTCCGCCGTTCCCATTTTTTGATTAATTTTGCTGTCATGAAAACATTAATTGCCATACTCGCCGCCGTCGTGCTGGCATGTTCGTGCAGCAGGGAAAGACCTGCGGGCGAAACGTTCACGACGGAGACGATGAACAAGTTCACCCCCGTGAAAGACCAAGGGGCGTGCGAGATGTCGTGGGTCTACGCCATGCTGGCCACCATCGAGAGCGACCGCTTGGCCGAGGGCGACTCGGTCAACCTGTCGGCGGCCTACGTGGCGCGGTGCGTCCTTGGCGGACAGGCGGAGCGGTGCTACCTGTCAGGCGGGCAAACGGAAATCACCACGCGCGGCGTAGCCCCCGACCTGCTCTGCGCCTTGGCCGAATACGGCGCGATGCCATACGACTCTTACCGCTCCGAGTGCAACTACAACGTGCTGTGCCGCAAGCTGAAAATCCTGGCAAGCCAGGGCGTGGCGAGGCGCGTGGGCCTGGAGCGGCTGCGCGACAGGCTGGCCTACGTGCTTGACACGGCGGTCAACCCCGTGCCGCGGCGCGTGTGGATGTACGGCGCGGAATACACTCCGCAAGAGTTCGCGCGCAGCGTGTGCATGCCCGCCGACTATGTGGCGATGACCAGCTACACGCACGAGCCGATGGGCGAGGCCGTGCCCCTCTACGTGGCGGCCAACCGCACGGGGCGCAGGTTCATGAACGTGCCGCTCGACACGCTCGTCAGCCGCACCGTGGCCGCGTTGCGCTCAGGGCGCAGCGTGTGCTGGGAGGGCTGCACAAGCACGGCGGGCTTCTCGTTTGAACGTGGCGTGGCGCGCCTCGCCGAGGGCGACGCCAAGGTGACACAGGCCATGCGCCAGCAAGCCTTCGAGCGGCTCCACGTGACCGACGACCACGCTATGGCCATCGTCGGACTGGCCCGCAACGCCCGCGGACAGCGTTACTTCATCTGCAAGGACTCGCGCGGCACGGAGAACCCTTACGGCGGACTGGTGTACATGTCAGAGCCGTACTTCAGGATGAACACCGTGGCGGTGGTGATGAAAGGATTTTAATAATCTGGAGTTAAGGAGTTATGAAGTTAAGAAGTTAAGACAAATGCTTTGACAAAATGAGTAGTTGAAAGTGAAAAATGAATAATCGAATGCCATACTATGTGTTTGCTGGATTATTCATTTTTCATTATACATTTTTCATTTTGTCAAAGCATTTGTCTTAACTTCTTAACTTCATAACTCCTTAACTCCCCAAAAAAATAAACAATGACAACGAAACTCAAGTCAGTCATACTCGACTTTGACGGCACCATTGCCGACACGCGCGCCCTGATAGTCAGCACAATGCAGCAGACGATAGCTGAACTCTGTCTGCCGAGCCGCACCGACGACGAGTGTGCCGCCATGATAGGACTGCCACTAAAGCAGACTTTCACCGACCTCATACCCATGGACGACGCCATGGGCGACCTCTGCGCCGCTACTTACCGCCGCCTCTTCGCCGAGAACAACGTGCCCGGGGCGGTGCCGATGTTCCCCAACGTCAAGGACACCATACTGCGGATGCACGCCGCCGGGATGCTCGTAACCGTGGCAAGCAGCCGCCTCAGGCCGTCGCTGACGGCGTTCATCGACGAAATGGGGCTTGCGCCTTACATCCCATACGTCCTCAGCGTGAGCGACGTTGAGCGCGCCAAGCCCGCGCCTGACATGGTTCTGAAGACGCTCCGCGAGAACAACCTGCGCCCTGAAGACGCCATAGTGGTTGGCGACACGATGTTTGACATACGCATGGCGCACGCCGCCGGGGTGAAGGCCGTGGGCGTTACTTACGGCAACGGCAGCCGCGCAAGCCTCGAAGCGGAGCGCGCCGAGTGGATAATAGATGATTTCAGCGAGTTGGAAAAGGTTCTTTTTCTTAGGAATTAAAAGAGTATTCTTTAGTAGTTAAAGGAGTTAGAGGGAGTTAAAGGAGTTAAGGACAATAGTTTTGCTTGTGCATCAAGGGTCAATGCAACGAAGCATTTGTCTTTAACTCCTTTAACTCCCTCTAACTCCTTTAACTACTAAAGAAAAACTCCTTTAACTACTTTAAAAAATCATTTCTCTCCAAATGCGGCTGCTTCGGCTGCCGCTATGATGTCTTCTTTGCTCTTGGGGCTGTCGAAAGCCTTGATGTCAGAGAGGTCGAACTCGTCAGTTGAAGCCTCGCTTTCAGCCGCAATGTCGTTTGCTTTCACGACCTTCTTCTCAATGGTGGCCACCGCCACCTCGCCATTCTGAGCCAGGTCGTCCTCACGATGGACGATGAAGTCCTCCTTGGCGTCAACGTCGGGCGCGGCCTGTACTGGCTCTTCCTCCATCTTCGTGCGCTCGGTCTTGGCTGCGAACACGGCGTCGATGAACTGCGGTTTGCGCCTCAGGCTCTGCAGGGCGGCCTTGCTGGCCGCCTGCTGGCTCTCCTTCTTCGAGTAGCCTTCGCCACGTCCGCCCTCCAACCCTTCAATCAAAGCGGCGTAGACGAACACGGGGCTGTTGCCGTTGTCACGCTTCTGGCTGACGAGGTCGAACTTCAGCTTCACCTTGTTCTTCTGGCACCACTCGATGAGCTTGCTCTTGAAGTTCACCTCCTTGTAGGCAACCTTGTCAAGGTTGATGAGCTGCGACAGTATGCGCTTCTGCATGAAGCGCATGCAAGCGTGGTAACCGCGGTCCAAGTAGATTGCCCCGACGAGGGCCTCGAACGCATTTCCTTCCATATAACTGTTATGAGAGGACATGTGGCCGTTGGACACGATGAGCTTGCTTACGCCGATTTCGGTAGACAGGCGGTTGAGGGTGTCGCGCTGCACAATCTTGCTTCGCGTGCTGGTGAGGAAGCCCTCGCGCTTGCCTTCGAAGTGGCGGAACACTATGTCGCCGACAACGGCGTCGAGGATGGCGTCGCCCAGGAATTCAAGCCGCTCGTTGTTGACGGGCCTTCCCTTGGCGTTGCGCTTGTAGACGCTGCGGTGCATGAGGGCCTGTTTGTACAGGTCGATGTCGTGAGGGTAAAATCCGAGTATTGAGTACAAAGAAGAATAAAGCTCCTTTTCCTTTCGGAAAGGGAGCTTCATACGGTCAATAAAGTTGTCAATCATCATATTTCTTGAATATGACGCACGCGTTGTGTCCGCCGAAACCGAAAGTGTTGCTCATTGCGGCACGCACGGTGCGCTTCTGCGCCTTATTGAATGTGAAGTTAAGATTATAGTCTATCTCCTCGTCCTTGTCGTCTTCGTCATGGTTGATTGTCGGCGGAACGATGTCGTTCTGCACTGACAGTACGCTTACCATGGCCTCCACCGCGCCGGCCGCGCCGAGCAGGTGGCCTGTCATCGACTTGGTTGAGCTGATGTTCAGCTTGTAAGCCGCGTCGCCGAACACATCCTTGATGGCCTTGGCCTCGGATATGTCGCCGACAGGCGTCGATGTTCCGTGAACGTTGATGTAGTCTATGTCTTCAGGCTTCATGCCTGCGTCGTCAAGAGCCGCCTGCATTACGAGCTTCGCCCCGAGGCCTTCGGGATGAGAGGCTGTTATGTGGTAAGCGTCCGCGCTTGCGCCTTCGCCCACCATTTCAGCGTAAATCTTGGCTCCGCGAGCCTTGGCATGCTCCAGTTCTTCGAGGATAAGGCATCCTGCTCCTTCGGCCATCACGAAGCCGTCACGGCTTGCGCTGAACGGTCGAGAGGCCTTGGCCGGCTCGTCGTTGCGCGTAGAGAGGGCGTGCATGGCGTTGAACCCGCCCACGCCGCATGCGCAGATGGCAGCCTCGGCACCGCCGCTGACGATGACGTTGGCCTTGCCCAGGCGGATAAGGTTGAATGCGTCGGCCAGGGCGTTGGTAGAAGAGGCGCAAGCGGAGGTGGTGGCATAGTTGGGGCCGTGGAATCCGTAATGGATTGAGATGTGGCCGGCCGCTATGTCGCTAATCATCTTCGGGATGAAGAACGGGTTGAACTTGGGGCCGTTCTCCTTGTTCAGCGCGTAGTAAGACACCTCGTCCTCGAAGGTCTTGATACCGCCGATGCCTACGCCGAAGATGACTCCGATGCGGTTCTTGTCCTCGGTTTCCAAGTCCATCGCGCTGTCCTTGACGGCTTGCATCGCGCTTATCAAGGCCAACTGAGTGTAGCGGTCAAGCTTGCGCGCCTCCTTGCGGTCAATCCAGTCGTTCACGTTCAGGCCCTTGACCTCGCACGCGAACTGCGTCTTGAACTTGGAACAGTCGAAATTAGTGATAGGTGCTGCGCCGCTTACCCCGGCCAAGAGGTTGTTCCATGTCTCCTCGACATTGAGCCCCACCGGCGTCACTGCGCCCAGACCCGTCACTACTACTCTTTTTAATTCCATCTAATACGTCCGGAATTTATTATTTGATGTTAGCCTCGATATAGCTGATGGCGTCACCAACAGTTGCGATTGTCTCAGCCTTGTCGTCAGGAATAGAGATGTTGAACTCTTTCTCAAACTCCATAATCAGCTCTACCGTGTCGAGAGAATCTGCACCAAGGTCGTTTGTGAAGCTTGCTTCAGGCTTTACTTCTGACTCGTCTACACCAAGTTTCTCTACGATAATAGCTTTTACTTTTGCTTCAATGTCTGACATGATTGTAATGTTTTAAAAAGTTTGTAATAATTTTCAAATCTCAAAAAATCGCTGCAAAGGAACGAATTTTTATTCAAGTTTGCAAATTTTTTAAACAAAAATGTGTGTATTTTTGCACACTATACGTACATGTGTGCAGGAAATATGGTGTACAAATGACATCGAAAGACCAAATCGCGGCCAACCGTCCAATCAAAAAGCGGGGGCTTGGCGCGCCCATGCCCATCGCCCCTATTGGGCTTATCATCCCTATCTGGCTCATCAGGCCTATTGCCTTATTGCCCTTATCATCCCTATCTGGCTCATTGGGCCTATTGCCTTATTGCCCTTATAATTCCTATCTGGCTCATCAGGCCTATTGGGCTTATTGGGCCTAATAAGCCTGATGAGCCCAATAGGGCTGATAGGCCGCTTTGCGGAAGACGGCAAACGGCAACGCAAAAGGCATCAAACAGCAACGCAAAAGGCCGCTTTCCGCATTGCGGAAGGCGGCCTTTTGCAAAGAGCCTGACTGTCAAGCTGTTGGCGATGCTGCTCTTGGCGGCCATCGCAAGAGCCAGGGATGCCATGAGGATTGCGGCAAGGCCACCCGACGACGGCTGCCAGGCATCACCCACGAGGCCGGCTCAAGCCGGCTGTCAGGCGTACCATTCACGCCGCAGGGGATAGTTGCCGCGCAGCTCCTCAAACCTGCCCGGCGCGGCTTTCAGGCGCACGCTGTCGTCAAGCGGGTTGTAGAGTTGCAGCCGCAGGGCGTCGTCATCGTCGGCTGGGACGAAGTCGGCCGGCAGCGGCGGCGGCACTATGCGTGGCGGCACGGCGAGGCCGAAGTGGCGGCAAAGGCCCTCCACGACCATGTTGTCGGCGTTCACCTTGCCGTCGGCACTGTAACCGGCGATGTGGGGCGTGCCTATCCACACGCGGCGCAGCAGCTCGAGGTTGACAAGAGGCTCATGCTCCCACGTGTCAACCACGGCGTCGCATACCTTATTATATATTATCGCGTCAAGCAGGGCGTCGTTGTCAACCACCGCTCCGCGGCTCGTGTTGACTATGAGCGGACGGCGGGCGAGGCGGCTGAAGAACGCGGCGTCGGCCAGATGGAACGTAGGATGGGGCCCGTCCTTGGCCAGCGGCACGTGGAAGGTGATGACGTCGGCCTCGCGCTCGATGTCGGCCATCGACACAAACTCGCCCTCGTCGCCCCGCTCCTGCCGCGGCGGGTCGCACACCATGACGCGCATGCCGTAGCCCTCGGCCACGGCCTTGACCTTTGAGCCTACGTGCCCGCAGCCCACAAGGCCCAGCGTCATGCCCCCAAGCCGCGCCCCGCGGTCGCGCCTTAGCAGCAGGAGGACGGAGCGCAGGTACTGCGCCACAGAGGCGGCGTTGCACCCCGGGCAGCTCATCCACTCTATGCCGGCGCGCCGCATATAGCCGGCGTCGATATGGTCGAAGCCGATTGTGGCCGTAGCCACGAACCTCACGCCGCTTCCTCCGAGCAGACGCTCGTCGCAACGGGTGCGCGTGCGCACTATCAGGGCGTCGGCCCCGCGCACGTCTTCAGGGCTGATGTCAACGCCTTTCCTGTAAACCACCTCGTCCGCCAGCCTTTCCAGCGTCTCGCGGATGTAAGGGATTTTGTCGTCAACTACTATTTTCATTATGCTCTGGCTGTATTATTATGAAGTCAAAGAATTCAAAGAAGTTATGGAAGTTAAGGCCAAATGCCTAATCCTTGGCCGGGATATAAGCCCGATGAGCCTAATTGGCCTAATGAGGTTTATTTGACTCATTAGGCCTATTGGGCTTATTAGGCTCATTCGGCTTATCTGGCCTATTTGGCCTATTTGGCTTATCCCCAACCTCCAACAATGCACTTGGCTTTAACTTCCATGGCTTCTTTTACTTCCATAAATTCCTATCTATCTGCAAAAGTACTAAAAAATATCACGTTTGGGTTGGCTGTACGGAAATAAATCCTTATCTTTGTAATCTTGAATGCAAATCTTGTTTGTCTTAAATAAAAACTTACGAAATGACGTTTACAGAAAACTGCAACACGATATTCAACCGCGCGATAAACGACTATCACGCCACCGACAACGTTGACACGCCCATCAACAACCCATACGACGAGGGGACGATGGACGCAAGCCTGTACCGCAAGTGCTGGATTGACACCGTGCAATGGCATCTGGAGGACATCATACGCGACCCGGGCATCGACCCGGCGGCCGCGTTGCAGCTAAAGCGGCGCATAGACCGCAGCAACCAGGAGCGCACCGACCTGGTGGAAGAAATCGACAGCCAGCTCAGGGAAAAGTACAAGGACGTGAAGCCCCTGCCCGAAGCGACAATCAACACCGAAAGCCCGGCATGGGCCATCGACCGCCTGTCAATACTCGCGCTGAAAATCTACCACATGAGAGAGCAGGCCGGACGCGCAGACGCCGACGCGGAACACCGCGCCAAGTGCGCCGCCAAGCTGGATGTCCTCCTTGAACAGCAGACCGACCTCGGCACGGCCATCTGCCAACTGCTCGACGACATCGAGGCCGGCAGGAAGTACATGAAGGTGTACCGCCAGATGAAAATGTACAACGACCCGGCCACCAACCCCGTGCTTTACGCCCGGAAAGACAAATGAAGACCGAACACATACTCATAATGAGGTTCTCGGCGATGGGCGACGTAGCCATGACCGTGCCCGTGGTCGATTCGCTGGCAAGGCAGTATCCCGACGTGAGGATAACCATGCTCAGCCGGCCTTTCGCCCGCCCGTTCTTCGAGTACATGCCGCAGAACGTGGGCTTCATGGAAGCCGACGTGAAAAACGAATACTACGGCGTGAAGGGACTGAACGCCCTCTACCGCCGCCTGACGGCCAAGAACTTCACAGCCATAGCCGACCTGCACAGCGTGTTGCGCTCTGACTACCTGCGCATGCGCTTCAACATCGACCGCTACCGGGTGCAGCACATCGACAAGCACCGCGCCGGGCGCAAGATGATAACCAGCCAGACGGACAAGCAACTCGTGCAACAGCCGACGGCCTTCGACAACTATGCCGACGTGCTGGCGCGCCTGGGTTACCCCGTTAAGCTCGACTTCCGCTCCATCTTCCCGCCCGAAGGGGGCGACATGAGCCGCCTGCCCGAGGACATGCGCATGGAGAAAGCCGACGGGGAGGTGTGGATTGGCTTGGCCGCCTTCGCCGCCCACACGGGCAAAATATACCCACCCGAACAGATGGAAAAGGTCATCGGGCTGATTACGGCGCGCCACCCGAAGTGCCGCATATTCCTGTTCGGCGGCGGGCCGGCTGAGACCGCCCGGATGAACGACTGGAGCGAACGCTTTGACCGATGCGTGAACGCCTCGGCGCGCCTCGGCGGAATAGCCGGCGAACTTATCATGATGAGCCATCTCGACGTGATGGTTTCGATGGACAGCGCGAACATGCACATGGCATCCATCACGGGAACGCCCGTTGTCAGCGTGTGGGGCGCAACGCATCCATACGCCGGCTTCATGGGATGGGGGCAAGACCCTGCCAACGCCATACAAGCGGACATGCCCTGCCGCCCGTGCAGCATCTTCGGCAACAAGCCCTGCCTGAGGGGCGACTATGCGTGCCTCAACAGCATAAAGCCGGAAACCATAGCCGGGAAAGTGGACGAAGTGTTGAACAAGAAACGGTAAACACGAGCCTTGGCGGCCAACGCTTACGCCACAACACGACGCCAACGCACGGCACGACACGGCTCAAGCTTATCATTAACAATTAAAAATTATACATTATGAAGAAGTATGTTTGTGACGTATGCGGGTATGTTTACGACCCCGCAGTGGGCGACCCCGACAACGGCATCGCCCCTGGAACAGCGTTTGAAGACCTGCCCGAAGACTGGGTTTGCCCCCTTTGCGGCGTAGGAAAAGACGACTTTTCGGTAGAAGAATGACTTGAATGTTCCTTATCCATTGAAAAAAAGGCGCGTCCTGTTCATGGGGGGCGTGCTTATCTTCGATAGGTTTAGTAGCGGCTCCGCAGGGCTTGTCCCTCGCGGGGCCGTGTTGTTTCGCGGCATCGGGCCTCAACCGCGCTCACTTCGGCCTCCGGCCACAGTGGAAACATACGCCCGCCTCAAGGCCAGATAAGCCGCCTCGGCCAGGCGGAAAGGGCACTTGCCGCGCAGCATGGCGGCCACAAGGCGGAACAAAAGGCCGCGCGGAACGTACCCGAGCAGGCTGTCGGCCTCGGCGAAGCTGAACTTGTTGGCGCGGACATTGCGCAAGACGTTGAGCAACCCGATTTGCAACGGCGCGGAATAACGCCTCAACCTGTCGTCGGCAGAGAAGAAGTCAAGCACCACCCGGTTCGCCCTGATGTACGAGCGCACATGCTTCGGCGACATGGTGTGGGTGTAAGACGACGTGTTCTCGTCGCTGTAATAATACACAACGTCGTCGATGAACGAGCGGCGGGCGTGGAACATCAGGCGCGTAATGACCGAATAGTCCTCGCTGTAATCAATTCCGGGCACAAGGCGGATGCCGTTGCGCGTGAACAAGCTGCGCCTGTAAAGCCGCCCCCAAAGGCGGTTTGACACGATGTTCTGGCACAACAGCAACTTCAGGTAACGACTGTCGTCACGCTCGTGGCACGGAGTGTTGACGCAGGAAAGGCCGCCAGACGTCACCCTCTGCCACGCCCCGTCAACAATGTCAACGCCTCCGCGCCCCATCTCGGCGCACATCAGCTCTACGGCTCGCGGCGGCAGGTAGTCATCGCTGTCAACAAACGTCAGGCAGTCGCCCGTCGCGTTGTCTATCAACGTCTGCCTGACAGCCCCGATTCCGCTGTTCACGGCGTTGCGTATGACCTTCACCTGAGCCTGGCAGACGGGATGGCGGCTGACAACCGAGCGCAGCACGTCCATCGAACGGTCAGGCGTGCAGTCGTCAACAAACACGTACTCGATGTCTTTATACGTCTGGGCGAACAGCGACTCGGCGCAACGCCCTATGTATTTCTCCACCCCGTAAACCGGGACAAGCACTGAAACCTTCATGAACCAACCTTTTGAAACACCTCAACCAACAACAAATCACTGTATGAGATAACCCACGAAGAGCGTCAGGTTGTAACCAAACAGCCAGCATACAAGCACGGACAGGAGCCCGCGCAGCCACGCTTCGGAGCGGCTGCCGTAACACTTCCTGAGCAGGAAGCCGACGGCCAAGGGCACTACGAACAGCCAGTGCGCCCCCATGATGTACACCTCGTTGATGCCGAAGCCAAGACCCATGTGCAAGAGCATGTCGAACGCGAAGCCGCTGAGGGCCATCCAGAGGAAGCGCGACCGCCTTCCACACCAGACGCCGGCTACGAAGAGCAGCACCAAGACACCCTCTACGACGTAATTCACCACCCAACGGTAAGGCACTATGACGGGACGCGAGCGCAAAGTGTCTTGCAGCAGGTGGTCCTGGTGCAACTGTATGGACTCGCCAAACAAGTTCTCAACGGCCGTCGAGGCGCGCGACGTGGTCGCGTCAGTCCACCGCATGAACTCGCCTTCGCCCATCGGCTTGCCCGTATGCTTGTTCCAAGGCTTCTGCCTGTCACGCAAATACTTGGCCTGGGCGCGCCGCTTCATCTCCGCGTCAAACGCCTTGCGCGCCTCAACGCTGTCTTTCACCGACGACGTGTCACGGAAAGCGTCAAACATGCGCTGGCGTTTCTCGGCGTTCTTCTTCGCCCTAAGCTCGGCGCGCGCCTTCTCCTTGGGCAGCACGAAGGTGCGATACTCCCAGCGGGCGAATACCCAGATGAGGGCGCAGGGCAATATGACGGCGAACAGGAAATACTTCAGGCGGAAGAACTTGCGCCCGTTCGTGAACAGCGAATACAGGTAAACCTTCACGCCATTGCTCAAAGTCACGCCGGCGGTGACGAAGAACAGCGCGACAGTCTGCCATATCTTGAACTGCGTGCCGGCCTGGAGCTTGCGCCCGGAGACGTAAAGGGCGAAGACCAGCAGGAACAGGGAGACGCAGAAATGGTCAGGGACTACGGCCGACACCATGACATACGCCATGGAGAAGAGCATCGACGAGAGCAGGGCCGAGTCGAAGCGGCGCAACCGTATGATGTCCCTGAAGATGCGGTACATGAACACGAAGGCGTAGAAGGCGCACAGCAGCAGCGGCACGGCCACTATGAACTGCACCAAGTTCATGCCCGTGGCCGACATGAGCCACTGGTTTAGCTGCGACAGCGGCCACACCATGAACGACAGCAGCGGGTGGCGGTAAACGTTGTAGTTGGCCTCCCAATACGTCACCATCGAATAAGTGATGGGGTCGAAGCCCGACACGGTGAAATTGTTGACAAACACATTCCAGTGGCCGGCGTTCACACGGGTGAACTGGTCGAAATTCCTCGCTATCACGAGGGCGTGCAGTGCCAGCAGCATCACCATGGTGAAAGCCGCCGCCAGCCACTCTTCGCGCCTGACCTTGAACATTGTTAAGAATTTCTTCATATTGTTTTTATTTTGTGGAAGTCAGGGAAGTTGTAGAAGTTAGGGAAGTCATGGCCGTATGTCATGTCGCGTATCGGAGCGGTCGAGGCATTTGGCTTTAATTCCTTTAGCTTCTCTAATCCCTTTAACTTCAGACGTTTATCTGAACGGCCTGTAATGGCTCTCGTCGGCGAAGTCGAGCAGCTCGAAGTCGCCGCGGCTGTCGCCGTAAGCCACGAGGTAGTATTGCTTGCGCTCGGGGTAGAGCTGCAAGAGGCGGTTCACCTTCTCCTCGCCGTAGCAGTTCTTGGTGACGAAGCGGCCGGTCAGCACGCCGTCGCGCACGCCGACCATCGTGCCGACAACGAAGACGCCGCCCATGCCCGAGAAGAACGGCTCCACCCAGTTGTTGACGCTCGCGCTGACTACAACCACCGTGCCGCCCTCGGCCTTGGCCTCCTCCACCTTCTTCACGGCCTTCGGCCTCAGCAGCTTGGCGTTCTCCTTGGCGAAGCGGGCGCAAAGGGCGTTGAAGTCGTCTTCCCTCATGCCCTTGAAGCAGTAGGAAAAGACCTTCTGCTTGGCCTTCCAGTTGGGGTACAGGCCCATCTTCATCAGCACGAGCAGGGGCGAGAAGCGTAGGAAGCAGAGCAGGAACGCCTTGTCGCCCTTGGCGAAGCGTATGAACTCAAGCAGCGTGTCGCGGCGCGTCAGCGTGCCGTCGAAGTCGAAGGCGTAGATTTTGCCCAACGGATATTTTGAAAGGTCGATGTCAGTCATTTTTTGGTAGTTAAAGGAGTTAAAGTAGTTATCGCTCACTTCGTTCGCTGAGGAGTTAAAGACAAATGCATTGTTGATTATAAGGTATTTAATTCTTAACTCTTAATCCTTAACTCTTAATTCTTAATCCTTAATTCTTAACTCTTAATTTTTAACTCTCACCGTCTTGCGGCGGAAGCATCCGTTCATTTGAAAACATATATCAGCAAGAGGAACGTCAACGCCCAGGCCAGCACTACGAGCTGCGTGAACCTGTCGTGCAGCATCATCTTGGTAGGGTCGCCGCTCTTCTTGTCAACCACCGTTATCTGCATGTAGCGCAAAAGGCCGAGCAGGACGAACACGGATGTGAGGTAGAGCATGTCCGAATTGAAGCGTGCCGTCACTTCGGGCGACACCGTGTACATGATGTAGCAAACCAAGGTGACGGCGGCCGTCACGGTGATGGCCTGGTTGATGAAGGTCAGGTTGTAGCGTATGGTGTTCTTGCGTGGCGGCTCGCCCGTCTCGTTCATGCGCACTACGTCATCCCTGCGCTTTGCGAACGAGAGGAAGAGCGTCAGCAGGAACGTCATCAGCACAAGCCATTTGCTCAGCGCGATGTCGGTGGCGAAGCCCCCGGCCAGCACCCTCAGCACGAAGCCGAACGCCACGATGCACACGTCCAAGATGGCATACTGCTTCAGCTTGGCGCAGTAGCAGAGGTTCATCACGTAGTAAAACGCCAGCACGCCGCCCACCTTCATGACATGCGCGGCGTCGCCAACAAGGGCCGACATGGCGGCGGCGAGCGCGAGCATCAGCAGCATCAACAGCCACGCCGCGCGCACTGACAGCGCGCCCGAGGCCAGCGGACGGCGGCACTTCACGGGGTGGCGGCGGTCGGCCTCAAGGTCGTTGATGTCGTTGAAGCAGTAGACTGACGACGCCGTGAAGCAGTAAGCCAGGAACGTCAGCGCGGAGGCGCGTATGTCGGAGGGGTCGAGCAGGCTGCCCCCGAAGAACATCGGGATGAACACGAACACGTTTTTCAGCCATTGCTGCGGACGTATAAGTTTAAATATGCTATTCATAAAGAATTTATATGATTTAGAGAAGCCGTGGGAGCAGGAGCCGTTTGCCACGGCAGCGGGCCCGTCTCCCAGTCTTCAAACATTCGTTTTTGCAATTCACTGATTGTCAGCCACTTTCCCGTCAGCCGCCTTTCGCCTTGCGGAATAGGCCCTTTCGCCTCCCGTTTGGCGGCCTTTTGCGGCCTGATACGCGGCCTTTGCGGCGTAGCCGACCTGGCTCACCTCACTACCTTGTCCACCACCTTGTGCAGCAGCCACGCCAGCACGAGCGACACGGCAATCATGACGAGAGCCGTGAGGCAGTAACCCAACTTGTAGGGCGTGACGTATTTCAGTACGAACTGGATGTGGATGAGATACAGCTCAAGGCTTATCGTGCCGACAAAGGCCAGCTTGCGCCGCACGAAGGCCGGCGTCTTGCCCAGCAGAAGGTCAAGCAACAGAACAATCGACACCGTGAGCGGTATGTACACCATGCGCTCGATGAACAGCGGGAAGCGGCCGCGCCACGACTCTTCGAACTCGACGCACATCATCAGGCTCATGACGAACGCCGCGAGGACGAGCCACACGGCCTGCCCCTCAAGCGTGCGCTTCTGCTTGACCCACGAGCCGAGGTTGATGCCTATGAGGAAGATGGGTATGCGGCTGAAGAATATCTCGAGATGCCCCACGGCGTGATGCACGGGCGGGTAATACTGCACCATGACGGCCAGCACCATCGCCAGGGCGGGCATCCAGCGGTAGGCGGGATGCCTGATGATGAGCTTCATGTAGGCCGGGGCTATCAGGTAGAGGGCCATGATGGCCGGGACGAACCAGAACGTGAGGTCGTCAACGCGCCAGAAGCTCCAGCCCACGAGGATGTTGGCTACGAGGTTGGCCACGTCGGGGCTGTATCCGCCGCCGGGGGTGTTGAGGTAATTGGGGATGTAAAACAGGCTCGCCATGACAAGCCACGCCGGATACAGGCGCATGAGGCGACGCTTGAAGAAATGGCGGGGCGACGGGTTCTTGGTCCACGAGAACCACAGCCCCACGCCGCTGAGCAGCAGGAACATGTCAACGCCCACGTTGCCGCAGCGCACGAGGCCGTACATTGGATTGCTCCTCGGCATCCACACGTGGAAGAGCATGACGAAGAGCATCGCCAGCCCCATGAGTTCGCCGCGGTAGCGGCTTATGTCTGAAAGCTCTATAGGTCGTTTCATTGCTGCAACTTTGGTTTAGGTATGTACCTGAAGGCTATCTTGAACAGCCACGCCAAGGCGACAGAGGCCGCAAGGTAGACAACTACGCCGCTGTAGACATAGCCCCGGTAAGACATCGGTATTATGATTTCGCGCGTGACGGGGTGGACGACGAACAGGGCGGAAGAAATCGCCCCGAACCACACGCACGGCGCGAGGGCGCGCTCGGGAATTAATTTTATCGTGGCCACCGCCCCCGTCACCACGAACAGCGGCACCCACAGCCACGACCAGAAGGCGAAGCTGCCGGCGAACACGGCCACGGCCGACACCAGCGCGACGGCGGCGTAAGCCCACTGCGGCAGGGCGCGCCCGTGGCGGGCGTAAAGCACTCCCGCGCCAAAGGGCAACATGCCGCCCACGAAATTGTAGCGTATGCGGTTGAGGGCGTCAACGTCAGCCCTCGTCTCGGGCGAGAACACGGCCTGCGCCAGCCAGCATACGGCTATGAGGACGACGACGTTAAGCGACCTCCGGCGGTAAACCAGCAGGCGGTAGACGACGTAAAGCTGCAACATGAGGCCGAAAAACCAGTAAGGGCCGGGCTTGATGATGTGGTCAGGGTCGGGCAGGAAGTTGATGTACATCAGCAACTGGGCCACTACGCGGCCGAGCGTGTAGCCGTGGTATCCGTGCGGATGCAGGTAGCTGACCACGGCGAAAGCCACGTAGCCGAGCAGCATAAGGCGCAGCAGCTTCATGTAATGGTAGCCAACGAAGGGCAGCGCGCGCACCCTCTGCGGCGTCTTCCGCTCGTACTTCGCCACGAGGCCGAAACCGCTGATGAACAGGAACACGGGCACACCGTAATGCCCGAAGAACGACAGCACATGGACGAAGAGGTAATCGCTCATGTCGGTGAGGCGTGCCAGCAGTTGCAGGGGCTTGGCCTGTGTGAACGTGTATTCGTTTTCCTTGACGGCGAAGCCGAGGAAGTGGCAGTAGTTGTGAAGCATTATCCCGAGTATGGCGATGCCGCGCAACGCCTTCGACTCGGCAAGGGAAAGAAGTGGTTTTTCCATTGTTTCGTTATATTCGTGGAGTTAAGGAGTGATGGAGTTAAGGAGTTAAGACAATAGCTGGGTAAACAGACAATGCACGACGTGCTTTTATCGGCATGGCTATTGTCTTAACTCCTTAACTCCATCACTCCTTAACTCCTAATCATTCAACCTCCAATTCATCATAATCCGTCGTATTTTTCATTATCCTCGGGCGCGCCTCGTTGTATCCGGGCGACAGCACGTTGAGGTCGTCACGGTAGTGGGGCGAGCTGATGCCGCCCAAGTAAAGCAGCAGGTGGGGCAGCGCGTCGGTCATGTACCGACGGTCGCGCGCCTTCAGTATGGCGGCGTAAAGCTCGGGGTTCTTCACCATGTAGTCGTGCGAACACCATATCCAGAAAGGTATGTCAAACTCCTCGCGCGCCAGGCGGGCGGTGATTTCGGTGGAATGCATGCGGCCGTAGAAATGCACGCCCTCGCCGTAACACTCCTCTCCGTGGTCGGGCACGTAGATTACCACGGCCTCCTCGTCCTCGAAACGCTTGATGATCTCGTCCACGATGGAGTCGTTGTAGAGTATGGCGTTGTCATAGTCGGCCAGTATGCGCAGCTCTTTCTGCTTCAGGTCGGGCCGCTCGTAGTCGTCGGGGTTGAACTTGCGGCGTTGCAGCGGGAAGCGCGTGCGGTAGTCAACGTGCTGCCCCTTGAGGTGGAAGATGACGAGGTTGTTCTCCTTGTTCTCCGCCTTCAGGCGGTCATACTCTTTCAGCATGCCGTCGTCGAAGCGGTAGAGCCGCTCGTTGCGCGTGTCGAACATGGCGCGGCTAAGCTCAGGGTTGTTGAGGAAGAAGCCGCCGCTGAAGTCATACACGGCTTCCTTGGCCTGCGGCAGGAACTGGTTTGTGAGGAAAGTGACGTGGTAGCCCGCCTTGCGGAACAGTTCGGGGAAGAGCGGATAGTCGCACCATTCACCCTTGTCGCCAACGGCGTAGAGCGAGAACAGGTACTTGAAGACGAAGCTCGTGAGGTTCCACGGCGCGATTACGTCGGTGAAAGGCACAAGCCGGCCGCGGCGGGCGCGCTCCTCCTGGCGCGGCGTGGTGGGCAGCCCGTAGCCGTAAAGGCCTGAGTGGTGGCGGTTGTAGCTCTCGCCTATTATCAAGACAACGTTCTTGCTGCGGAACGAGCAACTGTCAACCACGGCCTTGTCGATGTTGGCCACGAGCTTGTCAACCTGCTTGGCGGTAAGCTCGTTGGCGTAAATGCTGAAGGCGAGGCGGTAAGCCGGATGGTAAAGCACGGCGCAGTCCTTGCGGGTAAGCTCGTGTTCCACGTCGCCGATGTTGTCGTAACCCATCAGGCGGATGAACGCCCGCTTGTTGGCGTAGCCGGTCACGGCGCAGTATGCGAACAAGGCAAGGAAGGCGACCCCCGCCAGGCCTTTCCACCGGAAGCGGTCTGACACGCCTTTCATGCCCGCCATGGCCGCCCGAAGCGGTGACGGCTTGATGGGCTTCTTGCCCCAATTCCACACGGCGGCCCACGCCACATGCGCCAGCAAGACAAGCAACACGCGGCCGAGACGGCTGAATATGACGCCGAACGAGAGGTATGACTCAAGGAACTCCGAGGCCTCGTCGCTGTTGGTCTCGCCGACGAGCAAGAGCATGGTGGGCGTTATCGTAGTGTCGAACTTCACGAAACAATACACTTCGACAACGGCCAAGAGGTAAGCCACGAAGTACAACGCGCGCTTCAGCCACAGGCCCGCCTTCTTTGGCAAGGCCCACAGCAGCAGGGCGAGCAGGCAAACGTCGAGGAACAACTCCTGCGGAGCGAGCGAGTAAGCATGGTATCCGCGCTTGGCCGGAACGACCGCGTAGACGCACACCAAGCCCAACACGTACATGAAAACAATGAAAGCTCCGTAGTCGTTGAACGGCCTCAACAGGTTGGCGGACAGCCGCCATATCTTCTTCAGGAAATCCATCCAATGTCTGATTTGCGGGCAAAAGTACATCTTTTTTGGCTTACAAACAATAAAAAGAGGTGGAAAAATGCCTACACAGGCCGCTCCGCGCACGCAAATCAGCCGCGCTTCCTGCTGAAGATGAACTTTGTCTTCAGCTTGTTCCACAGCGAAGTCTTCTTGTGGAGGATGTAGACGGAAATGGCAGTGCTGGCCAACGTGGCCGCCACGCCTATGCATACGCTGAGCCAAACGGCGTCGGCGAAAGTGGCGAGATAAGCCGCGACGCCGATGGGGATTTGCGCCGCCGCGTACTTCAGCACGTGCCGCGACAGCCTGTAACGGTAACGGTAACGGGCGTAGGCCAGCGTCACGGCAAGGTCGAACACGTTGGCCAACAATATCCCGACACCCGCGCCGGTAAGCCCCCAACGGCTGAAGCACAGCATGACAAGCACGACCAAGCCCGTCGCCGACACGCCCTCAAGCACCAGGTAAGCGCGCGAGTGGCCCTTGGCCAAGGCCATGTAAGCCACGGGCAGCATCATCGCGCGCGAATACATTGACAGCGTAGCCACCTGGGCCATGTCAACCACGGGCGTGAACTTGCCGCTGTAAAGCAACGGTATGAGCAAAGGCAGGGCCATTATGAGGAAAGTGAGCATGGGGGCGATGATTAGCAGCGACACCTCTATCTGCCTGTTGGCGGCGAGGTTGACGGCTGCCGTGTCATGGTTGACGGCCGACAGCCGCGGGAAATAGTCGGTCTCCATGGCCGAGAACACCATTCCGGCGTAAGTCACAGTTATCATGAACCCGGCGTTGTAAAGCCCCACGGTGTCAAGGTCGGCGCAGTTGTTGAGGAACGAGCGCACCACCATCTCCGCCCCGCTGCCGAAAACGCCCGACACTATGAACGCCATGCCGAGGCGCACCATCGGCGCGCCCTCGCCAAGCAACGCCGCCGCGCCCGACAGGCTGAACGGGTAAAGCCTGGCCGAGACGCGCATCGTAAGCACCATGTTGGCCAAGGTGGTCAGCGCAAGCACGGGGATGATGCCGGCGTCGCGGAACTTCCAGTACACGGGCACTGCTATGACGAGCGCGGCCACCACCATGCATACCTGCATGCCGGCCAGCTCGCGCAGGCGGCGCGCGCCTTTCAGGATGGCCGTCTCGCCGCCCGTCACGGCCACCATGGCCACCATCGGGGCCAAGGCCGCCACCTGCCACGTGTGGCTTTCGCCGCTGTCGAACACGTAACTGTTGATGACCGACGCGGCGGCCACGCACAGCACGAAGCCCAGCGCGGCGGCCACCATGCTCCAGGCGCGCACGATTTTCACGAAATGCCGTATGCGGGCGTCGTCGCCGCTGTCGAAAATCTCGGAGAGATGCCTCACCGCGCTGAACGAGATGCCGAGGCTCGTGGCCTGTGAAAGGAAATTAAGTATTGAGTTGAACAGCGACACCAAGCCCATGCCCGCAGGCCCGAGCATCAGCGCGACCAGCTTGTTGCGCACTAAGCTGATGAGTATGCTGAGCCCCTGCACGCCGCCGAAGATGCTCGTGTACTTCAACACATGTCCGTAGATTTCGCTCTGCTTGTTGTCGCTCATTAATATAATTAACGGTTTTTTACGCGGAATATTATGTATGTCGGCACTGCATCCGTAACCGCCTGACGACCAGCGGGTTGCGTTTTGCCGTCTTTCGCCGTGCGAAAAGCCGCCGTTCACAGGGCGTTTTACGGCAAAACGCAACGCGAACGACAGCCTTTCGGAGTTTCCGTCCCCGCTTCCCCGCCTCCCGCCGATTTCAGCCCGGTTTTCATGAGATGAATATAAATGTATGTCAATCCGCCGTATTCACGTAATTTTTTCGTACTTTTGTAGATGAACATGATTTTATCATCAAAAACATACCTATTGCCATGAAACTGAGAAACCTGTTATTATCCGTAATGGCGGCGGCCACGCTCGCAGCCTCAGCCGACGGAAGGATGGACGCGCTGCGGCAGAAGGCCGACTCGCTGCACGCCGCCGGCAACAACGACTCCGCCCTCATCGTGGCCGAAGAGGCCCTGGGGCTTGCCCGCAAGGGCGGCGACACGACCGCCATGGTGGGCGTCAGCTCGTCGATGGGAGTATACCTGCGCACCATGGGGCGGCTCGACGACGCGCTGAAACGCTACGGCGAGGCCATGAAGATGTGTACTACCGAGAGCTTCAAAAGCACCGCCGACGAGGACGCGCGCCAAGAGGCGGCCTCGCTCTACCTCAACCTCGCCACGCTGCACGTTGACATGCAGCACAAGAAGGAGGCCCTTTACTACGCCCGCATGGCCGCCGACTGGGGCGCGCGGTGCAAGGACAAGGAGCTGAAGGCGCAGCTCTTCGCCCAAAACGGGCTGATATTCCTGATGTGCGGCGACAACGAGGGGGCGGCGCGCATGCTGTCATCCAGCTACGGCATGGCCATGGAGGCCAGGCAATACCACTCTGCCCTGAGCGCGGCGGCCTACATGGTGGCCGTGGCCGACCGCTCGGGCGACGCCGAGGGCGAGAGCCTGTGGCGCGGCCGATGCGCCGGCCTTGTCGGCAAAGTGGACGACACGATGACGCTCGTGGCCTACTACCAAATCCTCGCCAGCGTGGAGATGAACCACAAGCGGTGGCGCGGGGCCATAGCGTTGATGGACAAAATCCTCAAGCTGAAGGGCGTCGGCGGCATGCCTTTCGTGGTGTACGACTGCTACAACAACATGCACGAGGCGTGGGCGGAGCTTGGCGACTGGCACGAGGCTTACCTGTGCCTCGGCAAGGCCGTGGAACTGAAGGACAGCCTCTTCGAGGCCGACAAGGCCGAAAGCCTGCGCTCGCTGACCGTGAAATACCAGGCCAAGGAGAAGGAGCTGGCCTTGGCGCGCAGCGAAGCCGACTTGGCGCAGACGCGCATGATGCTGGCCATGGCCGCCCTGGTAGTGCTGGCGGGCGCGCTGGCCGTCACCCTGTACGTGCAGCGGCAACGGAGGCGCGAGCGTGAACGCCAGGCGGAGTTCGCCCGACTGAAGGCCGACACCGACCGCCGACTGACCCAACGCTACATCGACGGCCTCGAGGCCGAGCGCGAACGGCTGGCAAAGGAGCTGCACGACGGCGTATGCAACGACCTGTACACTGTGGAACTTTTATTAGCAAACGAGTTCACAGCAGACAAGCAGTCAGCAGACAAGTTAACAGCAGACGAGCAGACAAGTTCTCAGCAGACGAGCGGGCAAGTTAACAGCAGACAAGCGGGCAGCAGACAAGCAGACAAGATACAAGCAGACGAGGCAAATCTCCTTGTCTGCTCGTCTGCTGACTGCTTGTCTGCTAAAAACTCGTCTGCTGACAGCTTGTCTGCTAAAAAAATGATAATGGCTTGCCGCGAGCAGGTGCGCCGGGTGTCACACGAACTGATGCCGCCGGAGTTCAAGTACGCCGACATCAACATCGTGCTTGACGACTACATCATGCGCACGGCCGAGGCCGCAGGGCGCGACATCACATACGAAGCCGACCCGGCCGACGCCGACTGGGGCGCAGTGGCCGACTCCGCCGCCCTTGAGATGTACCGCATAACGCAGGAGGCCGTGGGCAACGCCGTGAAACACTCTGACGCGACGCTCGTCAGCGTGTCGCTAAGCATGACGCCGCAAGCCATCACCCTGACCGTCGCCGACAACGGCTCGCCCGCCGACTTCAGCGGCAGCGGCATAGGCCGGCGCACCATGCGGCAGCGGGCCGAGGCCGCAGGAGGCAAGCTCACGGCGACGAGGGAAGACGGGAAAAACATCATTCAATTCATAATTCATAATGCATAATTCACAATTGGCAGGATGTTGTCATCATGAAGCAGCAATAACGCATGGCGCGTTACTTGCGATTACGGCGTAGCCCAATTTATGAATTACGAATTACTAAAAACCACGGATTTCCGTTATTGCAGATATGAACGTATGGTATAATTTTGCCCCGGTGAACGAGGCGCAAAAATATCTGTTACAAAGTCTGTCGGTCGCGATAGTAGATGACCACGCACTCATATTAGAGGGTTTCAAGAGTCTTATGCAAGGCTGCGGAGCCTCCGGCGTTGAGACTTTTCTCCGCGCCGCCGACCTGATAAACACCCTTCCCCACCACAAGTTCGACATCTACATCATCGACATCGGCATGCCCGACATCGACGGCTTCGAGCTGATTGACATCATACGCGGCACTTACACCGACGCGCGCATCATCGTAAACACCATTCACGAGGAGATTTGGCTGCTGCGCCGGATGCTGGACAAGGACGTCAACGCCATCATGTTCAAATCTACCGACTTCATGCAGATGGTAGACGCCATAACGGCGGTGATGAACGGGGAGCAATACTTCTGCCCCGGACTGAAGAAGAAGCTGTCGAGCTACAAGCATCGCATAGAGCATCCGTCAGACCGCGAAATCGACATCCTCAAGGCGTTGGCCATGGGCTACACGTCGAAGGAAATCGCGGCGATGCTGTTCATATCGGAAAACACCGTCGAGACCCACCGCAAGAGACTGTTCACCAAGCTCGGGGCGCGCAACATGGCCGACCTCATCGTCCGTGCCGTGGCGCGCGGATACATCAACGCCTCCGAGATAGCCGACAACAACCGGAAAGGGATTTAATTAAGGAGAGAAGGAATAGAGGAGTAAAGGAGTAAAGGAGAATAGCCCTGTATAACAAAGATTTTTATGGTAAGGCATTGCTCCTCTACTCCTTTACTCTTTCCCCAAAAAACATGCCAACGGCGGGGCGGAAGGCCACGTTTCGCACAGCATAACGCAACATACTGGCTGTCAATATGTTGCGTTTTTACAAGCAGCCCGCAAAAGACGAAAAGTCAGCAAAAAATTGCATATTAGAAAAGTTTGGCTTAATTTTGCACGGTAAACATCTTATCATCTAAGAAGATGAGCATTACAAGCATAGCAAGAAACTACTTCACGCCGCGCCGCAAGGAGCTTGAGCGTTACGCCACCGGGGGCGCGGCCATGCAGGCCGAGGTGCTGAAGCTGCTCGTCGAGAGCGCGAAGGACACCGAATACGGCCGCCGCCACCTTTTCAGCGGCATAAAGTCATACGACAATTTCACGGCCAACGTGCCACTCAACACGTATGAAGACCTGAAGGACTGCATCGACCGCATGCGCCACGGCGAGGCCGACGTGCTGTGGCCGGGCGAAGTGAAATGGTACGCCAAGTCGTCAGGCACAACCAACGACAAGAGCAAATTCATACCCATCAGCCGCGAAGGCCTGCGCCACGTGCATTACCAGGGCGGCAAGGACGCCATAGCACTCTACCTCGGCAACAACCCCGAGAGCCGCCTCTTCGACGGCAAGAGCCTCATTCTCGGCGGCAGCCACTCGCCCAACTACAACGTGGCGGGCAGCCTCGTGGGCGACCTCAGTGCCATACTCATAGAAAACATCAACCCACTGGCCAACCTTGTGCGCGTGCCGAAGAAGCAGACCGCGCTGCTGAGCGACTTCGAGGTGAAGCGCGACCGCATAGCCCGCGAAACGATGACGAAGAACGTGACCAACCTAAGCGGCGTGCCATCATGGATGCTGTCGGTGCTGACGCGCGTCATGGAGCTGACCGGCAAGACCCACCTTGAGGAGGTGTGGCCGAACCTGGAGGTGTTCTTCCACGGCGGAGTGGCCTTCACGCCCTACCGCAAGCAGTACGAGCAACTAATCACCTCGCCCAAGATGCACTACATGGAGACCTACAACGCCAGCGAGGGCTTCTTCGGCCTGCAGAGCGACCCGGCCGACCCGTCGATGCTGCTGATGATTGACTACGGCATATTCTACGAGTTCATACCCATGGACGAGTTCGGCAAGGAAAACCCCACAGTAGTTCCCCTCGAGGGCGTAAGCACGGGCGTCAACTACGCCATGGTAATCTCCACCTCGTGCGGACTGTGGCGTTACATCATAGGCGACACGGTGAAGTTTACCTCGGTGAACCCCTACAAGTTCATAATAACCGGCCGCACGAAGAGCTTCATCAACGCCTTTGGCGAGGAACTCATCGTTGACAACGCCGAACAGGGCCTGGCCGAGGCGTGCCGCAAGACGGGAGCCGAGGTCAGCGAGTACACGGCCGCGCCCGTGTTCATGGACGGCGAGGCCAAGTGCCGCCACCAGTGGCTCATAGAGTTCGCCAAAGAGCCTGAAGACATGGCAGCCTTCGCCGCCGCGCTCGACAAGAAGCTGCAAGAGGTCAACAGCGACTACGAGGCCAAGCGGTACAAGGACATCACCCTGCAGCACCTCGAAATAGTGAAAGCCCGCCAGGGACTGTTCAACGACTGGCTGAAGTCGAAAGGCAAGCTGGGCGGACAGCACAAGGTGCCCCGCCTGAACAACAACCGCGACATAATGGAACAGCTACTCAGACTGAACACTAAGAAGAATGAGTATTAAGCAAGCGATAAAGCAATATTTGGCCCATTGGGCTAATTCGGCTCATCGAACCAATAGGCCTGACAGGCCCAACAAGCCCAATAATGGGCTGCTGTGGCTGCTCGCCGCGGCGTGCGTGGCCGTAGCGTCGTGCGCCAAGATGGGGCAGCCCGACGGCGGATGGTATGACGAGACGCCGCCGCGCATCGTCCGCACCACGCCGCAAGACAACGGCACGGGCGTCAGCAGCCGCAAAATCAGCATACACTTCGACGAGTACATACAGGTGGACAACCCCACGGAGAAAGTGGTAATATCGCCACCGCAAATAGAGCAAGCCGAAATCAAGGCCGCCGGAAAGAAAATAGAGGTGGAGCTGAAAGACTCGCTCAAGCCCAACACAACGTACACGGTTGACTTCAGCGACGCCATAACCGACAACAACGAGGGCAACCCTCTGGGCAACTACACCTATACCTTCTCCACGGGCGACCACATCGACACGCTCGAAGTGGCCGGCTACGTACTCGACGCACGCAACCTCGAGCCAATCAAGGGAGTGCTGGTAGGACTGTACTCAGACCTCAGCGACACCGCATTCACCAGCAAGCCGATGCTGCGCGTGTCGCGCACCGACAGCCGCGGCAGGTTCGTCATCAAGGGCATAGCCCCCGGCGAGTACCGTATCTACGCCCTGCAGGACGCCGACAACAACTACGTGTTCAGCCAGAAGAGCGAGCTGATAGCCTTCAACCACGACATCATAAAGCCGACATTCAAGCCTGACGTGCGCCAGGACACCGTGTGGCGCGACTCGCTGCACATCGACTCAATAGCCCGCGTGCCCTACACCCACTTCCTGCCCGACGACATCACGCTGCGGGCGTTCACCGAAGTGCAGACCGACCGCTATTTAGTAAAGAGCGAGCGCGCCGAGCCTGACCGCTTCACGCTGTACTTCAGCTACGGAGACAGCCTCATGCCGCAGGTCAGGGGGCTTAACTTCAACGCCGACGACGCCTTCATCGTGGAGACATCAGAGAAGCGCGACACCATCACCTACTGGCTGAAAGACACGACGCTCGTCAACCAGGACACGCTGCGCATGGAACTGAAATACATGGCTACGGACACTCTCGGAGTGCTGCGCCTGCAGACTGACACCACCGACATGCTGGCCAAAATACCTTACGAAAGGCGCATGAAGCTGAAGGCCGACCAGTACGAAGACTGGAAGAAGCAGCAGGACAGGGCGAAGAAGCGCGGACGGCCGTACCAAACGGAGATGCCGCCGGAAATGCTTGAGCCTGAATACTACGCCCCGTCAGAACCCGCACCCGACCAGAACGTCACAATAACGATGCCCGCGCCGCTGCTCAGTGCCGACACGGCGCGCATCCACCTGTACGCCAAGCACGACACGCTGTGGTACCGCTCGCCCTTCGTTTTCAGGCCGAAGGCTGACGCGAACCGCACCTACGAAATCCTCGGCGAGTGGCGTCCGGGCATAGAATACAGTCTTGAGATTGACACCCTGGCCTTCACCGACATCTACGGCAGGAGCAGCGCGCCCTTCAAGCAGGGCTTCAGGGTGAAGAGCGAAGACTCTTACGCCTCGCTGCTGTTCGACATCACGGGCATGGCTGACACCACCGTGGTGGTGCAACTGCTCAACCAGGCCGACGAACCGGTCAAGGAAACCACGACAGACAACGGCCGCGCGGAATTCTTCTACGTTGACCCCGGCACGTACTACGTGCGCATGTTCATCGACACCAACCGCAACGGGAAGTGGGACACGGGCGAATACGCCGCCGACCGACAGGCCGAAACGACGTATTACTACCCCGAGAAGATAGAATGCAAGGCGAAATGGGACATGACACTGACATGGAACCCCACGACGCGCAGCCTCTACCTGCAGAAGCCTTTGGAGATAACCAAGCAGAAGCCGGAGAAGGAGAAAACCATAAAACGGCGCAACCTTGAGCGAGCCAGCAAGCTTGGGATAACGTATCCGGGCGACTGACGGGCAACCGCCCAGGCTCCGCCACGCCTTGGCGGCAAGGCAAGCGGACACACAACGGCACACAACCACGGCGCGCCTTGACGTCAAGGCGCGCAAGGCAAACCGCCGCCACCGGCGGCAAAAAACACGATACGCCTATGAAACGTCTTAGAATTTTCATGCTGATGGCCGTCATATTCGGCGCATTCAGCGCGGCGAAAGCCCAGTGCGACTTCAGGAACACGGCGTTCAAGTCGGGCGAGTTCCTGTCATACAACCTTTACTTCAACTGGAAGTTCGTGTGGGTGAAGGTCGGCACGGCCTCGATGTACATCGTGCAAAGCAAGTATGACGGGCAGAACGCCTACCGCGCAAGCCTGACAACAAGGGGCAACAGCAAGATGGACAAGATTTTCGTAATGCGCGACACGCTGCTGTGCTACTCGTCACAGAAGCTCGCACCGCTGTATTACCGCAAGGGCGCGCTTGAGGGGAAACGGTACACGGTAGACGAAGTGTGGTACAAATACCCCTCAGGAAAGTGCCGCATAACGCAAAGCCGGCTGCACAAGGACGGCAAGCGGGAACGCCGCACGCTTGCGCCCGGCCAGTGCGTGTACGACATGATGAACATGTTCCTCAGGGCACGCAGCTTCAACCCCGCCAACTGGAAGAAGGGATACGTGGTTGACTTCCGCATGGCTGACGGCAACAGCCTCAACCCAGCAAAGCTGAAATTCCTCGGACGGAAGACCATCAAGGCCGACAACGGAGTGAAATACCGCTGCCTCGAACTGTCATACACGGAGCAGGAGAAGGGCAAGTGGCGCGAAATAGCGCGCTTCTTCGTCACCGACGACGCCAACCACGTGCCCGTAAGGCTCGACATGTTCCTGAAATTCGGCTCGGCAAAAGCATTCCTCACCAGCATGAAAGGCGTAAGGAACAAAATCACTTCACAGACAAAATAAATGAAAACAGCCGTCACCATACTCATCGCCACGCTGCTTTCATTGGCCGCGCCGGCGCAGACTGCCGAAGAGATAATCGCCAAAATGACGGAAGGCAAGGCGGCGGAGGTGGGCGTGGCGTGGGTCGCCGACGGCAAGGCGCACACCATCAACAACGCCGGCCATTACCCGCTGATGAGCGTCTTCAAGCTGCACGTGGCCGTAGCCGCACTCAGGCAGATGGAAAGAAACGGCACGCCGACCGACACTTTGATAAATGTGAAGGCGACGGAGATGATGGCAGACACCTACAGCCCGATGCTCAGGCTCTATGGCAAGCGTGACTTCACCATACGTCTTGACAGCCTCCTGCGTTACAGCGTGGCCGAGAGCGACAACAACGCCTGCGACATAATCATCCGCCTGGCGGGCGGCATCGAGGCCGTTGACGCCGAGATGCGCTCCATCGGGCTGACCGATTTCAACCTGACTGAAACCGAAGCCACGATGCACGCCGACCCCACGCGCTCTTACAACAACCGCTCAACGCCGCTGTCGGTGGCGGAGCTTTTCCGCAAACTGTATGAGGAAAGCATCCTCGGCGAACCTTACGCCGCCCTGTTGAAAGGCATCCTGCTATCAACATCCACCGGCCCGAACAAGCTAAAGGCAGCCCTCACCCCAGGAATGACGCTCGCCCACAAGACGGGTACTGGCTTCACCCTGCCCGACGGCACACGCACTGCCGACAACGACGCGGGCGCAATCACCCTGCCCGACGGCCGCCGCATCTACATCGCCGTGCTAATCAAGGACACACGGCTCGGCGACGAGGCCAACGCAAGGCTAATGGCCGACATCGCAAGGGTGGTGATTAGGCATACAGCCAAAGGAGTTAAAGGAGTTAAGGAAGTAAAAGGAGTTAAAGACATTACCTTTAACTGCCATATCCAATAAAGCATTCGTCTTTAACTCCCTTTACTCCCTTAACTCCTTTAACTACAGAAAATCAACAAAACGAATATGAAAAAACTCTACATAGAAACTTACGGATGCCAGATGAACGTGGCAGACAGCGAGGTTGTAGCCTCGGTAATGAAGATGGCGGGCTATGACACGTGCGACAACATCGACGAGGCCGACGCCGTGTTCCTCAACACATGCAGCGTGCGCGACAACGCCGAGCAGAAAATCCTCAACCGGCTTGAAGCCCTCAACGCCATGCGCCACGGCGGGCGCAGGCTCATCATAGGCGTGCTTGGATGCATGGCGGAACGGGTGAAGCAAGACCTCATCGACCATCACCACGCCGACCTCGTGGCCGGACCTGACGCTTACCTCACCCTGCCCGACCTCATAGCACAGGCCGAAACGGGGCACAAGGCCATCAACACCGAGCTATCGACCACGGAAACTTACCGTGACATCGTGCCACAGCGCATCTGCGGCGCGCACGTGGGCGGCTTCGTCAGCATAATGCGCGGCTGCAACAACTTCTGCCATTACTGCATCGTGCCCTACACACGCGGCCGTGAACGCAGCCGCGACCCTGAAAGCATACTGCGGGAGGTGCGCGACCTGCACGACCGGGGCTACAAGGAAGTGACGCTGCTCGGGCAGAACGTCAACTCATACAGAAGCTCCCTCCCGCTCCCCCATGAGGTGGAGGGACAAGCTACCCAAGAAAGCACAAGCGGCGAGGCAAGCCAAGCCCCCTCCCCCGGCGGGGAGGGACGGGGAGGGGCTTTTCCCCAGCTACTCGCCCTCGTGGCCGAGACGTTCCCCGACATGCGCGTGCGCTTCACCACGAGCCACCCCAAGGACATGAGCGACGAGACGCTTCACGTAATAGCCAGCCACCCGAACATATGCCGGCACATCCACCTGCCCGTGCAGAGCGGCTCTGACCGCATACTGAAACTGATGAACCGCAAGTACACCCGCGAATGGTACATGGGACGCGTGGCCGCCATACGCCGCATAATACCCGACTGCTCAATCACCACCGACATCTTCGTGGGTTACCACTCGGAGACGGAAGAAGACCACCAGATGTCGCTCTCGCTGATGAAAGAGGTAGGCTACGACTCGGCTTTCATGTTCAAGTACAGCGAGCGACCCGGCACTTACGCCTCGAAACACCTGCCCGACGACGTTCCCGAGGACGTGAAGCTGCACCGCCTCGCCGAGATGATAGAGCTGCAGACGCGCCTCTCAGCCGAGATCAACGCCCGCGACGTGGGCAAAGAGTTTGACGTACTCGTGGAGGGATACAGCAAGCGCAGCCGCCAGCAACTGTTCGGCCGCACCTCGCAGAACAAGGTGGTAGTGTTTGACAAAGGCCAATACCACATCGGCGACACCGTGCGCGTCAGGGTGACCAGCAGCTCAAGCGCAACACTCAAAGGCGAAGCCCTGGATTGACAGCAGACAGTTGACAGCAAACAAGCAGACAAGGGACAAGCAGTCAGCAGACAGTCCCATCAGGCTTATCAGGCCTATTCGGCTCATTGGGCTTATCAGCCAGCCCCATCAGGCTTATTAGTCCCATTTGGCCTATCAGGCTCATTAGGCCTATCAGCCCCAAACAACAAAAAGCAACAAACCATGACAACACATCCACGATGGACCGACGAATACTGGCTGCCGCTGATGAAGCTCTACATGCGGCGGCCTGAGGGCGTGAAGCCAATGTACTCACGCGCCACGGTGGCACTCAGCCTCGAGCTGCACATACCGCCGCAGACGCTCTACCAGCAGATGTTCCGCATCAGGCGGCCAGACACCGAACTGCTGCGCCGCCTCACGGCGCGCTACTCGGCCAGCCCCAAGCGGCTCTCGCGCGACGTCAAGACGCTGCGGCGGATGCAGGGCATGGGCAGCGGCGGCAGCTTCTATGACGGCGTGGAGGTGCATGAAACGTTTGAACGTGACTTCCGCCCCATCCCCTCGCGCCCCGACCTCCAGCCCGTAATGCTCATCCTGACGCTCGACCTCTACTTCCGCCTGACACCCGCCACGATGGTCAGGGAGACGCCCGAAGTGGCCGAACTGGCCCGCCTGATGCGCCTGAAAGCACAGACGGTGGTCGAAGTCCTTGACGCATTCCAAGAGTGCGACCCCTACCTCAACCGCGCGCCCAAGGCCGACAAGGCCCTCGCCGACGCCTGCCACGACGTGTGGCAACGTTACGGCAACGACGAGCCCGAGACCCTTGCCGCCCTCGCCGCGCAGATGCGCGAATACTTCAAATAAAGTGGAACATAAAATATTTGCAATCCGCCGCTAAACATTCTTGTAAACATGCGACGGATTGCAAATCAAATAACACGAAAAACACAACAAGCTCTTATTCATTCCAATAAGAGCTGGGCTGACCTTTCACCTCGTCCAATGCCGTTTTCGCATTATCACCTCCTTGCCCGGCCACTTTTTCAAACCAATATATCGCCTGCGCCTTGTCCTTGCTTGTGCCCAGACCTTTATAATAGCAAACACCGAGGTTGAACTGCGCATCCGCAAGCCCTTGCTCCGCAGCCAGCCTGTACCAACACACGGCCTGGGAATAGTCCAGGTCTACGCCCAAGCCGGCGGCGTAGCAGTAACCGAGGTTCTTTTGCGCGTCAGCATGTCCCTGCCCGGCAGCCTTGCCATACCAGTATGCGGCCTTGGCGTAATCACGGGGCACGCCCTGCCCGGCAAAATGGCAAACGCCGAAGTTGAATTGCGCATCCGCGTCGACCTGCTCGGCCGCCTTGCCGTACCAGTATGCGGCCTTGGCGTAATCCTGGGACACGCCCCATCCGGCCACATAGAAAACGCCAAGGTTATACTGCGCGTCAGCCAAACCCTGTTCAGCCGCCTTCCCAAACCAATACACGGCCTTTGAATAGTCTTGCGCCACCCCGTCGCCGTTATAATAACGCGAGCCGAGCTTGAACTGCTCCACGGGGTCGGTAGGATAGCCTACGGCACTGACAGCTCTCAGGACGCTTATCGAGTCGCCGCCGTTTGACGGCATCGGCAACCTGTCAAGACACTTGCCATGCCCCGCCGCGGTTACGGCGAAGCAGACGAATAAAAAGAATGCAAGTAATTGCTTCATGGCTGTAATGTTTTACAAGAAAGACGCACGGCCATCCGACAAAAGCCAAATGTCTTGACAGGCCGTCATCAGGCGTTGACGCTTTTCCTTATTTACAAATGTCTGTATAAACTCTCTTGCCCGGCGGCATTGCAGCCGATGATGCAAAGATAACGAATTTTCATGATTGGGCAAAAGGAAAGCAAAAAAACATAAGGGTGAAATGAAATCCACCATTTCAGACAGTGAATACAACCGAAAAACGGGAAAAGGCAACAGCCATGTAACACATTGTCATCCAGGTGGTTACAAAAGTGTCATCCGTATGATTACAATAGACCGCAAACGACAATGCGAAACGTCGCCTTTCAACGGGTGAAAGGCGGCGTTTGGTGTTACAATAAAGTAAAGGCAAAGGCGGGTCAGCAGTTTGGCTGAACGGGAAGCAAACGTCAACCCCAGCCCCGATGGATGGAATCTATCTTGCTGAACAAAAAAATCATCAAGTAAGAACTAAACAGTACACCTATCTTTTAACGTAACATCAGTTCGGCATAAGACTTATTTTATTTGCAAACATTCCCAACAGCCACAGTAGGGACATAATTAGCTTAACGCTGACCGTTGGTTCATTATGTCCGCTGCCGCAAAGCGGCGTATTATACGAATAAAGCAGGGAAAAACGTTCTTGCAGAACGTACGGGCATAATAAATCAAGCCCATACAAGAGATATTTGCTTACACCGGACTGACGTCAATGTGAGTTCGGCACAAGGCTTGTTTATCTGCAAATACCTCAAACCGCCGCCGTAGGGGCAGACCCGTGTGTCTGCCCTTCGTCTTGCCCCCTCCGCATTTGCCAGGGCAGACACACGGGTCTGCCCCTACGGCGGAAGCCTTGGCCGCATGGCTGGTGTCGGCTGATTGATACGGATGGCTGCGGGCACAAGAAAGGCGGGCACCCGGCGACGGTTAGGCCGCCAGGTGTCCGCCTTTTTATTGTCAAACGCCTATCGCGTATTCCCGAACTACATGTACCCCAGCCAGCGCAGGATGTCGTTCATGTTGGCGACAATCATGAGGAGGATGAGGAGGCCGAAGCCTACGTACTCGGCCTTGATTAGGAAGTTCTCGCTGGGCTTGCGGCGGGTGACCATCTCGTAGAGCAGGAAGAGGACGTGGCCGCCG
The DNA here is from genome assembly GCA_944319935.1 of uncultured Prevotella sp. Classification (GTDB taxonomy): domain Bacteria; phylum Bacteroidota; class Bacteroidia; order Bacteroidales; family Bacteroidaceae; genus Prevotella. The sequence continues at coordinate 46,137 of CALUFM010000031.1, forward strand.
TCCAAGGCGGGTATGGGCAGGATGTTCATGAAGGCCAGGATGATGCTGAGGAAGGCCGTCATGCGCCAGAACATCATCCAGTCCCACGTCGGGGGGAAGAGGCTGCCGATGGCACCGAAGCCTCCCAAAGACTTCGCCCCGTCGGCTGTGAAGACGTACTTCATGTCGTCAACATAGCCGCGCAGCACGTCGATGCCGTAGACCGCGCCGGCGGGGAAGCTCTCAAGGAAGCCGTACTCAAGCTTCACGGGCTTGTAGTAAGTGCCCACGTAGGTGCGGCCAACGCCGAGGGTGAGGTCGGGGTTAAGCACGACTTTCGCCGTGTCGCGGCGCGACAGGTCGCCGCCATGGGCGAAGACTACGGTCGTTGTGCGCGCCTTCAGGCTGTCTGCGGGCGTCTTAGCCACGGCCAGCACGTCTTGCAGACGGCCTATTTGGTCGTCAAACTCGTTCCACGAGTCTATGCTCTTGCCTCCGATGGCCAGCAGCTTGTCGCCCTTCTGCATGCCGGCCTTCGCCGCCGGTGTGCCGGCCAGCACGCTGTCAACGTCGGCGGGGATGAAGGGGCGGGTGAATACGGGCTGCTCCTTGACCATGGTTAGCAGGCTCATGTCCTCGGGCATGGCTATGGTCACCTCGCGCCCCTGACGCTCTACGGTCACGGTCTTGGCGTTGGCTATGGCGCGGTACATGTCAACGTCAAACTTCTCGAACGCCTTTTCGTCGGTGCGTAGCAGTATGTCGCCGTCGCGGAAGCCGATTTCCTTGGCCGTCTCGTTGAACTTCATGCCCATCTTCATGTCCTTCAGGGCGTAGTAAGAGTCGCCCCAGGTGAAGAGGACCATGGCGTAGATGAACAGCGCGAGCAGGAAGTTGACCAGCACGCCGCCCACCATTATGAGCAGACGCTGCCACGCCGGCTTTGAGCGGAACTCCCAGGGCTGGGCCGGCTTCTTCATCTGCTCGGTGTCGAACGACTCGTCTATCATGCCCGAAATCTTGCAGTAGCCGCCCAGGGGCAGCCAGCCTACGCCGTAGGTGGTGTCGCTCTTCTTGGGCTTGAACTCGAAAAGGTGGAACCAGGGGTCGAAGAACAGGTAAAACTTCTCGACCCTTACGCCGAAGAGTTTGGCGAAAAAGAAGTGCCCGCCCTCATGGAGCAGCACGAGGATTGAGATTGCCAGCATGAACTGCAGCAGTCGTATCAAAAATACTTCCATAATCTTTAAGTGAAGGGTGAAGAACGAAGGGTGAAGAATTTATTTGTGCCTGCCCGCCGTCTTCAAGGCTTTCAAAACATTTTTCTTAATTATTAACTCTTAATTCTTGATTTCCAGAAGCTCCTCGGCCACGCGCCTCGCCTCGGCGTCGGTGCTGACGTAGGTGTCATAGTCGGCCTCCGCGCTGAACGCTACGCGGCGCATCGTCTCCTCGATGATGTCGGCCATACGGGTGAACGAGCAGCGGTCTTCAAGGAAGCCGAGGTTCACCACCTCGTTGGCGGCGTTGACTATGCAGGGCATGTTGCCGCCTTTGCGTATGGCGTCGAAGGCCAACGCCAGGCAGCGGAACTTGTCCATGTCGGGCTCGAAGAACTCAAGCGGGTGGCTGAACAGGTCTAAGCGGTCGCCGCAGAGGTGCAAGCGGTCGGGATAAGAGAAGGCGAACTGTATGGGCAGGCGCATGTCCGGCACGCCGAGCTGCGCCTTCACGGCCCCGTCGCTGAACTGCACCGCGCTGTGGACGACGCTCTGCGGATGCACCAGCACCTGTATTTTGTCCGCCGGCACGCCGAAGAGCCACTTGGCCTCGATTACCTCAAAGCCCTTGTTCATCATCGTCGCGCTGTCAATTGTGATTTTCGCGCCCATGTGCCACGTGGGGTGTTTCAGGGCGTCGGCCTTGGTCACGGTGGCAAGCTGCTCCTTGGTGAAGTTGCGGAAGGGGCCGCCCGATGCCGTGAGCAGCAGCTTCTCAACCTCGTTGCCGCCCTCGCCCATGAGGCATTGGAATATGGCCGAATGCTCGCTGTCAACGGGAATGATGGGCGTGCGGTATTCGGCGGCCAGCTTGCAAATCAGCTCGCCCGCCACGACGAGCGTCTCCTTGTTGGCCAGGCATATTTTCTTGCGCGCCTTTATGGCGTGGATTGTAGGGCTGAGGCCGGCGAAACCCACCATGGCCGTAAGCACCATGTCGATCGGCCCGGCCTCCACGATTTCGTCGATGGCCTGTTTCCCGGCGTACACTTTTATGTCGGGCAGGTCGGCGAGGAGCTGTTTCAGCTCTTCATACTTGTCTTCGTTGGCTATGACTACGGCCGCGGGATTGAACTCGCGGGCCTGTCTTGCCAGCTCTTCCACCCTGTTGTTGGCCGTCAGGCAATAGACTTCATACAGGTCGGAGTGTTCCTTGACCACTTGCAGGGCCTGTGTCCCTATCGAGCCTGTCGAGCCGAGGATGGCTATTTGTTTCTTCATCATGTTCGGTGTTACACGCATTTTGTAAAACATGTCAGGCAGCCTGGCCGGCGGGTTCAGCCCAAGTCGAGCAACCCTTCGGGCAAGCTGACCCGTATCTTGCGGCCTTCGGGGTCAACGGAGACGATGAAATCACCCGAAGCCGGTATCAATACTTCGCCCCCGCCGGGCTTGCTGACGCTGAAGAGGACGTTCTCCGTAGAGTCGTCAACATAGGCCAGAGTGCCTATGAGGCTGTCATCGGCGTCGGCGTTGACAACCTCGAAGCCCTTGAGTTCGTCCCAGGTGAGGTCGCCCTCGTCGCGGTCGGAAAGCTTTTTGGGGAAGTACACGTCGCAGCCCGTAAGCTCCTGTGCCTGTTCCTTGGTGTCGATGTCGCAAAATTTCACCAGAGCCGTCTCGCCGCTCTTGAACCTGTATTCCTCGAAGAAGAAAGGCACGAGGATGCCGTCAACCATCAGTACGAGGTAGTCGGCGTCAACACGGTCGAACACGTCGTCGCTGAACATCAGCGAGACTTCGCCCTTCACGCCGTGCGGCTTACCTATCCTGCCTATCTTGTAGACTTCTTCTGTTCGTATCATTTTCTTATTTAGTTGACAAGTTCACAGTGACGAGCAAACAAGCCAGTCATGTTTAGTTGACAAGTCAACAGTCACAAGCAGACAAGCCGGTATGCCTTGTTTACTTGTTACTCGTCTGCTCGTTACTCGTTTGCTTGTCACTTGTCTGCTTGTTGCTTGTCACTTGTCTGCTGAAAAAGCTTGTCACTTGTCTGCTGAAAAGCTTGTCACTCTCTCAATTTTCGCCCCGAGGGCGTTCAGGCGCGCCTCTATGTCCTCATATCCGCGGTCTATTTGCGCTATGTTGTCAATGCGGCTGGTGCCGCTCGCGCTGAGGGCGGCTATGAGCAGGGCGATGCCCGCGCGGATGTCGGGGCTGGTCATGCGGCCGGCGCGCAGGCGTTTCTTGCGGTCGTGGCCTACCACGACGGCCCTGTGTGGGTCGCAGAGGATGATTTGCGCGCCCATGTCAATCAGCTTGTCAACGAAGAACAGGCGGCTCTCGAACATCTTCTGGTGGAACAGCACGCTGCCCCGCGCCTGTGTGGCGACGACGAGCAGCACGGAGAGCAGGTCGGGCGTGAGGCCCGGCCAGGGCGCGTCGGCCAAGGTCATGATGGAGCCGTCGATGAACGATTCTATCTCGTAATGCTCCCTGTGGGGTATTATGAGGTCGTCGCCGTCAACGTCTATTCCGACGCCGAGCTTGCGGAAGGCTTCCGGTATGATGCCGAGGTTGCGCACGGAGACGTCCTTTATGCGTATGCCGTGGCCCACCATGGCGGCCATGCCGATGAACGAGCCTACCTCAATCATGTCGGGCAGGATGGTGTGCGACGCCCCGTGCAGGCTCTCCACGCCCACGATGGTGAGCAGGTTTGAGGCTATGCCGCTGATGCGCGCGCCCATACGGTTGAGCAGGTGGCACAGTTGCTGTATGTAAGGCTCGCACGCGGCGTTGTATATTGTCGTGGTGCCCCGTGTCAGCACGGCGGCCATTATGATGTTGGCCGTGCCGGTAACCGAGGCCTCGTCGAGCAGCATGTAGCATCCTTTCAGGTTGCCGCCGTCAATCTCGAAGGTGTCGCGGCTGTCGTTGTGCGTGAACGTCGCGCCCAGGTGCTTGAAGCCGAGGAAGTGGGTGTCCAGCCTGCGGCGGCCTATTTTGTCGCCCCCGGGCTTGGCCACCACCGCCCTGCCGAAGCGGGCGAGCAGCGGGCCTATCATGAGTACGCTGCCGCGCAGCGACGAACACTTGCGTATGAACTCGTCGCTCTCAAGGTAGTCGAGGTTGATGTCGCTGGCGCGGAAGGTGTATTCGTTCTTGCCCTCGCGCTCCACGCTGACGCCCATGTCTACGAGCAGCTTTATGAGGTTCTGCACGTCGAGGATGTCGGGTATGTTCTTTATCCTCACCTCGTCGCCGGTCAGCAGCGAGGCGCAAATCACCTCCAGGGCCTCGTTCTTCGCGCCCTGCGGCGTTATGGTGCCGCTCAGCGGGTGTCCGCCCTCTATTATGAAAGATTCCATTGGCCGATGGTTTGTCTGTTAGCGTATCTGTTGCCTGTCATTTCTCTTGCGCCGCTTCTCTCCCGGCTCTTTCATGCTGCCGACGCTGAACTTGAATGTGTCGAGGTCAAGCTGGATTTTGCCGTCGGTGAAGCGCGCCAGGTCTGACGCTATTTTCTCGTCGTCGCTCGAGCCGTGGCTCCACTGCATCAGGTTGCGCTTCATCTGGTTGGCGGTGAGGCGCGTCAGCTCGTCGCGCTCGGGGCCGGGCTGCATGGCCTTCAGCTTCTCGAACAGCTCGAACACCATGCTGCCGTAGTGCTTCACGGGGTTCTTCTCTTTGGGGTAGCCCATGGGCTGGGGCTTCTTCATGATGTTCTTCGCCTCGGTTATGTCAACGGGATAGTCGATGTCGAGCTTGAATCCGCTCATGATGGCCAGGTGGTCCCACAGCTTCTGCTTGCTGTCGGCGTTCTCGCGGGTCTGTGGGAACATGCGCTCCATTATGCTGACGATGGTCTCAGCGCACCGCTGCCGCTCCGCCTTGGTGGGCAGGGCGATGGCGTAATCAACCATCTTCTGCACCTCCCGGCCGTATTCGGGCAATACCAGCCGTTCGCGCTGGGTGTTATAGTCAAGTCCTGAAATGTTCATTTTGTCTTTTTGGGAAATTAAGTGTTTCTTTGCTTTTTACCTTGTCATGCCACGGCGCGCCCCAGGCTCGCAACCGCCTGAGTGCCAACGCCTTTGCCGACGATGGCCTTTCGGCTTGCAAAAGGCCGCATTCCGCGCCGCCGTTTGCCGTCTTCCGCGCCGCGGTAGGCGGCGTTTCGCAAGCCCGGCGGCGGGAAGCCTCACAGCAGTTTCCTGGGAGTCTTCGCCACAAAGTCTTTCAGATAGAACGGCACGAAGTACGCCACGTCCTCCGTCCGGCCTTCGGCCACGCGCTTCTCGGCCAGCGGGAACATGTTCTTGGCCAGCGGCTCGACGCCCTTCAGCAGTTCGGCGTTGGGATGGCTGATGACGCTGAAGCACTTGCACGCTCCGTTGCCGAAGAACAGCACCTTGCCCCTGTCCAGGTATTCGCTGTACGTGCCGGCGTCAACAACGTCGGCCTGTACGCCCCTCACCTCGCACAGGGCGCGGTCGTAGACCCCGGCGTACACCTCCATGCGGCGCGCGTCGAGCATCGGGCAGAGCAGGGTGTCGTCGTCAAGGTCATGGTTCAGCAGCACGGGCACGGCCATAAGCTCGAGCGTGGGCACGGCCACCAGCTTCGCCCCGCGGCCGTAGCATACGCCTTTGGCCATCGACACGCCTATGCGCAGCCCCGTGTAAGAGCCCGGGCCGCAGCTTACGGCCACCGCGTCGAGCGGGATGGAGCGGCTGTCGATGTAGGCCAGGGCCTCGTCAACGAACGTTCCCAGGCGCACGGCGTGGTTCGGGCCGCAATGGTCTTCCCTGTTGAGGAGGCACTCGCCGTCACGGCTTACTGCCACCGAGCATACGTCGGTGCTTGTCTCTATGTTCAAAATGCACGACATAAAACGAAAATAACTTTTTAAATACGTGCAAAAATACGCTTTTTTCCGAATAAATATGTACTTTTGCATAAATTTAACTACAAAACAGGTTATGATACAGTCAATGACAGGTTACGGCAAGTCAGTCGTGACTTTCAAGGAAAAGAAAATACACGTGGAGCTTAAATCGCTCAACAGCAAGGCGTTGGACCTATCAACGCGCATCGCCCCGCTATACCGTGAGAAAGAGATGGACATCCGCCAACTGATAGCCAAGACCCTGCTCAGGGGCAAGGTTGACTTCTCGATATGGGTGGAGAAAGACGCAGCCACCGACGCCGCGCAAATCAACGCCGCCCTCGTGGACAACTACTACCGCCAACTGAAGGCCATAGCGGCCAAGAGCGGCATGCCGGAACCGCAAGACTGGCTCAACATACTGCTGCGCCTGCCTGACGTGACGAGCAAGACCGAGGCCGAAGAGCTTGACGGCGAGGAGTGGCAAGCCGTCAGCCAAGGCATAGAAGAGGCCCTGGCCGCCCTCGTGGAGTTCCGCAAGCAGGAGGGCGCGGCCCTGTACAAGAAGTTCACCGAAAAGGTCGGCAACATCACGGCCCTGCTGGCCTCAATCGAGCCTTACGAGAAGGCGCGCGTCGAGAAAATACGCGCCCGCATCGTGGAGGGGCTGAAGCAAATCCCCGACGTGGAGTATGACAAGAACCGCCTGGAGCAGGAACTCATCTACTACATCGAGAAGCTTGACATCAACGAGGAGAAGCAGCGGCTGGCCAACCACCTGAAATACTTCCGCGAGACCATGGACGACGCGCCCGGACAGGGCAAGAAGCTGGGCTTCATAGCGCAGGAGATGGGGCGCGAAATCAACACCACGGGCAGCAAGAGCAACAACGCCGAGATGCAGAACATCGTGGTGAAGATGAAAGACGAGCTTGAGCAAATCAAGGAACAGGTGCTTAATGTATTGTGATTCAAGCAGACAAGTGACAAGCAAACAAGCAGACAAGTGATAAGCAGACAAGTAACGAGCAGACGAGTGCATGTAAACAAGGCATGCCAGCTTGTCTGCTCGTGACTTGTCTGCTTGTCTGCTATAAAACCAACAACCATGTCAGGAAAACTCATAATCTTCTCAGCCCCCAGCGGCAGCGGCAAAAGCACCATAATAAGCCGCCTCATGGCGCGCAAGGAGCTGCGCATGGCCTTCAGCGTGTCATGCACCAGCCGCCCGCCGCGCGGCCAGGAGCGCGACGGCGTGGAATACTTTTTCGTCACCCCCGACGAGTTTCGCCGCCGCATAGCCGCCGGCGACTTCCTCGAATACGAGGAGGTGTACAAAGACCGCTACTACGGCACGCTCAAGAGCCAGGTGGAAAGCCAACTGGCCCAGGGCGACAACGTTGTGCTTGACGTTGACGTGAAGGGCGGATGCAACATAAAGCGGCACTACGGCGGGCGCGCCCTCAGCCTGTTCATACAGCCGCCGTCAATCGACGAGCTGCGCCGACGCCTCGAAGGGCGCGGCACCGACGCCCCGGCCGTAATAGAAGACCGCCTGGCGCGCGCCTCGTTCGAGCTGACTTTCGCCCCGCAGTTCGACCGCGTGATAGTCAACGACGACCTCGACCGCGCCGTCAGCGAGGCTTACGAGGCGGTAAGGGAGTTTGTGTTGTCTTAGCATTAGATGTTTTTTTCGGGAGTTAAAGGAGTTAAGGTAGTCAAAGGAGTTAAAGACAATAGCATTATTTGCTTCATGTTTTTAGGAGTTAAAGGAGTCAAAGTAGTCAAAGGAGTTAAAGACAATAGCATCGCCAGCTTGTATAAAGCAACAAGACATGCGTCTTTAACTACTCAGTGAGCGAAGCGAACGGTAACTACTTTTAACTACTTTAACTACTAAAAATACTCCTTTAACTACTGAAAAATAAAAAACCCATGTCCACCACAGGCATCTTCGGCGGTTCGTTCAACCCCATACACAACGGCCACATCGAGCTGGCGCGGCGGCTGCTTAGCATCGCCCGGCTCGACGAGGTGTGGTTCGTGGTGTCGCCGCAAAACCCGTTCAAGCAGGGCGACGACCTGCTCGACGACGCCCTGCGCCTCGAGATGGTGCGCCTCGCGCTGAAAGACGAGCCGCGCATGGCGGCGTCTGACTACGAGTGCCACCTGCCCCGGCCGTCATACACATGGCGCACGCTGCAGGGCATGAGCCGCGACTGGCCCGACCGGGACTTCGTCTTGCTCATCGGGGCTGACAACTGGGCGCGCTTCACCGAGTGGCGCGCCTGGCGCGACATCCTCGCCGCCTACCGCATAGTGGTCTACCCCCGTGAAGGCTCGCCCCTGCAAGCCGACGCCCTGCCCCCCGGCGTGAGCCTTGCCGACACGGGACTCGTGCCCGGCAGCAGCACCGAAGTGCGCCGCCTCCTTGCCGCCGGCCGCCCCGTTGACGGCCTCGTGCCGCCGGCCGTGGCCGACTTCATACGCCGCAACAAGCTGTACGGGAACACATGAAAAGGCGGTAGGGCGAGCCGGCGCGGACATTCCAGCCAACGCCCCGGCCGCCACGACCCACAGAAACAATAAAGGCCGAGCCCCGCGCGGGGCTCGGCCTTTCGTTCATTTATGCCGTTATGCGTATTATTTCATAACCTTTGTGGCCTTGCTTGTGCCGTCGGCATACTTCTCAACCTTGATTGTTATGCCCTTCTCGGCTGCGCTCACGCGGCGGCCAGACAGGTCGTAATACTCTGTTGCGACAGCCTCTTTGTCTGTAGAGGTCGTCACGTTGTTGATGCCTACAGGCGTTGCCGCACCCAACACCATGTTTGAATAGCCTTCCATAACAACGACCTGATGGCCGTTTGTATCATAACCTAACTCAAACATATACTCACCCTCAGTCTGGTTGTAACCACCAGTTATTTCGTCATACAAGAATGTTGTGTAAGAATTCAAGTCAATACTTACATTGCCGTCAGGAGTCGGTTCTCCATAAATCAACGCCGTAGTTTCGTCCTTGTACTGAGCAATCATTCCATAATCTATAGCATCAAATGATGTTGTAGGCATTAACAAAGCCCATGAATTAGCATAATCATTGAACATTCCATTGATGAAATGAGATTTTATAACTCCACTTCCTGAATCATAATTCATTTGATACTCCGTAACAGTCTTTGTCTGCGGACCGTTATTATCTGTGTTATAAGTCACCGTACGGGTAACTGCGGGCAAATCAAAGAACGTGTCATTAACAGGATAATAAGTTATTCCATATCCAAACTGTGAAACAGGTGTATACAAACCGCTGCTTGACACCTCATAAAGACCAAACACTTGATATACGGGCTGACCTGTCGCCTCATCTTGATAATCCAATGACATTATCATTCCAGTTGCCTCGTCATAATACAGGATGCCTTCGTAATCAAGAGGTTGGCCACCATTATCTACATTTGAATCCATGTTATTTATAACCAAACTCGTCTGAAGTCCAGTACCTGACTGGGAAACACCAACCTGATAATCGTTAGGCACAACTATTGCCTTTACGCCCTCTATAGGCTGACCGTTTTCATCCGGAATCTGAGCGAACGTACACGGAATGTAAACGCCACCATCTTCGGCAAGCGGACTTGTCGTATCATACATCATCAAAGGCAGGTAAACCGTCTTGCCATCCTCGCTGAACACCAAAGTCTGCTTTACAACTTTCCTCAATGCGCCAATATTGCTAACATCGCAATTGCCGATAAGGAAATAATCTTTGGCGATGCCGTCAGGCTGTCCGTCAATCCTCGTCGCAGGCTTCTTGGCAATGTGCTTGTAAACGTCCTTGTTGGCGTTTAACTTCACAACGTCTTTAACTTCCTTGGTCAGGTTTGCCGCAGCGGCACGACCAAAGTCAAGGTCCTTTACATTCTGAGCCGATGCGCCCAACGAGAAGATGGCAACGGCCGCCATGAGTATAAGTTTTTTCATGTTTGTGTAATTAATTTGTAATTTACGGTTTCACATATTTGGTGGCAAAGATAGTGTTTTTATTCATAGATGGAACGCTTTATTCTGATATTTTAGTTTTTTTATTGTTTGACAACGTTGAAACAGCATGAAATTACAGATAAAAAGAGCGTTTGCAAAATTTTGTTAATGGCACGGCGATGATTACTGTTTCAAATGGTACTGTTTCATCTTTAAAGACACGGCTTTTTGTTTTTTGAAAGACAACCTTTCACACTGTAAAAGGACGTCTCTTGCAAACTCGTCGGATGCGAACAGAAACCGTAAGTAAAAGTCCGCAAAATGTAACACCCCGAAAGTCCACTTCATAAAATGGTGCAAACAATTCCACTGCAGGTGACAAAATGAAAATCAACCGAACAATAACACCAGGCCCAAAAACGTCCCGCTATACACGAACAAAAGCCCCTGTTATTTCCAAACGAATGTTAAAGCATCCATGCAAAAGTAATATTATTACGCAAATAGTTTTGATTTGTCACAAAAATTACCCATATTTGCGATACGGTTTAACTAAAAACATGCTTGTTATGGAGAATTATAAGATTTTACTGTTTCTGGGTTTGCTGGCTTCAAGCACATTCGCGTCAGCGCAGACAGCACCTTATTATTATAGTGGGGGCGAAAAAATATGTTGAACCAGAAAAGCTTTTGCTTATGAAAACGTTACATTTACTCTCATTGGCCGCCGCGCTGGCGACATGGCCTTGCGCTGCACAGGCGCAGGAGGGCGGGCTCGTGCCGACGCAGTGCGACGTGGGCATGGAGCGTCCCGTATACCATTCGACCGAGGAAATCACACTGTCTTTCGACCAAGCCATCGGCGTAAGGGAGACCGAAGAGCTGAAGGCGTTCATCTACCAGGACGGCAAGACGGTGGACATGGCCGACATCCGCGCGCAGAACTACAGCGGCAACGGCTGGGAGGAGGGGCTGGCCGTGATGCGCTTCGCCAACGAGTTCCTGCCGAAGGGGCACACTTACACGCTGAAGGTGAACCCGGGCGTCATCCACAGCCTGGCCGACCCGGATGTGCGGAACGGCGAGATAAGCGTCAGCTTCACTGTGCCGGGGCACTTGGGACGCCACTCTGTGGGGCACGAGGTCAGCACGGAGGGCCGCCAGGGCAGGGCCACGTTTTACTTTGAGACGGAGACCGAGGCCGTAGGCTCGCCCGTGGCAGTGCTGCTGCGCGACGAAGTCGAGATAGGCTCGTTCCCCGTAAGCGTGACTTACGACTGGGGCTTGGGTCAGGCCATGGTAGGCTTCAGCTCTGACTACAGCTTCGACGACGGCGCGCGCTACACGCTCGTGCTGCCTGAGGGCAGCGTGTCGTCACGCTACCGCAGCGACATAACCAACGAGGAGGAGCGCGTATGCTTCGGCATCACGCCTACAAGCATAGGGACGGCCGCCAGTGGCGGCGTGGCCGTAAGGTGCGACGAAGGCACGATATGGATAAGCGGGGCAAAGGCGGGCGAGCGCATCACGCTGTACGGCGTTGACGGCACAGCCCTCGGCAGCCGCACCGCCGACGGCCAGCCTACGGGCATAGCCGCGCCGGGCGCGGGCGTATTCATCGTCAGCGTGGGCGGACGGGCCTACAAGGTGGCCGCCCGCTGACGGGCGCAGGGCGGCGAGGCACCGCGGCGTCAACGCCTGTTTGACGGAAGGCGCGATTGTTTGCAAACACGCCTTATGCTGAACTGACGCTGGACATGAAGGGCAGACACACGGGTCTGCCCCTACAAAGGCGGTTCGGGATATATGCAGACAAAGACGCCTTGTGCCGAACTGCGTTGGATAAAGATTTGCGGATGAACCGCGACATGCCGCTTTTCGCCTTGCGAGAGGCGGCAAACGGCACGCAAAAAGGCGGCCTGCCACAGCGTGGAAGGCCGCCTCTTGTTAACGCCTTGGACGTCAGGGCGTTAGGGATTTGTCAAATCACTCGTTCAAATCATGGATATATATAATGCAACTAACACTTTCCGTCAGTCGATGTCGATGACCTCGAAATCGCTGTTGAAGGTCACTTCGACGTAGTTTGACAGCTTCACCTCGTACTCGTCGTCGTCACGCTCTATCTCGAGTATGCGGCACCGCGGGTAGTTGGCCCTTATGTAGCGTGCGATTGGCGCGGGCACGAGCGAGGCTGGCACGGCCGACCGCTTGCACTTTATCTCTGTCCACCGTCCGCGCCCGTCGAACTCTATTTTCTCGCCGTTGGTGAAAATCACGGTGTACTCCTTGCTGAACAGGCTGCTCTCCATCTTGGCTATGGCGATTTTGCGGCCGGGCATGTGCGCCCTGATGGTGGCCAGGGCGGCCTTGGGCAACCGCTGTGGGGGTATGGCCTCGTCGTCGCCCGGCGTGGGCGAGGCCGCCGCGGGCATGAGCGTGGCGAAGGCGAGCAGCAGGGATGTGACGATGGTTTTCATTGTGATACTGAGTTAGGATTAAAGAATTTAAAGAAGTTAGAGAAGTTATGGAAGTCTTGGAATTTAAAGAAGTTAAAGAAGTTAAAGAAGTTATAGAAGTTAAAGAAGTTAAAGCCATTAGCTTTGTGGCTGTTCGTAGGCAAGGCATTTGGCTTTAACTTCTAAGTGAGCGCAGCGAACGATAACTTCTTTAACTTCTATAACTTCTTTAAAATGACTTCTTTAAAATCAGTCGTCTATGTCAACCACCTGGAAGTTGCGGTTGAAGGTGACTTCCAATCGGTTTGACAGCTTCACTTCATACTGGCTGTCGTCCTTCTCTATTTGCAGAATCTTGGTGCCCGGGTAGGTTGACTTCACGTACTGCGCGATTTTTGCCGGAACAAGCCCCGCCGGCACTGAAGACATCTTGCAATCGATCTCGGTCCAGTTGCCCTTGCGGTCGAACTCCACCTTCTCGCCGTTGTTGAACACTACGTCGTAGCTCTTCTCGAAGAGGCCTGACTCCATCTTGGCCAGTGCCACCTTCTTGCCGCCGAAGTGCTTCTTGATTACCTGCTGCGCCGCTGCCGGGAGCTGTGACATGCTTATGGGTTTGTCGTTGTCGGCTGACGCGCTTACTTGGAATGTAACGAGGCAGACTATCGCCACCAACGCTGCTTGGAAAAATCGTTTCATAATCTTGCGTTTTTTAGGGTTATTACTCATGTTGTTTCTTTTGTCTGATGCAAAGATGCTGCCCGTTTCTGAAATGAATCTGAAATAACGGCCGCGTTTCCGGCTTTTAACTTATTTTTAGTTTCAGACAGAAACATCGTAACCCTTGGCAGGAACGGCCGCGCGGGGCTGCCTTGGCAACACGCCCCTTGAGCCTCTACGATGCCGCGGGCACTTCCACCCTGAACGTGTGCATGCCGCCGCTGTACGTGTATCTCAGGGCGAAACCGTAGAGGTCGCACACGGCCTTGGCCAAGGCCAGTCCGAGGCCGGTTGACGAGGCCTTGCCGGGCGAATGGTAGAAGGGCAGGAAGATTTTGTCAACGTCGAGCGGCCCGGCCGCGCCCGTGTTGGCCACGGTCAGCGCGCCGCCGGCCGAGCTTACGGTAAGGCGGCCGCCGTCGGTGTTGTGCGTGAAGGCGTTTTTCAGCAGGTTTGACACGAGGATGTCGGCCAGTGCGGGGTCCATGTCGGCATGCAGCGGCTCGCCGAGGCTGCGCGCCACGGCTATGCGCTTGCGGGCGAAAATGGCCTCGAGGTCGGGCAGCAGCGCGTCGGCCACGCCGCCGAGGTCAATGCGCTCGCGCCCGACGAACTGGCCGTTGTCAATCTTGCAGAGCAGCAGCAGCGAGCGGTTGGTGGCCGAGAGGCCCTTCAGCGTGCGCATGGTCTTGACAAGCTCGCCCATCTGCGCCTCGGTGAGGCTGTCGTCGTCGAGCATCATCTCAATCCTGTTGGTGCATACGGCCAGCGGAGTCTGCATCTCGTGCGACGCGTTGGCTATGAACATCTTCTGGCGGTCATACTGCCGTTCGCCGCGCTCGATGGTCTTGCCCAGCGTGTCGCCGAGCTTGCGGAACTCGGTGATGTCGGTCTTTATGCGCATCGGCTCGTTCTTGCGCCCCAGCGTGTAAGCGTCAAGCCAGGCGAGCATGGCCTTCAGCGGCCTCATGCTGTGGCTCACCGTCCACAGGTTGACAACCACGATGCCGGCCAGCAGCACCACGTAGAGCGCGATGAGCCAGTAGAGGATGGCCGCCTGCAGCTCGTCCTTGTCGATGGTGGCGGTGAACGCCGTCAGCTCGCACCACCGCCCGTCGTCCCTCTGGAAGATGTAGGCCACCGAGCGCGCCGGCTCGTAGCCGTAGCCTCGGCCGAAGCGGGCCTCCGTGTCATTGAAGCGTATGTGGCTGTGGGTGTCGGCATAGCCGGCCGTAACGTCGCTGATGACGTACAGGTAGCTGCGCGACGCGCCCTCGGCGGGCAGCTTCTCGCCCGCGAGATAGCCCGTTATGAGCGACTCGGCGTAGCCTGTCAGGGCCTTGTCGGTCTTGTCGTTGAGTTCGGCTATTATCGCGAAATAGAAGCATACGGCCCACGCCGCAATGCTGACGGCCTTGAGCAGCGACAGGCGGAAGGTTATGACGTTCTGCAGTTTCATAGTTCTATGAAATTGAAAATTGGGAATTGAGAATTGAAAATTATGATTACCATCGAGGCTCAGGCCGCTGCAAGCATGCCATGGCATGGAGATACAAATTATCGACAGGGGTATGCGGCTTTATGGGGAACCATGGAAATCATAATTGCCAATTATCAATTCCCGATTTTCAATTGTTGGAAACAAGTTTGTATCCGAAGCCGTACACGGTCTTTATCTCGATGTCCGCGCCGGCGGCCTTGAGCCTCTTGCGCAGGTTCTTCATCTGGGCGTAGATGAAGTCGAAGTTGTCGGCCTGGTCGATGTCGTCGCCCCACACGGCCTCAGCCAGCGTCTGCTTCTCCACGAGGCGGCCGGGGCGGTTGGCGAAGTAGTAGAGTATGTCGTACTCCTTGCGCCCGAGGTCGATGTCGCGGCCGTCAACCTCCACCTTGAACGTGTCGGGATGTATGGTGACGTTGCCGCACTTCAGGTTCAGTCCGCCTCCGGGCGCGTTGCGGCGGGCCACGCTGCGTATCCTTGCGTGCAGCTCGGCGAGGTGGAAGGGCTTGGCCAGATAGTCGTCCGCGCCAAGCTCCAGGCCGTTGACCTTGTCCTCGATGGAGTCCTTGGCCGATATTATGATGACGTTGCCGCGCTTCCCACGCGCCGCCAGCTCACGCAGTAGGTCGAGCCCGTTGCCGTCGGGCAGCATGATGTCAAGCAGCACGCAGTCGTATTCATATATGAAGACCTTGGCTCGCGCGGCGGCATAGTCGGCGGCGGTCTCCACCACGTGCCGCTCCTTCGCCAGCGACTTGACGATGACTTCGCGCAAGTCGGCGTTGTCTTCAATGACAAGTATCTTCATGTCTTCCGGGTTTTATATAATTAAGAGTTGAGAACTAAGAATTAAGAAAACATGCGGCTGCGCTCATTCAAGCCAGCTTTATGCAATTAAGAGTTGAGAATTAAGAATTAAGAAAGAATGCTTTTACAGGTCGTGACCTGGCAGCCGCATGTTTTCTTAATTCTTAACTCTTAACTCTTAGTTCCCCAAATTCCCAACTATTGGTTTCCGTTCTTCTCAATCCTTATGCGTGCGTCAACGGCCACAACGTCGTCTTCGTCGGCCAAGAGCGGGTTGATGTCCATCTCCTTGATTTCCGTTGCGAAGCGCAGCAGCGTTGAGAGGCGCACTATGATTTCGGCGTACTTCTTCTCGTTGACGCCCTTCTGGCCGCGCGTGCCCTTGATGATTTTGTACGCACGGAGCGAACGTATCATGGAGTAAGCCTCGTCATACGATAGCGGGGCAAGTCCGCTCGACACGTCCTTCAGCACTTCTACGAATATTCCGCCCAGTCCGCACAGCACGATGTGGCCGAAGCGGGGCTCGTATTTCGCGCCGATGAACAGCTCGCGGCCCTTCAGCATCTTCTGCACCATTACGCCCGTAGCCCCCTCTATCCGCATCATGCGGTCGAATTCGAGGGCGAGATGCTCGGCGGTGCGTATGTTGAGGGCCACTCCGCCCACGTCGCTCTTATGCACCGGGCCTACCACCTTGGCCACGACGGGGTAGCCCACCTTCTCGGCGAAGGCCGTAAGCTCGGCCTTGTCGTCGCTCACTTTCTCGGGCACCATCGGTATGCCGGCGCACTCGAGCAGCTCATGCACGTGCCCGGGGGATATGTATCCGTTGCCGTCGATGCGCTCGATGACCTCCCGTATGCGCGGCACATCGACGCCGAACAGCTCTATTTCGGGCGAGGCGGGCTGCGGGGTCTTCATCACTTGGGTGAGGGCTGTGGCGAGCGTGACCTCGTCGCTGAAGTTGACATGCCCCTTCTTCAGGAACTCGGCCACCTCTGGGCCGGCCGTGTTGAGGCACGGCAGTATGGGGAAGATGGGCTTCTTGCACTCCAGGATTTTCTTGTGCAGCACGTCGTAGGCCTCGTAAAGCTGCACGAGGCCGGGCGTGCCGAAGATGACGAAGATGGCGTCGATGCCCTCGAAGCGGTTCTCGCAGTAGTCGATGGCCAGGGCGAGATGCTCGGGCGTGCCGGTGGCGAGGATGTCGATGGGGTTTGACACCGACGAGCCGGGGAAGAGCTTCGACTTCAGCTCGTCGGCCTCGGGGCCTTCAAGCTTGGGCACGTTGAGCCCGCCTTTCGACAAGGCGTCGGTCAGCATGACGCCGGGGCCGCCGGCGTGGGTCACTATGGCGAAGTTGCGCCCCGTCAGCGGGGGCAGCGTGAAGATGCAGCCTACGGTGGTAAGCTCCTCGCGCGAGAAGCAGCGCACTATGCCCGCCTTGCGGAAGAGGGCCTCCACGGCCGAGTCGCTGCTGGCGATGGCTCCCGTGTGCGACGACGCCGCGCGGCTGCCGCTCTCGCTGCTGCCGGCCTTGATGGCGGCTATGCGGCACCCCTTGCGGATGAGCGACGAGGCGTGGAAGAGCAGCTTGTCGGGGTTGTTGATGTTCTCGATGTAGAGAAGCTTGATGTGCGAGTCGCGCTCGGGGTCGAAGTTCTCGTCCATGTATTGCAGGACGTCCTCTATGCCGATTTGCTTCCCGTTGCCGACGCTCCACACTGAGTTGAACGGCAGGCCCTTCATCACGGCCGACTCGAGTATGAACACGGCCGTGGCTCCCGAGCCGCTGATGAAGTCGACGCCCTTTTCGTGGAGCGTGGGTATGGGTTTCGTGAACACGCTGTGGTGCCAGGCGTTCATCAGGCCGATGCAGTTGGGGCCGATGAGGGCCGCCCCGTACTTCTCGCAGGTGTCGAGGATGTGCCGCTCAAGCTCAGCCCCGGCCTTGGTCTCCTCGCCGAATCCGGCGGAGATTATTATGAAAGCCCTCACCTCCTTCTGGCTTGCCAGCAGGTCAACGGCGGCGGGGCACGCCGGGGCGGGTATTACGAGTACGGCGAGGTCGGTGGGCGGCAGCTCGCTGATGTCATGGAACACCTTGACGCCCTGCACCTCGTCTTCCTTCGGGTTGACAATGCGCAGAGTGCCCTTGTAGCCTCCGCTGATAAGGTTGCGCACCAGCGCGCCGCCGGGCTTGTGGACGTTGTTTGAGCCGCCCACCACCACGATGCTTTCCGGATGTAGTAATTGTCGGTTAATCATAGGTTCGATTTGTGTTATGTTATTCGTTTGCTTGTTTCAGTATTTGCGCCGCGTGGTCTTTCACCTTGATTTCCTTGGGCGTTATGACGCGCTCTATTGCGCCGTCTTCGCCGATGATGAAGGTGGTGCGCAGCGTGCCCATGTAGGTGCGCCCGCACATCTTCTTCTCGCCCCACACGCCGAACTGCTCCACGAGCCTCTTCTCCGTGTCGGCTATCAGGTGGAAGGGCAGGCCGTTCTTCTCTATGAACCGCCGGTGCTTCTTCTCGTCGTCAACGCTGACGCCCAGCACCTCGTAGCCGCGGGCGCGCAGCTCGTCGTAGTTGTCGCGCAGGTTGCAGGCCTCGGCGGTGCAGCCCGACGTCATGTCCTTCGGGTAGAAATACAGCACGAGCTTCTTGCCCTTGAAGTCGGCGAGGCTCACCTCGCGCCCGCTCTCATCACGCCCCAGCAGGCCGGGGGCTTTGTCATTGATGTCAAGCATGATGTATGTCGATTAAATGGTTCTACGATGATGACACGTCGATTGCTCGCCCTACGGCGCGCCGGATGTCTTGTTTACGCCGCGTTAGACTTGTTCTTCTTGTCTTGCCTGTTGAAATAAATCAATCCTATTATCGCCACGGCACTGACGAAAACGGATACAACGATAGCTCCCATAATCATCCTTCCTCCTCGGTTTTGTCTTTAATCAGGATAAGCCCTACGGTCAACGTTATGGCGGCTGACAATATCACGCACGCTTAATCCACGGATTTTGCATGTCACCGAATACAGACGAAAGCAGAAGTGCCGTCACGATGTATTTTGCAATATCCATCAACCACTTTCCCAATTCTTTTTTCATATTGCAAATATAGTGCAATTTTTCGATTAACCGAAACAAAAAGAACATAGTTTTTTATGATGCGGACAAACAGCACCATCCGCCGCCCTCGCGAAACACGGCGAAACGCAGCCCGAAAGGCGGCAAACGGCAACGCAAAAGGCCGCCTTTCGCAACGCAAAAGGTTACGCCCTGATTATCAGCTTATTAGCAGACAAGCTGTCAGCAGACCAGCAAACGAGGGACGAGCAGTCAGCAGACCAGCAATCAGCAGACAAGGAACGAGCTGCCAGCAGACAAGTGACGAGCAGTCAGCAGACCAGCGACAAGCAGGCCAGCGAACCAGCCTTATCCGGCTTATTTGGCCTATTAGGCTCATTAGCCCCATCTGCCCTATTAGCCCTATTAGGCTCATTTGGCTCATCAGCCTTATTTAGCCCTATTAGGCTCATCAGCCCCATCTGGCCTATTAGCCCTATCCCCTTTACCTTCTTTAACTTTTCCGGCTTCCCCTTCTCCTCAAAAAGCCCTACCTTTACACCGCTAAAACAAACAACGATGAAAAAGACTCTCATATCAATGGCCGTCGCACTGGCGGCCATCGCCCCCGCGCATGCGCAGCAGGGCGGCGGATGCGCGCCGAGCCAGGCATGCACGGCGGCCGACTGCCGGCCGCCGTGCCACCCGTGGGCGGGGCGGCGCGTGGCGTTCCTCGGCGACTCGATGACCGACCCGCGCAACAAGGCCAGCAACAGCAAATACTGGCAGCGGCTGGCCGACATGCTCGGCCTCGAGGCTTACGCCTACGGCAAGAGCGGGCGGCAGTGGGACGACATCCCGCGGCAGGCCAACCTGCTCAAAGCCGAGCATGGCGACAGCGTTGACGCCATAATCGTGTTCATAGGCACCAACGACTTCAACGCCGGCGTGCCCCTCGGGCAGTGGTACACCGAGACCGAAGACACCGTGACGGCAGCCGTGCATGGCGAAAAGCGGCTGTACACGCGCAAGCGGCGCACGCCCGACTACGACAAAAACACCCTGCGCGGCCGCATCAACATAGCCGTGAAGCGGCTGAAAGAGCTGTACCCCGACAAGCAGACCGTACTGCTGACGCCCATCCACCGCGCCCGCGCCGAGTTCTCGCCCACCAACATACAGCCCGACGAAAGCTGGCAGAACATCTGCGGCGAGTACTTCAGCGCATACGTGGAAGCCATAAAGGAGGCCGGAGGCGTGTGGGGCGTACCCGTAATCGACCTCAACGCCGTGAGCGGGCTGAACCCCATGGTGAAAGAACAGCAGCAATACTTCCACGACCCGGCCGCCGACCTGCTCCACCCCAACGACAAGGGGCAGCTACGCCTGGCGCACACCATCATGCGGCAACTCATGTCACTGCCCGTGGATTTCGGGGAAAGGTGAGGAAGTGAAAAGGTGAGAAGGTGAGGAAGTGAGAAGATGAGAAAGTGAGAAGGCTGGAAGGTGAGAAGCCGAGAAAGCAAATACGTCTGCCAAGCTGCCATGATTTACCCTATGGTAACCTGCTTGCCTTGCCTCACTTTCTCACTTTCCCACCTTCCCACCTCCTCCCCCTCCCTCCTTTAACTTCTTTAACTCCTTTAGCTTCTTTAACTTCTTAAAAAGTCATACCTTTGCGCCCGAAACAGGAAGAATGATGAAACTGACAGCAGACGACTTTGAAATAATGGCCCCCGTGGGCAGCCGCGAAAGCCTGCAAGCCGCCATACAGGCGGGCGCGGGTTCGGTGTACTTCGGCATCGGGAGGCTCAACATGAGGGCGCACTCGGCCAACACGTTCACCGTTGACGACCTGCGCGACATTGCCGCGACATGCGCCCGGCACGGCATAAAGACCTACCTGACGGTCAACACCATAATATACGACGGCGACATCCAGGACATGCGCTCCATCATCGACGCCGCCCTCGAGGCCGGCATCTCGGCCGTAATAGCCTCTGACATGGCCGTCATCACCTACTGCCGCAGCGTGGGCATGGAGGTGCATCTGTCAACACAACTCAACATATCGAACATCGAGGCGTTGAAGTTCTACGCCCAGTTCGCCGACGTGGCGGTGCTTGCCCGCGAGCTGAACCTTGACCAGGTGGCCTGCATCCACAGCCAAATCGAGGAACAGGGCGTGTGCGGCCCGTCGGGCGAGAGAATCAGGCTCGAGATGTTCTGCCACGGCGCGCTGTGCATGGCCGTAAGCGGCAAGTGCTACCTCAGCCTCGACAACGCCGGCCGTTCGGCCAACCGCGGCGAGTGCATGCAACTGTGCCGGCGGTCATACATCGTGACCGACGCCGAGACAGGCACGCAGCTCGAGGTTGACAACAAGTACATAATGAGCCCAAAGGACTTGAAGACCATCCGCTTCATCGACCGCATGATGCGCTCGGGAGTGCGCGTCTTCAAAATAGAAGGCCGCGCGCGCGGCCCCGAATACGTCTACACCGTTGTGCAATGCTACAAGGAAGCCATAGCTTCCGTGCTTGACGGCACGTTCACCGAAGAGAAGAAAGACCGGTGGGACGAGCGTCTGGCCACCGTCTTCAACCGCGGCTTCTGGGACGGATACTACCAAGGCCAGCGGCTCGGCGAATGGAACGACCACTACGGCTCGGCCGCCACTGAGCGCAAGGTGTACGTGGGCAAGGGCGTCAAATACTTCTCGAAGCTCGGCGTCGCCGAGTTCACATGCGAGGCCGCGGAGTTCTCCGTGGGCGACAAGATGCTCATAACAGGGCCTACCACGGGCGTGATGTACGTCACCGTGGAGGAAATCCACGACGACACGCACGCCGTGCAGACGGCTCAGAAGGGCACACGGGTGGCCTTCAAGGTGCCCGACAAGGTGAGGCCGAGCGACAAGCTGTTCAAAATCATCAAAGCAGACGAGTAGTCAGCAGACCAGCCGTCAGCAGACAAGCAGACAAGGGACAAGCAGACAAGGGACAAGTGACCAGCAAACAAGCCTCATCCGGCCTATTCGTCCCATCAGGCCTATTGGGCTTATCGGCCAAACAGGCAAGCCTTATTGGGCCTATTTGGCTCATCAGGCTCATCGGGCTTATTATAATACCTACCAAAAAAACAATAAACAATGACAATAAACGAAGCACAAGACGAGGTGATTGAGGAGTTTTCCGACTTCACCGACTGGATGGACAAGTACCAGTTGCTCATCGACCTGGGCAACGAGCAGCAGCCCCTTGACCAGAAGTACAAGACAGAAGACAACCTCATCGACGGCTGCCAGAGCCGCGTGTGGCTGCAAGCCGACTACCGCGACGGGCGCATCTACTTCACGGCGGAGAGCGACGCGCTCATCGTGAAGGGCATCATCGCCCTGCTAATCCGCGTTCTCAGCGGCCACACTCCGCAGGAAATACTCGACGCCGACCTGTATTTCATCGACCGCATCGGCCTGAAAGACCACCTCTCGCCCACCCGCTCAAACGGCCTCTTGGCGATGGTCAAGCAAATAAGGGTGTACGCGCTGGCGTACAATCTTAAATAGCAGACAAGCAGTCAGCAGACCAGCAGACAAGCCTTATTGGGCTTATTTGGCTTATCAGGCCTATTGGGCTTATCATCCAACAAACCAGCAGACAAGGAACAAGCTGACCAGCAGACAAGCCTTATTGGGCTTATTTGCCTTATCAGGCCTATTGGGCTTATCATCCAAGCAGCCAGCAGACAAGGAACAAGCTGACCAGCAGACAAGCCTTATTGGGCTTATTTGCCTTATCAGGCCTATTGGGCTTATCATCCAACAAACCAGCAGACAAGGAACAAGCTGACCAGCAGACAAGCCTTATTGGGCTTATTTGCCTTATCAGGCCTATTGGGCTTATCATCCAAGCAGCCAGCAGACAAGCAAACCAGCGACAGTCTGCTCGTAACTTGTCTGCTTGTCTGCTAAAAAACAACACAAACAACATGCGCAAACTGAAAGTTACCGAGATGAACCGTCTCACCGTTGACGAGTTCAAGGACGCCGAGAAGCTGCCGCTGACAGTCGTGCTTGACGACGTGCGCAGCATGTACAACGTAGGCTCCGTGCTGCGCTCGTGCGACGCCTTCCGCGTGGAGGCGGTCATATTGTGCGGCATCACGGCCACGCCTCCCCACCCCGAAATCCACAAGACCGCCCTCGGGGCGGAAGACAGCGTGGCCTGGCGTCACGCCGGCTCGGCCCTCGACGCCGTCCGCGAGCTGCAAAGCCGTGGCGTAACGGTGATGGCCGTGGAGCAATGCGAGGGCAGCACGATGCTCGACACGTTCCGCCCCGACCCCGCCCGCAGCTACGCCGTGGTGCTGGGCAACGAGGTGAAAGGCGTCAGCCAGGCCGTGGTTGACGCCTGTGACGGCTGCCTCGAAATACCGCAATACGGCACGAAGCATTCGCTCAACGTGTCGGTCACGGCGGGCATCGTCGTGTGGCACTTCGCCGCAAGCCGCATAGCCGAGGCCAAGTGACGCGGCGGCGCGACCCGCTTCAGCGTAACCGCCACACCCCATACATTATATTATATGCAAGCCCGACGCAAGAACATGGCTTACCCGCCATCCAACCGAACTGCCGACAAGCCATGACATGCCATCCATCGCACAAATGCGCCGCCAATATCATGCAAGCGAATTGCAAACACCCCGTGTAGGGGCAGACCCGTGTGTCTGCCCTGACTAACGTGAAAAAGGCAAGGTGAAGGGCAGACACACGGGTCTGCCCCTACGAAGGATGTTTTTGTTACGCCGGATTTGGGATGCTCGCGACAGCACATTTGCCTTTAACTAAACTAACTACTTTTAACTACCTTAACTACTCTAACTACTTTAACTACTTTAACTACTTTTTTATACACGGCAAACAGGCTTGCGAAAGGCCGCATATCATGGCGTGATATGCGGCCTTTCGCCGTGTAAAAAGCCACGTCCTGCAAACCGCCCGGCTTGCGGCTATTGCGGCGGCGGCCGTTTTTGCATAAACTTTCCGTAAAAATACAGGACGCAAACATTTATTCATCATTTAACATCTTTTTTCTTACCCGTATGCATGTTATTCACTGATTTTTTACAATTTTGCAACCCGAAGGTTTTCACTAACCTGAATACCTAAAATAAACATCTTTATTATTAACTAAAAAATTGCTATGAAAAAGTTTTTCACACTTTGCGTGATGACGCTGTTCTGCTGCGTCACAGGCGCGTGGGCGCAAGGCACGGGCACACAAGAAGACCCGTGGATTGCCAACGTAGGCGAAGAATTGCAGCTCGACATCCCTATGATGGGCATGGGCTACGCCGAGTTCACCCCAGAAGTTGACGGAACGCTGACGCTTACGCGTACAGGCGGTTTCGTCACCATGTCAGGAGTAAGCCTCCAGGCCAAAGGTGGCGGCGAGGTCATCCAGGGCGTATGGGACTTCGTCACAACCTCTTACAAGTTCACCCCTGTCCTGGAGGGTGGCACTACTTACGTTGTGACATTCAACTGCTCAAGCGTGATGGACGCTTGCACTAACACATTCCGCTTCGACTACGAGGAGTACACGGTTGACCCCAACGCTTTCCGCATCATCTCCGCTTCTCCCGAAGCCGGCAGCAAGCTCGACAAAGTGGTTTGCACCAAGCCAATCACCGTGACCGTGAACAGGACCAAAGAGCAAATCGGCCGCATGGAGGGCGACTTCACCGACAACTCGCAGAACGTTGAGGTGAAGTTCGTCAGCGAAGACCTTGACGCCGGAACAAGTACCTGGACGGTAGGCCCGGTTGACATGTCAGAGGTTTGGCACGGCTACGTAAGCGAGTGGACGCTCTACGAAGGCACCACATACACCCTCACTCTTGAAATCTACGAGGAAGGCCAAAGCTCACAGGGCGGCACGCCGACAGAAACCTGCAGCATAACATACGAGGGCGCGACGAAAGCCACGCAATACTCTGACGCCAAGATGATAAGCGTGACACCGTCACCTATGGCTGAAGACCCCGAGACAGAAGAGATGCTCAGCACCAAGAACCCGATCATGACCGTAATGTTCAGCGGCAACGTAAAGGTGACCGACTGCTGCATAGCTCAAGGCCAGTGGGGCACAATCCCATTGGACGGCTGGACCTTCAAATACGACGAAGCCACCGACCAGACGACCCTGACCATCGACGTCAGCGGCGGCATCACCTCCGAAGACTACAACATAGCAGTCAACATCACCGTTGAAGACGCCGAGACGGGCCTCGCCCTCAACGACGAGATGCCCTCAGTGCCCAACGTAACGTTCGCCAACGGCGTCTATTCAGTGTCAATGTCAGTGGCTGACGGACGTGTAGTAAACTACGACCTCGTGGCCACACAGCTCAACCCGCTTGACAACGGCTACGTAACAGCCCTCGACAAGGTGACCTTCGTTATGGACGGCGGCCAAGACTCCGACGGCTACTACAGGAGGACGTCAAAGGCCGACGCCGGCATCTACAATGAGAACGGCGAGAAAATCTACGACGTGATGCTGACACAGGACGACGAGAAGGGCGAAGCCGAGTACGACCCCGACAAGCACCAGGGCACGGCCGGCAGCTCAGTGTACCTGCCCGGCACGACAAGGCACTTCATCGCCACTGTGTGCGAGCTTGGCACGGTTAACTACGACGACCTGTCGACAGCCAAGCCAGTCGAAATAACAACCCTCGGGAAGTACACCATGAAGATAGCCAAGCAGTCAATCGGCGACGGCAACTTCGACGAGAACCAGCCGTTCATGCCGAGCCTCTACGGCGAGGGCACATGCAACCCCGAGTACACATGGACGTTCAACGTGGTTGACCACATCGCCACGGTTGAGAGCGTCACCCCCGAACCTTACGGCGTAACGGGCGAATTCAACGAGGAACTGCCCGCCGAAGTGACCGTAACCTTCAGCGAAGAAGGCGTGCGCGTAAGCAACATCATCTGCCAGTACGGCAGCCCGATACCTACACTCGACATCATCAGCGAGAGCAACATTGAAGGCAAGACGCTGACATTCTCACTGCCCGCAGCGGCTTTGGCAGAGCGCAACGCCACCATCACAATCATAGCAGCCGCAGCCAACGGCCAGCCCATCAACTACGGATACACTGACCAAGATATCGCCGACGGCCTCAGCGGCATCATGCTGGTTTACCAGATGCCTATGGACATCATCGTGCCCGAGACTGTAACTCCGGCCGAAACGGATAAAGTGGAAGTTCTCGACGAAATCACCCTGGCATTCGACCAGCCCGTGGCTTACACTAACACCGAGACCGTTCTCGAACTGAAGAACGCCGAGGGCGAAACCGTAACAACGGTAACTCACGATGTCAGCTCAGAGACAGAAATCCTGCTCATCCTCGACAACGTCATCGAAGAGCCGGGCGAGTACACGCTGACGATACCTGAAAAGGCCATCTACGACATCGACGGCGTGAACTACAACCCCGAACTGACGCTCAAGTTCAACGTAGGCACATCTGTCGGCATCAGCGGCATCAAGGTGAACGCTGACGGCACAGTCAAGGTTTACACCATCGACGGCATATACGTAGGCCAGGGCAAGGCTTCTGAGATGCTCGGCAAGCTGGCCAAGGGCGTCTACATCGTAAACGGAACGAAGGTTGTAGTAAAGTAAAAACATGACGACACGGCACGGACGCAAGCCGTCCGCATGCCACGACAAACCAACGGGCTCCCCGCGGCGCACAACGCCGCGGGGAGCTTTTTTGGTTCATCCGCAAACCCTTTGGATGGGAACAATGCGTAGCAGGGCGTCGAAGACGTCCAACGTTGCTTAGCCGCATGTGGAGCGAAGCGGAACTTGCGGCATGTATGCGCAAATAATATCGTCCTCGAAGAGGGCGAACGGCATTTACGGTTGTAAGGTTTAAGGTTATACGGTTATTGGGGTATACGGACATACCGCATAACCGTAAGAACCCGCCACCGCATAACCCAACACGCCATTCGCCCCCTTCGGGGACGGTTGGAGTAGTTTCGACTTACCGCAGGTTACGTTCGCTGCGCTCACTCCACCGGCGGTTAAGCTGAGTTTGCCCCCTTCGGGGACAGGATAGACTTTTATGTACCATACAAAAGGTTTGCGGATGAACCACTTTTTTTCGCCCCCGGCGGCGCGCCCCGCGGCCAAGGCCACCGCCCGCCGCGGCTTTCCACGCCGCGGAAGGCCACGTATCGCGGCGCATTATGCGGCTTTTCGCGGCACGAAAGACGACATCCTGCAGCGCGAAAGGCCGCAACCTGTAAAACCGCCGACCGGCGGCCGACCGCCGTGGCCTTTCCATCAAATACAAAGAACGCCACCACCACGCCGACAAGCGGCCAACCGCAACCGTAGGGGCAGACCCATGTGTCTGCCCAAACAAACGCGAATGGGGCAACATGAAGGGCGGACACACGGGTCAGCCACTACTGCGGACGCCCGCATATCACGAACCGACACCAAACACGACACGGCACTTACAAAAACAAACGAAACAATCACGAAACGTAAAAAATCATGCATAAACATTTCATAAAAATTCAAAAAACAAGTATTTTGCCGTGTTTTAACATCTTTTTTATTGTTTTATGTAGGTTTCTCGATGATTTTTTACATTTTTGCAAATGTGAAGCATGTAATTAGAAATTATTATCTTAAATACACTTTTTATTATTAACTAAAACCAATAGCTTATGAAGAAGTTGTTAACATTATGTTTGGTGACGCTGTTCTGCTGCGTCACTGGCGCATGGGCTCAAGGTACTGGTACATCGGAGGACGACCCCATCGTCATTAACAATGGTGACCAGTTCACCGTCCAGACAAATGTGGACACCTATTTCGAGTTCACAGCACCGTCAAACGGTACGCTTGCATTGAAGCGCGACGGATGGAACCCTGCATCGTTCACCATCAAGGAAAAAGGCGGGAACGCTGAATCAAGCGGAACAATCGACTACGCTGACAATTCAGTGAAATTCAACAATTTCGCCCTTGAGGAAGGCAAGGCTTACATCATCAGGAGCGTAGCCCAGTACGACGGATTGAGCGAGTCTTACACCGTAGTATTCACAGGTGAAGGAGGAGACCCGGGTGACGGCTCTCTGGAGAACCCGTACAAGGTGAAAGCCAACGAGGAGGCCCAGATAAACGTGGCTCCTTGGAGCAAGGCTTACGCCGAGTTGACCCCTGAAATAGACGGTTCGCTCAAAATCACAAGGGTGGGCGGCTTTGTCAACGCTTCAACAGTGACCGTACAGGAGAAAGATGGCGGCAGCCCCGTTACAGGCCAGTGGGGCGGCTACGCAGACCCGTCTTACACCTTCGACATCACGCTGAAGGCAGGAGTAACCTACCTCATCACGTTCGACCACTCGATGGTAGGTGACGCAAGCGACAACACTTACCTCTTCGCAGTTGAGGAAGGCGGCCAGGAGGACAACCCCTACGCATTCAACGTAGTGTCAACCAAGCCGTCGCTCGAGGAGCCGCTGGCAGTCCTGAAGCAAGGCGAGAGCATCATCGTGACACTTGACAAGCCAGTATCTTACCTCGACGCGCGCATCGACGGCGAAAAGTACGGCTACATCTCTACTGTAGAGGCAACCCCGGTGGGCGAAGGCACACCTGTGCTTGACGAAGAAGGCAACCCCGTAATCTTCACCGACCGCTCAGACCCGAGCAACACTTACGAGCTGAAGGAATACACCCAGTGGAAAGTGGGCACCGACCTTACCGACTGGATATTCTACAACGACGACACTTACACTCTCACCCTCACCCGTTACTATGACCGCAACGCATGGTACGACGGCACATCGCTGGCATCGGCGGAAGTTACGTTCCAGGGCGCGACGAAGCCCATCACCTACTCTGACATCAGGCTCATCAGCGTGACCCCGAATCCCAACGAGGACGACGAGTCGAAGATGCTGACCGCAGAGAACAACAAGTTCGTCATGGAATTTGACGGCAAGGTCAACATCGAATGGGTCAACATAGCACAGGGCCAGTTCGGCAGCATACCTCTTGACTACGAGACAGAGTACACGGCTGAAGGACACACCATCGTGACAGCCTCTGTAGGCGAAGTGACCGAGAACGACTACATCTACTCCATCGTTGTGAAAGCCACCGACGCGGAGACTGGCGAGGAACTCAACGACGAGAACCCGCAGGTTGACGGCGTTACATGGTTCTCAGGCCAGTACTCGTTCGACATGCCATGCGCTACCGGCCGCTGGCTCAAAACGGAACTCGGCGTGGAGGACATCAACCCGGTTGACGGCGCGTACGTAACCAAGCTCGAGAGGGTTTACTTCACGATGAACGGAGCCACAGACACTGACGGGTACTACATCAAGACCGACGGTGCGGCGACGGCAGCCCTCTACAACGAGGCCGGCGAGAAGGTGGCTTACGCTACACTGTGGCAGGACGACGAGAAGGGCGCGGCCGAGTACACGGGACAGGGCGTCTACATGGACGGAACCACAAGGTACTTCTACGCAGAACTCACCGACCTTGACGGCAACGGCACCCCGGTAATCATCACCGAGCCGGGCAAGTACACCCTGAAGATTGAGGCCGGCTCAATAGGCGACGGCAGTTTCGACTACACCTACCCATGGATGGGCTCAGCACCGGGCAGCGAGCGCGGCGCATGCAACCCCGAGTTCAACTGGACATTCAACGTGGTTGACCACCTCGTTACAGTAGAAAGCGTTGACCCCGAGCCTTACAGCGCAAGCGGCGAATACAACGACGAAGTGCCCGCTGAAATCACCGTAAACTTCAGCGAAGAGGGCGTAACGGTGAACGACATCATCTACCAGAGCGGCGTGATACCTACACGTACCCCGATAACAGAGTACAAGATGGACGGCAAGACGCTGACATTCGAACTTCCCGGCGCGGCAACATCACAGCGCAGCGTGACAGTGACCATCAACGCCAACGCGGCTAACGGCCAGCCTATCAGCTACGGCCTCACCGACGAGGAAATCATCGAAGGCCTGTACGGCATCAACTTGGTTTACCAGATGCGCAAAGACATCCTCGTTCCCGAGACTGTAACTCCTGCTGAAGGCGAAAGCGTAGAAGCTCTTGAAGAAATCACGCTGAAGTTCGGCCAGAACGCATACTACACCGACTACGAGACTACCCTCGAGCTGAAAGACGCCGACGGCAACACAGTGACCACCGCAACTCCCGAGGTTGGCGCTGACGACACGGAAATCCTGCTCAACCTCGACAACGTCATCGAAGAGCCGGGCGAATACACGCTGACGATACCTGAAAAGGCCATCTATGACCTCGACGGCATCAACTACAACCCCGAACTGACACTCAAGTTCACCGTAGGCTCATCTGTCGGCATCAACGGCATCAAGGTTAGCGCAGACGGCACAGTGAAGGTTTACACCATCGACGGCGTATACGTAGGCCAGGGCAAGGCGGCCGACATGCTCGGCAAGCTGGCCAAGGGTGTCTACATCGTAAACGGCACGAAGGTTGTAGTGAAGTAAGAAAACAAAACAGGCGCACGGACGCAAGCCGTACGCTCTGAAACAAACGGGCTCCCCGCGGCACACGACGCCGCGGGGAGCTTTTTTTCGCCCCCTGCCGCGCGCCCTGCGGCCAAGGGCTTTTCACGACGCGGCCTTTCACGCGGCGGAAGGCCACGTTTCGCTGCATGAAAGACGCCATACTGCAGCGCGAAAGGCCGCAACCTGGAATAACGCAAGTCCGGCATAAGACTTCTTCATCTACAAATATTGCCAACCGCGACCGTAGGGGCAGACCCGTGTGTCTGCCCTCCATCCTGCCTCTTTCGCATTTGTCTGCCCTTCATCTTGCCTCTCTTTCGCGTGTGTTTGGGCAGACACACGGGTCTGCCCCTACGGTCGCGGTTGGCGGTTAGCTTGCGAATAAAACGGTTTGGGATATTTGCAAAAAAGCAAGGCTCATACTTGACTGACGCCAAACACTGGCCTTCAGCCGCCGGCTTGGCCTACGACGCACAACCCGTGGCCGTGGGCGCAAAAACAAATCGGCGGGCTGCCACAGAGTGACAGCCCGCCGATTACATGCCAAAATAACCCTTTGCCGCGCCTACTTGGCCATAAGCACGCCCTCCTTGATGATGTCTGAGAGGATGGGCTTCAGGCCGCCCACGAAGCACTCTACGGCGATGACCATAAGCAGAAGGCCCATGAGGCGCATCATGACGTTGTTGCCCGTCTCGCCGAGCGCGCCCACGAGGCGCGTGGAGGCGCGCAGGATGAAGTACGTGAGGATGTAGATGAAGGCGATGGAGCCTATCAGCACGCCCTTCATGGCCCAACTGTCGCCCGCGTCGCTCATGAGGACGATGGCGTTGGCGATGGCTCCCGGGCCGCAGAGCATGGGTATGCCGAGCGGCGTTATTGATATGTCGTCGGCGTAAGTCTTGATTTCGCTGTCGTTCAGCTTGACGTGCGTGTAGCGCGCCTGCAGCATGTCGTAGCCGATTTTGAAGATGATGACGCCGCCGGCTATGCGGAAGCCGTTGGTGGAGATGCCGAAGAACATGAAGATGAACTGGCCGGCGAAGACGAAGACGATGAGGATGATGAAGGCCGTGATGGTGGCGCGCTTGACGATGAAGCGGCGTTGCTGCTCGCTCATGCCCTGCGTCATGGTGAGGAACACGGGCATCGTGCCGAGCGGGTTGGCAAGTGTGAACAACGAAGTGAGGCACAACAGTGCGTAAGGCAGTAATGTTTCCATAGGATTAAACTTGTTTTTTAGCGTTTTTTCAAATTTTTTGCAAAGGTAGACAATTTAATTCATAATTCACAATTTATAATTCATAATTCATAATGCACAATGCATAATGTGTAATGCACAATTCATAATGCTTAATTTATAATTGGCAGGATGTTGTCATCGCGAAGCAGCAATAGCGCATGGCGCGCCGCTTGCAATTACAGCGTAGCCTAATTATGCATTGTGCATTATGAATTATGCATTAAAAATAGGGTTTTCCCCCTCGGGTTTTAGGTTATTTCCCTTTGCCGTGTCAATGTTTTTTATTTCCTTTGCACAAAATTAACATTAACAGCAAAGGATATGAACATTAAACGACTACTTATCACCGCCATCGCGGCGGCCGCCATCATCATGCCCGCCTCGGCGCAATGCTACCGCCAGAGCAGGTACTACAACAACCGCACAGACCGTCTGGAATACGGCAGGCACGACAGCGGACTCGGCACGGGCAACATGTATTACGGTTTCAGGATAGGACCGTCGTTCTCGTTTGTCAACTCTGACGACAGCCGCCTTGACGGCGGAGACTGGCAGACTGGACTGAACGTGGGCGCGCTGGTGGGCATCCCGCTGTCAGCCAACATCCCGCTCTACATCGAAGCCGGACTGTTCTACGACGAGAAGGGCGGGCGCAAGAAGCTGCCCAGCGGCAAGAAGATGACCTACGACCTGAACTACCTGCAACTGCCAATCGTGGCGAAGTACATCTACTCGCCTGACGGCCGCTTCTCCATACAGCCGTTCTTCGGCGGCTACCTGGCCTTGGGCGTGGGCGGAAAAATCAAGAACTTTGAGGACCGCGAGGCGTTCAGCTCGTTCTCTGACGAGGGCTTCCAGCGGTTCGACGGCGGCCTGCGCCTGGGCTGCGGCGTGGGTTACGACCTGTTCTACGTTGACCTGACTTACGACATCGGCCTGTCTAACATCTGCCACGACACGTTCGACACCTCACACAACGGCAGCCTGTCGCTCAACTTCGGCGTGAACTTCTGATTATAGCAGACAAGGGACGAACCATCAGCAGACAAGCCTATCGGGCTTATTTGACTCATCAGGCTCATTGGGCTTACAACAAATTCGGGCAAGGATGATTTTCATCCCTGCCCGAATTGTTATTTGATGGGTATCGCTGTAAGAGCTTGTTGTTAGGGCTGATAGGCCCAATGAGCCTGATGAGCTTAATAGGCTTGTCTGCTGACTGCTTGTGAGGCTAATAGGCCCAATGAGCCAAATAAGGCCCATAGGCTTGTCTGCTGACTGCTTGTCCCTTGTCTGCTTGTTACTGATGGCTTGTTACTGCCCGCTTGTCTGCTGAAAAGAATCAGTCCATCATCTCGCCGCCGCCCTGCTGTTCCGCTCCGGTCACGTTGCTGCCCGGGCGTTTCTTGGGGGCTTTGGCCTTCATGTTGCCGAAGCTGTAGGTGAGCGTCAGGTTCAATGTGCGTCCGCTGCGCCAGCTCTTCTGGTGGCGTGTGAAAGTCTCTGACGAGGTGAAGTTCTCGAACTTGCGAGTGTTGAGCAGGTCGCGGCAGTTGAGGGCTACGGTGAGCTTGCGGTTGAGGAACGTCTTGCGCACGCCGAGGTTCATGCTGAAGTTGGCCTTGCGGTAGCCCTGGGTGATGACCTGGCGCGAGCGGTAACGCCCCGTTAGCTGCACGGAGAGGTCCCAAGGCAGCATGAGCGAAGCCTGCATGCGGGCGTTCCATGTGAAGTTGTGGTTGCCCTCGCCGGTGATGGTCTGCCCGTCGATGTCATACGTAAAGCCGTTCAGCTTGTAGTAATACGCGTTGGCCGTGGTGGTGAGGTTGAGTATCTTGCACACCTGGTTCTTCAGCACAAGCTCAAGACCCGCGCTGGTGCTGCTGGCCACGTTCATGTAGGTTGAGTACATCTGGTTGTCAGACGTGCTTTGGTAGTTGATGCGCTGGATGACGTCCGACGTGGGGCGGTAGTACGCGCTGACGAGCATCGAGTGGGCGTTCCATGTCTTGAGGTAGTTCAGCGAGAACGAGTTGCTGTACTCGGGGGTCAGCTCTGGGTTACCGAACGATGTCATCGAGGCGTCGCGCGTGTCGCGGAAGCTGTTTAGCTGATGTCCGCGGGGGCGGCGCAGGCGGCGCGTGTAGTTGAGCTGCAGTTGCTGCGACTCGTCTATCTGGTAAGAGAGGAACACGCTGGGGAACAACTGGAAGAAGTCCTTCTTGAAGGCCGGGTCGCGCTCGGCGAGGCCGTGGTCCTGGTCATAGTCGTAGCTGGAGGTGTTGATGCGCCAGTACTCGCCGCGCAGGCCGGCCATCACGCCGAAGTTGCCGAACTTCATTGTGGCCGTGGCGTAGAGGGCGTGCATGTCCTGGTTGTAGACGAAGCGGTTGTAGTAGGCCTTGTCCTCGGCCATGTCGGAGCCGTCCCACAGCGAGCCGATGAAGCTCTCCTGGGGCGAGTTGTCGCGGTCGAAGTTGCCTTGGTATCCCGCCTGCAGCAGTATGTTGTCGGTCAGGGGGTTCTCGTAGTCGAGCTTCACCTCCCACGAGTGGTTGCGCATGTACATCGGGCGGTACTGGTAGTCGTACTCGTCGGCATACGGTTCGCCGTAATACGTGGTGCTGTCCTGGTAGATGTTCTCCTGGTCCATGCGCCAGTTGTGGTAGTCGAGGGTGAAGTCGAGGTAGTGCTTGTCGGTGAAGCTGTGGCGGTAATTGAACTCGCCGTAGAACATGCGCATGTCGTTGTGTCCCGAAGAGTTGCGCAGCATGGTGTACGTGTCATGCTCCGCGCCTATGGTTCCGTAGTGATACGGGGTTACGCCGCCGTTCTTGTGGCTGCCGAGCATCATCATGCCGCCGAGCGAGAAGACGTCG
Organism: uncultured Prevotella sp.; assembly: GCA_944319935.1. GTDB lineage: Bacteria > Bacteroidota > Bacteroidia > Bacteroidales > Bacteroidaceae > Prevotella. The sequence continues at coordinate 80,522 of CALUFM010000031.1, forward strand.
CGGTCGGTGGCGTTGTAGCTCACCCCGGCGCGGGTGAAGAGGTTGTTGCCCATGCGGTTGTTGTCGGTGGTGTAGCGTTGGTACTGGTTGGTGTTGAGGTATTCCTGGTAGCTTGACGAGCCGCCGTCGTTGGCGCGGTGGCGGTAGCCTATGTTGAGGTATCCCTCCCAGCGTCCGACGTTGAAGTTCACGTTGCCGCTGGCGTTCGCGCTGCCGCGCGTCGAGCCGCCCACCTGCGCCGAGCCGTAGTAGCCGGCGGCGCGGTTCTTCTTCAGCACGATGTTGATGATGCCCGCGCTGCCCTCCGCGCTGTACTTGGCCGAAGGGTTGTCAATCACCTCTATGCGGTCGATGCTCTCCGAGGGTATTTGCTGCAGTATTTCGGCGCGGTTGTCGCTGGTCAGTCCGCTGGCCTTGCCGTTGATCCAGACCTCCACGCTTGTGTTGCCGCGCAGCGAGATGTTGCCCTCCGTGTCAACCTCCACCGAGGGTATGTTCTCAAGCACGTCGGTGGCGGCCTGGCCGGCGTTGCTGATGTCCTGGCTGACGTCGAACGACTTGCGGTCAACCTCGAGCCTCATGGCGGGCCGCTGGGCGGTGACGGTGACCTCCTGCAGCGTCTGGCTGTCTTCCGACATGTGCAGCTTCTTCAGGTTGGCGTGGCGGTGCTGCTCGTCAACGGCGAAGCCCGTCTCAAGCGTGGTGAAGCCGATGTATGACAGCTTGACGTCATACCGGCCGTAAGCCAGGCCCGAGATGTTGAACAGGCCTTTCTCGTCGGAGATGGCTCCCTTGATGAACTTCTGCGTGGCCTTGTCATACACGGCCACGTTGACGTATGGCATTGATTCGCCCGTGGTGGTGTCAACCACCTTGCCCCTGACGCTGCCCTGAGCGTATCCGAGGGTCGAGGCGAGCGCAAACAGGCAAAAGAGAATAAGTTTCTTCATAACACTCATTTTGATTGCGGCAACCGCTAAAAGTTTAAATGCTTTATATGTTTTTTCACAAATTATTTGGTTTTAACGTTTAAACTGACTACCTTTGCAGCCGGTTCGAGGTCTCATAGTTCAATGGATAGAACAAGTCTCTCCTAAAGATTAGATCCGAGTTCGATTCTCGGTGAGACCACTTTCCTCCTTTCTTTAGGCGCGTGCGGCTCATGCCGGCGCGCCTTTTTTCGTGCCCTGACACCAAGACGGCGCATATATCAGACTTGGAAACGCCGTGCCGTGTAACCTCGCCTTTTGCCAACATGCCTGAGTTTTTTGCCCGGCAGCGGCGCGGCGTGCCGCCGGCCGCATGCGCATGCATGTTATATAAAGGTGAAAAAGCGGCGTTTCGTTGCGTGTTACGCCGAAAAACGCTATCTTTGCAGTACCGTAACATTTCATTGGAAATGGGAAACTGGAGCGAACAGCAAGAAAAGAAGAAAGACAGCAAGGAAAAGGAAAAGGTGAGAAAGGAGACTTTGGCCAAATATTTCCTCAACCTTTCACAACTCACATTCGTGGGGCTTGTGGTGGGCGTGGTCGTCCCGCTGTATTCAGACGCCGGCGACGCAAGGAACTGGTACGCGGCTTTCACCGGAAGCTTGATGACAATAATATTCGCATTGATTGGCAACAAAATATTAAAATGACAAAACCACAATTATGAACATGCTCGGAGTTGTATTCACGATAGGCGTCATCATCGGCGGCGGCATACTGCTTTGGCTCAACACCAAGCGCGGCAAGAAGTGGCTTGAGAGCCTGTAGCCGCACGGCCGGGCGGGCCCGCGCGGCGCGACCCTGACGGCCACCGGGGCGGCCACCATGAGCGTGTGCGCAACGCATTGGCAGCCAATGCGTTGCGCACACGTGGCGTTTTACGGGGCGAAAGGCCGCATTCCGCACGGCGAAACGCGGCGTGCGGCGCGGCAAGAAGCCGCCGCACGGGCGCGCCGAAAACGGAAAAGGCGGCCTCCACACCGTCGTCCGACGTGGAGGCCGCCCCTTTTGCGCCTTTACAGCGGGCCGTATCAGTTGAGCGCGTCGTTGAGTTCCGCGCCGGCCTTGAACTTGGCCACCTTCTTGGCTGCTATTTGGATTTTCTCTTTCGTGGCGGGGTTGATGCCTTCGCGGGCGGGACGCTCGTTCACGCTGAACGTGCCGAAGCCTACCAACGAAATCTTGTCACCTGCCACGAGGGCGTCCTTGATGGCAGCCACAGTGGCGTCAAGAGCCTTCTTGGCGTCTGCCTTCGACAGCTCTGAGCCTGCCGCTATTTTTTCAATAAGTTCTGTCTTGTTCATGTTCTAATTTGTTTTAAATATTAACCTAATAAATGTGTTTTGACGTATTTTCATCGCAAATATAACCCTTTCATTTCATTCATCAAACAAAAACGTGAAAAAAGTGAGGAATTTCATGAAAAAAAGTTGGTTAACACGCCGAATTATGCGCCATGACAGATATTTTTCGTACTTTTGCCGACGTTTGGCGCATTAAACGAAAACTTTTACGACTATGTTCAGAATACCTACGATAACAAAGAATTTGCTGATAATCAACGTCTTGATGTTCCTCGCGCTGATAGTGTTCGAACGGATGGGCGTTGACCTCAACTACACGCTCGGGCTGCACTTCTTCCTCGCGCCCGACTTCCACCTGTACCAGCTCTTCACGTACATGTTCATGCACGGCGGCTTCACGCACATACTGTTCAACATGTTCACGCTGTGGATGTTCGGCGGCGTGGTCGAGCAGGTGTGGGGGCCTAAGAAGTTCCTCTTCTACTACATGGCGTGCGGCGTCGGCGCGGGCGTCATACAGATGGTGGCGCAGTTCGGCGAGTTCTACATGCTCGCCAGCGGGCAAATCCCCGGCTTCAACCTCGGCATGGCCATGGAGGTGGCTCAGGCCAACGCCCCGCTGCTCAACCTGTGGACCACCGTGGGCGCGTCAGGCGCCATCTACGGCGTGCTGCTGGCCTTCGGCATGCTCTTCCCCGAGCAGCGCATGTTCATCTTCCCCCTGCCCGTGCCCATCAAGGCCAAGTGGATGGTGTGCATCTGGATTGCAATAGAGCTGCTCTCGGCCCTCGGCACCAGCGGCAGCCAGGTGGCCCACTTCGCCCACCTCGGCGGCATGCTCTTCGGATACATCATGATACGCTACTGGCGCAACCACCCCGGCGGGGGCTACGGCGGCTACGGACGGTCGCGCGGGCAGCAGTTCTTCGACCGCATGAAGGACAACTGGGAGCGGCGCAGCCACCGCCGCGCCGACGACGCCCGCCGGCAAGACCCGAGGCGCGAGTCTGACTGGGACTACAACGCCCGCCGCAAGGCCGAGCAGGACGAAATCGACCGCATACTCGACAAGGTGCGCCGCAGCGGCTACGACAGCCTGACCGAGGAGGAGAAGCGCAAGCTGTTCAACGGCGGCAAGTAGGTTTCAAGAGCTGGCAGCGGTCAGCAGACAGCAGACAAGCAGTCAGCAGACAAGCGGTCAGCAGACAAGCCTCATCAGGCTTATTAGGCCTGTCAGGCTCATTTGGCTCATTAGTCCTATTGGGCTTATCTGGCCTATTTGGCTTATCTGGCCTATTAGCCTCATTAGCCCTATCCGGCTTGCCTTATCTTTAAAGACCAACCACAATGATAAAACAACTCAGGGACATAACGCTGCGGATAGTGGCCGGAGCCAACGTCGCCACAGTGGCGTTGATGCTGCTCGTGGGCTTCTCTGACCGCGTTGACCCCGCCGCCCACCCGGTGTGGGCCAACGCCGGACTGGCCTTCCCGGCCTTCCTGCTGGTCAACTTCGGCTTCCTCGTGTTCTTCCTCATCTTCAAGAAACGCTACGCCCTGGTACCCCTGGCCGGCTTCCTGCTCGGCTATTCGCCGATACGCAAGTACTGCCCCCTGAACGTCACCCGCGACGCCCCGCAGGGCGCGCTCAAGGTGCTGTCGTTCAACGTCTACTCGTTCAAGGCGGAAGACGCGCCCGAAGGGCAGCCCAACCCTACCGCGCAATACATCATCGACAGCCAGGCCGACATAGTGTGCCTGCAGGAAGCCATGCTGCACGGCCCCGTAGAGCGCATGCTCGACAGCACGTACGCCTACCGCGACTCAGTCATCCACCCAGGCCGGGGCGACTGCCTCGTGCTGCTGAGCAAATACCCCATACTCTCAAAGGAACGCATACCCTACCCCTCGAAGGGCAACCTCAGCGCGGCCTTCAGGGTGAAGGTGGGCGGCGAGGTGGTGACCGTCGTCAACAACCACTTCGAGACGTCAGGCCTCTCGCAGGCCGACCGCGCCGGATTCAAGCAGATGGTCAAGGGCGAAGCCGCCAAGGACACAATGCGCGCCGAGTCGCGCCGCCTGCTATCGAAGCTCGGCGAGGCCGCCAAGACACGCGCCCCGCAGGTGGAAGCCGTGGCGCGCTACGTTGAGCGGTGCGAAGGCCCCGTCATACTGTGCGGCGACTTCAACGACAGCCCCATATCCTACGCCCACCACACGCTCGACAAGGTGCTGACCGACTGCTACATAGCCACCGGCAACGGCCCCGGCATATCCTACCACCACAACGCCATCTTCGTGCGCATAGACAACATCATGTGTTCAAGCCACTTCAAGCCCTACCGCTGCAAGGTTGACCGCAGCATCAAATACTCCGACCACTACCCCATATACTGCTGGCTCGAGCGCGTCGGCGACGGCGCGAAATGACGCGGCACATGACGCCGAAAAGTAAAAAAAAGCTCGTTTCTTACGTTTTTATTTCGCTTAATCGAATTTTTACATTATTTTTGCACGCTATAATGGAAAAATGAAAAAACATCAAAATAAACAACTAACAAAATGCAAAACAAAGGAATCGTAATCGTATTGTCCGTTCTCCTGACCCTTGCGAGCATTTTTTACCTCTCGTTCTCCGTGGCCACCAGCTATTATGACGGCCAGGCGGCGAAGATAAAAGACCCCGTGGCTCAGCAGGACTACAAGGACTCCGTGAAGTACCTCGGCATTTACTCTTACAAGAAGTGCCTTGACACGCAAATCGGACTCGGCCTTGACCTCAAGGGAGGAATGAACGTGGTGCTGGAGATTTCAGTCCCCGACGTGGTTGACATGCTGGCCGACCACAAGACCGACGCCGCCTACCTCAAGTCAATGGAAGAGGCGAAGAAAGAGGAAGAGAAGAGCCAGACCGACTTCATCACGCTCTTCATCAAGCACTACCGCCAGAACGCCCCCGGGCACAGGCTGGCCGAAATCTTCGCCACACAGCAGCTTAAAGGCAAAGTAAGCACGCAAAGCACCGACGCAGAAGTGGAAAAAGCACTGCGCGCAGAAGTGCAGACCGCCATCGACAACTCATACATCGTTGTCCGCAACCGTATCGACAAGTTCGGCGTCGTGCAGCCCAACATCCAGAAACTCGAAGGACAGGAAGGCCGAATAATGGTCGAGATGCCAGGCATCAAGGAGCCCGAGCGCATCCGCAAGCTCCTCCAAGGCAGCGCGAACCTCGAATTCTGGGAGACTTACAACAGCGAAGAAGTAACCCCGTTCCTCATACAAATCGACCAAATGCTGGCCAACGGCGGACAAGAGGCTGACACCACAGCCGTGAAAGACACCGCCATGACAGCACAGGCCGAGACCGCAAAGCCCAAGCTCCAACTGAAGAAAGACGGAGCTGAAGCCGACGCGGCACAGGCGTCAACCAACGCGCAGATGGAAGCCGCCAAGAAACAGCACCCGCTGCTCGCCGTACTGCAGACCGCGCCGCAAGGCTCGCTCAGCGTAGTGGGCTACGCCAACGCACGCGACACCGCCGCAGTGAACGCCGCAATCTACTCGGACGTGGCAAAGCGCATACTGCCCTCAGACGTCAAGCTGATGTGGAGCGCGAAGCCGGCCGACGGAATAGCATCAAAGAACGTATACGAGCTACACGCCCTGAAGGTAACGCAGAGCAACGGACGCGCCCCGCTTGAGGGCGACGTCATCACCGACGCACGCGACGAGTTCGACCAGATGACCGGCCGACCCAGCGTAAGCATGTCGATGAACTCTGACGGCGCACGCCGCTGGGCTTCGCTCACCAAGGCCAACGTAGGTCGCGCCATAGCCATCGTGCTTGACGGCGTTGTCTACAGCGCGCCCCGCGTGAACGGCGAAATCACCGGAGGAGACTCAAAGATAACAGGAAACTTCACCATCGAGGACACCAAGGACCTCGCCAACACGCTCAAGTCAGGCCGCATGCCGGCTCCGGCACGCATCGTGCAGGAAGACATCGTAGGCCCCTCGCTCGGAGCGCAGTCAATCCAGCAAGGCTTGATTTCGTTCGTCATAGCATTCATAATCCTGATGTTGTACATGATTGTGCTGTACAACTTCATCCCGGGCATGCTGGCCAACATGGCCCTCTTGTTCAACTTGTTCTTCACGTTGGGCATCATGAGTTCGTTCCAGACGGCGTTGACCATGCCTGGTATCGCCGGTTTGCTGCTGTCACTCGGTATGGCCGTCGATGCGAACGTGCTTATTTACGAGCGCGCCAAGGAAGAACTGGCCAAGGGCCTGACCGTCAAGTCGGCCATCGACGCAGGTTACAAGAACGCCTTCTCGGCCATCTTCGACTCTAACTTGACCTCCATCATCACCGGTGTCATCCTCGCCGTGTTCGGCACAGGCCCCATCCGAGGCTTCGCCGTTACGCTCATCATCGGTCTGTGCTGCTCGTTCTTCACCGCAGTTTACATGACACGCCTCGTGTATGACCGCCAGATGAAGCGCGACAAGTGGCAGAACCTCACCTTCCAGACGGGCATATCAGCGAAGATGCCGCAGAACACCAACTTCAACTTCATGGGAGCGTCGAAGCGTTCGCTCACCATCTGGGGCATACTCACCGTTGTGTTCATCCTCAGCTTCATGTTCAGAGGCTTCAGCAAGAGCATCGACTTCACCGGAGGACGCAACTACGTGCTGCGTTTCGAGAAGCCGGTACAGCCCGAACAGGTGCGCGACGCCCTTGAGGGAGCTTTCGGCGAGTCGAACTTCAGTGCCATCGCCATCGGCGTTGACGGCCGCAACATCCGCATAACGACCAACTACAAAATCGAGTCTAACGACCAGAACGTTGACGACGAGGTAGAGCGCATACTCTTCAACTCGCTCACCAAGGCCGGACTTGTAACCCAGACGGACATCACGAAGTTCCGCAACCCGGACATCCGCGAGGGCGGCTCAATCATAAGCAGTGCGAAGGTAGGCCCGTCAGTGGCCAAGGACATTACCCAGGGAGCCATCCTGAGCGTCATCATTGCCATCATCGCAATCTTCCTCTACATCCTGTTGCGCTTCCGCAACGTGGCGTTCTCGCTCGGCTCAACCATCGCGTTGGCGTTCGACACGCTGTTCGTTCTCGGCGTATACTCGCTGTTGTGGGGCCTCGTGCCGATGTCGCTCGAGGTTGACCAGACGTTCATCGGAGCAATCCTGACCGTCATCGGTTACTCTATCAACGACAAGGTGGTAGTCTTCGACCGTATCCGCGAGAACATGGGACTGTACGCTAAGCGCGACCGCTGGACGCTGTTCAACGACTCCCTGAACCAGACGCTGGCACGTACAATCAACACCGGTTCGGCAACGTTGCTCGTGCTGATTATCTGCTTCTTCTTCGCGGGAGAGAGCATCCGCAGCTTCTCGCTGACGATGATTCTCGGTATCATCTTCGGTACGTTCTCTTCTATCTTCATCGCCGCGCCCGTGGCTTACCTCACTCTCGGCAAGAAAGAGAAGAGCAAGGGCGTAAAGGCCGAAGCAAGCACTGTCAAGGCGTAAGCCAAAGACTAACATACAACAGGCAAAGGGGATGGCGCAACGCCGTCCCCTTTGCGTTTTTTTATTCCGGCGAACCTTCAACCTGCGCCGCAACGCAAACAAGGGGAACACCGGCAATCGGCGATTTTCCGCCAACAAAAGCCTCAACTTCAACTTTATTGCATACCTTTGCCTTGAAAACAAAACGCCAAGACAGATGAAACGACTACTTACATTGCTGCTCGCGGCCATGGCCGTCGTCATGAACGCCGCCGCTGAGAACTATCCCTACCGCTCTGACATGCTGTGGGTGACCGTGCCCGACCACGCCGACTGGCTCTACGACAAGGGCGAGAAAGCCAAGGTGGAGGTGCAACTGTACAGGTACGGAGTGCCACTGGACTGCACCGTGACCTACGAGACGGCCGACGACATGATGCCCGCCGACGGCAAGGGCGAAGCCAAGCTCATGGGCGGCCGCGCCGTCATCGACATGGGCACGAGGCCGACGCCGGGCTTCCGCGACCTGCGCCTGAAAGCCGTAGTTGGCGGCAAGACCTACAAGCACCACATAAAGGTGGGCTACTCGGTAGGCGACATACGCCCGTCGGCAAAAGAGCCGGCCGACTTCACGGCCTTCTGGAACAAGGGGATAGAGGAAATGAGGGCTTTCCCCCTGACCTACACAAAGGAGAAAGCCGACGAATACTGCACCGACAAAATAGACTGCTACCTTGTGAAACTGACGCTCAACAAGCAGCGGCAGGCCGTCTACGCATACCTGTTCTACCCCAAGGGGGCGCAGCCGGGGCGGCATCCCGTGGTACTCTGCCCTCCCGGGGCGGGCATCAAGACCATCAAGGAGCCCTTGCGCCACAAATACTACGCCGAGAACGGCTGCATACGCATGGAGATGGAAATCCACGGCATAGACCCGCGTCTGCCCAAGTCGGCGTTTGACGACATCTCGCGCGCATTCAACTCAAAGGAGAACGGCTACCTCATGAACGGCCTCGACTCGCCCAGCCGCTACTACATGCGGCGCGTCTACCTCTCGCTCGTGCGCTGCATCGACCTGCTGACGTCGCTGCCCGAGTGGGACGGGCGCAACGTCATCGTGCAGGGCGGAAGCCAGGGCGGCGCGCTGGCCATCGTGGCCGCCGCGCTCGATAGCCGCGTAACCCAGTGCATAGTCAACCACCCCGCCCTGGCTGACATGGCCGCCTACGCCCAGGGGCGCACCGGCGGATACCCCCACCTGAACCGCGTCAGCGGACTGCTGACCAGCGACGTAATCCGCACCCTGGCCTACTACGACGTGGCGAACTTCGCCCGGCACGTCACCGCCGACACGTACATGACGTGGGGATACAACGACGACACCTGCCCGCCAACCACGTCATACGCCGTATGGAACACCCTCACGTGCCCCAAGGACTCGCTCATCACGCCCATAAACGAGCATTGGACATCAGACGAAACGGAACGCGGGCAGATGGAGTGGATGTTGTCACGCCTGAAGTGAAATTTTTAGGAGTTAAGGAGTAAGGGAGTTAAGGAGTTAAGACAATGGTCTTGCTGTTTGCATGAAAAGAAACAAACAACAAAGCATTTGTCTTAACTCCTTAACTCCCTTACTCCTTAACTCCTAAAAAGCTCTTTTAACTACTGAAAGCCACCCAGCTTCCCATACTCCTCGTCGGTCACCGGCTCAAGCCATTCGTTCGACGCGCCCTCTTCGGCCACGGTGAACGTCACGTGCTGGAACCAACTGTCCTTCGTAGCCCCGTGCCAGTGCTTCACGCCCTCGGGGATTTCAACCACGTCGCCCGGCTTCAGCAGGCGCGCGGGCTTGCCCCACTCCTGATACCAGCCCGTGCCGCCGACGCAGACAAGCACCTGCACGCCCTTGTGGTGGATGTGCCAGTTGTTGCGGCAGCCCGGCTCAAACGTCACGTTGCTCACCGGCACCTTGCCCTTTGACAACGGCGCGAGATAGCTCTCGCCGATGAAATACTTGGCGTAAGCCTCGTTTGGCTCGCCCTTGGGGAACATCGGGTCGCTGACAGGCCGCCCCTCGGTGAACTCCTCGCCATACACCTCGGCTATGGCCTTCCTCGCCCGCCAGGCCTCAACCTCGCCCACGCGGGCGGCCAGCACGGCGGGTATTGAGCGGATTTCGGCGTCGCTAAGCCCCATGTTACGCGCTCCGCTGACGTGCGACTTCAACTGCGAGCCGCAGCCCTCAAGCCCCGCCAGCGCGCTCACCGTCACCAGCTCGCGCTGGGCGTGGGTGAGGTTGTCGCGGGCGAAGATGTCGCCGAAGAGGTGAGCCTTCAGGTAATAGTCCGTAGCCGGGGCGAACGTGTAGTTGAACGCCCTGCCCGACAGCTTCGTCTGCACCTCCGTGCCCTGCCTCAGGGCGTCATAATCCTCCTTCATCGGGCTGGCCTCGCGCCCCTCGGCGTCGCGCTTGCCCTGCGCCTTGCGCTCCTCCACGACACCCTGCAGCGCGCCCAAGGCGTTAAGGCTGCGCGGGAAGCCCGTGTAGGCGTAAAGCTGCGACAGGGCCTCCTTCACCTCGTTCACCGTCAGTCCGGCGTCAAGACCACCGCCGATGGCCGCCTTCAGCCCGTCGATGTCGCCCTTGGCCTCGAGGCACGCTATGGCCACTACGGCCTGCTGTTTTTCGTTAAGTACGTTTTCCATATTCTCTTGACTTTTTACAGGGCTGCCGACAGCCGCCATTACGGCCGCCGCAACCAAAGTTTTACATATAGCCTTCATGTCAATAAGTGTCTGTCTTGCTGCAAAATTAATCATAAACCCGCAACATCCAGCTACCAATTTTACTGACATTAGTATCAATATTACTCCTATTGGGCCTATTGGTCCTATTTGGCTCATTTGGCCTATCAGGCTTATTAGGCCCAATAAGCCTAATAAGCCCAATGGGCCTGCTCGGCCAATAGGCCATCTTGCGAAGGCGGCAAACAGCCCCGCGAAACGCCGCCTCCGGCACGCCAAAACGCCGCTTCCCGCCAAGCGAAAGGGCACGTCAGCCCCAAGCCCAGCCCCGGGGGCGGGCAAGGCAAAGCCACATTTTCACATCATGACGGCCGACAATTCGATAATTTTCAGTAATTTTGCAGCACATTGGGCGCATCAGGCCCATTCGTCTTACATAACACATTTTATCATGGAAGAGAAGAAGAACTATAAGCGCACCACCGTGACCGCCGCCCTGCCCTACGCCAACGGCGGGGTACACATAGGCCACCTGGCCGGGGTGTACGTGCCGGCGGACATCTACGTGCGCTACCTGAGACTGAAAGGACAGGATGTGAAATTCATCTGCGGCAGCGACGAGCATGGCGTGCCCATCACCATACGCGCCAAGAAGGAGGGCATAACGCCCCAGCAGGTGGTTGACCGCTACCACGCGATGATAAAGAACAGCTTCGCCGACTTCGGCATCTCGTTCGACATATACAGCCGCACCACGTCGGAGACGCACTCGCGCGTGGCCTCTGAGTTCTTCAAGAAGCTGTACGACGAGGGCAAGCTGGTCGAGAAGACCTCCATGCAGTATTACGACGAGGAGGCGGGGCAGTTCCTCGCCGACCGCTACATCACGGGCGAGTGCCCCCACTGCCACAACCCGAAGGCCTACGGCGACCAGTGCGAGAAGTGCGGAAGCGACCTCGACCCGACCGAGCTTATCAACCCCGTAAGCGCAATAAGCGGCTCGAAGCCCGTGCTGAAGGAGACGAAGAACTGGTACCTGCCGCTGAACGAATACCAGGACTGGCTGAAGCAATGGATACTGGAGGGCCACAAGGAGTGGCGGCCCAACGTGTACGGCCAGTGCAAGTCATGGCTCGACATGGATTTGCAGCCCCGCGCCATGACGCGCGACCTCGACTGGGGCATACCCGTGCCCGTCGAGGGGGCTGAGGGCAAGGTGCTGTACGTATGGTTCGACGCGCCCATAGGCTACATCTCAAACACGCAGGAACTGCTGCCCGACGACTGGGAAAAGTGGTGGAAAGACCCCGAGACGCGCCTCATCCACTTCATCGGCAAGGACAACATCGTGTTCCACTGCCTCATCTTCCCCACGATGCTGAAGGCGCACGGGGGCTACATACTGCCTGACAACGTGCCGGCGAACGAGTTCCTCAACCTTGAGAACGACAAAATATCAACCTCGCGCAACTGGGCCGTATGGCTGCACGAGTACCTCGAAGAGCTGCCCGGCAAGCAGGACGTGCTGCGCTACGTGCTGACGGCCAACGCCCCGGAGACGAAGGACAACAACTTCACGTGGCGTGACTTCCAGGAGCGCAACAACAGCGAACTGGTGGGCATCTACGGCAACTTCGTCAACCGCGCCCTGCAACTCACGAAGAAATACTTCGACGGCCGCGTGCCCGCCTGCGGCGAGCTGCAAGACATCGACCGCCAGGCCATGGCCGAGTTCCACGACGTGAAAGCCGCCGTAGAACGCATGCTTGACAACTTCAAGTTCCGCGACGCCCTGAAAGAGGCAATGAACCTGGCCCGCATCGGCAACAAGTACATAGCCGACACAGAGCCGTGGAAGGTGGCCAAGACCGACATGGCGCGCGTTGAGACCATCCTCAACATCTCGCTCCAGCTCGTGGCCAACCTGGCCATCGCCTTCGAACCGTTCCTGCCCTTCAGCAGCGCAAGGCTCCGCAGGATGCTCAACATCAAACAGTTCGACTGGAACCAGCTCGGCTCAACCGACCTGCTCGAGGCCGGCCACCAGTTGGCCGAACCCGAACTGCTGTTCGAGAAAATAGAGGACAGCGTCATAGAATACCAACTGAAGAAGCTCGAGGACACCAAGAAGGCCAACGCCGAGGCGGCATACAAGGCAAAAGACATCAAGCCGACAATAGCCTTCGAGGACTTTGAGAAAATAGACATGCGCGTGGGCCTCGTCAAGGCGTGCGAAAAGGTGAAGAAGGCCGACAAGCTATTGAAGTTCACCATCGACGACGGCTCGGGCCAAGAGCGCACCATCGTCTCAGGCATAGCCAAGCACTACAAGCCCGAAGACCTGGTAGGCCGCCGCGTATGCTTCGTGGCCAACCTCGCCCCGCGCAAGCTGAAGGGCATCGAGAGCCAGGGCATGATACTCTCGGCCGAAGACTTTGACGGCTCGCTGAGCGTAATCACCACCTCCGCCGACGTGAAGCCCGGCAGCCAGGTGGGATGATTCTTATTTTTAGTAGTTATTTTCAGGAGTTAAAGTAGTTAGAGTAGTTATCGCTCACTGCGTTCGCTAAGTAGTTAAAGACAATGGCATCACCCGCTTGTAAAAAGCAACAAGACATTTGTCTTTAACTACCTTAACTACTAAATTATGAAGCAACAAGGCCATTGTTTTTAATTACTTTTGGCTGCTTAAATAAAAATGAAACATGAAAAAATGTAAGTTTTGCGGCGCAGATTTAGAAGACTATCAAACGCGGTGCAGCAATTGTGGGCTAAACCAACCAAATGAAGACAGACAATTCCAACATTCAAATAAAGGAAATAAACATGACGCACCCAAAAACACCATTGCGAACAATGTGAAACCGAAACATTCACGCCATATATTTATAACAATATGGCTTTGGATTATTATCGTATTCGGGACACTGTTGTTTTTAATAGAATTGTTTCCTACCCAGGCTTGGGGAGCAAATTATCCAGATGACATGATAACATTGTCAAGACTGTCTGCGGTCATGACGTTTTTCATTATTACAGGAGCAGTATTACTTCTTTTTCGCCTTAAAAGAGGGTTTTATCTTATCACATGTTGCGCCATTATAGGTGCTTTGACGAATATTCTATTAGGTAGTTTCCCATTTACATTAATAGGTCTGCTCATACTATGGCTCGTCTTACATTTAAAAAAGAATGGCATAAGATATTGGGATACGTTAATTTAACGCCGGTTCGGTATAATAAGACATCTCTTGTAGGGGCTTAATCTAACGTCAGTTCGGTATAAGGCTTGTCTATTTGCAAATACCTCAAACCGCAACAATAGGGGCATAATAAATTATGCCCGCCGCCGCGAAGCGGCGTATTATACAGATAAAAACTGCAAAAAACGTTCTTGCAGAACGTGCGGGCATAATAAAGCCCCTACAAGGAATGTTTTCTTATACCGAACTGACGTTTAACTACTAAAACATGAAGCAACAGGGCATTCGTCTTTAACTACTTTAACTACTGAAAATAACCACTAAGAACAAACGTTCGTCACCTTGAAATACTTGTCAAGCACAAGCAGCGAGATAAGCGTCTCGCGGCGCGTGTCGCGGAATTGGCTGACCCATTCGTGGGCGTGCCGTATTATGGCCTCGGCCTCTTCGGGGTGGTTGATGTAATACGTGAGACGCTCTTCCACGTCAGAGAAGTCGGGCTTTATTTCTATGTAATGGTAATCGGGCACGAGGCGGCCCTCCATGAACCACGTCTCCATCTCGGGGCGGGGCATCACGGCGATTGAGTTAGACGACATCACCCACTTCAGGTTCGAGGCCACGTCGTTGCCCTCCAAGGCCATTATGAACTTGTAGCCGAGCTGTTCGGCGATGGTCATCTTCGGGGTGTGCCACTCTGGGAACTCCCTGTTTATCACGCCGATGTCGAACATCTTGTGGCCGAACCACCGCTCAACGAACGGCTTGCGCATCTTCAGGCGGCGTTCGCCCGTGATGCCGCCGCGGAACACGGCCATGTCCTCCTTCTCCCGCCACCGCTTCCTGTCGTCCACGTAGATGTAATGGCGCACCTCGTTGAGCTTCAGCAGCACGGAGCATTGGTTGTCGTCGCATACCGGGCGGCTCTTGGTGACCGATGGCACGTCGAGCTTCCACGCCACGTCGCCCGTCTCAAGCCTCCAGCGCAACGTCTGCGGAAACCAGCGGGCGTAACGCATGGCGTCAAGATAATACACCTTCTGCGTGCCTTTCTGCTGGTCGGCCACGCGCACCGACTTGTCGCGCCACAGGTCATGGTCATAATCTGTGGCGGCGTCGAGCTTGCAGTAATACCCCACGCGGTCGAGGATGTAGTCCCTGTCGGCACGCGACTGGAGCGACTCCAACCTGCCCCTGAGCAGCGGGCGCAGCAGCCATTTGGGCACGAGCGTCCTCGCCGTGCCCGCTATGTAATAAGCCAGCTTCGAGTTCTTGCCGCTGTGGAGGGTGTAATATATGCGGCGCGCGGCACCCGCATCTTGTTTCATGCCTGACATTTGCTACATGTTTTCAATGCCGATAGACGCCTCACTTGCCTATTTTCAGCCACTTCTTTATTTTCTCCACGGCCGTGGGATGCCAACTGTGGGCGCACAGGTGGACGGCCCGCGAGCGGGGCGTCACCTCGTGCTTGTTGCCGGCGAACATGCTCGAGGCGTAAATGTCGATGCCACCGTCAAGCCGCTGGTCGATGTCCTTGTATATGAAGCCGTACTTCTCGGCCACGCGGGCGTAAATCATGGGCGACAGGACATTGGTGAACAGCGTGCCGTCAGGGTTGATGAAGCTGTGCGACTCATACCAGTCAAGCACGTCCTTGACGAACGGGCAGCCGGCCTCGGCACCCATCACGGCGGCCTGGATTTGTATGCCTGACACGTAACCGTCCTTCACGCGGCGGCCGTCGGCGTCGAGCATGTCCATCGCCCCGTCTTTCTCAATCTGCGTGGGATGGTATTCGAGCGACGAAAAGAAGCTGCAGCCAAGCAGGTCGTCGAACCTTTTCAGCACCTTGACGTCAGAGTCAAGATATACGCCGCCCTCGGTGTAGAGGGCGTGCATGCGTATGTAGTCGGCCGCGAAAGCCCACTTGCGCTCACGGAAAGCCTCATGCACGAACGGCACTGACGTCACGTCGAAGTTGTTGGTGTCCCACAGCTTCAGCTCGTAGTCGGGCATCACGCGCCGCCACGTGTCCATGCACTTCCTTATCTTGCGCGGCAGCGGGTCGCCGCTCAGCCAGCAATAATGGATTTTCTTGGGTATCATATCTTTTGTTTTTAAAGCAGACAAGCTTTTTTCAAGCAGACAAGTTCACAGTGACAAGCAAACAAGCCTATTCGGCTTATTTGGCTTATATGCCTTATTAGGCCTAATTAGCCCAATAGGCTTGTCTGCTCGTCACTCGTCTGCTTGTCACTTATTTGCCCTTAAAAAGCCTTTTCATCTTGTCCTTGCGCCTGTGCTTGCTCTCGAAGCGGTCGAGACAAGCCTCGGCCTCGGCCAGGGCGGCGTCTTCGTCCCAACCGCGCAAGGCGGCGTAACGCCTGACTATGAAGGCGAACACGTCGCGCCGGTGGGTCATCGTGCAGAAGTTGCGAAGGCACTCGCCACGGCTCGGCCAGCCGTCACGGAAGTGCGAACGGTTGGTGTCAATCACCGTAAACTCGTAGCCCTTTCCTCCCTCGCCGCGGCGGTAAAGGAAGTTGCCGAAGTTCATGTCGCCGTGCAACACGCCGCGCGAGTGCATCGTGACTACGAACCGCGCCATGTCGGCGGCCATGCCGTCATCAAACCGCTCTTGCCTTACAAGGCGGTCGAAGGCCGGCGGGTCGGGGCATTCGAGCGAAACGAAATATCCCGTGGTGAACAGCCCGTGTTCCCTGCACTCGATGTATGCCACCTCGTGCGGCGTGCTGATGCCCCGTCGGCGCAGCTCGGCGGCATAGTCGTAAGCCCTGTGCGCCTTGGTGCTGCGGAAGAAGGTGTAGGCGACGCGCTGCACGGGGTTGGCGCGCTTGTAACGCTTGGCCACGAACCTTGCCCCACGGTGCGTCAGCAGCCTTACCTCGTTGCGCCCGCCGTGAAGCACCTCGCCCTCGCCGGCGGCGAACATCTGCGGCACACGGCGCAGGAAAGCGGCCTCGGCGCGGTAGTCAGGCGCGACCACCACGGTGGCGTTGGCAGCCGTTGTAATGCTTTGTTCCATCATCCCTGTCATAAGAACACGTCAGGTCACACGATTTCCCCGAGCAAGCGGTTGTACACATCCGACACCTGGCGGGCCACGTCGGCGTTCTCAAAGCGGGCCACGTACCTCATGCCCTCCTCTATGCGCTCCTCGCGGCCCGGCGCGCCCTTGAGCGTCAGTCGCATGGCCTTGGCCATGCCGTAGACGTCGTCAGGGTCAACGTAAAGCGTGGCGTTGCCGCCCGCCTCCTCAAGGCAACTGCCCGTACAGGCCACCACGGGCAAGCCGCTCTGTATGGCCTCGATCACCGGGAGGCCGAAGCCCTCGTAGCGCGAGGGGTAGACGCACGCCTCGGCCATCTGGTAGATGGCTGGCAGGTCGTCGGCCGGCACGTCGTGCAGGAACATCACACGGTCGGCGAGCCCGCTCTGCTCTACGAACCTCTTCACCTTGTCGGCGTAAAGGGTAGGCTTGCCCACAACTACGAGGCTCACGTCCTCGGGCAACTGGCGCATGGCCTTTACGGCGAGGATGATGTTCTTGCGCCTCTCGATGGTGCCCACGCTGACGATGTAGCGTTCAGGCAGCATGTAGGCGGTATGCACCTCGTGCAGCTTCTTCTCGCCCTCGCGGAGCTTGTAGCGCGGGCCGCAGCTCTGGTAGATGACGTCGATTTTCTCCGCCGGAACGTCGCCGTACAGCATCACGTCGCGCTTGGTGCATTCGCTTATGGCTATTATGCGGTCGGCCTCGCGGCATGTCTTGCGGAACTTCCAGGCGTACAAGTGCCTGTCGAGCCACGGATACCATTCAGGATGGCGCATGAAGATGGCGTCGTGGATGGTCACCACGGTCTTGATGCCGGCCGCGCGTATGCCCACGGGCAGCTCGCCCGACAGTCCGTGGAAGAGGCGCACGCCGTCGCGCACGAGGTCTTTCACTATGCCATACGTGCGCCACAAGGCGCGCGAAAGCGGGTTTGACAAGCCCTCGTAATACACGAACCTGACGTTCTGCCTCGGCGTTATCTGCTCCCTCAGGGCGTCGTCGCCGCGCCCGGGGGCGTAAAGGTTGAGCTTGGTTGACGGCATCACGGCCGCGCCCATGTCGTTGACCAGCGTGCGGCCATAGCTTCCAAGGCCGGTGTTGTTGCACACGATGCGCTTGGCGTCATATCCTATTATCATAATATAATGTTTTCAACGGGGGCACTGTCCGCCCGCCCGGCTGGCCCAGCCATGCGTGCGCGCCCCCTGCAGTTCTTACTTGTTGTCTTCATGCCCGGCCTTGGCCGTTTCCTTCTCCACCACGTGCCCGTTCTCAATCCTGTAGCGTTTCTCAAACTGCTCTCGCGTGCGTTTCCAGCGGTTGTGGCTCCACAGGTAGTAGCGGGGGTCGCGGCGTATGGTCTGCTCAAGCATGGCGAAGTAGCGGCGGGTGATTTCGTGTTCGGGCAGCGATGCCGGGTCGTCGGTGATGTGCCTGAAGGTGTATATGTACCTGCCGCGCGCGGGGCGTTCCACGTCGATGTAGAACACGGCGTTGCCCATCTTCCTCATTATGCGCTCGGCTCCGGTGAACACGGGCGTGTCGTGGTTGAGGAAGGGCAGCCACAGGTGGGTGTTCTGGAACTTGGGGGCCTGGTCGGCTATGTAGCCGAAGATGTTCATCAGCCCCTGGCGGCGGAAGGAGACGAGGTAGCGCAGGATGTCCTGCTTGGGCACGCACACTCCGCCCATGCTCTGGCGCATGTTGATGAACACGCGGTCGAACACGCGGCTGCGCAGGGGGTGGTAGATGAGCCCTACGACGGCCTCCTTGTGACGCTTGAAGCCGAGGCCCGTGGCCGAGAGCAGCTCCCAGTTGCCGTAGTGGCCGAGTATGCCGGCGCACGTCTGGCCGCGGTCGAAGCGCGCCTCCACCTCGTCGAGGCCGCGGAACTCCACGTGGCGCAGCAGTTCCTTGCGCGAGACGGAGATGAGCTTTACCGTCTCTACGAAGTAGTCGCACAGCCAGCGGTAGAAGCCACGCTCCACCTTCTTCAGCTCCTCAGGGCTTTTCTCGGGGAACGATGTCGCGAGGTTGCGCCTGACAACCTTGACACGGTAGCGCGCCACGTCGTAGACGACGACGTGCAGCACGTCCGCCAGGACGTACAACGCCCTGTAAGGCAGCAGCGAGACAAGATAGAACGCCGCGTATGTCAGTGCTTGGAGGAATTTTGTCATTTCTTTCTTTTTATTTTTTAGCAGACAAGTCCACAGGGACGAGCGGACAAGTCCTTTCTAAGCAGACAAGTCTACAGGGACGAGCAGACAAGGAGGTTTCCTTGCTCCACAGGCGAGCCGCCCATTGTCTGCTGACGGCCGGCCTGCCCGTTTGTTTCCGGTTGACGGGCAGACACACGGGTCTGCCCCTACAGAGGGCGACGGCTCGTCTGCTCGTGGCTTGTCACTCGTCTGCTGACGGTCTGCCCGTTTGTTTCCAGGTGACGGGCAGACACACGGTTCTGCCCCTACAGAGGGCGACGGCTCGTCTGCTCGTGGCTTGTCACTCGTCTGCTGACGGCCTGCCCGTTTGTTTCCAGGTGACGGGCAGACACACGGGTCTGCCCCTACAGAGGGTGAAGGCTCGTATGCTCGCCCCTTGTCTGCTCGTCTGCTTGTGACTCGTCTGCTCGTGAGCCTTGCGGCTCACTTATGTTTTCTGCATGTCGTTCAGCCGTTTGTAGTATCCGTCCATGGCGAGCAGCTCGTCGTGCGTGCCGCGCTCCACGATGCGCCCCTCGTGCATTACGCAGATTTCGTCGGCCGACTTGATGGTTGACAGCCTGTGGGCTATGGCCACGGTGGTGCGTGTCTTCATCAGGTGTTCAAGAGCCTGCTGCACGAGGCGTTCGCTCTCGGTGTCCAAGGCCGAGGTGGCCTCGTCGAGTATGAGTATGGGCGGGTTCTTCAGTATGGCGCGGGCTATGCTGACGCGCTGCCGCTGTCCGCCGGAGAGGCGGCTGCCGCGGTCGCCGATATTGGTGTCATAGCCGTGTTCGCTCTCCATGATGAAGTCGTGGGCGTTGGCTATTTTGGCCGCGGCCTCTATTTGCTCCTGCGTGGCGTCGTCAACGCCGAAGGCTATGTTGTTACGGAAGGAGTCGTTGAAGAGTATGGCCTCCTGGTTGACGTTGCCGATGAGCTGGCGCAGGTCGTGTATGCCCATGTCCTTCACGTTGACGCCGTCGATGAGGACCTCGCCCTCCTGCACGTCGTAGTAGCGTGGGATGAGGTCAACCAGTGTTGACTTGCCGCCGCCGCTCTGGCCCACTATGGCCACGGTCTTGCCCTTCTCGATGGTGAGGTTGATGTGGCGCAGCACCCACCGCTCGCCGTAGCGGAAGGACACGTCGCGGAACTCTATTTTCTCGTTGAAGCCGCTGACGCGCACCGGGTCTGTGCGTTCCTTGATGTCGTTCTCGGCCTTCAGTATTTTGTCCACGCGCTCCATCGAGGCGAGGCCCTTGGGTATGTTGTATCCGGCCTTCGAGAACTCCTTCAGGGGGTTGATGATGCTGTACAGGATTACCATGTAGTATATGAACGTGGGGCCGCTCAGCCCCTTGCCGCCCAGCACGAGCGTGCCGCCGAACCAGAGTACGATGACTATCATCAGCGTGCCGAGGAACTCGCTCATCGGGTGGGCCATCTGCTGGCGGGTGTTCACGCGGCGTATGTTCTCGCGGTAGTCGGAGTTCACGCGGTTGAACCTGTCGTTCATCTTCTCCTCGGCGCAGAAGGCCTTGACGATGCGCAGCCCGCCGAGCGTCTCCTCCACCTGGCTCATCGTGTCGCTCCACAGCGATTGCGCCTTGATGGACTTCTGCTTGAGCTTGCGCCCCACCGCGCCCATCACCCAGCCCATCAGGGGCACGAAGATGAGGGTGAACAGCGTGAGCTGCCAGCTTATCATGAGCAGCGTGGCGAAGTAGAAGAGTATGAGTATGGGGTTCTTGAAGAGCATGTCCAATGAAGACATGATCGAGCTTTCAATCTCCTGCACGTCGCCGCTCATGCGGGCTATGATGTCGCCCTTGCGCTCCTCCGAGAAGAAGCCCAGCGGCAGCGACGTTATTTTGCGGTAAAGCTGGTTGCGGATGTCGCGCACGATGCCCGTGCGGATGGGTATGATGGTGGCCGACGACAGGAAGTAGGCACCCGTCTTCAGGAACGTGGCGAAGGCCAGGAAGAGGCCTATCATCAGCAGGGCGGCCGACTGGCCGTAGCCGTCAATCACCCATGCGGCGTAGTATTCAAGGCGGTTGGTCAGCGTGCCCATCAGGTCGCCCCAGTCCCACGGCACGAGGGCCGTAGTCCTCTCGGCCTCGCCCGTCTGGAAGAGGATTTGCAGTATGGGGATGATGGTCATGAACGAGAACACGTTCAGCACAGCCGACAGTATGTTGAACACCACCGTCAGCACCAGGTACTTCTTGTACGGAGGCACGAAGCGGCGCAACACTTGCAGGAATTCTTTCATCTGTAAAGCGTTACATGTAACTTTCGGGGGCAAAGATAATATAAAAATTCGGTTGGGCGAAGTAATATGGTGGGATTTTGCGGTTATGGGGTTATGAGGTTATGCGGTTACGAGGTTATACGGTTTTGGGGTTACGAGGTTGTTTTTGCGTTTCGCCTCCTTAGGGGCAGACCCGTGTGTCTGCCCTATGACATCCCGATGCGCCCCGTTGGCGGAGGGCAGACACACGGGTCTGCCCCTACGGAAGCGAAAAACGCAAAAACCGTATGACCTTTAACAAACCGTTCATCCGCAACTCTGGTGTAATGATTATAACATGCCATAGGGCCCCGAAGGGGAACGAACTCGGCACATACACCATACACCTGAACTGCGGATAAACCCAACCTACCCCAAACCACCACGCCGGCGGCCACGTTTCGCCCTGCGGAAGGCGGCGTTTGGCGGCATGAAAAACGGCGTATGCGCAACAGGCTGGCTGCCAGCCTGTTGCGCATACGCCTCGGCTAAGCCCCACGGGGGCCGAAAATGTCATCACTCAAAGAAATAAACGTAGGCCACGGCGGCGGCCACCACGGCGGCCACCACATACAAGAGCCTCATCAGAATGCGTCCCATGGCCTTGCGCCTCTTGGCCGACGCCAGACTTTTGTGTTTGAAAACGTCTGAACTTTCCCAGATTTCCTTTTTACTTCCCATATCGCTAAAACAATTCTTTAAATACGCTGTCTTTATCATACAAATATGCAATAAATTGTATCCAATAACGTAACATTAGTTTATGTGTCGTTGCAAAAGTATTAAAAATTATTGTCGGGGTGGGGTAAAATTACGATATTTTTTGATTTTTATATCCGCTTAACACCAAAAAGAGCCGATGCCGCCTTGCCGCGGAACTGAAAATCAAGCCGCCCAACAACAGAGCAAGGCACTTGTCTTTAACCACTGAAAAAGGCATTTGTCTTCAACTACTTTAACTACTTCAACTACCTTAACCACTGAAAAAGGCATTTGTCTTTAACTACTTTAACTACTTTGACTACCTTAACTACTGAAAAAGGCATTTGTCTTTAACTACTTTAACTACTTTAACTACTTTAACTACTGAAAAAACGTTACTTTTGCAGCGTTATGGCACAAAGACTCATACAAACCCAGGAACAGAAGCTGGCGCAGCAGCAGAAGCTCACGCAGCAGCAGATGCTGGCCGTGCGCCTGATGGAGATGCCCGTCACCGAACTGGAGCAGAACGTGGCCGCCGAGCTTGACGACAACCCCGCCCTCGAGAGCGGCGGGCAGGACGGCGAGGCTGAGCCTGAATACGACGGGGACGAAGCCGCCGACGACGACTTCGACGCCGCCAAGGAGCGCGAGGAGCGCGCCTCGGCACTTGACGACGCCCTGGCCGGCATCGGCATGGACGACGAGATGCCGGAGACCGTCGCCCCGGCGTCGGCGCGCGGCGCGGCCGAGGGTGAATATGGGGACATCGACTACGGCGACTCGCCGTCGTTCTACGACACGCTCAGGGAGCAGATGATGGACGTAAGCCTCACCCCCAAGCGGCGCGAAATAATGGAATACCTCATAGGCTCGCTCGACAACGACGGGCTGCTGCGCAAGGACGCGGGCACGCTGAGCGACGAGCTGGCCATATACCATAATATAAACGCGGACGAGGACGACATCGAAGACGTGCTGCGGCAGCTACAGACGTTCGACCCGCCCGGCATCGGCGCGCGCGACCTGCGCGAGTGCCTCCTGCTGCAAATATGGCGCAAGCCCGCCTCGCCCATGCGCAAGATGATGGAGGACGTCGTCGGCAAATGCTTCGACGAGTTCATGAACAAGCGTTGGGACAAAATCAAGGCGCAGCTCGGCTACGACGAGGCCACGGCCGCCAAGGTGCATGCCGAGCTGCTAAGGCTCAATCCCAAGCCCGGTTCGGCCCTCGGCGAGGCCGAAGGCCGCAGCCTGCAGCAAATCACGCCCGACTTCATCGTTGACACGGCCGACGACGGCACGGTGACCTTCGCCATCAACAACGGGCGCGTGCCCGAGCTGCACGTGTCGCCGTCGTTCGCCTCGATGCTCGACACCTACCGCACGGCCAAGGGCAAGATGAGCCGCACGGAAAAGGAAGCCCTGCTCTACGCCAAGGAGAAGGTGGAGCGCGCGCAGGGCTTCATCGACGCCGTGCGCCAGCGGCAGCACACCATGTACGTCACGATGAAGGCCATAACCGACATACAGCGCGACTACTTCCAGAGCGGCGACGAGGCCGACCTCAAGCCGATGATACTCAAGGACGTGGCCGAGCGCACCGGGCTCGACATCTCGACGGTGTCACGCGTGAGCAACATGAAGTACGCGCAGACGCGCTGGGGCACCTTCCGCCTGCGCCACTTCTTCAGCGACAGCCTCAAGACCGAGGGCGGCGGGGAGATGTCAACGCGCAAGGTGAAGGCCGCCCTGAAAGACATAATAGACAACGAGGACAAGGCGCGGCCGCTGAGCGACGACGCCATAAAGGACATGATGACGGCACAGGGATACCCCGTGGCGCGGCGCACGATAGCGAAATACCGCGAGCAGATGGGCATACCCGTGGCAAGGCTCAGGAAGAAATGAGAAGCGCGAAGACGATAATCATGGCGGCAAAGGCGGTGAGCGTGGTGTCCACGCCGTTCTACCTGCCCGTGGTCGCGCTGGCCTCGCTGCTGGTGCTGACCTACCTCAACCTGCTGCCCGTGGTCTACAAGCTGACGCTGCTGGTGGTGTTCTGGCTGTTCACGGTCTTCATGCCCACCATGCTCATACGCCTGTACCGCCGCTACCAGGGGTGGACACGGCTGCAGCTCGGGGCGAGGGAGCGGCGCGTCATACCTTATGTAATATCAATAGTGTCATACCTGGCGGGCTACTACACCGTGGTGGCCGCCCACGTGCCCTACTTCCTGTGCGCAATATTCATCGTCGCGCTGGTCATCCAGGTGGCGTGCGCCATGGCGAACCTCTTCGTCAAGATCTCAACCCACACGGCGGGCATAGGCGGAGTGGCCGGCTCGCTGGCGGCCTTCGCCCTGATTATGGACTTCAACCCCGTGTGGTGGCTCTGCGCCGTCATCCTGCTGGCCGGACTGGTGGGCACCAGCCGCATGATACTGCGCCAGCACTCGCTCAGGCAAGTCGTGTCAGGCTTCCTCGTGGGGACGGCCTGCTCGTTCGTTACCGTGCTGTTGGTGTGAAGCCAAAAAGGCCGCAACCCGGCCAGCCGCGCCGTCAGCCACATTCCTCCCAAAAGACAACAATCAAGAAAAAACAGCAATATGAAACCGTTAGTAAGCATAATCATGGGCAGCACAAGCGACCTGCCCGTAATGGAAAAGGCCTGCAAGTTCTTGAACGACATGCAGGTGCCGTTTGAAGTCAACGCCCTCTCGGCCCACCGCACGCCCGACGCCGTTGAGCAGTTTGCCAAGGAAGCCAAGGGCCGCGGCGTGAAAGTAATCATAGCCGGGGCGGGCATGGCAGCCGCCCTGCCCGGCGTAATAGCCGCCTCGACCACGCTGCCCGTAATCGGAGTGCCCATCAAGGGCATGCTCGACGGCCTCGACGCCATGCTCAGCATCATACAGATGCCGCCGGGAATACCCGTGGCCACCGTCGGCGTCAACGGCGCGATGAACGCCGCCATACTCGCCGTAGAGATGCTCGCCCTGGCCGACGACGCCATAGCCGCCCGCCTGGCCGACTACAAGGCGGGGCTCGGCGCGAAAATAGAGAAGGCCAACAAGGAGCTGGCCGAAGTGAAGTATGAGTTTAAGACTAATTGATTTTTCATACAGTAGTTAAAGTAGTTAAAAGTAGTTATCGCTCACTTCGTTCGCTGAGTAGTTAAAGTCGATAGCCACAAAGGTTATCCGTATCTGCCTGACTACCAACAAAGGATTTGGCTTTAACTACTCAGCGAACGAAGTGAGCGATAACTACTTTTAACTACTCTAACTACAAACAATAAATGATTGACCTGTTCAACTACCACCGCCGCGCCGCCTCCGAGGTGCAGGTGGGCGGCACGCCGATGGGCGGACTGAACCCCGTCCGCATACAGTCGATGACGACCACGCCCACAACCGACACCGAGGCGAGCGTGGCGCAGGCCGAACGCATAATAGAGGCGGGAGGCGAATACGTCCGCCTGACCACCCAGGGCGTGCGCGAGGCCGAGAACCTGAAGGACATCAACGCGCGGCTGAGGGAGGACGGATACATGACGCCACTCGTGGCCGACGTGCATTTCAACCCCCACGTGGCCGAAGTGGCCGCGCTATACGCCGAGAAGGTGCGCATAAACCCAGGCAACTACACCGACCCGGCGCGCACCTTCAAGCACCTTGAATACACCGACGACGAGTACGCCGACGAGCTGAAGAAAATCGAGGCGCGCTTCATACCCCTGCTCAACATCTGCAAGGAGCATCACACCGCGCTGCGCATAGGCGTCAACCACGGCTCGCTGTCAGACCGAATAATGTCGCGCTACGGCGACACGCCCGAGGGAATAGTAGAGAGCTGCATGGAATTCCTGCGCATCTGCAAGCGCGAAGACTTCAACAACGTCGTCATATCAATCAAGGCCAGCAACACGGTCGTCATGGTGCTATCCGTCCGCCTGCTCGTAAGCGAGATGGACAAGGAGGACATGCACTACCCGCTGCACCTCGGGGTGACCGAGGCCGGCGAGGGCGAGGACGGCCGCATAAAGAGCGCGGTGGGCATAGGCGCGCTCTTGGCCGACGGACTGGGCGACACCGTGCGCGTGTCGCTGAGCGAAGAGCCAGAGGCCGAAATCCCCGTGGCGCGCCACCTTGTCGACTACATCACGGCGCGCGCCGGCCACACGCCCATACCCGGCACCGAGGCCCCGGGCTTCGACTGGCTGCGCCCCGAGCGGCGCAAGACGGCCCCCGTGGGCGGCATCGGCGGCACGAACGCGCCCGTGGTAATAGCCTCGATGCTCGAAGGTGGCGACCCCTCGACGCTCTCGGCCGGCGGCGACCTCGTGCCCGACTTCGTATATACTGGCCAAAGGCTGCCCGAGAAGCGCATTGACGGCCAGCGTTACATCGTGGACTACAACGCCTACGCCGGCTTCCAGGGCACGGAGGGCGTGTATCCCATATTCCCTTACGACGCCATGCCGCTGCTGTCATCGGTCAAGGCTGACGTGAAGTTCCTCGTGCTGCCCTACGGGGCCGACTCCGAAGAGTACACAGCCTGCCTGAAGGCGCACCCCGAAGTGGTGGTGGTGAGCATGTCGCAGCACAAGAACCGCCTCGGCGAGCAGCGCGCCTTAGTCCACGAGCTGATGTCTGAAGGCATCACGAACCCCGTGGTCTTCTGCCAGGCTTACCGCCACTCGCAGGAGGAGAAGGGCGACTTCCAGCTCGAGGCGGCCGCCGACATGGGCGCGCTGATGTTCGACGGCCTCACCGACGGCATCTGGCTGATGGACTTCGGCACGCTCTCCCCCGCCGACATCACGGCCACCGCCTTCGGCATACTCCAGGCCGCGAGGCTGCGCACGTCGAAGACCGAATACATAAGCTGCCCCGGATGCGGCCGCACCCTCTACGACCTGCGCTCCACCATAGCGCGCATAAAGGAGGCCACGGCGGGCATGAAGGGGCTGAAAATCGGCATAATGGGATGCATAGTCAACGGCCCGGGCGAGATGGCCGACGCCGACTACGGCTACGTTGGCGCGGCGCGGGGACGCATCTCGCTGTACAGGGGCAAGCAGTGCGTGGAGAAGAACATCCCCGAGGAGGAGGCCGTGGAGCGGCTGCTCAGGCTCATCGAGGCCGACGGGAAACATCTTTCTTAAATTGAAATTTTATAATGGAGAATTGAGAATTAGAAAATTATGATTTGTCTAAATTGATAATTGAAAGTTGAGAATGGAAAATTATGATTTGCTTTGCAGCTTGACGGCCAGCAGAGGTAATCATAATTTTCCATTCTCAATTCTCAATTTGAGCAAATCATAATTTTCCATTTTCAATTCTCAATTTAAGCAAATCATAATTTTCCATTCCCCATTCTCCATTCTCAATTAGAACAATTCTCAATTCATATTCCCAACTGACTGACAACCAACCACTTACGCCAAGGCGGCATTTCACGCTGTGAAATGCCGCCTTTTGCTGCGCAACATGCGGCTCAACGTTGCGCCGGAAGCCGCGCCCGGCGGTTGCCCCGCAGTTCAGTCGTCAGTTCGGCATAATAAGAACATCCAAAGTAGGGGCAGACCCGTGTGTCTGCCCAGACCAATGCGGAAAGGGGCAAGATGAAGGGCAGACACACGGGTCTGCCCCTACTTTGGCGGTTTGCAATATTTGCAGATAAACTTATGCCGAACAGGCGTATCCTTACATTATACAGAAGAATGATTATTCATTTCCCATTTTTCATTCTTCATTTCCCATTCTTCATTCAAAATGATTTTTCATTCTTCATTATTCATTTTTCATTCGAAGAACATCTGATTATTCATTCTTCATTATTCATTTTTCATTTATTTCATACCTTGTCGCCGTAGCACAGGTCGCCGGCGTCGCCGAAGCCGGGCACGATGTACTTGTGTTCGTTCATGCCCGGGTCGATGGCGGCGCACCACAGGGTCGTCTTGTCGTCGGGGAAGGTCTTCTTGACATGCTCTATGCCCTCGGGCGCGGCTATGACGCACGCCACGTGGATGCGCTTGGGCGTGCCGCGGGTGAGGAAGGCCTTGTAGCCCAGCTCCATCGAGCCGCCCGTGGCCAGCATGGGGTCAACTATTATGAGCGTCTTGCCCTCTACGCTCGGCGTGGCGAGATACTCCACGTGGATGCCCACCTCGGTGTGACGCTCGTCGGTGTACTCGCGGTACGCGCTGACAAAGGCGTTGCCGGCGTGGTCGAACACATTGAGGAAGCCCGTGTGGAAGGGCAGCCCGGCGCGGAAGATGGTGGCCAGCACCACCTTGTCCGTAGGCACGCTGACCTCCGCCGTGCCGAGAGGCGTCTCCACGGCGCGCGGCGCGTAAGACAGCGTCTTGCTTATTTCGTAGGCCATCATCTCGCCCACGCGCATGATGTTGTTGCGGAACAACAGGCGGTTCTGCTGGTATTCGCGGTCGCGCATCTCCGCCATGTACTGGTTGACGATTGAGTTACCCTCGCCAAGATTTATTATCTTCATGGTGTTTTTGTCGGCAAAAATAACGCAAGTCAGCCAAAACGCAAAATTATTCGGCCGGAAACGGACATTTATTTTCAAACGGCAGCGGCGGCAAGCGCAGCCCGCCAGCCAAGCGCGACGACACGGAAGACGCGGCAAAGTGCAAACAAACGGTTTACACTTTGCAATATTTCAGGCTAAAAACCCGACTTTTTGTTGCCGCATACGAAGAAAAACACTATATTTGCAAGAGCCGCAAGGCTTTATGGCTTGCCATGGAAACCCTGCGCACTGACACACTGGAACATTATGTATAACCACGGCGGAACCTCAACCGCCGCAAAAACACAAAGACATGAAGAAGCTTTTACTATCACTGCTGGCGGTCTTCGCCGCCACGACCGTTTCGGCGCAAGTCGCGCTGAAGCCGCTCTCCGCCATGCCCAAAACCGCCCCAGACAAGCAGGCGCGCAGCGTGGAGAAGATGAACATCGTGCAAAACGTGCCGCTGCCCAAGGCCGACGGCGACCTGCCCGCCGAACCCGTGACCACACGGCCCGAGGGACGCTCGGTGGCTTACCACCTGACGGGCGCGACGCTCTACAACTCAACCGACGGCGGCATGACCTTTACCGCATCACAAGTCACCAACACCGACATCGGCATGGAAGCCGTATATGAAGACGACGGACAGACCGTGTGGCTAAGAAACGCCACTATGTCAACCTACCCCGACATATGGATTAAGGGCACGCTGGCCGACGGGGGCAAGCGCATACTCGTAGAGCCGGGCCAGATGCTCGGCTACCAGCAAGGCTACACAGGAGAAGGCGAGACCGTAATCTTAGACGTGAGGCTGTATGCCACAAATTACAAATCAACGAACGACGGCGCGACGTCGTTGACAAGCATAAACCCTGAGCCGATACCCTACGTAATCGACGGCGACGAAATCCGCCTCGACCTGCCAGAGGACGGCACGACAGCCATTGGCGGGGTTATGACGCAAAGTTCAGACGACGGCACGATAGCAGCATATTACAGCCCGACAAACTCCGCCTACGCCATAGCGTTCGACCGCCAGGAAATGCAGAAGACCATGCTGCCCGCAGGACTGAACATGCAAGACTACATCGTGTCATACACCAACGACATTTACGGCGATTACAACTTAACGGCGAAAATGGGCATCGACGGGCAGGACATTTACCTGTCAGGCATATTCCTCGGCATTGAAGACAAGGGCGTGGGTGTGAAAGGCACGTTCGACGGCGAAAAAGCCGTGTTCCCCGCCAAACAGTTGCTCACGATGTATGAAGGCTACTGGTTCTACATGCAGCCCTGCGTGCAGACAACCGTTGACGGACAGCCCAAGCTGGAGCGCACGGACGCCCTGACCTTCACATATGACAAGGAAACGGGCACGTTCTCGTCTGACGAGACCGTCTCCATCTGGAACGACATCGGCGGCGGCCTCACCGTCGACGGGCTGCTATCCTCGCCCACCCTCTCGCCACTCGAGGCCGTAAGGCGCGCAGGGCGCGTAGAGAACTACCAGCTCAGCGCGGCCACGGGATATACATACGACGGCGAGAACGGCTACTCCACCTTCGAAGTGAACCCTTACGTAGGCATGGAGATTGTCTACAGCAACGACGGCCAGACCGTATGGATGAAGAACATAGCCCCTGCGCCGTCGGCAAACGCGGACGTATGGACAAAAGGAACGCTCGCCGACGGCGGCAAGCGCATACTTGTGAAACCGGGACAGATGGTAGGCGGCTCAGCGTTGCTGTTCGCCATGACATACAAAACGGAGGACGGCAAGGTGTGGCCTGACCAGGTCGTGACTGACGACATACCCTACGTGATTGACGGCGACGAAATACGCCTTGACCTGCCGGCCGACGGCACTATGTCCGTAGGCGCGCTCCTGATAAGCGACGGCACGACGTACGTATCCGACCCGGGCATGTTCGGCACGACGTTCAAGCGCATGGGCTGGGACAGGATTACACCGCCCGAGGGCTTGCAGACCGAGGACTACACGATGACATACGGCGACGGCTTCGGCGGTGAAGGCGAGCTTGGCGTGCAGGTTGGCATCGACGGACAGGACATCTACATCGGCGGACTGTACGAGAACTACGCTTCGACCATCTTCGCCAACCCCGAGAACATCTGGATAAAAGGCACGTTCGACGGCGAAAAGGCCGTGTTCCAGCCCGGCCAGCTACTGTTCTTGATGATGTACTGGTACTACATGCAGCCGTGGACGCCCGTCGAGGAAGGCGGACAAACGTACTACCAATCAATCGACGAGCTGACCTTCGCCTACGACGCGGCCACCCGCACATACAGCACTGACGACATACTCGGTGCCAACGTACACAACTCGTTCAACACGGGCATGTACTTCCCCTACGTCGCGCCGAAGCTCACCCCGGCGCAGAGCGTGGGCGTAAACGCAGTGAAAGCCGAGCCTGAGGGCGAGGCGGTGAAGACCGAATACTTCACCCTGTCGGGCATGAAAATCAGCAAGCCCCAGCGCGGCATATACATCAAGACCGTGACCTACGCCGACGGCACGCGCCGCAGCGTGAAGGTGGCAGTCAAATAAAGCAGACGAGCATTCAGCAGACAAGCAGACGAGTGACGAGCAGTCAGCAGACAAGTGACAAGCCTTGCCTTATTAGGCTCATTGGGCCTATTGGGCTAATTAGGCCTAATAAGCCAGATAAGCCTAATGAGCCAAATAGGCTTGTCTGCTGACTGCTCGTCACTCGTCTGCTTGTCTGCTGAATGCTCGTCTGCTGATAAAATGCAAAGTGCAAATTGCAAAACGGATACAGGGTGTTTAAAATTTTGGCACTTTTACCTAAAAAGTGCTTAAAGCGGTGTTTTTTATACACTTAGGCGTTTGCGCGTACATTAAAAATTAGTAACTTTGCACCCGATTTAAGGCACTTACTTATTCACTCAGGAAAAAACATTTCACTTTTTAATATCACATTAAAATGGCAAAGTTAGATTTAAGCAAGTATGGTATTACGGACGTGAAGGAAATCCTCCACAACCCGTCTTACGAGGTATTGTTTGAAGAAGAGACAAAAGAAGGTCTTACAGGGTACGACAAGGGCCAGCAGACAGAGCTTGGCGCGGTGAACGTGATGACTGGCGTGTACACAGGCCGCTCACCCAAGGACAAGTTCATCGTTATGGACGAGACTTCAAAGGACACCGTATGGTGGACAACCGACGAATATAAGAACGACAACAAGCCCGCTTCACAGGAGGCTTGGGCAGCCGTAAAGGAAATCGCGAAGAAAGAACTCTCAGGCAAGAAGCTGTACGTGGTTGACGGCTTCTGCGGAGCCAACAAGGACACCCGCATGGCAGTGCGCTTCATCATGGAAGTGGCATGGCAGGCTCACTTCGTGAAGAACATGTTCATCCGCCCCACTGAGGAGGAACTGGAGAGCTTCGAGCCCGACTTCGTTGTATACAACGCGTCAAAGGCTAAGGTTGAGAACTGGAAGGAGCTTGGCTTCAACTCTGAGACAGCCGTTGTGTTCAACGTAACCTCAAAGGAGCAGGTAATCATCAACACATGGTACGGCGGCGAGATGAAGAAGGGCATGTTCTCAATGATGAACTACTTCCTGCCGCTCAAGGGCATCGCCTCTATGCACTGCTCTGCAAACTGCGACATGAACGGCGAGAACACCGCCATCTTCTTCGGCCTCTCAGGCACGGGCAAGACAACCCTCTCTACCGACCCGAAGCGTCTGCTCATCGGCGACGACGAGCATGGATGGGACGACAACGGCGTGTTCAACTTCGAGGGCGGCTGCTACGCCAAGGTAATCAACCTCGACAAGGAGAGCGAGCCCGACATCTACAACGCCATCAAGCGTGACGCCCTGCTGGAGAACGTAACCGTTGACGCCAACGGCAAGATCGACTTCAACGACAAGAGCGTGACCGAGAACACCCGCGTATCTTATCCGATTTACCACATCAACAACATCGTGAAGCCCATCAGCCACGCACCGGCCGCAAAGCAGGTCATCTTCCTGTCAGCCGACGCGTTCGGAGTGCTTCCTCCCGTGTCAATCCTCGACAAGGAGCAGACAAAATACTACTTCCTCTCAGGCTTCACAGCCAAGCTGGCCGGAACTGAGCGCGGCATCACCGAGCCTACCCCCACATTCTCAGCTTGCTTCGGCCAGGCGTTCCTCGAGCTGCATCCTACAAAGTACGCAGAGGAGCTGGTCAAGAAGATGGAGAAGAGCGGAGCGAAGGCATACCTGGTGAACACCGGATGGAACGGAACAGGCAAGCGCATCTCAATCCGCGACACACGCGGCATCATCGACGCCATCCTGAACCACTCTATCGACGCCGCCCCGACGAAGACAATACCTTACTTCAACTTCGTAGTTCCTACAGAGCTTGAGGGCGTTGACCCGAAAATCCTCGACCCGCGCGACACTTACGCAGACGCCGCACAGTGGGAAGAGAAAGCCAAGGACCTCGCAGGCCGCTTCATCAAGAACTTCAAGAAGTATGAAAGCAACGAGGCCGGCAAGGCTCTCGTGGCCGCAGGACCGAAACTGTAAACAAGCAAAAGTTTTTCATTGAATTTTTTATAAAATACAATTGAACCGCTCCCGCACGCGATGTGTCGGGGCGGTTTTTTCATGCCCACCATCCATTCTTCATTTCTCATTTTTCATTTCTCATTTTTTCATCATTCATTCTTCATTTTTCATTCCCCACGTTGATTTATGTCAAAAAACAAGCCTCGGGACGCAAAAAACACAGCAAAAGTATTGCCAGTTTGGGAGTAAAGCAGTACCTTTGCGGCCGTGTTCGTGAGAATGCGTCTTTTTATTATAGGTTAGTAGTTTGATAGACTTACAGACTTAAGGTAAAGATTATGTTATTAGATTTTGAGAAACAACGGTGCTTGTCCACTTGGACAGGCAGCCGTGACGAACAGGGCAGGCATGAGTGATTCATCCCTGCCCTGTTCGTTTTTTTATTTCAGCAGACGAGTTTTCAGCAGACAAGGGACGAGCAGTCAGCAGACAAGCCTATTCGGCTTATTAGGCCTAATTAGCCCAATAGGCCCAATGAGCCTGATAAGGCAAGGCTCGTCACTTGTCTTCTGACTGCTCGTCACTTGTCTGCTTGTCTGCTGAAAACTTGTCTTTAAAAATCCTTTTATGTATATAAAAAAGTCCAATTTCACAGGCATTTAGGCAATAAGTGGCGCAAAAGGCGTTCTATTTGAGGAAATCTGATTAAATTTGCAGCTAAAAAACAAAATCATCATAAAGAATGAGAAGGATATTCCGACCTGTCGTCATACTGCTCTCGGCGGCGTTCCTGGCCGCCTCGTGCCTGGGCGATGACGACACAAGCGACATAACTTATTACAGCGACACCGCCATAACCTCGTTCTCACTGGGTACGCTCAACCGCACGATGTACACCAAGACGTCAGACGGCAAGCGCGACAGCTCTTATATCGGCGAGGTGGACGGCAGCGAGTACAAGTTCTACATCGACCAGGCCGGAAGGAGAATCTACAACGCCGACTCGCTGCCCGTGCGCACCGACAACGCCCACGTGATATGCAACATCGGCACGAAGAACGGCGGACTGGCCGTGATAGAATACAAGAACACGGCGGGCGAGGACTCGCTCGTGTACTACGACAGCACCGACTCGCTCGACTTCAGCGGGGCAGAGCCGCTGCGCGTCCGCGTCTACGCCAACGACCTTGAGAACTACCGCACTTACCAAATAAGCGTGAACGTACACAAGGAGAACCCCGACTCGATGAACTGGCACTACTTCGACGCCTACGAGCCGTTCACGCGGCTTGACGGGATGAAGGCCGTGGCCTTCGGCGGCAGCGGCGACGCGCAAGACAGGCTCCTGCTGCTTGGCCGCAGCGGAGGCGAGACGGTGGTCTACGGCATCGACGCCGACGGGCGTTGCGGCGAACTGTCGCGCATCAGCGGCGGCGAGGCTTACGCCACGGCCGTGGCCAAGGGCGACAGCGTCTACGCCACAACGGGCGACGGCACAATAGCGCGCTCGGCCGACGGACGGGCGTGGGACGTGGTGACGGTGGCCGGCAGCGTCAAGCCGGCGCGCCTGATGGCGGCCGGCGAGAGGCGGCTGTACGGCACTGACGCCGACGGGCGCATGGTAAGCTCGGCGCAGGCCGGCCACGGATGGACGGCCGACGACATGGCGGCCGACGCCGACGGGCTGCCCACGGGCAGCGTAAGCTGCGGCACGTTCGCCCTGAAGACCTACGGCGAGGGCGAGCGCGTGGTGATGATAGGCAACCGCGCCACCGGCAGCCACCCGGAAGACTCCGTGGCCATGGTGTGGAGCAAGCTTGAGGAATACGCCGAAAACTCAGAGCGGCACTCGTGGATGCACGTGAACGAGGACAACGGCATGCAACTGCCCCGCCTCGAGGGGCTGGCCGCGGCCGCGTGCGGCGACGTGCTGGTAGCCATCGGCGGGCGAGGCCTCGGCACGAGCCACGCCAAGGCATACTCGCAGATATACGTCAGCCAGGACAACGGCCTGACCTGGAGCGAGGACGGGCGGTTCTACCTGCCCGCGGGCTTCAACGGCACGGGCGCAGCAGCCGCGATGGCCGTTGACAACAAGGGCTTCATCTGGATAATATGCGGCGGCACGGGCGAAGTGTGGCGCGGCAGGCTCAACCGCATGGGGTGGGCTGACCAGAAGACATCTTTCACCGAATAAAACGACAACTACGGCGGCGCGAAAGGCCGCCTACGGCACCATAAAACACCGCACCCGCAATGAGAACACTCATCATAGCAACGCTCTGCATGCTCGCCACGCTTGGCGCGAACGCCCAGGACGAGTACGAGTACAAGATGGAAATCGGCGTGGGCGCGGGCATGACGAGCTACGAGGGCGACTTCAACGGCAGCATCGTGAAGAACATGCAGCCCTCGGCCTCGTTCATACTGAGGCGCGTGCTGAACCCCTACATGGCCCTGAAGCTGGACTTCACCTACGCCAAGCTGAAAGGCTCGTCGGCCGACGTTGAGACGTGGTACCCCGAACTGGCCGACAACCCCGTAGAGTTCAGCAACCCCGTGATGGACCTCGGGCTGACTTACGAGTACAACTTCTGGCCTTACGGCACGGGGCGCGAGTACCGCGGAGCCAAGAGGCTCACGCCGTTCGTCTT
The DNA here is from genome assembly GCA_944319935.1 of uncultured Prevotella sp. GTDB lineage: Bacteria > Bacteroidota > Bacteroidia > Bacteroidales > Bacteroidaceae > Prevotella. The sequence goes on from CALUFM010000031.1 coordinate 116,350, forward strand.
CCTCGGCATAGGCGCGACCTACGCCAAGGCGGGCGACGAGAGCGTGTTCACGGCCAACGTGCCCATCGGATTAGGCGTTAAATACAAAATCGGCAAGAGGCTCAACCTGGGGCTCGAGTGGGCCATGCACTTCTCGCTGAGCGACAAGCTTGACGGCGTGGAAGACCCCTACACCATCGAAAGCTCGGGGCTATTCAAGAACACCGACTGCTACTCGATGCTGAAGCTCACGCTGACCTACAGCTTCATGGCCAAATGCAAAATATGCAACAAGGATGACTGACGTGAAATTAGACATGCAGCGCATTCCGCGCCACATTGCCATCATCATGGACGGCAACGGCCGCTGGGCCACCGAGCGCGGCAAGCAGCGCAGCTACGGCCACCAGGCCGGGGTTGACGCCGTGCGCAAGATAACCTCGGAATGCACGAGGCTGGGCGTGGAGTACCTTACGCTGTACACGTTCTCCACCGAGAACTGGAACCGGCCCGCCGACGAGGTGGCCGCCCTGATGGGGCTGGTGCTGACCTCGCTCGAGGACGAGATATTCATGAAGAACAACGTGCGCTTCCGCGTCATAGGCGACACGGGGCGGCTGCCGCTGGAAGTGCAGGACAAGCTGCGCCAGACGATGGAACACACCGCCGGCAACACCGCCATGACGATGGTCGTGGCCCTGAGCTACTCGGCCAAGTGGGAGCTGGCCAAGGCCGCCCGCGAAATAGCCGCCGAGGCCAAGGCCGGGAAGATCGACCCCGAGGACGTCACCGAGGACACCGTGGCGGCGCACCTTCAGACCAGCTTCATGCCCGACCCCGACCTGCTTATCCGCACGGGCGGCGAGGTGCGCGTGAGCAACTACCTGCTGTGGCAGATAGCCTACTCGGAGCTGTACTTCTGCGACACTTACTGGCCCGACTTCGACGAACGCCACCTGCACGAGGCCATAGCCAGCTACCAGGGGCGGCAGCGACGCTTCGGCAAGACGGAGGCGCAGGTGGAGCAGAACGATTTAACCCAAGACAACAAACAGGAAAGATGAACAAGACAATAGGCGGCATAATGCTGCTCGCCGCGCTGACGCTCGGCACGGGCGCGTCGGCGCAGAAGATAGTTGACCCTGAAATATCATACGCCGGGACGCCCCGCACGTGCGTCATCGGCGGCATTGCCGTGTCAGGCGTCGAGGGCTACGAGGACTACATGCTGACGGGCATATCGGGCCTGTCGGTAGGGCAGAAGATCCAGGTGCCCGGCTCCGAGCTTACCGACGCCGTGAAGCGTTACTGGCGGCACGGCCTGTTCTCGAAGGCGCAGGTGGCCGTCGACTCAATCGTTGACAACAAGGCGTACCTGCACTTCTACCTCGCCCTGCGCCCCCGCGTGTCAACCATCAACTACTCAGGCGTGAAGAAGTCGGAACGCGAAGACCTCGAAGCCAAGCTCGGGCTGCTTAGGGGCAGCCAGATCACGCCCAACATGATCGACCGCGCCAAGCTGCTGGCCAAGCGTTACTTCGACGACAAGGGATACAAGAACGCCGAGGTGAACATCATGCAGCGCGACGACGTGACGGGCAAGAACCAGGTCATCCTCGACATCGACATCGACAAGAAAGAGAAGATGAAGGTGCGCCAGATCATCATCGAGGGCAACGACAACCTGAGCGACAAGAAAATCAAGGGCGGACTGTTCTCGAAGGGAGCCTTCAAGAAAATCCACGAGGCCGGCAAGCTGTCGTCGTTCCTGAAGTCGAAGAAATACACGCCCGAACGCTACGAGGAGGACAAGAAGAACCTCATAGACAAATACAACGAGCTGGGCTTCCGCGACGCCATGATTGTGGAGGACAGCGTGTGGAACGTCGACGACAAGCACGTCAACATATATATAAAGGTGGACGAGGGCAAGAAATACTACATCCGCAACATAACGTGGGTGGGCAACACAGTGTTCTCAACCGACTACCTCAGCCGCCTGCTGGGCATGCAGAAGGGCGACGTGTACAACCAGAAGCAGATGAACAAACGCCTCACCGAGGACGAGGACGCCGTGGGCAACCAGTACTGGAACAGCGGCTACCTGTTCTACAACCTGCAGCCGACCGAGGTGAACATCGTGGGCGACTCAATCGACCTCGAGATGCGCATCACCGAGGGCACGCAGGCGCACATCAGCCACGTGCGCATCAACGGCAACACCCGACTGTACGAGAACGTAGTGCGCCGCGAGCTGAGGACGAAGCCGGGCGACCTCTTCTCGAAGGAAGCCCTCGAACGCTCGGTGCGCGAGCTTGCCTCGATGGGCCACTTCGACCCCGAGCAAATCGACCCGAAGGTTGAGCCGAACTTCGAGAACGGCACGGTGGACATCAACTACAACCTCGTGCAGAAGTCGAACGACCAGGTGGAGTTCTCGCTGGGATGGGGACAGACGGGCGTCATAGCCCGCGTCGGCCTGAAGCTCAACAACTTCTCCATGGCCAACCTCTTCAACAAGAACAAGGAACACCGCGGCATACTGCCCGTGGGCGACGGCGAGGTGCTGTCAATCGGGGCGCAGACCAACGGTACGTACTACCAGTCGTACAACGCCTCTTACTCAACCAGTTGGTTCGGCGGCAAACGCCCCATCCAGTTCACCGTCGGCGCATACTTCTCAAAGCAGACCGACGTGTCGAGCAACTACTACAACTCGGGCTGGATGAACAACTACTACAACTACCTGTACGGCTACGGCAACAGCTACAACAACTATTACGAGAACTACTACGACCCCGACACCTACGTCAAGCTGCTGGGCGTATCGCTCGGCTGGGGCAAACGCCTGCGCTGGCCTGACGACTACTTCCAACTGTCCGTAGAGCTGGCCTACCAGCGGTACATGCTGAAGAACTGGCGTTACTTCATCGTAACCAACGGCGACTGCAACAACCTCAACCTCGGCATAACGCTCTCGCGCGTGTCAACTGACAACCAGCTCTTCCCCCGCCGCGGCTCGGAGTTCATGACCTCGCTCACCATCACCCCGCCCTGGTCGCTCTGGGACGGAAAGGACTACAAAGGCCTCTCCGCCATCTACGACGCCGAGTCGGCCAAGGGACAGCCCGGCTCGCAGAAAGCCATAGCCGCGCAGAAGGAGAAGTACACGTGGGTGGAATACTACAAGTGGAAGTTCCGCTCGAAGACATACACCGCGCTTACCAACGGCCAGAAGTGCCTCGTGCTGATGACGCGCGTGGAGTTCGGCATACTCGGCTCGTACAACAAGTACAAGAAGTCGCCCTTCGAGACCTACTACATGGGCGGCGACGGCATGAGCGGATACTCGACGGGCTACGCCGAAGAGACCATCGGACTGCGCGGATACGAGAACGGAAGCCTCACGCCTTACGGATACGAGGGCTACGCCTACGACCGCTTCTCGCTCGAGCTGCGCTACCCCTTCCTGCTCGGCAACACCACCATCTACGGCCTCGGCTTCCTTGAGGCGGGCAACGCATGGAACGACGTCAAGAAGTTCAACCCCTTCGACATGAAACGCTCGGCCGGCATCGGCGTGCGCATCTTCCTGCCCATGGTCGGCCTGATGGGTATCGACTGGGCCTACGGCTTCGACAAGGTGTTCGGACAGAAGGGCGGCAGCCAGTTCCACTTCATCCTCGGACAGGAATTCTAAGGAATGAAGAATGAATAATGAAGAATGAATAATGAATAATGAATAATGAGTAATGAATAATCAAGAATGAATGATTAGTAGCCTGCATCGGGCCCATCCGTCCAATCAGGCTCATCAGGCCCATCATAAACAACAAGGAAAGGAGAAAACTACAATGAGAAAAATCATCATGGCAGCCGTGCTGGCACTGACGGCACTGACGGCAAGCGCGCAGAAGTTCGCGCTCATCGACATGGAGTACATCCTGAAGAACATACCGGCCTACGAGCGCGCCGACGAGCAACTGAACCAGGTGGCGAAGAAATGGCAAGCCGAGGTTGACGCCCTCAACACCGAGGCGTCCACGATGTACAAGAACTACCAGAACGAGGTGGTGTTCCTCTCGCAGGAACAGAAACAGGCGCGCCAGCAGGCCATCAACGACAAGGAGAAACAGGCCGCCGACCTGAAGCGCAAATACTTCGGGCCCGAGGGCGAGCTGTTCAAGAAGCGCACCAGCCTGATGACCCCCATACAGGAGGAAATCTACAACGCCGTGAAAGACATCTGCGACCTGCGCGGCTACTCGCTCGTGCTTGACCGTGCGTCAGACGCCGGCATCATCTTCGCCTCGCCCAAAATAGACATCAGCAACGAAGTATTGTCAAAACTGGGATATTCAAACTGAAAACAGCATCTTTAACAGGCAAAACGGCGCGATGTGTCGGATTTTGCCTATATTTGCAACCGGAAACAAGAACATAACAAACAAGAACAAATAGCTATTTAAAAGAAGAAATGAAAAAGTTAGTTTTAATGTTACTCATGTGCGCGCCCATGGCGGTTTTCGCACAGACAGCACCCAAGTTCGGACACGTTGACGCAATGGCCATCATGCAAGGCCTGCCCGAGTTCATCAAGGCACGCGGCGAAATAGAAGCCCAGGCCAAGCAGTACGAGGACCAGATGAAGGAGATGCAGACCGAAATCCAGACCGAAAGCGAAGCTTACGACAAGAACCAAAGCACCATGAACCCCACAGCCAAGGCCGAGGCCGAAGCCAAGCTGAACGGACTTTACCAGAAATACCAGCAGGCTCTGCAGGACAACCAGCAGGCCATACAGAAGATGCAGCAGGAGAAGCTGCAGCCCATACAGCAGAAAATCATCACAGCCATACAGAACGTCGGCAAGAACGGCGGATACGTATACATCATGGACACGGCCGGCGGCATACCTTACATCAGCCAGACCCTGAGCAAGGACGTGACCGAAGAGGTGAAGGCTGAAATGAACAAGATGAAATAAGCTGTAAGCAGCAGACAAGTTCACAGCAGACAAGCTGACAAGGGACGAGCAGTCAGCAGACAAGCAGTCAGTCAGCCTATTGGGCTTATCGGGCCTATCGCCCCAAGCAGTCAGCAGACAAGCCTATCAGGCCTATCCGGCTCATCAGGCCCATTCGGCTTATAATCCCCAAAAAACAAAAGCCAACGAGCAGACAAGTGACAAGGAACGCAAGCCTTGCCTGCTTGTCTGCTCGTTCCGCATAAGGCTGAAACTTGCCAGGCACAACCAACATCAACCCCAAAAACATAATGACATGCGAAAACTGATTTACCTCACCATACTCGCGCTGGCACCAGCGGCAGCCGGCGCGCAGGACGCAACGCAACAGCTTGCGCCACAACAGGCGCAACCGCAGCAGCAATACACACAGGCGGCGCAGCCGAAATTCGGCTACCTGAGCTACAGCAAGGCCTTGGAGGCCATGCCTGACTACGCCGTGGCCAAGAAGAACCTGGAGTCGCTCAGGGCGCAATACGAGGCCGAGACGAAGCGGTCGGAAGACGAGTTCAACGCCAAGTACGAAGACTTCCTCGACGTGCAGAAAGAGCTTGACACCCCCATCCTGCGCAAGCGGCAGTCGGAACTGCAAGAGCTGCTGCACAAAAGCGTCAGCTTCAAGCGCGAGGCCGAACGCCTGCTGAAACAGGCCGAAGCCGACATGTACGCCCCGCTGAGGAAGAGGCTCGACGACATACTGCGCAAAATCGCCACCGAGCGCGGCTACGCCTTCATACTGAACACCGACGGCGACGCCCTGCCCTACGTCAGCAGCCTCTACGGCGAAGACATAACGACGCTGGTAAGAGACAATTTCTAATTCATAATTCACGATTCATAATTGGGTTGCTTGCGGAACGTAATATGATGTCACCAACCCAATTATGAATTATGGATTATGAATTATGAATTATGAATTGTGAATTATGGATTATGAATTGAAAGAAGCCCCCATAGGCGTGTTCGACTCAGGCTACGGCGGACTGACCATCCTCCACCAGATGCGCAGCCTCCTGCCGCAGTATGACTACATCTACCTGGGCGACAACGCCCGCGCTCCTTACGGGCCGCGCTCGTTCGACGTAGTCTACCGCTTCACGCTCGAAGCCGTCAGGCGGCTGTTCTCGATGGGCTGCCGCTTGGTCATCATAGCCTGCAACACGGCGTCGGCCAAGGCCCTGCGCACCATCCAGCAGAACGACCTGCCGCGCATCGACCCCGCGCGCCGCGTGCTTGGCGTAATCCGCCCCACGGCCGAATGCATAGGCCGGCTGACGCTGACGCGCCACGTGGGCGTGCTGGCCACCGAGGGCACCATCAAGAGCGGCAGCTACGGCATGGAGATAGCCAAGCTGTGGCCCGACATAAAGGTGACGGGGGTGGCCTGCCCGCTGTGGGTGCCGCTCATCGAGAACAACGAGTATGACACGCCGGGAGCCGACTACTTCGTCAAGAAGCGCATCGACGAGCTGATGATGCTCGACGGCGACATCGACGCCATAATACTCGGATGCACGCACTACCCCCTGCTGCTCGACAAAATACTGAAGCACACGCCGCGGGGCGTGCGCGTGATACCGCAGGGCGAATACGTGGCCCAGAGCCTGAAGGACTATCTCAGGCGGCATCCCGAGATTGAAGCGGCGTGCGCCAAGCACGGCACGTGCCGCTATCTGACGACGGAGAACAGCGACAAGTTCAACGACTCGGCGCGCATCTTCATGCACGAGCCCGTGCATGCCGAAACCATTTTCTTGGCTGACGAGCTGTCAGCAGACAAGCAATCAGCAGACGAGTGACGAGCAGTCAGCAGACAAGCCTATCAGGCCTATCGGGCTTATTTGGCTTATCAGGCTTATTAGGCCTAATTAGCCTGATAAGCCCAATAGGCCTGATAGGCTTGTCTGCTGGCAGCTCGTCACTCGTCTGCTAAAAAAACTCTTCGGGCGCGCAGCCGGTGATTTTCTTGAACACGGTGGCGAAGCACCGCTCGGTGCAGAAGCCGAGCATGGCGGATATCTCGCCGACGGTGTTGCGCCCGGCCAGGAGCATTTGCTTGGCCAGGCTGATGCGGCGTAGTTGCACGTAGTCGCCCACCGCCTTGCCCGTCTCGCTCTTGAGCATGTCGTTGAGATAGTCGGCCGACATGCCCAGCCCCGGGGCCAGCCGCCCGGCCGTGGGCAGGCCGCGGCGCGCCACCTCGCCGGAGGTGAATGCGCGGTCAATCACAGAGTCGAGGGCGGCTATGGCGTCAACGTTGGCGTTGTGGCGGGTGACGAACTGCCGCTCGTAGAAGCGGCGGCAGTAGTTGAGCAGCAGTTCGATGATGTTGCAGATTATTTCCTTGCTGTAGACGTCAACGCCCCAGCGCAGCTCGTCGTCAACGCAGCCGAGGCAGCGGCGGATGACCCTCTCCTCGCAACAGGATATGTGCAGCGACTCGTCCTGGCGGTACTTGAAGAACGAATACTCCCTGAGCCTCATGCCCAGCGGCGTGCATCTCATCAGGTCGGGGTGGAAGATGAGCATCTTGCCGTCGGAGGTGGCGAGGTCGATTTCCTTGTGCGGCGCGATGAACAGCAGCGTGGCGTCGGTGTAGTCGTAATATTTCCAGCCGTACCTGCAGGCGTCGCCGGCGCGGCTCTTCATCACCACGGCGTAACAGTCGGTGGCGACGTGGCTGCCGACGCACGGTGCCGACATGTCGATAAGGCTCACCATGGGGTGGCGCGTCTCGGCGTTGAAGGCGCGGTTGCACTCACACACGTAGTTGGTTGTATCGTTTTCTCTCATTGGCTGATGTTGGTTGGGGCTTTTTTATTAGGTCGATAGGCTGGTTGCTGATTGCTTGGGGCGATAGGCCCAATGAGCCAGATAGGCCGAATAAGCCCAATAGGCTTGTTGGCTGACTGCTTGTTTGCTGATTGCTTGGCCGATAGGCCCAATGAGCCAGATAGGCCGAATAAGCCCAATAGGCTTGTTTGCTGACTGCTTGTTTGCTGACTGCTTGTTTGCTGACTGCTTGGCCGATAGGCCCAATAGGCTTGTTTGCTGACTGCTCGTCACTTGTTTGCTGAAAACTTGTTTGCTGACTGCTCGTCACTTGTCTGCTGAAAACTTGTCTGCTGAAAACTTGTCTGCTGACTGCTCGTCTGCTATAACGATTTCCTGTATTCGGCGGGGGTCATGCCCGTGCCGCGCTTGAAGTAGCGGCTGAAGTGCTGCGAATACTGGAAGCCCAGCATGTAGCTTATTTCGTTGACGGTCTTCGTCGTGCCGGCCAGTTGCTCCTTGGCCATGTCGATTATCTTGTTCTGGATGTACTCCTGTGGCGTGCGCCCGGTCTCCTTCTTGATGAGGTCGCCGAAGTAGTTGGGCGAGAGGAAGCACCTCTCGGCGAAATGCTTCACCGAGGGCAGGCCTTGGCGCATGGCCGTGTCGCCCGTGAAGTAGGCGTCAAGCTCGCGCTCAAACCTCTCCAGCACGTCAGTGTTGGCGTCGTGGCGGGTGATGAACTGCCGCTCGTAGAACCTCATGCAGTAGTCGAGCAGCAGCTCTATGTTGCGGCAGATCAGCTTGCGGCTGTGGCCGTCCACGGGCCGCTCGATTTCCATGCGTATCTTGCCGAGGCAGTCGCTGAAGACGGCCTTCTCCTGCTCTGACAGGTGAAGGGCCTCGCGCGACGAATACGAGAAGAACGAGTACTGCTTCATCTCCTGCGCCAGCGACGTGCCGCGCAGCAGGTCGGGGTGGAACAGCAGCCCCAGCACCTTTGGCTTGACGCCGGGCTTGAAGTTGACACGCACCACCTGGCCGGGGGCGAAGCTCGTCACCGTGCCCTCCTGGTAGTCGTAAGGCATGCGGCCGTAGGTCATGTCGCCGCAGTAAGTCTGCTTCAGGAAGAGGGCGTACACGCCGTAGCTGTAAGTCACCTCGCCGCCCAGGTTGTCCCTGTTGGCGTTGTCAACGTCGACGACCGTCACCAGCGGGTTGCGCGTCTCCACGCCGTACAGGCGGTTGTAGTCGTCGATGGAGTCAATCCTCAGTATTTTTCCCATAGTAAGTCCCTTTCTCTTTGTTTCTGCAAAAATAACGATTATCGGCGACAAACCGTGTACACGGATTACTGATTTTATTACCCCGATTACGCTTTCGCCCGCGCCCCGCCGCGGCCGCGGCGGCCTTTGGCAACACGAAAGGCGGCCCGCGGCAGTGCCGCAAGCCGCCTCTGGCTTGGCAAAACGTGGCCTCGCGGCAAGCCCCTGGCCGCCAGCGCGTTGCGGCGGGCGGGGCTTGGCCGGCCTACAGCCGTATGTCAGGTATGATGGCGCGCAGGTCGTCGATGACCTCGCGGTAAGTAGACCCGTCCTTCACTACGATGAATATGGTGTCGTCGCCGGCGATGGTGCCCAGCAGCGACGGCAGCCCGCTGTTGTCGATGTTGAACGCCAGGCTGCTGGCATAGCCCGGACGGGTGCGGATGACGCCCATGTTGCCCGAGAAGTTGATTGACATGAAGCCCGACGTGAGCAGCATCTCGGCCGCGCTCTTGGGGCTGGCCACGCGCTTGTACATCGTCTCGTTGGGCAGCACGTAGAAATACTTTCCGCCAAGGCTCGTGGCCTTGGCCACTTTCAGTTGCTTCATGTCGCGGCTCAGCGTGGCCTGGGTCACGTTGTAGCCCTCCTTGGCCAAGGCCTTCAGCACCTCCTCCTGGCAGCACAACTCCTGGCTGGAAATCAACATGCGCAACGTCTGCAATCTGCTGTTCTTCGTTTTCATTGCATGAATATTTATACGGTTAACGGTTACAAATGTATTGATAAATTTTCAAAACCGCAAACTTTCTTTTGTATTTTTATACGAAAAATGTTTACATATTCAACATCATAAGCGCAAAACCACAAACTTTGCAGACTTTTCTGTATAAATATACAGAACGCTTACGGATTGTAACAAGCAATGAAAAAGTATGGAAATTGGATAAATATGCAGTGGATTTAAGAAGTTAAAGAAGTTAGAGAAGTTAGAGAAGTTAAAGCCATTTGCCTTGCTTGCTGTTCTTGCTTGAGATAAAAAAGAAGTTAGAGCCATTATATTCTTGCAGAGCATCGTCAAGCAACGCCAAAAGCAAGAGTAATGGCTATAACTTCTTTAACTTCTATAACTTCTTTAACTTCCTAAACCAGCCTTGCTTGCTGTTCTTGCTTGGAATAAAAAAGAAGTTAGAGCCATCATATTCTTGCAGAGCATCGTCAAGCAACGCCAAAAGCAAGAGTAATGGCTCTAACTTCTTTAACTTCTTTAACTTCTTTAACTTCCTAAAAAATCTATCACTCCCTGTTCCCCCCGAAGATGCGGAGCAGGTAGAGGAATAGGTTGATGAAGTCAAGGTAAAGCGCGAGCGAACCCATCAGGGCGATTTTCTGCGCCTCCTCGGTCACGTCGTCAGCCTCGATGAGCATCTGCTTGATCTTCTGCGTGTCATACGCCGTCAGGCCGACGAAGATGAGAACGCCGACGTAGCTCAGTATCAGGCTGAAGCCCGCGTCCTTGAGCAGGAACACGTTGACCAGCGTGGCGATGATGATGCCGATGAGCCCCATCATCAGTATGCGGCCGAGGCCGGAGAGGTCCTTCTTCGTGAAATAGCCCACAAGCGACATCGCGGCGAACGTGCCCGCCGTGATGAAGAACACCGAGGCTATCGACGACATCGTGTAAGCCATGAAGATGATTGACAGCGTGGCCCCGTTAAGCACCGAGTAGACCACGAACAGCATCGTGGCCGACACCAGCGAGAGGCGGTCGATGCGCGCCGAGACATACCACACCAGGGCCACCTCGGCTATCAGCAAGCCCCACATCATCCAGCGGCTGCCGTAGATGGCCGCCATTATGCCCGGGCTGGTGGCCACGCCGTAGGCCGTGAAGCCCGTGATGACCAAGGCCAGCGTCATCCAAAGATACACCTTGCGCATGAGCGCGGGGAACGCCGCCGCGGCCACGTTCTCTTTCTCGCGTATGAGTTCATACAGTCTGTCTTCGTTCATTTTTTTCCTTTCTTTCTTTTAAAAAAACACAATCAATAAATACATTTGGCTACAAACATACTCAAAAAAACGCCAACCGCCGCCTATTTTAACGTAAATCATCCATTATTCACAATATTTGCGGGCGTCACGTGCGGGCGTAAACCGAAAAATACGCCATAAATACATGTTCCAATCAAAATTAATCAACATAAAACTCTATAAAATCCATAAAAAAAACGTAACTTTGCGTCCATGATATTTCTTATAAAGGAATAGTGTAAAACAACGGTTTACATACATCCGCCGGCACCATTTGCCGGCAAACAGCCAAGCCGCGCGGCGCGCTTGGCATGCAGAAACACAAAACTACCAGTAAAACAACGAAACAAAAACCAATAACGACATGGAAGAATATCCGTTGATAGCCAATTCCGGCATACAGCTTTACACCTGCGACATAGAGCTTGACCTGGCGTCATCACCAAGGCAGTTGTTCCACGAATGGTTCGACGAGGAAGAGGTGCAGACCAACCTTGAGTTCGCCTACCAACTGCGTGAAAGCGGCAAGGTGGCGCGCATGGCCGACCTTGAGAAGTACCGCTTCATCGACGACGACGGCCGCCTGAACGTCACGGAGCAGGAAGTGCTGGCCAACCCGAACATAGAAGTGATATACGAAGGCGACGTGGAGCAGGCCGCCGACCTGTTCACCATGCGCCTGGGCGACACGCGCCGCGGAAAGACTGACGCGCTGATGGGGCAATGGCTGCCCCTGCCCTACTACGAGCTTGACCACGCCGGCAACCTGAAGAACGGCCCCTACAACTGGGTGCGCTGCAAAATCATGCCGAAGGAGGACACGGGCGAGGGCAAGACCAGGGCGACGCTGCTGCTGGCGTTTGACACAAGGGCAATATACAAAGACCCCGACGACTACGAGGAGTGCCCCTCGTTCGTAAGCGACTCTGAGCGCGACAAGCACTTCCGCCTGACGGGCAACGCCATAAGCCTGCTCGACTTCTGCTCGGGGCGCAACTCATGGATAAGGAACTACCTGATGCGCATGGTACACGGAGTTGACGACCTTGAAGACATCAAGACCCCGGCCGGCGGGCACAAATACTCGTTCCTGGCGTCATACCTGCTGCTGGTGGAGCAGTTGGCGCGCCTCGGCACCCTGCCGCAAGTGCGGCTCATACGCGACCGCGACGTGAAGCAGGTCGAGGTTGAGATGATTATCGACATAGGCAACTCGCGCACGGCCGCCATACTGTTCGAGGACAACGACTTCACGAAAGTCAAGCCGCTGCGCCTGCAGAACTTCACCCACCCCGTGAACGCCGACGGCACGCTGAACATGACGCAAGAATCATTCGACATGCGCGTGGCATTCCAAAAAGTTTCGTTCGGCGAAGGCACGATGCGCAACAGCAGCCAGTTCACCTGGCCCAGCATAGTGAGGCTGGGCGAAGAGGCCGAATACCTCACCCACGAGACCATCGGCCTGGCCGACGGCGACGAAATCATATCGACATACTCAAGCCCCAAGCGTTACCTTTGGGACTACAAGCCGCGGCAGGAGGAATGGCGGTGCGTGAGGACGACCGCCGACAGCAAAAACGACGAGCCTATAATAGAGGGGATAAGCAACTACTTCAGCGACGACGGCTCAATCGACCCCGAAGGCTTCGGCGTAGGCCTGCACTACTCGCGCAAGACGCTCATGACCTTCGCCTTCCTCGAAATAATATCACAGGCGCAGGTGCAAATCAACAGCTTCGAGTACCGCGAGTTCCACGGCAAGACGAGCATGCCGCGCCGCCTTGGCAAGATAATACTGACATGCCCCACGGCCATGTCAAAGAACGAGCAAATGTCACTGCACGGCAGCCTTGAGGACGCGCTCTTCGTCCTGAACCGCTTCAACGGCAACGTTGACGCCACGTCGATACCGATGAAAGTGAAAGTGATACCCGAACTGTCAAGGAAACAGGAGCGCACGCAATGGATATTCGACGAGGCCACATGCTCGCAGTTCGTCTACCTGTACAGCCAGTTCTCCGAGACATACCTCAACAACAGCCGCGAGTTCTTCAACATGTACGGCCGCAAGCGAGCCGACAACAGCGGCACCCCGCACGACACGCTCGTGGTGGGCTCGCTCGACATCGGCGCTGGCACGAGCGACGTGACCGTGTGCCGATACGAGTACAACGACGCCAACCCCTCAAGGCTGAAGCCCGTGCCCGTGTTCTGGGACAGCTTCGACTTCGCCGGCGACGACATGATGAAATCGCTCATCGAGAACGTGCTGATACAAGGCAAGAACGGCATAATAGAAAACGAACTGTCACGGCGTGGCATGGAGGACGACGAGATACGCCGGCGGCTGTACCAGTTCTTCGGAGACGACAACAACCGCCTGTCATTCCGCGACAGAATGATGCGCAGGGACTTCAACCTGCAAGTGTGCCTGCCCGTCATCAGCCGCTTCCTCGACCTGTTGAGCCATGAGGAAACCTACCGCGAAATATCTTTCGCCGACATCTTCGCCAAGAACAAGCCTGGCGAAGCCGTGCTGAAGCGGTTTGAGAAACAATTCGGATTCACGCTTGAGGAAATACGCTGGAAATACGACAGCAAGACACTGGCCACATGCATAGAACACACCATGGGCGAAATGCTCGAGAACGTGGCCAACATCATGTACTCGCAGGACTGCGACATCATCATACTGTCAGGACGGCCAACGTCTCTCCACCCCATACGCGACATATTCATGAAATACTTCGACGGCAACCCCAGCCGCCTGATTGTGCTGAACAAGCACCGCATAGGCCGGTGGTACCCGTTCGCCGACGAGTTCGGCTACCTGACCAACTCGAAGAGCGTGGTGCCGGTAGGCGCGATGATAGGCTACCTGGCGTCAAACGCCGGCGGGATGAACGACTTCTCGCTAGACCTCTCAGAACTCGGCGAGAAGCTGAAGCCCACCACCGAGTACTTCATACTGAAAGACTCGTTCACGCGGCACAACAAATGCTTCGTCACCCCTGAGACACCAACGGGCAAGCTGACGCTGAACTCCCTGCCAGCCTACATCGGCAGCAAGCAATTCGACCTGACGCTCTACCCTGTGCGCCCGTTCTACGTACTTGAAATCAACCAAGACAGCATACTCGACAAGATAACGAAAAACAACCCCGACAGGACGCTCACGGACAGCGAGAAACAGTATCTCGTAAACAACTACAAGAACGACCTGATGGAGAAGATGCCGTTCACGTTCACATTCGAGCGCGACGACTACGAGGAAAACAAGGAACGGCTCACCATAGCCGCCGTGGAAGGCAACGACGGCGAAAGCGTGCCGGCAAGCGACTTCGCCCTGACAATACAAAGCCTCAACGACCCCGACTGCTACTGGCTTGACTCGGGAGCGTTCAACATAAACATTAAAGCCAACAGCTAAAATAACGGAAACAACATGGATGCCAATTACATAAACAAACAGTTGCAAGCCATAGAAAAGGCTGCGGCATGGGTGAAAAACGTACCCGCAGCCGAACGGTTGGAATACAAAAAGAAACTGATAAACTTCCGACGCGGGCTGAAGAAAATACTCTTCGCCGTAAGCGAGCCATGCTCTACGGCGGCCTTCGGCGAAAGCCAGATGGGCAAGTCATACCTTGTCAGCGCGATGCTCTCGACGCCCGACTGCCCGTTCTCGGTCACCGACGGGAAAAAAAGCTACAACTTCATCGAAGACATCAACCCGAGCCGCCCCAACTCGAAGGTGGAAGCCACAGGCGTCATAACGCGCTTCACGTCGCACAAGAGCGGCGCGGCCCCGGAAGGGCATCTCAAGCTAAGGCTGCTCTCCGTGGCCGACATAGCCATAATACTCTGTGAGACGTACTACATACAAGTGAACTACTCGCAGGAAGGCATGTTGACGACCGACGAAATCAACGAGGCCGTTGACAACATCGTGCCCGAAAAGCCGTCGGAACCGCAGCGGCTCGTCACGCAAGACGACATACTCGACATAAAGGAATACATGGCGGGCTCGTCGGAAATCAGCAAGAGGTGCGACAAGGTTACGGCCAGCAAGCTGTTCAACTTCCTCGTGGAGAACGCTGACAGCCTGTCTGAAGCGCAGATGGCTGACACGCTCGAGCTGCTGTGGAACCGCCAACCGCAAATTAACAGGCTGTGGAAAGACATGCTGGCGGCCAGCAAGAAGCTCGGTTACAACCAAGTCGTGTACACCCGCTTCGACTCCGTGCTGAAGCGCAAGGGCACCCTCCTTGACGTGGCGCGCCTCGACGAGATGTACGGCGAGCCTGAGGATGCCGGCAGCGAATACGAGCCAATGACGGAAGTCATGACCTCGGCCGGCGGCGAGGCGGTGAGGATAGAAAAGTCGTTCCTCAGCGCGCTGATAGCCGAACTTAGCTTCGGACTGCCCGCCGAGACGGCCGACACGCACACATTCCTCAAGGACTTGGACATACTTGACTTCCCCGGGGCGCGCCCGCCCAGGCACCTCGACGAAGAGTTGCTCGCCAACCCGAAGGACCTCTCGCTTGTGCTGCGCCGCGGCAAGGTGAGCTACCTGTTCAACAAATACTCGGCCGCCAAGCGCATCAGCACCCTGATGTTCTGCCAGAATAACGAGCAGAACACCGTAAGCATAATGTCAGAGCTGCTTGACAAGTGGGTGGCCGAGAACGTAGGCACGGACGCCAAGCAACGCGACGAATACATGAAGACATCGGTCATCGCGCCGATGTTCATGATAGGCACGTACTTCAACCGCGACCTCGAGTACCACAACGAGCGCGAAGGCGACCACGACACCCTCAACTCGCGGTGGAACAGGCGTTTCGGCAGAGTGCTGGAAAACGAGGTGCTTGAGTCGAAAGACAAAGAAGGCCACTGGTTCAACTCGTGGAGCAAGTCCGTGCCGCCTTTCCAAAACATATACATGCTGCGCGACTTCAAGTTCTCCGACATGATATACCACGGCTACAACCCGCTCACAGGCCACCCCGAGACAGGAGAACCCGTAAGCCCGGACAGCTACCCCGCGTTCTTCAACGACTTGAGGCAGTCGTTCGTGACCAACGACTTTGTAAAGCAGCACTTCGCCGACCCCGCCGGGGCATGGGACGACGCGGCATCATGCGCAAAAGACGGCACGGGGCGCATAATACAATCGCTCAACGTCATCGCGCCGAACGTGGCCAAGGCCCGCGACGACAAGTTCTCGGCCGACGTGAAACGTATGGTGAACGGCCTGTCGGCCTTCCTCGAACAATATTACCATCCCGACTCAAGCGACGAGCAACTGAAGATAGCCAAGCGGCAGGCCGGAGCGGCGTGCATGCAGGTTGACCGCATGATAGGGCACGACCCTTATTCGTTCGGACGGCTGATGGACGCCATGATGATTTCAGAGTCAGAAGTCTACGAACTCGTCAATTCGCTCATACTCGGAGACGAACAGCCCACGCCGATGAGCGACGAGGAAGCGCAGATATTCATGTCAGCCGGCATGGACTCATCGCTGTCACGCGAGGAAAACATCGAACGGCTGTGCGACTATCTCGGCGTGAACGACGAAGACGAATGCCGCGAGGCCCTCGACGGCATCAACCTTGACAACCTGCTTGAAAAGAGCCAGATGATGACCGGCAGGGCTGACAACATGGTGGCCGCCGTCGAGGAGCTGTGGCGCGACAAAGTGCTGATGGGACGAGCCGTAAGCCGCTTCGAGCTGCAGTTGCCGGCTGTGTCAACCGTCGTTTCATCGCTTCTGGCGGTGTACAAGCTGCTCGGAGTAAGCAATACGTTGGCGGAGAAAGTGAACTATTTTGTCACGAACATCGACAAGGAAGTGTCGGTAGGCATCATATCCGACTACCTCTCAATGCAGCTCAACGATTTCACCAGCTCGTTCGGCTACACGTTCTTCAGCGAAGAGCAGAAGCGGAAGCTGCGCAAGAAGAACGCCGAACTGAAGCTGAACCTCAACGAAGAACTGCTCGACGGCGAAAAGCCCGCATGCGGCATAGACCTGCTCACCGACCTGTACAAACAGAAGGAGCTGCTGTCAGGCAACGCCTTCGTAGGGCGCGACAAGGCTTTCCTGGCGCGCTTCCCGCAATTCAGGAAAGTGTGGCGGTGGCAACAACAATTGAGAGCCGGGTACATCTTCGCAAGCGAACTGCCTGACTATGACGTCAAGGCAAACGCCGAGATGAAGACAATACTCGATACCGTGAGGTTGTAAGGTTGCATGAGGTTGTAGGGTTCAAACCAATCACACATATATATATATTCAACCGCATAACCGGACAAAAAGCAACGAAACCGTAAAACCGCATAACCGTAAAAAATATGACTACAGTAAAAGGCAAGACAAGACTTTGCCAGTCAAACCTGAGCGACTTCAACGTGGAGCTTGTCAACGGCTCTCCTTTCTTCAAACGGTATGGCGAGTTCTTGCGCGTGTTCAAGAAGCACATCAAGGAATACGACCCTGAAGTGCTTTTCGCGCAACCTGAAGAAAACACGTCGAAAGGCACGCTCGACTGGTATATCCCATCATCGGCCGAAGCCCCGGAATCGCTCTTCAGCATGAATACCACCGACCCGGAAAGCTACGCCCGCTACAGCGCGGAGCGCGACGCGATAATAGCCAAGCTGAAACAAACTACGGCCGAAGTACCCAACCAGCAGGAAAAAGACTATCTAAACTGCGCCATAAAGTTCCTTGACAGCGAACACGCCGACAAGCTTACATTCTGCTATGACGACAAGGTGACATTCGCCGTATGGGGCATGAACATGCGCAAGGGGCGCGACATAGCCACCGTCATAAAGGAAGACGTCAAGGAACACCGCATACACACCATAACGTACCGCGTGCAGGGGCAAGGCCGCATCGTAGGCCAAACGTCGATACTGCGCAAGCACGGCCACATACTGCAAGGGGCGAGGGACATACCCGAGGTGAAGCCCGAGCCGCACCACAGCTTCGCCAAGTGGACGCCCGACGCGCCCCAGGGCAAGACCGTTGACGGCGACATGGACTACACGGCCGTATGCGTGCGCTCTGACGACTACGGCGTGACCTTTGCGGCGGCCGACGGCGGCACGCTGCAGGGCGCATGCGCCCTGGACGTGAAGCCGGGCGGCGCGTTCACGCAAGCCGACATCCCCACGCCAATGCCGCTGCCAGGCTACCACTTCGTGAAATGGGAGCCTGAGATTGCCTACGGCCAACCTGTTGACAGCGACCTCGCGTATACCGCCCTCTTCGCCGCCGACACTAACGATGAGCCTGAAGGCCCTGAGATGCCGCCGCCACCCCCGCCCATGCACAACGTCACCTTCGACGCCGGACAGCACGGCACGCTCAGCGGCGGACAGGCTGCCATGCAGCTCGTCAAGGGCGAACATGTGCCGGCGGGGAACATCCCCGCCGTGAAGCCCAAAAGGGGATACAAGTTCACAGGATGGGACAAGTCGTTTGACGAGCCCGTGACGGGCGACACCGTTTACACGGCGCAGTACGAGAAGAAGCTGCCCTGGTGGCGCAGGTTCTGGCTGTGGCTCACCGGGGCGGGATGCCTCACGTGGCTGTTGCGCCTGCTGGCGTTGCTGCTGGCGTTGCTGCTGATATACTGGCTGCTGCGCTCATGCCACGGATGCGACGGCATAGGCCACCACAAGGAGGTGAACGGCGTGGCCGCCATCGACAGCATAAAGACCAGCGACGGCCGCGTAATCGACGACAACGGCACGGCGCGGCCAATAACCGGCGAAGACGGCCGACTGCCCGAAGGCGGCGGCGTAGTGGCCCCGGTGATGGGCGAAGGCGGGCAAGAGCCGCCAATAATCGAACGCCCGGGCGTGCCCGACATCATAGCCAACCGCCTGTTCCTGTTCATGGAAGACGCCGGCGGCGACATCGACGCCTTGGCCGCCGACTTCAAGAAAGCGTATCCAGGCGACGAGTACAGCATCATCGGCTTCGACCGCGAGGTGAAGATGCTCGTGGTGCAAGTGCCCGAGGGCGAGCGCGACCAAATCAGGCAGAGCATCAACGCTAAAATCCCCAACCACAAGTTCCTCGTCTTCGACGAACAGGTGTACACCCTCAAGGGGCAAATGACCGACGACGGGCCTTCAGACCCGGGCTGGCACCTGAAGGCCATCCACCTGCAGCAAGGGTGGAAATACACCAAAGGCTCAAACAAGGTGAAGGTGGCCGTGGTTGACGACGGCATACAGGCCGACCACCCGATGTTCAAGGGCAGGATTGTTGACGCCTACAACGTGTACACGCAAAACAACCGCCTGAGCCTCGGCGAGGGCCACGGCACCCACACCGCCGGCCTCGCCGCCGGCTGCGCCGACTTCTACCAGAAGGGCGCGTCAGGCGTGGCCCCGGGCTGCCTGCTCATGCCCGTGCAGGTGTTCGACAACGGCCGATGCCCCATGTCGGCGTTGGTGGCCGGCATAATGTACGCCATACACCACAAGGCCGACGTGGTGAACATATCCATAGGCCCGTCGTTCGACGGGCTCAACGCACTGCCCGTACCAGCCCAAGAGCAGATAGCGCGCGAGCAGTTCCTGAACGAAACCTTGCTGTGGAAGCGCGTCAGCGACATAGCGGTACGCAACAACTGCATACTCGTGTTCTCAGCCGGCAACGACGACATCCTCACCAGCATACCGCCGGAGAACCGCAACGAGTCGTCATTGTCAGTAACAGCCGTTGACAAGAACCTGCGCCCTACATACTTCACCAACTACGGCCCATGCTCGGACGTGTCGGCACCTGGAATCGACATATACAGCTCTGTACCGAGAAACACGTTCAAGGCAGGCAAGGGCACCAGCCAGGCCGCCCCAATCGTGGCCGGCACGATAGCCCTGATGAAGTCGCTGAAGAAAGACCTGACCGTGGAACAGGCGCGCAACGTGCTGCAGCGCACTGGAGCCAAGGCCGACGGCAACGTGCCCCCGGTGGTGCTGGTTGACAAGGCCCTCGAGGCCGTGAAGCGCGGCGACTTCTCCGCTCCGGCGCAAGACACCGCCAACGATGACGCCAACGGCGGCCGGACGGAAGGCGAAACGCCGCCTCCGGCAGCCCCGGCGGCCACAGGCGGCCAAACCACTGACTATGAGGCCATTCGCCGCCTGATACGCGAATACCAGGGAAAAATCGACGAACTGAAAAAACAATTGCCCGAAAACCAATAGAGAAGTTAAAGGAGTTAGAGAAGTTAGAGAAGTTAGAGAAGTTAAAGGAGTTAAAGACAAATGCTTTGCTGTATGCAGGCTTTTCACCTTTTTACTTTTTCACCTTTTCAACCTTTCACCTTTTCAACCTTTCACTTCCGCCGTGATTGCTAAAACCAATAAAATAAAAAACAAAACATAAAAACGATGCAAAACTCAAAATTCAACTTCGCGACAGTGTTCGCCGTGATGGTGCTGCTGGTGTTCAGCTACATCACCTTCCTCGGCCTGTCCTACTGGCAGGGGGGCAACCTCCTGCTGCCCGTGCTGCTCACCGTGGCGTTGATAGTCGTAGTGGGCGCGTGCGTCTTCATGATGTGCATGGCCAAGGCCACCCGATGGCGCAGGCTGAGCATCATCGGCCAGACGCTCTTCGGCCTCGTGGTGCTGGCCGTGCTGCTGCTGGCCGCCCTGCCCTTCACCAACTTCGTCAACGTGGCCAAAAGCTCTGACGAAATAACGGCCAAAATCACCGAGACATGCGACGCCGCCGAACAGCTTGACAACGCCTACAAGGAATACGTTGACGAGCGCATCAGCGACTACGAGCAAAACCTCGGGGTAATCAGCTCGGCCAAGAACGTAAAGCCCTCGCAATACAAGGAATGCCTCGGCGGGGCGTCCGGCTCTGACGACAGCGAGAAAATAGAGAACCTGTCAAAGAGCCTGCGCTCCAAGCTCCTGCCCGACGGCACCGAGAAAGCCGTGCGCGAACGCCACCAGTGGCTCGACAAGGCCAAGCACACAAGCGTGTGGAACCCGCTCGCCCCAGCCAACATCAACAAGATAGGCGAACAGGTGGAAGGATGGGTTGACAACTACAAGAAGCTCTCCGACGTGACCTACAAGGGCGAAGAAGCCGAAGAGTTCACTTACTCCGACTTCGACAGCCAACTGTCAGAACTGACGCAGAGCTACCGCAAGTTCCACGCGCCCTCGCCCCTGGCCGTCATCATCTCGCTCGTATGCTTCGGCGTGATGATGCTGCCCTACTTCCTCACGGAAAAGAGCCTGGCCGGCGCGACAAGCAAGGGCAGGGAAGAGAAAGACTACGAATAAAAACAGAAACATTAACACGGAAAACTGATGGACAGCAAGAAAGACAAAATCCTGAAAGGCTGGAAGGGCATACCCGTAAAGAGCCTCGTCAACTACATAAACAACGGCGACGTGACACTGCCCGAACTAATCGCCGCCGGCCTGGACAAAGACCCTGAAAAGGAGAAGGACATACGCGCGGCCATGGCCGCTGACGAAGCCCAAGCCTGGGACGATGCCGTAAACCGGGGTACAACGGAGGCGTACGCCGCCTACCTCGCCAAGTTCGCTGGCGGCAAGCATGCCCAAGAAGCCAAAAAAGCCAAGCAAGGGCTTGACGACAAGATGTGGGAGGAACTACAGAAGAACCTCACCGAGGCGGGACTGAAAGAATACAAGACGCTCTTCCCCAACGGAAATCACGTGGCCGAATGCGACGCCCTGCTTGAAGACATGCCATGGCTCGAGACCAAGCGGCGCAACACCATCGCCGCTTACGAGGAATACCAGCGGCAACACCCCGGCAAGCACGAGGTCGAAATCCGCGCCGCCATCAACGCCCTGAGCGACGACAACGACTGGCACAACGCCTGTGTCATCAACGACAGTCACGCCTACAAGCAATACCTGACGCAGCACCCCAACGGAAAACACGCGCAAGAGGCGCGCAACAGGATGCAGGCATACGCCGGGCGCGACCAGTTCCTCGACGACCTTAGGCGCGACCGCAACGCCTATTACGTGAAAGACATACAAGACAAGGTGGAGAACGGCGTAGCCACATGGGACGATATAGCACGCATACTCGGCCGCGAGGAAGTCGATGCCATACAGGCATTCGACGAAATGTCAGATCTACCAATAAGCATACCACCAGAAACGTTACAAGGCAATACAACTGAAGTTTATTTCTGGGGTACACCCTCGTCAGGCAAAACGTGCGCACTTGGCGCAATACTCAGTAGTGCAGAAAAAAAAGGAATACTTGAGAAACAGCCATGCTTAGGTAATGACTATATGACACGCCTCTCAAATATATTCCATCGTAATGACGTATGCACCTTCCCCCCTGGTACACCTACTGAAAGTATACAAGAAATGGTAATAAAACTGCGTGACAAAAAAAATCGTCAACACAAAATGACCCTTATAGATTTAGCTGGAGAGCTGTTTCGCTCAGTGTATTTTAAACAAAACAATATGTTTCTTGACACGGAAAAGGAACAGACTCTGGAAACAGCTATGAACTACCTGCGTGACACACGCAACAACAAAATCCATTTC
Organism: uncultured Prevotella sp.; assembly: GCA_944319935.1. Classification (GTDB taxonomy): domain Bacteria; phylum Bacteroidota; class Bacteroidia; order Bacteroidales; family Bacteroidaceae; genus Prevotella. Next base: position 139,033 of record CALUFM010000031.1, read on the forward strand.
TTCGTGGTGGAATACGGCACGCAAAATCGCGAATGGGAAGGTCTAACGATGCAAAATTATCTTAGCAGCATGAGTATGTTCTTAAAAAAAAATGGAATATTTAAATCACATTCAATATTCAAGAAATCGCCTACTGTTGGTGTATACGTACTTGTTACAAAATGTGATACAATAGATTGTTTACCCGATGAAAGACCTGAAAGGGCTGCCCAATATGTAAAAGAAAAGCTATCATCATTTTGGACTAACCTGAAATATACTTGTGAAAAATCGGGCGTGCGTGATTTAAAAATATTGTCATTTTCAGTTGGTGATGTATTTGCACAGAAACTATGCCGCTTCAATACACACGATACAGATAAAGTAATAGAAAAACTTCTTACAAAAACCCCGTATGAAAATGAAGGATTGATTGGTTTTCTAAATAATTAAAATAAAAAAATGAAAATGAACGAACTATCAAAAATAATAAAGATTGACGTTTACGGTCAAGCAGATGATGACACCAAACACGTTTTTACGTATCCTGACACATTTGACCCTGCACGTTCGTCAGCAAAAGACGAATGGTTACGCTCAATTTCCGACCCACGTGACGCGCGCCCATTCGCAACAAACGAAGTTTATTCCTACTGGAAAAACAACTTAGGCAATTATTACGCCATTATTATACCAAACAAGCAAGATAAAAGAGCTGGACGCCTTATGGTCACCGTCTTCACCGACAAGCACATGGCGGCAGACGGCAAGGCCGTAATCACAGCCCTGCAACGGCTGAAAAGGCTGGCCGAGGGCGAGCCTGACCGCGACTACGTGGCAAGCGTCATAGAGGATTTTGCCAAGAACCTCACGCCCGACAATACACCTGCTCACGCACCGGCGGCCGGCAGCGAGAAGACTTTCCGCAGGTACAAGTCAGACATAGAGCTGGCGGAAATATTCCAATTTACCGACCAAGCCGAATATGCCGGCGGCAAGCGTCTGCTGATTGTGCCCGCCGAGGCCGTGCCCGCGCAACTGCCGGCGGGTTACAAGGAGATAACCGCTCCGATAAGGCACACATATTATATAGATATAAAGAATTTGCCGGCAGGCGTCAACGTGTCGAAGACCAGCGTGCAAGACGGCGACACGCTCGAGATAACCTATTCGGCACATGGCTGCGCCACCACAACGCTGAGCTTCGTCGTAGGCAAAAGGTGCAACAATTTCACATACTCGGGTTCTGAAATCATCGTGTTCGACGCAATGACGGCGGGCGTAACCCTGCAACGCCGCATACGGCTCAACATCATGTCGGAAGACGGACGGGCGGTCGGCGGCTGCAAGGTGTGGTGCAACAACCAACCATGCGACGTGAAGGACGGATACATCACCCTGCCCGCGCTCAACGGGCGCAGCGCGTACCATATCACCGTAAGCGCATACGGGTACAAGCAAGAAAAGTTTGACCTGACCGAAGAAGACATGGCCAAGGGCGCGAAGAACATAAGGCTAAAGACTGACATGGTAAGAGTGCATGTCAAGCTGTACGTAAAGGGTTACGTGAAAGAAGGCTACGTAAACCTGAACGGCAACGACCCCCTGCTGCCCTACCTGAAAGAGGCACAGGACGACGAGCTGAACAAGCACAAGTTCAACACCGTATACGGAGCTGACGGCAGACCCATGGCCGACGGCAAGACGAAAGACGGCCATGGCGGCGGCAAGAAACCGTCGAAAGCCAAGCAATTGCTCGCCCTTATATTAGGGCTTATAGCCGTCCTATATATCCTCTACGCCATAATAGCATTTGCCTTCGGAACCGACCCGTGGCCTTTCGGTGGCGGAAAAGACAAGCAGCTCCAGCAAACCGAACAGTCGACAGACAATCCGTATGTTGAAAACGATGAAAACGCTGGCGAGCAGCAAGCCGACGGCAACACGCAGGAAAACATCGACCACGACGTGGCCTGGATGAAAAGCCATGACACTTGGTTCAGGGACAGTTTGCTGACGCAAAAATACATGACCCTGTGCGACTACATCGAGCGCGGACAAGTGGAGGAAATCATGAAGAAAGAACCATGGTTCGACATGGACAACCCGAAGCACTACAACGGCCACTGGCTGAACATAACCAAGCACTTGACAGCCATCAACGGCGACTTTGACAAGGTGAACAAGGCCGTAACGGTCATGAAAGACCTCTCACGTGACGGCAGAATCGACCTGCAAAGGATTGACGGCGAGCTAAGAAAAATTGCTGAAACGCAGCAAGCCGCGCCTGAACCGGCGAAAGCCGAACAGCAACATCCGCGCAAAACGCAGCCGAAAAACGTAACAAAGAAAAACAACAATAAGACTGACGGCGGCAAAGGCGGCAATAAACAAGGCAAAGAACAACCACAAGGCCGCCCTTTATCAGGCAGATAATAACGACAAAACAATTTGAACAATGAAAACAGCGATAAAGATAGCGTTAATAGCCATAGTGGCCATAGGCATCATAGCGGCCATAGTCTACTTCTTCAAATTCGTTCCTCCCCCCGGCGACGTGCAGATAGCCGAGACCGACTTTGAGAAGGAAATACAGGAGCAGGTGAAGAGCGACGTCAAGGGCAAAGACTATGACGACGCCCACGCGGCATTCGCCACAATCATGGAAAAAATCAACACCGAGGCGTCAATCACGCTGGCCGACGGCAGCAAGAGCCTTAAAGACTCCGAGGTGGAGAAATGCCGGCAGATGGTCTTCGCCGCCTACGCCCCCATCTTCACCGAGTACGCGCTCGACCACTTCACCCTCTCGTCGTGGAGCGAGCCTACGATGAAGCAGCTCAAGGACGAAGCCACAGCCCTGCTTGGCATGGGCGTGGCCGAAAGCGGCACGAAGGTGGACGACGACCTGAAAAGCGTCACCCGCACCATCGACGAATATTACGCCGCCAAGAGCGTCATCGCCCAGGCCGAGAGATGCTCGTCAGTCAGCGCGATAACCGGACTGAAGAACAAGGCGCGCAGCTACAACCACGCCCCCCTGACCAACAACTCAAGCCTGTCGGCGGCCTTGGTATCGGTAGAAAGCACGGCCAAGCGGGCCGTAGAGAGCAGCATCGTGGCCACATGCAGCAGGGTGGCCTCGGGCTATGCCAACTACGCCGACTACGCCACATTCTACAACGCCTACGAAAACGCCAGCAACCGCATAAAGGAATACACCTCAGCCTTCGGCTACACGTCAAGGCTGAGGTCGGCTCAGAGCGAGCTTGACAACGTTGACTACAGGGCGTTGCAGTATTACGCCGACAATGAATGAGCGGACAAGGCCTTTAATAAAGAATTCATATATGTAAACAATTACAATGGAAAGAAAAGAAAAAATATTGAGATGTCATAAAGCAATTCCTATAAGAAATCTGATTAACTATATCAAGATAGGGGATGTCACTCTTGACGAGCTGATTGAAGCCGGCCTGCCAAAAGACAGGGAGCTGATGATAAGTGACTACATCAAAAACCTTGAATAATGGGAACGCCGATAAAAGACGCTACGCCGATAAGGCGCGTCTACCATATAAACGAGAAGCTGCCCGATGGCGTCAGGGTGTCAAAGACCAGTGTGCAAGACGGCGACACGTTTGAGATAGCCTACTTTACATCGGGCTGTGCCCCTACCATATTGAGGTTTACCGCCGGCAACAGGTACAAACACTTCACGTACTCAGGTGATGAAATCATCGTGCATGACGCCAAGACGGCAGGCGTAACCCTGCAACGCCGCATACGGCTAAATGTCATGTCGGAAGACGGCCGGCCAGTCACTGGTCTGCAGGTGTGGTGCAACGACCAAAGCTGCGGCGTGAAAGACGGCTACGTAACCCTGTCCTCACCCGATGCGCACGGCGCGTACCACGTCACTGTCGGCGCATACGGCTACAAGCCGAAAAAGCTACACCTGACCGATGATAACATCAACAGGGGTATTGTGCATGTAAGTCTGAAGACCGATACCGTAACTGTGCCAGTGAAGCTGTACGTAAACGGCACAATCATAGAAGACCAAGTGAGCCTGAAAGGCAACAGCCCCCTGCTGCCCTACTTGAAAGAGGCACAGGGCGACGAGCTGAACAAGCACAAGTTCAACACCGTATACGGAGCTGACGGCAGACCCATGGCCGACGGCAAGACGAAAGACGGCCATGGCGGCGGCAAGAAACCGTCGAAAGCCAAGCAACTGCTCGCCCTTATAGGCGGCCTCATAGCCGCCCTGTACATCCTCTACGCCATCGTCATCATGGCGTTTGACGCCACACTGTGGCCTTTCAACATCTTTGAAGACAAAAAGCCGGCACAGGTTGAGCAGCAAACTGAAAACCCGTATGTTGAAAACGATGAAAACACTGGCGAGCAGCAAGCCGACGACGACACGCAGGAGGACATCGACACTGCCTTCACACCTCCTCCACCGCAATCCGCGCCTGAACCGGCGAAAGCCGAACAGCAACATCCGCGCAAAACGCAGCCGAAAAACGTATATAAAAAAAATGACGGTGCCAAAGGCAGCAATAAACAAGGCAAAGAACAACCACAAAAAAAGCTTAATTCAGGAGTATAACAACGACAAAACAATTTTGAACAATGAAAACAGTAATAAACATATTGAAAACAGCCCTGCTGCTCGCCGCGACCCTGCCATGCGCCATGGCGCAGGCGCAGGAAGCCGCCAAAGACTCGGCCAAGACGAAAGAAACCGAGAACGAGGCGATGGAGACAGTAATAAAAGTGTACCAGAAGCAACTCGACGAACGTGACAAACAAATAGAAAGCCTGAAAGCCGTCGAGACGAAACTCAACGACAGCATAGCCACGCTGAACAAGCTGCTGGCCAAACAGGAGGCCGACACAAAACAGCAGCTCAAGGCTTCGGCAGGGACGGAAGAGAAGATGAACAGCCTGAAGGCGAAGTACGACGAGCTGGCATGCGCAGTATCGACGCTCGACGGCATAGTGTACAAGAACTGCCTGCTGTATCCCCTCGAAACACGCTACGACTACAAGCTGATAGCCGATGCTGTGCGCGCCGTCAACTCGTTCAGCCAGTTGCCGACGGCGAAAAGCCCCGAGTTCGAGCAATACAAAAAGACGTACCTGCCCCTGCTGAAGCGATACGGTGAGTACAACGAAGAGCTGAGAAGCTTCTTCGCGCAGTGTTTTGAATTCATCAAAGCTAAAAACAACATCGTAGGCGATGGTCACCGCGACAAGTTCACGCGTGAACTCGAAGCCCTGCCCTACTACCAGAAGTGCTACAAGGGCAGGAACAACCCGCCTTACAGCTCGATAGTATACCTTGACGAGGCCATCAACAAGTTCAAGGCCATCATCGCCAAGACGGGCGACGTGAGCAAGGAAATGGAAGAACTCATCAAAAGCATAGAACCTAAACAAAACACTAACGGACAATGAAAAAGGCAATATACATGGTGCTTGCACTGGCATTGGCACTCAACACCGCACACGCTACAACTACGGCAACGACAGAGAAATCAGCCATTGCCAACTTCGCCGGCGACGACAAGAACAAAGTGGAAGCCCAATTAAGACTTGCAAGGCATCTCATTGAGGTAAAAAGGAATTATGAAAGGGCGAAGAACGAGATAAACAAAGCCTTGAATATAGACCCCGACAACGCCGAGGCCAACGAGCTACTCGAGCTGTGCAACCAACTGATTGCGGAGGAAAAGGCGGCCAAGGCGCGCGCCGAGCTTGAGGCTTACAACGCCGCTTGCACGGCCGGCACGGTGGAAGCCCTGCAGGCGTTCATAGCCAACAACAAGGACAGCAAGTACGCGAAAAACGCGCAAGAGCGCATCGACGACTACAAGCTGTGGGCGACGGCATCAGCAGCCGGCACGAAAGAAGCCTACAACCAATATCTCGCCCAGTCGAAAACCAAGGCCTACAAGCAGGATGCCGAGCAGAAAATACGCCAAATAGAAATGGAAGAGGCATGGGAGAAATGCGCCGCCGCCCCGTCAATAGAGGGCCTCAGCAGCTATCTTGCCGCCTATCCCGGCTCGGCACACGACGCCGAGGCCAAGTACCAACTGAACATTCTCAAGGGCGAGAAGAGCTATGCGCAAAACGACTATGCCACGGCTTACGACTACTTCTCGGCAGCCGACGCCGCACGCACGCTTGAGGGCACGGCACGCGAACATTATGAAAATGTGCTTGAATGGCGCAAGTTCAACGAAGTGATGGCCAGCAGCGACATATACGCGGTAAAATCATACCTTGGTTCGCTATCATACAGCAACCCTTATCGCAATAAAGTGTCAAACCATTGCGCCCTGCTCTTGGCCAAGGAGCTTGACATGCATTCAACTGACGAGACCTGCGACAACGCGCTGTCATACGCAAAGGACGAGCAGACACGTACAGCCGTGCAGGGATACATCCGCGCGGCCAACAACGCCCGCGCCCAGTACCGCCGCCAACAGCGCAAATACGCGCGCAAACGCTGGTGGAAGGAGAACTTCAAGTGGGGAATAGAGGGCGACTTCGAGACCAATCTCAACGGCGAATACGCCGGCACGGGCATGATGTACTCAGCCGGACTCGTGTTCCGCTTCGGCGGATACCAGCACGTGTTCAACATGACCTTGGGTGTGAAATACCGCTGGATTACGGCCAAGGCGAAAGACTCCGAGGACGACCTTTATTACAGTGACGAAAGCTCATGGTCGGCCAGCGCGGGAGCCATAGGCATACCTCTCAACCTGCGCTTCAACGTGGCCGAGGTGTCAAAGCGCAGCCGCTTTTTCATCGGCGCGGGCATGGAGTACGGAGCGGCAGTGTTTGAGGACAAGGTGCTTGAGGGCGGCTACGAGAGCAGCTACTTCGCCCTGATGCCCCAAATAGGCATCACCAGCCCCAACTTCGACATCTTGCTCTACTGGAAGACTTACCTGAAAAGTCCTTACACCGACGACGTCACCGACTACCTCAAAGAGTGCAAGACCGACAACATGATAGGCATACAGATGGCCATCATGTTCTGACAACGGCGCATGGCGCCTTTCAACGCGAAAACCTCCACGGCTCAAGTATCAAGAGAGTCGTGGAGGCATTTCGCTTTCAAACGATGCGGGTCAAGGAAAGCCGACAATCACTTTGACAAACAATAATGGTTTTCTAAAATGTATTCTTCAACGTCACCGCCATCAGCTTTTGTACATTCAATGATGTAATTCCCATCGTCGTTAGTTCCAACATATCTTATGCTTTCATACTCAAAGTCCAAACTGCCATACCCGAGATAATCCAACAGGCCGTAACGCCCGTTCTTCACGGCCAAGAGCCAGCCGTTGTCATAAAACTCGAGACTGTCATACCTTGCCGGAAGCACAACCGCGCCAGTAGACTTAGACACCATGCCGTACATGCCGTTGGCCGAGAAAAAGTCGGCCCCGTACATAAGGTTGGTGTCCTCGAGCAACAAGCTTTCAGTATCCAAATCAAATATCGAGCCTATACCGTCGTCGTAATAACTGTAAGCGATGTCGCCGCGAGTGTAAATGCTCTCACCCCTGAACAGCTCACGACCGAACTTGTTACATACAACTTTTTCATCTAAACAAGAGCGATAGAGATAGTCATCATCCTCGCCAACCCACCCCGCAGCACAATACTTCTCAACAAAATACCAGTACAAGAGAACGCCAACGGCCAGCGGCACGGCGTGGACGAAAACATTTGCGAATTTGAACATCCTCACGCCCGTCTTCCTGCCCTTGAGCCTGTCGCGGACGACAAGGAACAGATGGACGACAAAGGCCAAGGCCGACACTGCTATTATTATTATGGGTAAAAACTTTTCGATATAATCTTGCCCAGCCACCCACGCCGTGAACGGCACAAAAAACGACACAGCCAGCGACCACACACCTATGGACACCAGCCCCGCGAAGACGTAAAGCAACGCGAAAAGAAACTTTCTCATCAAACCTACTTTTTTATTTAGAGAAAAACTTCCGCCACCCCGTGTAGGGGCAGACCCGTGTGTCTGCCCTTTGCAACACAGAAATGACTCTTATTTTATAATAGGGCATACACGCATGTACGCCCCTGCACGATGTGGCGGAAAAACATGGAAAACGCAGCGCGCCGGTTTCCCTGCCACCGGCCTTCGAGACACGATGGCGAGAAGCTGGCGCACTAATATTCATGAACATCGGCCACGCCACTAACCGAACAGCGCGGACATGAAGCCGAACGCAAAGCTCAAGATGCCGCCCACCACGCCGAGACCCACGCTGATGAACAGCCACAGGCGGGCGTTCTTGTTGGCAGCCTCGGCCTGCTCGTAGTCGCCAAGCTCGAAAGCCGAGTTAGACTTGTTTGCGTAAACTATCGAGGCTACGCCCGTAGGCACGCAGCAAAGCACCGTGGCCAGGATGGCCCATACAAGATAGTTAGTGCGCTGGGCGGCCATCGTGGCACGGTCAGGCTGGCCGCCGCCATACTGCCCCTGCTGGCCGCCATACTGGCTGCGCCCGCCGCCGTATTGCGCTTGGCCGCTGTTGTTCACCTGCTGTCCGTAAGGCGGAGGCGTCTGTCCGCCGCCGGGAGGCGGTGGAGGTGTCCCAGCGTCCAAGAACGGTTGCAACTCAGCAACGTCGCGTGCCGGTGTCCATTCCTTCATTCCCGCACACCAAACCAAAGTATCCACAGGCAAGCCCAAGCGTCCGAACTCCTCGGCAGTCACCTTTCCTTCCTGCTTGCCGTTCAAGATGTAATAATAGTAATTCATATTTTTCATGATTTTAGAAGCACGACACCACAATCAATTGACAGACTTACACTGACTGAAAAAATCCATGATGCGCCTTCAAGTTAATTAAATTCCTTTACCAACAGCAAATTTAATGAAAATTTTTATAAACTAACACATCTTTTGCTACATTTTATTCAATGTAAACGCAAATGTTTTCTTAATGTAGAAAAATGGATGACACTTTTACAGACGGCTTGTCTGTTTGCCCGCTGTCAGCCAAAACATGGCTTTTCGCGGGGTGGAAGGTGATGGACGGGGCGGCAAGAGGCGGCGAAACGCAGGGTGTGGAAAACCGTGTGGAAAACCGTGTGGATAAACATGGCAATATCCACCGGCAAGGGGCAAGGGGGCAAGGACGTGTGGAAATCAACAGGTTTATACAGGGCTGGCGCACAGCTTTTCAACACTTTCACGCCTGGAAATGTTATGAACTTATCAAACAAGCCCGATGCGGCGCGGATTGTTGAAAACAGGCGTTACGCCTTGACAGCCAGCGCGTAAGAGTTAATTTGGCGTGTGGAAAAGACGACGCTTAACAATAATAACATGAAAACAAAGGATTTCGGCAGGAAGTTTTGCACAAATCAACGGCACATCATAAGGAAACATTTTGTTTTTTCAAAAAAAGAGAAAAGAGTATAATTATGAAATGGTGTGTGGAAAACGGTGAGGGGGCGTTTTTCTGGTCAGCAACCGGTTCCATTTTCTGGCGGGCTGCGCGCCCAGCGGTGCGTGTTTGAAGGGGGCTTTGCCGCGAGTGTATGGTAATACACTCGCTTTCTGTGGGCTGAAAAAGTTTGTTTATTGCGAAAAAACGATTACTTTTGCATCCGTAAGTATGCGTCAGGCTGGCGTGACGGGCGTTTTTCGTGAAACGGGCTCCGGTCGTGGCGGATTCAGGTTGGTTACATTTTAAAACAGGATATTTTGACTATGGTACGTGAAGAATGGAGAGAGGCGGGCTGCATCTGCGAGCCTGTGGCCGGCGGCGTTGACCTGAAGGCGGAGATACGGCGGATGTGCGGCGAGAAGAAGGCCGTGGTGATGGCTCACTATTACACGCCGGGCGATGTGCAGGACGTGGCCGACTTCGTTGGCGACTCGCTGGCCTTGGCGCGGCGCGCGGCCGAGACTGACGCCGAGGTCATCGTGATGTGCGGCGTGCATTTCATGGCTGAGACGTGCAAGCTGCTGTGCCCGGGCAAGAAGGTGCTGTGCCCCGACCTCAACGCGGGCTGCTCGCTGGCCGACTCGTGCCGGGCTGAGGACTTGGCGCGGATGAAGGCCGAGCATCCGGGATACAAGGTGGTGAGCTATGTCAACACTACGGCGGCCGTGAAGGCGTTGACCGACGTGGTTGTGACGAGCGGCAACGCGGAGCGCGTGGTGCGCCAGTTGCCCGAGGACGAGAAGCTCATCTTCGGCCCTGACCGCAACCTGGGCGACTACATCAACGCCGTGACGGGTCGCCGGATGCTGCTGTGGCAGGGCGGTTGCCACGTGCATGAGAGGTTCTCGGCGGAGGCCGTGAAGCGGCTGAAGGCCGGGCATCCCGGGGCTGTGGTGATGGCTCACTTGGAGTGTAGGGCTGACGTGCTGGCCTTGGCCGACGTCAAGGGCTCTACGGCCGTCATGCTGAAGTACGCCGAGGAGCATCCCGACCGCGAGTACATCGTGGCCACCGAGGCCGGCATACTGCACGAGATGCGCAGGAAGTGCCCGCGGACGGTGTTCATGCCCGTGCCGCCCGAGCATGAGGCCGGCGGCTGCAACGAGTGTGAACACATGAAGCTGAACACGCTGCTGAAGCTTTACAACACGCTGAAGTATGAGTGGCCGGAGGTGGATGTGCCCGAGGACATCGCACGCGAGGCCGTCAAGCCGATTGAGAGGATGTTGGAGCTTTCTTGATAATTCATAATTCATAATTCATAATGCATAATGCATAATTGGGTTGGGAATTAACAAATAGATACTGTAGGGGCGGACCTGTGTGTCCGCCCTTATTGCTTGTCTGCTGATTATTTTTTGGATGATAGGCCGAATGAGCCAAATAGGCCGAATAGGCCGAATGAGCCTAATAAGCCAAATAGGCCGAATGAGCCTAATAGGCCTGATAAGCCAAATAGGCCTGATAAGCCTAATAAGCCTAATAAGCCAAATAGGCCTGATAGGCTTTCTGCTGACTGCTTGTCACTTGTCTGCTGACCGCTTGTCTGCTGTAAACTTGTTTGCTAAATAATCGGCTGCGGTGATGATGACGAATGGCATGAAGGGGATGTGGAAGCGGGCTTCGCCGTGGCCTACGAGCAGCAGGACGGCCGTGCCGGCGAGTATTACGCCGAGCGGAAGGGCGAGTGAGACAGCCCTGCCACGCCTTATGAAATGCACGCATGATGCCATGAAAGCAGCCATCAGCAGGTAATAATAGCACAGGTTGACGGCGGCCAGGCCCTGCGCGAAGGAGTAACGGGGGAAGTCATGCGCAAGGGATGGCATGCTGAGTTCGTCGTACATGTATTCCTTTTCGCCCTTGTCGCTTACGAAGGTGCAGAAGTTGGGATTGTCAGATACGTATGTCCTGACCAGCTTCTCGGGCATTTGGCCGAGATATTCGCCTGGGTTGTGGCGCAGCCATGTCATGAAATTCCTTTGCCACAGCGAGTCTTTCTGCACGCAGTCGAGCGTTCCTTCCTCGCAGTACATCGGGTCGCCGTGGGAGAAGAGCGCGCTGTCGCGGCTGCGGTCGGCATCGTTGTCCCACGAGTATTGCATCAAGGCCATCCATCCCGTCTTGGCCTGGGTTATGAACCTGCCGTTGATGGCGAGGCTCGCCGTGCCCGTGATGAAGACAACCAGCAGGTAGCCGACGGCGAGGCGCGCCATGTTGGTCACCCTGCGCTTCTTGTTTACATAATACATAGCCAGCGTGGCCACGAGGAACACCAAGCCCATAGGCCTGAACCAGTTGCCGGCCGCCATCAGCGCGCCCGCCGCCACGGGCTTTCCGCCGAGCGCGGCGACCACTCCCCAGAGGCAGAAAAAGACGAAGGGCAGTTCGCTCAGCGTGGAAGTTGATTCGCCGTAGTTGGCCGGGTACAGCACGTAAAGCAGCAAGGCCAGCATGGCGGCGCGCGCTGTTGCCATGCGCCTTGCCGTGAGGTAGAGGGCGAGAGCCGTGGCTCCCTTCATGAGCGAGTAAAGGATGAGCAGCGGATAGACCGAGCCTGTGAGCTTGAGCGAGAGTATTACGGCGTTGATTGAGCCTACGTTCCAGATGAAGGGCAGCTCCTTCACCTGCTCCGCCGTCGGGTAAAATGGCGTGCCCTCGGCCAGGCATTCGCGCGCCAAGAGGATGTAGCCCTCGCTGTCGGGGTAAGGCGTGTAGCCCCAAATCATGAGTACCGCTATCTGGGCGAGGGTGAATGTGGCTGTTATGGCGTAAGCGAGCCTATCGGACTGCTTTGTTTTCAGAGTGCGCGCTATTGTTGTTTTCATAATATTTAGTGGGTTGGTTGAGGGGATAGGGCTAATAGGGCTAATGAGCCGAATAGGGCTAATGAGCCGAATAGGCCTTGTCTGCTGACTGCTCGTCACTCGTCTGCTGACTGCTTGTCTGCTGACAGCTATCTTACAATAGCTATCTTGCAGACTGTGCCCTTGTCGCCCGACGAGGTTGAGGTATGCACCATGTACACGCCTGAGGCCACGCGGCGGCCTTCGCTGTCGCACCCGTCCCAGGTGAATGTGCCGCCCGTTGAGCGTCCCTCGGCCACGAGCGTGCCGCTGGATGTGGTGATTTTCACTTCGGCGTTGAGCGTCAGGCCGGTCACGGTGATGGGTCCTGTGTAGTCGGGGCGCACGGGGTTGGGGTAAGCGTAGACGTTGTCCTTGGTCATCTCGTCGGCCGGCGTGGTGGCGTCGCCCATGTATGAGCAGAGGCCTTTGTCCGTGCCGAAGTACACTTCGCCCGTTGAGCCGTTGACGGCGATTGACTCTATGTTGTTTGACAGCAACGGCGAGTTGTCGGCCGTGAAGTGTTCAACCTGCGTCATGTTGTCTTCGCTGATGAGGTAGACGCCCACTCCGGCCGTGCCTATCCACTTTCGCCCGGCCCCGTCGATGGCGATGGCCGTGGTGCTGACGTTCTCAAGCAGGTAGTCGCCGTAGTCGGTGCCGTCGTTGCGCGGCACTACGAACTGCGTCAGCACGCATGGCGAGGTCTGCTCCATGTTGGCCGGCGAAAGGTAGAAGGGCCCGAGGTCGGTGCCCACCCACATGTTGCCGTCGTGGTCTTCGGCTATGCAGCGCACGAAGTTGAGGTTTTTCCTTTCTCCGTTCTGGTTGTAGAACTGGCCTCCGTACACGTTCATGGCGTCGTTCTCCTGCTGGTAGCAGATGATTGAGGGGCTGCCCGAGTGGTTGTTGACGAACCACATCAGCCCGCGGCTGTCGTACATCATGCCCATCATGCCCGGCATGCTGTTGCTGCTGCCCATCAGTTGGGCCTGGTCGTGCTTGACGAACTGGCCGTCCTTGGTGTATTCCATGAGCGAGTTTGTCCTGGCCTGGCTGTTCAGCAGCCATAGGTTGCCGTTGCCCGACTTGTCGAAGAGCATGCTGTGTACCAGCACGACGTGGTTGGTAAGTTCCGTAGAGCCGTCCATCGCGCCCTCCAAGGGGCTGTTGTCGAAGCTGAAATGGTTTGTCAGCAGGCCGTCCTTGAATTCGTACATGCCCATCTGGCCGCCGGCGAAGAGGTGGCCGGGGTCGGCTGGGTCAACGGCCAGCGAGTTGACGTTCTGGTAGGTGTAGCCCGTTATGTCGCCTACGTTCTCCTGGCAGAGGCTCCACTCGTCGCCGTCGAGTACTTGTATGGTGCCCGGGCGCATGGCGTCGGCCACGCCCGAGAGGAAGTATCCGCCGCAGGTGTACAGGCGGTCGTGCTGGTAAGTCATGTAGCTGAAGTAGTTGTACTTCGGCCCGCCGGGCTTCAGCGTCTCGGCCGTGGCCAGCAGTTCGGGGTCGATGCTCTTGGGGCGCGGCGTGTAGCTTGTGGCGTATGTCCACGAGGCGGGGTCGAGCAGGTTGTCCGTCATGGCGGCCGAGAACGTGCCGTTGGTGCTTGAGGCGGCGTAGATGCGGCCTCCGGCGGAGTAGACGTAATCGACGCGGAAGCCCAACTGGTAAGCCCCGCTGACCTCGGCGCGCCCCACGTTGAGGTCAACCACGCCGAAGGCCGTTGACAGGTAGGCGTGCGAGCCTATTACGTCGAGGCCGTAGATGGTCTTGTCAAGCGTGGTGGAATAGTTGTAGTAGTCGGGCATGTTGGTCACCTGTCCGTCGCGGCTCATCAGGTCGATGTTGCCGTTGTCGTACACTATGACGAGACGAGCCGCCTCCTGGCACCAGGCTATTAGCTGTATGCCGCAGTCTGACAGGGCGTTCACCTTGTCGTACGTGGTGATGCTCTCGTCGTTGGTGTTATACGAGTAAAGCCCGCCCGAGGCCAGCACGAAGAGCGTTGTGCCGGCCTGTTTCACGTCGGTTATGTCGCTGTAGGCCAGGTAGTTGCGCCATGTGCCTATGCCGGCGGCGTTGGCCGTGGCGGCGATTGTCGAGATTGCTATTGCGAGGAGTAAGCGTTTCATGATGCGTTTTGCGGTTTTTGGCGTCGTGTTTTGCTGTTCTCAAGGCTGCAAAACATGCCGAGTTTGTACATATTAAACAGCAAAACGCTGGGATTATTGCCCGTAAGGTTGTTTTTTATGGGTTTTGCGAGTATTCTGAACAGCGTGGCGGCCAGCGGCATGAGGCGCATCCTGCCGAGCTTGTCGGCGGCGGCTATGACGGCCGAGTAGCCCCGCAGCTCGTCGCGCAGCTCGTGCAGCATGATGACGCTCTCTTCGGTCTTGGCCATGAACGAGGCGTTGGTCTCAAAGTCCTCGAAACTCAGTGGGTTGTCTATGTGCGTCACGCTGACGCCAGCCTTCTTGAGCGTCTTGCCGAAGAGCAGGTCCTCGTGGCCGTAGCGGGTGACGCGCTCGTCGAGCGGGTGGGCCAGCATGATGTCGCGGCGTATGGCGAAGTTTGACATGTGGAACATGTCGTAAGGCCGCTTGCGCCGCTCTTCGGCCGAGGCGTTGCGGCTGTAGCGCGTCTCGTAGCGGTAGCGCAGGTTGCCGCGCAGCTTGTCGGCGTCGCCGCTGATGGTGTATCCCCCGTAGGCGGTTTCGGGCGCGTCGGCGTCGAGGTAGTTCTTCAGGAACGAGCCGGAGCGCACCTTCAGGTCGCTGTCCATGAAGAGCAGCCAGCCGTAGGAGGCTGTGCGGGCGAGGAAGTTGCGGATGGCCGCGCGCCCCACGTTGCGCCCCCTTACGATGTAGGTACATTCGGGCAGGGCGTCGATGCGCCTGTTGCGGCTGATGACGGCCTGGCTGGTGGAGCCGTCGTCGGCCACGATGATTTCATACCTCAGCGGCCGCCCCGAGCGTATCAGGCTCTCGGCCTGGGCTGAGATGTCGGCCACGAGGTCGTAGCACTCGTTGTCGCGGCACGGCATGAGGATGGAAATCTCGCTTATCATCCGGCCTGTTGTTTCAGGTATTCAACGAGTTTCGCCACGGCTCTTGCGCGGTGTGATATTTTGTTCTTCATTTCATGCCCCATCTCGGCGAACGTCTCGGCGTGGCCGTCGGGGCGGAATATTGGGTCGTAGCCGAAGCCCTCGCCCCCTCTCCTGTCGGCGGTTATCTCGCCCGTGACTATGCCCTCGAAGAGCTTCGGCTCTTCCTGGCCGCCCTCGATGAGGGCTATCACCGTGCGGAATCGCGCCCGGCGGTCGCTCTTGCCGCTGAGCTTGGCCAGCAGCTTTGCCATGTTGGCCTCGCTGTCGTGCCCCTCTCCGCCGGCGTAGCGCGCCGAATATACGCCCGGCGCGCCGCCGAGGGCGTCAACCTCGAGCCCCGTGTCGTCGGCGAAGCATGGCGTGGCGTATTTGTTGTACACGTAATTGGCTTTTTGCAGGGCGTTGCCCTCGAGCGTTGCGGCCGTCTCGGGTATGTCGTCGTGGCACCCGATGTCGGCCAGCGACAGCACTTCAACGCCCGTGCCGGCCAGCATCTCGCGGATTTCGGCCAGCTTGTTCTTGTTGTTTGTGGCGAAAACTATCTTTTTATAATTCATAATTCATTATTCATGATTGGGTGGGGTGATAGGGCTAATGAGCCAGATAGGCCAAATAGGGCTAATGAGGCTAATGGGGCTTATTTGGCCTATTAGGCTAATTAGGCCCAATAAGCCTGATAAGCCCAATAAGCCGAAATGGGGCTGATAGGCTGATAAGCCAGGTGAGCCGCCGGGTGTTGTCCTTTTCACTTTTTCACCTTTTCATCTTTCTTCGGCACTTTCACCTTGATTTTGTCAAATCCTTCGCCGTAGACGCCGATTACGGAGCTTTGGCTGACGAAGGCGTCGGGGTCGATTGACTTGATCAGGCGGAAGATGGTCACGCTCTCGCTCTTCTTGGCCAAGAGGCAGATTACCTTGCTGGGCTTGCCGCTGTACCATCCGTGGCCGTCAAGCAGGGTGAGGCTGTGTTCGGTGGTCATGGCGATGGCGTTGGCTATCTCCTGGTACTTGTTAGAGAAGATGAGGAACTGCACTGACTGCCGCCTCCAGCTCATCACGTAGTCGAGCATCGAACACTCGATGAACATCGTGCAGAAGCCGAAGATGACTTTCTGGCAGCGCACCTCGACGGGGCCGAACGTGTCGATGAAAAGACAACTGCCGATGATGCACACGTCTATGAGCAGGATGACGCGGCCCAGCGATATGTTGCGGTACTTGTTGACGGCGGCGGCTATGATGTCGGTGCCGCCCGTGGAGCCGTTGTTGAGGAAGACCACGGCCAGCGACGTACCCGTGAGCGTACAGCCGATGACGAGCGACATGAAGTCGTTGCCCTCGCCCATGAGCTTGTAGAACGTGCCGTCGGGCTGTATCACTATGTCTTGCGCCACTTCCAGCAGGAAGGTCAGCGCGAACGTGGCGTAGATGGTCTTCAGCAGGAACTTCAGTCCCAGTATCTTCAGCGCGGCCACAATAAGCACGGCGTTGATGATGAAGAACGTGTACTGCACGGGGAACTTCGTCGCGTAGAACACTACCGCGCCGATACCCGCGATGCCGCCCGTCACAATCTCGTAGGGCAGCAGGAACACGGTGAACCCGAAGGTGTAGAGCATCAGGCCGAGTGTTATGTTCACGTAGTCCTTCAGCTCGCGTTTGATTGCTTGATTAATCATAGTTTTTTAAGGTTTTTGCAGTTGACGAGCGGCAAGCAGGCGAGGAGTCTTGCCCTGTGGGCTGTCTGCTGTTGGCCTTGTCGGCCTGTGAGCAAGGCAAGCCTCCTTGTCTGCCCGTCGCCGGTTTGCTATTTTACAACAATGTTCACTATTTTCTTTGGTACGATGATGACCTTCGCCACCTTCTTCTCGCCGATGTATTTCGCCGAGCGTTCGTCGGCCATCACGGCCTCCTCTATCGCCTTGTTGTCGGCGTCGGCGGCGAACTGCATCTGGAAGCGCGCCTTGCCGTTGAACGAGATGGTCATCTGCACGGTTGACTCAACCAGGTATTTCTCGTCGAACTCAGGCCACGGTGCGTCGCACACGGTGCCCTGGTTGCCCAGCAAGTGCCACAGCTCTTCGGCGATGTGCGGCGCGAAGGGGGCTATGAGCCTTACGAGCGTGAGCAGCACGCCGCGGTTGCGGCACTTCATCTGCGCCATCTCGCCCACGCATATCATGAAGGCGGCCACCGACGTGTTGTAGCTGAAGGCCTCGATGTCCTGCGTCACCTTCTTGATGAGCTTGTGCAGGCTCTTCATCTCGTCGGCCGTGGCCTCGCCGCCGTCAAGTTCCTTCAGGCCGTCCTTGCCGCAATACAACGCCCAGAACTTCTTGAGGAAGCGGTGGCAGCCGTCGATGCCGTTGGTGTCCCACGGCTTGCTCTGCTCTACGGGGCCGAGGAACATCTCGTACAGGCGCAGCGTGTCGGCTCCGTACTTCTCGACTATCATGTCGGGGTTGACGACGTTGTACATCGACTTCGACATCTTCTCGATGGCCCAGCCGCAGATGTACTTGCCGTCCTCGAGGATGAACTCGGCGTTTGCGTATTCCGGCCTCCACGCCTTGAAGGCGTCGATGTCAAGCACGTCGGCATGCACTATGTTAACGTCAACGTGGATTGGGGTAACGTCATACTTGTCTTTCAGGCCGAATGATACGAACAGTGGAGCCACAGCCCCCTCAACTCCCCCCGTGGGGGAGCTTTGGTTAGCCTCGTTGGCATCTGGAGCCTCCCCACCGGTGAGGTTGGAGGGGCTGTTGTTCACTCGGTACACGAAGTTTGAGCGTCCCTGTATCATGCCTTGGTTGACGAGCTTCTTGAACGGCTCTTCCTCGCACGACACGCCGAGGTCATGCAGGAACTTGTTCCAGAACCTTGAGTATATTAGGTGGCCCGTGGCATGCTCTGTTCCGCCGACGTAGAGGTCAACGTTGCGCCAGTAGGTGTCGGCGTCGCGGCTTACCAAGGCCTTGTCGTCCTTCGGGTCCATGTACCTCAGGTAATACGCTGACGAGCCGGCGAAGCCCGGCATCGTGTTCAGCTCCAGGGGGAAGACGGTCACGTTGTCAACGAGCGACTTGTCAACCACAGCGTTCTTCTCCGTGTCCCAAGCCCACTTCTTGGCGTGTCCGAGCGGCGGTTCGCCCGTTTCGGTCGGCTTGTACTGGTCTATTTCGGGCAGCTCCAGCGGCAGGCATTCCTCCGGGATGGTGTAAGGCATCGAGTCCTTGTAGTACACGGGGAACGGCTCGCCCCAGTAACGCTGGCGCGAGAAGATGGCGTCGCGCAGGCGGTAGTTCACCTTCACGCGGCCCAGTCCGTGTTCCTTTACATATTCTTTTGTCTTGGCGATGGCTTCCTTGACCGTCAGGCCGTTCAGGTTGAGAGTTGGGAATTGAGGATTGAAAATTGAGGATTGAGAATTATGATTACCCTCGTTGTCTTTATGCTGGCAATCATAATTTTCACTTTCCAATTCTCCATTCTCAATTTTCGGTGAGTTGCACACGATGCCCTCCTTGGCGTCGAAGCTCTCCTCGCTGACGTCGCAGCCCTCGATGAGGGGGCGGATTTCAAGGCCGAAGTGCTTGGCGAAGGCGTAGTCCCTCGAGTCGTGTGCCGGCACGGCCATGATGGCTCCCGTGCCGTATCCGGCCAGCACGTAGTCGGAAATCCAGATGGGTATGTCCTCGCCCGTCAGAGGGTTGACGGCGTAGCTGCCCGAGAACACGCCGCTAACTGAGCGGTCGCTGATGCGCTCGCGCTCGGTGCGCTTCTTGGTGCGCTCAAGGTAGGCGTCAACCTCGGCCTTCTGCTCTTCGGTTGTGACCAATGGGACGAGTTCGCTCTCGGGCGCAAGCACCATGAACGTCACGCCGAAGATGGTGTCGGCGCGGGTTGTGAAGACTGTGAACCCGTCACATTGATTTTTAATTTTTAATTTTTCATTTTTAATTTTGAAATGTATCTCCGTACCTTCCGAGCGTCCTATCCAGTTGCGCTGGGTCTCCTTGAGCGATTCCGTCCAGTCAACGGTGTCGAGGCCGTCCAAGAGCCGCTGGGCGTATGCCGACACGCGGAGGCACCACTGCATCATCTTCTTCTGCACCACGGGGTAGCCGCCGCGCACGCTGACGCCGTCAACCACCTCGTCGTTGGCAAGCACGGTGCCCAGTCCGGCGCACCAGTTCACCATCGTCTCGCCGAGGTATGCCAGCCGCCAGTTCATCAGCGTCTGCTGTTGCTCTTTCTCCGTCATGGCGCGCCACTCGCCGGCCGTCAGCTCGATGTCCTCGCCCTGCGCGGCGTCGAGGCCGGCGGTGCCGTGCTGCTCGAGGTGCTTCACGAGGTCGGTTATCGGCCTGGCCTTCTGCAGCTTGTTGTCGTAGTAAGAGCCGAACATCTTCATGAACGCCCACTGCGTCCACTTGTAATACCGGGGGTCGCACGTGCGCACCTCCCTGTCCCAGTCGAACGAGAAGCCTATTTTGTCCAACTGCTCGCGGTAGTGGTTGATGTTCCGCTCTGTGGTCACGGCGGGGTGCTGTCCCGTCTGTATGGCGTACTGCTCGGCGGGCAGTCCGTAGGCGTCGTAGCCCATGGGGTTAAGCACGTTGTAGCCCCTCATGCGCTTGTATCGTGCGTATATGTCAGAGGCGATGTAGCCTAAGGGGTGCCCCACGTGGAGCCCCGCCCCCGACGGGTAGGGGAACATGTTCAGCACGTAGAACTTCTCCTTGCGCGCGTCTTCGGCCACGTGGTAGGTCTTGTCGTCGGCCCACCGCTTCTGCCATCTTTTCTCAATCTCGTTGAAGTTGTATTCCATCGCTTCGTATCTTGTTTTTTATCAGTCGTTTTAATCCAAGATGCAAAGATAATAAAAAGGTGAGAAAGTGAGAAGGTGAGAGGGTGAGAAAAGCGTTTTTTACGATAAAAATCACCTTCTCACCCTCTCACCTTCTCACTTTCTCACCCTCTCACTATATCGCCGCGTTCACTCCGAACACTCCGAGGATGGCCGTGGCCACGGCCACGATTACTTTCAGTATGATTGATATGTTCTGCTTGTCCTTGTTTCCCATTGTTTTTGAAATTGTTTTTGAATTTGTTTTTCAGTCAGTTGTTTTTCAGTCGTGACCCCTGTTTCCTGAAGCGGCGGAAAAGGCTTGCGCCCCTACCCTTTCCGCCGCCGTCATCCTGTTTTTTTACCTTTTCACCTTTTCACCTTTTCACCTTTTCACCTTTTTACTTTTTTACCTTTTTACTTTTTTACCTTTTCACCTTTTTACTTTTTTACCTTTTCACCTTTTTACTTTTTTACCTTTTCACCTTTTTACCTTTAAAATCCTCACGCCGTTTCCTCAGCGTCGTCGAGAGCCACGCCGACGGCGTTCTTGGGCAGCTCCTTCACCTTGCAGCCGGTCAAGAGGGCGCGCACGCGGGTCTTGTCCTTCTCGATTTTCGTCTCGGGCTGGAACAGCACGTGTACCGACTTTACGTTGCCCCCGGCGGTGAAGTCCTCGACGGTGGCCGCGGGCTTGGTTGACATGCCTATTTTGAACGTGCCGAGGCGGTTGAGCTTCACGCGGTGCGACATCTGCAGGTGCTTCTGCATGGTCTCCACCAGCTCGCTCAGCACGGCCACTATGTCGGCGCGCTTCACGGTGCAGTTGGCCTGCATCTCCTCGGCCAGGTCGTCGATGTCAACCGTGCCCGTGTGTACCGCCCGGGCGTACCATTCGCCCCTGTGGTTTGATGTACTCCTGTTGTCCTGATAAAGCTTATAAAATACTGCCATGATCTGTAAATGTTTTAAGTTTGTTTGTTTTTTGAAAATTGTTTGTTAACTCTGTTCGCTCGATGCATCTTGCGGTTGCAAAGGTACGGCAATTCCGCCCTCGCTCCAAGCCCGAACGCTATACATCGTTGGAGTGGATGGCAGGAGATTTTTTCAATGCACAATTCATAATTCATAATGCACAATTCACAATTCATAATGCATAATTGGGTGGTTTTCCAATTCACAATTGGTTTGGCGGCGTAAATATGGATTTTGCAAAGGCGACGCTTCTGATAAGCCAAGTAATTATGCATTGTGCATTATGAATTATGCATTAATAGACGGCAAATTGCGGGGTGAAAAGCGGCCTCGTGTAACGCATTGACTGTCAGCCTGTTGCGCGGGCGGCGAAATGCGGCCTTTGCGCCCCTCGCCCGCCCAATTCCATTTTTTCACCCTTTCATCTTTTTACTTTTTCACCTTTTTACTTTTTTACCTTTTCAAAAAGTCCTACCTTTGCACCTGAATAAACGTTTATAACTTCAGATATGTCATTAAAATGTGGTATAGTGGGCCTGCCCAACGTGGGCAAGTCCACGCTTTTCAACTGCCTGTCAAGCGCGAAGGCGCAGGCGGCAAACTTCCCTTTCTGCACCATAGAGCCCAACGTGGGCATGATAACCGTGCCCGACGAACGCCTGACAAAGCTGGCCGAAATCGTGCATCCGGGGCGCATCGTGCCGGCCACGTGCGAGATTGTTGACATAGCCGGGCTGGTGAAGGGCGCGAGCAAGGGTGAGGGCCTGGGCAACAAGTTCCTCGGCAACATACGCGAGACCGACGCCATAATACACGTGCTGCGCTGCTTCGACGACGACAACATAACCCACGTTGACGGCACAATCGACCCGATACGCGACAAGGAAATAATCGACACCGAGCTGCAACTGAAGGACCTCGAAACCATCGAGGCGCGCCTCTCCAAGCAGCAGAAGGTGGCCGCCGCGGGCAACAAGGACGCAAAGGTGGAGGTCACGGTGCTGGAGGCTTACAAGGAAGTGCTGGAGCAGGGACGGAACGCCCGCGTGGTGACGTTCGACTCGAAAGAGGAGCAGGAGGCCGCGCGCAACCTCTTCCTGCTGACGGCCAAGCCCGTGCTTTACGTATGCAACGTTGACGAGGCCTCGGCCAAGACGGGCAACGACTACAGCCGCCGCGTGGAGGAAATAGCCAAGGAGGAAGGAGCCGAGGCAATGGTCATAGCGGCCAAGACCGAGGAGGACATAGCCGGACTTGAGACCTACGAGGACAAGAAGATGTTCCTCGACGAGCTGGGCCTGGAGGAGAGCGGAGTGAACCGCCTCATAAAGAAAGCCTACGCCCTGCTCAACCTCGAGACGTTCATCACCGCCGGCGAGATGGAGGTGAAGGCCTGGACGTACAAGAAGGGATGGAAGGCACCGCAGTGCGCCGGCGTCATCCACACCGACTTCGAGAAAGGCTTCATCCGCGCCGAGGTAATCAAGTACGACGACTACATCAAGTACGGCTCTGAGGCCGCAGTGCGCGAGGCCGGCAAGATGGGCATCGAGGGCAAGGACTACGTCGTGCAGGACGGCGACATCATGCACTTCCGCTTCAATGTCTGATTATCAATAAGCCCGATGAGCCCGATGAGCCCGATAAGCCCAATAAGCCGCAGGATAAGCTGGGGCTGTCCCGTCAGGGCTATCAGGCTCATTAGCCCTATTCGGCTTATCCGGCTTACTAAGCTTCCGGCCTATTTGTCTCATTTGGCTTATCCGGCTCATTTGTCTTATTTGGCCTATTCGGCCTATCACTCCTATCACCCCCTACCCTCCCCAATTATGAATTGTGAATTATGAATCCTGAATTGTCATACATCCTCTGGAACCCCGACCTCGTGGCCTTCCATCTCGGCGGCTTCTCGCTGCGCTGGTATTCGCTGTGCTGGCTCGTGGGCCTGCTGGCCGCCTACCTCATAGTCAGGCGGCTCTACAAGGAGCAGAAAATCAAGCCCGAGCTGTTCGACCCTCTGTTCATCTACTGCTTCGTCGGCATACTCATAGGCTCGCGCCTCGGCCACTGCCTGTTCTACAAGCCGGGCTACTTCCTCTCCAGCGGCAAGCACATGATGGAGATGGTGCTGCCCATACGCTTCCTGGCCGACGGCTCGTGGAAGTTCACCGGCTACGAGGGACTGGCCAGCCACGGCGGCACCATCGGGCTGATACTGGCCCTATGGCTCTACGTCCGCCGCACCAAGGTCAACCTCTGGCGCGTGCTTGACAACGTGGCCATCGCCACGCCCGTGACGGCCTGCTGCATACGCCTGGGCAACCTGATGAACTCTGAAATCATAGGCAAGGTCACCGACGTGCCCTGGGCGTTCGTCTTCGAGCGCGTTGACCTCCTGCCCCGCCACCCCGGACAGCTCTACGAGGCACTGGCCTACGCCCTGTTCTTCTTCGTGGGCTGGCACCTCTACCGCAAGCGTCCCGAACGTGTGGGCACGGGCTTCTTCTTCGGCCTCTGCATCACGCTAATCTTTGCCGCCCGCTTCTTCATAGAGTTCACCAAGGACATCCAGGAAGCCTTCGAGGCCTCAATGCCGCTCAACATGGGTCAGTTGCTCAGCCTGCCATTCGTAGCCGCCGGCCTCGTCTGCATGTTCAACCACAAGCTCATGCGCCGCCTTGGAGCGGAAAAGTAAAAAGACGAGTGACAAGTTAACAGCAGACAAGTGACAAGCTGTCAGCAGACAAGCCTATCAGGCTCATTCGGCTTATTCGGCCCATTCGGCCCATCAGTTCTGAATAGTCAAGCAAAGTCAGGGCAGACCCGTGTGTCTGCCCTGACTGGCAATGCAAAAATAAATGAAAAATGAATAATCAGCAACTTGCGCAACGGCGTCTGCCCGATTATTCATTTTTCATTATTCATTCTTCATTCATTAAATGATTTCTCATTTTTCATTCTTCATTTCTCATTTCCCCCAGTTACTATTTTCTTTATGTCGTTGAGCTTGTTGAGGGCTTCCACGGGCGTTAGGTTGTTGATGTCGAGGCCGAGGATTTCGTCGCGCACCTGGCACAGCACGGGGTCGTCAAGTTGGAAGAAGCTTAGCTGCATGCCCTCGCGTGTCTGGCTGATTTTGTCGGTGGTGGCCGGCTTGCCCGCCGCTCCCACCTGGGCGTTGTCGGCTTCGAGCTGTTTCAGTATGGCCTCGGCGCGGCGCACGATGCTCTTGGGCATGCCGGCGATTTGGGCTACGTGGATGCCGAACGAGTGTTCAGAGCCGCCGCGTTCGAGCTTGCGCAGGAAGATGACCTTGCCGCCGGCCTCGCGCACGCTGACGTTGAAGTTCTTGATGCGCGCGAAGTTCTTCTCCATCTCGTTAAGCTCGTGGTAGTGCGTGGCGAAGAGTGTGCGCGCCCTGGCTTTCGGTTGCTCGTGCAGGTATTCCACGATGGCCCAGGCTATGCTGATGCCGTCGTAGGTGGAGGTGCCTCGGCCAAGCTCGTCGAACAGCACGAGTGAGCGCGGCGTGACGTTGTTCAGTATGTTGGCGGCCTCGGTCATCTCGACCATGAACGTCGATTCGCCCAGCGAGATGTTGTCTGACGCGCCCACTCGGGTGAAAATCTTGTCCACCAAGCCTATTTTCGCGCTCTCTGCCGGCACGTAGCTGCCTATTTGGGCCATCAGCGTGATGAGCGCGGTCTGGCGCAGCAGGGCGGACTTTCCGGCCATGTTGGGGCCTGTTATCATCATGATTTGCTGGCGGCGGTCGTCAAGGCTGACGTCGTTGGGCACGTAGCTCTCGCCCGGGGGCAGTTGTGTCTCGATTACGGGGTGGCGGCCTTGCCTGATGTCAAGCACGATGCCGTCAGGCTCGATTACGGGGCGGACGTATCGGCGCGCCTCCGCCGCCTTGGCGAATGACAGCAGGCAGTCGAGCTTGGCCACGAGGGCTGCGTCGGCCTGTATGGCGGGTATGTACTCCTGCATGTCGGCCACGAGGTCGGCGAAGAGCTTCGCCTCGAGGGCGAGTATTTTGTCTTCCGCGCCGAGTATTTTCTCCTCGTACTGCTTCAGTTCCTGCGTTATGTAGCGTTCGGCCTGCGCCAGTGTCTGCTTGCGCACCCAGTCATGCGGCACTTTGTCCTTGAACGTGTTACGCACTTCGAGGTAGTAGCCGAACACGTTGTTGTATCCTATCTTGAGCGAGGTGATGCCCGTGGCCTCGGTCTCGCGTTCCTGTAGCTTCAGCAGGTATTCCTTGCCGTGCGATGATATTTGGCGCAGCTCGTCAAGCTCGGCGTTGACGCCGCCGCGGATTACTCCGCCCTTGCTTACGAGCTGTGGCGGGTCGTCTTGCAGCTCGCGCCCTATCCTGTCGCGCAGCCCCTCGCAGAGGCTGATGTTCTCGCCCATGCGGCGCAGGCTGCCGTCGCCTGACTCCAGGCAGGCCGCCCTTACGGGGCCGAGGGCTTGCAGGGCGGTGCGCAGTTGGACCACCTCGCGGGGCGAGACGCGCCCCACGGCCGCCTTAGATATTATGCGCTCGAGGTCGCCCACGCGGTGGAGCTGCTGGTCGACGATGTCGCGCAGCTCGGGGTCGCGGAAGAAGCTCTCCACCACCTCGTGGCGGCTCTCTATGGCCTTGGCGTCGCGCAGGGGGAACACCACCCACCGCTTGAGCAGCCTCGCCCCCATCGGCGTCACGGTCTGGTCGATGACGTCGAGCAGCGACGCGCCGTCGTCCTGCATGGGGCGCAGCAGCTCGAGCGAGCGTATGGTGAACTTGTCAAGGCGGACGTAACGCTCCTCGTCGATGCGCGCCAGCGACGTGATGTGGCCGATGTGCGTGTGCTGGGTCATCTCGAGGTACTGCAGCACGGCCCCGGCGGCCACTATGCCGCTGTGCATGTGGTCAACGCCGAAGCCCTTGAGCGTCTTCACGCCGAAGTGGCGCATGAGCTTCTGCTCGGCCGTCTGCTCGGTGAACACCCAGTCGTCAAGCTCGAAGGTGAAATACTTTGAGCCGAACCACCGCTCGAAGGTCTCCCTCCTGCCCCGCTCGTACAGCACTTCCTTCGGCGAGAAGTTGACGAGCAGCTTCTCCACGTCGTCAATCGAGCCTTCGCCCGTGAGGAACTCGCCCGTGGATATGTCGAGGAAGGCCACGCCGCAGGCCGCCTTGCCGAAGTTGACGGCGGCAAGGAAGTTGTTCTCCTTGTAGTCAAGCACGTTGTCGGTCATGGCCACGCCGGGCGTCACCAGTTCGGTGATGCCGCGCTTGACGAGCTTCTTTGTCAGCTTGGGGTCTTCGAGTTGGTCGCAGATGGCCACGCGGCGGCCGGCCCTCACGAGCTTTGGCAGGTAAGTGTCGAGCGCGTGGTAGGGGAAGCCCGCCATTTCCGTGGGCGCGCCGCCCTGCTGCCCGCCGTTGCTGCGGCGTGTGAGGGTGATGCCGAGTATGCGGCTGGCGTCGATGGCGTCTTGCAGGTAAGTCTCGTAGAAGTCGCCGCAGCGGAACAGCAGCAGGGCGTCGGGGTGCTGCGCCTTGAACGAGAAAAACTGCTTCATCATCGGCGTAAGCTCGTTGTCTTTCTTGGCCATGGGTGTTTGTCTTTGTTTATGAATGTCAGCAAAGCTCCCGTTCGTGGGAGTTTCAACCTGCAAAGATACGAAAAATCGGACGGATGATGAAACTTCCGTCCGATTTTTCGTTTATGGCAAACAAGTTTGCAGCAAGCCTTATCAGGCTCATTAGGCTTATTTGACTTATTAGCCCAATGGGCCGAATGGGCCTGATAAGCCAAATAGGCCCGATGAGCCGAATGAGCCCAATAGGCCCGATAAGGCTTGTCCGCTTGTTGCTTGTCTGCTGACAGCTTGTTGCTTGTCTGCTGACTGCTTGTCTGCTGACTGCTTGTCTGCTGATTGCTTGTCTGCTGATTGCTTGTCTGCTGATTGCAAATTATCTTTTTCCCTTGAATGTGCCGCTTGCGCCGTGGCCTATGCCGCCGTGGTTGTTGGTGTTGTTATTGTGGCTTGGGCGTATGCCGTGGCCTGTGCCGTGTTGCGGCTGCGCGGGCCTTGCGCCGTGGCCGATGCCGGGCTGTGGCGGGCGTCCGTGGCCGATGGCGGCCGAGTTGCGGAAGTCGCGGCCCTTGTACCAGCTAATGTTGTTGTACTTCTTGCCGTGTTCGCCGCGGTAAGTCATGTAGACGCGCGGGGCGGGGTAGTACATCTTCATGCGGTCGGGGTAGCGCGTGTACACCTTCACCACTATGCCGCCGTTCCACTTTACGGGCGTGTAGAAGTAGTCGGCCTTGTAGAACTTGCTGTACTGCGTGGCCGTAAGCACGAAATTGATGTCGTAGTTGCGGCGGCTGAGGTAGGTGCCCTTGATGTTTTTCGGCGACGAGATTGACGAGAAGTAGTCGAAGTTGATTTCATACACGGCTTCATACTGGGCGTCGTTCAGCCCCAGTTCGTAGGCCATCTTGTCCGTGAGGAACAGTGCCTCGCGGCGCGCGTCCTCGTAGCTCATGGCCTGCGCCGCAAACACCATGGTGAGTGCGGCTGCGATGGTCATCATTATCCGTTTCATATCATTGATGCTATTGATTTGTCGGCAAAGGTACGGATATTAAATGGAAAATGAAGAATGAAAAATCTTTACTAAATGAAAAATGAAGAATGAATAATGAAAAATCAATTACTGAATGAAAAATGAAGAATGAATAATGAAAAATCTTGGCTGGATGAATAATTTACGGTATGTGTAGGGGCGGACCCGTGTGTCCGCCCTTCGTATCGTCCGCCCCTCATGCAAATCCGCCATTCATATCATCTTCGTATCATTTGTCAGTCCTTCATTTGTCTTTGCCGCATTTGTCTTCGTATCATTTGTCAGGGCAGACACACGGGTCTGCCCCTACAAGCGGATGTTTCCTCATATTGTAAATTTTTAATTTCTCATTATTCATTTTTCATTCAGTAATTGATTTTTCATTATTCATTTTTCATTCAGCCAAGATTTTTCATTCTTCATTCTTCATTTTTAATTTTACAACAGTTCCATTCAGCGGGTTGCTCACCCGTTTTACGTACATCATCCAGCAGTAGCGGCTGAAGAACGACGTCTGGCGCACGCCCTTGCGGTTGCGCGCGTTGTAGGCCATGGAGTAGGGGTTGTGCGGCGCGGGCACGTGCAGCACGGCGCACGCCCGCCTCACTATGCCGCTGAAGCTGAAGGCGCGCCCCTGGCCGTCAACCAGACGCCCGCCCATGTACACCTCGTGGGCCAGGTCGATGAGGTCGGTCACGCTCTCCTGCCAGTACAGGTTCTCCCTGGGCGAGCGCGCCAGCAGGTCGGCCAACTGCCGCGCCATCTGCTCCTTGGCGTAGTTGCGCTGCTCTTTGGTGAGCGTCTCGGCGAATTCGGTTGTGTGTCTCATGTGTGTGTCCATTTCGATAATCATTGCCATTTTTCTTGTTTTTTAAATTGTCAGGTTGTTCTTTGATGTTGCTGAAAACTAATCCGGCTGCAAAATTACGCCGCCTGTGCGCACAATATGTTCACAACGCTATATACTTTACGCCTCCGTCTGTTAAAAATGATGAACGCCCCGGCCGCCGCCAGTGCGCCCCTCAGGCAGCGGCTGCGCGCCCCGCTGCGGCCAGCGGCCAACAGCCTGAGCCACAGCCACTTGCGCGCATGCCGCCTTTCACAGCCCTTTCCGCCGCCTTTCGCGGCCTGGAAAGCCGTGTATTGGCTGGCAGTTTTTCAGCAGACAAGCAGACAAGGGACAAGCCTTATTGGGCTTATTTGGCCTATTAGGCTAATTAGGCCCAATGAGCCTGATAAGCCCAATGAGCCTGATAGGCCAAATAAGCCTGATAAGCCAAATAAGCCCAATAAGGCTTGTCTGCTTGTCTGCTGACTGCTTGTCTGTTGACTGCTTGTCTGCTGACTGCTCGTCTGCTGACTGCTTGTCTGTTGACTGCTTGTCTGCTGACTGCTCGTCTGCTGACTGCTTGTCTGTTGACTGCTTGT
>CALUFM010000032.1 GCA_944319935.1 uncultured Prevotella sp.
CTTGTCTGTTGACTGCTTGTCTGCTGACTGCTCGTCTGCTGACTGCTTGTCTGTTGACTGCTTGTCTGCTGACTGCTTGTCTGTTGACTGCTCGTCTGCTGACCGCTTGTCTGCTGACTGCTTGTCTGCTGACTGCTTGTCTGCTGACTGCTTGTCTGCTGACTGCTTGTCTGCTGACTACTTGTCTGCTGACCGCTTGTCTGCTGACCGCTTGTCTGCTGACTGCTCGTCTGCTAAGATTTCGTCTGCTAAATAACGTTAACAATATGTTACTTTTTTACACTCAATCAGTCATATAAGCAAATAATGTAATCTTTTGAAATTTTAAACAAAATACTTTATTTTATGAACAACAAGTCATTGGCAGTTGTGGCCTTGGCCTTAGGCCTTGGGTCACAGTCAGTTATGGCGCAGTATCCTGAGCTTACGCCCGAAGGCAAGCACAAGATAGACTCGCTGACGAAGGTGTGGACGGCGCACTCTGACTCGGCCTGGGCCGTAGCGTTCCCCATCGTGAAGAAAGAGGCCATGGAAAACGGCCGCCCCTACGTGCCCTGGGCATGGCGTCCGTATGACCTGAAGCAGGCCAAAATACCGGCGTTCCCCGGAGCTGAGGGCGGCGGCATGTACACCGCCGGAGGACGCGGCGGCAAGGTGCTGGTAGTCACCAACCTCAACGACGACGGCCCCGGCTCGTTCCGCTGGGCGTGCGAGCAGGGCGGCGCGCGCATCATCGTGTTCAACGTCTCGGGCATCATCTGGCTCAAGACTCCTATCATCCTGCGCGCACCCTATGTCACAATAGCAGGACAGACGGCACCGGGCGACGGCGTATGCATCGCCGGACAGTCGTTCCAGGTCAACACGCACGACGTCATCGTGCGCCACATGCGCTTCCGCCGCGGCGCCACCAACGTTTGGTATCGCGAAGACTCGTTCGGCGGCAACCCCGTGGGCAACATCATGATAGACCACTGCTCGTGCGAGTGGGGCTTGGATGAGAACATCTCATTCTACCGCCACATGTTCGACATGGGCGACGGCAAGCCATCGCGCAAGGAGCCTACAGTCAACGTGACCATACAGAACACCATCTCGGCCAAGGGCCTCGACACGTACAACCACGCCTTCGGCTCGACAATCGGCGGCGAGAACACCACCTTCATGCGCAACCTCTGGGCCGACAACACAGGCCGCAACCCGTCAATAGGGTGGGGCGGAGTGTTCAACTTCGTCAACAACGTAATCTACAACTGGGTTCACCGCACGGCTGACGGAGGCGAGTTCTCAACCATGAGCAACTTCATCAACAACTACTACAAGCCCGGACCGCTGACGCCGAAAGACTCTCCCGTGGGCTACCGCATCGTCAAGAGCGAGAGCCGCAGCCAGAAGCTCTTCCCCTACGCCCAGTACGGCCGCGTATACGCCATCGGCAACATCATGGAAGGCAACGAGCGCGTCACCAAGGACAACTGGGACGGCGGCATACAGACGTCTGACAAGGACGGCAAGCTGAACCCCGACGAGCTGGCCCTCATGAAGTCGAACGAGCCGTTCCCCATGGCGCACATGACCATCCTGCCATCGGAAAAGACATTCGACTACGTGCTTGAGAACGTAGGAGCGACGCTCCCCACACGCGACATCGTTGACGAGCGCATCATCAACGAAGTGCGCACAGGCGAGGCTTACTACGTGAAGAAGCTGCCCAAGGACAACCCCTACGGCGACCACTGGGGCATGCGCGACCGCTCGAAGAACGAGGACGGCCTCTTCAAGTACCGCCGACTGCCCAAGGACTCTTACAAGCTCGGCATCATAACCGACCCGCGCCAGATGGGCGGATACCCCGAATACAAGGGCGAACCGCGCGTTGACACCGACGGCGACGGCATGCCCGACGACTGGGAAATAGCCAACGGACTGAACCCCAACGACCCCTCTGACGCCAACGGCGACTGCACGGGCGACGGCTACACCAACATTGAGAAATACATCAACGGCATAAGCACCAAGGTGAAGGTTGACTGGACTGACCTGAACAACAACTACGACACCCTGGCCGGCCGCAAGAGCCTGTATTGATTCCTTTTGAATTTATAGAATTTAAAGAAGTTAGAGAAGTTAAAGCCATTAGTTTTGTGGCTTTGGCTTCTCTGATTTTTTTTTAATTTGGAGGATTTGAATTTATAGAATTTAAAGAAGTTAGAGAAGTTAAAGCCATCAGCTTTGTGGCTTTGGCTTCTCTGATTTTTTTGAATTTGGAGGATTTGAATTTATAGAATTTAAAGAAGTTAGAGAAGTTAAAGCCATCAGCTTTGTGGCTTTGGCTTCTCTGATTTTTTTTGAATTTGGAGGATTTGAATTTATAGAATTGAGAGAATTTAAAGAAGTTAGAGAAGTTAAAGCCATTACCTTTATTGTTTCATAGCCTTAAAATGTAGACGATATGCAACAAAGGTAATGGCTTTAACTTCTTGGCGAACGCAGTGAGCGATAACTTCTTTAACTTCTATAACTTCAAAAAGACTACCCCCTCACATAATGCGGCAGCTCCTCCGGGATTACCATCGACACCTCCACGATACCCGTTACGCGCCCGTCGGCGTCGGTTGTGGCCGTCTGGTAAATCATCTTCCTCAGCCCCTCCTTCTCGATGGTGTAGGCGTTTGTGCCGCCCTCGGCCAGCAGCCGGCGTATGATGCCCGCCGCGCGCTCGCCGTGGCAGTCGTAGAGGCTCTTGCCCACGAGGTCGCCATGCTTCCTGTACGTCTCCCTCGCGCGGCGGTTCATGTACCGTATCACGCCCTCGGCGTCGGCCACCGTCACGGCGCACGCCATGCCCTCGGCCCAGTTGAAATTGTCTTCCATTGTCATTTCTTATTTTCGTTTTATTTTATGTTTCCAGCATTTGGCTTATGGAATGCTGTTTTCATACATGTATTTTGCCGCATCACGGATTGCTTCACCTACAGTTTCCAGCTTGTCGCTTGGGTTCACGCCTTGGTTTGGTTGCCCGGCGTTTGTCGTCGCTGTGGCCTGCGGCATGGGCTTGCCGTGCGGCGGCGGGGTGGGGTAGGCCGGGCTGATGGGTGATAGGCCTGATAAGGCCAATGAGCCGAATTGGCCTTATGGGAAAAATGGTGATGGATTATTCATTGTTCATTCCTCATTTTTCATTCAGTGAACATCTGATTTTTCATTATTCATTCCTCATTTTTCATTCAGTGAACATCTGATTTTTCATTGTTCATTCCTCATTTTTCATTCAATGAGTATTTGATTATTCATTGTTCATTATTCATTTTTAATTTAGCTTCAGTGCGCCTCGAGCCAGTTGGCGCCCCATCCGCAGTCGGCCACGAGGGGCACGTTGAGCGGATACGCGCCTTGCATCTCCTCGAGGACGATGCGCTCCACCTTCTCGCGCTCGTCGGGGTAGACGCTGAAGTTGAGTTCGTCATGCACCTGGAGGAGCATCTTCGAGCGCACGCCTTCGCGGCGGAAGCGGTCGTATATGCGCACCATGGCTATTTTTATTATGTCGGCCGCCGTGCCCTGTATGGGGGCGTTGATGGCGTTGCGCTCGGCGAAGCCGCGCACGGTGGCGTTGTGCGACGTGATGTCGGGCAGGTAGCGGCGGCGGTGCATCAGGGTTTCGGCGTAGCCGCGCTCGCGGGCGGTCTGCTTGGCTTGCTCCATGTAGTCGGCCACGCGGGGGAAGGTGGCGAAGTAGCCGTCGATTAGCTGGGTGGCTTCGTGGCGGCTGATGTCAAGCCGCTCGGCCAGTCCGAACACGGTGATGCCGTAGATTATGCCGAAGTTGGCGCGCTTGGCCTTGGTGCGCTGGTCGCGCGTGACGCTGTCCATCGTCTCGTGGTAGATTTTGGCGGCCGTGGCGGCGTGTATGTCGTAGCCCTCGCGGAAGGCTTCCTGCATGTTTTCGTCGCCGCTGAGGTGGGCCATGACGCGCAGTTCGATTTGCGAGTAGTCGGCCGAGAAGAAGAGGCAGCCCTCCTCGGGCACGAAGGCGCGGCGTATTTCCTTGCCGTCCTCGCCGCGCACGGGTATGTTCTGCAGGTTGGGGTCGCTCGACGAGAGTCGGCCTGTGGCCGTCACCGTCTGGTTGAACGACGTGTGTATGTGCCCCGTCCTGGGGTTTACGAGCTTGGGCAGGGCGTCAACGTAGGTGCCGAGGAGCTTCTTCAACCCCCTGTGTTCCAGTATTTTGCCTACTATTTCGCTCTTTCCCTTGAGCTGTTGCAGCACTTCTTCGGACGTTACGTATTGCCCCGTCTTCGTCTTCTTGGGCTTATCCACGATTTTCATCTTGCCGAACAGCACTTCGCCCACCTGCTTCGGCGAGGCTATGTTGAACTCTTCGCCGGCCAACTGGTAGATTTCCTGCTCGATATCGTTCATCCGCTGCGTGAGCATCTGCGACGTTTCCTTGAGCGAGGCGGTGTCTATGCGCACGCCGTTCATCTCCATTTCGGCCAGCACCCGCACCAGGGGCATCTCCACTTCCGCGAACAGCGGCCACACGCCGGCCTCGCGGAGGCGCGGCTCGAGCAGGTTCTTGAGGCGCAGGGTGACGTCGGCGTCTTCGGCGGCGTACTCGTACACTTCCTCCGGCCGCAGGTCGCGCATCGACCGCTGCCCCTTGCCCTTGGGGCCGATCAGCTCGTCGATGTGGATGGTCTTATAGCCGAGGTACACCTCGGCCATGTAGTCCATGTTGTGGCGCAGCTCGGGTTGCAGCAGGTAGTGGGCGAGCATCGTGTCGAACATGTCGCCCGCCAGCCTGACGCCGTAGGCGGCCAGCACCTCGAGGTCGTACTTTATGTTCTGCCCGATTTTGAGGATTGAGGCGTCTTCATACACTGGTTTGAATATGTTAACTATCTTTTGCGCTTCTTCACGTTCGGCGGGAACGGGCACGTAAAACGCCTCAAATTCCTCCGTTGAGAAGCTCAGGCCCACCAGTTCGGCGTCGATGGCGTTGGTCGAGGTCGTCTCCGTGTCTAAACTTAAAAAACTCTTTGTCAGAAAAAAATCACGAAGAGCGAGCATATCTTCCTCAGTGTCAACGAGTTTGTATGTATGCGGCGTGTCGTTTAACGCTCTCAGGCTCGATTTTTCAGCGTCAACCTGCCCGTCGGTCGGATTTTCCGCAAATAAATCGAGTTGACAATTAGCTTTTATTTCATTGTTTTTACTTCTGTTAAGAAACTTGTCCAAGAGCGTCTTAAACTCCAATTCGGTGAAGATTCGGCGCAGTTCGCCGGCGTCGGGTTCGGCCACCCGCAGTGCGTCGAGGTTCAGCTCAACGGGCACGTCGGTGCGGATTGTTGCGAGGAACTTCGAGAAGCGTATTTGCTCAGCGTTCTCCTCCACCTTCTTCTTCAGCGCGCCCTTCAGCTCGGAGGTGCGCTCCAGTAGCGAGTCTATCGAGCCGAACTGCTGCAGCAGCTTGACGGCCGTCTTCTCGCCCACGCCGGGGCAGCCCGGTATGTTGTCGGCCGCGTCGCCCATGAGGCCGAGCAGGTCGATGACCTGCGCCGTGGAGCTGATGCCGTACTTGGCGCAGACGCCGTCGGCGTCGAGCGTCTCGTAGCCCCCGCCGTGGCGCGGGCGGTACATCACTACGTTGCCGCCCACCAGTTGGCCGTAGTCCTTGTCGGGCGTCAGCATGTACGTCTTCACCCCCTCTTGGCCGGCTTTCCTGGCCAGTGTGCCGATTACGTCGTCGGCCTCGAAGCCCTCCACCTCAAGCACGGGTATGCGCATGGCCGCCAGCACCTCCTTTATTACGGGCACCGAGCGGCGTATGTCCTCGGGCGTCTCCTCGCGCTGCGCCTTGTACTGGGCGTAGGCCTCGCTGCGGAAGGTGGGCCCGTGGGGGTCGAAGGCCACGCCGAGATACGTCGGCCGCTCCTTGGCCAGCACCTCGTTGAGCGTGTTGCAGAAGCCCATCACGGCTGACGTGTTCATGCCTTTCGAGTTGAT
This sequence comes from uncultured Prevotella sp., assembly GCA_944319935.1. Lineage (GTDB taxonomy): Bacteria > Bacteroidota > Bacteroidia > Bacteroidales > Bacteroidaceae > Prevotella. The sequence continues at coordinate 6,013 of CALUFM010000032.1, forward strand.
GCGCGGGTTCTTTATGAATGCGTAATAAGCCCTGTAAATCAGGGCGTAAGCGTCGAGAAGGAAAAGTTTGTCCATGCTTTTGCGAGTTTTTTACGTGTAAAGTTACTGTTTTTTTGCAAATAATCCGAGAAAATCACTACTTTTGTATCAAATTTATGGCATGATGGATTATTTGTCTATAATAAAAGAACCCATAACGGCAGAGCTGGAGCAGTTTGTCAGCCTGTTCAACGCCTCGCTGACGCATGAAGACAAGTTGCAAGAGGAAATCTTCTCGCGCATCCGCAGCCGCGCCGGCAAGCGCATGAGGCCGATGCTCATCATGCTTATGGCCAGGAACTACGGCTGCGTGACCCAGGCCACGCTCCACGCCGCGGTGGGCCTTGAGCTGCTGCACACGGCCTCGCTCGTGCATGACGACGTGGTTGACGAGAGCCGCGAGCGCAGGGGGCAGGCGTCGGTCAACGCCGTGTATGACAACAAGGTGGCCGTACTCGTGGGCGACTACATCCTCTCTACGGCCCTGCTGCACGTGTCGATGACGCACAACGAACTCATAGTGAGATACTTGGCCGAACTCGGCCGCACACTTTCCGACGGCGAAATACTGCAGCTCACCAGCATCGGCGACAGCGAAATATCAGAAGAAACGTATTACCAAATCATCAGCCGGAAGACGGCCGCGCTCTTCGAGGCCTGCTGCGCCATAGGAGCCATCTCGGCCGGCGTGCCCGAAAGCAGGGTGGGGGAGGCCAAGCGTTTCGGCAAGACGCTCGGCGTAATCTTCCAAATCCGCGACGACATCTTCGACTATTACGACTCGCCCGAAATCGGCAAGCCCACCGGCAACGACATGGCCGAGGGCAAGCTCACCCTGCCCGTAATCTACGCCCTGCGCTCCACGGGCGACGAAGGGATGCTCGCGCTGGCGAGGAAGGTGAAGCAGGGCACGGTGACGGCCGACGAGATAGCCCGCCTCGTGGCGTTCACAAAGGCGAACGGCGGCATAGACTACGCCGAGCGTCGCATGCAGGAGATGCACGCCGAGGCTATGGCCTTCATCGACAAGGAGGTGGCCGACCCCGCCTTGAAGCGCAGCCTCGCCGCCTACCTGGACTTTGTGATAAAGCGCAGCAAGTGACCTTGGATAATCATTTGATAATCAATAAATTGCGAAACGCCGCCTCCTGAACTCCGGGAGGCGGCGTTTCTCGTCGCGTTTTGCGGCAAGCCGGTAGGCCAAATAGGCCTGATGAGCCTGATGGGAGATAAGGCCAATGAGCCGGATAGGCCGGATAAGCCAAATAGGAGAATAAGCCCAATGAGCCAAATAGGCCTGATGCGCCCTGGCGTATTAGGCTTATTAGGCCTATTGGGCTTATTTCTCAGGCCTATTGGGCTTATTCTTTAGGCCCATTGGGCTTATTCCTTGGCCTCTCACCCTTATCTTCCCTTGTTCCTTTTAAGCCATTCAGTCCTTGCCCTGTACATCTCCTCGCGCAGTCCGCCGCCCTCTACGAAGTCCCGTTTCAGCCTCTCAATGAATTTCCTTAGCATCGAGTCAGTCTGGTGGATTAGCGTTATTGCGATGTTGGCCACCGTCTCGTCGCTCCTTTTCGTTATGGCTTCGCGGTAATATGCGCTGTCGTTGTGCTTTGTGCATACGGCGCGCGTCTGGGCGGCCTTGCCGCTGCCAATGTCCCAGATGTCGAGGCCGCGCACGCGGAGATAGTCCTCATAGTCGGCCAACAGCTCTTGCAGGCTCGCCCGTCCCACGTTGGTAAGCTTCAGTTCGGTTTCCTTCGACGTCGTGCTTGCCGCGCTGCCCTCAGCTATGTTCTGCTTGCACGACCGCGCCGCCTGCACCATCTGGTCTATCGTGCGGTCGCCCTTTTCAAGGTATTTGTGGGCGAAATAGAACGTGATGTCATAGATGCATTCCGCCTTTTGGTAGACGAGCAGGTTGCGGTAATTGCCCCGCTGCGGCATGAACGGGCGGCTGTTGTCAGTCATGGTATTGTTGCTTTTTAGTGGTTTGATGATTGGTTATAAGATAAATAGGCCGGATAGGCCTGATTAGAGGATAAGCCCAATAGGCCGAATAGGCCTGATGAGCCTGGTTAGGGGATAAGCCCAATGAGCCAAATAGGCCGGATAAGCCAAATAGGAAGCTAAGGCCAATGAGCCGGATAGGCCTGATGTGCCCTGGCGTATTAGGCTTATTAGGCCCATTAGGCTTATTCTTTAGGCCTATTAGGCTTATTAGGCCCATTGGGCTTATTCTTTAGGCCCATTGGGCTTATTTTATGCCCCCTCAGGCTTATCCTTTCTCAGAAGAATTTCGTCTCTTCGCCAACTATCTCGCTGAGCAGCATGTTGGCCAGTCGGCTCGTGCCGAGGCGCAGCCACTTGTTGGTCAGCCATTTTTCGCCCAGGACCTCTTTTACGATGGTGTAGTAGATAAGTGCGTCAGTGACCGAGTTAAGGCCGCCAGCGGGCTTAAAACCGATTTGTATGCCCGTTTCGTCGTAGTATTCCTTGATGGCCTGGCACATCACGTAGGCCGCCTCCGGCGTGGCCGCCGGCTCCAGCTTGCCCGTTGAGGTCTTGATGTAGTCAGCCCCGGCGTACATCGCCAGGATTGACGCCTTCTTGATGTTCTGCGCCGTCTTGAGGCATCCCGTCTCGAGTATGACCTTCATCGGGGCTTCGCCGCACGCCTGTTTCAGTTCCGAGATGTCGTCGCACACGCCCTCGTAGTCGCCGCTGAGGAACTTGCCCACGGGCATCACGATGTCAATCTCGGTCGCGCCGTCCTTCACGGCGAGCGCAGTCTCGGCCACCTTCACCTCGATGAGTGCCTGCGATGAGGGGAAACTGCCTGACACGCAGGCTATCTCTACTCCGTCAACCTCAAGCGACTCGGCCACCGTCCGCGCGAAGCAGGGGTACACGCAGATGGTAGCCACGTGGGGCAGGTCGGGGTAGGTGGCGTCAAACTGGTTAACCCTTTCCGTGAAGGCGAGGATGCTTTCATCGCTGTCGGTGGTCTTGAGCGATGTCAGTTCGATGCTGCCGAAGAGGAATTTCTTCACCTCCGGCGTGTCGTTCTCATGCACCTTCTCGGCTATCAGCTTCCTCACGGCGTCGCGCACCTCGGCGTCGTCGATGTCGGTTTTATACTTGCTCAGGGCCTCTTCGTACTTGCTCATCTTCGGGAACTCCGTCTCATGCTTGTGTTCGTGCCCGCATCCGCAGGCCTTCTTGTCGTTTTCCGTTGCCATATAGCTAAAATTTTAATGGTGATTTTCTTAATTCTCAATTCTTAACTCTTAATTTCTCGTTTCCCAAATGCCTCGTTGCGTCGCGCCGGGTCTTCTTTTCAAGGTTGCGTTTCAGGGCTTCGGTGAGGTCAACTCCCGTCTGGTTGGCCAGGCAGAGCAGCACCCACAGCACGTCGGCCATCTCGTCGGCAGGGTCGGTGGGTTCGCCCTTCTTGAAGCTCTGGTCGCCGTATTTGCGCGCCATGACACGCGCCAGCTCGCCAACCTCCTCGGTGAGGCACGCCATGTTGGTCAATTCGCTGAAATAGCGCACGCCGTATTGCTTAATCCATTGGTCTACAATGAGTTGCGCTTCTTTGATGGTTATTTCGCCGTCCATTGTTTGATTGTTTTTAATAGGCAGGATAGGCCGAATCAGCCAAATAGGTTTGTTGGGCTAATAAGCCATTTCCCGGCAATTTACTTGACTCTTAATTTTCAACTTTTAATTATTCCTTGTGCCGTGTGTCCATGCAGATGGTCACCGGTCCGTCGTTGACAAGCTCCACCTGCATGTCCGCCCCGAACTCGCCCGTCAGCACCCTAAGCCCCGTTTCGCGGCGCAGCTTCTCGCAGAAGCTCTCATACAGCGGGATGGAAACCTCGTGGCGTGCGGCGCGGAACCATGAGGGGCGGTTGCCTTTCTTGTATGACGCCAGCAGCGTGAACTGGCTCACTACCAGCATCTCGCCGCCAACGGCCGTCACGGGCAGGTTCATCACGCCCTCAGCATCGTCGAAAACGCGCAGCGAGGCCGTCTTCTTCACTAACCAGTCAACGTCCTCCTCGGTGTCGCCCTCGGCCACTCCGAGCAGAATCAAGTACCCCTTGCCAATCTCAGATTTCACCTTTCCGCCTATTGTCACTGACGCGCGGCTTACGCGCTGGATAACTGTCTTCATCTGTTTTTTATGTAAAGGTATGGAATTTTTGCCTTTGGGGCAAGTTTTTTGGAGTTAAAGTAGTTAAAAGTAGTTACCGTTCGCTTCGCTCACTGGGTAGTTAAAGTCAAATGTTTTGCTGCGTTGATTGAAAAAAAGGCGTCGTGGCTAATGTCTTTAACTACTCAGTGAGCGAAGCGAACGGTAACTACTTTTAACTACTTTGACTACTAAAATTGAAATGCCCCCATACGATTTTCGCCTTAGCTTGCCCTATAACGTCCGTAAGTTGCTGAATGTCAGCCTCTTTGATGCGCTTTACTGACTTAAAGGCTTTTAATAAGGCGTCTTTCGTCTTGGGGCCTATGCCGCGGATGTCGTCAAGTTCCGAGTGCAGGGCGTGCTTCGAGCGTTTGTCGCGGTGGAAGGTTATTGCGAAGCGGTGGACCTCGTCCTGCATGTGCGTAAGGAGGCGGAACAGCTCGCTGTCGGTCTTCATTCCCACGACCACGGGCGGCTGGCCGTAGAGCAGCTCGTTGGTGCGGTGGCGGTCGTCCTTGGCCAGTCCGGCGATGGGGATGTCAAGATGGAGTTCGCCCTCCACGACGCTGCGCACCACGCTCATCTGTCCCTGTCCGCCGTCGGTTATGATAAGGTCGGGCAGGGGCAGGCCTTCGTCCACCATGCGCGAGTAGCGGCGGCGCACCACCTCCTGCATCGAGGCGTAGTCGTCAGGCCCTGTCACCGTCTTTATTATGTACTTGCGGTAGTCCTTTTTGCTGGGTTTCATCTTCTTGAACACCACGCAAGCGGCCACGGCGTCGCTGCCTTGGATGTTGGAGTTGTCAAACATCTCGATTTGGTAAGGCATCTTAGGCAGCTTCAGGGCGGCCTGTATTTCCTTCATCAGGCGGACTGACTTCTGCTCGGGGTTCAGCTTTTCGGCCTGTTTCAGGCGGTCGAAGCGGTACTGCTTGCCGTTCATTTCCGACAGCTCAAGCAGCGTGCGCTTGTCGCCCCGCTGCGGCACGGTGAACGTTACGCCATCAAGCGTCATGTCAACGGGCGAGGGCACGATGATTTCACGCGACCGGCTGCCCATCTTCTCGCGGATTTGCAGGATGGCTATTTGCAGTATTTCGTCAGGGCTCTCGCCCAGTTTTTTCTTCATTTCGAACGTCTGCGCCTGGTTGATTGAGCCGTTTGTCACGTGCATGTAGTTCACGAAGGCCGTGCGCTCGTCGTCAGTCACGCTGAACACGTCAACATCCGTGATGGTGTGGCTCACCACCTCGCTCTTGGCGCAGAAGCCGTCAAGGGCGAGGTAACGCTGCTTCACCACCTCGGCCTCCTCGAAGCGCATCTCCTCGGCCAGCCGCTGCATCTGCCTGTACAGCATCCTTTGCACCTCGCGCGTGTTCCCCTTCAGTATTTCGCGTGCCTGGGCGATGTTCTCCTGATAGTCCTCATACGTCTGCTTGGCTATGCACGGCGCGCCGCAGTTGTGTATGTGGTACTCAAGGCAGGGCTTGTACCGGCCCTGTTCCACGCCCTCGCGGGTTATGGGTTGGCGGCACGTGCGGGGGTGGTAGAGCTTCTTTATGAGGTCAAGCACGGCGTACATCGAGCCTATGTGGCTGTAAGGGCCGTAGTAAGTGCCCCATTTCTTGTTGATGGTGCGCGTCTTGAATATGCGCGGAAAGTATTCGTTCGTGACGCAGATGGATGGGTACGTCTTGCCGTCCTTCAGCAGGATGTTGTACCGCGGCTGGTATTTCTTGATGAGACTGTTCTCCAGCAGCAGGGCGTCAGCCTCGGTGTTGACCACGGTGTACGTGATGTCGTGGATTTTGCTTACAAGCACTTTCGTCTTGAAACGGTCAACCTCCTTGTGGAAATATGACGACACGCGGGCCTTGAGGTTCTTCGCCTTGCCCACGTAGATGATTGTGCCGCTCTCGTCATAGTACTGGTAGCTGCCAGGCTTCGCGGGCATGTTGCTCACGATGGCCTTCAGGCGGGCCAGCCGTTTCTCGTTTTCTTCTTTAGTCATTGCTCGTAAGTGCTTTATTTAAAGGGGTTTTCAAAGATAATGTTTCACGTGAAACTTTAATAGTCGGGGAGTTAAAGAAGTTAAGGAAGTCAAAGGAGTTAAAGACAAATGCTTTGTTGTGATGAAAATCAAGAATGGGGATTACAAGAATAAAGGCTCATGCTTGATTGTTTATCTTGATTGTTTGTTGTTGATTGCTCATTGAAACAAAACATTCGTCCTTAACTCCTTTAACTTCCTTAACTCCTTTAACTCCTGAATTTACACTTTCAGCAGCGTTGTGACTTCAGTCTCGTTGTCGAAGTTGTCGCGGCCGTGCAGTCCCTCGCGGGTAAGCTCGATGATGAAGTTCACGTATATTTTCTTCGGATTGAACTTCTTCACCAAGTCGTAAGCAGCCTTCATCGTGCCGCCGGTTGCCAGCAGGTCGTCATGCAGCAGCACGACGTCGTCGCTCGTGATGGCGTCCTTGTGGATTTCGATGGTGTCAGTGCCATACTCCTTGTTGTACGTCTCCTGGATGGTGTCGCAGGGCAGTTTGCCAGGCTTGCGGCAAAGCACCACGCCGGCGTGAAGCCTTACGGCCAAGGCTGACGACATGATGAAGCCGCGGCTCTCGATGCCCACGATTTTAGTGATGCCCTTGTCCTTGTAAAGGTCATACAGTTCGTCTTCCATTATTTGCAGGCATTCGGGGTTTGAGAACAGTGTCGTTACGTCCCTGAAATTGATGCCTTTCTTCGGGAAATCGGGTATGCACCTCAGATTTTCCAGTAATGTCTTGTTGTTCATTGTTGTTATTTTAAAATGGTTGTTTTTTTGTTGCTTGTTGTAGTGTGATGGGCCAAATGAGCCAGATAGGCCCAATGGACCAAATTAGCCGATAGGCCGGATGAGCCAGATAGGCCCAATGGGTGAAATTGGCCGGTAGGCCGGATGAGCCAGATAGGCTCAATAGGCAAAATTAGCCGATAGGCCAAATGAGCCTGGTAAGCCAGATGTGCTGATAAGCCTGTCTGATTATCGCTATTTTGTTTGCCGCCTCTTGCTTTGCCGTTCGCCGCCGTTCGCCGTTCGAAAGGCGGGCTTTTGCGTTGCGCTTTGCGGCCTTTTGTTTGCCGCCTCTTGGGGTGCTGCAGGCCGGGGTGCTTCAACCCCTTCTGCTGGCTCTCGCCGATGGTTGGCAGCGGGGTGGGGCGGTGCGTCAAGAACCGCCCGCGTTCATCGTGGAACTTGCGAATTTTAACATTCAAGCAAACTTGTGGGTGGGGCTTGTATGTTGCTATGTTTCAGCCCGTTTCAACGTTTTGGCTTGATAAAAAATCCGCATTTTGTTTCACGTGAAACATATGGCCGTGTCACCTCTTCATCAGCACCAGCATGATGTTGATGTCGCTCGGCGACACGCCTGGTATGCGGCTTGCCTGTGCGAGGGTTTCAGGGTCGATTTTTTCGAGCTTCTGTCGGGCTTCGGTTGATAGCTGTTGCATCTCCGAGTAGCGGAAGTGTCCGCGTATTTTTATGTTTTCAAGGCGGTGCATCTTTTCCGCCACCAGGCGTTCACGCTCTATGTAGCCCTTATATTTCATCTTGATTTCCGCCGCCTCGGTTACCTCTTCTTCGCGATTTGGCATCGATTTCAACGTCTGTTTCAGTTCGGGGATTATTTCGGCCAGCTTCTCCATTGACAGTTGCGGCCGCGCCACGAGGTCGGCTATTTTGCATCCCTCGCGCAGTGGTGTTGTGCCCAAGGCCTCAAGCGCGGAGTTGATGTCGTGCGGTTTCACCGATGTATTGGCGCAAAAACTTATGATGCGCTCGACGCCCTCGCGCTTCTGTGCCCACCAGTCGTAGCGTTCGCGCGTGGCGAGCCCCAGCGAGTAGGCCCGCTCCGTGAGGCGTGCGTCGGCGTCGTCCTGGCGCAGCAGTATGCGGTATTCGGCTCGGCTGGTGAACATGCGGTAAGGTTCGTCAACGCCTTTTGTCACCAAGTCGTCGATGAGTACGCCGATGTAAGCCTCGTCGCGGCGCAGGGTGAACGGTTCGCCGCCCGTGCATCGCAGCGCGGCGTTGACCCCGGCCACGAGTCCCTGGCCGGCGGCCTCCTCGTAGCCCGTGGTGCCGTTCACCTGTCCCGCGAGGAACAGGCCGGGCACGAGCTTTGATTCCAGCGAGTGGCGCAGTTGGGTAGGGTCGAAGAAGTCGTACTCTATTGCGTAGCCCGGGCGGTAAACCTTGGCGTCGCGCAGGGCCGGTATGCGTCTCAGTGCGTTGATTTGCACGTCCATGGGCATTGACGACGAGAAGCCGTTGAGGTACATCTCGTTGGTGTCTTCGCCTTCAGGCTCGAGGAAGAGTGGGTGTTGCTGCTTGTCGGGAAAGGTGACAAGCTTTGTTTCGATTGACGGGCAGTAGCGCGGGCCGATGCTCTGGATTTGTCCGTTGTACAGCGGCGAGTCGGCCAGTCCGCCCATCAGCACGGCGTGGACGTCGGGGTTGGTGTAGCATGTCCAGCAGGGCAGTTGCCTTAGCGGCCGCCCTTCGGACATGAAGCTGAAGCGGTGGAAGTCCTGTTCGCCCTCCTGTATTTCCATGTCCTCGAAGTGTACCGAGCGGCGGTCGATGCGCACGGGCGTGCCGGTCTTCATGCGTGCGGCGGTTATGCCGTGGCGCGTGATGCTCTCCGTGAGGCGTTCCACGGCCGGTTCGGCTATGCGTCCGCCCGGCAGTTGCTTGCGCCCTATGTGCAGTAGCCCGTTGAGGAACGTGCCGGCCGTTATGACCACGCTCTTCGCCCTCAGCTCCACGCCCCACATCGTCTTTACGCCCACGGCCTCGCCATGCTCTACGAGCAGCTCTTCGGCCTGGTCTTGCCAGATGTCGAGGTTGTCGGTATGGTCAAGCACGGTGCGCCACTGCCAGATGAACTTGCCACGGTCGCACTGCGCGCGGGGGCTCCATACGGCCGGGCCTTTCGAGCGGTTGAGCATGCGGAACTGTATTGCCGTGGCGTCGGTGACGAGCCCCATCTGGCCGCCGAGGGCGTCGATTTCCCTCACTATTTGCCCCTTGGCGATGCCGCCGACGGCCGGGTTGCAGCTCATCTGCGCTATTTTGTTCATGTCCATGGTCACGAGGCACGTCCTTGCGCCCATCCTCGCGGCGGCCGCGGCGGCCTCACAGCCCGCGTGCCCGCCTCCAATCACGATAACGTCGTATTTTAAAATCATCTTTTTTAGTTGACAAGTTACGAGCAGACGAGCAGACGAGGAGATTTGTTTTTCTCCGTGTGCGTCGGCAAGGCAAATCTCCTTGTCTGCTTGTTACTTGTCTGCTTGTCTGCTCTTTACGCCGCAAAAGTAAGCATTAAAATCGAATTTTCGGGTAAATACTTTGATTTATCATCAAAATGGAGTATATTTGCAACCCCAAGCCGTGTCCTGATACCTATAATAAGGTATGGGCGTGGCGTGTGTGTGCCTTGGTCACGCCGGGCGTTCCATTTGACGGACATTAATCAATTATTTCATTTAATACTTTAAATTTTCAATCATTTATGTGGTTATGTAAATCATCAATCGGAAGGAAAGTGGTGATGTCGGTCACCGGCGTCGCGCTTATCCTGTTCTTGACGTTCCACATGTCAATGAACTTAGTGGCTCTCTTCTCGGGCGACGCTTACAACGCAGTGTGTGAGTTCCTCGGGGCTAACTGGTACGCGCTCGTGGCTACCCTCGGCTTGGCCGCCCTGGCAGTAATCCACATCGTGTACGCGTTCCTGCTCACGATGCAGAACCGCCGCGCCCGCGGCGACGAGCGTTACGCCGTGACGTCGCGTCCGGCCAAGGTGGAGTGGGCTTCGCAGAACATGCTCGTGCTGGGCATCATCGTGCTGCTCGGCCTGTTGCTCCACTTGTTCAACTTCTGGTACAACATGATGTTCGCCGAGCTTACGGGCATCGCCGTGCCCCATCTGCCGTCAGACGGCTTCGCCTACATCGTGGACACGTTCGCCTGCCCGGTTTACGTGGTGCTTTACATCGTGTGGCTGGTGGCCATCTGGTTCCACCTCTCTCACGGTTTCTGGAGCGCGATGCAGACTCTCGGCTGGAGCGGCAAGGTTTGGTTCAACCGCTGGAAGGTCATCGGCCAGGTGTACACCACGCTGCTCATGCTTGGTTTCTTAGTAGTAGTGCTGGCGTTCGCCTTCGGATGCGCGCCCAGCCTGTGGTAATTCTTAATTCTTAATCCTTAATTCATAATTATAAAAGTTATGGCAAAGCAAATCAATTCCAAGATACCAGAGGGACCGATAGCTGAGAAATGGACCAACTACAAGGCTCACCAGCGTCTCGTCAACCCGAAGAACAAACTGAAGTTGGACGTCATCGTCGTGGGCACCGGACTGGCCGGAGCCTCTGCCGCGGCCTCTCTCGGCGAGATGGGCTTCAACGTCCTCAACTTCTGCATACAAGACTCTCCCCGCCGCGCGCACTCCATCGCCGCGCAGGGAGGCATCAACGCCGCCAAGAACTACCAGAACGACGGCGACTCCATCTACCGCCTGTTCTACGACACGGTGAAGGGCGGCGACTACCGCGCCCGCGAGGCCAACGTCTACCGTCTGGCCGAAGTGTCTAACAACATCATCGACCAGTGCGTGGCCCAGGGCGTACCGTTCGCCCGCGAGTACGGCGGCATGCTCGCCAACCGCTCGTTCGGCGGCGCGCAGGTTTCGCGTACGTTCTACGCCAAGGGACAGACGGGCCAGCAGCTCCTGCTCGGCGCGTACTCGGCGTTGAGCCGCCAGGTTCACACCGGCCGCGTAAAGCTCTACACACGCTACGAGATGGAAGACGTTGTCATAGTTGACGGCCGCGCCCGCGGCATCATCGCCAAGAACCTCGTGACAGGCAAGCTCGAGCGTTTCTCGGCCAACGCCGTCGTCATAGCTACCGGCGGATACGGCAACACATACTTCCTCTCGACCAACGCCATGGGCTGCAACTGCACCGCCGCAATGGCATGCTACCGCAAGGGAGCTTACTTCGCCAACCCGTCTTACGTGCAGATCCACCCGACCTGCATCCCCGTACACGGCGACAACCAGTCGAAGCTGACGCTCATGTCAGAGTCTCTGCGCAACGACGGCCGCATCTGGGTGCCCAAGAAGCTTGAGGACGCCAAGGCACTGCAGCGCGGAGAGAAGAAGGGCAGCGACATTCCCGAGGAAGACCGCGACTACTACCTGGAGCGCAGGTATCCGGCATTCGGCAACCTTGTGCCCCGTGACGTGGCCAGCCGCGCCGCCAAGGAGCGTTGCGACAAGGGCTACGGCGTCAACAACACCGGCCTGGCCGTGTTCCTGGACTTCTCCGAGAGCATCGAGCGTCTCGGCATCGACGTCGTGCTGCAGCGTTACGGCAACCTGTTTGACATGTACGAGGAAATCACCGACGTCAACCCGGGCGAGCTTGCCAACGAAATCAACGGCGTGAAATACTACAACCCGATGATGATCTACCCCGCAATCCACTACACCATGGGCGGCATCTGGGTTGACTACGAACTGATGACCAGCATCGAAGGACTCTTCGCCATCGGCGAGTGCAACTTCTCCGACCACGGAGCCAACCGCCTCGGCGCGTCAGCCCTCATGCAGGGCCTGGCCGACGGATACTTCGTGCTGCCTTACACAATCCAGAACTACCTGGCCGACCAGTCAATCTGGCCCCGCATCTCGACAGACCTGCCCGAGTTCGAGGAGGCCGAGAAGGGCGTACAGAAGGAAATCGACCGCCTCATGGGCATACAGGGCAAACGCTCGGTAGACTCAATCCACAAGGAGCTTGGCCACATCATGTGGGAGCATGTGGGCATGGGCCGCACAGCCGAAGGCCTGAAGGAAGGACTTGAGATGATCAAGAAAATACGCAAGGAGTTCGAGACCAACCTCTTCATCCCCGGTTCCAAGGAAGGCCTTAACACCGAGCTTGACAAGGCAATCCACCTGCGCGACTTCATCACCATGGGCGAACTCATCGCTTACGACGCCCTGTCACGCAACGAGTCGTGCGGCGGCCACTTCCGCGAGGAGTACCAGACGGAGGAAGGCGAGGCCAAGCGCGACGACGAGAACTTCTTCTACGTAGGCTGCTGGGAGTATCAGGGAAGCGACGAGAAAGCTCCCGAACTCATCAAGGAGCCGCTCCACTATGAGGCAATCAAGGTTCAAACACGTAACTACAAGAATTAGCAGACAAGCAGACGAGTGACGAGCAGACAAGGAGATTACTCTCATGCGTAGGCTCGTCCACCAGTCTGCAAAGCGTGACTGTTTATTTAAAATATAACAAATAAAGGCAAACAGGCATAGAGGCAGTCGATAAAGGCACATCCTTTGATTTGTTATGAGAAATCATAAAGACCTGATAGTATGGCAGAAAAGCATGGCGTTGGTAAAGCGTGTGTACGAAGTCACACGGGCGTTTCCGCACGAGGAGATGTTCGGCCTTACCTCACAGATGCGTCGTGCGGCGGTGTCCATACCGTCAAACATAGCTGAGGGATATGGCCGTATTTACGACAAGGAGCGTATCAACTTCCTTAGCATAGCTCTCGGTTCGGCTTCAGAGCTTGAAACCCAGCTCATGATAAGTGAAGACTTGGGGTTTACCGCCAATGGAGACAACGCTGAGTTGTCATCATTGAACAATGAAGTGATACGCATGTTGACGTCGCTCATTAAAGGTATACGCGGAGACAAATCTCCTTGTTGACTTGTCTACTGGTCTGCTTGTCACTAAAAAATTAAAACAGATGGAGAAAAATATAAGTTTCACGCTGAAGGTCTGGCGTCAGAACGGACCGAAGGCAAAAGGTCATTTTGACACGTTCGAGATGAAGGACATCCCAACGGACACGTCGTTCCTCGAAATGTTGGACATCCTCAACGAGCAGCTCATAGAGAGCGGCAAGGAGCCGTTCGTCTTCGACCACGACTGCCGTGAGGGCATCTGCGGCATGTGTTCGCTCTACATCAACGGCCATCCCCACGGCCCGGCTACGGGAGCTACCACCTGCCAGCTCTACATGCGCCGCTTCAACGACGGCGACGTAATCACCGTTGAGCCGTGGCGTTCGGCCGCGTTCCCCGTAATCAAGGACTGCATGGTTGACCGCGGCGCGTTCGACAAAATCATCCAGGCCGGCGGATACGTAAGCGTGCGCACCGGACAGCCCCAGGACGCCAACGCCATCCTCATACCGAAGGAGGCCGCCGACGAGGCCATGGACTGCGCTACGTGCATCGGTTGCGGAGCGTGCGTGGCAGCCTGCAAGAACGGCTCTGCGATGCTCTTCGTCAGCTCAAAGGTCAGCCAGCTCGCCCTGCTGCCCCAGGGACGCCCCGAGGCCGCAAAGCGCGCAAAGGCGATGGTCATGAAGATGGAGGAGCTTGGCTTCGGCAACTGCACCAACACCCGCGCTTGCGAGGCCGAGTGCCCGAAGAACGAGTCAATAGCCAACATCGCCCGACTGAACCGCGAGTTCATCAAGGCTAAGCTGAACGACTAATAGTTTTTCATAATTGTAAATTAACAAGGTTGATAAATTTCGTGGCGGTGCGCAGTGATGTGCGCCGCCATTTTTTTGCCTTTTGCCGCCGGCGCGCGCAGGGGGCGGCGTTTTGCGTGGTGGAACGCGGCCTTGCGCATGCCGAAAGGCCGCGTTTCGGGCGGCAAGGGGCCGTGTGGCGCAACTTGTTGGCTGCCAGGCTGTTGCGCGCGGTGCCGTGGCTGGTGGCCTGAATGGTGGCGTGTCAGGGAGTTGTTTTTGACGTTTTGTCATTAAAAGTATGTTAGAATGATTAAAATATTTAAGTTTTCCTGACTATATGTCACCGTGGCGTGACTTTTTGTCGAAAACTGTCAATGGCACGGATATTGCCTCATGGTGGGTGAAGGCCGCGAGCGAAAGCGAGGGGCCGGCCAGGCAGCCGAGGCCCGCAAGGGCGGAGGTTGACGGCAGACAAAAAGAAAGGACTAAAAAATTAAGGAGGATTTGATTATGTTACCAGTATTGAACAGAAACACATGGATGCCTGAAGTGTTCAACGATTTCTTCGACAACGATTTCATGTTGCGGCCCAACGCCACGGCTCCGGCCATCAACGTTAAGGAAACCGACAGCGAGTACACCGTAGAGCTTGCCGCACCGGGCCTGAAGAAGGAGGATTTCAACGTCAACATCGACAAAAGCGGCAACCTGCACATCCACATGGAGAGCAAGCACGAGCAGAAGAACGAGGACAAGAAGAGCCACTACCTGCGCCGCGAGTTCTCATACTCGAAGTACGAGCAGACGCTGCTCCTGCCTGACGACGTTGACAAGGAGAAAATTGAGGCCAAGGTCAACGACGGCGTCCTGACGGTCAACCTGCCGAAGATGGCCCGCAAGGAAGAGGAAGCCATGAAGCGGATTGAAGTGAAATAAAGGCACTTTTAATGGTAAAAAGGTTAAAAGGTAAAAAAGTAAAAGACCCTTTTTGAAGGTAAAAAGGTAAAACAGTAAAAAGGTAAAAGGCACTTTTGAAGGTAAAAAGGCCTGCGGCTTTACGCAAAAGTATATTTAAAGCCCCCGCGCTTGTTTGCAAGCGCGGGGGCTTTTGTCGCTTCTGCCAATCGTGTTTTGCCATTTTCCCCGTTTCATTTTTTTCATCTTTTCTCCCAATCCGCGTTTTTTTACCTTTTTACTGTTTTACCTTTTTACCTTTCAAAAGGCTCTTTTTGCTCTTAAAAATTCCCCTTTTCTTCGTATCTTTGCACCCATTATGGCTTTGACATACTCAAGATTCAGGACGCGCTACGGCGCGCTGGTGTCCCTCGGGCTGCCCATCGTGGTGGGGCAGATAGGCAACGTAGTGCTGGGTTTCGCCGACACGCTCATGGTCGGCCACCATTCCATGCAGGAGCTGGCCGCCGCCAGCTTCGTCAACACCATGTTCACGCTCGTCGTCCTGTTCGCCACGGGCTTCTCTTACGGCCTCACGCCCGTTGTGGGCGGCCTGTTCGGGCGCGGCGAGACGGGGCGCATAGGCGGGGCGGTGAAGAACAGCCTCGCGGCCAACATGGCCCTTTCGGCCGTCCTCGTGGCCGTGTGCGTGGTGTTCTGCCTTAACATCCACCGCTTCGGCCAGCCCGAAGAGCTGCTGCCCCTGATGCGCCCTTACCTGTGGGTGAACATCGCCTCGCTGCCGTTCCTGTGCTGCTTCAACACGTTCAAGCAGTTCTTCGACGGCATCACCGACACGAAGACGCCCATGTTCGTCATCATCTCCGGCAACCTGCTCAACATCTTCGGCAACTGGGTTCTAATCTACGGCGAGCTTGGCGCGCCTGAGCTGGGGCTTTTCGGTGCGGGTTTGTCCACGGCGTTCTCGCGCGTTGTCATGGCCGTGGCGTGCGTCCTGCTGTTTTTCCGTTATCGCCGCTACCGCGGCTTCAGCGCGGGTTACGCCGCCGGCCGCGTCAGCCGGGGCGAAGTCAGGCGGCTTGCCGGCCTCGGTTTCCCCGTCGCCCTGCAGATGGGCATGGAGACGGCGGCGTTCTCCCTGTCGGCCATCTTCGTGGGATGGCTCGGCACTACGGCCTTGGCCGCCCACCAGGTGACGATCACCGTGTCGCAACTGCTCTACATGGTCAACAGCGGCATGGCCGCCGCCGTGGCCGTCCGCGTCAGCTATTTCGCCGGGCAGAAGGACTGGGCGTCCGTGCGCGACACCACCGCTTGCGGCCTGCGGCTCGTCCTGTCGATAGCCTTGGCCCTGGCCGTGCCCGTCTTCTTGGTACGCAACGTTGTCAGCCTGTGGTTCACTGACAGCCTCGAGGTGTGCGCCTTGGTGTCGGTCACGGTGTATCCGCTCATAGCCTACCAAATCGGCGACGCCGTGCAGTACACCTTCGCCAACGCCCTGCGCGGCATAGAGTGCGTCCGCCCGATGATATGGATAGCCTTTTTCTCTTATTTCGTGGTGTCGCTGCCGCTGGGCTGGCTGCTCGGCATACATTTGGGTTACGGCCTGGTGGGCGTGTGGAGCGCGTTCCCCGTGTGCCTCACCACGGCCGGGCTGCTGTATTTCTGGTGCTTCCGCCGGCGTTTGAGGGAATTTCTAAAGTAGTTAAAGGTAGTTAGAGCAGTTAACGCTCCCTGCGGTCGCTAAGTAGTTAAAGACAAATGCCAAAGTCAGCAGACAAGTGACGAGCAGTCAGCAGACAAGCCTATTGGGCTTATCTGGCTCATCTGGCTTATTAGGCTTAAAAGCGGTCAGCGCAAGCAAACAAGGCATTTGACTTTAACTACTTAGCGACCGCAGGGAGCGTTAACTACTCTAACTACTTTTAATATTGAAAAAAGAAAATCTATCCCGCAGTTTTTCTGCAAACAAAAATCATGTGCCGCCCGTCTTCCGCCGTCGTGCCGAAGATGTAGGTGTCGCCGCCGTCGCGCAGTTTCAGCTTCTTGCGCAGTGCCTCCGCCGTCAGGGGGAAGTTCCTCACGCTTACGTTCGCCCTCTCCACGCCCGCCATGGCGGCCTTCAGTTCGCGCTTGTTCATCGTCGTGGCGGCGCGTATGGCGAAGCCGCGGCCGGGGAACTGCGGCATCTCTTCGTGTGAAACGAACAGGTGGCTGTCGCGGCCTACCTGCCTTGCGGGGTGGCGTTGCTCCAAGAGGGCGAAGCATCCGGCCTTCATCAGCGATGCGTTAGGCTCGTAGATGAAGGTTGCGGCCGCCGGGTCTTGCGGTTGTGCGGTTGTGCGGTTGCGGGCTTCCGCGGCGGCGTTTGCCGCCTCTTCGGGCGTGAACGAGAACGTCTGGCCGTCGTTCACGCAGTAAATCCTTTCTATCCCGGTGTACTTCCTTGACATGACGAGCAGCAGTTCCTTGCACTCGTTGCCCGCCGACACGATGTGGACTTCGCCCACCTGCGCCCCCATGTCGGCCGCGGCCTTGCGCCAGTCGAGCATGGGCGATAGCTTGAGCATCACGTAGTCGGCCTTTTCGAGCAGCGTATCCCTCATCGCCGTGACGTCAGGCGTGCAGTCGCTGATGGCGAACGTGCGCCCGCCGGCGGCGTCGCGGCGCGCCGGGTCGGCGTAAATCATCGTGGCATGGCCTGTGGCTTCGATAATTTGCGTACAATCGCCGCAAACCACCTCGGCCTGGGTCAGTCCCAGCCGCGCCATGTTGTGCCGTGAGATGTCGCACAAATGGCTCTGCCGCTCTATGTAGACGGCCTTGCCGAACACTTGCGCCATGTAAGAGAAGTCAACGCCGAAGCCGCCCGTCAGGTCGATTAGGGTGGTGGGGGCGTGCGGTCCTGCGGTTGCTGTGGGCTGCGGTTGTCGGGTTGCGGGTAGTTCCGCGGCGAGGCGGCGCGCCACGTCGGCCTTGTAAGTGGCCGTCTGCTGTGACGAGCATTGCTCCATCGAGATGTGCGGCGGGTATATTATGCCGTCGGTGGCGGCCCACTGCGGCAGCTTTGCGCGCGCCCTCTGGCGTCCCGCGATTTGCTCCAAGGCGTATGGCAGGTCGATGTCCTTGCGCCCGGCGTGGCGCAGGGCGAGGGCGCGCACGTCGCCGTCAAGGTTTTGCGAGATGAATTCTTCGGTGGTCATGTTGTTTTTCAAGAATTTACAGAAGTTAAAGAAGTTATCGCTCACTGCGTTCGCTTAGAAGTTAAAGCCATTACTTTTGTGATTTGTAAAAGCGTATCATGACGGCCAATCTGATTTAAACTACTGACAGCCCACCCGAACCAGGCATGCGCCCATTAGCTACCGAAAAAGCACTTGGCTTTAACTTCTAAGCGAACGCAGTGAGCGATAACTTCTCTAACTTCTTTAAATTCCTTTTGAGATGCTTTATTTGATGACTTTGTAGTATTTCTTCGCCGTGGCCCTTGATATGAAGTTGAAGTGCCACCACTCCGTCCTCAGCGGCCTGAAGCCGGCGTAGCGCATCACCTCGCGCAGCAGCCGGCGGTTCTCCTGCGCCTGCCGGCTGATGCGCCCCTGGCTCACGAGGGCGTCCTCCTTGTCGATGTGCGCCGCGCTGCCCATGTAGTCTATTTTCGTGCCCATGTCGAGCGTGTCGCCGTCGAGGGTGCATAGCGTCAGGTCAACGGCCATGCCGTAGTTGTGGAGGCCGCCTCCGCGCGCCGGGTTGCTCACGTAGAAGTACTTGGGCGTGTTCTTCACCTTGTCCCACATCTTCTGCTGTATGCTCATGGGGCGCGCCGCGTCATACACTTTCAGGCTGAGGTCGGGCCTTAGCTGCTTCAGCCTCGCCTGCGCCTTGGCCAGCGCGGCGGCGGCCTTGGGGTTCAGGTAGGCGCGCGTCAGGTCGGTGTAAAGCACCTCGCCCGTGAAGTTGTCAGCCCTCGAGTACATCAGGCTGACCCGTATTGACGAGTCTTTCTGCTGTACGTCCACCATGCCCTGCCGCTCCATCGACAGTTCCGTCTTGCCCTTTTGCAGCATCCGCTGCGCCGTGGCCGCCGTCAGGCATAGCGCGGCGGCGATGATTGCGAGTATCTGTTTCATGCTGTGATGTTTTGTTGTGTGTGCAAAAATAGGCAGTTTGGGGTAGCTTGCCAAGTTTTTCTGTACATTTCTTTTGTCGGCTGTGTTTGCCGATGGCGTAACATGTTGGCTTACAACGTGTTGCGAAAGGCCGTATTTTGGGGCGCAACGGGCGGCGTTTCGCGTGGCGTTCGGCGGCCTTTTGCTTGGCAATATGCCGCGTGTGGTGAAAAAATGACGGGCTGGGTGGCGGGCGTTCTGATTTTTTTGCTTATATTTGCGGTGTGTGAGTTTGTTTTTGGCGGCACGGCCGCGGTTTCTGTAAAGCGTTGGTTTACAGTGTGGCGCGCCGCCGTTGTTTAACCTGAAAACTGAGGAAAGGGTGATACCATGATCAAGCGTTTCGTGTATTTAGTCCTGTCGCTGGCGGTGATGGCCGCCGTGGCGGGTTGTAGTGACGGCAAGAAGAAGGCTCTGCAAAAGGCTGTGGCCGAGGCTGACAAGGGGTGTCCGGTAAGCGTCGGCTCGTATGGTGACATGACGGGCGTGAAGTATGACGAGGACGCCAACATGATAGAGCTCCATTATTTGCTGAAGGATGGCGATTTAATCAACATCGGCTACATTGAGAAAAACAAGGAGGCCATGGCCAAGTCGGCCAAGCTGATATTCTCGAAGTCGGGCATGGACAAGGTGTCTGGCATGGCCACTGACGCCGGCGCGGGGCTGAGGATGGTGTATGAAAGCTCGTCAACGGGCAAGACTGTCGAAATCACGATATCGTCAAGCGAGCTGAAGGAGATGAAGGACAACCCGCTGACCGACCGTGAAATCAACGAGATGCTGTATGAGAACGAGCTGGACGCCATTCAGTCGTCGTTGCCAGTGGACATGGACGAGGGCATGTCGATGGACAAGGTGTATGACGACGGTTCGAACATGGTGTACAGTTATTTGATAAACGAAAGCCTGTATGACATCTCCGCGCTGAGGGACAACAGCGGGGAGCTGAAGGAAGACATAAAGGCCGGCTTGAAGACGGAGCCTTCGGCGATGCAGTTGATGAAAATACTCGTGGCCTTGGACAAGGGCATCATTTACCGTTACAAGGGCGACACGAGCGGAAACACCGTTGACGTGGAGATGAGCGTCTCGGAGCTTAGGGCCATGCTGGCGGGAGTGTGATTGTTTTTATTTTAGGAGTTAAAGTAGTCAAAGGTAGTTAAAGTAGTTAAAGACAATAGCCTTGAGGGCAATTTCCAATAAGCCATATTGGCCATATCAGGCTTATGGCATCAACCCCCAAGGCTATTGTCTTTAACTACTTTAACTACCTTTGACTACTCTAACTCCTTGAATATCACTTCTTGTGGTTCACCGTGTAAACCACCTTGCCCTGCTTGTCGATGAGGTGCAGGTTGAGTTCCTGCTTGTCGGCGCATACGAGGGAGAAGCCGGGGATGCCCGAGCAGAACTGTGTGCCGTCGATGGGCTTCACGTTCTCGCGGCTCAATGAGCCGCTGGTGTTGACAACGTAGTCGATTGTGCAGCCCGGCTTGCGTATGTGCTGGAAGTTGTGTATGTGGCCGCATACGTACATGGCCACGTTCTTGTGCTTCAGCAACACGGCGTTCAGGCGTCGCTGCATGTCGGTGCGCTCGGTCTCGCTCTTGGTCGATTGGGCATAGATGGGGTGGTGGCCGATTACGATTACCCAGTCTTCCTTGGCGTCGGTGAGCGTCTGGTCGAGCCACGCGAGCTGCCTGTCGATGTCCTGCTTGCCGGCGTCGGGGTATTTCTCGGTGTCGTTGCGGTACTTGTCTATCATCGGGGTGGTGTCAACGAAGACGAGGCGCACGGTGACTCCGTCGTCCTCGATTACCTTCGTGTAATACTTCGCCGGCATCTCCCAGCGGCGGCTCACCTTGGCGTAGTCAACCACGGCCTGCGTGTTGCCGCGGTACTCGTGGTTGCCGCAGATGGGATACCAGTCGAGCATCAGCTCGGGGTGAGAGTATATGAGTTCGTAGTTGGTCATCCAGAGGGGGTCTTCGGTGCTGCGCACGCCCTCGAAGTGGTGGATGTCTCCTGCCGCGGCGACGCACTCTATGCCCACCGTCTCGGCCATGCGGCCCATCAGTTCTGCTATTGGCTTCTGGTCGTAGTAGCCGTTGCGGCCGAGGTCGTTGGCCACGTAGAAGTTGACTGACTTCTCAAGTTTCTCCCATTCGGCGGGCGTCTGGCCGAAAGCCGCCGTCAGCGCGATGGCCAGCAGGATGATGAGGGATGATATTCTTTTCATTGGTTTTGTTTGTTAGGAAGTTAAAGAAGTTAATGGAGTTAACGCCCGCTTTGCGGGCTAAGGAGTTAAAGACGGATGCCTTGCCGTCAACGGTAGGGTGGAAACCCTGTAAGGCATTTGTCTTTAACTTCTTAGCGAACGCAGTGAGCGATAACTTCTTTAACTCCTTTAACTTCGAGTTAATTAAAAGTTCACTTTGAATCCGGCGTTGAGTTTCGCTCCGTAGTATTCCACCTGCATTGTCCTGTCCTTCTCGCCCTGGTAGTAGCGCAGGGGCTGGTTGAGCAGGTTGTTGGCCTGTGCGTACACGGTGAACTTCACGTTCTTGCCCCACGTGTAGCTTGCGTTCAGGTCGAGGTAGTTCACAGCGTCGTAGTAGCGGCGCAGGGCGGCCTCTTCCACATATTCCTCGTCGTCCTGGAAGGCTGACGTGAAGTTGTATGACAGGCGCACGTTCAGGCCCCACTTGTCGAAGTAGAGCGACGCGTTGGCCATGTGTTCGGGCGAGCCGGGCAGTGCCTGTTCGTCCTTGTCGCCGAAGACTGACTTCACGATGCTGCTGTGTGTGTAGGTGTAGTTGCCGTAGAAGCCCACGCATTTCAGTGCCGGCGAGATGAAGCCGAAGTCGCGCTGGAAGCCAAGCTCCACGCCGAAGAGGTCGGCGTCGAAGGCGTTGAGCGGCTGGCTAACCTCCGCCTCGGCGTAGTTGCCGTAAGCCATGTCGCGCTTCAGGTTGACAGAATAGTCGTTGACGCGCTTGTAGAACAGTGCAGCCGATACGAGGCCGACGCTCTTGAAGTAGTATTCGCCTGACAGGTCGAAGTTGTGCGAGGTGATAGGCTTCAGGTCGGGGTTGCCCAGTGTGATTTCAACCGGCGACTCCTCCGTGTTGTAAGAGGCGTTGGCCACGAGGTGAGAGTACTTCGGGCGTGCCAGCGTCTTGGTGTAAGAGGCGCGCACCTTGAGGTCGTCAGTTGCGTCCCACTTCACGAGGAAGCTCGGCAGCCAGCTTACGTAGTCGTTCTTGAACTTGCCGGTGGGGTCGAGTGTCTCGTCTCCGTTCTCGTCGATGTTCCAGTTGAAGCCGCTCGTCTCGAGGTTGGTGTACTCCATGCGGAGGCCTGCCATTACGGTGAACTTGCGTCCCAGTTTCTGCGTGAAGCGCAGGTATGCGGCCGTAACCTCCTCGGTTGCGTCATAGTCGCCGGCTGATTCCTCAAGAACCTGCTCGTGTTCGAGCGCGTCGAGGTCGGCGTTGGTGAACGAGCCGATGTATTTCTTGTCAACGAAGTCGGTTGCGGTGTATTGGCTTCCGGGCATGAATCCGTCGCGAATATGCGATGTGAGGTGTCCCATGTAGTCGGTGCCGTAGGTGTCTTCGTATCCGTCCTTGTAGTCGTAGCACAGCACTTCCTTGGTCTTGTGCTTGTTGGTGTACTTCGCGCCGAACTTCAGCGAGTTGCCGTAGAGTCCGCTGGCGAGGGGCAGCTCGAAGTCAACCTTGGCCTTCCACTCGTTCTCGCGTATCCACTCGTTGGCGTTGGTGAACTCGTCTACGCCCCATTCGCCGTCATGGAGTGAAATCGGCGTCCTCGAGAAAGGCTGTCGTTTGCCCTCGTCTTCCATGTCGATGGTGATGTCTTTTTGCTCAAGCGTGATGTAACGCTCGTCCGGGCGGTCTTCGCTTGCGCGTGAGTAAGAGCCCATCCAGTCCACTTTCAGCCTGTCCCAGAGCAGGTGGTCGCCGCCGAGGGTGAAGTCCATCGTCTGCTGCAGCTCAAGGCGCGCGCTGCGGTTGTCGTCAGAACCGGCCTTGGTCTGGATTTCGGCTTTCATTTCGCCAGGGCCGTCGGCCAGGTCCTTATAGCTTATGCGGTAGCGGTTCTCCCAGTCGTTGCGGCGGTTGTAGATGCCGTTGAAGTAGATTTTGTGGTTCGGGTTGAAGTCGTAGTCCATGGAGAGCGAGTAGCTCTGGCGTTCGCGCGTTACGTAGTATTGGCGCACTTCGGCGTCTGTGAGGACTACGTTGCCGTCGTCGTCGAGGTCGTATTCGAACTCGGTGTTGTCAGAGCCGGCCGGCGAGTTCTGGTAAGACACGGCGGCCATGATGCCGAACTTGTCGTTGAAGAAACGGTCGCCCCATGTCGCGCCGAGGTTGAGCTGGAGCTTGTCGCTAATCCAGTTGTAGCCCGTTCCCGCCGTTACGTTGAACACGCGGCGGTAGGGAGTGTTCTTTGTCACGAGGTTGATGGCTCCGCCGATGGCGTCGCCGTCCATGTCGGCGGTTACAACCTTGTTAACCTCGATGGTCTGTATCATGTCGGCGGGTATGAGGTCGAGCTGCACGTTGCGCGCGTCGCCCTCGGCGGAGGGCAGGCGGTTGCCGTTGATTGATACGCTGGAGAGGTCGGGCGACGTGCCGCGCACCTGTCCGAAGCGCGCCTCGCCCTGGTCGTACTGCACGTTGATGCCGTTGATTCGCTTCAGCGCGTCGCCTATGTTTGAGTCAGGGAACTTGCCCACCTGGTCGGCCGACACCACGTTGGTCAGGTTGAAGTTGTTCTTCTGCTGGTTTATGGCGCGGCTCTGTCCGTGGAACGCGCCCTTTACTTCTACGCCTTTCAGCTCCACACCGTCGCTCAGGGTGAAGTCAAGCACGGCGGTCTTGTTGGGCTTTATGGTCAACTGGGCCGTCTTCGGCTCATATCCCACGTAGGTCACTTTCACAGTGTATGTGCCCGGTTTCAGGTTTACGAGCGAGTAGTAGCCGTTCACGTCGCTCACCGCGCCCGTGTGCAGGCTCTCAATCACGACCGATGCGCCGGGCAGCACCTGGTTCTCAGAGTCAACGATGCGCCCGCGTATCACGCCGAGGCTTGCGTCGGTTGGTTCCGGGGCGGCGAAAGCCGTCGCGGCGAACATCGCCGACATGAAGAAGAGTGATAACTTCTTGTAATTCTTTTTCATAAAAAATATTGAATGATTTGACGGCTGCAAAGTTCTGACTTTTGTGTTACAAGAGTATTGCGCAAGTTTGATGGTTTTTTTAACAAATAATTACAAGATTGTTACAAGGCCTATCAGGCCTATTCGGCTTATCAGGCCTATTTGGCTTATTAGGCCCAATGAGCCTGATAGGCCGAATAAGCCTAATAGGGCAAATAAGCCAAATAGGCCCAATGGGCTATTTTCAGAAGGCCGCAAACGGCCTTCTGAAAGATGCCGAACGGCAAAGCAAGAGGCCGCGTTTCGCGCCGCGAAACGCGGCCTCTTGCGAAAGCCCTGGTAATCAGGCGTTTGGCGGCAGGGGTTGTCGGGCTGCCTGTTACAGCCGGTAGCCACGGGCGCGCCGCGCCGCTTCCCAGCCGGGCAAGTCATGCCGAGCCACCTCGCAGGGGGAGCGTTGGCGTGGGTATTTTATTTATTTAACTACATTGTTTTCCACGGTTTCCTGAAAAAACGTTATTTTTGCATGATTAAACATTTTCATGAAATGTCATCAGTAACGATAAGAAAGGTAAAAAGCAAGCGCGACCTCGGGCGGTTCATAGACTTCCACTACGACCTGTACGAGGGTTGCGAACAGGATGTCCCCAACCTGTTCTCCGACGAGATGAAGACCTTGGACAAGGCGAAGAACGCCGCATTCGAGTTCTGCGAGGCCGAATACTTCATGGCTTTCTACGAGGACGGGCGCATGGCCGGCCGCGTGGCCGCCATCATCAACCACAAGGCCAACAAGCGGTGGGGCCGCAAGTGCGTGCGCTTCGGCTGGCTCGACTTCGTTGACGACATCGACGTCAGCCGCGCCCTGTTCGACGCCGTAGAGCAGTACGGCAAGTCGAAGGGCATGGACGAGATGATAGGCCCGCTCGGCTTCACCGACCTCGACCCCGAGGGCATGCTCACATGGGGCTTCGACCAGCTCGGCACGATGCCCACCATATACAACTATCCGTACTACCCGCAGCACATCGAGCGGCTGGGCGACTTCGAGAAGGACAACGACTACGTGGAGTTCAAGATGATGGTGCCCGACACCGTGCCCGAGAAGTACACAAAAATAGCCGAGATGATAGAGAAGAGGTACAACCTGCACGTGCGCAAGCTCACGAAGAAAGACGTCTTCGAGGGCGGCTACGGCAAGAAGATGTTCGACCTCATCAACACCTGCTTCAAGGACCTTTACGGCTACTCCGAGCTGTCAGAGAAGCAAATCGAGCAATACATCGACATGTATTTCCCCCTGGCCGACCTCAGCCTCATCACCGTCGTGGAAGACTGGAACGAGGGGCGCAAGCCCGTAGCCGTGGGCATCACAATACCGTCGCTCTCACGTGCGCTGCAGAAATGCCGCCGAGGCCGCCTCTTCCCCTTCGGCTGGTGGCACATCCTGCGGGCCCTCAAGGCGCACAAGACCGAGGGCGTTGACCTGCTCCTGCTCGGCGTCCTGCCCGAATACCGCATGAAGGGGGCCAACGCCATGATGTTCGCCGACCTCATACCCCGCTACCAGGCCTACGGCTTCAAGTGGGGCGAGAGCCAGGTGGAGATGGAGACCAACGAGAACGTGCAGAGCCAGTGGCAGTATCTCGACCCCAAGCTGCACAAGAGGCGCAGGTGCTACAAGAAGTGGCTGTAAAGCCCCTCCCAACCTCCCCGGGCGGGGAGGAGCCGGCTTGGAATGCCAGACATGCCTTATGGACTGCCGCAAGTGCGCGCCAGGCCCATCGGGCTTATCGGACCTATTAGCCCCATTGGGCTTATTGGCCCTATGACCATCAAATGATTATGAGCGAAAACGAAATACAAAACCAGCAGGTTGTTTACAACGACGACAACATCCGCCACCTCTCCGACATGGAGCATGTGCGCACCCGCCCCGGCATGTACATCGGAAGGCTGGGCGACGGCTCGATGCCCGAGGACGGAATCTACGTCTTGCTCAAGGAAGTCATCGACAACTCTATCGACGAGTTCAAGATGGGCGCGGGCAAGCGCATCGAGGTTGACATCGACGACGACCTGCGCGTGACCGTCCGCGACTACGGCCGCGGCATACCGCAGGGCAAGCTCGTCGAGGCCGTAAGCGTGCTTAACACCGGCGGAAAGTATGACTCAAAGGCCTTCAAGAAGAGCGTCGGCCTGAACGGCGTCGGCATAAAGGCCGTCAACGCGCTCAGCTCAAGCTTCGAGGTGCGCTCTTACCGCGACGGCGCGGTGCGCACGGTGAAGTTCGAGAAGGGCGTCATGAAGGGCGACGACACCGCCGAGACGCAAGACGAGAACGGCACATACGTCTACTTCGAGCCTGACGCCACGCTGTTCAAGAATTACCGCTTCCACCACGACTTCGTGGAAACGATGCTCCGCAACTACACTTACCTCAACACGGGGCTGACCATCATGTTCAACGGCCGCCGCATCTTGAGCCGCAACGGGCTTGAAGACCTGCTCAACGACACGATGACCACCGACGGCATCTACCCCATAATCCACCTCAAGGGCGAAGACATCGAGGTGGCGTTCACGCACACTGGCCAGTACGGCGAGGAGTACCACTCGTTCGTCAACGGCCAGCACACCACCCAGGGCGGCACACACCAGAGCGCGTTCAAGG
Source organism: uncultured Prevotella sp. (assembly GCA_944319935.1). Taxonomy (GTDB): domain Bacteria; phylum Bacteroidota; class Bacteroidia; order Bacteroidales; family Bacteroidaceae; genus Prevotella. Next base: position 32,773 of record CALUFM010000032.1, read on the forward strand.
AACACATAGCCAAGACCATCAAAGAGTTCTTCAACAAGAACTTCGAGTACACCGACATACGCAACGGCCTCGTGGCCGCCATCGCCGTCAACGTGGAGGAGCCGATGTTCGAGAGCCAGACGAAAATCAAGCTCGGCTCGCTCACCATGAGCCCCGACGGCGTCAGCGTGAACAAGTACGTAGGCGACTTCATCAAGACCGAGGTGGACAACTACCTGCACAAGCACGCCGACGTGGCCGAGGTCATGCTGCAGAAAATACAGGCCTCCGAGAAGGAGCGCAAGGAGATGGCCGGAGTCACCAAGCTGGCCCGCGAGCGCGCCAAGAAGGCCAACCTGCACAACCGCAAGCTGCGCGACTGCCGCATACACTTCAGCGACGCCAAGAACGACCGCAAGGAGGAAAGCTCCATCTTCATAACCGAGGGCGACTCGGCCAGCGGCTCAATCACCAAGAGCCGCGACGTGAACACGCAAGCCGTGTTCTCGCTCAGGGGCAAGCCCTTGAACTCTTACGGCCTGACGAAGAAGGTGGTGTACGAGAACGAGGAGTTCAACCTCCTGCAAGCGGCCTTGGACATCGAGGACGGCCTCGACACCCTGCGCTACAACAAGGTCATCGTGGCGACCGACGCCGACGTTGACGGCATGCACATCAGGCTGCTCATAATCACCTTCTTCCTGCAATTCTTCCCCGACCTCATCAAGAAAGGCCACGTCTACGTGCTGCAGACGCCCCTGTTCCGCGTGCGCAACCGCCGCTCCAAAATCAAGGACAAGGCCGTGCTTGAGGCCGCAAAGGGCACCAAGGGCGACTTCATCACCCGCTACTGCTACAGCGAGGAAGAGCGTGTGAAAGCCATCGCGGAGCTTGGCCCCGAGCCTGAGATCACCCGCTTCAAGGGTCTCGGCGAAATCAGTCCTGACGAGTTCCGCGCCTTCATAGGCCCCGACATGCGCCTTGAGCAGGTCACCCTGCACAAGACCGACCAGGTGCAGAAGCTCCTCGAGTACTACATGGGCAAGAACACGCCCGAGCGTCAGAACTTCATCATCGACAACCTTGTCATCGAGGAGGACAAAGCCCCCTCCGACTCCCCCATAGAGGGGGAGGGCCGAGATTAGCTTTGCCGCTCTGTCAGGTAATGTTCTTCCATAATAAAGGATATTTTTTATAATATGAAACCATATCTTTTTTCATCCATAAAGCATTTATTTTCAAGGCTAACCGGCTCCTCCCTTCTATGGGGAGGTTGGGTGGGGCTTCTTTTCTTCACACTACCTTCGTCCGCCCAGATGCGCATCAACTTCTCGGGCGACAGCCCCCTGCGCAAGCTGCAAATCGCCGAGATGGCGGTGAAGAACCTCTACGTTGACTCGGTTGACGAGCAGAAGCTCGTCGAAGACGCCATACGCGGCATGCTTGAGAAGCTCGACCCCCACTCGTCTTACGCCGACCCCGAGGAGGTGAAGGCCCTGAACGAGCCGCTGCAGGGCAACTTCGAGGGCATAGGCGTGCAGTTCAACATGGTTGACGACACGCTGCTCGTAATCCAGCCCGTCAGCAAAGGCCCGTCAGAGAAGGTCGGCATCATGGCCGGCGACCGCATAGTAAGCGTCAACGACACGGCCATAGCCGGCGTGAAGATGAGCCGCACGGACATCATGCGCCGCCTGCGCGGCCCCAAGGGCACTACGGTGAACCTCGGCATAGTGCGCCGCGGCGTGCCCGAAACGTTGCGCTTCGCCGTGAAGAGGGACAAAATCCCTGTGAAGAGCGTCGATGCCGTTTACATGCTCCGCCCCGGCATAGGCTACATCAGGCTCGGCAATTTCGGCGCGACGACATACGACGAGTTCATGGAAGGCATGCGCCGGCTTGAGAAGCAGGGCATGCGCAGCCTCGTACTCGACCTCCAGGACAACGGCGGGGGCTACCTGCAGGCCGCCGTTGACATAGCCGGCGAGCTGCTCCGCAAGGGCGACCTCATCGTGTACACCGAGGGACGGCAGTTCCCCCGCGCCAACTACAAGGCGCGCGCCAAGGGCGACTTCTTCGACGTGGACGTCTACGTGCTGGTCAACGAGTTCACGGCCTCGGCCGCCGAAATCGTCTCAGGGGCGGTGCAAGACCATGACCGCGGCGTCATCATAGGCCGCCGCACCTTCGGCAAGGGCCTCGTGCAGCGTCCCATCGGCCTGCCCGACGGCTCCATGATCCGCCTCACCATAGCCCACTATTACACCCCCTCAGGCCGATGCATACAGAAGCCGTACACCAAGGGCGACCTCGACGCCTACGCCAACGACTTCGAGAACCGCCTGAAGCACGGCGAGCTGACCTGCCGCGACAGCATACACTTTGACGACTCGCTCAAGTTCTACACGCTGAAGAAGCACCGCCCCGTGTACGGCGGCGGGGGCATCATGCCCGACGTCTTCGTGCCGCTTGACACTACGCGCTACACCCGCTTCCACCGCCAGCTCGTGCTGAAGGGCGTGGTGCTTAACACCAACCTGCGCTACATCGACAACCACCGCGACTCGCTGCGCCGCGCCTTCCCCACGTTCGACGTCTTCCGCCGCACGTTCACCGTGCCGCGCAAGCTCCTGGACGACGTAATCAGCGAGGGAGGGAAGCTCGGCGTGAAGCCCAAGGACGACGAGGAGCTGCGGCAGACTATGCCTTACCTCGAGACGCAACTGAAGGCTCTCGTGGCGCGCGACCTCTTCGACATGAGCGAATACTTCCAAATCATCAACGAGACAAGCGACATAGTGCGCACGGCTGTAAGCGCGGCCCTGGCCGGCGGCGAGCCTGGTTCGCCAGAAAAGGCAAAGCCCTGACAGCCAGCAGTTTATGGCACGTCATGCAAAAGGCGGCGTTTCGCATCGTGAAACGCCGCCTTTTGTCTTGCCGTTTGCCGCCAACTGCCGTGCGGAAGGCGGCGTCCGCGGTTTCACGCCAGTTCGGCATGAGGGTCATTTGTCCACAAACATCCCGAACCGCCGCTTGTCCGCGTGTTCATGGCGGCGCGCGTGTGCGTGGTGTGGCGGCGATTGGCCGGCACGCATATTCAATAAAATTGCATTAATGCGCCTGTCTGCTACGATACAATCAATTAAAAACACGGCGCGGTGACACATCGTAGGCATTCGGCCTGTGTGCGCTTATGATTTGAGACAAAGCCGTGTGTAAATATTCAAAAGTGTATCCGTAAAAATAGTTTCGGCGTATTAAATATTGTTTACGGCGTTCTTTTTTAATATAATTTGTCATTGCGCATTTCTGAAAAAGATTTATCTTTACACGCTGTTTTATGCCTTTTTCATGTTTAATTCAATTTGTCTTAACATGGGTTTCAGACAGCCGGTATTGTGAACAAGAGCATTTGATACACATATTTAATAATAACATAAAAAATAAGTTGATATGAAAAAACTGTTTACTTTTTGTTTGTCATTGATTTTCGGCGGCGTGGCCTTCACGGCCCAGGCGCAAGTTGACAACGTGTTCCAGTTCTGCTATGAGGACGGGACGATTGTGCCTGACGGCTCGACGGTTACCGTCAACACTGTGGAGTCAGACTACTTCGGCGAACCGTTCATCGATTCTGGATTGTTCGTAAAGAACACGTCGGAGGAAAATGTTTATTACACCCTGCACTACAGCATCAAGGAATGCCCTTCAGGCGGTGGTGGTTTCCAAATCTGTTCGGGCGGCAATTGCATAACCGCGACGACAGTTCTTGGCGACTATGAGTTTGCAGGAGCGGCTGGTGTCAGGGCCGGCAATATGGATGACATGAGGTGTGAGTGGTTCACGGCCAACCAGACAGGCCGTTGTGTAGTAGAGTGCCAGGTGTACAACCGTGGCGGTTCGCGCACGTCTGACGGCCAGGGCGGATACACATACCCGCAGAACGTGGCAGGTTCAAAGATAACGGTCATTTTCACCACAGAGGCTACAGGCATCGACGGCGTTGAGGCTGCTGGAAGCAACGAGGAAGTGGCACGCTACACCTTGGACGGCCGCAAGCTCTCAGCTCCGCAGAAGGGCGTCAACATCGTGAAGTACGCCGACGGCAGCACGAAGAAAGTTGTGGTTGAATGATTTTTACGGTTATGAGGTTTTGCGGTCATGAGGTAATACGGTCATGAGGTAATACGGCAAAGATGGCCGTGACGCAAATAACCCAATAACCGCAAAACCCCATAACCCCATAACCAAAGAAAACAAAACCCTAAAACCTAATAATAAATGAAAAAGAAAAGTTTGATTTGCATGTTCCTTTTGGGGCTGCTGTGCAGCTTCAACGTGAAGGCGCAGGTCATTAGCGGGGCGCAGGTCATCAGCGTCACCTTCCCGCAATCTGTCAACTACTTCACGTCATTGTCTGACAACGGCCTGTGGGCCACTGTCGGCGGAACTGACCCTGAGAACACAACCATTTACGCTTACCCTTACTTGTGCAACACGCAGACGGGCGAGCTGATTGAGTTGTGGGAGGGCAACAATGTAGTCGGCATCGCCAACGACGTGACCAACGACGGTAAAATCGTCGTGGGTGTCTACAACAACGGCCCGGCCTACTATGACGTTGACCAGAAGAAGTGGATACAGCTTGAAGGAAAGGGCATACCTACCTGTATCACGCCTGACGGCAAGCGCATCGCCGGCTACTACATGGGCGGCGACGACGGCGGCGGCCAAGGCCAGTCTAACGAGTACCCCGTAGTGTGGGACCTCGAGGACGGCAAGTACGTGTTCCACGAAGTTAGCGGAAAGAACGGACTCTACGCCGAGACCTTCCCCAACCGCGACAAGAACAACAACCTTACGCAGATGTTCCGCATCGAGAACATGAGCGCGGACGGCAAAATCCTGGCCGGTGCAATCAACTTCGTGTACGTCAACAACGCTTGCTATTATGTGTTCAACACCGAGACGGGCGAGACCAAGTATGTTGACAACCTCTGCTTCGACTCTCCTTCAGGCGGACACATCGACTTCTCAAACATGAGTAACAACGGCGCGTACCTGACGGGCCATGCATGGGTAATCCAGGGTGATGAGTACACATCGGCTTACCGCATGGACATTGCCAACGGCACCGCCGAGCTTTACAACACCTACGCTGACGAGCAAGACCGCGCCGGACAGGCCGTGTCGAACACGGGAACGGTGTTCGCGTCTTCTCCCGCAGTCAACGTGAAGCGTTACATGTACATCAAGCACGGCAAGCTGTGGCTCGGGCTCGACGAAATCATGTCTGGCCGCTACGGCATTAACATCTACGATAAAATCAACCAGGAGGCCACCGGCTACGCCGTTGACGTGTCTGACGACGAGAAGGTTCTCCTCGGAATGTCCGCTCCTACCGGTACAGGCTACATCATCCGCCTGCCCGAGACTTTCAGCGAGTCGGCCTCTCACATCGACCCGTTCGACAGTTACACTGTAGACCCGGCATCGGGTTCTTCGTTCGCACGCTTCCGCCAGGGCACCATAACATTTGCCAAGCCCACCACAATAAAGAGCGGAGCTACAGGCAAACTGCTCGACAAGAACGGCGGCGTGTTCTCTACAGTGAACATCACGCCTAACTCTGACGGCGTAAGCTTCAACCTCTCAGCCCTGCCCAAGCTGTTCACTCCGGGCGAGGAGTACACTCTCGTATTGCCGGCCGGAACATTCTCTCTCTCTGCTGACGACAGCTATCAGAACAGCGAAATCCGCCTCACCTACATCGGACGTGAGGATACGCCTGTAAAGGTATTGCAGGTTGACCCCGCCGACGGCGCGAACGTGTCTGAGATAAGCACGAACCAGATGGTGCGCATCGGGTTCGACATGAACGTCAAGGTGAACACTGACGAAGAAGGCAACGCCATGGTAGGCTACCTCTACGAGGCTGACGGCACATCGCCGCTCTGCGAGCTTGTCCTCTCTGTCAACCAGAACACCCTCGGCATGGCTCCCGCCCTCCGTCGTTATCTCAGGAAGGACATTGACTACAGGGTTGTATTGCCCGCCGATGCCGTTACCGACATGATGGGTGACTGCGGCAACGAGGAAATCACAATCAACTACCACGGCCTCTTCGAGCAGGAACCTGACCCGATGGGCGACCTCTTCTCTGACAACTTCGACGACCCGTCAACCTCTATGGCCACATACCTGCTTTACGAGGGCGACAACAACACTCCTGCCGCAACACCGGCCGGATGGGGGTTCGACGCAGACAACAACCCGTGGAACTTCACGCTGCGTGACAATGATGAGGCTACCGACTATTACGCTGCCTCTCACTCAATGTACAATCCCGCGGGCCAGTCTGACGACTGGATGTCGCTGCCGCAGCTCCAAATCGACAACGCTGACTATTACCTCAGCTTCAATGCCCAGAAGTACCTCTCCAACAAGCACGACGTGCTGAAGGTTTACGTACTCGCGGCAGAGGAAGGCTACACCACCTTCACCGACGCTCTCAAGGAAAGGTTCTTGAATGAGGGCGACCTCGTGTTCGAGAAGGAACTTTCGTTCGGTAAGTCTCAGGACAATGTCGCCAGCGACTGGACTGATGACACCAAGTTCGAACTTTCTCTCGCCGACTATGCGGGCAAGAGCGTCTACATCGCCTTCGTCAACCAGAACGACGACCAGAGCGTCATCTTCCTTGACAGTGTCAGGGTTTACTACCGTGGCGACTTCCTGCTCAACAGCAACACCGCCACTTCTGTTGTAAACCAAGAGAAAATCAAGGTAGTTGGACAGCTCAACATCACTGGTGACGACACTTACAACAACCTCACCGCCACTCTGACTGCCGGTGACTTCACTTCTGAGTTCACCGCATCAGGCCTCAACCTGACCAAGGACAGCCCGGCTTACACATTCGAGTTCCCGGACGAGTTGCCGCTTGCTGTCGGCGAGGAGAACGACTACACCATCACTGTTGACTTTGACGGCAACAAGCTCTCACGTTCAGGCTCGGTGAAGAACCTCGCCTTCGAGACCACCAAGCGCGTGGTTGTAGAGGAAGGCACTGGCCAGTGGTGCGGCAACTGCCCGCTTGGAATCCTCGCCCTCGAGAACCTTGAGAGCCTCTTCGGCGACAAGGTAATCTCTATCGGCGTACACGGCGGCGGTACAGACAACTGGCGTTACGATGAATATTGCAGCGCACTGGGCTTCACTGGTTATCCTATGGGCCGTGTGAACCGTATCAATACTCTTGTGGCTCCGGCTTACGAGGATTTTGGTGAATACTCATTCAACTCTCCTGAAGGTAACGGAACGTTCTTGGATTTGGTGCAGAGCGAGTTTGAAGAGAATCCTTACGCAGACGCCGACATCACGCTGACTAAGGCTGACTACAATCCTGAGACACGCCAGATAGCAATCGAGGGTAACCTGAATTACGCTGTCAACCTGTCTTCTCTGAACCAGAACATCGCGTTCGTTGTTCTTGAGAACGGATTGAGCGGCAACCAGAACAACTACTTCTATACGAACACTGACCCGTTGTTCGGCGAGTTCGGCCAGGGCGGTCTGTACGGAAGCAACAATCCTACAATCACGTTCGACCATGTCGCAATCCGCGTGGTTGACAACGCCTTCCTCGGCTTGCAGGGTCTTGTTCCTGTAAGCGTAACGGCCGGAGAGCCTGTTCCGTTCAGCCTTGAGCGCGCAGCTTACGACGGCGTAAGCAATTACGGCAAGGCAGAGCTTGTGGCAATGCTTCTCGACAACAACTCAGGTCTTGTTGTCAACGCTGTGAAAGTTCCGTTCACTGTCAACGGCGAGTACACAGGCATCGGTTCTGTAACAACTGACGGCAGCGACGTTAACGTGGCAGTAAACGGCGGCGACATCACCGTCAACGTTGCAGGTGAAGTCAACGTGGCTGTTTACGACGCAAGCGGCACGCTCGTAGGCCAGACCTCAGGCGAGGGCTCTGTAAGCGTTCCCGCCAACGGCAAGGGCCTCTACATCGTAAAGGCTACCGCCAGCGGCGCAAGCGTTGTGAAGAAAGTGATGGTACGTTAATAAGCATTCTTAATTGGGAAGCCGTGGGTTCGTGAAAGTGACCCCACGGCTTCACTTGTCAAACTAATTAATATCAAGCAATATGAAGAAAACTTTATTCATCCTCTTCGCCGCGCTGATGAGTTTCGTCAGCATGTCGGCGCAAGAACAAAGGCCCGTTGACAACAACGTGATACAGCTCAACAGCGTTGACGACGTGGCTACGTTCAATTTCAATAGCCAGGTCCACGCCTTCACGTTCGAGGCCATTGAGGACGGCGTGCTTGAGTTCCATGTCGGATGGTCAAGCGTGATGATTTACCTTACCGACAGGGCTTTCAACGAGTCAACCAAGACCATGCTCTCAAAGCAGAGTGACGACAATGGCAACTTCTATTTCACGCCAGTGGAGAAGGGCAAGACTTATTATTTCTCGACGAGCCTCCTCACCGACCCAACGGAGATAAGAGTCATGTACGGCACGGGCGACCCCGGCATCAGTATCGATGCGAACTATGAGGACAACTCGCTGTACAGCATCACGGGCCGCGACCTTGAGCTGACCGTTGACCGCCAGGTCAATGTAGGCAAGTACCTTGTCATATACGGCGACGAGAACACCGAGGAGGTAATCCCCACTGACTATATCGCAGCCAACTATACTACGGCTTATTACATCACCGTCATGCTCGGCGGCCTGATGGACTACCTGATGGACGGCGGCAAAATCACCTACGGCGACAAGTTCACAATCAGGCTGGAGGGCATCGCCGATGCCAGCGACCCGTCGACGGTCTACGGCGAGGACGGCGTGTTCCAGCGCACGTTCACGCTTGGAGAGAAGCCCGCTACCGTGACGAAAATCAGCCCGGCCAGCGGTTCTGAGCTGTATACGTACTATCCCACTGACGGCGAGGACGGCTTGATAACCTTCACGTTCTCTGACCCGCTCGACGAGACAATCGCCGACGAGGTTGAATGCCTCGTTACTTACGGCGACATGGAGGCTGGCTCGTATGCCGAGTTGACCGTTCCGTTCGCAATCAGCGGCAACACCGTGACCGTTGACCTGCGCGGCATAACCTTCCCCGAGAACGTGGCCGGCGGACGTGGCGGCTCTTCCTTGCAGCAGACCAACATCTCGATTACCATAAGGAACCTCAAGACCGTTGACGGCCGCGAGGTGCAGACCAACTCCGAGGGCTCTGGCATATCGGCCGTTGTCGCTTCTTACAGGATTGTGAAGCAGGAGATACAATACGCTGTGTTCTGGGATCCCGACCAGAGCAACACGCTCATCTTCCGTGAGAACGACCACGTGACATGCTACATCACCCAGCCTATCCACTTCGACGGTGTGACCATGACCTACTGGAACGGAAGCGGCCGCGAGCTGAGCAAGACCCTCACGCTTGAGGACAACCCCGAATACCTTACTTACGGGTATGATGAGGACATGGGCGCTTACGCCATCTACATCTCCCTCAACGGCGTTTCGTTCTACAACCAGGGTGTCACCATCAGCCTTAACAACGCCAGCCTGATGAACGGCGACGCCATCCAGGTTAGCACCCACTATGAAGGCTCAAGGACGTCAGGCATTGACGCCGTTGTGACTGGTGGCGACGCTGACGCCGTTGTGAAGGTTTACGCCGTTGACGGCACGTTCGTCAAGGAAGGCGCGGCCGGCACAGTGCTTCAGGGTCTGCCCAAGGGCTTGTACATCGTGGGCGGCAAGAAGGTTGTTGTGAAGTAACAGCTTTCCTGTTGACAGGCAATAAAAAAAGCGCGAGGCTCGGTTGAGCTTCGCGCTTTTTCATTGATGCCGTCAGTTCGGCATAAGGCTTCTTTATCTACATATATTACCCAACCGCCACCGTAGGGGCTGACCTGTGTGTCCGCCCTTCGTCTTGCCTCTTCCGCATTAGCCAGGGCAGACACACGGGTCTGCCCCTGCTGGCGGTTTGATGTATTGCGAATATACAATTCTTATACCGCAGTGGCGTATGGCTTAGAGCGGGACGGCTCTTGTCAGCCTTGCTGTTCGAGCATGGCGAGGGCCTTGTTCTCGGCGGCCTCCATGATTTCGCGTTCGCCCGGCCCTTTGTCGTTGATGCCGCAGAGGTGCAGCACGCCGTGTATGATGACGCGGTGCAGCTCGTCCATGTATTCCTTGCCAAGCTGCGCGGCGTTTGAGCTTACCGTGTCGAGCGAGATTACTATGTCTCCGTTGACGGTGTCGCCCTCGTCGTAGTCAAAGGTTATGATGTCTGTGTAATAGTCGTGGCCGAGGTATTCGCGGTTGACTTCGAGGATTTTCTCGTCGTTGACGAACATGTATCCCACTTCGCCCACCTTGCGGCCGTAGCTTGCCGCCACGGCCTTGATCCAGGCCGACGTTTCGCGTCGCCTGATTTTCGGCATCTTCACGCCGTCAGTGTTGTATGTTATCATTTTTCTTAGTTGAGTGTTTTGTTTCTTGATAGGATGGGGCATGGCTAATAAGGCCAAATAGGCCGAATAGGGCTAATAAGCCAAATAGGCCGAATAAGCCGAATAAGCCAAATAAGCCTAATAAGCCCAATGAGCCTAATAAGGCTAATTGGCTCGTCTGCTGACAGCTCGTCACTTGTCTGCTCGTTACTTGTCTGCTTGTCCCTTGTCTGCTGACTGCTTGTCTGCTGACAGCTCGTCTGCTTTTCTTGGCAGGAATTCGCTCACGTCGCGGCCGAAGTGGAGCAGTTCACGCACCATGCTCGACGACACGCTGGCGTGCCTCGGGTCGGCGTATAGCAGGATGGTGTCCACGCCGCTGAGCTGGCGGTTGATGTCGGCCTGTTCGCGCTCATACTCAAAGTCCTTCAGGCTGCGCACGCCCTTTATTATGTATTGCGCGCCCTCGCGCCGGGCGAAGTCAACGGTCAGGTCGCTGAACGCCTTGACCTCCACGCGCGGCTCGCCGGCGTACAGCGCGGCGATGTCGGCCACGCGCTTGTCGGCGTTGTATAGGTAAGTCTTGCGCACGTTGACGCCCACGCCGATGACAATCCTGTCAAACAGGGGCAGGGCGCGGCGCACTATGTCGTCGTGGCCTATGGTGAAGGGGTCGAAGCTGCCCGTGAATATCGCTGTTTTCAATTCACAATTCATAATTCACAATTTACAATGCATAATTTACAATGCATAATTCATAATGCACAATTCACAGTTTGCCGTCAGCATAATTATGCGTTGTGCATTATGAATTATGCATTGAAAAGAGGTCTGGCTCGGCCGTGTTGCTGCCGTACATCGTCCGGCCGAAGTGCTTGTAGGCAAGCTCGGTGGCCATGCGTCCGCGCGGCGTGCGCTTGATGAAGCCCTCCATGATGAGGTACGGCTCGTAGACTTCCTCCACGGTGCCCGAGTCTTCGCCGATGGCCGTTGCTATGGTCGTTATGCCCACGGGGCCTCCGCGGAACTTGTCGATGATGGTCAGCAGTATTTTGTTGTCTATTTCGTCAAGTCCGTACTGGTCGATGTTCAGCGCGGTGAGGGCCACGCGGGCTATGGCCGTGTCGATGCGTCCCGTGCCCTTCACCTGGGCGAAGTCCCTCACGCGGCGCAGCAGGGCGTTGGCGATTCGTGGCGTGCCCCGGCTGCGCCGGGCTATTTCTATGGCCGCGTCGTCGTCCATCGGCACTTTCAGTATGGAGGCCGAGCGGCGCAGTATTCTGGTCAGCGTCTCCGGTTCGTAGTATTCAAGGTGCAGGTTGATGCCGAAGCGCGCCCTCAGCGGGGCGGTCAACAGTCCGCTGCGGGTGGTCGCCCCCACGAGCGTGAAGGGGTTGAGGTCTATTTGTATTGAGCGCGCCGACGGCCCCTTGTCAATCATTATGTCGATGCGGTAGTCCTCCATCGCCGAGTACAGGTATTCCTCCACGACGGGCGACAGGCGGTGTATTTCGTCGATGAACAGCACGTCGTTAGGTTCGAGCGAAGTCAGTATGCCCGCCAGGTCGCCCGGCTTGTCAAGCACCGGGCCGCTGGTCAGCTTGAAGCCCACGCCCAGCTCGTTGGCTATGATGTTGCTCAGGGTGGTCTTTCCCAGTCCGGGCGGGCCGTGCAGCAGGGTGTGGTCGAGCGGTTCGCCGCGGTATTTTGCCGCCTCCACGAACACCTCGAGGTTCTCCACCACCTTCTGTTGGCCGCTGAAGTCGCCGAAGCGCAGCGGTCGGAGGGCGTTCTCAAACTCCTTCTCCGCTGACGACATCGTGTTGTTGCGTATGTCGAAGTTGTTGTCCATATCAGGTGCAAAGATAGTGCAAACCGAGCGTAATGCAAAATAAAAGCACGTGTAACGGGCTTTTATTTTCATTTCCGAGGTGCAGCCTATTTTCTGTAAAGATAGTGCAAACCGAGCGTAATGCAAAATAAAAGCACGTGTAACGGGCTTTTATTTTCATGAATGTCCGCAAAGCTCCCATTCATTAGTAGTTAAAGGAGTTAAGGGAGTTAAAGGAGTTAAGGGACAATAGCTTTGTAGCTCAATGTTGTTTAACGTCAGTTCGGTATAAGGCTTTTTTGTTTGCAAATATTCCAAACCGCTTCTGTAGGGGCGGACCCGTGTGTCCGCCCTGCAAAATGCGGCATGGATGGCGGTGAAGGGCAGACCCGCGGGTCTGCCCCTACGCGCGGGTGCCTGGTGATTTGCCATGCTGGTTAACTGCGGCTGGCGGCAAACGGTCATGCCGTTCGCCGCCAAATGCGCCATGAAACACCGCGAATTGCGGCGCAAACGGCGGCCTTTCGCAACGTGTTGGCTGTCAGGCTGTTGCGCCGCTGCTTCGGGTCGGGATGAAAATCGGCGGCGTTTTCTTTTGCGTTGCGCCGAAAATGCAGTAACTTTGTTCCCATGCTGTCAAACTAAAACCTTGAAAGATGAAGACTAACATGACTGAATGGGCGGCGCGGCTCGTGGCCGACCGCCGCGTGGCCGCCGTGCCAATAATGACCCACCCGGGCATCGAGCTGACAGGCCGCACCGTGCTTGAGGCCGTGAGCGACGGCCGCGTGCATGCCGACGCCGTGAAGGCTCTCGCCGACAGGTATCCTTCGGCCGCCGCAACGGTGATAATGGACCTCACGGTCGAGGCCGAGGCCTTCGGGGCCGACATCGCCTTCGAGCGCGACGAGGTGCCGGCCGTGCGCGGACACCTGCTCTCATGTCCTGAAGACATCGAGAGCCTGCCCGTGCCTTCGCTGCGCGCGGGGCGTGTGCCGCAGTACATCAAGGCCTCGATGCTCGCCGCGCGCGAAATCACCGACCGCCCCGTGCTGGCCGGCTGCATAGGCCCGTTCTCGCTGGCCGGCCGCCTTTACGACATGTCTGAAATAATGATGCTCATCATCGAGCGGCCTGACGCGGCGCGCGCGCTGCTCGTGAAGTGCGCCGACTTCATCCTGAAATACTGCCTCGCGCTGAAGGAGGCCGGGGCTAACGGCGTGGTAATGGCCGAACCTGCCGCCGGACTGCTCTCTGACGACGACTGCCGCGAGTTCTCGTCGGTGTATGTCAAGAGGATAGTGGACGCCGTCCAGGACGACTTCTTCACCCTCGTGCTGCACAACTGCGGCAATACGGGGCAATGCACCCGCGCCATGGCCGCCACCGGAGCTGCCGCCTACCACTTCGGCAACAAGTGCGACATGGCCGAGGTGACGCGCGACGTGCCGCCCACGGCTCTCTCGATGGGCAACTTAGACCCCGTGTCGCTGTTCAAGGACGCCACGCCCGAGGCCATGCGCCGCGCCACGCGCGACCTCCTGGAGCGCATGGCCGGCTGTCCGAACTTCGTCATCTCAAGCGGATGCGACACGCCGCCTCACAGCCCTATGGCCAACGTCGAGGCATTTTTCGACGAGGTGGAGAGATGGAATGAGGAAGTTTTGAAGTAGTTAGAGTAGTTAAAATGGTTTGAGTAGTTAAAGTAGTTAAAAGTAGTTATCGCTCACTGCGTTCGCTAAGTAGTTAAAGTCATTACCCTGTTGTTTTGTTATTCTTCACATACAAGGCATTTGACTTTAACTACTCTAACTACTTTTAACTACTTTAACTACTACATAATTAAAAACAAACAATGACCTTCGAAAACATAAACTACCATGACCTGCGCCTGTCTCTCGCCGATGTCTGCGAGCAGATGGGCTACGGCGACGCCACGCCTGACGACGACGTGATGGCCGAGGTGCGCGCCGTGGGCGACATGGCGGCCGCCGTGGCGCGCCCGCGTTTCTGCTATATGCTCGCCGACGGCACGCTCGACCTCGTGCGCGACACGCTCACCATCGGCGGCACCGAGCTGCACGTGGGGCGCATCATCAGCCGCCAACTGCGCGGCTCCGAGGCTTTCGCCCTGTTCGTGGCCACGGCCGGAGCAGAGTTTGAGGACTTGCAGATGCGCCTGAAAGACGATGACGACATGGTTCGCACGTTCATCGCCGACTCGTTCGGCTCAGTCATCGCCGAACGCACGGCCGACATCATGGAAGAATGCCTGCAAGGCGAACTCGACGGCCGCGGCTGGCGTCACACCAACCGCTTCAGTCCCGGCTACTGCGGCTGGCATGTGTCCGAGCAGCAGCGGCTCTTCCCGCTGTTCGGCGTGGAGCGTCCGTGCGGCGTCAGGTTGACCGAGTCGAGCCTGATGGTGCCCATCAAGTCGGTGAGCGGCGTCATAGGGCTTGGCCCCGGGGTAAGGAAGCTTGAATATTCGTGCGGCCTTTGCGACTACAAAGACTGTTATAAGAGGAAACGTCCGGCAAGGAGTTAAAGGAGTTAGGGGGAGTTAAAGGAGTTAAGGACAAATGCTTTGTTTTGAAGTAAACTTAGAAGAAAAACTATTGTCCTTAACTCCTTTAACTCCCCCTAACTCCTTTAACTCCCCCAAAAAACTAAAGTTCATTCTTCATCACGTCGGCCACTACGCCCTGATACTGCCGCTCTATGTCGAGATAAGTCTGCATGTTGCGGTACACGCCGTCGGCTTCGCTGTAATAGTCGGTCACTGACAGTTCGCCGTTGTCAACCGCCGTGCGCAGCAGCGAGAGCGTCTGGCGCATCAGGGGCAGGTCGTAGGCGTCGGCCGCGGCGCGTAGCTGGCGCATCTCGTCAACCAAGGCGCGTGTCGCGCTTTCCGCCTTTATGCGGGCTTCGGTCTGCTTCATCTGCGCCTCGGCGTGCCTGGCCTTGGCCGTCTTCACCTTGTTCTTGTTGGCGAACAGGGGTATTGAGCCGCCGATCAGGAAGCCGTGGCTGGCGTTGTCGCCCTCGGTGTTGCGGCGGTAGCCCACTTCTATTTTCGGTATCCATCCCTGCTTGTTCACCTTCACGTCCTGTTCGGCGGCGCGCACGGCGGCCTGAGCCGTCATCACCGTGCGGTCGGCGGTCACGGCGCGTTCGTACAGAGCCTCGTAGCTTTCCGCTGGAGCGGCCGGATATTCGGTCGTGGTGACTTCCGCCGCCACGCCTCCGTTGAGGGCTTGCAGGCCGCGCAATGCGGTCGTGCGCGCCGTCTCGGCCTGTACGAGTTCCGTCTCAAGGTTCATGCGCTCCATCTTTATTTTGTTCAGTTCAAGCGATGTGGCGTCGCCCTGCTCGTATTTCTCGGTGAAGGTGGCCAAGAGTTCGTCGGCGTTCTTGCGCCGTTCCTCGAGTATGGCCTTCTGTTTGTTCAGGTGGATGAGGTCAAGGCAGAAGTTCTTGGCCTGCAGCAGTATGTCGCGCCGCGTCGTCTGGTATTCCATGTCGCGCACGTCGCCCTGCAGGCGGTTGGCCTTCTTGCGCGCGCCGTACAGTGTGGGGAAGTCGAACCCCTGGCTGACCACAAGCTCCGAGCTGGCTATGCCGCTCTCCTCCTTGTTGAAGAAGGGGCTGTATTCCACCGAAAGTCCTTCGAGGTTGTTCACTTGCTTCGCTTCAAGATGCGCCGCCTCGTTGCCTTTCTGGGCAGCTTTCAGTTCCATGTTGTTCTGTTCCACGCTGCGCAGCACGTCGTCTACAGTCTGCGCCGGGGCGGCTGTCGCTGCCAGCAACGCCGCGATGAATAATGCTGTATGTCTCATGCTTAATTAACGTATTTAACTTTATTTTATTGTCCAGGAGGTTAAAGGAGATATTTTTAGTAGTTAAAGGAGATATTTTCAGTAGTTAAAGGAGTTAAAGTAGTTTTTCGCTTCGCTCAAGGAAACTTCGCTCACTGCGTTCGCTGAGGAGTTAAAGACAAATGTTTTGCTGCTGTTGGGCTGTTTCTTTTTTTCTTTTTAATTGTCAATTCCGCCGAAGGCGGCTTCTCGCTGGGAAGTTAAAGCCAAGTGCCTTGTTTACAGGCGTTTGGCGATATGTATCAAACGGTCATGTAAAAGAGCGTCTTTTGCAATGTGGTTTGCCACCTTTCGCAATGCGATATGCCTTGTATTGTAAACTAACTGCAAGCAATGCATTTGTCTTTAACTCCTCAGCGAGTGAAACGAGCGGTAACTACTTTAACTCCTTTAACTCCTTGAATAAATCTCCTTTAACTCCCGTTCAAATCTTCTTCCGCTTGCTCATCCACTCGTACACGATGGGTATGATGAAGCCGTTGAGGAACGTCGAGGTGAGCAGTCCGCCCAAGATGACCTTCGCCATGGGGCTTTGGATTTCGTTGCCGGGCAGGCTGCCGCGCAACGCCAGCGGTATGAGGGCGAGCGCGGAGCAGAGGGCCGTCATGAGGATGGGGTTGAGGCGGTCGAGCGAACCGCGCACGATGCTCCGCCTCAGGTCAACGCCCGGCTCTTGGCGCAGCGTGTTGTAATGGCTGATGAGCAGCATTCCGTTGCGCGTGGCGATGCCGAACAGCGAGATGAAGCCTATGATTGCGGGTATGCTCACTTCGCCCGTGGTAAGCACCAGGGTGAACACTCCGCCGATGAGTGCCAGCGGCAGGTTGAGCAGGATGACGCCGCTCTCCATGGCGTTCTTGAACTGCATGTAGAGCAAGAGGAAGATTACGACGATGCTCAGCAGCGACGCCAGCAGCAGGGTGCGGCTTGCCGCCTGTTCGCTCTCGAACTGGCCGCCGTACTCCACGTGGTAGCCTTCGGGCAGTTTCACTTCGGCGTCAACGCGCTTGCGTATGTCGTTCACCACGCTGCGCAGGTCGCGGCCGCTCGCGTTGGCCGAAATCACGATTTTGCGCTTCACGTTCTCGCGGTTGATGGTGTTCGGGCCCATGGCCGAAGTCACTTCGGCCACGTTGGCGAGTGGTATTTTCCGCCCGTCTGGCGTGTCGAGCATCAGGTCGCGTATGCGCTCCATGTCGCAGCGGTCATGCTCGGCGGCGCGCACCACGAGGTTGAAGCTGCCGCCCTTCTCGTAGACCTGCGACACCGTTTCGCCGGCCATGTTCGTGCGGACGAAGGTGTTGAAGTCGGCCAGCGGTATGCCGTACATCTTCAGCATCTCGCGCTTGGGCTTGATTTCAAGCTCGGGCCGCTCCACCTGCTGCTCCACGTTGAGGTCGGCCACGCCCTCCACGTCGCTCACGGCGTCCTTTATTTGGTTGCCCAGGTCGAACATCTTGTTAAGGTCGTCGCCGAACAGCTTGATGGCTATGCTGGCCTGCGTGCCGCTCAGCATGGCGTCTATGCGGTGGCTGATGGGCTGGCCTATTTCTATGTTCGCGCCCTTTATGGCCGCCAGCTTGTGCCTTATGTCGTCGAGAAGCTCCTCGTGCGAGCGGTCCTTCAGCTCGAACGGGGCCTCTATTTCCGACACGTTCACGCCCAAGGCGTGTTCGTCAAGCTCGGCACGGCCGGTCTTTCGCGCCACGGTCTGTATTTCGGGGATTGACAGCAGGATTTCCTCGGCGCGTCGGCCTATGCGGTCTGACTCCTCAAGCGATATGCCCGGCATCGAGCTTATGTTGATGGTGAACGAGCCTTCGTTGAACTTCGGCAGGAAGCTGTGCCCCAAGGTGAAGAACAGGCCGACGGCCGCCACGAACAGCGCGGCGGTGACCGTCACGACGGGACGCTTGTGGTCCAACGCCCAGACGAGCCCGCGCTCGTAGTGCCTCTTCAGCCAGCGCGCCACGAAAGCCTCGCGGGGCACGCCCCCCTCCTTGCCGCCGCCCAGCAGGTAGCTGCAAAGCACGGGCGTAAGCGTCAGCGCGACGATGGTTGACGCGACCAGGGCCACGATGAAAGCCACGCCGAGCGGTATGAGCATGCGCCCCTCCATGCCGCTGAGATAGAACAGGGGGATGAAGCTTACGATGATGATGGCCGTGGAGTTGAGGATGGGCATGCGCACCTCGCGCGAGGCGTTGAACACCACGTCAAGCACCGGCAGCCGCTCGCCCTTGGGCAGCGCGCGGTTCTCGCGCAGGTGTTTCCACACGTTCTCCACGTCAACTATGGCATCGTCAACCAGCGAACCGATGGCGATGGCAAGTCCGCCGAGGCTCATCGTGTTGACGCTCATGCCGAAATAGTGAAGCACCATGAGCGACATCAGCAGCGAGATGGGCAGCGTGACGAGCGATATTATGGTGGTGCGGACGTTCGCGAGGAAGAGGAAAAGGATGATGACGACGAACAGCGCGCCCTCGTACAGCGAGTGTTCTACGTTCTTCACCGAGCTTTCTATGAACTTCGACTGGCGGAAGATGTCCGTCGAGACGTGTACGTCGGCGGGCATGTTCTTCTTCAAGTCTTGCAGGGCGTCCTCCAAGCGTTCGGTAAGCTCTATGGTGCCCGTGTCGGGCTGCTTGGTGACTGTCAGCAGTACGGCGGGCTTGCCCTTCTCGGAGGCCAGTCCGAGGCGCGGCACTTGCGCGCCGACTTGCACGTCGGCGACGTCGGCCAGCGTCACGGCGTCGCCGTTGACGCTCTTTACCACGGCGTCGCCCATCTGCTTCACGTCTTCGGTTGACACCACTCCGCGCACTATGTACTCGTTGCCGTACTCATAGATGACACCTCCGTTGGTGTTGCGGTTCATCTGGTCGGTCACGGCCAGCACCTCGCCCAGCGTCACGCCGTAGTGCGCCATGCGCCCCGGGTGGAGCAGTATTTGGTATTCCTTGATGTCGCCGCCGAGTACTGACACCTGCGACACGCCGCCCGTTGACATCAGTCGGGGGCGTATTGTCCAGTCGGCCAGCGTGCGGAGGTCCATCATCGACGTGCTGTCGGCCGTAAGCCCGACTATAAGCACCTCGCCGAGGATTGACGACTGGGGGCCGAGCGTGGGCTTGCCTACGTTCTCAGGCAGCGTCTCGGTCACCGCCGCGAGCTTTTCTGACACTATTTGGCGCGCCAAGTAGATGTCGGTGTCCCAGTCGAACTCGACCCACACCACCGAGAAACCCGTGGCCGATGACGAGCGCACGCGGCGGACGTGGGTCGCGCCGTTGACGGCCGTCTCGATGGGGAACGTCACCAACTGTTCCACCTCCTCGGCGGCCATGCCGCCCGCCTCGGTCATGACGACCACCGTAGGCGCGTTGAGGTCGGGGAACACGTCAACTTCAGTCCGCCCCGTGGTTACTATTCCCGCGACGGTGAGCAGCACCGCCGCGACGAGTACGAGCAGGCGGTTGTGCAATGAGAAATGGATTATCTTGTTGAGCATCTTTTTTAGGAGTTAAAGAAGTTAAGGGAGTAAAAGGAGTTAAGGACAAATGCTTTCCCGTTGAGAGGCAAGCAGTTGAAAGCCATGAAGCTGACGCTCCTTGGGCAAGCGGAAAGACATGCGTCTTTAGCTTCTCAGCGAGCGTAGCGAAGCGGTAACTTCTTTAACTCCTTTAACTTCCCAGAATATTAATGATTATGCGTATGTCCCGGTATGGCGGTGCTTGCGCCGGCCAGGCGCACCTGGGTCGCGCCCTTCACCACTACCTTTTCGCCGCCCTTCAGGCCGCTTTTTATTTCGATGCGCTCGCCGTCAGTCTCGCCTACATGCACCTCGCGGCGTTCATAGCAGCTTGCGTCGGTCTGCACGTACACGAAGTGGAGGCCCTGCTCGTCGGTCAGGGCGGCTATCGGGACGCTGATTACGCCCGTGCGGGGAGACGTCAGCAGGTAAGTCTCGACGAACGAGCCGGGGGCCACGTCGGCGCGGTTGGCGAACTCGAATGTCACCGGTATGTACGGCGAGCCGTCGCCCGTCTGCTTGCCCGTGGCAACCCGTCGGCCGCCCACCTGGCGCAGGTCATACACGCGGTCGCCGTAAGCCGTCTTGAACTTGGCCGAGCGCAGCGTGCCCAGCAGCGTGTAGTAACGCTCGGGCACGTTGGCCTTGAGGTACAGCGTGCGCGTCTGCGTGACGTTCATCATGGGCTGGCCTACGGTCACGTAGTCGCCCTCTTTCACCAGGCACGTCTTCACGTACCCGCCGATGGGCGACGTTACGGCCACGCCCGCGCCGGCCTTGCCGCCGCCGGAGTACACCTCGTAGGCGATTTTGGCCGACTCGTAGTTGGAGCGTATCTGGTTGAACTCCTTTTGGGTGACTATTTTGTCCTTCACCAACTTGGCCGCGCGCTCGTAGTCCTTCTTGGCCGTCTCGTATGCCACGGCGGCCTGGCGCGCGGGGTCGTCTTGCAGGTTTTTCGACGAAATGGTGAACACCGTGCCGCCGCGGCTCACCGCAGAGCCCTCGGTCAGTCCGCGGGTGAACCTAACTATGCCCGACACTGTGGCCACGACGGTGGCCTCGTCGCCCGACGCTGACAAGATTTTGCCGCCGCAGGGGATTACGCCTGAAAACTCGCCGGGCGTCACCGTCTCGGCCACTATGCCCGCGGCCTTGGCCTCTTGGGGGCTGATGACTATCTCGCCGGCATGTTCTTTCGCCTCTTCGGCGTGCGCGTCGGCGGCTTCGCCGTGGCCGTCGCCCGAGTGGCACGAGGCCAGCAGCAGCGCGGCAAGCGCGCATGTAAATAATGCTTTGTGGTGTATGAAAATCATAATGCTTGTGTTTTTGCTTGCAAAAATAAGGAAAAGCAAGTGCAACTAAGTTGCAAAAGCATGGCGGAGGCTTATTGGGCTTATCCGGCTTATTAGGCCCAATAAGCCAAATGAGCCCAATGGGCCTGATAAGCCCAATGGGGGCAATAAGCCAAATGAGCCGGATAAGCCAAATGGGCGGCTTCGCCGAAGGCGGCGAACGGCCTTGCGAACGGCCGCAAACGGCAACGCGAAAGGGCACATCTTGCAGCGCAAGATGTGCCCTTTCGCAACTATGCTGACAATCAGGCAGTTGGCTGTGCCTCTCAGTTCCCGTTGAAGAACACGTACAGCGCGACCATCACCACGGCCAATGCCGTCCACGCCATGATGACGCCGCGCTTGGGCTTCTCGGCGAGCTTCACCACCTTGGTGTCAACCGTGGCCTGCTTGTTGCACAGGCTGACGACAACCATCATCGCCACCAAGACGACGAAGATGTAGAACGAGAGCATCATGAAGTGGACGGCCTCGGTGGCCCCGGGGATTACCCAGAGGTAGAGTATGCCCGAACCGATGCTGAAGATGGTGCCGAAGGTCAGCGTGATGTTGGCCGCAAGGGTGGTGCAACGCTTCCAGAAGACGCCCATCACGAACACGGCCGCCATCGGCGGGGCGATGAAGCTGAGGACTGACTGGAACACGTTGAAGAGGTTCATGCCCTTGATGTTGTCAACGGCGATGGTGATGACGATTGACACCAGCGCGCCGATGACGGTCACTATGCGCCCCGTGCGCGATATTTCGGCGGGAGTGGCCTCCGGGCGGATGTTCTTCACGTAGATGTCCATCGTGAAGACGGTACTCAGGGCGTTGAGGGCCGAGCCGATGGTGCTGATTAGCGCGGCGGTGAGGACTGCCAGCACGAGGCCCACCATGCCGACGGGGAAGAGGCTCGACACGAGCGACATGTAGGCGTTGTCAGGCTCGATGACCGTAGAGCCGAAGAAGCCTTGCTTCACCAGGGCGAAGCATACGATGCCGGGGATGATGTAGATGGCCACGTCGAGGATTTTCAGCCAGCCCGTGAAGTTGGCCCCGCGCTGCCCCTCGCTCAGGTTCTTGGCCGCCAGGACGGGCTGCACCATCGACTGGTCGGTACACCAGAACCACAGGCCCGATATGGGGTAGCCCAGCAATATGGGCAGCCAGGGGAAGTCCTTGTCGGAGTTGGGCTGGAACAGGTTCCAGTAGTTTGACGGCACGATGTCGGGGTTGGCCAGCACGGAGACGCCCCCGAAGAACGAGTCGCCGCCCAGCTTGTAGATGCCGACGACGGTGAGCGTGGCCGAAACGACGATGAGCAGCACCATCTGGTAGACGTTGGTGTAGGCCACGGCCTTGAGCCCGCCGAGCATGGTGAAGAACGCCGAGATGGCCAGCAGCAGGAAGGCCGACATCCACATGGGCATGCCGAACACCTGGCGGATGATGATGCCGCCGGCGAAGAGCGTCAGCGCGAGCCACG
>CALUFM010000033.1 GCA_944319935.1 uncultured Prevotella sp.
AGCGCGGGGCGAAGACGAAGGCCAGCAGGGCTATGAAGACGAAGGCGTACCAGGCGTAGTTGCCCGACACGATGCCCGTGGTGAAGCCCGCGCTCGCCGACGCTATGAGCATCGACGGGCCTACGTTCGTGCCCCACATGGAGAAGCCTATGTGGTGCCAGCGCAGCGAGTTGCCCGCCAAGAATTTGCTACTTCCTTCCTTGCTCTTGCGGCTCGCCCATACTCCGATTGCCAGGAGGATGACGAAATAGGCGGCAAGGATGCCCCAGTCGAGTGCTTGTAATGATTGTGTAGTCATGGTTTCAAAAGCCCCCTCCGGCTCCCCCATGAGGGGGAGTGAGGGATTTGTCTTGTTGGTTTATAATTAATGTTCTTGTAAATAGCAGGGGTAAGTCAGCTCCTCCCCACGGGGGAGGTTGGGAGGGGCTTTAGTAACGCCTTGGCCACCTTCACCGCCTCGTTGGCGTTGTCGCTGTAGCCGTCGGCTCCTATTTCGTCGGCGAAGGCCTGGCTGACGGGCGCGCCGCCCACCATTATTTTCACCTTGTCGCGCAGGCCTGCGTCGTTGACGGCGCGGATTACGTCCTTCATGTATGTCATCGTGGTCGTGAGCAGGGCTGACATGCAGAGGATGTCGGCGTGGCAGGACTTCACCGCCTCGACAAACTTGTCCGCCGGCACGTCTATGCCGATGTTCTCCACCTCGAAGCCGCTGCCCTCGAGCATCGACGCCACGAGGTTCTTGCCGATGTCGTGCAGGTCGCCCTTCACCGTGCCGATTACCACGCGCCCTGCAGTGGCAGCCGCGCCGCCGGCCAGGAGGGGCTTCAGCAGTTCGAGGGCGGCCTTCATGGCGCGGCCGGCCATGAGCAGTTGGGGCACAAAGGCCTTGCCTTGCTCGAAGCGGCTGCCCACCTCGCCCATGGCGCGTATCATCTGTCCGTTGATGATGTCCTGCGGTGCTGTGCCCTCGTCGAGTGCCGCGCGTGTGGCCTCTACGGCCTTGTCGGCCTTGCCGTGCAGTATGGCGTCGAACACGCCGTCGGCTGATTGCCGCGGAATATCATCCTCATGTGGCTCATTAGGCTTATTGGTTGAATTGGCCGAATAAGCCTGATTGGCCTGATAGGCCGGCTCGTCTGCTTGTCTGCTCGTCTGCTTGTCTGCTTGTTTGCCCGTCTTCTTGCAAGCATTGTGCGGCGTAAGGCGCAGTCCTTCAATGGGTTCTACCATCTCGGCGAGCTTTCGTATGTGCTTGTCTGTCGTGCCGCAGCATCCGCCGATGATGTCAACCAAGTGATGTTCGGCTATGCCCCACATCGCCTGTTGCATCATTTCGGGTGTCAGGGCGTAGTGTCCTGCGGCGTCGGGCATGCCCGCGTTGGGGTAGAAGCTTATTAGGCTCTTCGTCGTTGCGCCGAGGCGTGTCAGCAGGGGCACGGCTGTCGGGATGTCGGCGCAGCAGTTGACGCCCACCGAAAGGATGTCGCCGCCCATCATCAAGGCCGCGAACTTGTCGATGTCTTGCCCCAGCATGTTGCGCCCTTCGCTGCCCGATATGGTGAAGCTGAGCATCAGCGGCACTTGCCTTCCTGCTTTCTTGGCCGCCGCGCGCGCCGCCTCGATGGCCGCGCGGGCGTTTGTCGTGTCGAAAATGGTCTCGATTAGTATCGCGTCAACGCCTCCTTCCACCAACGCTTCGGCCTGTTCGGCGTAGGCGTCGAGCAGGGTCTGGTAGTTGAACGTGTGCCATCCGGGCTGCGTAGTGTCGCTGCTGATTGAGCAAGTCTTGCTCGTTGGCCCGATGGAACCGGCCACGAAGCGCGGCTTTTGCGGGTTCTTGCTTGTGTATTCGTCAGCCATTTCGCGCGCTATCCGGCACGCCTCAAGGTTTATTTCGCGGCAACGCTCCTCCAAGCGGTAGTCAGCCATGGATATGCGTTGCGCGTTGAAGGTGTTTGTCTCGATGATGTCCGCGCCGGCTTCAAGGTAAAGCCGGTGTATGTCTTTCACGATGTCGGGGCGTGTGAGGCACAGCAGGTCGTTGCATCCGCTGACGTCAATGGGGTGTTCTGACAGCCATTCGCCGCGGAAGTCGGCTTCGCTGAGGTGGCGCGCCTGTATCATCGTGCCCATGGCTCCGTCGAGAATGAGGATGCGTTCGCTGGCTGCGGCCTTGATGTCAGGCATGTCCGGCTCATTGGTCTTATTGGCCGAATAGGCCGAATTAGCCTGATTGGCCAAATACGCCTTGTCGGCAAACTGCCGTTCGGCCTCGTCTATTATTTTGCTTACGGCCTCGTCGTCGCTCAGTCCGTCGAGTGAAATGACTTGTCTGCTTGTCTTCTCGTCTGCCTGTCTGCTTTCTGAAGATTGATATTCCTCTACGATGCGCATGGCTTGCTCAACCTCCGCCTCGTTGTGGAAGTCCATTTCGAGGTGTACGCCGTCGCCGCCGATGTTGTCAAGGAGCGGCCGCAGCTCGTCAACTGTCACCCAGCAAGCCATTATGCTCTTGCCGGCGGCCAGTATTTTCTTGTACAGTTCGTACCACTTAGGCGACCCGCCTTGCGGCTCTCCCACGCCGGGCGTCCACTGTATGGCGTTGAGTTCCTCGATTTCGAGCAGCGCGGGCAGGTGGTGCAGCGCGCCTACGCCGTCGAGATGGTACAGCGTGTAGTCTATCTTTTGGCACTGTTGGCGTATGAACGGCTGCACGAAGCGGCGGTAGTCCTCAACGCTTATCATCGTGGAGATGTCGCTCTGCAGCTTGGTCATCTTGCCCGGGGCCCACGACGAGAAGTAGCAGAAGGCCATTTCGTCGCCTTCGCGGATGATGTCGTACAGCTCGTCGAACACGCGGAAGTAGATGTCGTTGATTTGTTGCATCTGGTGTTCAAGCACATCGGGCTGCGTCACCGTGTCCATCAGCACCTTGTCCGTGCCTTTCAGTGCCGCAAGCACGTCCATCCCCTCCATCAGGTCGGGCATGCCCACGTAGTAGTTGCCCTGCGCCTTCTGCTTGCATGCGCGCAGCAAAGCCTTGTGCAGCAGGTAGTTGGGATGCTCGGGGTTGAACGTTATGTCGTCATTGAAGCTGGGGTCGGGGTGTATCCAGATTGTGTCTTCGCCCCCTTCGAACACTCCCCCGAGTATTGCGGCCAGCGAACCAGGCCCTAATTGGGTGTTGGCCACGGGCAGCATGTCGGCCTTGAGGCAACTGTGCGCCACGTACCAGTCCAGGTATTCAGCCCTCCATTCGGGGTCAAACCACTTCTGGTTCAAGTCTTTCGGCGCGGGCGGAGCCGGCACGTCGGCGTGCGGGGCGACGCCCGTCTGGAAGTGTTCCCACATGTTCAGCACTATGCCCTTGTGGTTCCACCAGTCTATGTAATGCTGTTTGGTCAGTTCAAGATTAGGTTTCCACATATTGATATTCCTTTATTTAATGTCTTTTAGGAGTCAAGGAGTAATGGAGTCAAGGAGTTAAGACAATACCTTTTGTATAAGACAACAGCAAGAGTGATGCCTTAACTCCTTAACTCCATTACTCCTTGACTCCCCAAAAAACTACTTACAACTCAATTCCCTTAAACGTATCGTCAATCACGAGTTCAACGGTCTTCGTCAAGTCCATCTCGTCCGTGCATTCCACATGCTCCGGATATACCGGGATTACCGCGCCTTCACGCACGTAGACAGGCATCTGTTCGAGCGGCACTTCGAGTCCGTAGAGCCAGCGTCCGCCCTCGATGCGCTCACCGGTGAAGAAGTTCACCCAGCGGCCTTCGGGCAGGTAGACGTCGCGCCGGCCCTCGCTGTTCATTACGGGGGCTACGAGGAAGTCGTCGCCGAAGTAGTATTCGTCGTCGATATGCCAGCACACCTTGTCGTGCGGATGGTGGAATATGAGTGCCTGAAGCACGGTGGAGCCGCCGCTTACGGCCTTCTCGCTCTCGCGCAGGATATAAGGTATGAGCTTGTAGCGCAGGTTCCACCACTTCTTTACTGTCCCGGCGATGGCCGGATAGTGCCAAGGCTCGCGCTTGTTGGTGCCGTGGTAGCGGATGTGCGACGAGAAGACGCCGAACTGCGTCCAGCGCACGTAGACGTCGTCGCTGACCACCGAGTTCATGAAGTTGGGCAGGGTGTGGAATCCGGGCACGTCGTGGCTCCAGAAGGCGAAGCCCGACAGGCCGAAGTGAAGCCCGCCCTTGAGCGACCCGGCCATGCCGTCCCACGAGCTGCACGAGTCGCCTCCCCAGTGCAGGGGGTAGCGTTGGCAGCCCGCCCATGCGGCGCGCGCCCATACGATGCCGTCGCCTGTCACCTCCTTTGTCACCTCGTAGGCCGCCTTTTGGTAGAGCAGGGCGTAGAGGTTGTTCAGCAGTTCGGGGCTCATGTTCTTGTAGGTGGCGTCCATGTGGATGTTTTCGCCGAAGTCGGTCTTGATGGCCGCCACGCCCATTTCGAGCAGGTTGCGCAGCAGTCCCTTGTACCACTCGGTGGCCTCGGGGTCGGTGAAGTCGATTGTCCCGGCGTAGTCGAGTGCCGAGAAGTTCGAGCCTTCGCGCTTCTGCTGCTTCGTCAGGGTGCAGATGTAGTGGTTCTTGCGCGCCTCGTCGATTTGTTCGGCGTCCTCGGCCACGTAAGGCAACTGCCACAGCGTTACGCGGAAGCCCTTGTCCTTGAGGTCGCTGAGGAACTTCTTGGGGTCGGGGAAACGCTCTTCGTTGAACTTCCATTCGCACAGCCAGTCCGTGCGGAACCATCCCGTGTCCAAGTGGATGACGTCGCAGGGGTAGTGTTCGCGGCGCAGGCGGTCGCATATTCCGTCCACCTCGTCGGCCGAGAAGTACGTCATGCGGCTCATCCACACGCCGAAACTCCACAGCGGGGGCATCGAGGGGTAGCCAGTAAGGTCGCGGTAGCCGCGGATTATTTCTTCCATAGTGTCGCCGCCGATGAGGAACACGTCGAGCATGGCCTGCTCGGACATGAACTCCACCGAGCGCGTTGACATGCCCGCGAGCGACAGCTTGCCGTGGGCGCAGGTGTGGTAGAACGCGCCGTACATGCGGCTCGACACGTAGAAGGGTATGTTCTTGTACGTGCGGCGGTTGTTCACGCCCTGCCCGTCTTGGTTCTTCAGGTAGAATGTCTGCCCGCTCAGGTCCATCTTCATGAACCGCTCGCCCGTTCCGGCGAAGCATTCGTCGGCCTTGCATTCGAACGAGAGCGTGGCCCTGTCCTTCCGTCCGTCGGTCTTGCAGAAGCCCAAGGGCAGCGCGTCGTAGCGCGGGGGCGAGAAGTGGTCGTAGGCGGCCAGGCGGATTTCCTTCTTGCCGTCGGGGTAGAGGCGCAGGTCGAGCGTCTCCTGCGGGTCGGGCTGCAGGCTGCTCCAGCGGTCGAGCCTCGGCTCTTGTATGTTGATTACGGCTCGTACCGTGCCCTGCGGGTCGGTCACAGTCCATTGGTCGTTGGCGAAACTGACGCTCAGCGGCGTCTTCCTGACCCTCGGGCTGTATTGCAGCATCTCCGACGAGTCTGTCATTTCCGCTTCGCCGAAGCCGATGAAGAGGCGCAGGACTTTTGGTTCGTACTGCCGTATGACCAGCGTGTATTCCTCTTTGGGCACGCTGAGGTCTGGCGACATGTCGTTGTCAAGCACTTGCTTCTGGAACGGGACGCTTACGAGTATGTCGCCGTCTTTCTCACGGACGGCGGTCGGCTTGTACGCCTTCCACAGCGACTCGTCGCGCTTGAGGTCGGTGTCGAAGTCCATGAAGTCGAACAGGTAGTAATTTGTTGGTCTCATTTCGTTGTTTGTTCTTATGTCAGCCGTCCTCTGTTTCCGTTGTCAGGCCGGGTCGTCGTGACTTCCTTCCAGACGGCAAGGCGGGCTGTTAAAATGACGTATTGCCGCCCGGTTTGTACTATGCCGCGAGGCATAATGTTTCACGCTGTTTCAGGCGGTTTTCCAAAAGGCGTCCTTTCGCCTCGTGAAATGCGGCAAACGGCACCGCAAAAGGTGACCTTTTACAGTGCCGTTTGCCGTGTTTCGCTTATTGGGCTGATAGGGCTGATTAGGCCAATGAGCCAAATAAGCCCGATGAGCCGCCGGCCTACTTGTCCTTCACAATAAGCGCGGGGCCGGGCCTGTTGTAACCGAACAGGGGCTTGGGCATGTCGTTGCCCTCAACGGTGAAGCCGTCGGTGGCCTCGTCGAAGTAGACGCAGAAGGCGCGCGAGTTGGTGGCGTAAGGCGCGTCTGACGGCAGGCTTATTCTGTTGCCGCTGATGACCGAGCCTGGCTGGTTTGACAAGGTGTAGACGCCCCCGGCGTCATACAGCATCTTGGCGTAGCCGTGTACGTAGTTGCCGGTTATGCGGTTGTCGCGCATGCCGCTCTCCTTGGCCGTCCATCCCCAGCCCACGCAGATGCCTGAATAGTTGACGTTTGACACTTCGTTTTGGTCTATTGTGATGCCGCTTACGTAGCCCGCGCTGACGGCTGCGCAGCCCCAGTCCTCGTTGGCGGCGTCGTTGATGCGGCATTTGCTGATTGTCAGGCCGTGGCAGAGGTCTGCCGGTATGGCGGGAGAGTAGGGTATGTGCGTTTCGAAGCCTCCCTCGCCGAACGAACCGGCCATTATGGCCGTGCCGCCGATGTCCTCAAACGTGCAGGAGGTTATCTCCGAGGAGCTGACTGCGTAGCGGAAGTCCAACGCCGACGCCCCAACGTGGCTGAAGCTGCACTCGGTGAAGGCGATGCCCGTGGCGAACTGCGCCGCGACGGCGGCCTCGGGGCGCGCTATCCACGCCTGGTTCTCAAGCTCCGCCTTGTGTGGCAGTCCGGGTTTTTCCAGCTTGTAGGCGTCGATGAGGCGGAAGCCGCCCTGCAGGGTGACGTGCCCTTCGTGCGAAGGGCGCGTCCACGAGGCGTACTGGAACGATATGTTGTCAAACCTGATGCCGCTAACCTGCCGCTCGCGCGTGCCGCCGATTTCTACGAGTTGCTCCAAGGCGGGCACGGTCACTTGCATCATGTCGGGCCGGCGGCCGTCTTCGGGGTAGTAATAGATGCGCCCCGACGGGTAGTCTTGGTACCATTCGCCCGGCTGGTCAAGCAGTTCGAGGGCGTTGACGAGGCAGAACGACGAGCTGCCCCGCTCGCCGTCGATTACGGGTTGAGGCCAGGGGTGGGCGAACTCAAGCTGGCTTTCGGGCTGGTGGAACCACACCTTGGTAAGCCCGCCGCCCAAGTCCTTCATCTCACGGACGCGCAGTATGGCGATGGCCCACCGCTGGTGGACAATCATTTCGAGCTGGCCGGCCTTGCTTAAATCCGTTTCAGGCGTGGGTATGGTGATGCTTTCGTCGCTGGGGGAAAAGGCCTTCATGCGCTCCATGGCATACGGCCCGTCGAACTGTGTCGCCCTGACGGCCTTGCGTCCGTCGGCGTATAGCTGGCGCGCGTACACTATCTTGTTGCCCAGCACGGGGGCGTCGGCCACCCACACCTTGCCCCTCGCCGCCGCCGGCAGCCGTGGGTCGTCGGCAGCCTTGCGCCATCCCGTCACGCTTATGCCGCCGCTGATGACGGCCTCTTCGCCCTCCGCGCCGCGTATCACGGTGGGCGACTCGGGCGTGCCGCTGTCTTCGGGGCGTATGAATATGGGCTTGTCGATGCTGTAAACGCCGCCGCTCATGATGATGTTGATGCCGCCCTCGGCCTCGGCCGAGCCAAGGCGACGCCACTCGCGGGCCTGTTTAAGGGCGGCCTCGACGGTTTTAAGGGGTTCGGATACTGTGCCTTTGGCCGCGTCGTCGCCATTGGGCGACACGTAGATGTTGCCGGCCAGCGATGCGCCTGGCGATGCCAATGCTGAGAATAATGCTAAGGTAAAGATTTGTTTTTTCA
Organism: uncultured Prevotella sp.; assembly: GCA_944319935.1. Taxonomy (GTDB): domain Bacteria; phylum Bacteroidota; class Bacteroidia; order Bacteroidales; family Bacteroidaceae; genus Prevotella. The sequence goes on from CALUFM010000033.1 coordinate 7,925, forward strand.
TGATTAGCGGTTATTTGACGGCAGTCCCGGCTCATCGGGCCTATTTGGCCTATCAGGCTAATTTGGCTAATAAGCCTGATAGGCCTAATAAGCCAAATAGGCCCTGTAAGCCGGGACTGCTTAGGGTATTATTTCTTCGGCTTCCTTCTCGCCCATCCTTCTTCGCTGAAGTCGGGCTCTTCGCCTACCAGCTTGACGTCGTTGTTCTTCGTGAAGAACTGGCGCCAGTCGTCCTTCCGCCCGCTTTCTTGGAACTCGGGCTTGTCTTTCTTGCGCTTTTTCTCCCTCTTCGGCGCGTCGTCGTCACGCCGGCGTGACTTCTTCTCGAAGCCTCCGAAGCCGTCGTCGCGGCGTCCGCGCTGCGGCTTCTGGTCGCGGTCGGCGTCGTTGCAGCGCACTTGGCGGCCCTTGTAGGTCGTTCCGTCAAGGGCGCGCATCACCTTCGCCGCGTCGCGTTCAGGCACTTCGAAGTATGACATCTTCGACATCAGGTCGATTGCGCCGATTTCCTGGCGTCCGTCGCGCATGTTGCGGTTGACGAACTGCATCAGTTCGCCGGGGTAGAAGCCGTCGGCCTTGCCGAGGTTGATGAACAGTCGGCGGTAGCCGGCCTCCGCCTTGTGGGTGCGTTTGCGCTCGTCGCTGGTGCGTTCCTTCTTCTTGCGCTCGCCGCGGCCGGTCGGTTTCTCTATTTCGGGCGCGTTGGCGTAGTATGCGAGGAACTTGCCGAACTCGAGGCTGACGATTTTCTTGATGATGTCTTCCTTGTCGATGTACTCGAAGTAGCGGTTGATGTCCTCCATGAAGGGTGCGATTTCCTCCTCGTTGACGTCGGTCTTCACGATTTGGTCCATCACCTTGTAGAGCTGCTTCTTGCAGATTTCCTCGGCCGAGGGTATGTCAGCCTGTACGAAATCCTTGCCGATGGTCTTCTCTATGGCGCGTATTTTCGACTTCTCCTTGGTGTGTACGATGGAAATCGACGTTCCCTTCTTGCCGGCGCGGCCTGTTCTTCCGCTGCGGTGGGTGTAGCTCTCTATGTCGTCGGGCAGTCCGTAGTTGATGACGTGGGTCAGGTCGTCAACGTCCAAGCCGCGGGCGGCCACGTCGGTGGCCACGAGCAGTTGCGTGAGGTGCTGGCGGAACTTCTGCATCGTCAGGTCGCGCTGCTGCTGCGAGAGGTCGCCGTGCAGCGACTCGGCGTTGTAGCCGTCGTGGATGAGCTTGTCGGCGATTTCCTGCGTCTCGCGCTTCGTGCGGCAGAATATGATTGCGAAGATTTTCGGATAGAAGTCAACTATGCGCTTCAGTGCCAGGTACTTGTCCTTGGCGTTCACCATGTAGTACACGTGGTTGACGTGTTCGGCTCCCTCGTTGCGGCTCCCTACCACGATTTCTTTCGGGTCGGTGAGGTAGTTGCGCGCTATTTTCTCGATTTCGCGGCTCATCGTAGCCGAGAAGAGCAGCGTGTTGCGGTCCTTCGGCACGCCGGCCAGGATTTCGTCGATGCTCTCCGAGAAGCCCATGTTGAGCATCTCGTCGGCCTCGTCAAGCACGACGTTCTTGACGGCCTCCAGCTTCGCCACGCCGCGGTGCATAAGGTCGATAAGTCGTCCCGGGGTGGCCACGATGATTTGCGCGCCGTGCTTCAGGGCGCGGATTTGGTTCTCAATAGACGTGCCTCCGTACACGGGTACGACGTTGATGCCGCTCAGGTACTTCGAGAAGTCCTTCAAGTCGTCGGCTATCTGCAGGCACAATTCCCTCGTAGGGCTAAGCACTATCGCCTGTGTCTGGCGCACGCGCGAGTCGGTGCGCTGCAGTACGGGTATGCCGAAGGCCGCCGTCTTGCCCGTGCCGGTCTGTGCCAGCGCGATGACGTCGTTCCTGTTACCCAGCAAATACGGGATTACTTCCTCCTGTACAGGCATCGGTTGCTCAAAGCCCAATTCCTCGATGGCGCGGCGAATCTCTTCGCTGACGCCCAATTCTTCAAATGTCTTCAATCTAAAATAATTATGTATAAAAAACTGCAGTTCGGCCAAACGTTCAAGCTCCGTTTGGCTTTCGGGGTGCAAAGTTACAGAGAAAAATCGATTTTATGTGCCTGTGGCACAATAATTTTGATGTTTTCAAGGGAAAATGGGTTAGGAGTTAAGAAGTTATGTGGTCAAGGAGTTGAGGCTAATGATTTGCAAAATGGTCGGGACTTTGGCAGAGATAGGATGGAGGATGGCATTCACTTAACCCAAATCGGACATTGGTTCAAGAAAAAGTAATATCTTTGCACTATCGTAATAACGCAGCGGCGGGGCTAATGGGCTTGTCGCTTGTCTGCTGTGAACTCGTAACTTTAATGAATATGAAGATAGCTGTTTTTTGTTCGGCCAACTCCGGTCTTGACGCCATGTATTTCAAGGCGGCCGCAGAGTTGGGCCGATGGATGGGCGAGAACGGGCACACGCTGGTGTTCGGGGGATGCAACCTGGGGCTTATGGAGTGCATTGCCGAGGCCGTGCGCCGCGCCGGCGGCAGGACGGTGGGCGTGGTGCCGTCGATTGTGGAGCGAGGGGGCAAGGCCAGTCCGAACATGGACGTGTGCATACCCTGCGACAACCTGAGCGACCGCAAGGACTTGATGCTGGCCCAGTGTGACGTGGCCGTGGCACTGCCCGGCGGCGTGGGCACGCTCGACGAGGTGTTCACGATGGTGGCCTCGGCCTCAATCGGATACCACCGCAAGCGTGTAATCCTGTACAATGTCGGTGGTTTCTGGCGTTCGCTCATAGCCATGCTCGACGACCTCAGGGGCAAGGGCGTAATCCGCAGCGGCATGGACGGCGACCTGCTTGTGGCCGACACTCTTGAGGATGTAATCCGCCTGTTGGGCGACATCTCGGCCTGAGCGCAACCCGCTGTGCCACAGAGGGTTGTGAAACGTGGCCTTTCGCGCCGCGGTTTGTGGCGTTTTGCAGAGCGGAAGGCGGCCTTTTATGTTGTGAAAGGCCGCCTTCCGCATTTTTGTTTGTTCCCGGTCGTTTATCCGCTTGTCGCTCATGCCTTGCGCCTTTGCAACCTGGTTGCATTCGTTTTGCAGTAATTTTGCATTCACAAAACGGAAAATCAAACTACTGAAGATATGGAAGAAAGGAATTTCATGAAGCCGGCCATTTCGTTCGTGATGCTCGCAGCGGGCATCGTTATGACCGCGATGGATGTCGCCTGGTTTGCCGACGGCATCGTGAGATTGGTGTGGTACGTCGCAGCCTTCCTGCCCGTGGGCGTCGGCGTGGTGAAAGAGGCTTGCGAGTGCGCCGCCAAGGGCGACGTGTTCAGCGAGTTCATGCTGATGAGCGTGGCGTCGGTGGGCGCGTTTGTCATAGGCGAATACCCCGAAGCCGTGGCCGTGATGCTGTTCTACTGCATCGGCGAGACGCTGCAGGACATGGCCGTTGACCGTGCCCGCGACAACATAAAGAGCCTGATGGAGTTTCGCCCCGACCATGCCTCGGTGGTGGTTGGCGGCGAGGTGGTGACGAAAGACCCTGCCGACGTCGGCGTGGGCGACGTCATCGAGGTGAAGCCGGGCGAGCGTGTGCCGCTCGACGGCGTGCTGCTCAGCCCTGACGCGGCCTTCAACACCGCCGCCCTGACGGGCGAGAGCGTGCCCCGCACGGTGGAGACGGGCAAGGAGGTGCTGGCCGGGATGATTGCGACTGACGGCGTGTCGCGCCTAAAGGTGGTGCGCCCGGCAAGCCAGAGTGCGGTGGCGAGGGTTCTCGCCATGGTCGAGGAAGCCTCCGGGCGCAAGGCTCCGGCCGAGCTGTTCATACGCAAGTTCGCGCGCGTCTATACGCCCGTGGTAATCGGTCTCGCCGCGCTTACCGCGCTTGTGCCTTACCTGTGGTCGCTGGCCGATGGCTCGTTTGTTTACGATTTTGACACATGGTTTTACCGCGCGCTCATCTTCCTCGTCATCTCGTGCCCCTGCGCGCTGGTCATCAGCATCCCGCTGAGCTACTTCGGGGGCATCGGCGCGGCGTCGAAGAAGGGCATACTCTTCAAGGGCGGCAACTATCTTGACGCCGTGACGCGCGTTGACACCGTGGTGTTCGACAAGACGGGCACGCTCACCCGGGGCGAGTTCTCCGTGGTGAAGGTGGAAGCCGAGGCACCGGACGTGCTGCTGGCCGCCGTTGCCGCCATGGAGCGGGGCAGCAACCACCCGATTGCCAAGGCCGTAACCGAGTATGCGGGCGGCACTGACGTTGTCGCTGACGACCTGAAAGACATCCCTGGCTACGGCCTTACGGCCACGGTGAAGGGTGCGCGCTGGACGGCGGGCACGCTGAAGCTGCTCGACCGTGAGGGCGTGGCTTATCCCAAGGAGCTGTCCGCCGTGGCTGAGACTATCGTGGCCTGCGCCAAAGACGGGCGTTATGCCGGCTGCCTGCTCTTGGCCGACACGCTGAAGGACGACGCCGTGAGCGCGGTGGAAAAACTGCGCAAGAGCGGCGTGGAGCGTGTCGAGATACTGTCGGGCGACAAGCAGGCCCTCGTTGACAAGGTGGCTGCCGAGCTGCGTGTGGACAAGGGTTATGGCGACCTTTTGCCCGACGGGAAGGTTGCCCACATGGAGAACGTAAGGCGCGAGGGGCGCAACGTGGCCTTCGTAGGCGACGGCATCAACGACGCCCCAGTGCTGGCCCTGAGCGATGTGGGCATCGCCATGGGCGGACTTGGCGCGGACATGGCCATAGAGACGGCCGACGTGGTGATACAGACCGACCAGCCCTCGAAGGTGGCCGACGCCATACGCATAGGCCGCCGCACGCGCCGCATAGCCCGTGAGAACATCGTATTCGCCGTCGGCGTCAAGGTCTTGGTCATGGTTCTCGGCCTTGCCGGCATGGCTAACCTATGGGCTGCCGTGTTCGCTGATGTCGGCGTGGCCCTGCTCGCCGTGCTTAACGCCACGAGAGTGTTCTTTTCTTCGAGGAGTTAAAGCAGTTAAGGGAGTTAGAGGAGTTAAAGACATATGCCTTGCTTATTGATTTTCAAGGGGAGTTAAAGAATTTAAGAGAGTTAAAGACAAATGCCTTGCTGCTTGACGTTTTCTGGGAGTTAAAGTAGTTAAGGGAGTCAAAGGAGTTAAAGACATTACCGTTGCTGATTGCTTTTAGATAGCCAACAAGGCATTTGTCTTTAACTCCTCTAACTCCCTTAACTACTTTAACTCCTCAAAAAAATATTTTAACTCCTTCAAAGAGCAACCGTCTTTAACTTCTTTAACTTCCTTAACTTCTTTAACTCCACAAAAAAGAATACATTTGCAGCAATATGACTGACGAACAATTTTACATCGACAGGCTGCTGCACCGCGGCATAAAGCCTACGGCCACGAGGCTGCTCATACTGAGGGAGATGTTCCGCGGCGACGAGACTGTTTCGCTGCCGCAGCTTGAAAGGCTGTTGCCGACAGTGGACAAGAGTACCATCTCGCGCACGTTGTCAGTGTTCCTGATGAACAAACTGATACATGTCGTTGACGACGGGAGCGGCTCCTTGAAGTACAACGTATGCTCCGACGACTGCGACTGCGGCGTTGACGACGAGCATACCCACTTCTATTGCGAGTGTTGCCACCGCACTTTCTGCCTCAAGCGCATACATGTGCCCGTGGTGGAGCTGCCCGACGGCTTCCGTCTCAGCAGCATAAATTACGTAATAAAGGGTCTTTGCCCCGAGTGCGCGGCGAAAGAAGAGGAGAGGGGAAGATAGGTTTTTCTTAGTAGTTGAGAAGTTTTATTCAGGAGTTTGAGTAGTTTCTTTGAGTAGTTAAAGGAGTTATTTTCAGTAGTTAAAGGAGTTAAGGGAGTTAAAGTAGTTAAAGACAAATGCCTTGTTGGCTATCTAAAATCAATCAGCAATGCTATTGTCTTTAACTACTCTAACTCCCTTAACTCCTTTAACTCCCCTTGAAAATCAATCAGCAAGGCATATGTCTTTAACTACTTTAACTCCCTTAACTCCTCTAACTCCCCTTGAAAATCAATCAGCATGGCATTTGTCTTAACTCCTTTACTCCTTAACTTCTTAACTCCTTCAAAAGACTCGCGCCTCCAACTACTAATAAATAATCACCTGAACGCGAAGAACATTCCGTCGTTCACGGCCATCTGCGTTTCAAACACGCCTTGTTCGTTCAGCGTAACGTCCTTCGTGCTGCCGTCCTTGAGGTAGATTTCGGCAGTGTCCTTGCCCTTGATTCTCAGCAGGGTAGTCTTCTTTCCGTCCTGCACCATCGACCACGTGTTGTCCTCCTTGTCATACTTGAAGTTCACAACCTTGCCCTCAGGGTCTTTGATTTCGTAGCCGTCTTCAAGCGTGGTCACGGCGTACAGCTTGCCGTCGCTGCCCACAACGCTCTCCGTCTTGCCGACGTTCTCGGCCAGCGGGTTGCTCCCCGACCAGAACTCTATCGAGTTGATTACCATCAGGTCGGCCACTCCGCAGAGGACGTAGGCCGGCGAGATGAGGACGAAGATAATCCAGTTCAGGAACTTGCTGTTCGTGGCTTGCTGGTTCCAGTCAAGCACTTTGTTGAACAGGCCGAACGAGCCTATGCATGAACTCATTAGGCACGTGCCAATCATGAGGCATGTAACTGATTTTAAAACCTTGTTGTACATAATGCTATTGTTTTTATGGTATATCTGGTTACAAATCTAATGATTTTCAGATGAAAACATGAAAGTCTTTTCATAAAAAATCAAAAAAGGCGTCAAGCCACGCTCCGCCATGCGCCTTCGCCAACCCATTGCGCACCCGTTCGCATGCATGTGTAACTTGCTGGATGTCAGCATGTTCGCAATATATGGCCTTTCGCCGTTCAAAAGGCCGTGTATAGCCCTGCCGTTTGCGGTCTTTTGCATGGCGAAAGGCCGCGAACGGGGTTCATCCGCAAATCCTTTGGATGGCAACAATGCGTAGCAGGGCGTCGAAGACGTCCAACGTTGCTTAGCCGCATGTGGAGCGAAGCGGAACTTGCGGCATGT